>NZ_CAKJTG010000022.1 GCF_917563885.1 Pseudoneobacillus rhizosphaerae
ATGAAAGCACTACAACCACCAAAATTGTAATTATTAGTAAAGGAAGGCAAAAAAATAACGGAATCAACATGGATTCCGCTACCTATAACATTATAGAAAAAAGGGAGGTTTTGCCACATCAGTGTGGCGAAAAAGTTAGTGTTCAAAGGGAAAGCACTGGAAATCCAGTTTCGGATTTTTGAGAGATACTTCATTTCATTGTTCATTATTTGAACCAACACTTACTAAGTCTGTTGCAATCATTGGAATGGCCCCACCATACCATTGAAGCAGTGTACTTTCGAAATGTTTTTTGGTTTCGATTTCTTATCTAAAGAATAAACAATAGCCGTGAAGATGATATGAAGAACTTGTGTGGAATTTATGAAGATGATTAATAGTTGATTGTAGTTTATTAAATACTCGATCCTTTTAAGTAAAAAGCGTCTGCTTTCCTTTTTTTTTATGATGATTTTATGACATCGATAAAAATTGAGGAAAAAAATAGTATGATGAGGGTGAAAGGACGTGAGCATAGTGACTAGAGTATTAATCGTAGATGATGAAAGAGGAATTATAGAGGTTTTAGAAGCATATTTAGAGCGACAAGGTTTTGAAATTCAATCAGCAGAAAATGGTGTTGAAGCATTACGAAAGGTGAAATCCTTTGAGCCAGATTTAATGATACTAGACCTAATGCTACCTGATATTTCAGGGGAAGAAGTATGTCGTCTTGTTCGAATGGAATCGGATTTGCCCATATTAATGTTAACAGCCAAATCTGCAGAAGACGATCGAATTAATGGAATTGTGATCGGAGCAGATGATTATGTTACCAAACCGTTTAGTCCAAGAGAAGTCATTGTCCGCGTTCAGGCCATTTTAAGACGAACTCAAAAAGCTCCAGTTCAGGCACAAACCCAACCAGAAAACGGAATTCTATCTTTTAATCAAAGACATTTAACGATAGATCCATTAAAAAAAGAAGTACTGGTTGGTGATGAACTTGTAACCTTAACACCAATTGAATATAAATTGCTTACAAATATGGCAGATTACCCTGGTCGGGTTTATAGTCGATTAGATTTATTAGAAAAAATCCAAGAAGAAGGTATGTATTACGAAGGATATGAGCGAAGTATAGACACTCATATAAAAAATCTCCGCAAAAAAATGGAGGTAGACTCGAGAACTCCAGAGTATATCTTAACCGTGTTTGGGATGGGGTATAAGTTTGGAGGGAAAAAGGATGTTGCAAACCCTTCGCGCTAAGATTCTTTTTCATCTTCTATTAGTTTCCATGAGTGGAATTGTTTTAGTAAGCCTCTTTGTCCAAGGAGGCTTTGAGGAAAGCTTTCAAAGTTACTTAGATACAAATAGGAAGGACCAAATTCGCAGGGTGGAAGAGGAACTGAAAAAGGAATATAAAGAAAAGGGTTTTCTCACTGGTGAAACAGCCTTTTATATCATGCATGAGCATGGGATGATGGATCAGTTATTCTACCTTGTCTATGATGAATATAATGAGTTAATTATTGACTCTACTTCCATAAGAGGCTTGCTAGAGGAGCTAGGGATTAGCAGTCCAAAGTTTTCAGAAGATAACTTTCAAGCCGAAACGTACTCTATTCATTTAAAGGATAAAAAGATTGGAAAAATGACTGTTTTTTATCCGATTGAATTAATCGATGCAGAATCCAACTTTTTAAAAGCCATTCAACAATATATACTTGTCGCTGTTGCCTTAACTATTCTGTTGGCTTTTATTATGAGTATACTTTTTTCCAGAAAGTTAACTGAAGGGTTTCAAAAGCTATCCCTTGGGGCTAAAGCATTGAAGAAGCATCAGCATGATATTGAAATACCACTAGATAACCTGTCAGAAGAGATGAAGGAATTGGCCATTTCCTTTAATGAGCTTGCTCGTTCTTTAGCGAAAGAGGAAAGGCTACGTAAGCAATTCACTTGGGACTTAGCTCATGAACTTCGAACGCCACTTGCTACGCTAAGGAGCCAAATTGAAGCCTATCAAGACGGTATTTGGGACCCGACACCTAAGCGTCTTGAACAAAGTCACGAAGAACTGATGAGACTCGTTCGATTAGTTAATGAACTTGAAAAACTATTGGCTGCAGAAAATCCGCAAATAAAATTAGAAAAGGTTAAACTGATCCCAGATGAAATAGTAAAGAGAATGTATGAATCTTTTTCCCTCTCCTTTAAGCAAAAAGGCGTTGACCTAAAAGTAGAGTCTACAGAACGCTCAGCCGGCTTTTCGGGCGATAAGGATAGAGTGATTCAAATTTTAACGAATATTATTAACAATGCCCTTAAATATACACCGGAAGGTAATGGAGTGTCATTGTCCGTCGTTGAGAAGGACGAAATGGTCGGCTTTTCTATTAAAGACGAGGGATCTGGTATACCTGAGGAAGACATTCCACATGTTTTCGAACGATTTTATCGCGGTGATAAATCAAGAGATCGAAAAACGGGGGGCATTGGAATAGGCTTATCCATCGTCAAAGCACTAGTCGATGCCCATAACGGCAAAATCGAAGTTAATAGTTCACTAGGAAAAGGAACACAAGTAAACATCCTATTCCCAAAAGATACACTTTAACACACCAACGCGCTCGGGGACAGTCCCCGAGCGCGTTAACACGTTAAAGGAGCGGGGGACTGTCCCCACATCCTTTAAAGCGTTAAAATTGGTAGGTGTTTTTTCCAGGGGGCGAGGAATTTGGCTGTTGCTGGGGTTGGGTTTTGTAGGACTGTATTTGTTGCTCCTACTTGTTGGACTTTACCTTCCATTAAGAAAAGTAATCGGTTGGAAAGGGATTGGATTTCTAGTAAATCATGGCTGATAAAGACGGTGGTCGTTTTTGTTAAGTGAACAATCTTTTGAAAATCATCTATTAATTTCATCTTTGTTGGAAAGTCCAATGCAGAGAAGGGCTCGTCTAAGAAAAGTACTTCAGGTTGGATAACTAAAGCTCTGGCTAAGTTTACACGCTGTGCTTCCCCACCTGACAACTGATGTGAGTTTTTAAAGGCTAAATGACTTATTTCGAATAGTTCTAGCATTTCTGTTACTTTCATTTTCACAACATCTTTCGGTTCCTTCCGCCATTTTAGTCCGATAGCGACATTTTCAAAAACGGTCCCTTGAATCAGCAAGGACTGCTGCAGAGCAACCGAAAAGTTTCTTCTCAAAGGAAGCGGAATCGTTTTAGCTGTCCATTTTTCCCCACGATAAAGTGTAGCACCCTCTATAGGATTATCTAAAAAAGCTAGCAGTTTTAAAAACGTACTTTTTCCAGCACCATTAGGTCCCATAATTCCTAAAAAGTCTCCTTCGTAAAGTTCAAAGGAGGGAATATCCAAAACTATTTTATCTCTAACTCGATATTGAACATCTTCCATTTCTAAAATGGGGATCATCTTGAACTGCCACTCCTCTGCTGAAGAAAGGTTAAAATAAACGTAATGATAAATGCGATGGTCATTAGAATAAAGGATAGGGCTAAAGCAACATCAAAATTTCCTTTCGATACTTCCATCACAATTGAGGTGGTGAGTATCCTCGTTTCATCACGAAGATTACCCCCAACCATCATCGCGGCACCGACTTCTGCTAATATTCTTCCAAGTCCAGCAATCACCGCTGCTAAAATAGCTACTTTTGTTTCTTTTAACAAAAGAAATAACGTCTGTCCTTTCGTCGCACCTAAAGCTTTGAGCTGCATCAGAAACTTTCCATCAATTTGTTGAAAAGCCGAACTTGTTAAACCAACTACAATTGGAAGGGAAACAAGAATTTGGGCCAAAATAATCGCTGTTGGTGTGTATAACCAAGAAAGCCAGCCTAGAGGACCCGACCTCCAAAGAAAAATAGTAATCCATAGCCCTGCTACGACAGGGGGAAGCCCCATCCCAATATTAATGAATACTAGCACTATTTTTCTACCTGGAAATCGTAGTAACCCTAATAGGACACCTAAGGGAATACCAACCAATGTACTAACTAAAATCGCGGTCATCGAAACTTTAATAGTTAACCAGGTGATTTTAAAAATTTCTTGATCCCCACTTATGATCATTTGCCACGCTTTAATAAAGCCACCGATTAATAAATCCATGTTGCCTCCTAACTGTCAGCCATCCTAATCTACTCAGTATATTTAAAAAACAACGACTGACCGAATTCCTCTTTTCCGAAGTCTTCAATTACTTGCTGTGTTTCTTCATCAATTAAAAATTCAACAAATGCCTTTGCACCTTCTGAATTTACCTTATCATGTTTTTCAGGATTCACCTGCATCACATGATAAATATTAAGTAAATCCTCATCGCCTTCTACCAAAAGTGTAAGGTCCTTTAAGTTTTTTTCTTGAGCTAGAAAGGTTGCTCGATCAGTTAACGTATAACCTAGTTTTTCCACCGTAACGTTCAATGTTGGACCCATACCTTGACCCGTTTCCAAGTAATTGTCCGCTGCTTTAGGATCAACATTGATAGACTTCCAAATCGCTAATTCCTTCTTATGTGTACCTGAATCATCTCCACGAGAAATAAATGTAGCATTAGCTGCTGCTATTTTTTCAAATGCTTGCTTTACATCAAGACCTTTAATTCCAGCAGGGTCGGATGAAGGACCAATAATAATAAAATCATTATACATGACACGTTTACGATTTATGGCATCACCACTATCCATAAGTTCCATTTCAGCAGCTGGCGCATGCACAAGGAGGACATCTGCTTCACCTTTTTTACCCATCTCAAGAGCTTGTCCCGTTCCCACAGCGATTGTTTTCACTTTATAACCGCTCTCTTCCTCGAACAGAGGCTGAAGTATGTCCAGTAATCCACTATCTTGTGTACTTGTTGTGGTAGCTAAAATCAAGTCTTTGTTTTGAACGACTTTATCTTCCTTCTTTTTGTCTGTAGTTTGATTGGAACAACCTGAAATAACTACAAATAGGGCTAATAATAATACGAGGAAAAATCGTTTTTTCTTCATCGAATAACACTCCTTTTAAAATTCAATTATAGCTGTTCCTAGTTGCTCTAAGTCGTAACCAGGGCAATCTTTTAATCCATCTCTTAACGAATCACTTTGCAATAATTCTACTAATCTTGTTAGTGTTTCTTTATTTTCTTCCGTCCACTTTAAAACAAAATCAAATTGCTCTCGTGCAATGGGAATGAAGTCTAAATTAAGGTGATTGGCAGCTGCTTGGATACCAAACGTAACATCTGCAGCCCCTCTACTAATATAGGAAGCAGCAGAAAGGTGGTTCCATTCCACTACCTCATAGCCAGTAATGTTTTTAGGGCTGATTTTTTCCTGCGCAAGTAAAGAGTCAAATAAAAATCTAGTACCCGAGCCCTTTTGACGATTAACAAATTTAATATCAGCTCTTGCCAAATCTGATATCTTACTAATTTTTTTAGGATTTCCTTTTGGTAAAATTAATCCTTGCTCACGTGTTGCAAACCGAATTAAGGAGATCTTCTCATGAACAAAGAGCTGGTTAATAAATGGTAAATTATATTCTTGTGATGTGGGGTCCATCAAGTGGATGGCCGCTATATCACATTGACCTCGATAGAGCATCATCAATCCCTCTAAACTACCGATATATGTAGGATGGATATGAATATCATTCCCCAATAAGGAAGTATGTTTGATCAGCTGTTCGACCAATATATCATGGCTCCCAGCTAGTCTAAGTGGCTTTGGATAATCAACTTCCTTTGTTGCATGTTGGTGCTGTGATGGTGCTTTCTGCTTCTCCTTAAATTGATCAAGCTCCACCTGCTCAATCCGCATTTTATTACCAATTTTAAATGCATTAAGCTCACCGCGTTTAATAAGTTCATAAACAGTATGCTTAGATATTTGAAAAATTTTGGCCACTTCATCTGGGGTATAGACTTTATCCTCCATTTACATTCCTCCTTTCCATTAACTATAAGCAGTTACTTTCACTTTTGCAGTGACTTTTGTCTGGTTTCGTCAAGTTTCGTTAAGTTTTATTAGTTTTAATTCTACTAAAATTGATAAAATCCTTTAAAACGAAATAAAAAATGACCAGAAGATTGCTAACAATCTCTGGCCAACTTCATTCTATAATCAATTTAGGGTTAATCTGCTTGTTCCTCTTTTACTTCCTCAACTTTAATGCCACAACAGTCTTTTGTATCGGAGGTAACCTCCTTGATTTCAATACTACAGCAATTATCACTTGAACTTTTTCGGAATAAAGATTTTAGATTTTTAAACATTTGAACAACTCCCTTTAGTAAATTTATTAATCAATTATTTTTGATGTAATTACATTATATTGGCATTAGGGCAGTAGCGCAACTATAAAATCAATAAAATTTGATTTATAAATCGACAACTTATTTTCAATCAATTTAAGCAGAAACATCGTAAAGCTAATCAAAGTTCTATAAAATAGAAGGAACGATAAAATAGATAGGGGAGTCAAAATCGATGGGGAATAGTCACCTTCATTTCAATACAACCATTGGACGGAAGAAGCCAGAGAATATTCGAAATAAACAGCAGCCTTGTCCTTTTTGTGCACGAGAAGAGTTGACCGATATTATTGCGACAGACGGTCCTATTATATTGTTGAAAAATAAATTCCCTGTTCACGAGAATGCATACCAAACAGTACTTATTGAAACAGATGATTGCCAGGGGGAAATATCCCGCTATGAGGACTCCTTTTTAGAAAGATTACTATCATTTGGTATTAAACATTGGATGAAGATGGAGGAGTCTGGGGAGTACAAATCTGTATTGTTTTTCAAAAATCATGGTCCGTTTTCAGGAGGAACTATCGCACATCCACATATGCAAATCATTGGCTTGTATGATATTGACTATAAAGAGAAGATTAATAAAGAGTGTCTAAAAGGCTATATTATTGACCAAAAAAATGGAGTCGATTTTACCCTTTCATCAAAACCGAGCATCGGATTTTACGAGTTTAATGTACGGATGACGAATCAACGACAAATTAAGGCGTTTTCTAGCTATGTTAAAACAGCTGTCTCTTATTTGTTAAATGATTTTCCATTTCATTGTAGTAGCTATAATCTGTTTTTCTATGATTTTGATGGTGAAATGTTCGTAAAAATCGTTCCAAGGTTCATTACTACACCAATCTACATCGGTTATAGTATTCCACAAGTACCTAATAACCTCACATGGATGGTTGAAGATATACAAGAGCGATATTTTCATGATGGAAAATAAATAAAGTTGTGATTTTCTCACAATAAAAATATAATTAAGATTTAGGACATTGGTTAACAAAGGAGCAAAAATTTATGAGTACGAAAAATACATCAACGTCTAGACTTGATTATAATCTTATATTAATTTTATTTTTACTGTTTTTAGCTAGTTGTATTTCGATATATAGTGCACAAAAATCTGGCCAATATATTGATAAATTTTTAATTAAACAATTGGTTTGGTACTTCGTAGGTACGGGAATTATTGCGGTAGTTATTCATTTTGATTCGGACCAATTAAAGAAGCTCAGTTGGTATGTGTATGGTTTGGGAATCAGTTTGTTGCTTTTCTTGATAGTAGCTCCAGCAAGTATAGCCCCAGTGATTAATGGGGCAAAAAGTTGGTTTAAGGTTCCTGGAATGGGATCACTACAACCATCTGAATTTGTAAAGGTCTTTATCATCTTAGCTTTAGCAAGAGTAATCGTTGAACATCATCAAAAGTATCGCTTGAAAACAATCCAATCAGATTTTTGGTTAATGATAAAGATGGGTTTGATCACTTTATTCCCATTAGTGTTAGTCATGCAACAGCCTGATTTAGGAACATCGCTTGTCTTTATTTCTATCTTTTTAGGAATGTTGTTTATTTCAGGGGTTTCATGGCGAATTTTAGTGCCTATCTTTAGTGTGGGGACTACTCTTGTAGCCATCATTTTCTACTTTGTATTATGGAAACCAGAAATTTTGGAAAAGTATCTAGGGGTTAAGGAGTATCAATTTGGTCGAATTTATTCGTGGCTAGATCCTTATAACTATCAAAGCACGACTGGTTTCCAATTAACAAGGTCACTCTTAGCTATTGGTTCAGGAGAGACGACAGGTAAGGGGTATGGTCAGCGGGAAGTATATCTACCTGAGAGCCATTCTGATTTTATTTTTAGTGTGGTTGGTGAAGAGTTTGGATTTATCGGGGCAAGTATCCTGATCAGTCTATTCTTTTTGTTAATCTATCAAATCACGAAAATTGGCATGGAGACGAAAAATGATTTTTACACCTATGTTTGTGTAGGGGTGATTAGCATGATCACGTTCCATGTCTTTCAAAACATTGGAATGACAATCGGTGTACTTCCTATTACCGGAATCCCACTACCATTTGTCAGTTACGGAGGAAGCTCACTTTGGGGGAATATGCTCGCAATCGGCCTTATTTTCTCGATTAGATTTCACTACAAAAAATATATGTTTTCAACTTCTGAATAAAAGAGAAGCGCCTAAAGGACATACAACAATTCCTTAGGCGCTTTTCGCTTTTCTTATTCTATAACTCCAGATTCAAGGACTTTTACATCTGTTACAACTTTGACAGTTAAATTTTTATACATATCTGATTCTTCCCAGTCTTTTTTCAAGTGTAATCCTCGTGTTCTTGTTTGTATAAAAAAACCTAAACCAACTGGGTCGATTTCTTGTTCTTGAAATCGTTTTATCAACGCTTCACACTCTTTCGTTACTTCCTCTTCCAATGCCTTTTCATATTTAGTGATAACCTTTTTTGTCAAGGTTCCAGGGCCAGTATATTCTCGTATTATACCCCTAATTTTTATATGAACAGTTACAGTATACGGGTCGCGTTTCGTAATTTTCATTTTATGCCTCGATGAAATACTGCGGATTACCGCTTTATCAGCATCACGTTCTACTATATGAGAGCCCTCGCTGAACTTATCAACAAGAAGTTTAAAGTAAAACATCTTTTCAGTCTCAAGCGTATCGATCACCCTAATTTTATCTGTTTTAAAAAAGCTAATTCCATTTAATTCGAGTTTATTATCATCTATTTTTTTTATTTGTGGTAAAAACCCTGTTTTCCCAACTTCATAATAATCGCGGAAAAACAGTTGCAAATTGGTTTTAGGAAGGTTTTCGTATTTGATATTATGAAGAAGTAAATTCGAAATAAAAATGGCATTCCCTCTATTTCCATAGTTCCCATTAAGTAATTCTTTAGCATTTCCATCCACAACGACTAAAAATAACCTTGCTCCAATGCTGGCATTTCTTATGGGAGCATCGAGATAATCGATCAATCCCTCATTGGCTAATTTTTTTCCAAATAAAAAAACCTCTAAGCTACCCTCTGATAACGGTTCAGGAGACTGTTCTTGTAAGTAATTTACTAATTCTCTGCTTGTAGATGCTGTTGTTGTTAAAGTGGTGTTTTTAATCGATTTGTCAGGTTGAAAATTATAAACAAGCATTGTTCCTTCTATTTTATCTTCTTCCTTCCAATCATAGCCACGAGCAATTTCGATAGCAATATCATCTAGTATTTCTTTTTGAACACAGCCTGTTAAGAAAAAGAGAGAGAGTAGCCCTACTCCAAATCGATTTGTCATTTTTTCTTCACCTTCCTGACAATTAAAACAGTAACCAATAAGAATGGAATGTAAAAATAATTCACATAAAACCCTATTTTTCCCGTTAAATCATTTAACCAATTAATTTGATCACGAGTCTCAAAAAAGTTTAAACTGACAAGGCATAGCAGGGCGATTAAGATGACGCCTTTTTTTTGTTTTATATTTACAGTCCTCTTTAGAATTCGGCTTGAACACCAGATTGCGATGCATATATTCGGTAATATAATTAAGTTCCAATTGGCAATTCCAATATATTCAAATCTTTCTACAAATGGTAATTGAACGATTTTCCACATACTTAATGTTGCCCAAACTGTTTTTTCAAGCTGTCCTTCTGAAAAATAAGCAAAAGTAATAATGGTTAGGACCGTATAAAGAAAAGTTGTTGATAAAATGGCAAGGTGTGCCCATTTTTTTGATTTTTCTGGGTTCTTTATGTATGGGTAGTACATCATTAACGTTTCAAACCCTAAATAAGTTAAGCTCATATCCCTTGTTGCCAAAAAAATATCTTTCAGCTTATGATCAAAAATGGGTAGAATACTTTCAAAATTAGAGAAAGGAACAGTATAGGCAAAAGTTAAGATTAAATAGCTAGGCAAAACGGTACAGAAAAAGGCAATTCCTGTAACCGTTCGAAAGCCACCATAAATTATGTAAATGGTTGCTAAGAGATAGGCAAAGGCATACCAAAACGTTTTTAAATCAGGAAACATCCAAACTTGAATGATTTCGATATAGGTTCTCAGGACAGCTGTTGCTAATAGAACAAAATAGATGGTAAACACACTGCTTATTATTTTTCCAACCTTATTCCCCAATATGAAGGTGTGCACACTTACTAAATCCCCATTTGTCGACTCAAGGACTTTAAACATAATCCAAATAATAATATGATTGAATAGACCAGCGATAATGACAGATATCCAAGCATCATATCCAGCAGTTTTGGCAATAATTCTTTGAAAACCAAGAACCCCAATTCCGATTTGCATGGAGCTAATTAAAAAAAATACAAGAAAGTGTGAAATTTTTGATTTTTCAGGAATGGATACTGACATTTAATAGCCTCCATGAACCTTTATTCGTCAATGTCCTGTTTTTTGTCTTTCGTTTTCTTTTTATTAAAACGAACAGGCTGTTCAGTTCTTAAAAATTGTGGCCGCATGTTTTGTTTACTAAAGGGCAAACGAATAAGAGCATCTTTAAAATCGTGAACTCGTAAAGGATAAAGGGGCTCTAAAAAAGGTCGCCCTAACGAAGTAAGTCTGAGTAAATGAGTCATAAGGAGAATAAAGCAAAAAACAACCCCTAGTAATCCCCATAGTTCTGCAAAAAGTAAGAATGGAAATCTAAGTACCCGAATTGTATTACCCATTTTGTACACTGGAGTTGTAAAGGAAGCGAGTGCTGATAATGCAACAAGAATAAGTAGGACGTTACTCGTTAAACCGGCCTGAACCGAAGCTGTTCCAATTACGATCCCGCCCACGATACCGATTGTTTGACCTACTTTTGTCGGTAGTCGCGCTCCAGCCTCTCTTAACAGTTCAATCGTTAATTCCAAAAAAAGAGCTTCTAAAATAGGAGGTAGTGGAACCTCTCGTCTTGAAGTTATCAAGGTACTTAACAAATCCTTCGGAATAAGCTCATAATGATAGCTTAAAGTTGCTACATAGATAGGGGTAATCAAAATCGAAAATGCAACCGCAAATAAACGTATTAAACGAAAAAAGGAAGAAAGTATATAATTTAAGTAGTAATCCTCAAATGATCCAAAAAATTCTACCAAGGTAGTTGGAGCAATCAAGATGTGAGGCGATCCGTCCACTACGATGGCAATTTTTCCTTCTGCCAAGATTGCAGCTACCCGATCGGGTCTTTCCGTATCTAATAACAAAGGAAAAGGCGAGTGCTTATTATCAGAAATAATCTGCACAATATAAGAGCTATCTACGATATTATCAATTTCAATATCTTTAATTCGTTGGATGATTGTGTTTAGATTTTCAGGGTCTGCAATCCCTTCTACATGCATGATGCCAACTCTTGTTTTGGAAAGTTTTCCAACTGTAAGCTCCTCAACGATTAATTCTTTAATTGGAAGCCTTTTTCGAATTAAATTTAAATTTTGTCCTATGGATTCCACAAAGGACTCTTTAGGACCAATAACACTAAATTCAACTTCTGGCGGTGCGACAGTCCTTACAATCTCTTTCTGAGCAGCGATAAAGGCAAATCTCTTTTTCTCTGTCTCGATCGTTACAAGGATATAACCGTTAAAAATCTTTTGTTCAATTTGTGAAGCATCATCACTAATTTGAACATCTGACATCGGAACAATTAATTTAATATCATCGAGCTCATTAAAGTCCTTTTCAAGTAAATAAGGAAGAATATTGGTTTGTAATGTGTTTTCATCAATGATTGTTGACATGAATGAAAAGCAAAAACGCACCTTTGTTTTTTGGTTCACATAAAATATTTTTTTGAAATCGTTTGAACGGACCAAAAATTTCTCCCACTCTTTTTTTTCCATATCATTCTTTACTTCGCTTTTAAAAAACCAGCTCTTCATTCAACACACCACCTTTAAGCTTATCCCTATTGTTTACTATTAATGGAAAGATTATGAATGATGTTTTTTATTCATAATTTATCATAAAAAAGAACCTACTCAAATTGTGAGCAGGTCCCAAAAAGGCTTACTATTTAATCTACTTCACTTTTTTGGTAATATGAAAGTGTGCTGAATGATAGTAGTGAAGAACGGAAAGATGTAATACTTGTCCATGATTCCAAATGACGAGAGAAGGTAGGTGCCTAAGTGAACAAAGCTTTTGTGCAACAATTCGAAGCGCTGATGAATAAATATAGTGAGCTCCTAGTAGGTGAAGCAGGCGAAGAGGTAAAAGAAAAAGTCACAATGTGGGCGCTTTATTCTCATATCGCTAAATCGATGCCTGCCTTGGCCAAACATTGGAATGAAATGTACCCTGATGCAAAAGCGGAAATGAAACAGGTAATTGAGGAGATTAAGGAATTAAATGAAGCACATCGTGCAGGAAATAAATAAAGGGTTTGGCCAGATTGCTGTGGCCGAACCCCCTTTTTTATTATGGCTGTTTTCGCAAAGATTGTTGCTTTTCGAACCAAGAATAATTCCGTATTAAATATGGCTTCGTGGCATCTTTTCGTATCTTTTTGAAATTTTCATGTGCTAGTCTTTTGTTTTGTTGCTTATGTTAGTAGCAATAGCAACAAAGTTTACGAAAAGAGCCTTTATTATTGCATTGGTAGGTTCCCATACGGAAATTGGTTCGTGTAGCCTTGAAACTGTTGGTACGATTGTTGAAGCTTTTGTTGATCCGCTGCTTCAATTTTATACCAGCCTTTTTTGAACATCATATTATATAATTCACGCTGACAATTTTGGGTTTCATTAAATAATGTAAGGACATCTTGATAAAGTCCACTATGGCTAGCCTCATTTAAGGCTGTGCTATAGGCATCAGTCATATATTTTTCATTTGCGAGCAAATCGTTTAGAAAGTCACGTTCATTCATTTGTGGTGTTTTTTGAACAGGTGATTCAGGATTTTGGATTGTTTGCTGATTTTGATTCATCGTTACATACCCCCTATTGCATTCCTGATAATGGTTGTTGATTTTGCAAATGTACATTCATATGATTAAGAATTTTTGTGTAATGACGTTGATGCATTTGACCACACTTTTCCATAAGCGCTTTAATCTCTGGGTCTTGGCAGTGCTCAGCAAAGAAATGCGCTTTTTTCATTGATAATAAATTCCATGACATCATGTCGGTTAAATACATAGAATCCTTTGTCGAAATGACCCCAGGTGGCTCAGGCATCACCCCTTGTTGATTTTGCATATTCATATTCTGTGGTTGCATGCTTTGTTGTTGATTATTCATACCTTGTTGTTGCATGTGGAATCCTCCTTAGAGCTGGTTATTTCTAAATTGTGTTTTAGCAGTTTACGAAAATAGCCTTCCCGACTATAGAAATTGCTATTCCAATATTTTGAAGGTTTCACAAAGAATACGAAAATAGTGTGAAAAATACCGTATTCAAATAGAATTAATAATGTTAAAATTGTCGGGGCGAATACTTTATTATTATTTGATTAATAGTTTTTTTGAAATCGTTTTCAAGGGGGAAGTTGGAGATGGAACAGTTAATGAAGGATTTCTTTCTCTTTTTATCTAAAAATAAAGCTTTAACAAAAGCAGCCAAAAAATATGGCTTGCGTTTTGGTGCATCTCGATTTGTAGCCGGGGAACTAACCGAAGATGCAGTACGAGTGATAAAAGAATTGAATAAAAAGGGTCTGTTAGTGACAATTGATTACTTAGGTGAATTCGTTGAAACGGAGCAAGAGGCGAATGAAAAAACAGAGCATTCCATTGCAACATTAGAAGCAATTGGGCGCGAAAAATTACAATCTCAACTTTCTTTAAAAATGACTTCAATGGGACTAGATATTTCAGATGAAGTTATTCTACGCAATATGCGTCGTATTTTAGATACAGCAAAAAAATATGATATTTTTGTCACGATTGATATGGAAGACTATAGTCGCTATCAAAAAACATTAGATATATTTAAAATGCTTAAAGCGGAGTATGATAATGTAGGTACAGTGTTACAAGCTTACTTATATCGTGTTGCGGACGATGTTGAGGATTTAAACTCTTTGTCACCTAATTTACGTTTAGTAAAGGGTGCATATAAAGAATCACCTGAGGTAGCCTTCCCTGAAAAGAAGGATGTCGATGAAAACTATAAGAAAATTATTAAAATGCATCTTCTAAACGGTAACTATACAGCCATTGCATCTCATGATGAGGCAATTATTGAATATACGAAACAGATTGCAAAAGAACATAACATACCAAATAGTCAATTTGAATTCCAAATGCTATACGGTATAAAAAATGATCTACACTTAAAGCTTGCTAAAGAAGGATATACCTTCCGTGTTTATGTACCTTACGGAAATGATTGGTACGGGTATTTTATGCGTCGTCTGGCAGAACGTCCAGCTAACGTGGCATTTGTTCTTAAAGGAATGTTTAAATAAACGATAAGGCAAACCTAAAATGGTTTGCCTTATCGTTTATTTTTTATATTGATTATTCTGGCTGTTCACTTTCTTTTTACCTTCTCGTTCTTGATTTGGTCCTGCATCACCCTGGACGCTAGCAGCACTAACCCCTGCTTTGGACGGGTCTTTTTTATGTCTTGCCATGAATTATCACCTCGAGTTTTATCATTTCCAATTTAGAACTTTTTTCATTCAAAAAATAAAAAAATTACTTTCCTAAAATGGAGTTTTACCGTTGCGTAAATTTTCAAAATATTTTATAGTAATAAGTAACAAGACTCAATCATTGGGCAAAATTTTTTTGGAGTAAAAATGAATGAGTGTTCATTCAACGAATATAAAGGGGGAAATAAACTTGATTCAGAGTATAAAAAAGGCTGCTGTTTTAGGATCTGGGGTGATGGGTTCAGGGATTGCTGCCCATTTAGCAAACATCGGAATCCCTTCCTTATTATTAGATATCGTGCCACGTGAAGTAACAGAGGATGAAAAAAGTAAAGGATTGACGATAGAAAGTAAGCAAGTGAGAAATCGCTATAGCTCTTTAGCCTTACAAAAGCTTCTAAAGCAGAAGCCAGCACCACTTACATCAAAAAGTAACTTAGCCTTAATAGAAGCAGGGAACTTAGAAGATGATATGCACAAACTTGCAGAAGTAGACTGGATTATTGAAGTGGTAGTAGAAAATTTAACTGTAAAAAAGCAGGTTTTTGAAAAAGTTGATCAATATCGTAAACCAGGAAGTATTGTCAGCTCCAATACTTCAGGTATTAGTGTTGAAGCCATGATCGAAGGAAGATCAGAAGACTTCCAAAAGCATTTTTTAGGTACCCATTTCTTCAATCCACCTCGTTATTTAAAATTATTAGAAGTAATTCCAACGAAGCATACCAATCCTGAAGTGCTTTCTTTTATAAAAGAATTTGGCGAGGACGTATTGGGCAAAGGAGTAGTCGAAGCAAAGGATACACCGAACTTCATTGCCAACCGTATTGGAACATATGGATTACTCGTAACTGTTCAAGAAATGTTAAAGGGTGGCTACAGCGTAGGGGAAGTCGATTCGGTAACTGGACCACTAATAGGTCGTCCAAAAAGTGCAACCTTCCGCACACTTGATGTAGTTGGATTAGATACGTTTGCACATGTTGCAAAGAACGTTTATGAACTTGTTGAGGGTGATGAAAAAGAGGTCTTTAACGTCCCAGCCTTTATGACTAAAATGCTTGAAAATGGCTGGTTAGGAAGTAAGTCTGGTCAAGGATTCTTCCTTAAACAAGGTAAAGACATTCTTGAGTTAGACCCAAACACATTAGAATATGGACCACGTCAAAAGCTAAAAACTGCTTCTGTTGAACTTAGCAAGCAAGAAAAAGATTTAGCTAACAAAATGAAAGCGCTTGTTTATGCCGATGACCGTGCGGGGCAGTTATTATGGAATATCTTAAGCCCAGTTCTTGCTTACTCCGCACACTTACTTGGTACGATTGCTGATGACATTGTAGCTATTGACCGCGCGATGAAATGGGGTTTTGGCTGGGAAATGGGTCCTTTCGAAACATGGGATGCCATTGGTCTAAGAAAATCAGTAAGCAAAATGAATCATGTCCCAACATGGATTAATGAAATGCTCGAGAACGGCCATGAAACTTTTTATAAAGAAGAGGCTGGTAAGCTATACTTCTATCAAAATGGTGAATATAAGGAAGTTGTAGAAAACTCAAAAGTTATTAACTTAAAGCGCTTGAAGAAAGAGAAGGGCGTTATTAATAAGAACAGTGGAGCAAGCCTAATCGACCTTGGAGATGGAGTTGCCTTACTTGAATTCACTTCTCCAAATAATGCGATAGGATTAGATATTATCCAAATGATTAATTTTGCGGTCGATGAGGTGGAGAAAAACTATAAAGGACTTGTCATTGGTAATCAAGGGAAAAACTTCTGTATAGGTGCGAACCTCGCCATGATATTAATGGAAGCTCAAGATGATAACTTCTATGAGCTGGATATGGTTATACACCAGTTCCAACAGGCGATGATGAAGATTAAGTACAGTCGTAAACCAGTTGTCACTGCAGCCTTTGGCATGACACTTGGTGGAGGATCGGAGGTTAGCTTACCATCTACAAGAATTCAGGCATCATCTGAAACTTATATGGGGCTTGTTGAGGTGGGTGTCGGTTTAATCCCAGGTGGTGGGGGTAACAAAGAGTTATACATCAAGCACCTTGAAAGTATGCCTAATGGTGTCGACTTCGACTTACAAAAGGTTGCCAATAAAGTGTTTGAAACGATTGCAATGGCGAAGGTTTCGACTTCTGCAGCGGAAGCTTTTGAAAACAATTTCTTAGGCAGCAAAGACGGAATTAGTGTTAATGGAGATCATCTTCTTTATGATGCCAAACAAGCTGTTTTGAGCCTACACGAAAATGGCTATACACCACCCGTTCGAAAAAAAGTCCCAGTCGTTGGTGAAACAGGCTATGCAACTTTATTGCTTGGTGCTGAAACGATGTTCCTATCTGGATATATATCAGAGCATGACTTAAAGATTGCTAAAAAACTAGCATTTGTCATTGCTGGTGGAAAAGTTCCATACGGCACTGAAGTGGATGAGCAATATTTATTAAATCTTGAAAAAGAAGCATTCTTAAGCCTTCTTGCAGAACCGAAAACACAAGCAAGAATGCAGTATATGCTCGTAAAAGGAAAGCCATTACGCAATTAAATAATAGAGTAATAGATACCTAGAGGTTCAAGAAAGAGAGGGATTCTTTTGAGAGAAGCGGTTATCGTTGCAGGGGCTAGAACACCGATTGGCAAGTCGAAAAAAGGAACGTTAGCTCATGTAAGACCAGACGATTTAGGGGCATTAGTCGTTCGGGAAACCCTTAAGCGGGCAGGAAATTATGAAGGTAATATCGATGATTTAATTATTGGGTGTGCGATGCCTGAGGCTGAACAAGGATTAAATATGGCGCGTAATATCGGTGCATTAGCGGGACTTCCTTCTAATGTCCCTGCGATTACCATTAACCGTTATTGTTCATCAGGATTACAAGCGATTGCTTATGGTGCAGAACGAATTATGTTAGGTCACTCCGACACGGTGCTCGCTGGTGGAGCTGAATCAATGAGCTTAGTTCCAATGGTCGGACATACACCACGCCTGAATGTAAAACTGGCTGAAACGGCACCTGAATATTATATGGGTATGGGTCATACGGCAGAAGAGGTTGCAAGACGATTTGGCGTTACTCGTGAAGACCAGGACGCGTTTGCGGTACGAAGCCATCAAAAGGCAGATATGGCAATCAGAGAAGGAAAGTTTGTGGATGAAATAGTTCCAGTTGCAGTTATTCAACGTTTAGTGGGAGCAGACCATAAATTAGTTGAAAAAACGATTATGTTTTCACAAGATGAGGGAGTACGTCCAGATACCTCAATGTCTGGACTGGCAAGACTTCGCCCTGTATTCTCAGTAAACGGAACAGTTACAGCAGGTAATGCATCACAAACAAGTGACGGGGCAGCAGCTGTAATGGTCATGGATCGTGAAAAAGCGGAGTCACTTGGCTTAAAGCCATTAGCCAAATTTCGTTCCTTTGCAGTAGGTGGGGTACCACCTGAAATAATGGGTGTTGGCCCGGTTGTAGCGATTCCTAAAGCTTTGAAGCTTGCTGGATTAGAGCTTTCCGATATCGGCTTAATTGAATTAAATGAAGCATTTGCCTCCCAAGCAATTCAAGTTATTAGGGAGCTTGGAATAGATGAGGAAATAGTAAATGTAAATGGTGGAGGAATTGCTTTAGGTCACCCACTAGGATGTACAGGTGCAAAGCTTACACTAACCCTCATCCACGAAATGAAACGTAGAAATGAGCAATTTGGATTGGTTACGATGTGTATTGGCGGCGGAATGGGTGCTGCTGGTGTATTCGAATTACTATAAAAAGGGGGCTTTACCGTGACAAATCAAACGGATCAGGTAATTAAAGGTGGAAGCTTTTTAATTGAAGATGTTTCAAAAGAGCGAGTTTTTACCCCAGAGGATTTTTCAGATGAGCAATTAATGATTGCTAAGACTACAGAGGATTATGTAGCGAATGAAGTATTACCGCAAATCGAGCATTTAGAAAATCATGAGTTTGATCGCTCTGTAAAATTATTAAAGCAAGCTGGAGAATTAGGATTACTTGGAGCAGACGTGCCGGAAGAATACGGCGGTTTAAGTCTTGATAAAGTTAGTTCTGCTTTAATTGCAGAAAAGATGTCTAGAGCAGGTGGATTTTCAATTTCACATGGTGCTCATGTTGGAATTGGTTCTTTACCGATTGTATTATTCGGAAACGAGTCACAAAAGCAAAAGTACCTACCAGACCTATCCAGCGGTGAGAAGCTAGCTGCTTATGCCTTAACTGAGCCTGGTTCAGGGTCAGATGCACTTGGTGCCCGTACTACTGCTAAGTTAAATGCTGAAGGCACTCATTATGTTTTAAATGGTGAAAAGCAATGGATTACAAATGCAGGCTTTGCTGATGTATTTGTTGTTTATGCTAAAATAGACGGCGAACATTTTTCTGCTTTCATCGTCGAAAGAACCTTCCCTGGTGTATCAACGGGAGCAGAAGAAAAGAAAATGGGTATTAAAAGCTCGTCAACCCGTACATTAATTCTACAAGACGCTCAAATACCTGTTGAGAACTTATTAGGTGAGGCTGGAAAGGGTCACGTTATTGCTTTTAATATATTAAATATTGGTCGTTATAAGCTTGGGGTAGGCGCAGTTGGTGCATCTAAAGGAGCCTTTGAAATTACCGTTAAATATGCAAACCAACGTCAGCAGTTCAAAACTCCAATCTCTCAATTTAACTTAACAAAAGAAAAGCTATCAACTATGGCTTCTAAGCTTTATGCAGCAGAAAGCTCTGTTTACCGTACAGTGGGATTATTTGAAGATCGAATGAGTCGCTTAACTGAAGCAGAAGTAAATGATGGCAAAGAGGTTGCGAAATCCATTGCAGAATATGCCATTGAATGTTCCTTAAACAAAGTGTTTGCCACTGAAACACTTGATTATATTGCGGATGAAGGTGTTCAAATCCATGGCGGATATGGCTTCATGCAAGAATATGAGATTGAAAGAGTATACCGAGATTCTCGTATTAACCGAATTTTTGAAGGTACAAATGAAATCAATCGTTTATTAGTTCCAGGGACATTTGTCCGTAAGGCGATGAAAGGGGAGCTGCCAATCTTCCAAAAAGCATTACAATTACAAGAAGAGCTAATGATGATGATGCCTGAAGAGCCAGGTGATGAGCCATTGGCACAAGAAAAGTACTTAGTCAGAAATGCGAAGAAAATCGGCCTACTCGCTGCAGGTTTAGCAGCTCAAAAGTTTGGCAAGGCGCTTGAAAAGGAACAAGAAATTCTTGTTAATATAGCGGACATCATTTCCAATGCATATGCAATGGAGTCAGCTGTTCTTCGTACGGAAAAAGCAATTGAGAAAAGCGGACTTGAAAAGAACAAGCAAAAACTACTTTATACACAAATTTTCTGTCAGGAAGCATTTAATGAGATTGAACAGCACGCGAAGGAAACATTAGTAGCGACTGAGACAGGGGATACTTTAAGAATGCTAGTGTCAGCATTACGTAAATTTACACGCCACACACCAATTAATGTTATTGCTAAGAAGCGTGAAGCTTCGGAGAAACTAATTTCAGCAGAAAAGTATCTTGTATAAAAATAAGCCTCCCTCTTTTTGGGAGGCTTATTTTTCGTAGGGGTTAATCGTGCCCAAAAAACTGCTGTATAGTGAGGAAACAGTAACGAATGAGGTTTAATAGTTACCCTTTTCTAGTATAAGTGCAGTTTTCGGTAACTAATAGCCTCTAATAGTTACCGTTTTCTAGAAATGGCGAAGATTTCGGTAACTAATAGCCTCTAATAGTTACCGTTTTCTAGTAAAAGTGAAGATTTCGGTAACTAATAGCCTCTAATAGTTACCGTTTTCTAGTAAAAATGAAGATTGCGGTAACTATTAACCTCTAATAGTTACCGTTTTCTTGTGGAAGTGCAGTTTTCGGTAACTAATAGCCTCTAATAGTTACCGTTTTCTTACTTCCGAGCTCTAACCTGAAACAAAAAAAGATGCTTATCGCACCTTTTTTGTATCGAACCATTGATTTAATTTTTCATATAAATAAGGGACTGAATGGAAGGCATATAATTTTTCAATTATTTGACCGTCAATAACAATCAATAAGCAGGGGACACTTTCGATAGAAAGATTGATAGCAAGGTCTGGGGCATAGTTGAGGTTTGCTTGTGCGATAGGGACATGTAGTAGTTCCTCTAAAACGGATAGGATCTTAGAGGCAGTTTGACATGTTCCACAAAGTGGTGTGTACAAATAAATTAACCCAGTATGATTCTTGTTAAGAATCAAAAAAATTTCATCCTGACTAATTTCTTTCATTCCAATTCATCCTTTTTCTAAATGTTCCGAATGTACATCGATGTTTGCAGCCATTAACACTGTAGCTAAGTGGTAACTAGGGGTTGTTGCCACTTCACGAAAGGAGCGGTCAATATATAAATGACCGGCTTCAGGAAATTCCCGCTTAAATTGCTTGCGAAGCTTTTCTCCAGCAGCATCGGCATCGACTAAAATATAGACCTCTTTTTCAAGCAAGGAATCAATAAGTTCATCCATTTTAGAAAGGCTTATTGTACCATTTGTACAGATGATTTCTACAGGTTCTTTCACAATATTTTCAACCTTTTTCTTATCTGAAGTTCCTTCAACAATAATGACTTTGTCGAACATTATGATCACCTATAATATTTAATATTGGTTACAATAAGATATTCCAAAATTGACAAAATGGTGTAGCCTTTCCACTCCAATAATTAAACTATAACATGGTATTTCTTGTATTTATAGTGTTTATATAGACAAGATATGGGTCTGAAATATTTTTTATGACTATTTCAGACCCAAACTTTGTAACCTCTACTAACACCAACCACCATCGTCACAATCTGTATAACGAGCATCTGGTTGATTTGTAGAAGTATAATGTTGAAAAATCCGTTGCTGCTGATCTATTTCGAAATGATGAGACATTTCAAATTGGCTATCTTTTGGCAAAGTAATTTTACCAATCGATTCATTTTCAAGGTATAGTTCGATGGATCCATTTACTAATTTGCCAACAATACGGTCTGTGATATCCAACTTTTGTTGATTTAGTGTCATCTACTCCACCCTTCCTTCTATATTACCATTAGAGTACCCTTCTTTAGTTTATAAAATATAGAAAAATAAGGAAGGTGAATTTAAAAAAGTGTCTCAGGACATCTGAGACACTTGGCTATTCATTAATTAGTCTTCTTTAACCATTTCTTCATATTGTTCTGCACTCATAAGGCTATCCATCTCACCAGAATCAGTAGGCTCAACAAGAATCATCCATGCTTTTTCATATGGAGATTCGTTTACAAATTCTGGGCTATCGCTTAAATCTTCATTAATGGCTACTACTTTACCGCTAATTGGGGCATAAAGCTCAGAAACTGTTTTAACAGATTCAACACTTCCGAATGGCTCATTAGCAGTAACGACGTCACCAACCTCAGGTAGTTCAACAAACACGATGTCACCTAATTCGTGCTGTGCAAAATCAGTGATTCCAATTCGTACTTGTTCCCCTTCAACCTTTACCCACTCATGCTCTTCTGAATAACGTAATTCTTTTGGTGTATTCATCCTAATCCCTCCATAAATATATTTCATCTATCATAAAAATTGATGATATTCAGACTAAAAAAGCATACTTAAAGAATTTGGCCAATCCTTCAACGAACTATAACCATGATTTGGCATAATCTTCTTCTTTATAACCAATCGTTACTTTTTTCCCGTCCGTCAACAGAGGCCGTTTGATTAATCGGCCATTACTGGCTAACAATTCAAGCATCTCATCCTCTGAAAGAGACTTGAGCTTATCCTTTAAGCCTAGCTCACGATACACTTCACCGCTTGTATTAAAAAACTTCTTTAATTCAAAGCGACTTAATTCAAGCATATCCTTTAGTTCTTCCTTAGAAGGTGGTGAATCAAAAATATGTATTTCCTTATAGGTAAGACCATGTGTATCTAACCATTTTTTTGCGTTTCGACAGGTTCCACACTTCGGATACCCGTAAAAGGTTAAACTCAACATTTTCACCATCCATTCGACAACTTTCACTTGAATGGTAGCATATTTTCAAGCTAAAGTGAAACCCAAATAATGAAAAATTACATACATTGTAGAAATTCGACTTACTTCTTAAAAATCCTTCTCTCAAATTAAAATTTTATTACGCTTTTACAATATTTCTAAAGTTTTTCTGAATGTCATTTCCTCTATTTACAAAGTTAACCAGCAAAGATTATGATATTTAGGGGAGCGAAATATTAGGGAGCGAAATAATATGGCATTTTATCAAGAATGGGTAACACAATTTCGAGGCTATAACAGAAACATAAGGCTTGCGTTACTAGGAAGTATATTTATCCAAATCGGTATGGGTATTTTTATGGTCATTTATAACTTTTACGTACGAGAGCTTGGTTATGCAGAAGATGTTAATGGCAAAATTATTTCAATGAATTCTTTAGCAACTGCCTTGATCCTAATACCTGCTGGAATTCTTAGTGACCGATTGGGAAGAAAGAAAGTCATGCTTTTTGGCGCTTTAATAACAGGATTTTTACTAATTTTTAGAAGTATTACTGAAGCACAAAATTTACTAATCCTTTTTGGATTTTTGACAGGTTTAGCAATGGCATTTGTGATGGTATCGGGAATACCTTGGTTAGCTGAAAACTCGACTGATGAACAAAGAGTTCATCTTTTTAGTATTCAGTTTGCTGTAATGACGGGTGCAAATGTTATTGGGAGTATACTTGGTGGAGCATTAACGGATTTATTTTCTCTAGGTTTTACTGAGGTTGAAAGTATTCGTTATACATTACTCATTGGGGCAATTATATTTCTAATCGGTATCATTCCTATGACAAAATTTAAAGAACAACGCAAAACAAGGTTAAAGAATAAAAGCCCTATTAAAGGTCATTTAAAGTTAGAAAAAAATAAATATACAATGATCATTTTGTTCGCGATTCCAGCCCTGCTAATTGGTTTTGGAGCAGGTTTAGTTATTCCATACTTAAACTTGTATTTTTCCGATCGATTTGCGGCATCGAATACTATGATTGGTTTTATTATCTCATTGGGGCAAGCAGCCACAGCTATCGCGATCATTATTGGTCCATTAGTTGTTAGAAAAGTAGGTGAGGTGAAGGCCGTCGTCATCTTGCAGCTTTTATCATTGCCATTTTTATTACTTACGGCCTTTACGGAACATTTATGGCTGGCAGCGGTTGGATTTTTGTTTAGGCAAGCCTTGATGAATGCAGGGAATCCAATTCAATCATCTCTAATGATGTCGATGGTTGATGATTCTGTTAAAGGGTTAGCGAACTCGGTAAACCAAATGGTATTTAACCTTGGCTGGGCAGTAATGGGGCCAGTATCTACTGGTATTGTTCTTAAATATGGGACCTATTGGGGATATGCGACTGTCTTTACGATAACGGCATCATTATATCTTATCGGTTCGATTTATTATTTTATCGTGTTTAGTAAATTAAATAGCGAAAGAAAGCTGAGGACTGCCTCCTAAATTTGACATATTTCTCGGGAAATGTTTAATTATTGCCGAATTTAGGTATTTTGTCGAATGTTTAGAAAATTTAAAATAATGCTTGCGGAACAAAATTTCATGTGGTAAGATTCGAATTAATTTAACAGCACGAAAGTTTAAACACATCTAAAGCCATGACAATTTAATATTTCTTATCAAGAGAGGTGGAGGGACTGGCCCTATGATACCCGGCAACCGGTTTGTTTTACACGGTGCTAAATCCAGCAGAGATAAAACTCTGGAAGATAAGAAGAGATGATAATTTACCTCTTCTACTTGAAGAGGTTTTTTTATTCTCTTCGAAAAATTTGAGGATTGGGAGAGATGTACATGAGTGGGAAGAAAAATTATCGTTTGGAAACTTTAGGTGTGCATGGAGGACTAAAGCCGGATCCAGTTACAGGGGCAAGAGCCGTTCCTATTTATCAAAACAATGCCTATCAATTCCAAAGCACGGAGCATGCAGCTAACCTTTTTGCTCTTAAAGAAGCTGGCTACATATACACAAGAATACACAATCCGACAGTTACTGTTTTTGAAGAAAGAGTTGCGCTTTTAGAAGGAGGAGTAGGAGCATTAGCTGTTTCGAGTGGGATGGCGGCAATTACTCTTGCTATTTTAAATATTGCACAAGCTGGAGATGAGATTGTTTCAGCATCAACTCTTTATGGTGGTACTTATAATCTATTTGCAACAACTCTTCCGAAGTATGGGATTAAAGTAACTTTTGTTGATCCCGATGATCCTGAGAACTTCAAAGCCGCCATTACTGACAAAACAAAGGCAATTTTTGCGGAAACTATTGGGAATCCATCCTTAAGAGTTTTAGATATAGAGAAGGTTTCTGATATTGCACACGCTGCAGGCATCCCGTTAATTATTGATAACACATTTGCAACACCTTACCTTTGCAGACCAATTGAACATGGTGCAGATATTGTTATTCACTCTGCCACGAAATGGCTGTTAGGTAATGGAACAACATTAGGGGGAGTCATTGTCGATGGAGGTAAGTTTGATTGGAATTCACCGAAATTCCCAGGGTTCATTGAACCTGATCCAAGTTACCATAATTTAGTTTATAGTGAAGCACTCGGCTCGGTAGCCTTTATTATCAAGGCAAGGGTTCAGTTGTTACGTGATCTTGGTCCATCCTTAAGTCCACAAAATGCATTCCAATTTACTCTTGGTTTAGAAACACTACATGTAAGGATGAAAGAACATATAGCCAACACTAAAGAAATACTAGGCTATTTACAGCAACATCCTGCCATTGAGTGGATTTCGTATCCGGGTCAGGAGGATCATCCTGATTATGAACTAACTGATAAATATTTGCCGAAGGGAGCGGGGGCTGTTGTTGTCTTTGGTATTAAAGGCGGACGGGAGGCTGGAGCGAAATTAATTGATTCATTAGAGCTATGGGCACATGTAGCTAATGTGGGGGATGCAAAGAGCTTAATCATTCATCCTGCTAGTACCACTCACCAGCAGTTAGACGAAGAAGGATTGATTGCCTCAGGAGTGACAGAGGATTTAATACGGATATCAGTTGGTATCGAGAATGTAGAAGACTTAATAGAAGACCTGGAACAGGCGATTGAAAAAGCAACAGGCATTCGCTCCATTGCTATTAATGTATAGCTATATTGAAGAAGCCTAGTTTTTATTAGCTGATAAAAGCGCCTATAGAATTTAGATTAAGCGCTGTTTTTCGTTAAGATTCCCAGAAAATTATTGTCGAAAAACATATTGACGCTCCACCTTATCCGTGTTACGATAACTTTCGTGATTATAAAAAGTACTTACACGCTTTAACGTGTTAATTAAATATATTGTTTTACTCTTATCAAGAGAGGTGGAGGGAAGTGCCCTATGAAGCCCGGCAACCGTCAATGTTTTGCATTGAAATGGTGCCAATTCACACAAAGTGTATGCTTTGGGAGATGAGAGAAAGGGAAATCATATGATTATGCCTTTCTGCTCCTATGTGCAGAAAGGCATTTTTTTGTAAAAATAACATCATTTCATTTTTGTAAGGAATGATTTTAAGTAAACAACCTAAACCTATATTTAACGGTTAAGTACTAATAATGTTATACGGAAATAAAGTGGGGTGAAAAGTCATGATTTCAATTAAAAATGTTCAAAAGATATATGCATCCAAGCAAGGTCAAGTAAAAGCAGTGGATGATGTCAATATAGAGATAACTGAAGGGGAAATATTCGGTGTAATTGGGTATAGTGGCGCTGGTAAAAGCACATTAATCCGAATGTTAAATGGGTTAGAAATTCCTTCTGATGGAACGATTACCGTTGCAAACCGTGTTGTTTCAAAAATTAAAGGCCGTTCACTAAGGCAGGCACGTCAAGAAATTAGTATGATTTTTCAGCATTTTAATTTACTTTGGTCGAGAACAGTTAAAGAAAATATCGCTTTTCCGCTTGAAATTGCTGGAATAGATAAAGCTGAACGAACGAATAGAGTGAATGAGTTAATCAAACTTGTTGGGCTTGAAGGTCGTGAAAATGCATATCCATCAGAATTAAGTGGTGGTCAAAAACAAAGAGTGGGAATTGCTAGAGCATTAGCTAACAATCCAAAGGTTCTCTTATGTGATGAAGCTACTTCAGCGTTAGACCCTCAAACAACAGACAGTATATTAGATTTATTAGTTGATATTAATAAACGACTTGGATTAACAATTGTCTTGATTACACATGAAATGCATGTTATTCAAAAAATTTGCCATCGAGTAGCTGTGATGGAAGCCGGAAGAATTGTTGAGCTAGGTTCCGTGTTAGAGGTGTTCAAAAATCCTCAACAACCCATTACTAAAAGATTTGTCCAACAGGTCACAGAGCCAGAAGAAACAAAGGAAACGGCGGATCATCTTATCGAACGTTTTCCAAAAGGTAAGATCGTTCAATTGACATTTGTTGGAGAAGCAACAGAGCAACCACTTATCACGAATTTAATCCGTCACCACGAAGTGACCGTAAATATTTTACAAGGCAAGATTAATCAAACACAAAACGGTTCTTACGGGACATTATTTGTTCATTTAGATGGAGACATTAAAGAAATTACTAGAGCCATCGAGTACATTCGCTCACAATTAGTTGGGGTGGAGGTGTTAACGAATGCTTGAACAATTTTTTCCAAATGTGAAATGGGATCGAATGTGGGAAGCGACTACTGAAACGCTTTACATGACAAGCATTTCGGTGATAGCGACTTTTATATTAGGTATCATATTAGGATTATTATTATTCTTAACTTCAAAAGGTAATATATGGGAAAATAAACCGATTAATACAATCATAAGTGCCATTGTAAATATATTTAGATCGATACCGTTTATCCTCTTAATAGTATTACTAATTCCGTTTACTAAATTAATTGTAGGATCCATGATAGGTGAAAATGCAGCCTTACCTGCCTTGATTATTGGGGCTGCTCCGTTTTATGCACGTATGGTTGAAATAGGGTTACGGGAAATTGATAAAGGTGTTATTGAGGCCGCTAAATCAATGGGGGCAAAGACAAGCACAATTATATTAAAAGTGTTACTTCCTGAATCGATGCCAGCCTTAGTGTCTGGTATTACAGTAACAGCTATTTCTTTAGTAAGCTTTACCGCCATGGCGGGTGTGATTGGAGCTGGGGGCTTAGGAAATCTAGCCTATCTTGAAGGGTTCCAACGTGGCCGGTTTGATGTTACGCTCATGGCCACTGTTGTCATTTTAGTAATTGTATTTATTATTCAATTCGTTGGTGATTATATCACCACTAAATTAGATAAAAGATAAAAGGAGAGAGATTAGAAATGAAAAAATGGGTAAAAGTAGTTTTTATGTTAGTAATAGCACTTGTGCTTGCAGCTTGTGGGACTAGTAAAGAAAATACAAAAGGTGGAAATGGCGATAATGCTACAAAGAAATTAGTTGTTGGTGCCTCAAACGTACCTCATGCTGAGATTCTTGAAGAAGCAAAGCCGCTATTAGAAGAAAAAGGAATCGAATTAGAAATCGTACCTTTCCAAGATTATGTTTTACCAAATCAAGCTTTAAATGGAAAAGAATTAGATGCAAACTATTTCCAACACATTCCTTATTTAAATGCTCAAATGGCTGAGAATGGATATGATTTTGTCAATGCAGGTGGAATTCATATCGAACCAATAGGTGTATATTCACAAAAGTATAAGAGTTTAGATGAATTACCTGATGGCGCACATATTATCGTGAGTAGCTCTGTTGCAGATCATGGTCGAATTCTGACTATGTTAGAAAAAAAAGGTCTAATTACTTTAAAAGAGGGTATTGAAAAAACAACAGCAACTGTTGACGATATTATTGAAAACCCAAAGAATCTAAACTTTGATGCAGAATATGAGGCAGCTTTACTTCCTCAAATCTACAACAACGGCGAAGGAGATGCTGTATTAATCAACTCTAACTATGCAATTGATGCTGGATTAAATCCAATTGAAGATTCTATTGCGATTGAAGAAAGCGATTCTCCATATGTAAATGTTATTGCCGTTCGTTCTGGTGATGAATCAAGAGAAGAAATTAAAGCATTAATAGAAGTATTACGTTCTGAAGAAATTCAAAATTTCATTCTTGAAAAATATAAAGGTGCTGTAGTACCTGTTAAGGAATAAAAAAGCAGAAAACCTGTCCTTTTTGGGACAGGTTATTTTTTTTTACATATAATAAGGAAGAGATATGAATATGGTGGAAAATCTTTAAGGCTGTTACATGAAATAGATTGCCGATGAGGAAACTAGGACGAGAAATGAACGCTAAAAAATTCTCTAAAAATTGATATATATCAATGTTATTATCAACAATTTTTATTAACATTATGTTCATAGTGTAAATATGCTTTAAAGGTTGCTAACAGATTCTATTTGTTATAAGATTGTAATGAGAATAAAATGAGAATGAAGTTTGATAACCTTAACGGTTATTAGATATAAACTTTGTTTATTTCGGAGGTATAAATATGGCAGGGTCAACTTTAACGATTAAAGAATTACATGTTGAGATCGATGGGAAAGAAATTTTAAAGGGTGTAAACCTAGAGGTTAAGGGTGGAGAAATTCACGCCATCATGGGACCAAATGGTACAGGTAAATCAACACTTTCGTCTGCTATTATGGGACATCCAAAATATGAAGTAACTAGCGGAAGTATTGCATTAGATGAGCAAGATGTTCTTGAAATGGAAGTAGACGAGCGTGCTCGCGCAGGTCTATTCTTAGCAATGCAATACCCAAGTGAAATTAATGGGGTAACAAATGCGGACTTCTTACGCTCTGCTTTAAATGCAAAGCTTGGAGAAGGAAATGAAATTTCATTAATGAAATTTATCCGTACAATGGATAAGCAAATGGATTTCCTTGAAATGGATCAAGATATGGCTCAACGTTACCTTAACGAAGGTTTCTCTGGTGGAGAGAAAAAGCGTAACGAAATTCTTCAATTAATGATGTTACAACCGAAAATTGCCATTCTAGATGAAATCGATTCAGGTTTAGATATCGATGCACTAAAAGTTGTATCTAAAGGAATCAACGAAATGCGTGGGGAAGAGTTTGGTTGCTTAATCATCACTCATTATCAACGCTTATTAGATTATATTACTCCTGATTTTGTCCATGTAATGATGCAAGGACGAATCGTGAAGTCAGGTGGCCCTGAGCTTGCACAACGCTTAGAAGCAGAAGGATATGACTGGATTAAACAAGAACTAGGAATTGAAGACGAAACCGTTGGGCAAGAAGCATAAGCGTTAGGGGGATTTTTCATGACTATTGATACAAAATTACCATTTGATCAAGAGTATGTAGTTAATTTTTCAAAAGAAAATAGCGAACCTGCTTGGTTAAGTGAACTTAGAATAAATGCATTAGCTAGTGCTGAACAATTGCCGTTACCAAAGCCTGATAAAACAAAAATTAATAAATGGAATTTCACACAATTTGATAGCCATGTTGTGAAAAGTGAAATTTATCAATCATTATCAGAGTTACCAGAGCAGGCTAAAGCATTGGTGGATATGGACGCAACTAACCAGTCCCTATACATCCAACGCAATACAACACCAGCTTTCTTAACCATTTCTGAGGAGTTAAAAGCAAATGGAGTTATTTTCACAGACATCTTCACTGCTGCTAGAGAACATGGAGATTTACTACAAAAGTATTTCATGAAGAATGGTGTAAAAGTTGATGAGCATAAACTTACAGCTTTACATGCAGCATTAATGAATGGTGGTATCTTCCTTTATGTTCCGAAGAATGTAGAAGTTAAAGAACCAATTCAAGCTATTTTTGTGCATGATGATGCTTCATTAAATCTATTTAACCATGTAATCGTGGTTGTTGAGGACAATAGTAAAGTGACTTATGTTGAAAACTATGTGTCTACTGTAGATTCAGCAAATGGTATCTTTAACATTGTGACTGAAGTAATTGCCAATCCAAATTCTAAAGTGCAATACGGTGCGGTAGATACATTAGCTAAAGGGATTACCACTTATGTTAATCGTCGTGGCGTAGCTAATAAGGATGCACGAATTGAATGGGCATTAGGATTAATGAATGATGGCAATACGATTTCAGAAAATACAACTAATCTAATGGGCGATGGATCGTTTGGCGATACGAAAACAGTTGTAGTTGGACGTGGCGAACAGGTTCAGAACTTTACAACTAGTGTTGTTCATTTCGGTAAGCATTCTGAAGGATATATTTTGAAGCACGGAGTAATGAAGGACTCAGCAACTTCTATTTTTAATGGGATTGGAAAAATTGAACATGGTGCTTCTAAGTCTAATGCAGAGCAAGAGTCTCGAGTATTAATGCTTAGTGAAAAAGCACGTGGTGATGCAAATCCAATTCTTCTTATCGATGAAGATGATGTAACGGCTGGTCACGCTGCTTCAGTTGGTCGTGTTGACCCATTACAGCTTTACTATTTAATGAGCAGAGGTATTCCTAAAACAGAAGCAGAGCGTCTTGTTATTCATGGATTCTTAGCTCCTGTGGTGCAAGCTCTACCAATTGAAGGAGTAAAAAAACAATTAACTGCAGTAATTGAAAGGAAAGTAAAGTAATGGATATCCTCGATATTCGTAAACAATTTCCGATTTTACATCAAGAAGTTAATGGCCATCCACTCGTCTATTTAGATAGTGCAGCAACTTCTCAAAAACCGATTCAGGTCATTGAAGCGTTGGAAAAATATTATCGTGAATATAATTCCAATGTGCACCGCGGTGTTCACACACTAGGTACAAGAGCTACTGATGGTTATGAAGGTGCACGTGAAAAGGTTCGAAAATTTATAAACGCTAAGTCTACAGAGGAAATTATCTTCACTCGTGGAACGACGACAGCTATAAATACAGTTGCAGCAAGCTATGGTGCCGCTAATCTTAAAGAAGGCGATGAAATCGTCATCTCCCATATGGAGCATCATAGTAATATTATTCCATGGCAACAAATTGCTAAAAAAACAGGAGCACAGTTAAAGTATTTACCTTTACAAGAGGATGGCACGATTTCTCTAGAGGATGTACGAGCGACAGTCAACTCCAATACAAAAATTGTTTCCATCATGCAAGTTTCCAACGTTTTAGGTGTTATTAATCCGATTAAGGAAATTGCTAAGATTGCTCATGAAAATGGAGCGATTATGGTCGTTGATGGTGCTCAAAGTGCACCTCATATGAAAATTGATGTTCAGGATTTAGATTGTGATTTCTTTGCTTTCTCTGGTCATAAAATGTGTGCTCCTACCGGAATTGGTGCATTATATGGAAAAAAAAGTCTATTAGAAAAAATGGAGCCTATCGAATATGGCGGCGAAATGATCGACTTTGTTGAATTATACGATTCAACATGGAAAGAGCTTCCATGGAAGTTCGAAGGTGGTACACCGATTATTGCTGGCGCGATTGGATTAGGCGCTGCCATCGACTTTTTAGAGCAAGTTGGCTTAGAGCATATTGCTGAGCATGAACATAAACTAGCAGCATATGCGATGGAAAAAATGTCGACTATTGAAGGGATTTCAATCTTTGGTCCTCAAGATCCAGCTAAACGTGCAGGTCTTGTTACCTTCAATATAAGCGATGTCCATCCGCATGATGTAGCAACCGTTTTGGACGCAGAAGGAATAGCTGTCCGGGCTGGCCACCATTGCGCTCAACCACTAATGAGATGGTTGAAGCAATCGGCGACTGCTAGAGCAAGCTTCTACCTATACAATACGGAAGAAGAGATCGATAAGCTTGTAGCTGGGCTTATCAAAACAAAGGAGTACTTTAGCGATGTCTTTTAATAATTTAGATTCTTTATATCGGCAGGTTATTATGGATCATTATAAAAATCCTCGAAACAAAGGTGTACTTGAGGATGGAAACTTGACGATTAATATGAATAACCCAACTTGTGGTGATCGGATTCAATTATCGATGAATGTGGTGGATGGGATTGTGACTGATGCCAAGTTCGAAGGTGAAGGCTGCTCCATCTCCATGTCCTCTGCATCTATGATGACCCAAGCGATTAAAGGTAAAAATATAAACGATGCGATAAAGTTATCAAGTGTCTTTTCGAATATGATGCAAGGGAAAGAATATGAGGATGATCTTGATCTTGGTGATATCGAGGCACTACAAGGTGTATCCAAGTTCCCAGCAAGAATTAAATGTGCAACCTTAGCCTGGAAGGCAATGGAAAAAGGGCTGAAGGAAGAGGAACAATCATAAAACGCGGGAATTTATTCCCTCGTTTTTAGAAGGAGGAATTTGAAGATGGCAAAAAAAGCGCCTGAAATCGGTGATTATAAATATGGCTTCCACGACAAAGATGTTTCGATTTTCCGCTCAAAACGCGGATTAACGAAAGAAATAGTTGAAGAAATTTCGAAGATGAAGAGTGAACCGCAATGGATGTTAGACTTCCGTCTAAAATCATTGGAGTTATTTTATAGCATGCCAATGCCACAATGGGGCGGCGATATGGCTTCCTTGAACTTTGAGGAAATTACGTATTACGTAAAACCATCTGAAAAGACAGAAAAGTCATGGGATGAGGTTCCAGAAGAAATTAAGGCTACCTTCGATAAACTTGGTATTCCTGAAGCGGAACAAAAATATTTAGCTGGTGTTTCGGCTCAGTATGAATCCGAGGTTGTTTACCATAACATGCAGGAAGACCTTGTCGCTCTAGGTATCGTATTTAAGGATACGGATTCTGCTCTTAAGGAAAACGAAGATATTTTCCGCGAGCATTGGGCAAAGGTTATTCCGCCAACGGATAATAAGTTTGCTGCTTTAAACTCAGCGGTTTGGTCTGGTGGATCATTCATTTATGTTCCAAAGGGAGTAAAAGTGGAAACACCTTTACAAGCCTATTTCCGTATTAACTCAGAAAATATGGGTCAATTTGAGCGTACCTTAATCATTGTTGATGAGGGAGCACATGTACACTATGTTGAAGGATGTACAGCACCTGTTTATACAACAAACTCACTACACAGTGCGGTAGTTGAAATCATCATTAAAAAGGATGCTTACTGCCGTTATACAACGATTCAAAACTGGGCAAACAATGTTTATAATCTTGTAACGAAGCGTGCGGTTTGTGAAGCACATGCAACAATGGAATGGGTTGATGGAAACATCGGATCTAAGCTGACAATGAAGTACCCAGCTGTTATTCTAAAAGGCGAAGGTGCTCGTGGAATGACTTTATCTATTGCAATTGCAGGTAAAGGTCAGCATCAGGATGCTGGAGCTAAAATGACTCACTTAGCACCAAATACTTCTTCTACGATTGTTTCAAAGTCTATTTCAAAGCATGGTGGTAAGGTAACCTATCGTGGTATCGTTCATTTTGGACGTAAAGCGGATGGGGCTCGTTCAAATATTGAGTGTGATACGTTAATTATGGATAATCAATCTACATCTGATACGATTCCATATAACGAAATCTTAAATGACAACATTTCTTTAGAGCATGAAGCAAAAGTATCAAAGGTATCAGAAGAACAATTATTCTACCTAATGAGCCGTGGTATTTCTGAACAAGAAGCAACAGAAATGATTGTTATGGGCTTCATCGAGCCATTTACGAAAGAACTTCCGATGGAATATGCTGTTGAAATGAACCGTCTGATCAAGTTCGAAATGGAAGGGTCAATCGGTTAATTTATCAAAGCCTTGAGGGATTTCTTTTCATCGTAAATCTATGAGCGTACTGATTAGATACTATCTTTTCGTGTAGGAGACGAACTTTTTAGTTCGTCTCTTTTAATATGGAGAAATGATTATATGAAAAGTCATTGTTGCGAGTAAGCATCAATGGCTTTTTTGCATTTTAGTAAACAGGATTATATTTACTTGCCAAGCTAAATAGTAACAAGTAGATAGGAAACGAAAAGAGACTATATAGAAATTTATCCCAAACTAGCGGTCAGTAACCGGGAAATTTATTTTCTTCGCATCAGTCGTATAGAAATTATTAAACAAGAAGAAGGCAATAATATAAAGAAATACTGTAGCTGCTTTATATAATTAGGAGGTTTTGGCCGTGGAAACAAGTTATAAAGGTACAGATAAAATGATTATAGGAATTGTGTTTGGTGTTATAACTTTTTGGCTATTTGCACAAGCAATGGTCAATGTGGTTCCTGCTGTTCAAAAAGATTTAGGTATTTCACTTGGAACCGTGAACATCGCCATAAGTTTATCGGCCTTATTTTCAGGGATGTTTATCGTTGCTGCTGGTGGACTTGCCGATAAAATTGGACGTAAAAAGATTGCTAATATTGGTTTTATTTTAAGTATAATCGGTTCACTTTGCCTTGTTTTAACTCAAGGGTCCACATTGCTCATTATTGGACGTGTCCTTCAAGGGCTTTCAGCTGCATTTATTATGCCCTCAACCATTGCCTTGATGAAAGCTTATTTCGAAGGGAAAGATCGCCAACGTGCACTAAGTTTCTGGTCCATCGGTTCTTGGGGCGGATCAGGGGTTGCCTCTTTTGCCGGCGGTGCAATCGCAACATATTTAGGGTGGAGATGGATCTTTATCTTTTCTATCATCTTCGCACTTATTGGTATGTTTCTACTGAAAGACACGCCAGAAAGTAAACAAAAATCTACAGGTACTTTTAAATTTGATTACGCTGGCTTAGTTATTTTTGTCATCACAATGCTTGCTTTGAATGTATTTATTACTTACGGAGCAGATTTGGGATGGACAAGCCCGCTTACAATCGGCCTATTGATTGTCACAATTATCGGTTTGATTGTTTTCATCAAAGTTGAGAAAAGCAAAAAAGTTGTACTGATTGACTTTGCTGTATTTAAAAATAAGCCTTATACGGGTGCGACTATTTCTAATTTTTTGTTAAATGCGATTGCCGGTACACTAGTTGTAGCTAATACTTATGTACAAGTTGGCCGTGGATTTAATTCCTTCCAAGCAGGTATGCTATCACTTGGTTATTTAGTAGTGGTACTTGCAATGATTCGTGTCGGTGAGAAAATATTACAAAAAGTAGGTGCAAAATTACCGATGATCTGGGGTGCTCTGATTACAACGATTGGTGTGGCAATCATGGGCTTAACCTTCTTACCAGACTTTACTTATACAGTTGTTGTCTTCAGTGGATTTGTCTTATTTGGACTTGGACTTGGACTCTATGCGACCCCATCAACAGATACATCTGTATCAAATGCACCAGCTGACAAAGTCGGTGAAGCAGCTGGGGTTTATAAAATGGCAAGCTCACTTGGCAGTGCATTTGGTGTCTCGATTTCAGCAACGGCCTACGGTGCAATCGCAGCAAATGGAAATCTTGAAACAGCGGCTTCAGTAGGAATTATCGTAAACGTTATATTCGGTGTACTTTCAATATTATCCATTATCTTTTTGGTTCCTAGTGATGCCGGTAAAACATCTAATTCTCCCGAAAGATCACCAGCTGGTAATCCTGTTTTAGAATAAATAGCGGTTGGAATTGTAAACGCCACATATTTAATAAATATGGAAAGGGTGTCAAGATGTTGAGAAGTAAACTAATGGAAATGTTAGAATCCCGTAAGGATGAAATGATTGAAATTCGCAGGCATCTACATGAAAATCCTGAACTTTCTTTTAAAGAGGAAAAAACCGCTCAATATATTATTGATTTTTATAAAGGTAAAACCGTAGAAGTTCAATCGAATGTAGGTAATGGATATGGAATTATCGTAACCATTAAAGGTGGTAAACCTGGAAAAAACATTGGTTTACGTGCCGATTTTGATGCCCTTCCAATCGTTGAAGAAACAGAAGTACCCTTTAAGTCAAAAAATGAAGGTGTTATGCATGCGTGTGGCCATGATGGCCATACAGCGTACTTGTTGGTCTTAGCGGATTGCCTCATCCAATTAAAAGATGAAATCCCAGGTACAATTAAAATTATTCATCAGCATGCGGAAGAAGTTCCGCCAGGCGGTGCAAAGAGTATTGTAGAATCCGGCGTGCTTGACGATTTAGATAATATATTTGGCATCCATCTGTTGCCTATGGACCCAGCTGGAGTTGTTGGATATCACTCTGGATTTTCTTTTAACGGTAGGGCTTATATGAAATTAAAAATTCAAGGCAGGGGTGGGCATGGTTCCTCACCTCATCTAGCGAATGATGCCATTGTGGCTGGTGCCCATTTTGTGACAGCAGCTCAAACGATTATTAGCCGACGATTAAGTCCTTTTGATATTGGGGTAATTACGATTGGTTCTTTTGATGGAAAAGGAACATTTAATGTCATTAAAGACAGTGTAGAGCTTGAAGGCGATATTCGTTATATGACTGTTGAAACAAAAGCAACCATTGAAAAAGAAGTTAAACGACTTGTAAAAGGGCTTGAAGAAGAATTTGGTGTAACATGTAATTTAACCTATACGAATGATTATCCACCTTTATATAATGATCCTGAAATCACAGCTATGGTTGCTGAGATTCTCAAGAATGCTAATGATAAAGATATTAAAGAAGTAAAGGAATATCCAGCCATGCCGCCATCTGAAGACTTTGCTTACTATGCTGAAAAATTCCCTTCCTGCTTCTTCTACATTGCTTGTACACCAAAAGGAGTAGAAAAACCTTATTTTAATCATAATCCTAAATTTGATATCGATGAAGATGCCCTAATCGTAGCAGCCAAGGCTGTTGGATATGTTGTTTGCGGTTATTATGGATTAGAATAGGAAATAGAATTTGAATTAGTACCTTTTCCAAAGGAAGAGGATTCCATTATTTTTAAGAGATTACGGTTAAGGGTAAGAGATAGATATGGTAACTCATTCGAGGAATCAGGGTCTCATTCGGACAGCTTTAGTCCATTCAAGCGTGATCGTGTCCTAATCAGATCGTTATCATACGAAAAACAACAATCTTTAAGAAACCAGCCAAAAATTAAAATCCGCTTACTGATATAGTAAGCGGATTTTTTTGCAAACAAATTATCAAACAGCTATGAAAATTATGATAAAATAATTAGGAAAGCGAAATTTTCTTTATTTTTCGGAGGTAGTTACTTTGATTTACATTGGAACAACAGGATGGGGAGATCAAGACATACTCTATCCAACTGGGACTCCAGCCCGCGAGAAGCTTTCGGTTTATGCAGCACATTTTCCAACAGTGGAAGTCGATGCTAGCTTTTATGCCATTCAACCATTGAAAAATGCTGAGAAATGGGTGCTAGAAACTCCTCATTCGTTTCAATTTGTTGTAAAGGCTTATCAAGGTATGACGGGACACCAGAGAGGTGATATCCCTTTTGACTCGCGAAAAGCAATGTTTTCTGCATTTCAGGAGTCTATACAGCCTTATCTCCAACAACAAAAATTAGCGATGGTTTTATTTCAATTCCCACCTTGGTTTGATTGCAAAAAGGAAAATGTAGACTATTTACGATTTTGTAAAAATGAAATGGGAGAGGTCCCTTGTGCCCTAGAATTTCGCCATCAGTCATGGTTTTACCCTCAGTTAAGAGATAAAACGTTGCAATTTATGATAGATGAAAATTGGATACATAGTATTTGTGATGAACCACAGGCGGGTATTGGATCTATTCCTACTGTTTTAAAAGTAACGAACTCTGACACTGTTTTAGTACGCCTACATGGCCGAAATATTCATGGATGGCAGCAACGAAGAGGAGTAGATTGGCGAGAAGTAAGGTATTTGTACCAATATAATAAGGAGGAGCTAGAAGAGTGGGTAATAAATATTAAACAACTTGAGAAAAACTGCAAGAATGTATTCGTGTTGTTTAATAATAACTCTGGAGGAGATGCTGCAGGGAACGCTAACGAATTAATTCAATTACTTAATATAGAATATACAAACCTTGCACCTAGGCAATTAGATCTTTTTTAATTGCCAAAATGGAGCTTATTTTTAAATGAGGAGTTAATACTATGGAATGGATCATCTTAGTCATACTAGGCTTAATAGCAAGCACAATCGGGTCATTGATTGGCCTTGGCGGAGGAATTATTATTGTTCCAGCCTTGCTTTACATTGGAACATACACGAATTTATTAGGTGATATCCCACCACAGATTGCCGTAGGGACAACTTCTTTAATATTAATTGTAACAGGGCTGTCGTCTACGCTTTCTTATATGAAGCATAAAACGGTGGATTACAAAAGTGGATTTATTTTCTTTGCTGGAAGTGCGCCAGGAGCAATTATTGGAGCCTGGGTAAATAAAGCTCTAGATGTGCACTCATTTAATTTATATTTTGGTTTTTTTATGATTTTTGTCGGCATTTTGTTAATTGTAAAAAACAAACTAAAGCCATTAAAGCTTCGTACTGATAAGGGAATTGTTCGGAGCTTTACCGACCCCACTGGTGAAACTCATCAATATGGCTTCCAACCATTATTAGGTTTTATTGTTACGTTTATTGTTGGTTTTGCTTCTGGTCTTTTTGGAATTGGCGGAGGCTCATTAATGGTACCCGCAATGATTCTTTTATTCGCATTCCCACCCCATGTGGCTGTTGCTACATCGATGCTACTTGTATTTCTGTCTGCGCTTGTCAGTTCAGCAACACATATTAGTTTAGGGAATGTCAATTGGTGGTTTGCCTTAGCATTGGTCCCGGGAGCTTGGTTTGGAGCGAAGATTGGATCCTTTTTAAACACAAAATTAAAGAGTAATACACTAATTAATATCCTACGTGCATTCTTTATCGTTATGGGGTTAAGATTAATTTACCAGGGCATTTTTGGTTAAGGTTATAGGATTTCATCACGCTTTTGCTCTTTTCACATAATTTGATAGGAGAAGAAAGGAGCGTATGAAAATGATTGAACTTTCACCGATTGTTATTGAAGGTCATACCTTTTTAGCTGTTTCTGTTCAACTTCCTAAAACAACTCTTTTGACAGTATCAAACGAAAAAGGATACATCATGTGTGGGGCTCTGGATGTGGAACTTTTAAATGCAAAGTTAAAGGACCGGAAAGTTATTGCTGGTAGAGCGGTAGGAGTAAGAACTATTGAGCAGCTACTTGAAGCCCCAATGGAATCAGTCACATACGAGGCTGAAAATTTAGGGATTCATGTTGGAATGGTTGGAAAAGAAGCATTATTAAAAATGGTTTAAGGGACTAGCTGAATATGGCAGTCCTTTTTTTATTGGAGAAAACGGACCCGGTACATGACTGGAGTGTCCAATAGAAGGGGTCTATCGTACAGAATGGATCTCTTGTATACTCGAAGTGTCCAATAGAAGGTTTCTATCGGACAAACCGGACACCCTACCCACTCGAAGTGTCCGATAGAAGATCTCTATCGGACAAACCGGACCCCGTGCCCACTGGAAATGACCAATAGAAGGTCTCTATCGGACAAAACAGCCCCCGTACCCGTTCGAAGTGTCCAATAGAAGGTTTCTATCGGACAAAACAACCCCAGTACCCGCTCGAAGTGTCCAATAGAAGGTCTCTATTGGACCAAACAACCCCAGTACCCACTCAAATTGTCCAATAGAAAAGCTCTATCGGACAAACCGCCCCTCATCCCCGCCAAAAGTGTCCAATAAAGAAAAAACACCAGAATAAATTTACATGGCATAATTTTTTAGAAAAATGCGCTAGATTCCTTCTCTCAAGCATACATATGCTTGTAAGGGGGGATTTGTCTTGGCAAAATTTCGCGGGCGATTGCCCCGAAAAGGACCATTACCTTTTCGATATGTCTTTTTATTAACGTTTGTATTTTTCACCTTTTCAACTGCTATGGGACTATGGTTGATAAATAAAGGAATTGAACCAGCACTCATGGCCTACGCAGAAACTCAAACAAAGCAAATTGCCACGTCGGTGATTAGTAGCGCTGAATATAGGGCAAAAGCAGATGGAATGAATATTAAGGACATCATTGAATACGTTCCAGATGATGAAGAAGGGGTCATTGTAAAACTAGATACAGAAATTATCAGAAGTGTGATGAAGGAAACCCAAAGATTAGTGCAAATGAATTTAAGGGATGCTGAAAAAGGAAACTTTCAATTTTTAGAATCTCCAGATGTCGAAATGAATGTGGATATGTCCAAAAAGAATAAAGGTATCGTATATGAAATTCCACTTGGGCAAGCCAGTAATATTGCTTTGCTTGGTAACTTAGGTCCTAAAATACCGGTTCGATTCAATGCTGTAGGTGAAGTTGAAGTAGATGTAAAGCCTGAGTTAAAGCCATTCGGGATTAACAATGCTTGGGTCGCGGTATATATAGAGGTTAAAGTTGATGTTCAAATCATTGTCCCATTTGCAACCTCGGTTACAACTGTTATACAAGACATACCAGTAGCAATGGGAACAATTCCAGGCAAAGTTCCTCAATTCTATAATGGTAGCGGTGAAGGTAACAGCCCTTCAATTGAAGTTCCATTAAATTAAGAGTATTTATCAAAATAAAGCGTTGGGGGGTGTCCCTCAGCGCTTTATTTTGTTGAATCTGGAGATGACACCTAATATGTAAAATGTATCTTAAAGAGGAGTTGCTAAATTGACTTTCCTCTAAGGTACGTTTTACCTTGGTCACCGTCCTTTTTTTATATTTTGTCTCTCTTGTCTTTCCCACAATCTTAAATGAGGATACGGATCAAACGACCATTCTGTGTACCCATTATCCTTATAAATTCCATAATGTAAATGTGGAGGAAATTTACCTGAAGTTCCAGGAGGTCCATAGCCTGAGCTTCCTACCCCTCCAATTAACATTCCAGGTTCAACAATTTGACCAACTCTAACATCCTTTGCAAAACCACTTAAATGGGCGAAATAATGGTAATTATTATTAATATCTCGAATGCCAATTCGCCAACCACCAAAGCGGTTCCATCCCTTCATCTCTACAATCCCATAGCTAGTAGCACGTACAGGAACGCCATAATCGGCAAAGATATCTGTACCTTCATGAATCCTTCTTCCGCCCCAACCCCTAGCATCACCCCAAGTATTTTTATAACTATGATTACTTCTCAATGGAACAGGAAAGGCGTGTTTATTTTCTAAATCTATTCGTCCAAAATGTTTAAAAATTCGGGCATACCCTGTAATAATTCCAACTGTTTTATCACGATGATAGTAATTCCATAGTCCTATCTTAAGGTTGTCATGGTCCACCCCATAGGATAAAAGATAATTAGCAAAAGCATGAATCACATCTTCATCATTCGTTGCTGAGGCTCTACCATCACCATTTCCGTCAACACCCAGACCATTAAAAAACTGAATAGTAGTTGGGGATTCATCATTTGGATTGGGGTTTAAAAGCCCTGCCCACACTTCAGGACGAAAATATATCTCTACATGACCGGGTGCTTTTGGAATATCTTTTCTAACGTGACGGACGTTCCGTTCGTATTGATCAATAGCAGCAAAATAATACCAAGGGATTTGAGTAACGGCCTCAACCTTTTTATAAAGCTGCATTCTTTCAGCATATTCATCAACAGTTTGGGTATTAGCATGTACAGGAAGTGCCATGGAAACCAGAAAAACAATAATAATTGACTGTATTAGGCTCTTCACACTAATTCTCCCTTCCTTTTCATATATAACTATAGTGTGCAACTCCCTTTCATTTATCATGTTTTTAAAATAATGGAAATGAAATTGACTATGCTTGTTCTCTATTTTTTTGTATGTTAAAGTGACTAAGAAGAATTGATATTGTTAAGGGGTGGAACCGGATGGCAAGTGAGGGACACTTACGAAAACCTGAATGGTTAAAAATAAAATTAAATACAAACGAAAACTATACTGGTTTAAAGAAAATGATGCGTGAGAAAAAACTACATACAGTTTGTGAAGAGGCTAGATGTCCGAATATTCATGAGTGCTGGGCTGTTAGAAGAACTGCCACCTTTATGATTTTAGGGGATGTTTGTACTCGTGCATGCCGCTTTTGTGCCGTGAAAACTGGCTTACCAACAGAATTAGACTGGGCAGAGCCAGAGCGTATAGCGGATTCTGTATTGCTTATGAACTTAAAGCATGTCGTTATTACGGCAGTTGCTCGTGATGACTTAAAAGATGGTGGATCTGCTGTTTTTGCCGAGACGGTTCGTGCTGTAAGAAGAAAAAATCCGTTTACGTCTATTGAGGTTTTACCATCAGATATGGGCGGAATTGAAGAAAATTTAAGAACCTTAATGGAAGCAAAACCAGATATCTTAAATCATAATATTGAAACGGTGAGAAGGCTTACTCCAAGAATTAGAGCTCGAGCTCAGTATGATCGTTCATTAGAATTTTTAAAACGAGCTAAGGAAATGTTGCCTGAAACACCTACTAAATCAAGTATTATGATTGGGCTTGGTGAAACAAAGGATGAGATTATCCAAGCAATGGAAGATTTGCGATTGAATCATGTTGATATTTTAACGATAGGACAATATCTACAACCAACAAAAAGACATTTAAAGGTTGAAAAATACTACAGTCCAGATGAGTTTAAAGAATTAAAAGACATTGCAATGACAAAAGGGTTTAGTCACTGTGAGGCTGGTCCTCTTGTGCGTTCTTCTTATCATGCTGATGAACAAGTGAACGCTGCTGCTAAGAAAAAGCAGGAGTTATCTGAAAGTGAATTAAAGGAAGCGTAAAAAAACAGAGCCTAGAGTGAATCCTCAGGCTCTGTTTTATTTTTATTTTTATTTATTACCTACTGGTTGAACCTGATTACTGAAACCACGGTCCGCTTTTGGAGCCATTTCATTTTTCATGACACCATTTTCATTTTCTTCCTCACTAACTCTACGTCCTTGAGGTGATTTTAACATCTTACGAATGAGTTGATCAACGAGACTATCTACGTTTCGACTATTGGAACTTAATGTTGCATAGCTTTCAACATTTTTAATAAGATTAACGTCATCTGAGACATACACATGGTAATAACGTGGGACAAACGAAAGTGCTGTTCGTTTTACTTGATCTGCCGTTTCATTTCGATTGTTACTATCTGTAGCATATGCGATTAATATTTCTTCGTCCGTAACTAGTGTCGCAACATCATGAACATTTGGTAAATCAGAACTCATTTTACTAATGTTATCGGCTAATTTCTCACGGTCAACTGCTGCATAATGATCGGTGTTAGTATTACCTGCAATTGGATTTTTTTGATGGCGGACATAGCCAAAGTCCGAAGCCTTATTTTTATTGTTTACATTATAGATATCAGCTCTTTGGTTATTCACGTTAATGGTGTTGCCACTTTCTTCATAGATATCATTTTGCGCAGTGTCACTTGCACCACAGCCTGTTAAAGCAAACATCCCACATATTCCTAAAGTTATGAACATCTTGTTCATTTTTGAAACACCCCCTCTTTAATATAATGACCATATTTTTTCCTTTTTCTCTTAGTAATTCATGGTGAATGAGTTATAATGAAGGAAGAAACATAATTCGGTGCTAGAGAAGATATAGAAAGCGGACTTAGAGAGGTGTCAATTTTGATTGAAATAAATAATATTTCCTATGAAATCGTTAAAGATTATCGGGATGGTTTTAATGAAGAAGCATTTCGTGCAAGATATAGTGATATATTGACTCGTTACGATTACATTGTAGGTGATTGGGGTTATGGTCAATTGCGATTAAGAGGCTTTTTTGATGATCAAAACCAAAAGGCAACCTTTGATACAAAAATAAGCACTTTGAGTGAATATTTATATGAGTATTGTAATTTTGGATGCGCACATTTTGTTGCGAAAAAGATCAATAAGTAAAAAAGGATGGGCATAGCCATCCTTTTTTTAATGTTCACGATAGTCCTCGTAGGGCGGTTGCTCTCCCGTTTTTGGATCATCATGTGTAGGATGTGCGCCATCCATTTGTCTTGGAAGATTTTCATGGAAGGTTTTAAATTCATAATTATAGGCACTGTAGGTACGCTGGCCCTCTTTCCACGGATTACGTTTGTTTTGAACTGGTTTATCCTTATCAATCGGCGATCCATATGGACCTTCAGGCATATGATTGACTGTTAAGAAATTCCTCCCAGCCTCTACATTGGAAAAGTCACCGTATTTTTCAGAATCTTTTTTCTCTGCCATAAATAAAATCACCTCTGTTTAGAAAATAGTATAAACAGAGGTGATTCATTTCATGAATTAAATTAATTCAAAAAGGAAGTCTCTTAGCTCAGCAGCCTCTTCCTCAGATAATCCAAAAGCGAACTCTAAATAACCTTCCTCTTTCAAATCATCGTCCCCAATAATGGCAAAACGGTTTCCTTGCATATTTAATACAAGAGATTTACCATAATGTCGTTTTGACTGAGTTATCGCCAAATCGTATCGTTGGTGTTCTCCTACAAAGCTGACAAATCTCGTTTTTGTATCTTCCATATCATTGTATAAAAAATATCGTTCACTCATCATTTTCCCTCCATAATTTCGACACATCAACCTTATCATAACAAAAATTGACTCCTATAACGAAATTATTACAAAAAAACATGTTTTATTAAATTATGATAGAATAATGAATAGATGGTATCGTATAAAGATTTTAGAGGTGATTAATAAATGTATTTTGTCGATCGAGAAAAGATAGAACAAACTCTTCAGTATTTAGAAAACCAATTGGGTGTATTCCAATCTCAAGCTGAATGGAGAACCCCTATAGAGAAAGCAGCCCTTGAAAGAGTTACACATTTGGTGATTGAATCGATTCTAGATATAGGAAATGCCATCATTGATGGTTTTATCATGCGTGATCCAGGAAGTTATGAAGACATTGTCGATATATTAATGGATGAAAAGGTTGTAACGGACGAGATGGGGACAGGCTTAAAAAACATTGTCTCCCTAAGAAAGTCACTTGTACAAAATTATCTAGAAATACAACATAATCAATTGGTTGATGTAATTACGCTCCAAATGGAAACTCTAAAAATGTTCTCTTCAAAAGTAAGAGAATATTTGAAAAATGAACTAGGGCACGTTACAGCGTTTAAAAATTAACCTTATAAAGAAAAAGTTAACAAGTTATCCATTGTTTTTAATATCCTTAATTAGCTACAATTAGTGGAGGAAGGTGATTGAGAATGTTACCAAACTCTATTTCAACAAAAGAAAAGATATTAAATCATATTAAAGCAAATATTCAAATGACTGTATTAGAGTTATCTGCTCAGCTTAATATTACCGAAATGGCGGTCAGAAGGCATCTTCAAGTGTTAGAAACAGATGGATTATTAAGTTCATTTATGAAAAAAAATATGACTGGTCGGCCATCAAAGGTTTTTCAACTATCAGAACTTGGGGAAGATTTTTTTCCAAAGCAATATAAACAAATAGGAATGGATTTATTACAGGAGATAAACCGTTTGGATGCTTCCATAATAAATCAAGCGATTGTATCAAGGCAGGAGCGATTGGTTAATCGATATCGTGGTCGTTTTAAAGATAAACCGTTTATTGGGCAAATTAATGAATTAGCAAAAATCCAATCGGAAATGGGGTTTATGGCAGAAGTTAATGAAACAGACTCTGAGGAAGTCGCTCAGATCCGACAGTCCAACTGCCCTTATTTAGAAATTGCTAAGGATTTTCCTGAAATCTGCCGAAATGAACATAAATTTTATGAAGAACTTCTTCACACGAAAAACATCGAAAAAATATCAAGCCTGTCTAGAGGCGATAGTTGTTGTCACTATGTTATTCGAAAGGATTGATCAATACCTTTGAAAAAATATAATGGATACTTAATTGATTTAGATGGGACTATGTATAGAGGCACTGAAAAAATTATTGAAGCGATTGATTTTGTTAAAAAGTTATATAAAAAGGGGATTCCCTATTTATTCGTTACAAATAACTCATCAAGAACCCCTTTGCAAGTAGCTACAAAGCTGCAGGAATTTGATATTCCTGCGACAGAGGAGCAGGTGTTTACGACGAGTCAAGCAACCGCCAATTATATTTATACACAAAAAAAAGATGCGACCGTATATGTAATTGGTGAGGAAGGAATTCGCACTGCTCTAGAGGAGAAAGGCTTTCAGTTTGCCGATGAAGATGCTGACTTTGTCGTAACAGGAATTGACCGTGGAATTAATTATGAAAAGCTAGCAATTGCCTGCTTAGCAGTTAGAAATGGAGCCACGTTTATTTCTACAAATGGTGATATTGCTATACCAACCGAAAGAGGCTTGCTTCCTGGTAATGGTTCGTTAACCTCTGTTGTGGCGGTCTCAACTCAAGTAAAGCCTATTTTTATTGGAAAACCTGAATCGATTATTATGGAACAGGCATTAAAGGTTTTAGGCACGAGCAAAGCAGAAACATTAATGGTAGGAGACTATTATGACACCGACATTTTAGCGGGGATTAATGCCGGGATAGATACTCTCCTTGTCCATACAGGTGTGACGACCAAAGAACATCTCTCTAGCTATAAAGAGCAACCAACCTTTGTTGTTAATTCTTTAAGTGAATGGGAAGTACTATAATACCAAAAGGCCGACTTCTACAAGAAGCCGGCCGTTTTTATATCTATTCAACATTAGCAGCCCGGTGTGCAAGACGACTAGATGCCGCAGCGGCAATTGCACCAACAATATCATCTAAAAAGGTATGACATTCACCTGTAGATTTATCATTTAATTTTTGAAGAATCCCAGGCTTTTGTTTATCGATATATCCATAATTAGTAAACCCTATAGATCCGTACACGTTAACAATGGAAAAAGCTAGAATTTCATCTACCCCATATAAGCCTTCATCAATCCCAATAATGGATTGAAGTGGTTCCTCCAATAATCCTTTTTCTGCAAGGATATCTAATTGTATACCTGTTAAAATAGCATTTTGAACCTCTCGTTTGCAAAGAACACGTTCCACATTGTGGACACAATCCTCCATTAATAAATTCGGATGATATTTTTCTTGTAGGTAAAAAACCAAATCAGCAATATCCTGTATCGTTACTCCTCTATCTAATATCCATTGACGTGCAGTATTTACTGTTAAGTCTCGCTTATTGTGATCGGTCATATGATTTCACCTTTTCTTTATATTTTCACTATTTATATAACCTTTTTTCTTAAAATATGCTTAGAAACGGAAAAAGGAACTATAAAGTAATGTTTCTTCTATTCATCATTTCCTTTCAACCTATACTTATACCATACTTGATTTCTTAAAAATTGCATATACATGTATTAAGAATAAGGAATAGGGGGGGCATTATGCAAACAAAATGGCTTGAAGAAACTTTTGGCATTCGACCAGAAGGGCAAACCCAATTTGGCAGATATGAAGGATTTATTAGTAGGAATCAAATTTATATTATGGCACCTCTTGGAGAAAGTAAAGAATATCTAATGGAATTAAAAGGAATCGCCGATCATCTTATTCAATCTGGAGATCGAAATATTCTTACTATCATCCAAACTAAGTCGGGAGAACTCTGGGGAGAATGGGAAGGAAAAAGCTTATGTCTCTTAGCCTGTCAAATGAATGAAAGACAACCAGTACAACAGATCGGCCGCAAGTTAGCCAAATTTCATTTACGAGGATTGACGATTCCCTTTAAGGTAGAGCGTACAAGTCGCATTGGACAGTGGAAACAGCTTTGGGAAAAAAGACTTGCTCAAATGGAAGGGGTTTGGCAGTCGAAAATGTACCAATCGCCTGAGAATGAATTTGAAAGGATGTTTATTGAATCGTTCCCTTATTATATGGGGGTGACCGAAAATGCGATTCAATATTTAGTAGATACCGAAATTGATGAAGCACCGGGTCAAACCGATAACGGTACTGTTTGCCATGAACGTTTTTCAAATCAAATCTGGGTAAAGAATTCTCTTTTGAAAAATCCTCTGGATTGGGTATTTGACCATCGAAGCCGCGATTTAGCGGAATGGACACGTGGTATCTACTTTGAAAGTAAACACGCCCATCATCCGCATATAAGAAAGTTTTTCCAAGATTATCAAGCATTGTCACCTCTTTCAGCTTTTGGCTGGCGTCTTCTTTATTCACGCTTAGTATTTCCTCTCCATTATTTCGAATGTATTGAGGAATATTATATTACCCAATCGGAACAGGATAAGAACTGGCAGGAAGAACGGCTTTACAAATTACTTCAAAGTAGTACCGAATATGAAAGGTTTTTAGGAGAATTTTATCAACTAGCAGATGCACCGATTCGTAAATTAAAAATACCTCATCTAGAATGGCTAATAAATTAGACGGAGATAGTCATACATTCAATAAAAAAATCTGATAAAATTGGGAGGGGAACTATTGATTTTGGAAGGGGAATTAGAATGAGACCTTATATTTACATCACAAGGAAACTACCAGCAGATATCGTTCAAGTTTTGCATGACCACTATGAAGTGGGCATGTGGGACAAAGAAGACGTTCCAGTACCAAAAGATGTATTACTAAAAGAGGTTAAGCGTGCAGATGCGCTTTTAACCATGCTTTCAGACAAGATTGATTCAGAAGTTTTAGAGGCTAGCGAAAGACTTAAAGTAGTCGCTAACTTTGCGGTAGGTTTTAATAATATCGATATAAAGGCTGCTACAGAAAGAGGGATTGCGGTGTGTAATACGCCGGATGTGTTAACGGATACTACTGCCGATTTAACCTTCTCTTTATTGTTAGCGACTGCTAGACGAATTGTAGAAGCAGCTGAATATATAAAAAAAGATTTATGGAAGGGTTCAAGTCCATTATTTTTTGCTGGACATGACATTCACCATAAAACGATTGGGATTGTTGGTATGGGTCGCATTGGTGAAACGGTAGCGAAACGAGCAACAGGATTTGATATGAATATTCTATATCACAATCGTACACGAAAACTTGAAGCAGAAAGAGAGTTAGGCGTACAATACTCACCATTCAACGACTTAGTGAAACAATCGGATTTTATCGTTTGTTTAACACCGTTAACGGATGAAACGGAAAATTTATTTACACGTGAAGTTTTTCAGCAAATGAAACCTTCTGCTATTTTTGTTAATGTGTCCCGTGGACCGGTAGTCGATGAAAAGGCTCTTTATCAGGCACTTGTAGAAGGGGAGATTGCTGGAGCTGGTTTGGATGTTTTTGAAGTAGAGCCAATTAATGCGTCTCACCCCTTACTTCAATTATCAAACGTTGTTGCCATCCCTCATATTGGTAGTTCAACGATTGATACCCGTATCACAATGATGAACCTTTGCATTGATAATATCATGCAAGTTTTAGCAGGCAAAGAACCAAAGACTATAGTTAATAAAGACTGGCAAACAGTAATAAAATAATGAACTGAGTTTCCTGAGGAAAATGGGTGTATTTTACATCAACTATTCTTTAGGAAACTTTGTTTTTTTATTTTTTTTAAAAATATACCCATTGTAATAGATGTTAAATAGTTCTATAATGTCCATTATATAAAAACATTTGTGTTCCACGGATGGACAACAAGGGGGAAAAATGATGAAAGCAATCTCGATAGGTTTATTTGGACTAGGTACAGTTGGTAGCGGAGTTGTAAATATTATTGAAAATCACCAAGATAAGCTCATGCACCAAGTCGGTTGTCCTGTTAAAATCAGAAAAATCCTAGTGCAAGATATAAATAAAAATCGAGGTGTCTCGGTCGATCCGTTACTTTTAACGACCAATCCAAATGAAATTTTAGATGATCCTGATATTGATGTCATCATTGAAGTAATGGGTGGAATAGTTGAAACGAAGAAGAATATTATTGCTGCTCTTCAGAATGGAAAGCATGTCGTCACGGCCAATAAAGATTTAATGGCTCTACATGGTTCGGAATTATTAACTGTTGCTTCGGAAAGTGGCTGTGATTTGTATTATGAAGCTAGTGTAGCTGGAGGCATTCCTATTATACGAACGTTAGTAGACGGATTAGCATCAGATCGAATCGTGAAGATGATGGGAATAGTGAATGGGACAACGAACTTTATATTAACGAAAATGAGTCAGGAGGGTAAAGCCTACCAATCCGTTTTAAAAGAGGCACAAGAATTAGGATTTGCAGAATCAGATCCAACTTCAGATGTTGAAGGTTTAGATGCTGCAAGAAAAATGACGATTTTAGCGACGTTAGGTTTTTCAATGAAAATTGACTTGGAGGATGTAAAAGTAAGTGGTATTTCCAACATTTCAGAGGAAGATTTACAATATGGGAAACAGTTAGGGTATACAATGAAATTAATTGGTCATGCACATCGAGATGGGGAAAAAGTTGAGGTAAGTGTTCAACCTACCCTATTATCTAATCGTCACCCATTAGCATCCGTAAATAATGAATATAACGCTATTTATGTTTATGGGGAAGCGGTTGGCGAAACGATGTTTTATGGACCAGGAGCAGGTAGTTTACCGACAGCCACTGCAATTGTTTCTGATTTAGTAGCCGTAATGAAGAACATGCGTTTAGGAGTAAATGGAAAAAATGCTGTTACACCACAGTATCCAAAAATCCTAAAAGATGAGGCAGAGAAGTACTCGAAATATTTCCTTCGCCTTCATGTGAAGGATGAAGTAGGTGTGTTTGCAGGGATTACGTCTATCTTTGCACAATATGGGGTCAGTTTTGAAAAAATCCTTCAATTACCTGTGAAAAAAAATGAAGTGGCTGAAATTGTACTTGTAACGCATCAGGCAGCTTCGAGTGAATATCAAAATATTTTAACATTATTACGTGATTTATCATTTGTAAAAGAGATCAAAAGTACTTATCGAGTTGAGGGGAGTTCCGTTTCATGAGATGGCAAGGCCTTATCCAGGAATACAAACGATTTTTACCAATCAATGAGAACACACCTTTCCTAACATTAAATGAAGGAAATACACCACTAATTTCACTCCAAAACCTCTCGAAAAAATGGGGAGTTGACTTGCATGTAAAGGTAGAAGGTGCGAATCCCACGGGCTCTTTTAAGGATAGAGGAATGGTTATGGCAGTGGCAAAAGCGGTAGAAGATGGGAGTAAAAGTATCATCTGTGCTTCAACAGGTAACACATCTGCTTCCGCTGCAGCTTATGCCGCACGAGCAGGACTTAGATGTATCATCGTTATCCCAAATGGAAAAATTGCGCTCGGTAAATTAGCGCAAGCAATGATGTATGGAGCAGAAATTTTTTCAATCGAAGGAAACTTTGATGAAGCATTAAGAATGGTTAGGAAAATAAGTGAACAAGAACCGATTACCCTTGTTAATTCTGTCAATCCCTATCGTTTAGAAGGTCAAAAGACAGCTGCGTTTGAAATTTGTGATCAATTGGGGGAAGCACCAGAAGTATTAGCGATACCTGTAGGTAATGCTGGAAATATTAGTGCCTATTGGAAGGGCTTTAAGGAATATGCAATTAAGAAAGGTACAACTCTCCCAAAAATGTATGGTTTTGAAGCAGAAGGAGCAGCAGCAATCGTTAATAATCGTGTAATTGAAAATCCTGAAACGATTGCAACAGCGATTCGCATTGGAAATCCAGCTAGCTGGCCACTTGCGAGTGCTGCGGTAGAAGAGTCAAATGGATTAATAGATGCTGTTAGCGATGAAGAAATATTGCAAGCTTATAAATGGTTAGCAAAGGATGAAGGGATATTTGCAGAGCCAGCCTCATGTGCATCCATTGCTGGAATTTATAAACAAATTCAAAAAAGATCAATACTTCCTGGCACAAAAATTGTCGCAGTTTTAACTGGAAATGGTTTAAAAGATCCTGATATAGCCATCAACTGTAGCTCCATTAAACCGATTTATTTACCGAATGATGAAAAGGTCGTCGTAAACTATATACGTGGAGCAGTTCATCATGGTTAAACCATTTTCAATCAAAGTGCCTGCTAGTACCGCGAATTTGGGGCCAGGCTTTGACTCAGTAGGTTTGGCGTTAAGCTTATATTTAACATTAGAAGTAGAACCCTCAATGAATTGGGAGTTTTCAACCACCTCCCAAGTATTAGAGGGGCTTCCATCTGATGAATCACATTATATATATCAGATTGCGAAGCGGGTTTCCAAGCGTTATGAATGCAGCCTACCGGCTTGTAAAGTGAAATTGGAATCGGATATTCCATTAGCAAGAGGGCTAGGGTCAAGTGCTACAGCAATCATTGCAGGTATCGAGCTTGCAGATCAATTAGGTGATTTACAACTGTCTAAGGAAGAAAAACTTGTCATTGCTACAGAACTGGAAGGACATCCTGACAATGTTGGGGCATCATTATTCGGTGGGCTTGTTATTGGAAGTTATCATCAAAGTGATGTTCAACTACTTTCCTTTACTGATCTTCCCTTTGAAATGGTTGCTTTTATTCCAAAACACACGCTGCTCACAAAGGAATCGCGTCAAGTTTTACCAGAACAATTACCTTTCAATGTAGCAGTAGAAGCTTCTTCAATGGCCAATGTATTAGTCGCTGCATTAATTAGTGGAAATGGGGAGATGGCCGGAAAAATGATGGAAAGGGACCTATTACATCAACCTTATCGAAAGAAATTAATTCCTTATTACGAAGAAATTACTCGTGTTTCTAGAGAAAATGGAGCATTTGGAGTGGCTTTAAGCGGAGCGGGCCCTACGCTTTTAGCATTTGTAGAAAAAGATCATGGAACAACCTTATTAGATACTGTCCAAGTAATTTTTCCTGAATTAGACACAAAAGTCTTAAAAATTGATAGAAATGGTAGTGTAGTTAGAAAAAAAAGCGATTCTGCTTAAAAACAGAATCGCTTTTTAACTTAATTTTTACTTTTAGAATACTTGCTCTACTTCAACTACGCCTGGAACTTCCTCTAAAAGAGCTCTTTCAATTCCAGCCTTTAAAGTAATTGTTGAGCTTGGGCAGCTACCGCAAGCACCAAGTAAACGAAGCTTTACAATTCCATCCTCTACATCAACAAGCTCACAATCTCCTCCATCGCGAAGAAGGAATGGGCGCAATTTATCTAATACTTCTTGAACTTCTACTTTAATATCTTGTTCTGACATTCTTTATCGACTCCTTTCCTAACTTTATTATAATCATTATTAGAGGAAAAATCTATTCTGGAAACTGTAAACCCTGGAATTAAAAAAAATAGGTTTTTGATATAATGATGTTGTAAAATAGAGATAAAAGGAAAGGGTGGGAGAAGTGAAAAATAAATCGGTTGAGATTATTGTTTATGGGGCAGAGGTACTATGTCCAAGTTGCGTTAATCTACCATCTTCAAAAGAAACGTATGAATGGCTCGAGGCAGCCATCACAAGAAAATATGTAAATCAACCTTTTACAATTACGTATGTTGATATATTCAATCCACCAATCGATGAACAGAAAAAAGAATTTGCAGCTCGTGTCATTGAAGAGGATATGTTTTATCCTGTTGTTTTATTAGAGGGTAAAGTGGTTGGGGAAGGTAATCCAAAATTAAAAACCATTTATGCGGAATTGGAAAAATACGGATACTCCGCAGATTAGTAAAAAAGGAGGTGGCTGAATTGCCAACTCCTTTTTATCACCCTTTATGATATTTATACATCCATAATATTCCTGATTTAATTAGTCTCGCCACACGACCAGTAATAGGTCGATCAGCTACTAATCCAAATCCATGTTTTTTACCTAACGAACCAAGAATACCTTTTAATTTTATTGGCGGGAAAGAGGATGGTGGTTCTTCACCTTTCCAGCGCTTTACTAAAACTTGGACAACTTGTTCTGCTTGACCTTCCGCAAGCTGAGCGCTCGGAGCATGTGGTAAGCTTGCACAATCTCCAATTACAAAGACACTCTCGTCATTTGGTAAATGATGCCTAGGAGTTATGACAACACGATCTTGATTGTCTTTTTCAACATCCATTTCTCTTACGATTTGATTAGGCTGAATGCCAGCCGTCCAGACAATGATATCACATGCAATCGGTTCGTCATGGTTGAACAAGTGATTACGTTCAACACGGGTAATATTTGCTTTATTTACGATATGAACACCATGTGAATCAAACCAATTTTGTACATATTGACTTAGCTTATTTGGAAACGCGGATAGAATATATTCACCACGATCAAATAATAAAATCTTAAGATCTGGTCGACTTTCATAAAGCTCGCTTGCAAGTTCAACACCACTAAGACCAGCCCCTACGATTCCTACAGTTGACCCCGGTGCAAGATTATTTAACGCTTGATATGTTTCACGGGACTTTTCAATGGTTTGAATACTATAAGTGTTCTCACTAGCACCAGGAACATTGTGATACTTATCCTCACAACCAAGACCAATAATTAACTCATCATATTTTTCTTGATCATCTTTTAAGAGAACAAGCTTATTCTGTAGGTCAACTCCAGTTACTTCTCCATATTTTACATTCACTTGAGGGTGCTCGGGGAATGACACCCGAATATGCTGGTCTGAAATGGTCCCTGCAGCAAGTGCGTAGTATTCTGTTTTTAAGCAATGATAGGGAACTCGGTCAATTAAGGTAATGGAGACATCAGCAGGTAGCTGATTAGGTAAAAGTTCATTTAATACTCTCATTCCTCCATAACCGCCGCCAAGAATGACAAGTTTTTTCATGTTGTATATCTCCTTTTTCTCTCAAGGATGTTTTCGCAGAAATTGTTTTTCTTCGAAAACATCTTAATAACGAATCAATTCTTCGTTTTATTTAGTAAATGAGACTTCTTTTATATATTTTAGCCAAAACAAAGTATATCTAATATGTGTCCAAATCACAACAGTTTCGCGAAAGTATTGACAATTCAGTTTTTTGAGTATTTTATTGACGATTTTTTAGAAAGAAGGTAGGATAAACTTTGTAGTGGAGAGGTGAAATGAATGATTAAACCAATCATTGAATTTTGTATAAGTAATCTGGCAAGCGGTGCTCAAAAGGCCCTGGAGCAGCTTGAAAGAGACCCTGATTTGGATGTCATTGAATACGGTTGCTTAGGCTATTGTGGAAAATGTGCTTCGACCCTTTATGCCCTTGTGAATGGGGAAGTGGTTACAGGTGAAACCCCTGAGGCGCTTGTAGAAAATATATATCAATTTTTAGAGGAAAACCCAATGTTTTAATTATATAAAAGCTGGTTCTACAGATATTATTTTTCTGAGATCTGGCTTTTTTTCTTATAAAAAATAGTCATTCGTCTTTACGTAAATGATAACGAATAATATGATGAACTATACTATCATAGGCTGTTAAAAGAAAGCAATCGAGGAGCAGTATAGTTGAGATAAATCACAGTGATGTATATACTTTAATTAAAATCTCCAAGGAGGGGAAAAGTTAATGAGTGAAATCGTTCAGATTACAGAAGCAGCAGCTTTACAAATAAAAGATATGATGAAACAAAATGAAGAAGAAGGTGCATTCCTTCGAGTCGGAGTTCAGGGTGGAGGATGTAGTGGCCTTTCTTATGGTATGGGCTTTGAACAGGAAAAGTCGGAAAAGGATATTGAGTTTGAAGCATTTGGAATAAAAGTTGTTGTCAATAAAGAAGATGCCCCTATCTTAAATGGTACAAAAATTGATTACAAACAATCCATGATGGGCGGTGGCTTCACCATCGACAACCCGAATGCGATTGCTTCTTGTGGCTGTGGGTCTTCATTCCGTACTGCAACACAAACAGGAACACCTGAAGAGTGTTAATGAAGTGCCTTCTCAATCGAGAAGGTTTTTTTTGTAACTATGATTGAATAAATGATAGAGCACATTTCAAAAAAAATAGGTTTTCACCCTTACAACTTGTACAAGTACTACATAGGATACATCGTAGTACAATTTAATCTAGAAAAGGTGGGAAAACCGTGAGCTGTAGGAGAGATAGAGTTGCAGGAGTTTCTGACAGAAATTGCGACAGAGACCGTAACAATCGTTGTTGTAGAAACCGTGATGATCGTGTTGCAGGAACAGAAGACAGAAATCGAGATAGAGATCGTGATAGATGTTGTCGTAGAGACCGTAATGATCGTGTTGCAGGTGCAGAAGATAGAAATCGTGATAGAAATCGTTGTTGTTGCAACAGATGTAATTTTCGTGGATTCTGGTTCTAATATTAAAACATTAACACATGAAAGCGACGGGGGCTCTCCCCCGCCGCTTTCATGTGTTAATGTGTCCTTTAAAACATAGAAGAACTATGCAATGGTTGGATTTTGGCTTTTGGATCAATGTACGCCTTTGCATTGTTAACAGCTGTAGGTGCTTCCCCGAAGCCACAAGCAATTAGTTTAACTTTTCCTTCATATGTGCAAATATCTCCAGCAGCATAAATTCCAGGAATATTCGTTTCCATTTTAGAGTTTACGACAATTGAGTTCTTTTCAATATTAAGTCCCCAAGACTTAATTGGACCAAGAGACGAAACAAAGCCATAGTTTACGATGACAGCATCTACATCGATTACTTCTTTTGTTTCACCATTAACACTATCTATAACCACTTGTTTAATACCATTTTCATCCGCGATAAATTCTGCTGGCACAAATGGTGTTTTAATTACAACTTTTGAATTATATAGGTTCTCCACACTATGTTCATGTGCACGGAATTTATCACGACGGTGAATAATCATTACACTATCAGCAATTGGCTCAAGCATTAATGCCCAGTCAACAGCAGAGTCTCCGCCACCAAATACAACAACCCTTTTACCAGCAAATTGATTTAACTCGTCAATAAAGTAATAGAGATTTTTACTTTCGTATTGTTTAGCATTCTCAAGCTCTATACGGCGAGGTTGGAATGCACCATTTCCAGCCGTAATGATAACGGTTTTGGATAAATGTACTTCTTTATTGGTCGTAAGCTTAAAAATACCATCTTCTTGTTTCTCAACTGTGTCGACGGATTGTTCAAGCACAACGGTAGGTTTGAATTTTGCCATTTGTTCTTTGAGATTATTTACAAGCTCTTGTGCTCTAACCTTTGGAAATCCTGCAACATCATATATGAATTTTTCAGGATATAGCGCTGCTAATTGTCCACCAAGTTGAGGTAAGCTCTCAATAATTTTCACAGAAGCTTGTCTCATGCCACCATAAAATGCAGTGAATAGACCAGCCGGCCCGCCACCAATTATCGTAATGTCATAGATCTTTTGGTCTTCATTCATCCAAAATCCCCCCGAGTAATGTGTGAAGTTGCATTCTATAATTAATAATATCATAAATCTTCCATTTACTCACTTTATTATGGTAAAGTAAACATTTAATAAGAAAATCTTAACCCAATGAATACAATGAAAATATAATAAATAAAGCTTTGGAATTTTTTTTGAAAATTCCTAGTTTTCAAAAACTATGAAATAGGCTTGAAAAAGCCATCGGAAAAGCATAATATGGATGTTGGGAATAAATTGTTAAGTTTCTGTGACAATTTGAGTACTTTTTTGTGTCAGGTTAAGTGAAGGGAATCACAAACTTTTTCTGTTATCCAAAAATAAAAACCTTCAAACCAGAGGAAGCTAAGGAAAAGAATTTCATTAATTAAAAAATATAATAAAAGGGTGGAAGTGATCACTTTGAGAAAGCCAAGAATTGTGATTTTAGGAGCCGGTTACGGTGGACTAATGGCAACAACGCGTTTGCAAAAAATGATTGGTGTTAATGAGGCAGACATCGTCTTAGTAAATAAACATGATTACCACTATGAAACAACATGGTTACATGAAGCTTCAGCTGGAACAATGCACCATGACCGTGTACGTTATGATATCCGTGATGTTATAGATCGTAGTAAAGTTAACTTTATCCAAGATTCAGTTGTTGAAATTAAAACAGAAGAAAAAGTGGTTGTATTAGAAAATAGCCAAATTGACTTTGATTATTTAGTTGTAGCACTTGGTGGAGAGCCAGAAACATTTGGAATTAAAGGTTTAAAGGAATTTGCCTTTTCTATTGTTAACGTAAATGCTGCCCGTCAAATTCGTGAGCATATTGAATATCAATTTGCGAATTACAATAACGAAGAAGAAAAACGCGATGAGCGCCTAACCATTGTTGTCGGTGGTGCAGGGTTCACGGGTATTGAATTCCTTGGAGAATTAACAAACCGTATTCCAGAGCTTTGTCATGAATATGATTTAGATTTCCACAAGGTTCGTTTAGTATGTGTCGAAGCAGCTCCAATGGTACTTCCTGGATTTGACCCTGAATTAGTTAATTATGCTGTTTCTCAATTAGAGAGAAAAGGCGTAGAGTTTATGCTAGGGACTGCCATTAAGGAATGTACTCCTGAGGGAATTCTAGTTGCTAAAGGTGAAGAGGAAGTAAAAGAAATTAAAGCGGGCACTGTTGTTTGGGCTGCTGGTGTAAGAGGTAACTCCGTGATTGAAAAATCAGGTATTGAAGCGATGCGTGGACGTGTAAAGGTTCAGCCTGATTTAAGAGCACCAGGTCATGATAATATCTTTATCATTGGTGATAGCTCATTAGTTATCAATGAAGAAATCAACCGTCCATATCCTCCTACTGCACAAATTGCTATGCAGCAGGGTGAGGTTTGTGCTCGTAATATAACGGCCATTATTCGCAACAAAACTGAACTTGAATCATTTAAGCCCGATATAAAAGGAACTGTATGTTCACTTGGTGAAGACGATGCTATTGGTGTTGTATACGGTAAAAAGGTATTCGGTGCTAAAGCTTCCTTCATGAAAAAGATGGTTGATAACCGTGCCTTATTAATGATTGGTGGACCATCACTCGTATTAAAAAAGGGAAAATTTAATATTCTTTAATATAAATAAGGCTGAATCGGCTATTTTATCGATTCAGCTTTTTTTTGATAAAATAAAAAATGGATAAAAAAATGGAGGACATAATGCAAAAAAATAAAAGAGGTAATGTCTGGTTAGGGGTATCAGGTTTAGTTGTTAATAAAAAGGGCGAATGGCTTGTCGTAAAGAAAAGGTATGGTGGGTTAAAAGGTAAATGGTCATTACCAGCAGGTTTTGTAGAAGGAAATGAAACCGCGGATGAAGCAGTAATTCGTGAAACACTTGAGGAAACTGGAATTATCACAATTAATAAAGGTTTAATTGGTTTAAGAACTGGAGTGTTAAAAGGAGAAATAAGTGATAATATGCTGATGTTTTTATTAGAACCAATAGGGGAGCATTCTGTTATGGCAGATGAAAATGAGTTATACGAGGCTAAATTCGTTAACCCTACCGCATTGATAAAAGAAGAAGACTGTTCGGTATTATTACAGTATTTACTAGATAAAAATTTAACTGAAGTAAAGGCTGTAATAGATGGGATTAACCCTGGTGACCAGTTCGGGTATACTGCTTATAAAATATTTTTATAATTTTCTAAAATTAAATGATACAACGAGATATTTTAAGGAAAATGAACTTGTATGCGGTTACAGTGGACATTTTTCATCGAAATTGCCCCTTTTCTTTTAGAAGGATTCTTGATATATTATCAGAAAATTCAATTAAATTTTAAAGGGGATGACAAAATGAAAAGTCAAACAGCAGAAAAAAAGGAATGTGTATATTGTTCGGGTAAAGGATATTTTCAATTATTATTAGGGGGCTCGGAAACTTGCACTTGCTGTGGAGGGTCAGGAAAAAAACAGGATTAACTCTTTGAGTAGGCTGCCGATGAAAACATTTAACTAAATACGCCGCTAAACGGGCGCTTCCGCTTTTCTTATTGACTCACCTTTCGACATTAAGTACACTTAGTTTGTGCTTATTGGAGGGAGAAAAGCGATGCCAATTTGGGTTGTAATTATTTCGATGCTATTATTTTTTGTCTTATTTTTTGGAATTGGTTTTTTATTAAATATGCTGTTAAGAATGTCATGGATTATGACGATTATATATCCATTAATTACGGTGTTTATCGTTGATAAGGTTCGATTTATTGAATATTTTACAAATAGTAAATCAGCCTTTTCACAATTAGGTGAAAAAGTCAGTTCATTAGCTACTGCAGATTTATTAATTTTAAGCAGTGGTCTTGCTGGTGCTATTGTAGCTGGTATGGTCATTAAAATGTTACGGAAAAATGGATATCAAATGTTTTAATGCTTTCACTAAATGGTGAAGGCTTTTTTATTTGATTGATAAATTCAATTTTCAAAAAACTTACTCCTGTGTGTATAATTCCGAATCGAATGGGAAATGAATACACATGGGAGGAATGAAATAATAGATGAAAGATGTAAAGAATTCAACAAAGCGTATTACAATGACGGCCCTGTTTGTATTTGCGTTATTCACTACATTTCAAGCAATATCTGGAGTTGAGGCTAAATCGATCATATCGTATGCTTATAATGCATATGAAGAGGGACGAACTGAGGACGGCTCATATTTCTCACATAAGCTAAAAACATTAGGACTTGCCTTAAAAAAATTAAAATCGATTACTATATTTGAAACGCAAATATCTTCAAGTGAAGCAGTTTCTGGTCAACCAACAAAGCTGGAGGATCTAGATTGGTCTCAATATCCGACCAAGAAAGTAATTGCAACAGGCTATACGGCTGGATATGAATCGACAGGAAAGAACCCGGATCACCCTAGCTATGGAATTACATACTCTGGTGTCAAGGTTAAGAGGGACCTCTATTCAACGATTGCAGCCGATTTAACTGTATTTCCAATTGGGTCAATACTATTTATCCCGGGCTATGGCTATGGAGTTGTAGCGGATAAAGGTGGGGCAATTAAAGGAAACAAACTAGACTTGTTTTATGAGACGGTTGAAGAAGTATATGATAATTGGGGCAAAAAAGCTTTAGACGTGTATGTGGTTGAATATGGCGACGGACGTCTAACAGAAGAAGAACTCTTAAGTTTAAATGAAAACGAATCAATGCAAGTATTTAGACAACAATATATTGGTACCGTAAAAGAATAGGCGAAAAGCTGACATCTATGTTTGATGTCAGCTTTTTTAATGTACAAGACTATGAATAATCAAAGTTAACACAACTCCGGTTATACCACCAAAGAAAACTTCAATTGGTTTATGACCTAAAAGTTCTTTTAATTCTTTACGTTTAACTTGCTCAGGTTTATTCTGCCAGCCCTTAGCTTCATCGACAAATTTATGAAAGTCATTAACGAGTTGATTTAATACAATCGCCTGTTCACCGGCTTGGCGTCTTACTCCTGTTGCATCAAACATGGTGATAATCGCAAAAACAGCCGATATAGCAAAAATGGCAGAACCCATACCAGCCTCCAGTGCAACCCCAGTGGAAAGAGCAGTAACCGCCGCAGAGTGTGAACTTGGCATCCCACCTGTACTCGTTAATAAAGACCAATCAAATCTTCTTGTAGCAATATATTGAATTGGCACCTTTACAAACTGAGCAAAAAAGATGGCTGCTATTGAAGCCCATAATGAAAAATTTGTTAATAATTCCAAACTCAAACACCGCCTTAAAAAAACTATATCCTCTTAATTAAGAATATATTTAGCGTAAAATTTCTTATGTTAATCATATAGGTTATATAATAAGAGTGCAAATTTACTTTTCAAAAGGGGTGATAAAATTGGCTAACTACCCACTAGAATATTATCAATTCTTCGTTCACTTTAACGAGGGGGATTACTATACCTGTCATGACCTTTTAGAGGAGATGTGGCTAACGGATAAAGGAAATTGGTTTCTTAAAGGCCTATTGCAAATGAGTGTAGCCATTTATCACTATGAATACGGTAATGTTAAAGGGGCAAGATTGATGATGAAGGCAGCCCATGACTATTTACAGGATTATCGTCCAAATTACTGGAACCTAGATTTAGAGCCTATTTATGTATTTATTGAGAAATGCCTACAGCTTTTTCCACAAGAAATTGACAGAGTTTCTTACGAGGAAGTTTCACTTTTGCCAAAACTTCCAAAATTATTAATTAATCTAGAAGATGATTAGATGCTCGAAATAATCTTAAAATTTAGATATAATAGGAAAAGCGGGAAGCGGCTGGAAGTGCTAGCACGCTTGCGCTAGACAATTTTTAAAGTGAAAATATAAAAAGGGGGTCCACTAATGTTTTCCGTTCAAGTAGATTGGAATTACGCAACAGAGCAAGAAAGCTTAATTATTGGATTAATCGATAAGCCAGCAAAATTTGGAGGACTTTTAGCTGAGTTAGATCAATTACTCGATGGTCATTTAACACAGTTAGTGAAAAGTGGCGATATTTCTGCCAAAAAGAAAGCCATTTCAAAAGTACATACGTTTGGAAAAATTGGTGCAAAAAGATTGGTTTTTGTTGGTTTAGGCAAGGAAAATGAGCTTAAATTTGAAACATTAAAAGAAGCATTCGGAAAAGTGTTTAAAACCGTCCGTGCAAATAAATTACAAGAGACTTCCGTTTTGCTTAACTCATTTGTGACAGAAGAATTAGACGAAAATGACGTTGCCTATGCATTAAGCGAAGCATTTGCTTTATCGACCTATAAATTCGAAGGGTATAAGCAAAAATCCAACGAACCAGCGAATGAACTAGAGCACATCAATGTTCTGGGTGGTACAGACGAAGCTGTAATTAATGCTGCGTTATCAGTGGGGTACACATTGGGCAAGGGAACTAATTCAGCTCGTGAGCTAGTAAATTTACCAGGCAATATGCTAACGGCTACTGATATGGCAAACTATGCACGTACACTTGGTGAAAAGTATGAGTTTGAAATTGAAATTTTAGAAAAGGACGAGATGGAGAAGTTGGGAATGGGCGCACTCCTAGCCGTGAACCAAGGTTCTGTTGAGCCTCCCAAAATGATAGTCTTAAAATATCAAGGTAAAGAAACATGGGAAGATGTTATTGCTTTAGTCGGCAAAGGGATCACCTTTGATACAGGTGGTTACTCCCTTAAGACTAAGGAAGGTATTGTCGGAATGAAAACCGATATGGGAGGAGCAGCAGCTGTTTTAGGCGCTATGGAGATCATCGGTGAATTAAAGCCTGAGCAAAACGTCATTGCGGTCATTCCTTCTACTGACAATATGGTAAGTGGAAATGCCTTTAAGCCTGACGATGTGATCACTTCTATGAGTGGAAAAACGATTGAAGTGTTAAACACGGATGCCGAAGGTCGTTTAGTATTAGCTGATGCTGTTACGTATGCAAAGCACCACGGTGCTGATTATATCGTTGATATTGCTACACTAACAGGTGGAGTAATTGTCGCACTTGGTATGGACACAACAGGTGCCTTTACTAATAATGAAGAGCTTTTTGAACAAGTACTTGAAGCATCTTTTGAAGCGGGAGAGCCTATGTGGCGTTTGCCGATTTTTGAAAAAGATAAAGAGCGAGTGCGAGGAAGTAAAATTGCTGATCTAAACAATTCTCCAGGTAGAGATGGTCATGCGATTATGGGTGCAGCGTTTATTGGAGAATTTGCTGAAGAAACACCATGGGTACATCTTGACATCGCTGGTACTTCAACATCCAAAAAGGATACGGATCTTGGAACAGCGGGAGCAACAGGTGCTATGACTAGAACGTTAGCGCTATTCGTAGAAAGATTTGAACCGATTAAAAAGTAAGGCTGACTAAAAACAGTACCTATGCACATATGGCATAGGTACTGTTTTTTTTATCTATAACGCCTCTGAAAAAACAAGTTGCTTCAATCAAAGGGAACATCCCTATTTTGGGGTTCTGAGTGAACATTTTTGTATCGACTAGTGGTAAACTTCGATATGGTACATAATATGGATAAATAGGTGGAAGTTGTGGCTGTGGTGCAACATAATATTGATTGGGAGGAATGTTTCTAGGAGCATTCCTATAATAATAAAATTAGTGCATGATTTTCCTCCATTACAACAAAATAAATATATGTGCTGATATATGAATCTATGATTCTATAAAGAATATTTATTGTAAAATATAGGTAAATAAATTATATTATTAGAATAAGACTCATAATGAATTAGACTTTTTCATATGGTGTGCAACTTGGGTTTTTTAGTGGAGGTCCTCTATGGATTTAGAACAATTATTACAATTTATTGAGTCTTATGGATACTTAGGCTTGTTTTTTTGGGTTTGGCTAGGAATTTTTGGTTTGCCAATTCCAAATGAAGTTTTAAGTATGACAGTAGCGATAGCTACCTCACAGCAGTTACTCAATCCCCTTATAGCATTTTTCGTTTTTTATTTGGGAATTATCGCGGCGTTAACGACCTGTTATTTTTTAGGAAGGTCTATTGGAAGCCCACTTATTGGATTTTTTGAGAAGCGTAAACGATATGCACACTTAATTGAACGTTCCTTCAAGTTAATTGAAAAGCATCATGCATTTTCCTTATCTATAAGTTATTTCATTCCAGGAATCAGAAACTTTGTCCCATTTTTATATGGATTTAGTAAGCTCCCTTACCGTACTTTTGCAATATTTTCTTACACAGGTGCTTTTATTTGGCTATGTATAACCTTTTCATTAGGTTATTTGTTTGGTGACCAGATGGATGTCATCATAAATTATGGTAGGGAGTTTCTTATACTTATCTGCGTCGCAATCATAGTATTAATTATTTTAAAAATTATCCTTCGAAGAAGAAGGAAAAAAATGAATATGATGAAGGGTTCAGGCTTTTGAAACAAAAAAATACTGATTTAGATTAAGGGGAATACAGAATGAATCTAGAACATACACTTATCAATACACTTGGTATCACTATTACCAAATTAGAAAAAGGTAAAATTATTGCAACAATGCCAGTTGATGAACGAACAAGACAACCGTTTGGACTTTTACATGGTGGGGCATCGGTAGCATTAGCCGAAACGGTGGCAAGTATTGGAGCTTATGAATTAGTAGATAAAGAAACAGAAGCTGTTGCAGGGTTAGAAATAAATGCAAATCATGTTCGCGGAAAACGGGAGGGTACTGTAACGGCCACTGCAACCGTCTTGCATAAAGGAAAAACAACAATGGTATGGGATATCCAAATTGTTGATGAAGAGGATCAGCTAATCTGTGTCTCTCGATGTACAATGGCAGTATTGAAGTTGAAAAAAAGTTAAGTTAAGGATCAATCTAGTAGAATCTCTAGGTTGATCCTTTTTATAAAGTTAAATTTTGTAGCACCTGCAGACGACTCTGATGAAAGGAGGCTGGTGTCCATTTCATAACCATATTGCGTACAGAACATATAAAGGGAATATCAATTTGTGCAATTTTTCCAAACATCCATGATTCATGAACGACTTTTTTCGTTCGTGCGAGTCGTATCTTTTCGAAACTTGTCATAGCGGTCTCTAGGTGTTTATCTTGTTCTGCACATTTAGCTAAAAAAACAGCATCTTCTATAGCCAAACAGGCACCTTGACCAAGGTTTGGCGTCGTTGCATGTGCTGCATCTCCAAGAAGTAATATGCGGTCATACACATAATGAAACAACGATTCCAAATCATAAATATCCCGTCTAGTTACATCTTTATCTAATGTATTTTCGATGATAGTAGGAATGGGATGATGATATTCCGAAAAATTGGATAATAGCTCATCAGTTCCCCATTCATGAAGACGAGTATCATTTGGTTCTCCATTTTTCAACGCGTACCAATAAAGTCGATTATTAGTTAATGGGATAATACCAAAACGACCTTTTGCTCCCCATGTTTCGGAATAGAATGGTAAGCAATGATCGTAGGAATTTTCTAAAACACCTCGCCAGCAAGTATATCCAGCATATCTAAGATGTTTATCTGGAAAGAGCTGATTTCTAATTGCAGAGTGTATACCATCGCAAGCTAGTAAGTAATCTGTTTTGACGATTGTCCCGTCTTCAAAGAATAGCTGGGACTTTTTATGATTAGTAGTAAAGAAAACTAATTTCTTTTTATAAAAAATATGTTCATCCGAGAGGGCATTTAATAATATATCGATTAAATCCTTTCGGTGAATAAAGGTGTAAAGTGGATAGACTGTTTGTTCAGAGTGTAAAGTTGTAATAGGCTTGCCGTGATTGTCAAAAATAAAATATTGATTACTAGAAATCCCACGTTCTTGGATTTGTGGTAGGACTCCTAAATAATCTAACGCTCTTAAAGCATTGGAGCCCAAAACAATGCCTGAACCAGTGCGACTATTTTCTGCTTTTTTCTCATAAATGGAAACAGTTAATCCAATCCTTTTTAAAGCTAGTGCGGTAGCTAAACCACTTATCCCGCCCCCAACTATGGCAATTTTCCCTTCCATATCATTTAGGACCAAGATGTACCCCTATCATAGAAGAAATGGCCCTTCCTCCTTTCCGATTCATTTTTGTTCTTCCCTTACTATACTAAAATATAAATTGGAATGATGTGGATAATTTTCGAACATTCTAACAATTTAACAAAACGTTCAAAATTATCCATGAATCTATCAAGCTAAAAAATAGAGATAAAAAAGACCGCCTGTTAGGCAGCCAGATAAATAAACACCGTCTTCCTACATCAGATAACGTAAATAGATGTAGATCGTACAGATTACAATAGATAGGATCATTAAAGGAAAAGCAATTAAAAGAAATTTACCAAACGAGATATGATGCCCTTCTTTTGCAGCAAGTCCTGCAACAATGACGTTTGCACTTGCACCGATTAATGTTCCATTTCCACCTAGACATGCTCCAAGTGCAAGACTCCACCACAGTGGTTCAAGATTGGTAATACCTAATGCCCCCATTTCCTTTATCATTGGAATCATAGTTGCCACAAACGGGATATTATCAATAAATGCCGATGCGATAGCGCTAACCCAAAGAATCAGAATAGAAGTGGAGGTCAAATCTCCGCCGGTTAAGTTTATTGAATATTTAGCTAAAGTTGAAATGATTCCTGTTTCTATTAATCCTGAAACGAGAACAAATAGACCGATGAAGAAGAAGATAGTCGTCCATTCAACCTTTAATAATGCCTTATCCAAATAATGCTCTCCTGTTAATAACAATAAAAGAAATGCTCCAGCTAAAGCCACCGTCGCAGACTCTAAATGAAGGAGCTGATGGAGGAAGAATCCAATTATTGTAATAACTAAAACAGATAAAGACTTGATTAATAATGTTCTATCTAGAATTTCATTTTTTTCGTCCATTTGCATTAACTTTGCCTTTAATTCCACAGATGATTTAAGTTGTTTTCGATATATAAAAGCTAAAATTGCAATGTTAACAAATAGGATGAAAAAAGAGATAGCACTTAGATTATAAATAAATTCCATAAAGGTTAGCTCTTTTACGGCACTACCTAACATAATATTTGGTGGGTCTCCGATTAGAGTCGCAGTCCCCCCGACATTAGCAGCGATAATTTCAGTTATTAAATAGGGGATTGGGTTGACACGTAGTTGTTTAGTAATACTAAATGTGACTGGAACCATTAATAGTACGGTCGTCACATTATCCAAAAAGGCAGAACCTACAGCAGTAATAAGTCCAAGGGTTATTAATATTTTTAATGGATCACCTTTTACTTTTTTCGCAGCCCAGATTGCTATGTAATTAAAAAGTCCTGTTTCTGCGGTGATGGCCACAATAATCATCATCCCCGTTAGAAGCCCAAGTGTATTAAAATCAATATGATGTAATGCCTTCTCTTGAGAAACAATCCCAAGGATGACCATGATAATTGCACCAACCATAGCTATGATTGTACGATGAATTTTTTCGGTGACGATAAATGCATATGTGATGAGGAATACGACTAATGCGATTATTGCTTGAGTAGACATTTAAACCCTCTTCCCTTAATTTTTTCTAATGGCTGTTTTCGCAAATAGAGTTGCTATTCGAAATCATGTTGAACCCGTTCGTAATCTTACTTCGTGGCATCTTTTCGTAAGTTCTTCATACAAAATACTGCCTAAACAAGAGGATACTTTTAAAATGGGTCCAAAAGATTACGAAAAGAGCCTTTCTAAAAAAACACAAAAAGGAGCCTTGTGTGACAGACTCCTCCTTTCATACATAAATGACTATATTATCTTTTTCTAAATTGTAATAAACTATTATATTGATGTAAAGTTTTTTTAGTATTAAATAGATAAAATCTTGGAAGCTGTCACATTAAAATAATTTCACGAAAAAGTTTATAAATTAAAGTAAAGAAATCGCAGAAAAGTTAAAAAATTTACATTATATTCGTGTTATAATAAAAAATAGAAAAATGTCATTCTGAAAAGAGGGTAGGTGAATAAATGGAGGGGCAACTTCAGCATTTGTTTATTGATTTTGAATTTACGATGCCGGAAAAAAATAAGAAAAATCCTGATTTTTACCCAGAAATCATCGAAGCAGGAATTGTGGTGGTTCAAAACGGAAAGATTATCGAACAATTTTCTTCGTTTGTGACTCCAATCAAATTTTCTAAACTGACTGATCGCTGTAAATCATTCCTCAATATCACACAAAAACAGGTAGACCATGGGATAGCTTTTCAGCAGCTCGTTCAAAAGTTAACGGAATACCAACAACTTGGTCAAACAACGGTTGTGACTTGGGGTAATATGGATATGAAGGTGTTAAGGATAAATTGTGACAAGGCAAAACTAAAGTTTCCTTTTACAACGAAAGAGATTGACCTTTCCATGGAATACAAACGATTCTTTGGTGACCAGAACCAAACAGGTTTATGGAAAGCTGTACAAGAGTATGGAAAAGAGGGGACAGGTAAACACCATCGCGCACTAGATGACGCCTTAACCACTTATAACATTTTTAGATTAGTAGAAAAGGATAAACGATACCTAGAAAAGCCAGAACCAACAACAATCGGCGACCGTGTAGACTTTTCAAAGTTCTTAAACAAATTCGCCTAAAAGCCAAATCACTTAACAAGTGGTTTGGCTTTTATAGGTGTATTAGGTTTTTTCTCTATTTTTTTAAATACTCACTTTCGATACTAGCAATATTCTTTAGGCTTAAACTAGCCCATTCTGAGGTATCATTTGTGAGCTCATCTCTAAGCCTTTGAATGGAGGCTTTTAAAGAATCTTCATAGGAAGGGACAGTTTCGAGGTATGGTTTAACCATTTGTTTAGGGACATTTGCTTGTTCTCGAAAGGCCAATGCTTTTCGCTCATGGAAAAAACCAAACCCAACTTCCTTTGGATTATGTAAATCACCTTGCATCGGATGCTTAAGGACGGCTAATGTTCGAACTAAGTAGTGTTGTGGACGAATATCGGTAACTTCCCCGATGTATTTTCCTGTTTTATAAATAGATGTAACGATGTCTCCAATATTTAGGTCATTCATTAAAAGTTCCTCCTTTAGTATAAGTGCTACGTAAATCTAATTATGAACAAACCAGTTGTAAAAACCAAGTGCAAAATACAACAAAATCGGGTAAAGTAAAAAAGTGGAGGATGATAATATGAAAATAAAATTAATTTCCCTAATGGCAGTACTAATTCTTATTTTGAGTGCCTGCGGGACAGCTTCTGAAAAAGAAAATGCGAGCAATGAAGATGGTAACACAAATGGTGGAGAAGCTACCTCCGAAGGCTACCCACAGTTAACTACTGAGGTAGCTGAGAACGAAAGATTGGTAGAAATGAATACCTCAATGGGAACAATAAAAATTAAGCTTTTCCCAGAATATGCTCCAAAGGCAGTTGAGAACTTTATTAAACATAGTGAAGAAGGATACTATGATGGATTAATCTTTCACCGTGTGATCCAAGATTTCATGATTCAAGGTGGAGACCCACTTGGGAATGGTACTGGTGGAGAAAGCATTTATGGTCAGTCATTTGAAGATGAATTTTCGGACAAGCTTTTTAATCTTCGAGGAGCTTTATCAATGGCTAATGCCGGACCAAATACGAACGGGAGCCAGTTTTTCATCGTTCAAAATACGACGATTGATCCAAGTTCTATAGCTGGCTATCCTGAAGAAGTGGCAAAAGCATATGAAAACGGTGGAACGCCTTGGTTAGACGGTGCACACACAGTTTTTGGACAAGTCATTGAAGGTATGGATGTTGTAGATAGTATTGCTAATGTTGCAACAGAAGCTGGTGACAGGCCAGCAGAGGATGTTGTGATTAAATCAATGAAGGTTTTGAAATAGGGATTGGAAAAGCCATCTGGTATTTGCCAGATGGCTTTTGTCTGGAGAATTCTGACTAAGTCTCTTTTCTCTAATTCTGTTATAATATAGGTATAATTATGAGACTGAAAGGGAGCACAATTCATGATTTTTAACTATGTATTATCACTTTTTTTATACTTTCCTGAAGATAAATCAGAATATTGGGGTGCAAGCGTAACGCTTCTTATTTTCATTGTTGCTGCTATTTTTGTGATGAAGTTGATCATTCGATACTCCAAAAAAGAAGCATTGAAAACGAAAGAACTCGAAGAAAAGATACTCAAACAGCAAAAAGAGGATAGTTAGTATTCTTCGTATAAGCTCCAAATGATAAGGTCATACTAATGACAAATTGTCCCTTTGGAGGAAGTTAGATGTACAAAGGTTGGATATTAATCCCAGTACTATTGTTGGCCGGTTGTACCGAAGAGGGAAATCCGAAAAAAATGGAAGTAGATGTATTTAATCCAGAAGGGGATTCTCTAGGCATAGTTACCCTTCAAGAAAAATCAAGTGGCGTGGAATTAGATATTAATTTAGAGGGATTACCACCCGGCGAGCACGCCATCCATATTCATGAAAAGGGGATTTGTGAACCCCCAGATTTCAAATCTGCTGGAAACGATTACAACCCCGATGATAAAAAACATGGATTACTTCATCCAGAAGGTGCTCATGCAGGAGACCTGCCAAATTTAATTGTTGGAGAGGACGGTACCGCTAAAGCGAAGCTCTCCGCCCCACATGTAACGCTAAAGGAAGGAAAGACCTCGTTGCTACCAAAAGAGGGAACTTCCATTGTCATTCATGAGGCAAAGGATGATGGAATGACTCAGCCTTCAGGTGATAGTGGTAATCGAATCGCTTGTGGAGAGATTGTAAAAGACAAAAAGAAATAACAAAAATGGAGGATGCTCTTTAGAGTAGGATCCTCCAACTCTTAAACATCAATAATTTTAGAATAAAATACTCTTCCATTCTAATCATTTTTATTTATAATGAAGGTACGTACATTTATTTTTTTTTGTTGAATTGCGAAAACGTTTGCACAACAAAACTAAAACAAAAAAAGGATGACATAATTATGAAAAGACTATTTGAAGTCAATCATTGGAAGATCGTTGAAACAAAACTGCATAAAGAAGATTTTCGATTAGCGGAAAGTATGATGAGTCTTGGAAATGGCCACATGGGGATGCGAGGGAATTTTGAGGAAAGCTATTCAGGAGATTTTCACCGAGGCTCTTATATTGCTGGTGTATGGTTTCCTGATAAAACACGAGTAGGTTGGTGGAAGAATGGCTACCCTGAGTATTTTGGTAAAGTAATCAATTCTACCAATTTTATTGGAATTCGTGTTTTTATCGACGATGAAGAAATCGATTTAAACCAAAGTGTGGTAACCGATTATTATCGAGAATTAGATATGCAGCATGGGACATTAACCCGTAAATTTACGATACAGCAAGGCGATAAACTTACTAATGTTAAAGTCCTACGATTCCTTTCAGTAGCAGAAAAGGAACTCGCAGTAATCCAATATATGGTTACACCGATGAATTATGATGGGAAGATTACTCTTGTTCCTTATTTAGACGGTGATATTCGTAATGAAGATTCGAATTATGATGAAGACTTCTGGGTTGAAATAAACCGAGAAGTTGAAGATTATTATGGCCTTATTATCATGAAAACGAAAGACAATCCATTTGGAACCCCCACCTTTCAAACTGCGTTTCAAATGCAAGTTAACGTAAGTGGAAAAGTAGAAGAAATCTCTCACAGTAACCAACACGAGTATATTGAAAATAAAATCATGATAACAGCTGAAAAAGGCCAAACTGTCACTCTTGAAAAGTATGTTGCTGTGACTACAGACAGAGATTATGAAGCATCTCAACTTGTCCAAAGAGGGAAGGAAGTTTTATCCCAATCTATTGAAAAAGGCTTCGACAACCTTCTTAAAGAACATCAAGATGGCTGGCTTAAGCGCTGGGAAATGGCGGATGTTGAAATTCAAGGCGATGCAGAATCTCAACAAGGCATCCGTTTCAATTTATTTCAATTATTTAGCACTTACTATGGGGAAGATGCCCGTTTGAACATTGGACCCAAAGGGTTTACAGGTGAAAAATACGGTGGAGCCACTTATTGGGATACAGAAGCCTATGCTATACCTCTTTACTTATCAACAGCGAATCCTGAAGTAGCAAGAAATCTATGTATTTACCGTCACCATCAGTTGGATGGGGCTTTTCATAATGCACGTCAACAAGGGTTGAAGGGTGCATTATATCCAATGGTCACCTTCACGGGTATCGAGTGCCATAACGAATGGGAAATCACTTTTGAGGAGATTCATCGTAATGGTGCCATTGCCTATGCCGTCTACAATTATGTCAATTATACTGGTGATCGCGATTATCTTCATGAGTACGGTATTGATGTTCTAACTGGAATTTCTCGCTTCTGGGCAGATCGTGTCCATTACAATAAAATGAAAGATGTTTATATGATGCACGGAGTTACCGGCCCGAATGAGTATGAAAACAACGTCAATAATAACTGGTATACCAATCGGATTGCAGTATGGACATTGACCTACACTCTAGAAGTTATTGATTATCTTTTAAAAAATGGACAGTCGGACCGAATTGCTGGTCTAAGTTTAACAGATGCGGAGCTCAGCAAGTGGATAGAAATTACTGGGAAAATGTATTTGCCTTATGACAAGGAATTAGCGGTGTTCGTCCAGCATGATACTTTCTTAGATAAGGACTTAATGCCAGTTGACCAACTGAGTCCCGATGATCGACCATTAAATCAAAAATGGTCTTGGGATAAAATTTTACGAAGCTGTTTTATTAAACAGGCTGATGTTTTACAAGGCTTATATTTTCTAAACCATGAATATTCGTTAGATGAAAAGCGTCGCAATTTCGAGTTTTATGAGCCGATGACTGTTCATGAATCCTCCCTTTCACCTTCTATTCATTCGGTCTTAGCTGCGGAGCTTGGGATGGAAGAAAAAGCATATGAAATGTATAATCGGACAGCTCGCCTAGACCTTGACAATTATAACAATGATACCGAAGATGGTTTGCATATTACTAGTATGACGGGTTCTTGGCTCGCTATTGTTCAAGGATTTGCGGGTATGAGAACGGCAAATGAAACACTTTCCTTTGCCCCATTTATTCCAAGCAATTGGGAAAAATATACCTTTAAAATTGTTTACCGTGGACACCATATAAAGGTTCAAGTTACGAATGAAAAGGTTGTTATTAGCCAAGAAGGTAGCGCATTTTCTCTGAAGCTTTACGGTGAAGACGTACAGCTAGGAGAAAATAGTTCAATCGAAATCGCACTTAATAAGTAAAGGAGTTCCCTTATGTCTAAACCTCTACAAGCTTTTATTTTTGACTTAGATGGAGTTATTACAGATACGGCTGAATACCATTACTTAGCTTGGAGAGCTCTTGGTGAAGAGCTAGGTATACCTTTTACTCGTGAATTCAATGAAGAGTTAAAAGGGGTATCACGAATGGATTCTCTTGAAAAAATCCTTGCATTAGGGAGTCGCGAGAATGACTTTTCATTAATAGAAAAAGAAGCGCTTGCTACTAAGAAAAATGAACATTATGTTAGATTAATTGCCAATATTTCACCCGATGATATTTTACCAGGGATTAAAGATTTAATAACGGAAATTAAAGAAAAAGGTTATAGACTTGGAATGGCTTCTGTTAGTAAAAACGCATTTACAGTTATGGATTCCTTAGGATTAAAGGGAGAATTTGATATTATTGTCGATGCAGCAACTATTGCAAAAGGGAAGCCCGATCCTGAAATCTTTTTAACTGCTGCTAAACTTTTAAATGTAGATCCATCTGCGTGCATCGGAATTGAAGATGCTGCAGCCGGAGTTGATTCTATTAAAGATGCAGGTATGTTTGCGGTAGGCGTAGGTAGTGAAGAATCACTTGCTAAGGCAGACATCATCTATTCCTCCACAGAGCAGCTTTCATTAGCAAACATAATGAAAGCCTATCAGAAGAAATAGGAAAAAGAGTCCCAATTTTTTTGGGACTCTTTAGTGAGAGTAAAGGCTTTTCTTGTTGCTGTTTATTTATATATCTCAAGAAAAGGAATACAGTTGGATTTTAAAGCCTAAGGAAATTGCGAGGATTTTTTTTTGGTGCTACACGTATCAACGAGTTGATAAAGAAGGTACTTTTCATACGGAATGGCTTGAAAAATAGAATACACTTTAAGGAGGAGTACAATTGACAAAGCAATGGTGGAAGGAAGCGGTCATTTACCAAATCTACCCTCGTTCCTTTAAAGATTCTAATGGTGATGGGATCGGTGATATTAATGGAATTATCTCTAAGCTAGATTATCTAAAAGAGCTTGGGATTGATGTCATTTGGTTATCACCAGTATATCAATCTCCGAATGATGATAATGGGTATGATATTAGTGATTATCGTGCCATTATGGATGAGTTTGGAACGATGGCAGATTGGGAAATGCTTTTAGATGAGATGCATAAGCGTGGTATTAAACTTATCATGGACCTTGTTGTAAATCATAGCTCTGACGAACATGCTTGGTTTATGGATTCGCGTAAAGCCAAAGATAATCCATATCGTGATTACTATATTTGGCGTGAAGGTAAAGATGGTAAGGAGCCAAACAATTGGGAGTCCGTGTTCAGCGGCTCTGCTTGGGAATATGATGAGGCAACAGGCGAATATTTTCTACATTTATTTAGTAAAAAACAACCGGATTTAAATTGGGAAAATCCAAAGCTTCGTAGAGAAGTTTACGATATGATGAATTATTGGCTAGAAAAAGGAATTGATGGATTCCGGATGGATGTTATTAACTTCATTTCCAAAGTTCCTGAACTCCCAGATGCGAGAATACCCGAAGGAAAGCAGTATGCACCCGGTGGAGATTATTTTATGAATGGTCCTCGCATCCATGAATTCCTTCAGGAGATGAATAAGGAGACTGTTTCCCAATATGATGTGATGACGGTTGGAGAAATGCCTGGAGCTAGTGTAGAAGAAGCGAAGCTGTATACGGATGAAAATCGCCATGAAACGAACATGGTTTTTCAATTTGAACATGTTGATTTGGATGCTGGGCCAGGGGGGAAGTGGGATTTACGTCCATTAAAGCTTGCTGATCTACGCGACAACTTCACAAAGTGGCAAAAGGGACTAGAAGAGATTGGGTGGAATAGTCTTTATTTAAATAATCATGATCAACCTCGGATGGTCTCACGATTTGGAAATGATAAAACTTATCGAGTTGAGTCAGCAAAAATGCTGGCTACTTTCCTGCATACACTTAAGGGTACTCCTTATATTTATCAGGGTGAAGAACTTGGTATGACGAATGTACGATTTGATACGATTGATGATTACAGAGATATTGAGATTCTTAATATGTATCGTGAAAAAGTAATCGAAAACGGTGAAGATGTTCAAAAAGTGATGGAATCGATATATGTGAAGGGGCGTGACAATGCGCGAACGCCAATGCAGTGGGATGAAAGTGAACATGCAGGTTTTACAACGGGAACACCTTGGTTAAAAGTGAATCCAAACTTCAAAGAAATAAATGCAAAACGAGCTACAGCTGATTCGAACTCTGTTTTTCATTATTACAGGAATCTCATTCAACTTCGCAAACAAAATCCTATTATGGTGTATGGTTCCTACGATTTAATCCTACCAGACCATGAACAAATTTATGCTTACGTAAGAAGATATGAGGGACAGACCTTACTAGTAATGTTGAACTTCTCAAGTGAAAAGTCAGTATTTGAATTACCTACCGATGTAAGTTATGTAGACAAGAAATTGTTTATTCATAATTATGAGGTAAGCGATGATGAATCCATTGAAAAAATTGAATTAAAGCCATATGAAGCACGAGTGTATATGTTAAAATAATATCTTTGTCGAAGCTATCTTTTTATAAGATAGCTTTATTTTTGTACATATTTTATTATGAAAATGAGAGGTGATCAAATTGGAAGTTCAAGAAATGCATATTAGGCTCGTTATCGCTTTAAATGAATGGGATCCATTTAAATTGGGGTTTGGGCAATATGAAACAGAAATCGCCGATGTCGTACAAGCTGTACATACATCAGATAATGAGGAAAAACTAGCTACTAAAATTCAAGACATATACGAATTCTCCTTTGAAGAAATCATCCCAAACGATGAATGTAGGAAAATCGCAAATCAACTATTACAAATCAAACATGCAGGTAGCTGCTCACTTTAGTTATTTAAAGCGTCGGGGGACTGTCCCCCGACGCTTTAAACTGTTAAAGAAGTAGTAGTTAAGGTGAAGTTAAGTATATACTGGAATATCTCTTCAGGGCGTTCTTCAGGTACTAGGTGACCAGTCTTTTCAAGTATGATTATTTTGGAGTTTTTTAAATCCTTTTTTAACCGCTTACCAATTTGGACTGGAACCACTTTGTCATGCTCTCCCCAAATGAGTAAGCAAGGTGTTTCGATTTTTTTGAGCTGCTCAGGTGTTAAATCGCCTTCACGGTCCCGAATCATTTTTGTTAAGCCCTTGAAAATCTCGTTGTCTTGAGTAAAGGGCTGCAAGTATCCTGTTAACATTACCTCATCTATTAAGCTATGGTCATGGACCACGTTTCTTAAGTTCTTTTCCACACCAGAGCTTGCGAGCCAACGCTTTACATATAGATAAAAAAATGGAATATAGCTTGATAGGATTAGCGGAAGCTTAGAACGCTTTAAGTAACCTGAACTACATAGCAATACTGCCTGTTCAACTAGTTCTGGTCGTAGATAGCAAACATTTAAAGCAACTTGCCCTCCCATTGAATGCCCAATTAACATAACTTCCTTTATTCCAAGATGTTCTAGCAAACGAATGACGGTTTTCGCCTGATTCTGTAGTGAATAGGTATAAAAGGTTGTCTTACCGCTTTTTCCAAAGGGCGGAAGGTCAACCGAGATGACATTGAAATCTTTACATAATAACGGCATTAAACGCCGAAAGCTAAAGGTCGAAGACAGAAAACCATGGAGAAGTACGACTGTTTTTTCAGCAGTTGGGTGGACGTAATATTCGTAATAAATATTTATTTTATCTATCTCAAAATGTCCTGTTTGAAAACCATTATTCATATCCTTCCACCTTTCCAAAGTATTTTACTATTTTACCCATGTAATAAAATTCCACACTATAATAATGAGTATTCTAGAAATTTTAGACCAAAAAAAAGAGGACTAACCGATTCGGTTGTCCACTTCAAAAAGGGGGGAATACTAGAAAGCTTATGATAATAGGCTTACCAGTTTTGCACCTTTTTATACATTTTTGACCATAATTTTTTTTATGATTTTCCTTATAGTTAAAGGAAACCAATTGTATTAAGAAATACAGCAATAATGGCTATTGGTACTATATATCGTATCAAGAAGTACCAGATATTAAATAAAAGTCCTATTCCTTTTGACCCATATTCCAGCTCTTGCTTGACCAGTTTTCTTGGTATTTTATAACCGACAAATAGGGATATAAAAAGGGCACCTAATGGTAAAGCTAGGTTGCTTACGAGATAATCCGCAAGATCGAAAATAGATTTACCAAATAACTTCACATCAGATAATACTCCAAAGGATAGTGCACTTGGAACACCAACAAGGAAAATGAGTAATCCGGAATTCCAAGATATAATCTTACGCTTTTCAGTTTGATCCTTAGCTATCGAAGCAACGACGATTTCTAAAATTGAAAAAGCCGATGTTAATGTCGCAAATAGAAGTAGTATTAAAAAGATGGTTAAAAATATCCCTCCCAATGCTATTTCATTGAATACGGCTGGTAAAACGACAAAAACTAATCCAGGGCCAGCACCAGGCTCAAATCCGAGCGCAAACACAGCGGGAAAAATAACGAGTCCTGCTATAATACAAATAAAAACATTTAACCCTGCTACTGATAATGCCGATTTTGTCATATTTTCCTCTTTTGATAAATAGGAAGCATAGGTGACCATTACCGATATCCCTACACTTAGTGCAAAAAAGGCTTGTCCTAGAGCGAGAAGGATAGTCTCCCCAGTCATATTTGAAAAATTGGGCTTGAGGAAAAATTCTACCCCTTCCCAAGCACCTTCTAATGTTAAAGACCTAATCATTAACACGATAAATAAAATGAATAATGCAGGCATCATATAACGGCTAGCTCGTTCAATTCCTTTTTGAACTCCACCTTGAACGACCCAAATGGTTAAAATCATAAAGGCAAATTGAGCAATAATGACCTCAACCGGATTGGAGATGATTTTTTCAAAGAGGGTTCCGTATTCCTGTTGTGAAAGCCCTGATAAGGAACCTGTAAAGCTACGAAAGAGGTAGGATAGAATCCAGCCACCAACTACACTATAAAAGGATAGAAGAATAAAGGATGCAATGACTCCCATATATCCAAGGAAATACCAAGGGGTTTTAGGAGCAAGTTGCCGATAGGCTCGAACCGCATCTTTTCCTGCACTTCTTCCAATAATAAATTCAGCTAGAAGTATTGGAGTTCCAATAAATAAAGTAAAAAGTAAAAACAATAATAAAAATAAGCCTCCGCCATTTGTTCCCGTCATATAAGGGAACTTCCAAATAGCGCCTAGTCCGATAGCCGAACCAGCTGCAGCTAAAATAAACCCAATCTTAGAGGTCCACTGTTCTGGTTGTTTCATGAGTTATCTCCTTTTAAGCAAAAAATATATCATTTAATAATACTATGCTTCGACAAAAAAGGATATAGAGGAATAAATACATTAATTTTTGTAATTTCTCTTGTACTATGATATAATTTTTAATTGCGTATATACAGGAAAATTTAATAAGAATATTAGGAGTGTTTTTATGACAGAAAAAATCGAAGTAGGCAGTATTGTAACAGGTAAAATAACAGGTCTTCAACCATATGGTGCGTTTATTGCGTTAGACGAAACTCACCAAGGGTTAGTTCATATTTCAGAGATAACTCACGGTTTTGTAAAAGATATTCACAGTCACCTTAAAGTTGGTGAAGAAGTAAAGGTTAAAGTATTATCAATTGATGAAACAGCAGGAAAAATTGGCTTATCCATTCGCGCAACGGAAGAGGCACCAGTTAATCCGGTTGAAAAGGTAAAAAAACAACCTCGTAAGCGTCCAGTGCCTATTAAGACGGAATCCGAAATGGAACAAGGATTTAATACGCTAAAGGATAAACTTCAAGAGTGGATTGACCAATCTCAAAAGTAAGATTTATTAAGGATAAATAAGAAGAGAGCGAGAAAAATCTCGTTCTCTTTTTTATATGCAAATATTTTTTGCAGTAAGATTATTCATTCTTTGCTAATCTTCCATTTTTTTATTCGATATTGTAGATTTTGTCTGCTCATTCCCAGTGCTTTAGCTGCTTTTGTAACATTAAACTCATGGTGCTTAAGAGCTTTTTTTAAATAGTAGGTTTCCGCTTCCTCCATATATTCTTCTAAAGGTTTAATGTTTCTTCCTTTTTGAATAAGCATTTCATCTAAATCTTTTTTTGTATTTCTTTCAGATTGAAATTGCGGTTTGTTTCGGAATTGAATCGGCAAAAAGGAATACGTGAGAATTTCTTCATGCTCCAATAAATTCATAGAGCCTTCAATAATATGTTCCAATTCACGGACATTACCAGGCCATTCGTATTCTAACAGCATGCTCCAAACCTCTGAGGAAACTGACTTTACATTCATCGCAAACAAATGATTATATTTATCGATAAAAAATTGAACAAGATCCTCTATATCCTGCTTTCGTTCTTTTAAGGGTGGAATGAAGATTGAAACAACACTTAATCGATAGAATAAATCCTTTCTCAATCTCCCCTTCGAAATGGCATCAATCGGATCTTCGTTAATGGTTGCGATAATCCTTACGTCTACCTCTCGGTCCTTTGTATCTCCTATTCTTCGAAATGTCTTCTCTTGTATGACCCGGAGCAATTTTGCCTGAAGGGTAGGGTTCATCGAGTTGATTTCGTCTAATAAAAGAGTTCCACCATCTGCTTGCTCGAAAAGACCAGGTCGCTCAACTGCTCCAGTAAATGCTCCTACTCTCGTTCCAAATAAAATTCCTTCAATTAAACTGTCTGGTAAGGCGGCACAGTTTTGTGAGACTAAGGGCTTTGACATACGATTACTGCCATTGTGAATACTTTGAGCAAATAATTCCTTACCTGTTCCCGTTTCGCCTATAATAAGTATTGACGAATTGGTACGGGTCGCTCGTTTGCTAGTATCGATTACCTCTTGAATTTTATCGCTACTTCCAATAATGCTTTCAAATGTATATTTTGTATTTCCTTTTTTGAAAAGATTTTCCCTCAATAACCGTTCGTATTTCGTAACATCTCTAGCTATTTCGACTGCTCCAATTTGAATGCCCTTATCGATAATTGGGAAAGTATTGTTGATAGTAGTGATTTCCTTCCCTTTATTGTTGTAATAGGTCTGTTTTGCATTTTTGATGCTACTACCTTTGTGTAATGCCTCTAATAAAGTGCTATATCCGTTTTGAGCAAATGAAAAAACGTCCAATAAGTTTTTTTCTAATACATCCTCCATTTCCATGCTTTCTATTTCCATCATCTTTTTATTATAAAAAATCGTCTTTCCCTCAGCGTTTACAACATGGATACCGATTTCTATATCGTCTAAAACCTGCTGATACATTTTATTCTTTTGTAAAAGCTCCTTTAGTTCTATCTCCTCATTCATAGCTGATCCCCTTCAAACGAATTCGATACTATTATAAATAACTGCAACTGAAGGTGCAATTATTTTTTGCACTCTAAATTGGTGTTTTTCATATATGTGCAAAAAAAATTTGCTTTTGAGGGCCGAATATATCGTTTTTTCTGCATATTTAATTTGGCACGAAAATTGCAATAATAATTAACGGTGAATAAAAAAGTTCTATAAAATGTGATAAGGGGGATTTTTCCATGGTACAACCATACAAACATGAGCCATTTACAAATTTTGCGGAAGAAACAAATCGCAATGGATTTTTAACCGGCTTAAAAACGGTAGAAGGTTATTTAGGTCAAGATTACCCATTAGTGATTGGTGGAGAAAAAATTACGACTGAAGATAAAATTGCTTCTTATAATCCAAGCAATAAAGAAGAATTAATTGGCCGTGTTTCAAAGGCAAACCGTGACCTTGCTGAACAAGCGATGCAGGCTGCTGTTGAAGCATTTAAAACATGGAGAAAAGTAAAGCCAGAAATCCGTGCGGATGTATTATTCAAAGCTGCAGCGATTATTCGTCGTCGCAAGCATGAGTTCTCTGCGCTGTTAACAAAAGAAGCCGGAAAGCCATGGAACGAATCTGATGCAGATACAGCTGAAGCAATTGATTTCTTAGAATTCTATGCTCGTCAAATGCTACAAATTAAAGATGGTGTTCCTGTGAACAGCCGTCCGAATGAATATAATCGTTATGACTACATTCCGTTAGGAGTAGGAATCATTA
>NZ_CAKJTG010000023.1 GCF_917563885.1 Pseudoneobacillus rhizosphaerae
ATGATTGCAACAGACTTAGTAAGTGTTGGTTCAAATAATGAACAATGAAATGAAGTATCTCTCAAAAATCCGAAACTGGATTTCCAGTGCTTTCCCTTTGAACACTAACTTTTTCGCCACAATGATGTGGCAAAACCTCCCTTTTTTCTATAATGTTATAGGTAGCGGAATCCATGTTGATTCCGTTATTTTTTTGCCTTCCTTTACTAATAATTACAATTTTGGTGGTTGTAGTGCTTTCATAAACGGGCATCTAACGAACCTTTAGTGACCGTTTTTTAGATTAATCTCCTAAAACGGGCATCTATCGGACCTTTAGTTACCGTTTTTCAGATTTTTTTCGTAAAACGGGCATCTATCCGTTTTTTAGTGACCGTTTTTTAGATTCCCCCCCAAGAATGGGCATCTATCCGACCTTTAAGTTGCTTTTCCATCCAAACCAAACAAAAAAAGACACCTTCACCATTTGATGAGGTATCTTGTTTATGTTTATTTTTCAATTAAACTTAAGAACTGTTTCGTTCGTGCTTCTTTTGGATTGGAGAAGATTTGCTCTGGTTTACCTCTTTCAACGATTACTCCTTGATCCAAAAAGAGAACTTCGTCTGCGGCTTCCTTAGCAAACCTCATTTCGTGAGTAACGACCACCATAGTCATACCTTCGTTTGCTAAATCCTTCATTACCTTTAGAACTTCGCCGACGAGCTCCGGATCTAATGCTGAGGTAGGCTCATCAAACAGCATCACCTTTGGATCCATCGCTAACGCTCTTGCAATTCCAACCCGTTGTTGTTGTCCGCCGGATAATTGAAAAGGATAATAATCCAACTTATCACCTAAACCTACTTTATTTAATAAAGCTTCCGCTCTTTGGCGCACAACGTCTTTACTTTCTTTTTTAACGGTAACTGGACCTTCCATAACATTTTCTAATGCTGTCATATGAGGAAATAGATTATAACTTTGAAAAACCATACCTGTTTGTCGACGGAAAGAAGCGACTCTTTTATTAGAGATGGGATTAGAAAAATCTAAGGTTTCATCATCAATTGAAATCACACCTTTAGTAGGTGTTTCTAACACATTTAGACAGCGGAGAAAGGTTGTTTTGCCAGATCCAGACGGACCGATTAACACGATAACCTTCCCTCGCTCAATTTCTAAGTCTAGACCTTTTAATACTTCAAGCTTATCAAATTGCTTATATAAACCCTTAACAGAAATCATCTATACTTCCCCCTATCTCGTAACATAACGGTCAAGTCTTACTTCTATCCTTTGTTGAATAATGGAAAGGATGAAGCAAATTACCCAGTAAATAAGTGCAGCCTCGGTATAAAGCAATAGCACTTCATACGTAGTTGCAACAATTTCCTGTGCCTTCCTGAACATTTCCGTTACTAGAATTGTTGAAGCTAGGGATGTATCCTTTACTAATCCAATAAAAGAATTCGATAAAGGTGGAATCGAAACTCGAGTTGCCTGCGGAAGAATAATTCTTTTTAAGTTTTGTGAATAGGTCATCCCAATGGAAGACCCAGCTTCCCATTGACCTTTTGGAATGGATAAAATGGCTGCACGAATAATTTCAGATGAATAGGCCCCAACACTCAACGAAAAGCCAATAACGGCAGCAGGAAAAGGATCTATCATGATTCCTAAATTCGGTAATCCGTAAAAAAGAATATACAGCTGAACTAATAGTGGTGTTCCTCGAATCGCTGACACGTAAAACCGAGCGATACCTTTAAGTATTTTTAGACTAGATATTCTAGCTAGTGCCGTTAAAACAGCTAAAATGATTCCAATAATAAACGAAATAATAGCCAGTGGTAATGTATAAAAAAGAGCTCCCTTTAATAAAGGGAGAAGGGAGCTTTCTGCAATTGAGATGAGCCTTTCCAGTTTTACTGGATCAGCAAAAATGCTATTTAAGTACATCTTCACCAAACCATTTCTTTGAGATTTCTAAGTAAGTGCCATCATCAATCATACCTTGTAAGGCTTTGTTTACTTCTTCTACCAGTGTTTCATTGCCTTTACGGAACATTAAGCCACTATGAGAAGCATCTTCAGAAGTAGCGACAATTTTAACAGGTGCATCAGGCTTTTGCTTTTTAAAATCTAGGAATGATAATTTATCATTAATCGTTGCATCGGCACGATTTTGTGCAAGTAATTCTATCGCTTGATTAAAGCCTTCTACTCCAATCAGCTCTGCTCCATAGGATTTCGCGATATCACCATAGTTACTAGTTAAAGACTGAGCTGATTTTTTCCCATTAATATCTTCGAATGCTTTAATGTCGTTGTTACTATCATTAACAATTAAAACTGCTGCAGAAGTGATATATCCTTCTGAAAAATCATATTTTTCTTGGCGGTCTGGACGAATCCCAACTTGGTTCGCAATCATATCAAAACGCTCTGAATCCAAACCTGCAAAAATGGCATCCCATTGTGTTTCCATGAATTTAGCTTCAACACCTAGACGCTCAGCCACTTCTCGAGCTATTTCAACGTCAAATCCTGTTAATTCACCTTTTTCATTATGGAACGTAAACGGTGGATATGTACCTTCAGTACCAACTGTTAATACACCTTCATCTTTAATCTCAGCAAGTAAATCTTGATTTTCGGAGGCATTTCCTTTGCCACCAGTAGCGTTTTCTTCTGTTTGATTATCTTGATTGTTTGCTTTATTTTCTGAAGTTCCGCATCCAGCAAGGATGATCATAAAACTTACTAAAAGGGCAAACATGATTGGGAATTTTTTCATTTTTCTAACTCCTTAAATTCATATAGATTTTGTCGGTATTATATTTACCTTCACTATCATATTACAGGCCATTCTATCTGTCAAAAGAAAAATCTTTGTCTTTTTCCATTCTGTTTGTTAGTTTCTCACAGACAAATGGAATAAATGTATATTATTTCAAAAAATAATAAACTATATTATTCGAATACGAATAAAGGTAATTAAATCTACATTTATGATAAAATGAATATAAAGTCACAAAAAATTTTAGGAGGGATTTATGACAGATCAAGCACTTTCTCATGCAAAACATAAAGGCTTAACTAAAGCAAAATTAGCCCAAAGAACCATCTTTATCATTTTCGGCGCCATTTTAATGGGCATAGGAATTGAGGAATTCCTCGTACCAAATAGGATTTTAGATGGTGGTATCGTTGGTATTTCCATCATTCTATCTCACCTTACAGGATTCAAACTAGGAATTTTCATCTTCGTCCTTAATATCCCATTTTTCTTTATAGGTTATAAGCAAATTGGAAAAACCTTTGCCTTATCCACCCTACTTGGAATTGCGGTCTTATCCGTTACTACTGCACTTTTGCATAATGTACCAGCCCTTACAGAAGATTTATTACTTGCTACTGTTTTTGGTGGAATTGTTCTTGGAGTTGGTGTCGGAATCGTTATTCGTTATGGTGGCTCTTTAGATGGAACGGAAATAATGGCCATCCTAATCAATAAGAAAACGCCTTTTTCCGTTGGCGAAATTATCATGTTTTTTAATGTATTTATTTTTGCAATTGCTGGGTTTGTCTTTGGATGGGATAGAGCAATGTATTCATTATTAGCCTACTATATTGCCTTTAAAACGATTGATATTGTCATAGCAGGATTAGATGAATCCAAATCTGCTTGGATTATTAGTGAACAGTATGAAGAAATTGGGGAAACCATTCTAGCACGACTTGGCCGTGGAGTAACCTATTTAAATGGTGAAGGTGCCTATACGGGCGACGATAAGAAAGTCATTTTCTGTGTCATTACTCGTTTAGAGGAAGCAAAATTAAAGGAAATCGTTCAAGAAATTGATCCAACTGCGTTCTTAGCGGTAGCTAATATCTCCGAAGTTCGTGGCGGTAGATTTAAGAAAAAAGATATTCACTAGCAAACTTGAAAAAGACATAATTCGTTTAAGTTATGTCTTTTTATATTTATTCTTAGTAATCCCCACTAGATCTCTTCATTTTTAGAGGCTCAACTCCCCTTGCATTGGCCATCTTCTATTAAACATTCACACAACTTTAATAAAGTTCTTACAAAAACAACCTCTTTAACACTTAAAATAATAATATTAAGACTATTTTAAAAAAGTGAAAAGTTCATTGAATTGTAATATATTCGACGTAAACAAAGTATTCACAGGGGTTATAATATAAACAAAGGAGAGATTCATATGAACAGACGATTACAAAGAAGCTTTTCCGAACTCGTTTCTAAAAATAAGCAAGAAATTGAAAAAGATCCAGCTGCTTTAGAACGGATTGAGAGGAAAATAGATTCCAAGCATTCAACCGAAAAAACTTCGATTAAAAAGCGGATTATATAGATGTTTAAGCAACCTTTAGGGTTGCTTTTATTTATTTTTGGAAAAAGTAATAGGTATGTTGATAGCTGGAGGAAAGCAAAATGAATCAAGCCATTTTTTTGGATCGCGACGGTGTAATCAATGAGGTATTAACAAGCAGAGTGAAATTTGTGAACAAACCGCATCAGCTATATTTGTTAGAAGGGGCAGCCGAGGCTATCGCTGCCTTCACTGACGCTGGATATGATGTTTATGTTGTTACGAACCAAGGTGGGGTTGGTTTAGGTTTTTTAAAGGAACGAGAATTACAGCGCATTCATCAACGTCTACACGAGCTTGTGGAAGAAAAGGGCGGGAAAGTTCGTGAAATTTCTTACTGTCCCCATAAGCCAAAGGCAGGTTGTGAATGTCGGAAACCAAATGCTGGGCAATTGTTTGATTTAGCACGAAAATATGATATTGATTTGCATCGAAGCGTGATGGTCGGTGACCATGAACGCGATATTGAGGCTGGGAAAAAAGCTGGTTGTAAAACGGTGTTTATCGGGAGGGAAGAAACAGCAGCCGATATTCAAGCTAATTCTTTATTTGAAGCCGTAAATCCAATCCTAAGCTTATTAGCAGAGTAAAAAACGCGCCATCCTTTAATGGATAGCGCGTTTTTGTATTTTATGTTCGGTCACCTTTAAATCGGTACCCAGCTCCCCATAACGTTTCAATGTATTGTGGGTTTGAGGAATCCTGTTCAATTTTCTCCCTAATCTTACGAATGTGCACAGTAACGGTGGATATATCACCGGTACTTTCCATTCCCCAAAGTTTTTCAAACAGTTGTTCCTTACTAAATACTTGATTCGGATTTAACGCCATAAAAGTCAAAAGATCAAATTCTTTAGTCGTAAAGGTGACCTCTTTATTATTAATAAACACTCTTCTTGATGCTTGGTCAATATACAAACCTCTAATAAAAATTTCCCTATTAACCGTTTGGGGCTGCCTCATCGATAGTCTTTCATACCGAGAAAGATGTGCTTTCACCCTAGCTATCATTTCATTTGGACTAAAAGGTTTAACTAAGTAATCATCGGCTCCAAGTCCTAATCCTCGAACCTTATCGTAGTCCTCTTTCTTTGCTGACACCATAATGATCGGAATATCCTTTTCAGCTCTTAGCCTTTTGCAAATCTCAAAACCATCTATATTAGGGAGCATTAAGTCTAAAAGAATTAAATCATATGGTTGATCCAGAGCCTGACGTAAGCCTTCATCACCTGTTAACACGATATCAACAGAATATCCATTGATTTCTAGGTAATCTCGCTCGAGCTCGGCGATGCTTTTTTCATCTTCTATGATTAAAATTCTTTTCATGCTTGCACCCCCTCTTTTGGGAAAATAATATGGATGGTGGTTCCCTTACCAAGTTCACTTTCAGCACGCAGATATCCTCCATGCTCTTCCATAATCATCCTAGCTATAGACAATCCTAGCCCACTCCCACCTGTCTGTATATTGCGTGACTGCTCAGCACGATAAAATTGTTCAAACACATTTGGAAGTGATTCTTTTGCTATTCCTGGTCCATTATCTGAAATGGATACGATAAATTCATGTGCGGTAGAAGTTAACGTTATCCTAACTTCACCCGCTACCTTATCCATATACTTTAAACTATTTTCAATAATATTAGAAAACACTCGTTTTAATTTTTCAGGGTCTGCCTCTATTTCATACAGTTTTTTTTCATCGTATGAAAAGTCAAGCTTGATATTTCTATTTTCAAACTCAAATGTGAGCTCCTCAACAAAATCTATCAAATAGTTTTTTATATCAAATTTAATGAAGTGAAAGGGTAGCTTTTTCAAATCGAGCTTGGAATAAAGAAATAGTTCATCAATTAAATGGTCTAAATCCACACTTTTTTGATAAATAGTTTGTAAATATCGTTCTTGCTTTTCGGCTGAATTAGCTACTCCATCTCTTATTCCTTCTACATAGCCCTTGATTGTTGTAATAGGCGTTTTCAAATCATGAGAAATATGAGCAATTAATTCTTTTCGGTTATGTTCGTATTGCTTCTGAATTTCGGTTGAATGTTTCAGTTGACGCCTCATATCCTCAAAGGAACGAGTTAATTGACTGATTTCATCCTTCCCCTTCACCACTAAGGCATCATCTAAGTGACCATTCCCTATTTTTTCAGCTGCCTTCTTTAAATGATTAATTGGTTTAATAATGCTTTTCGAGACATAGTAGGTTAATAATCCATTTGTAAAAATAAGAATCAAGATTAGCATAGCGAACATAATCGGGAAAAAGGTTCTCGTAAATTCAACAACAGGACTGGCATCTTTCAATAAGAAGATGGAAGCCTTTCTACCATCTGAACTAATAAAGTCTAACTGTTTAATGGAATACATATCTGACCCAAGTTTTTCAATATTATTATTCGTTGAAAGACTACCAAAGGCAGGTAAATGCTCAGTCTGTATATCCTTCGTCTCCTCGGAAGAATAGACGATTTCTTCATTTTTACGAAGAATCATAGATGTTTCTAATTCATCTAACCTTCCGGAGAGCGAATCTAGGTAGGTTGGCTGGACAAGCGTATTTGGGTCCATTATCGATTTTTCCTTTAGTTCAGTGAGGAATTGTTGATCTGGTTGAACAATTTTATGATATTGATGATTGGCGGGTAGTAGCTGACTGACCTCTCTTATATCTCCAATAAATAAAGTCACCATCAAAAGAGACGCAACTAGAAAGAGAATAATCGGAACAAAGATCATGGCAATATAGGATAAAATTAACCGATAGCGAATGGACATGTACTACTCACCTACCATTAAACTTCTTTTCTCTTAAACATATAATAACCAATGGATAAAAACAATGAAATAAAGGAGATCAGGTATATACTGCTTTGAATCATCCATGAATAAGACACATTTTCATTCCATAATTGGAACCAATCTAAGTAGGCAGTAGGAAATAGATAGAGGCTTCCAGGTAAAAGAAAGGGTAAACCGAACATCGCTAGGTAACTAAACATCCCTATCCCTACCGTTGCGGTACTACTTTTTACAAATTGAGTTATAAACGCTGCTAATACCGTAATCGCAAGTAATGGTAGCCAAGAAATAAGGGTGGAGAAGAATAATCTAGCTAGGTCACTCACCTGGAATTCATTGCGGAATAGAAGCAAACTTATAGCCGTTATCGTAAAAAACAAGATTAATTGTAAGAAGATAAGGATCGCCAGTGCTGTAATTTTTGAAAAATAGATTTCAGACCGTTTAATTGGACGAACAAAAAATAAGGTTCCTTTTTCTAGTTCACCTGCAAACAGGTCTGCAACAGCAACAAATGAAAACAATGGAATGACTATTATTACAAATCCCTTTAGCATGGCATAGCTCAAATTAACTGCAGGTAATATTAGCATATCGTTCGTGATGACTTTTTCTGTTGCTAAAAGAATGAGGAAGGGTAACAACGAAATTAAGAAGAAGTGAATTTTCATTCCCCTTTTAAACAGTAGCTTTTCTAGCTCATTGATTGTATTGATCTTTATTGTTTCCAAGTAATTCCCCTCCAATCTTAGCAACATAAACTTCTTCTAAACTTTGATATGTTGGTAGAGCGCCAATATCATGTAGCTCCCCTTTAATTAGAATAGAATAGCTGTTACATATTTTTTCTAATTCAGAGGTAAGATGACTTGAAACCAGAAAAGACACTCCGTCATTCGCTAGTCCTTTGATGAGATTACGGAACATGATCATACCGTCCACGTCAAGACCGTTAGCTGGCTCATCTAGTATGATGATTGAAGGATTTGATAGAAGGGCTGAAGCTATTCCTAATCGTTGTCTCATCCCCATAGAAAAGCCTTTTACTTTCTCATGTTTATAGGAAGTTAAACCAACTTGTTCTAGTACCTCATCTATTCTAGTGGAGGCAAGTGTTGGATAGAACCGGAAAGCAAGCTTTAGGTTTTGATACGCGGTAAGGTGATCATAGAGAGCTCCTGTACCAATATAAGCACCCACTTGGCTTAAGGCAAGTTTACAATCCTCATGAACCTTTTTTCCGAAAATCGAAACCTCACCTTGATCAGGAAACGCCAAACCAACCATACACTTCATTAACGTCGTTTTTCCCGCTCCATTCGGACCAAGTAAGCCCTTGATTTCACCACGATTGATTGAAAAATGTATCCCCTTAATGCCACGGTTATTTTTATATGTTTTCGTTAACCCAGTTACTTGCAACACCGTTTCCAATCCATTCACCTACTTTATTTGACTTGATATGCTTTTGTAGGAGACATCTTTTAGTCAGCTTTATACTGTCAAAACGTCCCCCACAATTGGAGCTACCCTCTATTAACGGCCGTGCTTTACTTCGATAATTTTTAGCTTTTCATTTGTGAGATCAAGAGGCGTTACTTCCGTCTTATTAACATTTGAAAGCTCAATTTCAAAATTCACAGTTAGAGAATGAGCTACTCCTGCTGCATCCTTCCCGCTCACAGTTGCTGTTACCGTTTGCTTTTCTACATAATTATCTGGATGGATATCAGCTGAGATCTCGATTCTCTGAATGACGATTTCATCCTTTAGTTCTGGTAGTGTTGGTTTAATATGGCGGAATTCTGAAGATTCATCTTGTTGATAGTCGTTCATCATCGCTGCATGCTTGACCATTAAAGAACTCACGACATTCGCAGCTATTGGAATTTCTGATTTAGAAAGCTTCAATTCTACTTCTTTGTTTCCATTCTTTTCTTCTTTTACGATGATCTTTTGTTGAAGGTTTTTAGTTAATACATCAACTAATTTTTCAAGATCCTCTTGTAATTCTTGACTGTGTTCTCCCATTTTACCGTGTTGTTTCCCACTAGACTCCATCTTATAGAGCTTTTCTTCCGCTTTCACATACCATTCGCCGTCCTGACGGAACATTTGCATAGAGCTTGTTTCAGATCCATTCGACATCGTTGTGCTACCATTCATTAAATTAGCATCACTGTCCGTTTTCATTTGGGTGTTGGATGTCATCAAGCTTTTTCCATTGTCCTCAAGCTTGAACTGCAAATCCATTGTCGTGCTACCAAGCTCATGCGTTTTTTTCAGTGCATCCTTATACATGTCATAACCAGATGTATTTGCCGAGATCGAATAGACACTTCCAAACATCAAGGCACCACTTACTCCAATGACTGCTAACAGTTTCTTGTTCATGATTTTGACCTCCTATTGGTTACTTACAACCATAGATTAACCAGGAAATCTGAACTGTGAATAAAGAAAAGCTTAATAAATTATTAAATCGTGTTTTTGTGACGGGAACGTGACGAAGGCTACCGGTTTGACCGATAGCCTTCGTTGTGAATTATGTCCCAATATAGCGGGAATAGTAGGATTTTGCTTTTACAATATCATTGGTTCCATGAATTAAAACACGGCCATCTTTAAAAAGCACCATGGAGATTTCTTCATCGGGAATAAAACGTAGCAAGTAATCATTTTGCTTTACTTGGCCGATTTTATGTAAACGGTCTGCCATTTTTGTAAAATCAAAAGACTGTTGATTCCGTGCGATGATTTGCACGGTATCCCGCCCACATAAAGTGGTGTAAGTAGTTGGATGGCTTGCTGATGTTTCTAGAAATTCAAAGTGATGCTGGACGCAGGTTGGGCATTTTGGATTTCTCCCTTGGCTAATGTCCATTTGTAAACTGGAGTTGTCCCAAATATCGAGTTGTTCTAGATTCGGATTGGTTGGGTTTCCAACTAATAGCTTTATAGCCTCTACTGCTTCAAAAGATCCAATGATATCGGTAATGGCGGAAAGTACCCCTACCGTGTCACAATTTTCGCCTAAGCCTATCGGAATCTCTGGAAACAAGCAACGATAACAAGGTGTTTTATCAGGAATGATCGTAGCAAACATCCCTCTTGAGCTTACCGCCCCACCATATACCCATGGAATATTTTGTTTAACGGCCACATCATTGATTAAATATCGTGTTAAAAAATTGTCGGTCCCATCGATAATTACATCAAAGCCTTTGAGAAGTTCTTCAGCATTATTCATGTTTAGATCGCCAATAATCGGTTCTAATTGGACGGTTGAATTGATTTTCTTTAATCTTTTTTCCGCGGCAACCACCTTTGGTAGCTGTTGTTTAGCATCCTCTTCACTATAGAGAGTTTGGCGTTGCAGATTGGATAATTCGACAAAATCACGGTCAATGAAACGGATATATCCGACACCTGAGCGAACGAGATGATTGGCAATGACCGTTCCAAGTGCCCCCATACCGACAATGACTGCACGACTATGTAGTAATTTTTGTTGTCCTGTTTTTCCAATCGGTTGAAATAGAATTTGTCGGGAATAACGTTCTAGCTCTATGCTCATTAGCTCACCTCTTATTAACCCTTTTAAAATAAATTATAACGTTTTTAGTAGGAATCTGCTCCTTAAAATTATTCACAATAGAAATAATATTAAAAATATAGAGGAATTTATAGGTAATGTAGCTAATATTTTATAAGAGTATAATTTTTTAAAACAACACTATTAATCCATGAAAGAGGTGTCGAATTAAGATGAATCTTGGGGGCTTTAAAAACAAAGAAGTTTTAGTAGACTTAACAAATGGCACAGTTGACTACAGACAAATCAATGAAGATGATGCAAGAAAGTACGTTGGTGGGCGTGGACTTGGTGTAAAATACGTCCTAGATAATGGTCCTGAAGTAGAGCCTTTATCCGAAGAAAACATTTTATGTATTATGACAGGTCCTGTTACCGGATCTCGCTCTTCTATGAGTGGACGCTTATGCGTTGTCACGAAATCTCCACTAACTGGTACTGTGACTGACTCCCATATGGGTGGTTGGACAGCAGCACGTTTAAAATGGGCTGGTGTGGACAATATCATTTTTAGTGGTAAAAGTGACAAGCCTGTTTATCTTTATATTGAAGATGGGCAAGCTGAGCTTCGCGATGCATCTGACCTATGGGGCAAAGGTACACGCGGAACGATTCAGGCACTTAAAGACAAGTATGGTGCTGAAGACCTTAGTGTGATGACTATTGGTCAAGCTGGAGAAAATAAAGTTCGTTTCTCGGGCTTCATGAATGAACACGACCGTTCAGCTGGACGCGGTGGTACGGGTGCGGTTGCTGGTTACAAAATGTTAAAGGCAATCGTTATTAAAGCTGCTCAAAAGGGTAACATGCCTGAAGCCAAAAATGCGGATGAGTATAAAGAAGCGAACAAAAAAGCGGTTAAAGCGATTTTGGAAGGCGGATTAACCGCTCCTAATAAAGGCGGACTTTCCGTTTATGGTACAAACGTGTTAACCAATTTAATCAATGAAGTGGGAGCACTTCCAACAAGAAACTCTCAAGAAACCTATTGGGCAGAAGCTGAAAAGCATAGTGGTGAGTGGGTAAACGAACATATCCGCACGACTAATAATACATGCCATGCTTGTCCGGTTGCTTGTAAAATTGAAGTTGAGGTTAAAGAAGGGAAATACAAGACGAAGGTTGAGAGCTTTGAGTTTGAATCTGGTTGGGCACTTGGTGCAAACAGTGGTTTAAGTAACTCTGAAGCGATTGCTTTCTTAATCGACCAATGTAATGAGTACGGTATGGACACGATTGAACTTGGTCATGCTTTCTCTACTACAATGGAAGCTTATGAAAAAGGCATCATTGACGAAAAGCTTGATTGGGGCGATGCAGATGCCATGATCGAGTTAACTCGTAAAATTGCATTCCGTGAAGGCTTTGGTGGCGTTCTTGCCGAAGGTCCTGCCCGTGCGACTGCGATCTGGGGTGCTCCTGAATTATCAATGGCCGTTAAAGGTCAATCGATTCCGGCGTATGACCCACGTGGAATCCAAGGTATCGGCCTTGGTTATGCGACAAGTAACCGTGGTGCTTGTCACTTACGTGGTTACACGATTGCAAGTGAAATTGCTGGAATTCCAGAACCAACAGACCGTTTAGTTCCTGAAGGTAAGGGTGAGCTTTTGAAAGTATTCCAAGACTTGTTCTCTTTCACTGACTCTATGAATATGTGTAAATTCTCTACTTTCTCAGAAGGTCCTGAGCATTTTGCTGAGCAATATAGCGCAATGACAGGTTTTGAAGTGACTGCTGAGGATATATTAAAAACGGGTGAACGAATCTATAATTTAGAGCGTTACTACAATAACCTAGCTGGCTTTGATAAGCGTGAGGATGATTTCTTGCCTAAGCGCTTTACAGAAGAAGCGGCAACTGGAAACAGTGCTGGTCATGTTAGCCGCATGGATATTATGTTGGATGAGTATTATAATGTTCGTGGTTGGAAAGATGGCGTTGTGCCTGTGGAGAAGTTGGTTGAGTTGGGAATTCTTCCTGCTGAGGCAGCTGAGGCTGGGGCGAAGAATTAAGTATTGATTATTAAACCCTCGTGATGCGCTTGCATTCGGGGTTTTTATTTAGTTTTTTTAATAAGAGGGAAAAATTATGATATAGTTGTAATTGAGTTCAGTTGTGTCGTGCATTCCTCTATTTACTTCCGTTTCGTTACTCCGTTATCTACTTCATGTAGTTTGAGAGAGCTTTCCTATTCCATAAATTTGAGTGTTTTAATTGCGTATATTTTTTAATCTGAAAGGAGGTGATATTTCTGGAAAGTCGGTGATTTGTGCTGAAAAGTCGGTGATTTTTTTCTAAAGTCGGTGATTTGTGCTGAAAAGTCGGTGATATATCGGAAAACTCGGTGATTTGTTCTAGAAAGTCGGTGATATTTTTCTAAACTCGGTGATTTGTTCTGGAAAGTTGGTGATATATTCCTAAACTCGGTGATATGGCATAAAAGTTGGTGATATATTTCTAACACAGCAATCCCAAGCTTATCCAAATCAATTATTCTTCTATAAAAACAGGAATCTTTTAGGCATTTTACGTCATAATACACACCTAAATCTTAAAAATCCTTCACTAGATTAATCTACCTCCCCCAAAAAACCATTGGAGTGATAATATGATTATTTTACCCAGAGAAATACCAAGAATTTTATTGAAAATTGAAGCTTTAATGGGGCGATTGCCTGAGAATCACCCTAAACTAGAAAACTTAACTAGAGACTATGGGAGAATAAAAGCGGGATACCAAGGTGAGAAGAGCTTAGAATACTATTTTTCATTAATGAATCAAGAAAAATATGATTTCTACCATGGGCTTAGACTTCAAAATAGTAATAGTGATAGTTTCTTTCAAATCGATACGCTAATCGTATCTGATGCATTTGTCCCATTGGTAGAAATTAAAAATTTATCAGGTACAGTTGTATATGATAAAAACACCAACCAATTTACCCAAAATAGCAAACCAATAATAAATCCCATCTCCCAAGTAAAATTGCAAAAATTACAGTTAATAGACTGGTTTCAAAAACATAAATTCCAACCTTTCCCCGTTGACTATTTAATTGCTATGGCAAATCCTTCTACGAAAATTGAAGCTCCTAATGGCAACCCAGAACAATTTTGGAAAATGTGTTATGGCCACGATTTCATCGATAAAATACAACTTTATGAAAAAACACATAAAATGCAAAATATTCCTATAAAAGAAAGAAAAAGACTGAGGAAATTATTATTAAAGTACCATACTCCTTTAGAAGTTGATGTTCTAAAAAAATACACGATATCTAAACAAGATATTATTACAGGAGTACGATGTCCCTTATGTCACTCTATTCCAATGATGCATTCTTATGGATCTTGGGAATGCCTCTTTTGTCATCATAAATCTAAAGATGCCCATAAAAATGCCGTAAATGATCACTTTTTTATTTTCGGTCCCACCATTACAAATAAAGAGTTTCGGGAACTTACTCATATTGAGTCACCACAATCCGCTAATAGACTGCTTACTACTATGAATCTCCAACATACAGGCTCCAATAAAGGGCGGATTTACTATGCAACTTGGTATCTTCCCTCAAATAATAAAAAGGAATAGCAAATAGTCGCTATCCCCCAACCCTAGTCGTCTTAAATCGATAACTTTTTATCAGTGAATCCAATTTCTCTTCAGTCTCAGCGCTAAACCTAATAAATACCGCATTCACCCGAAAAACAGAGGTAAACGCCAATTCATCTTCAGACAAAAGCTCACCTTTCCACCCATCCCCTTCATAAACAAAGGGAAAGACATCCGAATGCGTCACCAATCGCCCATCTAGATCCTCTAAATATTGCCCTAGTTGGGCGAGAGGGATTCCCCTGAACTCAAGTTCACGACTAAACATCTCACCCACCAGCCACTGGAGGGAAAAGTGCAAGCTGATCAGTCTCTTTTACCCGAGTTTCCAAATCCTCAGCATGAATGATATTCCTACCATTAATGTACAAATGAACAAATGGTTTCAGCTTCTTCTCTTCTGTATAGATCTCTTCTTTTAAATCTGGAAACATCTCAATCATTTTATCTAGTACATCCATTGCACGGTCTCCATTAGGATGGACTTCTACTGAAACACCGCCACATATAACTCGGAGATTTGCGAATACCTTAACCTGCATGTCAATCCGCTCCCTTCTATTATCAATATATTAAACTTAAAATTCAAAATTGTCACTCACCTAAACAAAAGAGGAACCTCCTAAGAAGCCCCTCTCTAACGATATTATTTTAATTTAAATCTCTTAATTTCGCTTTCCAATTGCTCTGACAGTTCTTTTAAACTAGAAGCTCGTCTTGTAAATGAACTCATGGTTGCGGAAATTTCCTCTGTTGAGGCCGAGACTTCTTCGGTAGCAGCAGCAGTTTGTTCCGATACAGCTGTGATACTATCCATTTCCATTGTGACTGTTTCTTTATTTGTTTGGCTTTCTTTTACAGAAACCTGTACTTCTTCTACTTTCCGAGCCAATTCGTTAACAATGGCTAGTGTATCGTTGAAGATGGTTTTCGTTTCGGTAACAGCCACATCTTGCTCAGTTACGGCATGATTCGTGCGATCCATTGCTTCAACTGCTTTTTGGACAACTTCTTGAATGCTATCAACAATTTGTTTAATTTCAACTGCAGATGCTTTTGATTGTTCAGAAAGCTTACGCACTTCGTTTGCTACAACGGCAAATCCTCTTCCATGCTCACCAGCACGAGCTGATTCAATAGAAGCATTTAAGGATAGTAGATTGGTTTGCTCTGTAATTTTTGTAATCGCTTCAATAATTGCATTAATTTCTTCCATCCTAGTCTCAACTTCTTTAACGATGGAAGCCACTTCATTTGTGGAGGATTTTGTTTCATTTGCTTTATCTGAAAGTAAGTTAACTTGTTCTAATCCTTTGTTACTTAGTTCCATCGAACGATTTGATACTTGGTTGATGTCCTGTGTGATATGAGAAATATCATCTAATTGAGTAGATAAGTCTCTCATTTGCTCAAAGCTCACATGGATATTTCTAGATTGCAAGCCAGCCCCTTGGGAAATTTCTTCAATTGCAGAGGCAACCTCTGATAATGAGGCATTTGTTTCTACCGTCATCATCGATAAATGTGCTGAAGTTTCTAAAACTTCTTTAGATGTTTCTTCTACTTTTTGAAGCGAAGTGGATAATTGCTCCATTGTTTGATTAAAGCTGTGACTCAATTCATTAAATTCATCATTTGTTTTTACAAATACTCTTGCGGTAAAATCACCTTTTGCTGCTGTTTCTAATGCTGTTTTAACGGCAAGTACATTGCGAGAGATTCTTTGACCAATTACAAATGCAGCAATGGCTGATAATAGACCAAAAACAAGCGTTAGAAGCCATCCTATTTTTTCAATTTTATTTGAACTATTCGTAATTTCGGACTTATCTTCTTCGGTTACAAATCTCCAACCGGTTCTTTCATTTGTCAAATAGGCTGAAAATTTCTCCTTACCACCTACGGTAAAATCCCCATAACCTTCTTTATTTTTCGAAATGTCGTCCCAAATGCTAAGTTTAGTTGCTAAATCTGAACCAATCTTACCTACATTTGGGTGGGCAATATAATTATCATCTCTGCCAATGATGGTCATATAACCCTTCTTACCAATTTTTATTTCTTTAAGTGACTCAGAGAATTTAAGAATACTTAAGTCAATTCCTACTACCCCTGTTACATTCCCTTCAAGATCGACTACGGCCTTTGAGATAGTTAATACCATATCACCTGTTCCATCATCCTGATATGGGTCACTATAAAAGGTCTCACCTTTCTTTTCTAACGCTCCTTTATACCATGGGCGTTCTGTTGGATCGTAATCTGCTGAAAGTTCCTGTTTTGGTGCAATGAGCATTTCCTTCTTAGGAGTTCCAAAATAGACTGATGAGTAGTCAGCAGAAGTATTTTGGGTACCCTGCATTAACGTTAATGCATTTTTAGCACTTCCAGGAATCTGATAAAATTTAGTAAAAAGTTCATTATGTGCCAGAAGTTTGATTTGATTGGATACCCCTTCTAAACGATAATCCAAACTCTTACTTGCTTGCTTTGTTACTTCGAATGTTGACTTTGATAACTCTTCTTCAATAATATTTTGAGTAATGGTATTTGAAATTATGGCGATGGAAAGTGTTGGGATTAAGGCTACAGCAGTCATACCTGCTATCAACTTCGTTCTTACACTATTCCATTTAAACAGGAATAACTTCTTCTTCTTTACTTCCATTTCAATCCTCCTTATCCATTCTTTTTGATAGGCAGTACATTCCCATCAAAAAGAACAATTTATTTTCCTAATATACTATTTTTATCGGATACTTTATCAAAATGTTTAGGCATTTTTTGATAGAGAAAGTTAGAAAGGAAGTAATGAAATATTTGGAAAAACAAGACATTATGTTTGTTGATTAATGTTCATTCCAACAAAATCAATTTGGAGCTGCTGCTTTTGCTGAAGGTATACCTCTGTTTTCCCAGGAGTGTAGTTGTGGACAACCTTATTTGGGGTAACTTGAATATCTGCTCCCCCTTTTTTCCAGTCAATATGTATTTCTACCGGTGTAAATTGTATTTTTACAGACCCTGGACTAGGAATAAATCCGATGTTAAAATCTGCTTTTTGTGGTAATACTTTATCTGTTATGATCCCAACTATTGCATCTGATTTATTCTCGATTTTTGCTAGTTGATCTCCTTCTTGAGCTTTTGTGCTGATATACTCTAGTACTGTTTCTCTACCATTTTGAGCACTTTCTTGTAGAATTGTAGGAATTGACTTGAAACCAAGATCATTCCAAAACTGTTCATCGTCTATTTTTAATTGAGATGGCCTTTTCTCGATTGACATTATAGCAGATTCCTGTTTAATGGAAAGATCGGCAGGTTTTTGTTGTATTTCTTGAACAGGTTGGGTAATTCTTAATCCTATTTGTGCATGTGTTTGTTGTAAGCGAATTTGCGGGAGTTGCATAATACACCACCTTGAAATTAAATCTTTCTATCTACTAATAATCCTAAATAATCGGTCATAGCTGCATACATATCTAGTAGTTTTTTAGAAGGAATCTCCTTGACCACTTCATTAGTCATATCATCAACAATGGCTACATAATATTCTTTTAAATCGTCATGAAATTCAAACTTTAAATGCGTATTGGATGCCTTTAAAAAATCATTCATGCTGCTAATGATTTTCTCAGTTTTTTCTTTTGATATGGTTTCTTGCTGTGTCTTTGACTGAGGTTGTTCTTTATTATCAGGGGAGATTTCTTTCATTTTGGGTATGCTTTCTACTTGTTTCGGTAATTGGTTATTTGAAGTAATCAACTTATCTAACATGTCATAAACCCCTTCTCAGTGTAATTATTATTACTACCTATATCGGTAAAATTGTGGAAAAGTTTAGTGCACTTCGATTTGTCATTGTAATTTTATTTGTTATAAATGCAAAAGAAACCCTAGATAAACTAGAGTTCCTTTTAAAATAATTATTAACGAAGAAGTTGTAAAACCCCTTGTGGTTGTTGGTTTGCTTGAGCAAGCATAGCTTGAGCAGCTTGAGAAAGGATAGAATTCTTAGTTTGGTTCATCATTTCTTTCGCCATATCAACATCACGTACGCGAGACTCAGCAGCTGTCAAGTTTTCAGAAGATGTGCCAAGGTTATTGATTGTGTGCTCTAAACGATTTTGAGCCGCACCAAGAGTGGAACGTTGTTTAGATACTTGTTTAATAGCGTCATCTAAAACAGAAGTTAAAGCATCTGCCTTTATTTTATCACTTACGATAGCGCTTGCAGCACCCGATACTTTATCTGAAATTTTGTTCGCTCCACCACTACCAAGTGTTGAAGAATCCATTTTCGAGAAAGAAACATCTAACTTTTCATCATTTGTTCCGTTAGAACCAATTGCAAAACTAGCTGAGGCATTTGCACCTGTAATAATAGTAAGTGCCTTCAATTCATCAGCAATATTAGCATTACTTTTTGCAGAAGCACCAGTAAGCTCTACAGATATACCTAATTCGTTAAAGTTTAATGTTGTAGTACCATCTGCACCAATTGTAGCCTCACCTGTAATAGTTTGAGCTACTGAATCAGTCCCACGCGTTAATGTAATTTTACCAGCGCCAGCGTCTGAGAATGTGTATGTTGTGCTTCCTTGTGCGCCAGAAACATCAATTTTAGAAATTGACGCTGAACCACCAGCTGTTGATAATACTGTACCCACAGTTGCAGTACCAGCAGTTTGTGTTGCAGATAAGTCACCATTTAATAGTTTTTTACCGTTAAATGCTGTTGTTTTAGAGATACGGTCAACTTCACCTTTTAATTGAAGTAATTCTTCACCGATCGCTTCACGGTCGTCAGTATTATTAGTGTCAGTTGATGCTTGAACAGATAATTCACGCATACGTTGAAGAATATCATGAGTTTCGTTTAATGCACCTTCAGCTGTTTGAATCATAGAGATTCCATCTTGAGCATTACGAGATGCTTGATCTAAACCACGTACTTGAGCACGCATTTTTTCAGAGATTGCTAAACCGGCTGCATCATCACCAGCACGGTTAATACGTAGACCTGAAGATAATTTCTCCATTGATTTTGATTGAGCGCCTGAAGCACTATTCAACTGACGGTGAGTGTTTAATGCCGCGATGTTGTGATTAATACGCATAATTTTTTCCTCCTAAATATATAATTTTTACTGGGGTTGCCCCCTATTTTTTATTGCTATATAATAAACCCTTTAAGGGCTATTAACCAATGAAAAATTCTTCTCTTCCTAGAATGTTGGTAAGCAGTTATGTTTATGTAAGCTTCTGTTATTAATTAACTCTTCACGATAGATGCTTATTTCTTTAGGTGCATCAATTGCGTAGCGAAGTAAGCCAGATTCAGTTTGGAGAATCGTTACCTTTATATCTTCTCCAATGGCTATTGTCTCACCAATAATTTGAGCTCGTTTTTTCAACTGATTAATTCTTGGTGTAATTTGTTTCTCATACGAAATCCGAATGTTTTTTGGAGCATCAATGTCCACTTTTAGCTTATACTGAATTTGAAGAACAGTAACTTTAATGTCATCCCCAATTATCACTGATTGGCCAATTTCTCTGCCTACAATAAGCAATGTTACCATCCTCCTGTGGAAGTATTTACCTCTACAATTATTATTATCGGAGAATAACTAGAATAGTTTAGTGCTTTCTACTAAATTTTCTTTTAGTATCTTTTAAATTTCTTTACTAGCACTATCCATAATCCAAAACCTTTGATAGATTACAAAACAAAAAATGATGCAAGATTTTTATGTATTTCCTTAAATTGTTATCGGTAACTCTATCAATTTGTTTAGTTTGAAGCTACGAATTTTTTTAATAGTTCCTTGTACTATTACTTATCGTATTATCCAAAAAATTGTTTAGTTAAATTTATATTTTTTTTTCAAAAATAAAAAAAGCCATTCATACTAGAATGACTTTTTAGAAATTCCTATAAACCTAACTGCTGGGATAGCCAAGAACCTTGACTATTTAGTTGCTGTAATGCTTTTTCCATTGCCGTAAACTGCTTCCACATTCTTTCTTCGTATGCACTAATTTTGCTTTGTTCTCTATTAATGTTTGAGTCTAATGATTTGAGTTGTTGTGCAATGGTACTCTTAGTATCGACAGCTGAATTTGGATAACCAGCTATTGTTCCGAGTTTTGAAATAGCTGTATTTAAGCGATCGTAAATTCTCCAAGCAAAACCACTATTTTTATGCATATTGCTGTCGGTTACGGTGGTTGATGTGCTAGTTGCTCCAGTCTCTTTAATGGTAAATAATTTCTTGATATCTTCGGAATTCGTTTTCAATAAACCTTTTAACTTCGATTCATCCAATGTCAACTTTCCATTATCTTTATAATTTGAAGAAAAATTGATTCCAATATCTTTCAAAGACTTAAAACTTGATGAAACACCAGAATTTACAACAACAGTATTCAAACTGTTCCGCATCTCAGTCAAAAAGCTTTGAATCGTCGAATCGTTTGTCAACAATCCACTTTTTGCTTTTTCATCCCAAAGCTTAATATCATTCTCTTTCATGTCCTTTTTCTGATCATCTAGTAAAGGAGGATAGTCACGATAGCGTTTTTCGTTTATTTTTCCGTTAAAGTCAGCAATTAAATCATTGTACTTGTCCACGAAAGTTTTAATGTTATCAAAAATACCTTGTGTATCAGTACCTACACTAACCGAGATGTTAGCACCAGGCGCTACTTTCTCCTTAAGATTAAACGTTACACCCTCATAAGTAAATTTGTTGGAAGATACATGAATCTGTGTACCATTAATGGTTACAGTACCTGATGTGGCATTGGTTCCCTTAACCGATAACAATGGATTCACTAGTCCCGTTGTATCACCTGTATTCGAAGGATTTTTAAAACCTAGATTATTCGAACCGGCAAAATCAGTTATTTCAATCTTTTGGGTACCACCTGTTTCTGTTGATGTAAGAACAAGAGAACCTCCAACATTAGAGGCTTTTACTTTTGTATCTCCACTTTTCTCATTAATGGTTGCTATTGCTTTATCGAATGTCATATCCGGAGTAAGAGTTATTTCTTGTCCGTTTAAGTTAAATGTAACATCAGTGCTTCCATCTCCCCCTATAAGGCTAGAACCACTTGCCATCTTACTATCAAAACTAACAATCGCCGGTCTAGCTGCAGTAGGAAGTGTAGCTTCAGAAATAACAAATTCCGTTTGCGTACTAGTCCCACCCGAAGAAACCTCGATACGAGAATCACTTGAAGTAACGGCTTGTTTATTAAAAGTTGATTGCAAACGCAAGCCTTCCATTGCTTTACGAAATTCATCAATCTTTTTATTAATATCACGGTAGGATTCCGATTTCCAGTTTGTTAATATTTTCGTTTGTTGCATCTTGTTTAAGCGACTGCTTTGTGCTTTTACGAGGCTATCAACCATTTCATCTGTATTCATCCCGGAAGCAAGTCCGCTTATTCTTAACGTGTTATTGTTTATCATGGATATCACCCTTTCTTGCAATTTTAAAAAGCAGTGAAACACCATCAATTCACTACGCAGTTAGTAATTATTATCGGTTTTTAATCTATAAAGTTTAGAGACTGATAGGAAAAATACCACAGTATCTAAGACTGTGGTAAGTAATTTTATTATCTCATTATACTATTTGCAATCCCCATCATCTGATCAGCGTAAGAAACCGCTCTTGCGTTCATTTGGAAGCTACGCTGAGAGGTCATTAAATTGGTCATTTCCATCGCTAAATCGACGTTCGATCCTTCTAAAACTCCTGATGATAACTGAATTTCTCTGGTTAACATGTTCCTAACCACATCATTGATATTTGTCCCCTCAGGTAAGGCTGCTACCTCGAACGAATATTGGTTATCTCCCATATTTTTTAATAGGGAGGCGTTATCGATATTAACCATACCTATTTGTTGTCTTGAAACAAATGAAGTACCGTTACCATTTTTGTTTCGCAACTGAATTTGACCATTTGATTGAATCTTCACTTCATATCTGTCATCTAACTGAAGTGGATCACCATTTTGATTCAGCAAATATCCGCCATTAGCGTGAACTAAATGATAACTTCTTGGATTTTCAGGGTTCGGACTTAAATGAAAGTTTCCATCTCGAGTATATCGTACTTCAACAATTCCATCCTCTGCAGACCCTAAGCCAATTTGAAAAAAGCCTTTGCCATTAATCATCAAATCAAACGGGTTATTGGTTTGGATGGCTTGTCCTTGTTCCATATTTATTTGAGTAAGTCCGATACGAGCTCCGTGGCCGACGCGAAGTCCATTCGGAGTTAGTCTTCCGAGTTCCCCCTGTGCTGGCACTTGATTGTTTAAGTTGGTTGTTAATATTTCTGAGAAGCTTTGGTCTCTCTTTTTATAACCGGTTGTGTTAACATTGGCTACGTTGTTTGCAGTCGTATCAATTTTTTGCTGATAGGCTTGCAAGGCACCGGAAGAAATATATAGTGATGTATTCACGATGTTTGTTCCTTTCCATCAAAGTTATCCATTGATTTTCCCGACTGAAAATAATTGTTCTAATGAGCGATCATAGGCTCCAATCACTTTTTGGTTTGCTTCATAGCCCTTTAAGGTAACCATCATTTCGGTCATCGTTTGTCCGAGGTCAACATTTGACTGTTCAATAAAGCCTTGTTGCAGCGATACTCCTAAATTGGCGGCTGTTTGTTGATCAATGATTTGTAATGGATTATCAGATTGATAGACATTACCTCCTAATCGACGAAGCGCCAATGGATTCTCTGCTACCGCAATCCCGATTTGGCCTACTACTCTTGTTCTAGTGGGATCACTAGCGTAAGCAACTAGCTCGCCACTATCGGTAATTGTTAAATCCTCTTTACTAACACCGGCTGGAAGCTGAATTGGCTGGTTGTTTGCACCAAGGATTCGGTAGCCATCTGAAGTGACTAAACTTCCGTTAGCATCTACATCCCACTTTCCATTTCTTGTATATCCAGTTCCATCGGGAAGCTGTACTGAGAAAAAGGCTGCTGGTTTAACTTGACGACCATTTTGCTCTTGAAATGGGATACTTTGATCATTAATCGCAATATCTAATGGATTACTTGTTTGAACGATTGAACCTTGCATGAAGTTTGGTACACGTTCTTGGGCATAAACTCCATTATGAAGCTCCCCGACTGGAGTCATTTGACCTGGATTAAAGGGTAATCCATTTATTTGCATTTGACCATTTTTATTAAAATCGCGCATCCGATGAATTAATAGCTTTGGAAATGCTCTAAGGATCGTATCATCCTTCTTAAAACCTGGTGTTTGTGCGTTAGCCAAGTTATTTGATAGAGCCTCTTGCTTTCTTTCGAGTGAAAACATTCCTGATGCTGCCGAATATAATCCTCTAATCATCCCAAAACCTCCTTACCAATTAAATTTACTGCACCATATGTTCCACTATATAAACTTTCGTTACATACTCATGGCCTAACGCTTTATTAAGGTCATCCTTCAATTTGTTTTCAATGGTTTCTATGGCACCTGTACCGGTCATTTCCTCCTTAGTCACGCCGTTAAAATATTTAATAATCGTGCTTTCGGTAAGAAAGGAAAGCTTAGTCAGTTCTTCGGCATTTTTCTTTGAAGTTGTAATGATTTTGAATTTCATTTTTGCCAAGCCCACATTTGCTAGGTTTGTTGTAATCGTTTCTGTTTCAACAGATTTCTCTAATAGTTTTTCGATTGTCTCTTGCTTTTTGGTTCCCTTTTCGTCGGGCTTTGTTTGCAAATAATTCCAAGTAAAGAATCCAGCTACACCAATAATGGTAATGATTCCAATAATAAGAATCGATTTCTTATAGACATTCATTTATAGGTACCCCTTCATTTCCACTACGAGTAAAGATTTATTAATAAACCTTTAATTTCTCCTACTCGTTCCAATACAGAAAGGCTCGAGCTTTGTTGATTTAATAAGTGGTCAGCTAGTTCAACTAATTTGCGGTCAATTTGTTGAACCGTCTTTAGCGTTTTATTTCCTTCATACATGTCCCAAGTTTCAGTTTGATACAGACCTATACCTTTATTAGTCACTTCACCCATAAAGCTTTTGACTAATTCCTTGTATTTCTTTAATTCCTGGAACGTTCGTTTTTCGCTTAGTTGCTGACCTTGTTGATCTAATTTTTCTAATAATTGATGAAGATGTTCCTGCGATAAGTCTTTTGAATAGGATCTCATAATGTTTTGAAAAGACACTGAGTTGGATGAAGACTTTTCTAATGGGAATTGTCTGTTCTCACCAATATTAACCCTAATGGAATCTTGTATTTTCAAGACTTACTCCACCTCCATTCTTTTAACAAAACCTATAAATCTATAAAGATTGAATAATTTCTCTTAATTCATCAAGGTTTGTCGTGTCCTCAAGTAATTTTTCAATATCTAAAAGCACCAATAAACGCTCATTCGTTTCTGAAATTCCTTTAAGATACGAGACATTTCTTGTTTCCAATAAATTTGGACGTTGAATCGATTCAGCTGGGATATCAAGAATATCCGTAGCCGCATCCACAACTAAACCAAAGAAACTGTCAAAAGCTTGGACAATAATAACACGAGTGTCATCTGTTGACTTCATTGGTTCTCCTTTTAAGGCAGAACACATATCAACAATCGGGGTCACAATGTTTCGTACCGTCGTTACCCCTAATACGTAAGGAGAACGATTCGGGAATGGTGTAATTGTTTGTAACCGCTCAATTGAGACAACTTGGTTAATGCTAATACCGAATTCATCATTGCCAACCCTACAAATAATCATTTTCTGTAGCAAATTCTCCATATCGATCCCTCTCTTATCAAATAAGATTAGTTGTTAGCAAATTTCATTAGCTCATCTAAATTTAATAGCATGATAATACGGCTTCCAATTTGAGCTATGCCATTTAGATAATCAAAATTTAATCCATTTGAAGATGGAGAGACGATTTCATCTTGTCCTACATCCATCACATCACTAGTTTGGTCAACCATGAATCCTAGATTCATTTCATTATAGTTTGCAATCAAGATTCTAGCTCTTCCAGTTTTTGCTACTTGATTCTTCGATAATATATTTTGAAGGTCAATGATTGGTGTAATTTGACCTCTTAAGTTCATAACCCCTTTGATATAAGCTGGAGCATTGGGAACTCTTGTAATTTGGGATATCCGCTCGATGGAGTGTACATGATCAATGTCTAATCCAAACTCTTCCTCACCCAATTTAAAGGCGACTATTTTTTTATTTTCCATTGAGATCGATCATCCTTCCTAGCTAATAAGCTGATTAGAGTCAATGATTAATGCGACTTCTCCATTCCCAAGAATTGTAGCACCTGAGATGGCAAATAAATTATTTAAAAATCCGCCTAAGGACTTTAAAACAATCTCTTGTTGACCTAGAATGGAATCTACAACGATCCCCACCATTTTGTCACCTTTACGAACAATGACAATAAATTGATGTTGTTCTATGTTTGATTCCTTTGTAGGAACATTTAATACTTCTTTTAAATAGACTAACGGAATGATTTGACCACGTAATTGCATCACTTTTTGATTTTGAATCAGGACTACCTGGTCCTGTGAAAGCTTTGTAATTTCCACGATTGAACTAAAAGGAATCGCATAGGTTTCTTCTTCCAATTTAATTAGCATACAATACATAATCGATAAAGTCATCGGTAATTGTATTAGGAAAGTAGATCCCTTTCCTGGACTTGAATCGATACTAATAACTCCACCTAACGATTCAATTTTCGTTTTTACTACATCAAGACCTACACCTCGACCAGAAATATCTGAAATCTTATCAGCCGTACTAAAGCCTGAAGAGAACAAGAGAGCATATACTTCTTGGTCTGTTAAGGTTTCTGCTTCATCTTTAGAGACAACCTCACGCTCAATCGCTTTATTTAAAACTTTTTCACGATTAATCCCTTTACCATCATCAGCTACTTCAATAAAAACATGATTTCCGCTATGATAGGCTCTTAATAGAAGCTTGCCTTCTTCTGGTTTCCCACTAGCCAATCTATCCTCTGTGGACTCTAAGCCATGATCAAGGGCATTTCTCAAAAGATGTACTAATGGATCTCCAATTTCATCAATAACAGTTCGGTCTAATTCAGTTTCTGCGCCTTCTATAATTAGTTGAATCTTCTTATTTAAGTCCTTTGCAAGGTCACGAACCATCCTAGGGAAGCGATTAAATACCTGTTCAACTGGTACCATTCTCATATTTAAGATAATCCCTTGCAAATCAGTAGAAATGCGTGTCATGTGCTCGACTGTTTCCGTTAGATCAGTAGCAGACGTTTTGCGAGCTATTTGCTCTAATCTTCCTCGGTCTATGATTAATTCGCTGAACAAATTCATTAATCCATCTAGCTTGTCTATATCCACACGTATCGATTTGGTACGTGATCTTTTTTGTGTGGCAGTTGCATCACTTGTTTCAGGTGACGGTTTAACTGGCACCTCTGCTTCGACTTTTACGGTTTCACTCTTTTCAGCTTGGTTATCTTTCGTTTTATCTGAAATAATGATTTCTTTAACTTCACTTACATTTAATAATTTATCTTCGATGTCTTTTGCTTCAAAATTAGACAGCATCAGCAGTGTGAAATGGTTATCTATTTTGTCTTCTTCTATTTCCTGAATAGACGGTTGAATGGAGATCATTTCGCCAAGTTCTTCTACAAGCTGTAATACCATAAAGGCGCGTACGAACTTCATTACGCAATTTTCATCTAATACAACGGTTACTTGATAAAAGTTAGTGCCCATCTTTTTTGCTTCATTGATAACTGACCAATGATAGTCTTCAATTGGCATATCGATGGCAACTGCCACCTCATTAAGCGCTGCCAATACAGAGGGTGGAGATTGATCGGGATTTTGTGCATGCGTCAGTTTAGCGACGATATCTTTGACATCTGCTTTACCAGTGCCCCCAGCTTCAATGTCGTCGACCATTTTTTCGATAATATCAACGCATTGAAAGATAATATCCATAATTTCAGGGGTAATCGTTAATTTTGATTGTCTAAGAAGATCCAGGACATTTTCCATTTGATGCGTTAAAGTTGCAAGGTCATCAAAGCCCATACTCCCTGCCATTCCTTTAATCGTGTGTGCCGAACGAAAAATCTCATTAATATAGGTAATATTTTCTGGTTCTATTTCAAGTTTTAATAATTCATCATTGATCGTCTGCAAATGCTCTTTAGACTCTTCGATAAACATAGTAATATAGTTATTCAAATCCATTTCAATACCCCCTTTTGTTATTTCTATTAAAATATGATTTAAAAGAATAGGTTGGTTTTATTTTAAAAATTGCAAAATAAGTATGTTTATTTTACCATATTTTTTTGATAAAAAGATTATCTTTTTGATGATTTTTACCTTATATTGTGTTTTTTTGATTTTACATTCAATAAAAATCTGTTTTTTTTGATAGATTTAATTTTATTCTATCAAACTGTTGTCTTATCTGAAGTAATCAAATAAAATATTAAATATACTTTCGCAATATAACCTTGTCCAATATAAGGGGGGAACACCATGAGAGATTCATCTACGCTCATTGGAATTATTCTAGCTTTACTAGCCGTTGGTGTTGCTATGGTACTAAAAGGAGCTAGTTTAATCGCTTTAGTAAATCCTGCTGCTTTCATCATAATTTTTGGTGGGACTGCTGCCACACTATTAGTCAGTTTCCCAATGTCTGAGATAAAAAAATTTCCAAAGTTAATCAAAATCATCTTTGGGGGAGGCAAACAAATTGCTTCTAAAAAAGAAATTATCGAAATGTTTACAAGATGGGCTACCGTTGTAAGAAAAGAAGGTTTGCTAGGGTTAGAGGATGAAGTTCAGAGTATAGAAGATCCATTCTTAAAGCATGGGCTGGAGTTGATCATTGATACGACTGATACGGAATTTACTCGCGATGTATTGCTAGAAAAAATTAGGGCTACACAGGAACGTCATCGGAAAGGTGCACTTATATTTTCTCAAGCTGGTACATACGCACCTAGTTTAGGAGTATTAGGAGCGGTAGTAGGTCTTGTGGCTGCCTTAGGAAATCTATCAGATTCAGAAGTACTTGGTCATTCAATTGCTGCTGCATTTATCGCAACATTAGTAGGTATTTTCTCTGGTTATGTATTATGGCATCCGATGAGTAACAAATTAAAGCTATTATCAAGAGCCGAAATTGAAACTCGTGAAATTATGGTAGAAGGTCTGCTTTCCTTACAAGAGGGTATTAACAGCAGACAACTAGAGCATAAATTAAATGTTTATTTACTTCCAGAAGAATTAGAAAGTAAAAGATAGGGGAGGGTTTCCGTGGCCAAGAAAAGACATCACGATAGTCATGATGAGGAACATGTTGATGAGTCATGGTTATTGCCTTATGCGGATTTACTCACCTTGCTTCTCGCCTTATTTATTGTTTTATTTTCAATGCGGGCAGAGGATTCAGAAAAGTCTAATGAGATGTTGGAATCTCTGTTTAAAGCATTTAATTCCGTTACGATATTTGAATCTAGCAGTGGAGGACAGTTACCAGATAACTCTACTTTAACCGATAAGGACGCTGAAAAAGATGTAGTTCCTGAAGTAAAGCCAAAGCCTGATACTGAAACTGAGGATAATCCCCTAATTAATGAGGATGAAAAAAAACTACAAGACTTGATGGCAAAGCTCCAACAATATATTAATCAAAACAAACTTAATGCCTCTATCAGCTTAACAGATGCAGAGGAAGGAATTAAAATAACGTTAAAGGAAAGTATTAGCTTTGATTCAGGAAGTGATCAGCTTAAAGGCGGCTTTATTCCTGTTCTAAGCAAAATTTCCGGCTTATTAAAAACGGTAGATCATTCTATTATTATTGAAGGGCATACAGACAATCAACCAATTAGCAGTTCTCGTTTCCCATCAAACTGGGAATTATCTGGAGCAAGAGCCGCGTCGGTTCTTCATTTCTTTCAAACTAGAAACATTGATCCAAATCGTTTAAGCTATACTGGTTATGGAGAATTTAAACCGCTTAAACCAAATAATACATCTGAAAATAGAGCAACTAACCGCCGTGTAAATATCATTATTTTACGAAAATAACCTAAATAAAAAAAACCTTCATATGAAGGTTTCAGATTGTAGACAAAAGGCATTCCGAATTCGCCTATTCGGATGCCTTTTGTCTTTTTATACCTTTTTCCTCTTTAAAAGACCTCTCCGAGGGCATTTATTATGCCATTTCTGGACTAACCCATGTCCAGTTGGCCATCTTCTTTAAATTCATGGCAGCAAAAGTAAGCATCGCCTGCATGGACAATTTTTTAAGACCCTTTAGGGTTGTCCATCGCATACCATGCTTTTCTTTTGCATCAGCAAATACACGTTCAATCGTTTCTTTGCGCCTTGCATAGATTCTTTTATTTTCTTCTGTATGACGAAGGTGTTCAGCTTCCTCAAGGTACTCTTCCCAGACATGTCGCTGAATGAGTTTCTGATGATTTTTGCTTTGCGTACATTGTGAGAGAACAGGGCAATCCTTGCACTGAGCATGATCGGAGAAATACTGACGATATCCTTCCTTCGTAGTCGTGCTATATTTTAAAACTTGTCCTTCGGGACAAATGTAGCAATCATAATGCTCATCATAAACATAGTCATGTTTTCTCAAATATCCTTCCTTTGTACGAGGACGGGTATAAGGTAAAACTGGCCGAATTTCATTTTCAATCAGGTATTGAGCGATAGCAGGTGTTTTATATCCAGCATCAGCGGCTACAGCAATGGGTTTTCCAGCATTATTAACGACTTTTTCAAGTAGGGGTTCCAACATCGTACTATCGTGAACATTTCCAGGCGTTACAATTGTTCCTAAGATAAAACCATTCTTCTCAGCAGCTGTATGAAAAGAATAGGCAAACTGCTTTGTTCGTTCATCCTTTACATAGTAGCCACTCTCTGGGTCAGTGGTACTTTCCTTGATTTCCTTTTCTTCTTCCTTTTCAAATTTATCTGGTGGGAACGGCTTTTTTCCATGTTCTTCTCGGTCACCATTGATTTCATCTTGAAGGCGTGACTGATAGGCTCTAGTTTCTTTACGAACAACCTTCTTCTCAAATTTACGCTTATTTGCGTTTGCTTTAACGTGTGTTGAGTCAATAAAAACATGTTCACCACTAATCAAGTTTTTATCCGAAGCTTCTTTTAAAATTCGATAGAATATTTGTTCAAATAAATCCGTATCCTTAAACCGTCTTTCATAGTTCTTACCGAAGGTAGAGAAATGAGGAACCTTATCATAGAACCCAAATCCAAGAAACCATCTATACGCTATGTTCGTTTCTAATTCTTCAATTGTTTTACGCATCGAGCGGATTCCAAACATGTATTGGATGAAAGCCATCTTGATTAAAATAACAGGGTCTATGCTTGGACGCCCACGGTCTTCTGAATAAACATCTTTAACAAGTTGATATATAAAAGGGAAATCAATAGTTGCTTCCACTTTTCGAACTAAATGGTTTTCTGGTACCAACTGTTCTATCGCAATCATTTCCACTTGGTCCTATTCATCTGAGTATTTTTCGTTAGCATTTTCATCACCCAATTTAAAATAGTAGTACCTTAATTATACAAAAAAGACTGTAGCCAAATCCGATTTTTTTCGAATTTGTCTACAGTCTGAAACCTTCATATGAAGGTTTTTTTACATTCGTGTTTTATATGCATGTGAAGTAGTTTTTTCTTCTTTTACAAGACTTTTCTCCACTTGTTTAGAAAGCTCATTAATAGTCACCATGCATGATTGGCAATTCTTACCTTCCTTTATCTGGCTTCCACAAGTATCACACGGATAAGTAAGATTAGGAAAATAATTAACCTGAATTCGTTTAGCTAGAATGAATTGACGTATTTGGGCAATCGAAACTCCCGTCTCTTCACTAACCTCTTGAATTGTACCATTTTTATGATTTCTTAAATAATCATTTACTAATACAAAATTATCTTCTTGTTTTTGATAACAATCCTGACAAATATCCCTTATCTTAAGGAATAGTTTCCCACATCTAACGCAATTCCCTAGATTAGTCAAAAGGTATACCCCCTCAATAGCTTCTAAGCTGTATGTAGCATACTACAAAGAAATACTAAAGTCCTAACACCTTCGTGATTGATTCCATTACACGATCTGCCTGGAAAGGTTTAACAACAAAGTCCTTTGCACCAGCTTGAATCGCATCCAGTACCATTGGTTGTTGCCCCATTGCAGAACACATAATGATTTTAGCTTGAGGGTAAACAGCGCGAATTTCCTTAACTGCCGTAATACCGTCTTTTTCTGGCATAGTGATGTCCATTGTTACGACATCAGGTTGTAGCTCCTTGTATTTTTCAAAAGCATCATTTCCATTTACAGCTTCACCTGCAACCTCTAAACCATTTTTTGTTAAAATATCTTTTAACATCATACGCATAAATGCAGCATCATCGACGATTAAAACTCTTGCCATATCTTTTATCCCCCACTCGTATTCTTTTATTCTCTCATCTACTTATGATAAAGTTGTCATTTTGGTTAAGCGATCAACAGGATTAATAATATCTGTAATGCGGACTCCAAAGTTCTCCTCAATTACAACTACTTCCCCTTTAGCGATCAGCTTTTGATTAGCTAAAATATCAACTGGCTCTCCAGCCAACTTATCAAGTTGAATTACTGCTCCTGGTCCTAATTCAAGAATTTTACGGATTGGGAGTTTAGTACGCCCCAATTCCACAGTGATTTCTAGTGGAATATCATATAATAAATCGAGATTCCCAACTCCTGCACTTGTTGTACGGGCTTCCGAAAAACTAGAAAATTCTACTCGTTGTACATTCGCATGCTCTATTTTCGGGCTCTCTTGCTGAGGCTGTGGAATCGGTCTTTCAACCTCAATATGGGCCGGTATAGGCGTTGGTGCTGCCTGCATTGTATGAATTGGATCCTGTTTTACTACAGGAGCAGCCACTTCTTCCATAGCTGGCGTTAGTATTAAATGAATCATTTCCTTTGCAAAGGAAAGTGGAATAAACTGAATCATATTTGAATCAATTAAGCTTCCTACTTTTAATTGAAAACATACTTTAACAATAATCGAATCAACCAGATGATTCAATTTATGAGGAGGAAAATCAAGTAAATCAATCGCAGGTGGTGAGATGTCTACTTTTTGTTTTATCAGCTGTGACATAGACGTCGCAGCAGAACCCATCATCTGATTCATGGCCTCTTGAACTGCACTTATGTGAAGTTCTGTAAAATCATGCTCTATATCCGTTCCAGTTCCACCCATCATTAAATTGGCGATAATTTTGGCATCATTCTCTTTAATCATTAACAAGTTTTTACCACGAATTCCTTCGGTGTAATCAACATGTACAGCTACCATTTTCTCCTGAACCATTTCTTCCATTCGATCTCGTTCGACAATGGACATGGTTGGAGTGGTTATTTCTACTCGCTGATTCAGTAAAGTAGAAAGTGCTGTCGTCGAGCTTCCTAAAGAGATATTTCCGATTTCACCTAACACATCTTGCTCTATATCACTCAGAAAATCATCAACTAATAATTCCTGTTTAGTTGCTTGTTGATTAAACAGAGCGTTAATTTCTTCTTGTGAAAGTGACCCCTGACTCATCTTATAGATCATCTCCTTCTAGGTGAATGACTTGGTCGATTTGAACTGCATAACGCCCTTTTGAAAGTCCGGGATTTCCTAAGTACTTAGGCAAATGACCGACTTTCACTTGAAGCTTACCCATTTCCATTCCGATTACATCTCCAATTTGAAGATTTAATAAATCAGATACGGATAAGGTCGCTTTTCCTAGTTCAGCAATAACATTAACGTCGACAGAATCTAAATTTTGTTTAAGTTTTTCCTGTTGAGGAGCATCTGACTTTGCCATAGAATATAGCCACTGTTGTGTAGATAATTTCGGTAACAAAGGCTCGAGTGTTAAATGTGGAAGGCATAAAGTCATCCGACCAGTTGTTTCCCCAATTGTTGTCTTTAGGACAATGATTATTACGGTATCATTTGGAGAAGCAATTTGAAGAAACTGAGGATTCGATTCAATACCTTCCCATTTTGCCACGATTTCCTCGATATTTTCCCAAGCATCTGGATACATATCAAAAGCTCGAGAGAAAATCTTCTTTATAAGAACTGTTTCAATTTCCGTTAAAGATCCATTACGGTTTAATGCGTCTCCCTGACCACCTAGTAGGCGGTCAACCATGGCGTATGCCACTTGGGGGTTAATTTCCATGGCCATTCTCCCGTCCATCGGACTAACATCAAATACATTGATAATCGTCCGAGAAGGAATAGAGGCAACAAATTCATGGTAGGTTACTTGGTCAACAAGATCTACTTCAATTTGTACAAATTGTCGAAGTTGAGTAGATAGATGAGATATTAGTAATCGTGTAAAATTCTCATGTATCCTAGTTATGCTGCGCAATTGTTCCTTTGAATAACGCATAGCACGTCTAAAATCATAAACTTTTACTTTATCTTTACTATCAGCAATATCAGATGCTTGAATTTCGCCACTATTTAAGGCCGATAAGAGAGCATCAATTTCTTGTTGCGATAATACATCAGCCAAATGGAATCCTCCTAACTCTTCCTTGAGTTACTGAATCATTTTATTCGTCGTATAAACTTTGACTATATGACCGCTTTGCATCAATTTATTCATTTCATTTTTAATTTGCTCTTCAAATTGAACTGTTTCTTCAGGGGAATTTATTGCATCCTCCGTTAACGAGGAGAAAATCTTTAGAATAACGTTTTTTACTTGAAAATCACGTTTTTCTAATTCCCTCTTGGCTTTTTCAGAATCTGTTTGAAGTTGAAAACTGAGCTGGACATATCCACCTGAACTTAAGTTCGTAGTTATATTCTCCGTTTTTACACTCATTGCGATAATCTCATCAGCAGACAACTCTTTTGTTTTTTCTTCGATTGTTGATTTGTGTAAGAAAAACCAAACTCCTCCTAATAAAAGGATAGCAGCAACAATAATCAAAATAATTGGTTTTAGTTTGGCACGCATAATAGACTCCTATTTTTCTATCAAGAGATATGTCATCCTACAGAATTATATTTATCTCTTTAGATTTACGATTTCTTCTAAAATAGAATCCGACGTAGTGATTGTTCTAGAGTTTGCTTGGAAACCTCTTTGAGCAATAATCATTTCAGTAAATTCTTCCGTTAAATCAACATTAGACATTTCCAAAAAGCCAGCATTTATTTGGCCGCCAGCATTATCTTCAATACGACTGTTATTAGCAATTCCTGAATTCATTGTTTCTACAAATAAGGTACTTCCTACCTTTGCTAACCCTGCAGGATTAGGAACCACCATTGTAGCTAGAGAGATGTTTTCATGTTGATTAGCTGTTAGAGACTCATTCATGTAGTACTTACCAGTTGAATCCATTGCTAATCTACCGCTTCTATCATCCTCACGAACAACGTTAATGTAACCATTGGAATCAATAGAATAAGAAGTAAACTTTTTTGGTGTATTGTTACTGCCCAGGTTTACTTGATCCGCAGTAATTTGTATTTTTACATCTTTGACTGTACTTGGTGTAGTTGCAGTTTCTACTACCCCAGTAACAAATAATCCATTAGCAGTGACTAGATTGCCATTAGCATCCAGTGTAAAGTTACCCGCTTTCGTAAGATAACTCTCTCCACTATTCCCATTGACTACAAAAAAAGCATCGCCATCAATAGCCAAATCTGTACCAACATTCGTAGTCATTGGGCTTCCTGGTGTATGTATAGTATCAATAGAAGCTATTTTTGAACCAAGACCTACCTGCATTGGATTTATTCCACCTTTATTACCATTAGGAGCAGCTGCGCCATTAAGAGTTACACTTAAAATATCTTGAAAGACCACTCGTTCTTTCTTAAATCCTACCGTATTAACATTTGCAATATTATTACCAATGACATCTAATTTCGTTTGAAATCCTTTCATACCCGAAACTCCAGAATATAGTGACTTTATCATAGTAAGTTCCTCCTTATATTTTTCATATTTTATATTTGGCCAAATTATCTTTAAAAACTGCGTTATGTTAGCGTCAAATGCAACATAGTTTAAATAGCCATTTTTATAAAATTTCAGTTTTTTCGCTAACATCCTTTATTTCATTTACAACTTCAACGGGAATTTTTTCATTTCCTACATTATAGAAGTAAGAGCCATTATGAATGGATATGCCTTTTACAACTCCACTCATCTTCATTGACTGGCTAGTAACCCAGCTAATCTCTTTACCAATTACTGAGGAATGCTGACCCATTTGTAAACTAGTAAACTTCGAAAAGGATGAGTTTAAATTGGTTAATTGTTCTAAAGAGCTAAATGTTGCCATTTGTGCAATAAAGTCTTTATCCTGCAGCGGACTTGAAGGATCTTGATTGGCAAGCTGAGTCGTAAGAATCCGGAGGAAATCGTCTTTACCCAATTTACTTTTTTCTTCAAATGATTGCATATTATAAATTGAATTTTTTTTCGAAACAGTGGCAATATCTACCCAGCTACTCATTAATATTTCCTCTCTTTCTAGGCGGTGAAGTCTATATTTGAAATAGAATTCCTCCGGTTAATACCATATGCTGAAGGGATTTCATCCCCTAATTCCGTTAATTCTATTTCTTTTCCTTTGTTAGAACTAGCCTGTTTTGAATTATTAGACCTTTGCTCATTTGAAGAGTTTGTTCCACTATGAGAGAAAGTTAGATTGCCTGTATTAAGATCTTCAAATTGATTGATTTGTTGCTGAAAGATTTCTATTTTTTGAACAACAAGGCCACTTTGCTGTAATGATTGTTTTAACTGTGGCAGTTGACCTTCTAGAATTTCTTTCGCCAATAAAGTATCTGTCATAATCTCAGCAGATAATTGGCCCTCTACTGTCATAATTTTGATTTCCATATGCCCTAAATTCTTAGGAAACAATGAAACTTTTGCTTCGGTTGCACCTGGATGTTCATTGATGATTTTGATGTTTGACATCCACTTTTGAAGTTCAGGTACAAAATCATTTATGTGAATACTTGGTGGAATCGACTGCATGTTGGACATTTTCGAACTACTATTTACCTGTATAGGAAGAGGTTGATGTCCAATTATCTGACTCTTATCTAATAACAACTTCTTATTTTCCTCTACAGGAATTTCATTTTTACGAGAATCATTGGATATATCTTTTGGATTCAAGGCCCTTGACATTGTTGTATAGCTAATATTCTGAATATGTTCAATTGGATTATCTGTCTGTGTCTTATTTACAACAACATTTTCAAATAACGGGAAATCCTTACGTGTAAGAGTAGTAGACTCTTGAATCGATTGCTTTGAATCCTCTGGTTGCATATTTTCTTGGCTAATTTCAATAAGGTTTTGATTGACAGTTTGATTAGAATGTATCTCATTTACCTGTTGACGTAAAAAGTTCGTGTCTAATTTTTGGTACATATGGGTTTGAAGCACACCCATTTGAATTTCAGGTGACGCTGAATTTAGTTTTGAAATCGAATCAGTTATTGTTGGTTGTACAAATACTTTCTCATTTTCGGATTGAATCACTAGTTGTGTAAGATTATCACTTGAATGATTCGTTAGTGGCTGAGATGAATTTCGCACAAAGGCTTGATTAGAATATAACTTTGTTGTAAATCCCTCACCAAACTGCATGGATTCATCCTGGAGGTCTACTTTTGCCATTTTCACATCTAGTGAATTTGTTTCTTCCTGACTTACTAGATTTATTTTTTCACTAGCAGTGTTTGAACCATCCACATTAGATGTGGAATTTTGATTGACCAATTGATTGGGTACTAGATTCCAAAACACTAAACCTGTTTGATTCTCTTCATCCACTAAAAAGCCTTGTTCCTCCTCTAGATTAGGAGAATTTGGCTCTACTGTTTGGATCAAATCGGTAGGTAAAGGAATCTTTGTCACTGGCCCACTCTGTTCTTCGACTTTGAGCTCTATACTTGCTGCATTCTGTTTACTCAAAGTTCCTAACTCTGCATTAGGACCCATAGAAAGGTATGTAGTAAAAAGGTGACCAAAGGCATTACCTGACACTGAAGAAGCCAATTTATTTTTTTCTTCATTTTGTTGTTGTGTTTGATTTACTTGTTTGACATGGAATGGAGTAATTTCCAAATAAATTAGCTCCTTTCAATTGGAATTACTTATCTCTAATTCACTATATTATAACTTATATTCTAGCTTTCGTCATGATTTTTTTGATTATCAATCAAACAGACTTTTATTATTTTGATAGAATCGAAAAACTAAAGAAAATGAATTCTCTAGGGGTTTCAACCTTTTTAGACAAAAAAATCTGTTCATGGGTATAAGTTAGCAGATTTGGAAATATACTATAAAGTACCCTCATTTTATGTAAAATCTATTGAATCGTAATGTTTGGAGGAATTTTCATGATTCTATTTATTGGTATTTGTGTATGCCTTGTATTTGCATTGGTTGTAATCAGTATGGTTCGCTATTTTTTATTACGCCCGCCATCTATTAATCATCTACCTAGTAACATCGGTTTATTGAATATTAGGGATAATCGCTGGGGGGACGAGCGCCAGTCAAACTTTATCTTTTTAGACGAATCACAAACTACGCATCAATGGAACAGGAATGACCAAATTTTTCACAATAATAAAAGACCAATTGATACCTCCATTTGGTTTACTCGTATTTATATTTTTCTATTACTCACTATTTTTGGAGTGATTTGTGGATATATGCTTTTTCAAATATACAGTTTATTTATTTAACCAAAAAGAAAAAGCTACGATTTGCAGCTTCAGTACGTAAAGGTTTAGTTCATTCTAGTCATAATCCACCCAGCTATTTCTGGCTCAAGTTTGGAGATAACTTCTGAAGCTTTCTGTGGATCTAAGTTTCTAATTTGTCTTAGAATCTCTTCCTGGTTCTTAATACCCATTAGAATCGTAGCGATTTGATCTGCCTTCATATATTTGTAAATTTGTGAAGTTGATCTTGTAGTTGTTTCAATATCTGTTCCATTTACTAATGCGATCGTAAAGCGCGCACCAGCATCCTCAGGCATTTCAGAAATGATAGAGCTTCTAACATCAGCACTTAGTTCCCTTAAAACCATTAAAGCATCCGCTTCACTCATGTTCATAATTAGTTTAGCTGATTCCCTTGCGTCCAAATCCATAAAAGTCTCGATTACAGAATTTGTATCTTCTATTATATCGGGATTCTCCTCATTCAAAGATTGGTTTGTATCTTCCTTTGGAACAGGTTGACTAGGCTTACTTTTAATTTGTTCGTCCTTGTTTTTTTCATTTAATTGATCATCAGAAGATTCTTTTTCATTTGATGCGACATCTATTTTTGATTTTTCTTGTTGTTTAACTACTTGTTCTATATGTTTGTCTAACCATTTCATTTGAGTGGAAATGGATACTCCTGCAAAATGTAAAATAGTCATTCCTAGACCTATTGAGTAGAGAATGGGAAGTACCCATATGAGAATTAATTTTGACAAAAATCCAGGGCGCTTCTTTTCATTTCCTTCAATGTCCATCTTCATTTTACCTTTATCCATACATCCACCTACTTTATATCTTTATTAATTCGTTCATTATTATTTTAAAAATGATAGAATTTCTTGGTACATTTGTGATAATGGATATTGCCCATCGGCATGTCCTGCATTCTTCACCGCTCTAGGCATTCCATATACTACACAAGATTCCTCTGCCTCAACAAAAACATATCCGTTATTTTTTTTTACTATTTCACAGCCCTGCATTCCATCAGAACCCATACCTGTTAAAATGACTGATAATAACCGGTCCTTGAATAAAGGTGCGGCTGACTTTAAGCTTACATCAATACATGGTTTATATAAAACCTTTTCTTCCGTTTGTTCGATAACTTGGAAAGTAATTTCTCCAGCCTTCTTTTCAAACTTTGTTTGAAATCCTGATGGAGCAATATAAATAGTTCCTGGGAGTAAGCATTCTCCATTTTGAATTTCCTTCACCTGTAATTGGCACAAAGTATTGAATCTATCAGCCAATGTTTTGGTAAACCCAGGAGGCATATGTTGAGCCACTACGATTGGGATAGGAAAACCCTTTGGAAATCGAGGTAGAATCGATTGTAAGGCTGAAGGTCCGCCAGTGGAACAGCCAATAAAAATAAGTTCAGTATGGCTAGATTTAATTTTTTTCTTTTCCTTGCTTTTAGAATTACCGACTTGAGGCTTTACTTGAACCTTTGCTTCAGCTACGCTTTTAAGACGGTAATAAAAGTCTTGAGTGATTTCTTGATTATCTCTATCTCTAATTAGACTTTCTTTTAAAAAGAAGTCTACTGCCCCAAGTTCTAACGCCTGTATGGTTTCGGCTGCACCCTCTGCAGTATGTGAACTCAACATTACTACTGGTACAGGTGATGTTTTCATTATTTGTTCCAATGCTTGGAGTCCATTCATTTTTGGCATTTCTACGTCCATCGTAACTAAATCAGGTTGAAGCCGTTGTACCTTTTCGACAGCATCTTCACCATTTCTAGCAATACCAACTATGAAAAATTGAGGATCATTTTCAAGTAGCAGACTAATAGATCTTCTCATGAATGCAGAGTCGTCTACCACTAAAACTCCATATTGTTTCATACTAATCAAGTTCCTTTCGATAATAAAAGGTCTTATCTGAGTCAACTTTTTTAAATCCTAATCCCATCTCTGTAATCGATTCAGCATGGCCTAAAAACAGATAACCACCATTGGATAAATTATGATGTAAGTGACGAATCACACGCTTAGTTGTCTCCTGATCAAAATAAATGAGGACATTGCGGCAAAATATGATATCTACAAAACCAAATTGACCAACTTTTTCTTCGTTGATTAGATTTAAATGTCGGAATTGTACCATACTACGAATGGAATCCTTTATTTGATAGCCTCCCTCTTCTATTGAAAAATATTTCTCCATTAGGTTTTCAGGGATTCTTCTAAAAGCAAAGGAACTTCGATGATACCAGCCTTTTTGAGCCTTTTGGAGAACCTTTTTATTTATATCTGTTGCAATAATTTCTACTTGACCATTGCTAAATAAACCTGTTTCCTTTATCAACATTCCAATTGTATAAGGCTCCTCACCAGTCGAACATGCGGCACTCCAAATTCGAATCGGCCGATCCTTCAGCCTTTCCCTCAATTGAGGTAAGAGAATGGAACAACATTCAACTAATTGATTTTCCTCACGGTAGAAATAGGTTTCATTTATGGTTAATAATTCCACCAATATATCCATTTCACTTACATTTTTTTTTACATATGCACAATACTCTAAGTATGATATTCCAAGCTCTTCAAGTCTCTTAAATGTTTTCCCTTTTAATATTGACAGTCTATCAAAGTATCTTAATCCACAATATTCATAAATAATTTGACTTAGTTTATCTAAACCAATATCTTGCATCAACATCCCCCTGAAAACCTTCGATTCTAATAGTTAGCTTTTATACTCTATTTATGAATTTTATTAGTCTAAAATAACTATTCTTAGTTCTCATTATCGGATGAAATGAAAATAAGTTTATAGAAAAAGAAGGTACTCTCTCGTACCTTCTTTTAACATTTTCCTGGCACAGAGTTAGTAAAAGGAGTCAAAGTGAAATCCTTTTGCTTCTAAGCCTTGCCGTAAACGGAGAATGGCTCGAGAATGAATTTGAGAAATCCTACCTTTAGTTAAATTTAAGATTTCTGCAATCTCCACTTGTGCTAGACCCTCATAATAAAAGAGAGAGATAACTAGTCTTTCTTTTTCAGGCATTGCATCAATACAATTTGCTACTGTATTCCGGAATTCATCCATTAATAATCGAGTATCATTCGATTTGATTTTAGGATCTGTTATTTGATCTAATCTACTTTGGTTCTTTCCTTCCTCTTCATTTGAATAAACGGGTTCGTCTAGTGAAAGAAGAGTTGAGAGGGTTAAGGTTGCCATGCCTTGCTTCACTTCCTCAAGAGGCATACTTAAATATTCGCTTAATTCCTCTTCAGTAGGCTCTCTCATTAATTGTTGCTCTAAAAAGCGATGAGCATGATTTATTTTTTTGGCTTTCTCTCTATTTCCACGTGTTACCCAGTCCATCTGTCGAAGTCCATCAAGCATGGCACCCTTGATTCGCCACAGTCCGTATGTTTCGAATTGAAAACCCTTTTTATAATCGAATTTTTTAATGGCTTCAAGTAAGCCGATATAGCCAAAACCCATTAAATCTTCCTTTGGAACAACTCGTTGTGGGATATGTTGGCATAAACGATTGGCCATTTGCTCCACTAGATGCATATATTGCTTGGCAAGACTTTCTTGCGAGGTAAAGTCATTACCTTCCCGATATTTTCTCCAAAGTAAAATATGTGGGATAGATTCTTGGATAGCCGGTCTCAACATTTATCCCCCCAATTATCTCATCTATCTAACTGTTTTTTGCTATAAATTATTTGTCTTTTCCTCTTTATGCAAAGCGTGCAAGGGAATCGATTCAAACTGATTCTCAAATGTAAAATCATTGCTCTCTTCGTCTTCTCTTAAAGGATCAGCTGCTTCATTTTCATGTTCAATCTCACTAGCGATTACTTGTTTAGTTTTCCTTGAGATTATTAGAAAAAATATTGTTCTTACTAAGTAAGCTAAAATATAGAAAATAAAAAAACCAATTGACCCTCTAAAAATAGTAGTTTGCCACGTATTATTTGGTAATGAAAACAACAAGGTAAATACTAGCGCAACTAAACCAAAGAAGACATTAAATTTCCAATTTCCTACCATACGCCCTCCCATTATCTTGATTTATTGAAAAATAATATTTTTTCAAAAAATCCTCTAAGACCAGTCGTTTGAACTGTAGAATTCTGATGATAATCCGGCAAATAAGAATGAACAATTTCTTTAATATTTTTGGATGCCGAACAATTTGGATAAGAAACATAAAAAGGTATTTGAGATTTAACAGCTTCTCTGACCTGTACATCCTCCATTAAAAAACCTAACGTAGGAAGGTCTATATGAAGAAAATTCTTACAAGCCTTTTTTAAAGCCCTTGACGTTTCTACTGCTTCACTGTAGGTTTGGGCACGATTTACAACTAAGTGAAATTTGGTTACTTTATTAGAGTAACGCACAACATTCTTTAGTACCGAATAAGAATCGGCAATGGATGTTGGTTCAGGTGTTGAAACAATAATCGTTTCGTCTGAAGCTAATATGAAATCAACAAGTTCTTTGGAAATACCTGCACCAGTATCTAGCAAGATAAAATCTGCATGTGTTTGTAATACCTCTATCTGGCCCCAAAAAGTAGCAAGGGTTGCTTCATCTAAGGTCATAAGATGTTGCAGTTGAAATCCGCTTGAAATATATTCAATCCCTTGAGTCCCTTTTTCCATTACCTCCCAAATTGATTTCTGTTGATATAAAACATCCACTAGACTATATTTCGGAGTCGTTCCCATTAGAATATTAATATTGGCAGTTGATAAATCCAGGTCTAATATAATAACCTTTTTCCCTGCTTCCTGTAGTGCTAAGGCAAAGTTAACAGTGAAATTTGATTTTCCCACTCCCCCTTTACCACTTGTGATCGTCACAATTCGTGCCCAATGGTTTTTCTGCTGTTGCGTATTATGCTGATTCATAAATTCTCGTAAACTATGTGCTTGATCCATCTTATTTAACCTCTCCTAATAAGTAACTTGTTAGCAAGGTTGGATCAGTAGCGGTAATATCTTCCGGTACACTTTGCCCATTTGTTATATAGGCTATTTGATAAGGAAAATGAAAGGCAATATTGAGAATGGTACCATAGCTACTAGTTTCATCAAATTTTGTTAAAATAATCTTCTTCACTGGGCTGTCTAGGAATCGTTCTAATAAAATTTGTATATCTTCATATTTTGTCGTTAGACTTAAAGCCAAATAATTTTCACTTTCGATTGGCTGTTTTAAAAATTCATTTACAGATTCAAGATATTTAATTTCCTTGTAATTACGTCCTGTTGTATCCATATAAATTAAATCGAAATTTTTCAGGTTGATTAATGCTTGTTCTAGATCTTCTGCTGAACGGACAACTTCAATAGGAACATTTAAGATACCTGCATATGTTTTAAGTTGTTCAACTGCACCTATTCTATAAACATCCGTTGTAATCATTGCAACTCTTCTCTTTTGTTTTAAGATTTGCTCTGTTGCTAATTTGGCAATGGATGTTGTTTTCCCAACACCTGTCGGGCCAACGACATTTATGATACGTGTATTTTCACTTATTACATTGGATTCTGGAATCCGCTTTTGAAAAATCTCTTGAATGATTTGTTCGATTTCTTGTTTGATTTCCTCATCAGATATCCCGGTGATCGTCTCATATTTTTTCATTAGGCAACTGATAATGTATTCAGACACTTCTTCCGTTACACCTTGTGCCTTCAAACGATTAATCCACTTCACTAATCCTGAAGGCAAAGTCTTGGAATCCTGATTGTTCAGCATAAAATTCATCATCATTTTTCGCATATGCTTCAGTTCATCCAGCAATGGTTCACTTTGTTCGTTTTGTTCTATTGACTTACTAGTGTTTGTCTCATCTACTTTCGGCGCAGTTACTTTAGCAGGATTTTCAACAGGTTCTGCTATTTTCGAAGGAGATACTTCCTCCACTTTTGCAGACTGAGCGTAAAAATTATAAAGTTTTTGAGGATTTTGACTATAGCTAGATATATTATTTTCAATATCCTTATTCATTGTTTCCTGTTGTTTTACATCAGTAGTTGTAGTAAGTTCTATCCCCTTTTTTGGTTCAATCATGAAGGAGCGCTCAGGTAAAACACTTTCTGTTTCTATCGAGTATGCTGTTACTTCATACTTTAATTTACGAAATAAACCAAGTACACCACCCGTCTTAATAGATCGTGTATTAACAATAATTGCGTTATCACCTAATTGCTGACGAACCATCCTTAAGGCAAGCGGCATCGAATCAGCTATGATTTTTTTCGTTTTCATATGTTCACCACACCTATACTCTGAATTTCGATTTCTGGCTCAAGCTCTGTGTAAGCAAGGACCGGTACAGTCGGCATAATTTTATCCACCAATTGTTTTAAATACATTCGTATTGAAGGCGAAGTAAGAAAAATGGGCTGTCCTCCAGCTCTTACTACTCGACTAATTTGCTCTTGTAATTCTTCAGTAATTTTTCTTACCAATTGTGGGTCCATCGATAAATAATAGGTACCGGATTCAGTCTGCTGTATCGAATCTGATATTCCTTTCTCTAACGTCGAACCTGCAGTTAGTACATGAATAGTTCCATTCTCTGCAAATTGTTCAGTGATTTGTCTAGTTAAGGATTGCCTGATGTACTCAGTTAATACTTTAGGTTCCTTCGTATATAGGGCGTAATCTGCCAACGTTTCAAAGATCGTTGGTAAATCTCTAATTGAGATTTGCTCACGGAGAAGATTTCTTAATACCTTCTGGATTTCACCGATGCCCATTAAATTCGGAACAAGTTCATCAACAAGGTTAGGATGGGTTTCCTTAAGATTATCAACTAACTCCTTCGTTTCTTCTCTTCCTAATAACTCAAATGCATATCGTTTTAACACTTCGGTTAAGTGCGTCGCTATGACGGACGGTGGATCAACAAGCATATACCCTAATAACTCCGCTTTTTGCTTGGATTCCAAGTTAACCCAAGTAGCTGGTAAACCAAATGCAGGTTCAATTACTTGGATTCCTTCTAATTCTTGCTCAGAAGAATCTTGACTCATGGCAAGGAAATGATCCAAATAAATTTCTCCCTGGGCTATTTTACTTCCACGAAACTTTAATACATATTGATTTGGTGGCAATTGTAGATTATCGCGAATTCGAATAGTCGGGATAACGAGACCTAGTTCAATCGCGAATTGACGTCTAATCATGACAATCCGGTCAAGAATATCTCCACCTTGTTTTTGATCTGCCAAAGGAATTAGTCCATATCCAATTTCAAGCTCAAGCTTGTCCAATTGTAAAAGACCAATAACCTTTTCTGGACTTCTAATATCTTCTTCATCATTATCAACTGTCTCTAAGGTTGCTGCCATTTCATCCTTTCTAACCGTTCTTTGGATCGAATAGGCGCTAAAAGCAAGTATTCCAGCAACTGGAAGTGTTAAAAATAGACCAATCGGAGTGAATAAACCTAATAAGAACATCATTCCCGCAACAATAAATAGTAATTTAGGATAATTAAATATTTGCTGAATAATATCCGTACCTAAATTTCCATCTGAAGCGGCACGAGTTACCGTGATCCCTGTAGCAGTAGAAATTAGTAAAGCTGGTACCTGCGAGACTAGACCGTCCCCTACTGATAAAAGGGTAAATGTGCTTGCTGCTTCGGCAAAATCCATTCCGTGTATAGTCATCCCGATGATAAATCCACCGATGACATTGATTATTAAAATGATGATACCAGCTATGGCATCCCCCTTAACAAATTTACTTGCCCCGTCCATTGATCCATAGAAGTCAGCTTCTTGTTCAATTTTTCTACGACGTAATCTAGCGTCCTGTTCACTGATTAATCCAGCGTTCATATCCGCATCAATACTCATTTGTTTACCTGGCATTGCATCTAATGTAAAACGTGCTGCTACTTCTGCCACACGTTCTGATCCTTTGGTGATGACTAAAAACTGAATGACTACTAATATTAAGAAAACAACAAAACCGATAACCGCATTTCCACCGATAACAAATGATCCGAACGTCTCAATCACAGCTCCACCATCTGCGTGTGAAAGGATGGAACGTGTGGTAGATACGTTAAGAGCCAGTCGGAAGAGTGTGGTTATTAAAATCGCTGTTGGGAAAATTGAAAATTCCAACGGTTCTTTTGTACTCATTGCTACCAATAAGATTAATAAAGAAATACAAATGTTAAAAATCAATAAAAAATCTAATAATAATGTTGGTAAAGGTACAATCATCATGACAACAATCATAATGACAACAATCAATACGGATACGTCTTTTATTTTCATGCCATCATCCCCTTATACCTACCCTCTTGATAGTAAACATAAGCAAGTATCTCTCCTACCGCATTAAATAGTTCTTCCGGTACGGTTTCGCCGACTTCTACTGAAGCAAATAAAGCTCTTGCTAGTGGTTTATTTTCAACAATCATAATTTTATTTTCTTTTGCAATTTCTCTAATTTTTAATGCCAGGTGATCTTGACCTTTGGCAATGACTTGAGGTGCAGCCATTTCTTTCATTTCGTAACGAATTGCCACAGCAAAATGGGTAGGGTTCGTTATGACCACATCCGCCTTAGGTATATCCTGCATCATTCGATTTTGAGCCATTTGACGCTGAATCGCCTTTCTCTGACCTTTAACGTGCGGGTCACCTTCCATTTTTTTATGTTCATCCTTAATATCTTGTTTAGACATTCGAATTTGTTTTTCATGCTCATATTTTTTATACATATAATCAATTGCTGAAATAGCAACTAAACAAGCCGATATCGTAATGCCAAGTTGAATAGTAACCGTTCCTATTAATCTCGTAGCATCCCAAATACCTTTTTCACTTATCTTGATTAAATCAGGCAATTTACTCATCATTATCTTATACGCTATAAATCCGATGATGATAATTTTCATTAATGCCTTCAATAACTCTACGATGGATCGAAGAGAAAAGATCTGTTTGGCTCCTTGTATAGGATTTAGTTTCTCAAACTTCACTTTCACTAGATCTGCGTTTAACATAAAACCAACCTGCATATAGTTAGCTACTAAACTAGTCAAAACAACAACCGCAAAAATAGGAGCAACAAGTTTAACAGATTGAAAGAGCAATTGGCTAAATAGTAGTTGTGTGCTAGCTACTGAAACGTCCCAGAGTATATATTCTTGGAATGAATGGCGAAAGATGTTTAACATCCCTTCCATCATACCTTTCCCTCCAATGAGTAAATACGAGAAGCAAAAAAGTAAGGTGAAGGCTGGAGAAACTTCCATACTTTTAGCGATTTGTCCTTTTTTTCTGGCATCTTGTCGTTTTTGTGTCGTTGCTTTTTCTGTTTTTTCTCCAGAGAAAAACTGCAAATCAAGACGAAGCATGGTTATCCCCCCAGTATCTTTAATATGGCATGCATGGATTCAAACATTGTTTCGAAGAGAACTTTTAACAAGTAAAAGAAACTTGGTAAAATGATTATATAAACAGCAAAGTGCAATAGTAATTTAATTGGTGGAAAAACGGCAAAGATATTCATTTGTGGAACGGTTTTTGCCATGATCCCTAATGCAATATCCATGAGAAACATAATTCCAACGATAGGTGCTGCCATCATAAAGCCGATGATAAACATTTGTTTCACATTCTCAATCAATAATGTAGACAAGCTTCCATCGGCAAAGGAAGGAACGAACGTGCCTATGCTTACCCAGTCAAAACTGATTAAAATTCCTTGCATGAGCAAATGATGTCCGTCTGTTGCAAGTAATAACAACATAGCCAAAATATTTTTAAAATGTCCTGAAAGCTGAACGTTTATTCCTGAGCTCGGATCAAATAGAGTAGCCATTGAAAACCCAATGGGTATATCGAGCATAGAACCCGCAATTTGAACCGCATATAATAGGATTTTCGGAATGAACCCTAAAAAAATCCCAATCAAAAACTCTTTAATAATTAACGATGTTAAAATTCCCATTGATGGATTTTCGATAGGATCATTGATGACACCATAACATAATGCCGTTAATATAAAACTGATTCCAATTTTATAAGTATTCGGAACTTGTTGCCCTGAAAATAATGGTACTATGACCATAAAGGAAGTAATCCTTACGAATATAAGTAAAAAACTCCACCAGGAGAAATCCTCCATGGCTCTCACCCCACATAATTAGAAAGGCTACCTAATAGGTTTTCTGTAAATTCTACTACCAGCTTTAGCATCCATGCTCCAAAGAAAAGAATAGTTAGAAAAACAGCAACAATTTTTGGGACAAAGGCAAGCGTTTGGTCTTGTATTTGTGTTGTTGCTTGAAAGATGCTTACTGATAACCCAACTAACAGCGCCACACCGCAAACTGGGGCAATGACAATGAGGATAGTATATACTGACTCTTGTGCAATACGTATAATCATTTCAGTAGTCATACAGATCCCCCCTTCCTAAAAACTCAATAATATGGATTTTGTAATTAAATACCATCCATCAACTAAAATAAATAATAAAATTTTAAATGGGAGTGATATCATCACAGGAGGTAGCATCATCATCCCCATTGACATCAAAACACTCGAAACAATCATATCGATGACTAAAAAGGGAATAAATATCATAAACCCCATTTGAAATGCCGTTTTTAATTCACTAATAGCGAAGGCAGGAACTAAGGCATTTAACGGGATATCCTCCAGCCGCTCTGGTCTTTCTTGTTTTGTATAATCCAAAAAGAGTGCCAAGTCCTTTTCTCTTGTTTGTTTTGTCATAAACTCTTTTAATGGGGTACTAGCAGCTTCATAGGCTTCCTCTTGTGATAGTTTCCCATCTAGAAACGGCTGAAGGGCCTCTTTATTAATTTCTGAGAAGGTTGGACCCATAACAAAGAAGGTCATAAATAAGGCTAAGCCAATTAGCACTTGATTAGGGGGCATTTGTTGGGTACCTAAAGCCGTACGCACAAACCCTAAAACAATGACAATTCTTGTAAAGCTAGTCATTAATATAAGAAAAGATGGAGCAACCGATAGTAACGTAATTAAGATAATTATTCTTAATGTATTAGAGACTGCCCCTGGGTCATCTCCTGTGTCTAAATCGATACCTGGCAATATGGTTCCTAAAGTTTCAGCTGCATACACATTAGGGATAAAGACTAGTAGTAGAAAAGGTAGGATAAGTGCTAGTTTTTTAATCATTGCGCTTACTCCTCTCTACTCTCTTTCTTCATTTTCTGAAGATGTTTTTGCAAAACAGATATCCAAGCTTTATTTGGATCACTAGATAACCATTTAGAAGATATTCCTTCTGATTGATTCTCATAACTTTCTAGCAAATGTTGATATTCTTCGCCTTTTTCGATCGAACGAATAAGATTAATATTCTCTCCTACTCCCACTACATAAATGGTTTGGCCAATTAATATAACTTGTACAGATTTGTTATTTCCGAGATTGTGGCCACCTAAGGGAAGCACTGGCCCACTTGATTGTATTAAGCCGTTACGTTTGGATAAATATCGCAGTAACAATAGCAATAATCCTATCACTAAAATAAAAGATAGAATAAATTTCATAAATAAGGGAAATATGGTAGGAGATGCGCCTTCTACGGTATTCGGGGAAACAGGTACCGATTTACCCTCCTCTTTTTTTAGCGTATCGTAGACGGTCGGCTCTTCAGTGGATGTAGAGCCTTCAGCATAAATAGTGGATTGAAAAGAAAATAAACATACGAATATTATTAAGAGAATAATACGTGAAGAACTTTTCATGATGGTCTCCTTCCTTGGAGTAAATTCCTATTAATCTATTTCTGTATCACGTTGGAAGCTAATTGATTAATTTTTTCTTTTAATTCGATTTCATTGTATTCTACTAAATCTAAAATTTCTTTCATTATCATGGTAATTTGGCCTGCTTTTTTCGTATCCTTCATTTTTCCAATTATTGAACTTTGTAAATCTTGATCGATAAATAAAATGATTTGAGTTGCATCATTTAAAGGCATTTCTTGAAAAATCCCAGCTGCTTTGTGTGGGAGCATATTTTCGTATAATTCTGCTACTTCATCCATTTTTTGATGGAACTGTTCATTATTCTTGGATTCTAATAGTTTTAGAAGTTCTTCATGATTCATTTTTAGAACTTCTAACGATTTTTGAGTGTTAGCTAACTTCGAATTTAAATCATCTATTTGTTTATCCTTTTGAGTTAACTCAAGCTCAGCATTGCGAAGCTGTTTCTTCCAGTCTTCTTTACTATCCTTACTAATAGCAGAGGCTTGATTAGATTCTGTCAGCATACTACCAACTAATGGCATATGACTTCCCAAGCTTTTAGCTGGTATATTAAAGAAATAGACACAAACGCCACCCAAAATAGCAAAAAAAAGAACTGGGAATAAACATAGATAAAAGATGCTTCCTAATTTCTCCACTATTTTCTCTTTCATTCTTCTTTTTTCTCCCTTATTTCCGTGTATAGCGTAAAACAGCCATTTCATCTAGCATAGCCTGTTCTTTTTGAAGCAATTCCTTTTGAAATATTTCTTTTGATTTATCTTTCCACTTATTCCACATTTTTGATTCTTGTGTTTTTTCAATGAGTACTTGATATTTTTGTTCAGCTTCTTGGTGAATCAGCTGAGATTTAGACTCTAATTGTTTGATTTGGCGATTAACATATTCAATATTATTTTGAGCAACTACTATTTCCATGATTGACTTTTTGTGAACATCATCATAAAGGTTAAAAGCCTGATCCTTTTCTGTTTCTAAATCTTCAAGCTGCTCTTCTAACTCTAGTTGCTGAAGCTTAATAGTTCCATACTCTTGTTCCGCTATTTCTTTTTCTTTTTCTTTAAAATCTAGTACCTTTTGGAAGGAAAACTGAAATTTCATCGTATGATCTCTCCAAATTGTGAAATTATGAATGATTCAGCTTCTTCTAATTGAGATGACTCAAACACACCTTGATGTAGAAAGTTATCCATTAATGACTTAAACCTGATGGCTAAATCTATTTCTCTATTAGAACCCTTTTTATATGCTCCGATGTTAATAAGATCTTCGGCCTCTTTATATGCAGCTAATAATCTTTTAAAGTTTTTTGCTCCGCTTTGGTGTTCATTTGTCGTAATTTCCGTCATAACCCGACTAGCGCTGTTTAATACGTCGATAGCTGGGAATATTCCTTTACCAGCTATTCCACGATTTAACACAATATGACCATCTAATATGCCCCGGACAGCATCGGCAATAGGTTCATTCATATCATCACCGTCCACAAGGACTGTATAAATCGCTGATATGGAACCATTTGGGCCCGTCCCAGCACGCTCCAATAATTGTGGGAGCATCGCAAAAACGGATGGTGTATACCCTTTGGTGGTTGGAGGTTCTCCTATTGCTAGTCCAATCTCACGCCCAGCCATAGCAAAACGTGTCACTGAATCCATAACTAGTAACACATCTTTTCCTTGGTTTCGAAAATATTCTGCTATGGATGTGGCAGTTAGGGCACCCTTGATGCGAATTAGTGCGGGCTGATCGGAAGTTGCTACAATCACAACCGACTTTTTAAGTCCTTCTTCTCCAAGATTTTCTTCGATAAAATCGAGCACCTCGCGTCCTCGTTCTCCAATTAAGGCTATAACATTGACGTCTGCTGTCGTATTTCTTGAGATCATTCCAAGAAGTGTACTCTTTCCGACTCCACTTCCGGCAAATATCCCCATTCTTTGACCTTTACCCATTGTGAGCAAACCATCAATAGTCCTAACCCCTACTCCAAGTGGAGCATGAATCCGAGGCCGGGTCAGTGGATTAGGTGGCTGTGTATAAGTAGGCACTTCCTCTAAACCTAATGGCAGTGGCTTCCCGTCTATAGGTTGGCCCAGTCCATCTAAGATTCTACCTAATAATTGTTGTCCAGCCTTTACCATAATGGGCTTTCCACTTGCCACCACATCACAACCAGGTCCAATCGATCTTACTTCACCTAATGGCATAAGTAATACTTTGTTTTCCTTGATTCCAACTACCTCAGCCTGAATGGGGGTGTTAGATTGTGATGGGTAAATGTAGCAAAGCTCACCAATTCGAACATCAGGCCCTTGAGATTCAATCGTAAGTCCAATGATTTGTGTGATTTTCCCATTCACCCGAACAGGGTCACAATTGCGAATTAGTTTAACATAATGTTCAGCTGTTAAATTCACCTTCCGGAACCCTCCTGGCATCTTGGATGACCTTTTTTATTTCTTCGATTTGAGTATCAATACGTGCATCTACGCTCCCATAAGCCGTGCGTATGATGCAACCTTTTTCTGAGACAGAGTGGTCTGGAACAATTTTAATTTCAGTTTCACCATTCACAACTGCAAGTAAGTGAGCTCGCTGTGATTGAATATAATCGAAATCCATCGGATGGACACAAATAGTAATAAAATCCTTTTCCTTAAAACGAAGAATATGCTGCTTTATTAACTCCAAAAATTTATCTGGATAACATTCTAATTCCTGCTTAATAATTTGAGAGGCAATGGCATTACTTAACTCAAGTAAAAAAGGTTCTGCTTCTAAAATAATGGATTCCTTTTGCTTATAAGCATTTTCTAATAATTCTTGTACTTGTCCTATTTTTTCTTTGTATTCTTGATAGACTCTTTCCTCTACCTCTTTTTTTCCAGTTAGCATGCCTTCTTGGAATCCTTTATCTCTCGCTTCTTGCGTAAGGATTTCTAGCCTTTTTTCATTCTCTTCCCACCACATACCCATCTTCTCTTCAGCATCATTAATCATTGAATTTACTTTTTGTTTAGCTTTTAGAATGATTTCCTGTGCTTTTAATTGGGCTTCTTGAATCAATTTATCGACCATTTGGGTTTCTATAGCTACATCATCAGCTTGTTTTGTAGAATCAGAAGTACTTATTTGTTTACTTTTGTTTCCAACTGGAATCTTAACGACCTTTACATCCCTACTATCTGTTAGATGAGAAGCCTTAAATACTTTAGAGTATGATGTCATCTGCCCCACCTCGAGTTATGACAACTTCCCCGGTATCTTCGAGTCGTCGAATAATAGAGACAATCCTTCCTTGGGCCTCTTCTACATCTTTCACTCGGACTGGTCCCATAAATTGCATTTCTTCCTCGAAGCTCTCCGCCATTCTCTTTGACATATTTTCTAGAATGATTTTTTTTACTTCTGGACTTGAAGCTTTTAATGCAAGAAGTAAATCCTGATTATCGACTTCTTGAATAATACGTTGGATGGCTCTTCGATCGAGAGTGATAATATCTTCAAAAATAAACATTCTCTTTTTAATTTCATCAACTAGCTCTCTATCCTTTAAGCCAAGTTGCTCTAATATACTTTTCTCAGTACCGTGGTCAACTCCATTAAGAATGCTGACAATCGAGTCAATTCCACCAACCACAGTATAATCATGACGTATAGTGGTAGCTAATTTTTGTTCAAGTATATTTTCTACTTCTTTAATGACCTCGGGTGAGGTTTGTTCTAATAATGCAATTCTCCTAGCTACATCCGATTGAAGTTCACTAGGTAGGGATGCAAGGATTTGTGATCCCTGTTCTGGTTCTAAATGTGCTAGTACAAGAGCGATGGTTTGTGGATGTTCATTTTGAAGAAAATTATAGATTTGCATAGCATCAACACGGCGTGCAAAATCAAATGGTTTTGTTTGAAGTTGGGCCGTTAAGCGTTGGATTATTTGTCTTGCCTTATCCTTACCCATAGCGGACTCAAGTACTTCTTGAGCATAAGAAATTCCACCAGTAGCCAAATAATCCTGTGCAATACACATCTCATGAAATTCTTTTAATACATCCTCTTTTTCCTTGGAGTCTACTTTTCTAACGTTAGCGATTGCAAGGGTAAGCTGGTCTATCTCTTCCTCTGATAAATGACTAAATACTTTTGAGGACATTTCCTTCCCCATTGAAATAAGCAAAATGGCTGCCTTTTGTCGTCCGTTCAATTTTGTTGCATGTGCCATGAGGTATTATGCCTCCTCTTCATCTAGCCAAGTTTTTATCATATTGGTAAAATCTTTCGGTCTTTGCTCAAGTAACTTTTTCAATTGACTTTCAATACCCATATCTTGTTCAGCAAAATAATTAGGTTCTTCAATCGGTTCTAAATAAGATGGTGTTAATTCCTCAATTTCCACATTACTTGATTTTTTACGACGTAATAACGATACTACTAGAATCAACAATATTAACACTGCTGCTGCTATTGCTCCTCCTAGGTATAGCCATTGATTTGTTGGTTTCGTTTCACTTGGTGAGTTTTGAGCAAACGTATGTGGAAAAATCGTTATTCGTTGATTAACATCTTCATCTGTTAATTCAGGATGCCCAAGAGCTGTTCGCACCGTATTAGCAACAATATTTCGAATGTTTTCTTCCGTTTCAGTTGCTAACGAATTTACTCCATCAGAATTTGGTGGTTCTACTCCAACATTTATCGTAATATCCTCAATTTTATATGGGCTTTTAATGATCTCGTTCTGAACTCGGTTAACCTCATAGTTCACTCGATCCTGAAGTTCTTCGTAATTGTTATCTCCACCTGTGTTTGCACCTACATATCCTGGTACATCATCTGGTCCTGTCCCTACAACACCTCCAGCTGAAGCCCCTTCACCTGTGTATGATTTTGAGATTTTTTCCGAACTTACGGCTATACCATTATTTTTTTCACCTGTTGGCTGAACAAGCTTTTCTTCGGTTTTGACCTTATCGAAGTTCAACCTTACAAAAGTATGAACATACACTTTATTCGTTCCAAGGATGGTTCCTAATAAGTTTTGAATACTCTGTTGAATATCACGCTGCACGTTTTGTTGAATTTTGCGCTGTTCATCATATTCTGCAACTGATTGATCTCCACTTTGGCTATCTTCTAGAGCTAATTGTTCACTGTATTGATTGACAATCGTAATATTTTCTATGGGAAGTTTAGGTACACTACGTGAAACTAAGGTATATAGAGCTTTAATTTGTGGTGAAGTCAGTTGTACACCTGGCTCTACATCGACAATGACAGAAGCAGTAGCTGTCTGTTCATTATCTTGTCTAATAAAAACAGACTCTTCCGGTAATGTTAAAATAACCTCTGCATTTTTGATTCCATCGACAGTCTCTAACACTCCAGAAAGCTGATTTTGCATCGCTTCACGCTCAAGGATTTCATATTGCCTGTCCGTAGCACCAAAAGTAAGGTTTTGACTAAAAATATCAAAATTAATCTTATTATCTTTCGGATATCCTTCCGCTGCGAGACTCACTAGTAATTCTGGTGCTTTTTTATGAGGAACATGTATCATCGTCCCATTATCAGAAAGTTTGTAGTCAGTAAATCCTTGTTTGTCCAATTCCGCTTTAATATCGCCAATTTCACGTTGGGTCAATTGCCCTGTGTATAAAGGGACGTATTGCGTACGAGATGCAAAAAAAATAAAGGTGGAAAAAGTAACAAAAAGGAAAAGGAATGTTCCAATGATCAGACCTTTTTGTTTCGAACTACGGTCACCCCAATATTTAGTAAAAAGTTCTTTAGTTTGTTTGGTTTGATCTATCCATGATCGATTCATTTTTCACCCTACCAGTTTTCATATATTTACATTTGCATTCTCATGATTTCATTGTACGACTCAACAGCCTTATCTCTTACCGTAACAGTAAGCTCTAGCGCTATTTTTGCTTTTTGAGAAGCAATGGTTACATCATGAAGATTCGTTATTTCACCAGTAGCAACCTTAGTAGTTAAATTTGATGATTGTTTTAAACTTGAATCTACGTTATCCAGGTATCCTTTTAAAATACCGGAGAATGAATTTTTTGTTGTTGAATCATTCTGAACCCTTTGAAATGAATTTTGATTAATTTTGATAAAGTCACTTCCAACACGCGATATATCCATTTATATCCCCCTAACGACCTATTTCGAGTGCTTTTAACATAAGTGATTTTCCAGTATTAAAAGCTGTAACACTTGCTTCATATGCTCTAGATGCTGCGAGTAAATCAACCATTTCTTTTGATAAATCGACATTAGGCATCCTTACGTATCCTTCTGTATTTGCATCCGGATGTGTAGGGTCATAGATCATTTTAAAAGGTGTCGTATCATTAATGACACCTGTAACTCTTACACCTTGTAACTTTGAAGATGGATTAGATTGTTTCTCCATTTCCCCTTGTAATACTTGACCAAAGGATTTTTCTCTAGGTTCCATTACCACTAATTTACGTTGGTACGGTTCCCATACTCCATTAACATATGTCCCTCTTGTCGAAGAGGCATTAGCAATATTAGAAGAAATGACATCCATCCGTAATCTTTGGGCTGATAAAGAGGATGCACTTATATTTAACGAATCGAACATTAGAATTAAACCCTCCCTTTAATAGCAATGGATAATTTTTGGAATTCGCTATTCAATTGCTGAGTTAGGGTATAATACCATAATGCATTTTTACTTAGACGAGTCATTTCTTCTTCTATGTCAACGTTGTTTCCACTATTTTGGATTTTTGTTTCAGTTAATTCTACAACCTCAGGCTGAGGTAAATTTGACGGCAATCCGATATTAAAGTGACGCGAATCAGTCCGAGTGCCTTTAAAATTAGTTTGATTTGACAACTGCTGCTTCAGAATATTTTCAAAAACGACTTGTTTCGACTTATATCCGGGTGTTTCAGCATTTGCAATATTATTTGAAATGACATCTTGTCTTAAATTTGATGCATTCAATGCTGTATGTAATATGCTAATTTGACTCAAGATGATTCTCTCCTTTCACCTTATATTCCTTTTTGATTAAAATTCGATATACATCAAAATAATGTTATTTTGTTATAGAATACTACAAAAAGGTGACATATTTCTACAATATTTTTGATATTGAGATAGATTGGTAAGATTTATAGTAAATTAATCGATTTTTCGACAAATTTTCATTTGCTGTGAATTAATTATCTGATAATTGATTATAGTAGTTGCTTACACCTGAGACCCAATGATTGTTAAGACCTGTGGGATCATTACTGGCACCAACTGGAGCATATTTGGCGCCAATTTTTGGAATAGTAATAAATCCTTTTTCCAAATAATTATTACTTAAATTTCGGGCCATATCGATAATACTTGCTTCAACTGAAGAATACGATTTCAAACCATTTGCCCCCATCATTCCGGCAATATTATTTTTTTCTATTGCTGCATTTGAATTTCCATTTCCTGTCTCATGCTGAGCGACAGCTGCTAAAAATGCTGGGTCAACATTATATCTTCTGCCTTCTCGGATAAATATTTCTCCCATACCTCTTAGCTTCCCGTCTAAGGACTGATTTAATTTCTCTGCATTAGTGGTCTGAAATCGTAAAGAGTCTCCTAGATTACTATTATTGGTATTTACTCCCTTAAAGGTGTCTAAGGAATTTAAATTAATTGAATCTATTGAAATAGGTAAAGTTAGGCTCTTTTCTAGTAATAGTTGATTTAAAACTGTTACAAAATCCCTCTCCACTTCATTTTGAGAGGTAGTTATACGTGGCTTTAGTTGCTCTGTCCGATGCAAAGTATTCACTATCATTGATTTAATAAACCAATCATCACCAATACTCATAGGTAATCATCCTTTCAAATTATTTTGTTTTTTCCATCAAACTAATCAAAAATTTGAAATCTCTATAAAAAAAGCGTGACCGCTCATTTTACGGATCAACGCATATTTGTTTTATCATCTTAGGTTATTTCCTTTGAACATCTTACTTACATCTCCAAAATATTCATCTCGAAGCTTTGATATATAGGTTAATTTCCCATTCTCTATTTTGGCTTCAACCAATATGACTGTAGTGGTATCTCTTTCTCTTCGCAAAGCTAAAATTTGTTTTTCTTTAAAAACAACATTTTTCACCAAGAGATAAGTTTCATTGATAGGGTTTCCTACCTTAATATTAATTGGATCCAAAAAAAATGGTTTTTTATTTTTGTATTCAAGAAAGTTATATATCTTTCCTTGTTTATCTGTAGCGGATATTGTTGGATAAAAATCCAAGTATATCATCCTCTCTGAAAATACATTAAAATAACCTAATTTCGTTCTAGTTCGGACAAAAAATGTTTCAAAAAGATAGCCGACAAAATTCTACAATTATCTACTAAATATTGTATATGAAATTTGGGATAATTCAACCGAAAAATCACGTTCAGAAGCACGCAAAAAAAATTATAACAGAAAACAAATTTTTCGTCTTTACGAAATAAAAAAATAGGTAAAAGCACCTAGTGCTCTTACCTACCCTTTACCTAATGTTTCATCAACAAATACTCCACTTGTTTGCTTGAAATAAGGCTTATATTTAAATAACTGTTTTTTAGAGTTCATTTTATTAATAGATAGCTCACTGTTTGTTTTGATATCCTCAGATTTCTTCATTAATTGACTATTTAAAGCGTATATGTCTTCTAATAACTGTGTTTCCAAATTAGTATATTGGAAATTTGGATGGTTTACTTTAAGACCATCCACTTCGGTCATTGTCACATTTCTAATTTGGAGCAACCGGTCAAATTCCTCGTAGTCTTCCTGTTCTAAAATGCGTTCTAATTCTAATGTAATGTTATATATTTTTTGCAGTAATTCAAACATCATCTACTTCCTCAGTTTTTAATTTTCATTTCTTTCATCGCATTATACCAAGTTTCCGATAACTCTACTGCGTAAGTTTCTACTTCTTCTAATATTTGTTGATCCTTGTTAATATTAGCTTGAATCAAACGAGCTTTCATATAATCATACATGGAAAGTAACGAATCTGTAACAGGATAACCCGTTTTTAACGTAATCATTAGCTCTGAAAGTATGTCTTGTGAGCGCAGAATAAACGTATTGCTCTCCTCAAAGTTTTTATTTTCCAAGCTATTTTTTGCTATTCGGATGTACTTAACAAGTCCTTGATATAGCATATAAGTTAATTCTTCCGGTCGGGAAGTTGAAACAGCCTGTTTTTGATAAGTTTGGAAAGGGTTGCTAAAAGCCAAGGTCGTTTCTCCTCTCATAATCCTTTTTTCTTATTTTTTTATCGGATTATTTATAAAAAAGTTAAGGGTTTTGCCTTAAGTTTCTTTAGGTCTAACTTCCTATTTGTAAAGCAAAGCCAGTTTTGTCTATTATCGAATTTAATTTTTGGTTATATGACTTTAGATTTTGTATTTTTGCAGCATCACCTAATTTGCTAAACGCTGATATTTCCAATGCTAAACGATTAACCTCTGCTCGTAATTCATCGTTTCGTTTTTTCTCTTGAATTAACTGCTGTTCTTTTTGTAATAATTTTTCACGTAGCAATTCATTATCCAAACTAGCTTTTTGCTGAATGCTTTCTATATTTAGATTACCTTTTTGATTTCCTATTGCTAGACTTGTAAGATGATATAAACTACTAAGAAGTTCAGTTAACTGTATCCCTGGTAGCTCTTGTACATTTGTTATTAATCCTGACAATAGGTCTAAAAGATTATTTTCTTCGTCTTGCTTTTCAACTTCTATTTCAGAAACCTTTTTTCTTTGTATAAGTTCAGTAGAGATAACTGGAACATCCATTTGTGAAATCGTCATAAATTTATAATCCTTTTGACCTATTTCCTGTTCCTTTTCTTTAACAAGTGTATAGTATTTATAATTAACAGATTGATATCCACGATTTAATAATTGTGCTACTTCCTCAAGTAATTCAGTAATATTAATCGAGTTTTCTTCTTGACGGTCATTTATATATTGAAACATTAGTTCAATTTCGCAGTTAATCCACTTTCGATTGATTTTTTTTGTATGATTTTGAGTTTGAGTTTGAGTTTTTTTAGAATGCTTCGCTTTCAATATCATTAATATATTAAAATAATAATCTAAAATGCCTGTATTTAACTGGTTTTTTATTTCTAAATTACGGATAACATGAGCCATTACTACATCCTTTTGGTCTTTCTCAAGAATATCCTTCATCTCGAATAATGCAGATTTTAAACCCACAATACTCCCTCCTTACCTTTACGTATAACAGGTAAAAGATTCAACCCCATACGTATGATTTAGATTAACTAAAAATAAAATGGTTAATATCATAGATTGGTTTCCAAATCTTCAATATATATTTCGTTTAGATGTTTACTTTTATGAGGATATCAAAAAAAATAAATTTAATCAAAGAAAGACAACTACCAATATTTCCTTATCAAACATTTATAGAAATAGTATAAACAAATTGCAAGTAATTGTATACTTTAGTGTTCCTATTGCATGGGATGGCAAGTTATAAAAAAAACCTTCTTTATCAAAAAGAAGGTAAATCGTATAGAAGAATTTTATAAATTTTGTTGGATTAGACGATTTTGTTTTTGTTTATAAAAACAGTATTGGACGAGATTCATTTGATCCCTATCATTTAATCTAACAAATTCTAAAGCAATGTACATTTTGTCAGGAATATCATTTTTTGAGACCCTTCTTACCGCTCCTTGAAAATGGATGGGATCAATAGTTTTATTATCAATAGGAGGGATAAATAGTATTCCTGTAACAGCATCACCAACTTTTAACATCAAATCTTTATTGCATGAAAACAATAATCCTCCAGCACTTATATTTAAGGTAATGAACTCATATTCATTCAACTTTAGTGATAAATTAGTTTTCACCCGAAAATTGTCACGTCTTTGTACTTTAACGATATCTTTTGGTTGAGGTTTTACGATTCGATATAACGGAATATTGTCAGAGATTTTGCCATTTATAGTAGAAGGAAATTTGTACTGATTATCACTCGCACTATAGTAAACACTTATACTAGTATTTACAGGAAGATTTCTTATTACTACCCCTTCTAAAGGCAAACTGATAAATATCTCCTTTTCAGTAACATCGGCTACGATTGACTGAAATGATTGGTCTTCAACTTCTACATTTACAACTATATTCTGATTGACTTTGAGATTCATAATTTCCACCTTACTCAAATTAACGTAAGAAATCTACTAGGGAAGGCTGAATGATACGAGCACCTGCCGAAAGTGCAGCACGTTGAACATTTTCCTGCGCTTTCAAATTGACAATTACTTGAGAAATATCAATATCCTCTTCTTGTGATAAAAGGCGAGTTGTTGATACTTCAATTCCGTCCATTCGAGACATGGCTAATTCGATACGATTCATACGAGCTCCCAGTTCAGATCGTTCCTTCAAGATATTATCTATTTGACTATCTAGTTTATCCAAATGATTACTATCATTTTCATTTGAGTTTCTAAATTTATCGACAATATCCGATAGAACTTTGAAGACTCCTCCAATATCTTGATTATTAAAAATATCCATTCCACGAATATTGATTTGAATGTTACTCTTAGCCCCAACTTCTAACTCCAAAACTTCTTGATTGTTATTTCTAAACTCCCTTGGAGAATTAGGAATAGTTGGGTCAGCGTTATATGGTGGATTCTTGATGTCAGTGCCTGCGAAAATATATTTCCCAGCAAACTGTGTGTTCGCGATTTCACCAAGATGATTTTTCAATTGGTTAATTTCTTCAGCAATAGCGGTTCGTGAGTTTGCATCATTTGTTCCGTTTAGTCCTTGAACAGTTAATTCACGGACGCGTTGCATGACTTCTGTTACTTCATTTAAGGCTTCATCTGTTGAGGTCATCCAGGAAAGACCATGATCCAAGTTCCTTTTGTATTGTTCAATTTCATTCAATGAAGACCGATAAAACATTCCTCTTACAGCGGTAACAGGATTGTCAGATGGCTTATTTATTTTCTTACCTGTCGATAATTGATCTTGGTAGGTTTCCATCATTTTATTATTTCGCTGCAAATTAAAAAGCATATTTGAATTGAGGATATTTTGGGTAACACGGATGCTCATTTGCTTAAACCTCCTACAATCCTACTCGGCCCATTCCGTTAATGATTTTATCTAAGCATTGATCCATAACTGTCACCATGCGAGCTGATGCGTTATATGCTTGCTGGAATTTAATCATATTTGTCATTTCTTCATCCAACGATACACCGGAAACAGATTGTCTTCTATTTTCAACTTGTTTAACAATTAATTCTGAGTTCTCTAGCATTCTTTGTGATTCTTGTGAATCGATACCAAGTTGTCCGATAATGTTACGATAAAAGTCGCTAACTGATGTATCAGATCCACCAATATTTATAGTACCAAATTTAATGTCTGCCATTGCTTGAGCGTTTTTTCCATTCCCTGATGACGATTTTCCGGGAGCCTCCTCTATTGCAGCAGCAATTAAATTTAAGGATTTCATAATATCAGGATGAACGTTTATATCACTAGCATTCGTTCCTACAAAGAATTCGACTTTTTGATTCGATTTTCCTTCTATATTATCCAAATTCATTCCATTTAAATGAACTTTATTGACTTCGTCAGCAAAAGCTTTAGCTAATTCATTAAGAGCATTTTTCATTTTAGGTAGAACGTTTAAATCTCCACCATTCATCTTCCCAAAGGATTCAATATACCCTACCAATTCCCCACCGTCTAAGGCAATTGTGTTTCCACCTATTTTAAATTCAGAAGGATTAAGTAACCCAGTAGCTTGGTCATAACCAAGAGAAAGTGTATTGTAATCCTTTCCGGAAATCAATTTTGCACTACCTACTGTTACATCAACCATACCGTTTTCCCCAGAGGTAACCTTTACATTTACAAGTTTCGATAATTGATCAATCAAGACATCACGTTGATCATAAAGATCGTTTGGTTGGTAATTGTTTGGTACTACACGGGAAATTTGAGCATTTAGATTACCAATTTGTTTCGCTAAAGAGTTTATTTCATTTGTTTTGGTGTCAATTACATTTTTAAGATCAGATTCAATTTGATTTAATGAATCCATAATATGTTTAAAGGTTTCTGCGACTGCGACCCCTCTTTGACGAACAACGGACCGGGCAGCTGCGCTCTCTGGATGATTCGCCAGCTCTTGCCACCCCTTCCAAAATTCATCCATTGTACGGGCTAGTCCATTATCAGAAGGTTCATTTAGCAATTCCTCAATTTTTGAAAATGTTTCGCTTTTTGCTTCCCAGTAACCTGTATTTTTAAGTTCTCCTCTAATTTGAACATCTAAATATTCTTCTCTCAGACGAACAAGCTTAGAAATTTCTACTCCTGTACCTAATTTAACCCCTGCTGTAGAAATGGGATTGCTTGCCTGCATTTCAACGCGCTGTCTAGTATAGCCATTTGTATTTGCATTGGCGATATTATGTCCAGTTGTATTTAATGCCATTTGCTGAGCAAACAAACCTCTTCTTCCAACCTCTAGTCCATGGAATGTCGAAGCCATAATGAACCTCCTTTTACTATATTGGATAGTTTCTATACTTTTGCATCTAGTAGACTCATGTAGCGATTTTTATTATTTGGCCCATATCCAATGGACGGTTCTTTGCGGAGATGCATTGAAATAGTGTACTGAACGTAGGAAAGTGAAGTTTGGATTAATTCTTGATTGCTCTCGTTCAAGAAGGAAATTTCTTTTATTAATTGACGAAGTTGCTTGGCTAAGGAATGTAATTTATTCTTGATAGATTCGTCATTTTCTATTTGGAGTAATTCTTCAAGTGAAAAATTCCTACTAACCAATCCTTTTACCGAAAGATATTCTCGAACAAATTGCATTCTGTTTTCCTCGAGCTTCAGAATTTCATCCACACATGTACTCTCCAGAAGAAGAATGGACTGAAGACCGTCAATATTTCCCTCTACAAGAATAGTTCTCTTCTCTTTCATTATATCTAGTAAATTTTTATGTGCTTCAACTAGTTGCTCTAGAGTTTTTAATACTGACATAATCGAGGTCATCGTCTTGTCTCCTATTTCGTATTACTTGACCAAAAATCAACTATCTTTTGTGCAATTTTGTTGCTATCTACAGTGTAAGTACCTGTTTCAATTTGATGCTTTAACTCTTGAATTCTGTTTTGACGTTGGGTTTGCTCAGACATCATTGATTGTGAAATCTCTCTACCACGAGTAGATATTTTAACATCATCTGTTGCTGCCATTGTTTTTTTAGGTGAAGTGCTTATATTTGTACGGTTCTGTTGATTTTGATAGGAATACAAACCATATTTCGTATCGTTGATTCTCATTTTAACAGTCCCTCCTAATCATGTTATTAACGTTATCTCAAAGAAGGTTATTTGAATAATATTTACACATAGTATTTATTTTATCAAATTTTCCTTTATGTTTCATTATACTCTAGCTATTATTCTTTTATTAAACGTTTACTTATGTTACATTATCGGATTTTATTTCGAATGGTTTAGTTTTTTAGAAAAAAAGTTAAAGGGAGCCCCATAATTAGGCTCCCTTTATTAACTAATTAAAACTTAAATTTCCCAATTGATTTTTGTAAATCATCCGCTAAAACGGCTAATGCATTGGATGATAATGAAATTTCCTGCATAGTTGCTAACTGTTCTTCTGTAGATGAAGACACTTCTTGCATTCCAAAAGAGGTATCTTGTGCGATATCTTTTACTGGCTCTATCGTCGTTACCAATTGTTTAGTACCTTCGGTTATATTAATTACTGCACTTGATACTTGCTGAATTTGTCCAACGACACCTTCAATTGATTGATTGATAGCTTTAAAGGATTTACTTGCTTCATTCACTGTAATTAAACCATTTTCAACTTCTTTAATTGTATTTTGCATGGTCGCCACCGCTTGGAATGTTTCCTGCTGAATCGTCTTAACAAGATTGGTGATTTGTTTCGCAGATTTAGCCGATTGATCTGCTAATTTACGAACTTCATCTGCTACCACAGCAAATCCACGGCCATGTTCACCAGCACGAGCTGCTTCAATGGCTGCATTTAGCGAGAGAAGATTGGTTTGACTCGAAATATCTGTTATCGCTTTAGTGATATTTTCAATTTCTTTAGAACGGTCTCCTAGTCCTTTAATAATTTCAGAGAGCGAGGTTACCGTAACGTTAATGGAATCCATTTGAGAGCTAACTTTCCCTAAAGTTTGGCCACCAGATTCAGCATCTTCTGATGTTTTAATTACATGGGTCGATACTTCTTCAGTTAAAGAAGAAATCAAATCTACTGTAGATGTGAAATCATTTAACGCCATAACCCCATCATTAATTGATTGTACCTGTTGTTCGGAACCTACTGATACTTGTCCAACCATTGAAGAAATATGCTCAGTTGCCATGGTACTTTGCTCTGCACTAGCAGACAGCTGGTTTGCTGATGCTGCAACTTGATCTGTGCTTGAACTAATTTCTTTAATAAGGATACGTAGATTTTCTAACATTTTATTAAAGGAAATGACTAATGTTTTAATTTCACCTGAAGACTTAAATTCAATCTGTTTAGTTAAATCTCCTTCACCCTCTGAGATCTCCTTTAGTTGGCTTCCGATTAGAATGATCGGTCTAACAATTAAGAAGCCAAGCACAAGTTGAATGAAGACTGCCGCTATGATTGAAATAACTAACGCAGACATTGTAAGTAATTTTCCCTTTTTCTTATTTTGTTCCATCTCTTTTTCGTACTTTACAATATTTGCATTAACTTTTTCAATAATTGGAATAAATTTATCTAATAGTGTAGAAGTTGGCACTTCGGTATATTTTACTCTAGCCTCTTCAACTTGACCTTTTCTAAATAATTCTAACGTTTCCTTTTTTTCTGTTTGATAGGCTGTCCATTCATTTTTAAAGCTTTCAATACTTTCTAAGTCATTCTTAGATAGGTTAGGGTATTTTTCTAGCTCTTTTAATAAATCATTTACATTCCTAATGCTCAGCTGATACTTTGTATAGTATTCAAAATTTCTGCTTAGTAAGTACCAAGAGCCTGTATCATCCGTGTTAATAATATTAAAATGGACATCTTCTGTTAAACTTAACAGATTCATTTCATTTTGCATTTTTCCATTGATTTTATTATTTACCGATTCTACAAATACGTTTATACCGAAGATCAACAACATCAAAACAATCATAGAAACAAGCGATGCTAATAATTTAAAGCGAATGCTTCCGAAAAAAGCTTTAAATCCTGACCCATTGTCAGAATCAACTGTTGAATTAATTGTGGCATCATTTATGTACTTCTTTACACTATTAAATCTTTTAAAACCTGACTTTAATTTAGTTAATATTTTTGGGATCATTACTCGTTCCACTCCCTTATCTTTCGTTGCATCTACCCAAACAATCTATTCCTTTTCCTCACGATGGAACATTCCAATTCTGAAGTAATTCATTTAGAGTTTCAAAAGGTATCGGTTTACTATAAAGAAAACCTTGTATATCGAAGCAATCGATATCTTGCAAAAATGACATTTGATTCTCAAGTTCGACACCTTCCGCAATAACTCCTATACGTAAACTCTTAGCCATTGTTACAATTGTACGAATAATAGCTTCCTGATCTGCGTCAATATGAATATCCTGGATAAATGAACGGTCAATTTTCAGCGTACTTATTGGTAGTTTTCTTAAATAACTTAATGAAGAGTAACCCGTTCCGAAATCATCTAAAAGAACATCAATTCCTAAATCTTCTAACTGACGAAGCTTGGTTGCTAAATCTTCTAAATCTTTCATTACTGTACTTTCAGTGATTTCAATTTTTAAATAATGAGAGTTAAAATTTGTTTCATTAAGAATATTTATTAATTTCGGGACGAAATTCTTTTCCTCAAATTGCTTTGCAGAAACATTAACAGAAATATACATATTATCATATCCGTTAGCGTGTAGCTGTTTTCCGTGTGTACAAGCAGTACGGAGAATCCATTCTCCAATCGGTATAATGATGCCTAAATTCTCAGCTATTGGTATAAATTCAACAGGCGAGATGAAACCAATCTTGCTATGTTTCCAGCGTAGTAACGCTTCTAAACCTACTATATTATTCGCTTTACTATTAATAATAGGTTGATAGTTAAGACTAAACTCATTCAATCTTAATGCTCTAAGAAGACTCTGGGCTAACTCCATTGTACGGGTTAAATTTTCACTCATACCGGACTGATAAAACAGATAGGCATTTTTGCCATTACTTTTTGCTAAATACATAGCATGTTCTGCATCTTTTAGGAGATCTTCTGGAAACTCTGAGTGTTCTGGAAAAACACTTATTCCAATACTTGCTGTTAAGGTATAATCATTGTTCATTAAATGTACTGGCATTGTAATAATATGATGGAGCTTTTTAGCCACATTTTCTAATTCAGTAGAGTTTTGGATGTCCTTAAGTAAAACAGTAAATTCATCCCCGCTCTGTCTAGAAACAATATCATTCTTACCAAGACAATTGATAATACGTTTCGCAATTATTTGTAATAACTCATCACCAATGCGATGACCTAATGTGTCATTTATTAGCTTAAAATGATCTAAATCAATGAAAAGAACCGCTAACTTTTTGTTCGTTTCTATAGCCTCTTGTATCGAATCTCCAAGCAATGTGAAAAACTTTCTTCGGTTTGGCAATTTTGTGAGTGTGTCATGATAAGCCATGAATCGCAACTTTTCCTCAAGCTCACGGTGATGACTAATATCGATGATCACGCCGTCGTACCGTATTGTCTCCCCGAAATGGTTTATGACAGGAATGATACTAGATAAAACCCATTTAACAACACCCTGTACATCAATAATACGATATTCCCTTTGTATTGATTTTCCTTCTACTAATTGGTGATTTATTTCATGGATAGTTTTTAAATCTTCAGGATGAATTACTTCCATCCAAAGCGATGGATTTTTTTCAAATTCCTTCTCCGAATATCCATATATTTTTTCGCAGACAGGTAGGATGAAAGAATTTGCTTTACTACTCGGAAGCGATGAACAGAAACAAACTTCTATACTTTCGAATATATTCTTTAATTGATTTCGAGAAATAGCTAATTCCAGCTGGACTATATTTTTATGAGTAATATCTTGGGCAATTCCTGTAACACCGATTATTCTTTCATCTATATAAAGGGGTAAGGTTGTAATGTGTAAGTCAATGTTTTCGCCACTCTTCTTTACAATCGAAATTTCAAAGGAATCCCTTTTACCATTTAATAATTCTTGAAATTTCAGTTGACCCTTTTCTACCCTATCCTCGTTTAATAATGTAGGAAAAGATAGTTGTAAAAGTTCCTCTTTAGAATATCCAGTTAATTGACATGCAGCATCGTTTATGATTATGAATTTTCCTTCAGTATTAAAGGCATAACATGCATCTGGATTATGCTCAAAAAGTGTCTTATATATTCCATTTATAAATGAACTTTCTTGAAGGTAGTCGCCCATAACATCCTCCTTTTTATCTAGTTGACCAATACACATTGATGTTTATATAACATATCGGACAAATACGAAAATTGTTTAGTAAAAAACAAAATATAATCAGTCATTATGATGCCGAGTTATTTTTTGGAAGATACTACAATATTGTAATTCAATGAAAATAGGTTACTATAAACATATTAAATTAGAATATGGTTACAATTCATCATTTTTAACTCCAGTGAAATCATTAGAATGGAGGAATAAGTTTGACTGCCTTTTTTAAATGGAGTATTAGTGTTTTTTTTGTAGGGCTTTTTTGTATCTACTTTCTGGTTTCAATTTTGCCTTCTATATCTAATCAAAAAACAATACCGATCTCCACCACAAATGAACATCCAGTGGATATTAAAGAAAGTATTGTACAATCGAAATCAATAACTAGCGATATTGTAAATATGGAAGTAGATAAAAATGATGATTTAATATCAAGTGCAACTGATCAAGTAGATGAATTACAACCTATTTCAGAGCCCAAATCTTTACAAAACGAAGAAAAACTACTAGATGTACCACTTTTAAAGCAGATGGACGCTCCTAGACTATACAATGGTTGTGAAGTCACAAGCTTAGCGATGCTGTTACAATTTGATGGACATTCTGTTACTAAAAATGAACTGGCAACAAAGATTACAAGAGTGCCGTTGAATTATCCGGATGGTAAGAAAGGGAATCCTAATGAAGGCTTTGTAGGAAATATGGAGAATGGACCTGGATTAGGGGTTTATCACGAGCCTATTTTCAAGTTGGTACAGACGTATGTAAATGATCGGGCAGAAGATTTAACGAAGCAGCCGTTTTCAGTTGTAATAGAAAAACTGGCAGCGGGTAGACCCGTTTGGGTGATTATTACATCCAGCTTTACACCAACTTCTGAAATAAAAACATGGAATACACCACAGGGGCCGGTGGAGGTTTCTTTTAAAATGCATAGTGTAGTTATTACTGGTTATGATCAAGAAAGTATTTATATTAATGACCCTTACGGTGGAAAAAATAAAAAAGTAAACAAGGATAACTTTATCAAGGCTTGGGAGCAAATGGGGTCTCAGGCGATTGTGATTAATAAAATAGGTATTTCTAGGCATAACCTACTGAAGGAGTAATAGGTTATGCCTTTTTTTATTGTTGATAAATTTATTTTCTTCACTTTGAAGACAGATTCTTTTGAAACTCGAAATGAAATTGATAAAATAAGGTTACTTATTCTAGGAGAAACTAGGTAAAGATACATTGAATGAAAGAGGTGCATGGAGTGTCTAAAAAGCAATTAAATCATATATCATTTTCGATTCTTGATCTTGCACCGATTACGGTTGGTGGAAGTGCCTCTGAATCTTTACGTAATACGTTAGACCTTGCTCAACATGCGGAACGATGGGGATACAACCGCTTTTGGCTTGCAGAGCATCATAATATGCCTGGTATTGCTAGTTCAGCGACCTCGATTGTCATTGGACATGTTGCGGCTGGAACATCAAAGATTCGCGTCGGTTCAGGAGGAATTATGCTTCCGAATCATGCTCCACTTGTGATTGCTGAGCAGTTTGGGACATTGGAAAGCCTGTTTCCTGGAAGGATTGATTTAGGACTTGGGCGTGCTCCAGGAACGGATCAACTAACCGCTTTCGCCCTACGTAGGGAACGAAGAAGCGATGGTCAGGATTTTCCTGAACAATTGGCGGAGCTGAGAGATTTCTTTAATCCCGTAGAAATGAAACCTGTTAGAGCCATTCCTGGTGAAGGACTAAATGTACCGATTTGGTTATTAGGCTCAAGTGGCTTTAGTGCCCAATTGGCTGGGCAATTAGGTTTACCATTTGCGTTTGCTAGTCATTTCTCACCTGAAAATACGTTGGCTGCCTTAGATTTATATCGCCGTAGCTTCCGACCTTCTGAAGTGCTAGAAAAGCCATATGCGATGGTTGGAGTGAATGTCATCGCCGCAGAAACTGATGAGCGAGCGAAGTACCTTGCCACGTCGATGCAGCAGCAATTTTTAAACTTAGTTCGAAATAAGCCTACTCCATTACAACCACCTGTTGAGGATATGGATAGTCTTTGGAGTGTATACGAAAAGGCGATGCTAGAAAAGCAACTCGGTTCTTCGATAATTGGTGGGCCAGACAAGGTTAAGAATAAGCTTCAGCAGTTTTTAGATGAAACACAGGCGGATGAGATGATTGTGAATGCAATGATTTATGATCATCAGGAGCGTCTTCGTTCGTTTGAGATTGTTGCAGAGGTAACAAAAGGATAACCTTTAAGCAAAAAAAACGTCAGCTGGCTTCATACCAGCTGACGTTTTTTTGAAATTAGGCTCTGTGTTGAGTTTCTTTTTCAACTATCCGAAGAAGCTTAGTGCTATTAGTTACCGTTTTCAGTCAAAATCTGAATAAACGGTCACTATTAGGTGCTATTAGTTACCGTTTTCAGATAAAGACAGAATAAACGGTCACTATTAAGGGCTATTAGAGTCAAGTCCATTTAATTGTGTAAAAGTGTCAACAATGATTTTCAATTGATTAAAATAAAATCCGTATAATGAACTACATTTATTTCGAATTTACATTGAGGGGCGGGCATGATAGCCTGG
>NZ_CAKJTG010000024.1 GCF_917563885.1 Pseudoneobacillus rhizosphaerae
TTTAAATACGGACTCTAACATGGTCCAATAAGCGGATTGACCTTCCTTCACTTCTACTATAAAAAAAATAGTAGCACAAACCATGGCCTTGGTCTGTACTACTAATGTTAGTATGTTTTACATCACTGGTTACTAAATTAAGGATAAGAAGCGTCATAAGAATTGACATCCCAATTGTCACCTAATTTTAAGTGTACAATATGCTTTGTCCTTTAAATTTCTTTTGTCATTACTGGTCTTACTTCTCTATAAAAGGTATTCCAAATCCCTATGTGAAAGGGAAATGGCATTCGTCAATTCGTACGCCATTTCTGATGTCAATTTACCATTATGCACCTCAAAACGGAACGGTTTAATAAGTAACTCGGGCTGGCTTTCATATTTTTATGCTTCTACTTCCACTCTATTTTCTAAGTTTTGATAAGCACCTGAATCGATTTCACCTGTAATTCGGCTAGTTAAAATTCCAGAAGTCATCGCACCACTTACATTAAGTGCTGTACGTCCCATATCAATAAGAGGTTCAATTGAGATTAATAATCCTGCTAAAGCTACCGGTAGATCTAGTGCCGATAGAACAAGGATGGCAGCAAATGTTGCATTCCCCCCGACCCCTGCAACACCAAAGCTACTAATAGCTACGATGACAATAACCGTCGCTATAAAGGATGGTGTAAGTTCAACTCCTACAGTCGGTGCAATCATGATGGCTAACATCGCTGGATAAACCCCTGCACAGCCATTCTGACCAATAGTTAATCCGAATGAGCCTGCAAAATTCGCAATTCCTTCCGGAACACCTAATGATTTTTGTGTTTGGATGGTAATCGGTAAAGCCCCAGCACTTGTACGGGAAGTAAACGCAAAGGTTAATACTGGAAATGCCTTTTTCAAATAAGTAACTGGATTTAATCCAGCAACGCTTAATAGAATTAAATGAATGACAAACATAACAATAAGAGCGACATAAGAAGCGACTACAAATTTACCTAGTTTTAAGATTCCATCAATATCACTTAAAGCTACTGCTTTTGTCATAATAACTAATATGCCATATGGAGTTAATCTTAAAATGATGGTCACCACACGCATGACAATCGCATGTAACGTATCGACAAGCTTTTCAAAGGCTTCCGCTTGTTCAGGTGATTTCCTTCTTACTCCTAAAAAGGATACACCAATAAATGCGGCAAAAATAACAACGGCAATGGTGGATGTTGGACGTGCTCCTGTTAAATCTGAGAACGGATTTGCTGGTAGTAAATCTAGCATTTGTTGCGGAAAGGTTTTACCTTCCACTTCCGCTGATCTTTGTTCTAACGCTTCTCCTCTAGCCGCTTCAGCATCGCCTTCTTGAATTTGAATGGCTTCTAAATCAAATCCAATCGTTGTAGCAATCGCAACAGCAGCGGCAATTGCCGTTGTTCCGACTAGTAATCCAATTACCAAAAAACTGATCTTTCCAACATTTTTCGCAAGCTTCATTTTTGTAAAGGCTGCTAGGATAGAAATAAAGACAAGTGGCATCACAATCATTTGCAATAGCTTAATATAACCTGTACCGACAAGGTTAAACCAATTAATTAAATCTATTACTACCTGTTCTGTTGGTCCGTAAATCCACTGTAGAATAAATCCATAAATAATACCAACGGCTAAAGCTAAGAATACTCTTTTTGAAAATGATACATGTTTTTTCTGTAGAAAGAAAAGGCCAAAAATGAATAGTAACATCACAATGATATTAAGCCAAAAGCCAATCGTCATTCTCCATTCCTCCTTATCATTTTTAATAAAATCACAAGGCATGTTTCCCTGTAAGTAAAGTCGGAATTGAAATAAAAAAATAATAGTATGCCTTTACTTGAATTTATGACTTTACGACAATGAATATGTTTTTTATTCAAACAAAAAAGGAAATAAGTAGCTGATGAAAGGCAAAAAAATCGTATTAAAAAGAGCAAACCCCATTGGATTTGCTCTTTTTTATGATGTTAATTAAATCTAAGTTTACTCTTCGCCCAATTCATCTTGCGGAATATAAACTTGACCTACTTTACCCGTTTTTAATAAGGTTTGCATAATCGCCTTTGACAATTGACTTGGTTTATATGGCTTAATTAAATAATCCGTTGCCCCTAAGGAAAATCCTTTTTCTTTTTCATCAAGAGCTGATGAAATAAAGATTGGAATATTTTTAAGTATTTCTTGTTTCTTTATTTCTTCCATTATACTCCAACCGTCTAGTTCATCCTCTTCAAGAAGAATATCTAATACAATGGCATCAGGAAGTTCCTCTCTTATGACAGCTAATGCATCTTTTCCTCTTTTAAAATAAGATACTTGGAAATCATCCTCTTTCAGCTCTTCGGTAATTAATTGACCTAAGCTTTGATCATCTTCTACAACCATTACCTTAAAGCCTAACGCTCTTGATTCTGTTACAGGTGCTAGTTCTTCAAGCTGTCCAGGTATATGCGGGAAAGAACAAGTGAAGATACTGCCGCTTCCATATTGGGACTGGACAAAGACCTCTCCATTATGGGCCTTCATTATTTCTTGTACAATGGCCAATCCTAGTCCAGTGCCACCTATTCTCCTGCGGTCACTATTATCAATACGGTAAAACCTTGAGAATAGCTTTTGCATGGACCCCTCTGGTATTCCGAGACCTTGGTCCTTAATGTCTACAAAAACTCGATCCTCATAATGGTAAAGTTTAATTTCGATATCCCCACCATTTGGTGAATATTTAATCGAATTGTTAATTAAATTCGTAAATACTTGCTCAATTTTATCACGATCTCCTAAAATATGTGCTTTATTACTTTCATCAATTATAGAAATTTGATGTTCGTTTGTATGGATACTTTGAGATTCAACCACTTTATCCAGAATTAACTTAAGATTAATAAATTTCTTCTCATACGACTGTTTTCCTGCCTCCATTCTTTGGATATCAAGAAAATCATTAATTAATGCTGTTAATCGTTTTGCTTCATTGTAGATGGTCGTAAAATACTTTTGTTGTCTGTCGGGTTTTAGTTCACGGTTTAATAGTAGCTCTGTAAATCCAAGGATACTAGCTAATGGTGTCCTTAGTTCATGACTAACGGTACTAACAAACTCTGACTTCATCATGTCTACTTCAAATTCTTTCGTGATATCACGGTGAACTAATATCGTCCCTACTTTATCGTCTACATGATATAATCCCGTACAATATACCTTTATCACTTGATTGGGATTGAGTTTTTTATAAATAAAAATACTATCGCTTTCCTTTTTTTCAGTCGCTTTACGTAAAAAACTTTGAAAAGATTCCGGATCTTCTACTTGTGCTGCCATAACAGATGTCCAATTATTCAAGTCTAACCCAATTATTGTTCCTATTTTATTACTCCATTGAAACATATCAATCAATTGTTTATTCACTTGAACAATAACACCTTCATTATTTATTAACAAAATTCCCTCTTGAATGGTGTTTAATATATCTTGATTTAAACTACGCTCTGCTTCTGATTTTTTATATAACTCTTCATTTTGAATGCTTTTTGATTTAAGTTCGTCCTGTTGATTCAGAAGAATTCTTGTGATTCGCAGCAAAGTTAACAGGATGATTAAAATAAACCCAATAAAGCCAACTTGAACATAGGTTTGATGCTTTATTAATCGCTCAAAGCTAGCTTCTAATTTCTTTCCTAAATCACTAATATAATTTGCTGAATTCCTTTGAAAGTTTGTAATATTTGCTGTTGTTGTCGAATTAGCTAACTTCGCTACCTCTTCTGGATGGCCATCTTCATAAAATGAAATCGCACTAGGCAGTGCATTGCCAAAATAATAATCTTGAAATTGTTCTGCTTCCTTAATAAAACGTTTATCCTCAGAAGTGCTAATAATCTCCTTAAACTGGACAAAGAGCGATGAAACATGTTCATCTGTAGCAAGCGCATGTTCTTTTAACGTTACATTCCCATAGGCAAAATAACCACGTGCCTCAGAAAAGGCATTGTTAAAGCTATTATTAATTTCTTGCGCCAAATCTTTTTTTCTCTCTAACAAGTCGATTTGATCTGAATAACCTTCCTTAAAGTAGTGGAGGGAAAGCCATAAACTGATTGCCCCCACTAAAAAGAATATAATCGTGAGCACCATTAAAGAAGCATATTTTTTTGATAAAGTTTTTTGGAAATAATCTTTAATCTTCATCTAGTATTGCCTTAACCTTTTCGATTAGTTGTAGAGGGCTAAAAGGCTTTTGCATAAACTCATTTGCACCGACAGATAAAATCATTTCTTGTTCATGCTTTTGACTTTTTGCTGAGAGCATAAGAATTTTCACTTCACTATTAACTAATCCCGCACGAACCTTTTTTATAACTTCCATACCTGTATAACCAGGCATCATATAATCAAGTATAAGTAAGTCGTATTCATTACGTTCAAACAATTGAAGGGCTTCTTCCCCGTCCGCCGCCTCGTCAACGTGATAATCCTCATCTTCTAGTGTATCGACTATTAGCATTCTAATAATTTCTTCATCCTCTGCTAATAAAATCCTTTTCACTCCACTTTCCCCTCTCTACTTACATTGTCAAATGCTTCTTTCATAATAAAGTAAGATTTTTTTAAACGTTCTTCAAATATAGGTTGTTCCCATTCCTTCCATGAAAAGAAAAGTGTTTCATTATTCACATCAGAATCTTGAATTACATTATTATGAACAGAAATGACATTTAATTTGATTTGATTAATCTTTACAGAAGATGCAAGTCCACCCTTCCACAAATCACCCATTGCCTCGCGCAAACTCGGATCCTTAATGTTTAATAGCTGCCAAGGAATCCTTAATTCTAAAACTTTTTTGTCTTTACTTAAACTAAAATCCGTCAAACTATTAAAATTTTGATCATAGGGATTACCATTACCATACATTAGGCTTCCTGCTTCATATGCAGTAAAAGGATACGTCTTATTTGTAGAAGGAACAACTAGCTCTTTATTTAAGGCTAAACGAATGGGGTGAAAAACTCCATTGTTTTTCCTTGCTGCATAGGATGCTTGATCAATCATTTTTAAATCATGACCGTATTGATAATAAAAAGGATCATAATAACTATCAACCAACATATTAGCGTTTTGTTCATCTGTTAGATTAACGATAAAATCGACACCATTTTTTGTTGCTATTTTCTCATTTTGACCTATTGGTATGGTAGTTTGACCTTGATTAGAAATGGTATCTAATAATAAATAGATATCGTCCTCTTTCCAATTTAAAGGCTGTTGAAATTTCATTTTCGCATAAAAATAACTCTGATCTGCATGTAGATCAATTTGTTTAATGCGTTCATTCCGATTATCTGTTTGGAAAATAGGCTTTACATTTAATTTATTCCAATCTCCTTCTTGTCCATCCACATATAGTTGTTTCTCACTAGAACTAGGCTCAAAGCTTAATAACCCAAAATGTTGTTCGTTTGTTTGAACATTTGACCAAAATGGCCGGCGATTAGGGTTATCAAGGTCCATCGTATTCCATGTACGTTTAAACCACTCATCTTGCCAGGTGAAAACTAGCCCTCCTGCATAGCCTTCATGAACAATCGAATGGAATAAGCGCTTATTTATATTCCCTTGTTCCTGTTCAGAGTGATGTCCTTGGTCCATACCATAGGCATTAAGATGGGTTAAGCCCCTCGAGCCTGGAACTCCAAATTCAGCTACTAAAACTGGCATGCTATGGACCTTAATAAGGTCGTTTAAATAACCAGCATAATTATTTGGATTTCCGTCTGCATCTTTATACTCCAAATATTTTTGTTCATAGTTTAAAAAATCCGGATAGTAAGGATAGATATGATAAGAAGCAAATAATCCTGCATGAAAATTTATCGTTTTTTCAATATGGTTAGGATTAACAGCCACTAAGTCTTCTTCCTCTGATGGTTCTGCAGGATGTTCAAGTAAATCCGTAGTAACCCAGTTTGTAAAACTCATAGTATGTTGCCAACCGTATTCTTTTGTCTCATAGTCCGCTGCAAACTCCATCATTTGGGCTAACCAGACCTCAAACGGACTAGCATTTGTCGTCTTAAAGTACTTTCCATTCCATTGACCAACAGCTTTATTTTTGATATTTGTTTCTTGTACAACACGTGGGTCCCACTCGATTCCAAGTATATATCCAAGAATATACGAAGAGACGTCCGTCTTATACTCTCCACTAGCATGTCCGACCCGTTCTGGAATGGTAATATTCCCATGAACAATATCAAGCATCTGACGTATTTCTAACTGAAAATCCTCGACAACTTCTTTAGAAAATGCATTTTGGGTTCTAATTAAGCTTTCTTCTGTTACCCAAGCACCATGAAATAAATAAAGAGGTGACTTAGCAATTTTGTTATATTTATCAAGTGCTTCGTAAAATTCGGGCGGATGTAACGTGTACACCCTAATGGAATTAGCATTCATGTCACCAATTGCTTTAAACCATCGGAAATATTCATCCATGGTAATTGCCGTTTCACCAGGAAAATAGCCTGGTTTTGCAATCCCCATATTTACACCTTTTATTAAGAAATTCTCCCATTTTCCATTATTTTGAACTTGAATAAATTGATTACTAGTTTGACTGTTATAGGTAATCCCATCAGTTTGAATCATCTCTACCTTTTCTTGCTCAACATCCTGGTGGAGGCCATTTTTTAGAATGTATTTCATCATAGGAACATAAGTCTTCCAATAAAATGAGCTCCGCTCACTCACATACTTCTTCCATAGCGATAAACCTCTAGTCTGATAAATACTTGGGACTTCTGCTTCATCAGCAAAATCACCTGAAAAATAATAAGAGGTATACTGAGCGTTTTCATGAAGATTGACCGCAGGGAATATTGTTGGAATACCAAGCTCATGCATGGCTTCCTTCTTTTTTTCAGAAACAGGGAGATGAAAATTCGCAAGTATTTCATCTTCATTTCTAGCACTTACGATATCAAACCAATATTGATAAACGGAATTTAAATTTTGTTTAAAATAATCTTCGCCCTTTTTCGTAAAACGAATTTCTACACCTTGTTTCGTTAAGTCTTCCTCTTCTACAACATAGACATAATCATCTTCATTCACAAACACAAGCCCCGCTCCGGTGAAAGTCCAATCTCCCTCATATTGGTCCTTTACCCAGATGGGTACCTCTATGGAATCCAAATCCGTAAAGTAGCGACCGATCCAGCCGCTCCAGTTTACGTTTAATAGATTTGAAATTCTCAATCGAGCATCTGCCGTTGTTGGACTTGCAAAGGTATTAAATTCAGCTATTAGTGTTTTCCCTTTTTCTTGGTATAGTGAATTTTCAATTTGTTCTACTTCTTCCAACTTAAGACCGCCGTATAGACTTTCTGAACGTTTGCCGAGCTGATTTTCACCGTAGAAATCCTCTTCATACACCCCATATTGATCAGCAAGATATATGACATCAAACTGTTCAAGTTTTTTAGGGAGCTCTCTTATTCCATAATGCTTGTCGTCCTTAGGGACAAATCCAACATAATCTTCCTTTAATGAATACAGATTATGATCCGGTTTCACATATTTTTCATTATTTAATAACCAAACGAAGCCTTTATGTTCGCGGTAGGTTTTGTCGGGTACTGTCTTGTCTACGATTAATACATTTAAAGGGTTTGAATCCTTTAACATCCATAGCCAAAATGGGCTTAATAGTACCAGTATAAGTAATAAAATATAGGCAATGACTACATTTTGGCCATTTGAAAATAGCTTTTTCATTTTGATACACCTTTTCTTTTCATTTCTCCCCAGCTTGTTTCACCTTTTATCGATTGCCAGATTCCCTCACATCTCCAAAATACCGTTAAGGGTCTATACCATAAGGTTTCGGTTAATGAGTAGACAAATAGCTTTAATATTTGATCTAACTTTGGATATCTTCTTAGGCTCCATTCTTCAAGAAGAACAGCAGCCATTGAAAAGAAGGAGCCGTATAGGCAGGAAAGGAAGAAAATAAGAATAGCAAATTCTATATAAACTCCCCCGAAAAATAAAGATAAAATAATGTAAATAAATCCTGAAAGTTCCACTACAGGACCTAAAAATTCGACAATCCAGAAATACGGAAACGAAATAAATCCAATCGATCCGTATTTAGGATTAAAGGTTAGCTTTCGATGTGTCCATAAACTTTCAAATAAGCCACGATGCCATCTGCTTCTTTGTCTTCTTAGGTAAGTCATACTCTCAGGAACCTCTGTCCAACAAACAGGGTCTGGTACATAACCAATTTTTTTATCCAATTTTCTTTCTTTCAGTAGTCGGTGAATACGGACTACAAGCTCCATATCTTCCCCGACGGTATCCGTTTTATAACCACCTGCTTGTAACACCCAATGCTTTGAGAATACACCAAAGGCACCAGAAATAATTAATAGAAGGTTATGCCTACTTAAACCCACTCTCCCCATTAAAAAGGCACGTAAATATTCAATAATTTGCATAATGACCAATGGATTCTTTGAGAGTCCGACATTTAAGATATTGCCATTTTCAATGTGACATCCGTTAGCAATTCGAATACTTCCCCCAGAAGCAATAACTTGTTCATTAGAGTCAATAATTGGTTTCATCACTTTTAGGAAAGCGTCTGCTTCTAGTACTGAATCTCCATCAAGTGAACAAAAATAAGGAAAGTTGGAAAAGTTTAGCCCCACATTTAGGGCATCGGCTTTACCTCCATTATCCTTATCAACTAAATATAAGTAAGGTAAAAATTTGGATTGATAGATTTTTTTGATTGGTTTTGTTTTAATTTGTTTCCTTATTACTTTATGTACTTCAACCATATCGTAATGTTCAATCATCTTTGCAACGGTTTCATCCTTCGAGCCGTCATTTACAACAATAATTTCATAACTTGGATAATGAATACTTAACAATGAACGCACACTTTGTATAATCCCCGCTTCCTCATTGTAAGCAGGGACAATAATTGATATTGGTTTACTGTAATAATCATTAAGGTAGTCATCATATGTTTGCTTTCGATTTAACTGGTATTCCCTCCTTAGCTGGAGGGAAGATATGACAAGAATAGAAGAGTAAAAAATAATAACGATCATCATAAAAATGGTGATAAACCAACCATAAGTTGTCATAATTCCCATTAATACAGTATTGAGCATGAGTTAATCACCTTTGTTTATCCATTCCCATGCCATATCTATTGCAAATGGGTCTTTGGATGTTTGATAGACATTCTTTAATATTTTGTTACCATTTTGGTATTTCTTTATTGACTGTGCTGCTTGGGAACGCACCCACCAGAATGGATCATGAAGCAAGCTGATTAAACAGTTTAACCCCTCCTCATCCTGAATTGTACCTAATAATTTAGCAGCCATCATTCTCTCTTCCCATATAGAGGATTTACAAAGCGGTAGATAGTGGGAAATATCTTTTACATATCCAATTGCAGCTAAAGTTTTTAAAGCTCTAAGACGGATTTCACCTGAATAAGAATGGCAAACTGATTCAATAAAAGGGACATATTTTAACTCGTTTTTATGGGCAAGTAAGTCCAAAGTAGCCTTTTGTAACATGATCTGGCTTTTATGAAAACTGATAACTAACTCATCTAAGATTCGATCACTAGCTTTCAATAATATACTTCGATACTCATATTCCGAAAAATAATGATATCTCAAGTGAATTTCTTCAAATAAATTCTCATAATTAAAATAGGCAAGCACTCTTAATCCAAGGACTTTTTCTTCTCTAGTCGTTCTTTTGGAATTGATTAGCTGTTTTACATCGGATTGAAGCAAACGAATCTTAAAATCTTCTATATGATAAAGCGTATTCATTCGTTTACTCCAATTACGACTTTTTAATGCAGCTTTATAATAATCCGTTAAATATAGTTCGGCTAATGAATAGAGGTTTTTTTTCTCGAAATCACCTTCTAAAACCTCAACGTATTTATCAAGTAATTGTTCAATCGCTTGTATTTTTAATTTATTATCTGGAATTAAACTCCTACTCATTTCGGGGGACAATATGAACGAAAATAAAGGTTCACTTAGTCGTTCTTTATATTGATTTATTTTATTTTTTTGACGATTTTCAATTACTTTTCTTAACACCAAATATAAAAGGATAATGCCTAATATACAAATGATCCCCACAGTTGCAATGGACAGATATAGTAATTCCTTACCCCACATGTTAAGACATCCTTTGAATTAATCGTTGAATCCTTGCTTGCAGCTCTAATATACTAAACGGCTTTGTTACATAATCATCTGCACCTAGCTTCAACGCTCTTGCAATATCATTTTCCGATTTACGACCGGTTAGCATTAATACACTAATTCGATCTTTATCTTTTCTTTGTTTTACTTTCTGGAGTATTTCTAATCCATCCATTACTGGCATTACCCCATCAAGGATAAGAAAATGCTCACCTGAATCGTCTAATCGGTTAGATTGAAAAAATTTAAGGCCATCTTCAAACGCTTGAATATTTAATGTATTCTGATCTAATTTCATCGATTGGAGCACCTTAACAAGCATCGTTCTTACGATTGCATCATCATCAACTACTGATACATTCAATATGTGCTTCACAAGTCCTGGTACCATTACATTAGAGCTAAATACTCTACTTCTCCCCTGCTCCTTAGCCTTATAAAGTGCTTCATCTGCTGATTTTAATGCATTTGTAAGTGAAACGTGTGGATCATTTACAAAGAACACTCCGCCTGAAAAGGTTATTTGAAAGCGATCTGTTCCACTGTTAAAAACATGCTGGCTAAAATCCTTTAATATTCTCGATAATATATCTACAGCCTCTTTGTCGTTACAGTCAGCAAACAAAAGGGCGAATTCTTCCCCACCATATCGAAATACATAATCAGAGCTACGAATATTTTCCTTTAAATACTGAGCAAAGCTTTTAAGAACCTGATCACCAACTAAATGCCCATAAGAATCGTTAATATTCTTAAATAAGTCAATATCAAGTAAAGCAATCGAAAATGGAGTTTTAGAACGCTCTAGTTCATTAATACTTCTATTAAATATTTCTTTTAAAAACCGACGATTATACACTTGAGTAAGCTCGTCCAACAGAACAGTAGTATCAAATATTTGTTTTCTTTGAAGCTGACGATTAACGCGAACAATAAACTCTTCAATGTCAACGGTCTTCTGAATAAAATCATCCGCCCCATTTCTAAAGGCATCCATTCTAATTTCTCGATTATAATCCATACTAGTCATAATAGTAGGAACAAACTTTAATTTATGTATTTCATCTAATAGTTGAAGGCCATTACTTTTCAAATGATAATCAACAATAATACAATCTGGATGTAAATCAAAATACTGCTCAATTGCCTTTTCAGGCTCAGTACATGCAATTACCATCCAACCTTTTTCTTCTAAGGCATCTTTTAAAACAATAAGCATCGATACATCATCATCAATTACTTGAATAAGTGGGATATTTCCTTCTCTTGTATTTAGGGGAATTATTTCTAATTCCTGAAAGTTTTCGTATTCATCACAAATAATTATTAAATGATACAGAAAATCACGAAGCTCTTCTATACCCCAATACTTATCCGCATCTTCTTCAATTTTATCCAATAATTCAGTTGTAATCTGTAATATTCCCCCTAAACGAATCGTACCCGACGTTCCCTTAATGGAATGCAAAAATCGATAAACTTCCTCATTCGCAATCAAATCGTTTGATTCAAACCATTGTGTCATCTGTGTTTTTATCTTTTGGATCAATAGTGCTTTATATTTTTCAAAATGCATATTACACCTCTAGTATTATAAATAATCTTCACAACAAAATTTTAAAAAGATAGTATTACCCAAGTCGTAATAACTATAACATTTATCAACTTTGATTACATATTAACGGTATGGTCAATTAATAATACTAAAAGTATATACGAATCCCTTAGAGGTGAAAATGATGGATTTTTTTAGCGGACAAGAATCTCTTACTACCATTCAGTGGGCATTGAGAGCTATTGTTGGATTCTTCTTTTTAGTTCTCATTGCAAAATTAATGGGAGAGCGGTCCATCTCTCAATTACGATTCCTCGATTTTGTAATGGCATTGCTCATCGGAAATATTATTGCTCACCCTTTATCAGATGAAGGTTTGGGTTTAAAGGGTGCCATGATTTCAATGACTGTTTTAGTTTTTTTGTATTTAGGATTAGTATATTTAAGCTTAAAGTGGCATTTATTAAGAAGACTGTTCGATCCCGCTCCATTTCCCCTTATTGAAAGTGGACAAATACATCATAAAAATCTATTTAAAGCGAGAATTACAATCGATATTTTATTAAGCGAATTACGAAAAGAAAAAATAGAAGATGTCAATAAAGTGGCGCTAGCCTTATGGGAATCGGATGGTAAAATATCCATTTTTCTTGATTCCCCATACCAAACAGTTACAGCTAGTGATTTACATTTAGCAAAAGACCCTTTCACACTTCCAAAATCCATTATTAAAGAAGGCAGAATTGAATATGAAGAACTACACCGCTTGGGGAAGGATGAACAATGGTTAAACAACCAATTACATCATTCCTTCAAAGTGACGGTAAATGATGTACTATTAGCAACGATTGACAAAAATGATAATGTAAAAATATTTTTGTATCAATAAAAAACCTGCTATTGCTTGAAATTCGCAATAGCAGGTTTTTTAATTTAACGATGATATTATTTATTTAAATCCTTTGGCGAAAATGCCCCAGGAAGAAGCTCGGCAACGGTAGTTACTTGTACATCACCTTTTAAATTGGTTAAGATGACTTCCATTTCTGGATCACAAAACTCTGAAATGACTTGGCGGCAGGCACCACATGGGGAACAAGGACCCTCAGTATCTGCAACGACTGCTAATTTTACAAAGTCTCTTACACCTTCAGAAATCGCCTTAAAAAACGCTGTTCTTTCGGCACAATTCGTCATACTATAGCCAGCATTTTCAATGTTACAACCTTTGTATACTGTTCCATCCTTTGCAAGTAAAGCTGCTCCTACTTTAAACGTCGAATAGGGTACATAAGCCATTTCACGTGCATTAAGCGCCTCTTTTATTAATTGCTTTTCCTCCATAGGTTAAACCTCCCAAGACTTTACAATTAGTTTTGCATCATTTGCATGATGTATTCTACAATTTTACCACCAAACCAAACTCCTACAACACCCATAACCGCTGAAAAAACTGGCGGTGCTGGAAGTGGTAATTTAAGAAATTTAAATAGGATCCCTACAAGCATGCCCGCAACTGTTGCTAATAAAACTTCTTTCATAAATATATGACCTCTTTTATTTTAATATGAACTACTAGAAACTTCACCTTTTACAATTGAAATTCCTGAACTAGCACCAATACGGCTTGCACCAGCTTCAATCATTGCTAATGCATCTTCACGACTTCTTACTCCACCAGATGCTTTAACACCAATATCAGGACCTACAACTTTTCTCATTAATGCGATATCTGCCACTGTTGCTCCTCCAGTAGAGAAACCGGTTGACGTTTTGACGAAATCAGCACCAGCCTTTACGGAAATAAGGCAAGCTCTTTCTTTTTCTTCTTCTGTTAATAGTGCGGTTTCAATAATAACCTTTGTTAATGCTTTTCCTTTTGCAGCATCAACTACTGCACGAACATCACGTTCAACTAATTCATCATTTTTATCTTTAAGAGCGCCAATATTAATAACCATATCGACTTCTGTTGCACCATTTTCAATGGCATTCGTTGTTTCAAATGCTTTCACTTCAGGTGTACTAGCTCCTAATGGAAAACCAATTACCGTACAAACCTTTACTTCCGGAGTATCTTTTAATATTTCTGCAGCTGTTTTAACCCAAGTAGGATTCACACATACTGATGCAAACTTATATTCTTTTGCTTCATTTGCTAACGATATTATAGCCTCTTTTGAGGTAGTTGCTGCTAATGCTGTATGATCAATCATATTTGCGATGTTTGTAGTCATTTTATTATCTGTCCTTTCAACAAAAAGAATTCTGTCTCCCCAATTTCATTTTTCCCTTAACCTACATTGATAATGTACCAGAAACAATGAACAAATGTAATTAAAAATTGTTACAAATGTGAAAAGTATTAATTACTTTCACAAAAAATTCACAACTAACCTTCTGTATTATCACTTTCTTCACAATTTCATTTTAACTCTAACTTGAACATTTGTAAAATGTTATTTTTACAAATGTTAATATTATTAATCCTGTTCCAAGTCCTCCAAATTTTAGTATTTGAAAATTGGCAAATGGTACATATTAAAAGGAACAGTTAGCAATCTTTTTGGAGGACCTTTTACTTATGATTACTTTTAATAAAGGGATCTTTCGATTCCGTTTACTTAATGGATTGATATGGGCTTGTCTAATTACATTCTTTGGGTATTTTGCTATTCAATTACCAGATGTCTTACGCGGAAATGGTTTTGAATTTGAAGGTGAATATAAGCAAACAAACAAACTTTTAGAACAGCAATTTGGACAAGGAAGAACTCCACTTATTATTTTGTTCGAAAATACTAAAGGGATGTCTGAGAAACGTTGGCAGGATTCGATTCAAAGCTTTTTGGAATCCACTCAAAACTTACCCTTTCTTGAAGAGCAAATCTCCCCTTTACAACAGCCAGAAATGCTGAAAAAAAATGTAGCATATGGAATTTTCCTTTTTACACCAACGAAGGAAGAGAAATTAAAACCATCTTTGCAGACGCTTCGAAAAACGGCTCTTCAATATAAAGAAAGTAAAATAACCATAACTGGGGAACCCATTATGGTAGAGGATTTAAACGAAGCAAGTCAGAAGGATTTAGCAAAGGCTGAAATGATTGGATTACCCATTGCCTTGTTAGTATTGATATTTGCTTTTGGTGGTTTAGTTGCTGCTAGTATCCCAATTGCCATAGGGGTTAGTTCAATCTTAGTCAGTATGGGTGTAGTCTATTTTTTCCACCATGTTGTTGATCTTTCTATATTTATTTTAAATATTATTCCAATGATTGGCTTGGCATTAAGTATCGATTTCGCCTTGCTTTTTATCAATCGCTTTAAAGAAGAGATTCTTTTACACAGTTCTGAGGACTCCTTAATCATTACACTCAGAACGGCTGGCCGTTCAATCATTTTTTCTGGACTTTGTGTCTTTATTGGCCTATCTGGACTTTTGTTCATTAGAATTGATATTTTTCAAAATGTAGCGATTGGTGGAATGGTTGTTGTATTGGTTTCAATACTATCATCCTTAACCCTTTTGCCATTAATTCTGTTTGTTCTTGGTAGCAGAATAAACTCGTTACCACTATTTCGTACTAAAGGGAATCATGAAAGGATTTGGATAAATTTCTCAAAATTTGTCATGCGTTTTCCTATCCTTATTACTCTTATTTCATTAGCAGCTTTATTGACCTGCTTAATTCCGATTAAAGATATCCAATTAGCCATTCCAGGAAAGGATTCTATCCCACCTAATTATGAATCGAGAATTGCCTTTGAGACTTACAAGGAACATTTCATTCCTAATGGACGAGAAGAAGAAAACGAATTAATTATGATTTTGGAAGCAAAAGAGGAAATGACGAACGTAACCGCCCTAAAAAACGCAGGTACGTTTATCGAAAAACTAGAAAAGGATGATTACGTAACGTACGTAGAGTCCCCATTTTCCATTTCCAAAATAAAAGACCCAGCTCTATTCTCGCAGATGTGGGCAACAAATAGGGAGTTTTCAGGAAATCTTTCACGATATATTCAAAAGGACAAAATGCTTTTAAGAGTCTATTTAGCTGATGACAAAACAACAAAGCAAATACACAGATGGGTAAATAAATGGGATAAAGCCGGCGAACCCTTTACTTTACATTTAGGTGGACAAGTAAAGTTTGAACAGGAAATATTTAATGAAATTTTTCAAAAGGCTCCTTACGGCTTCTTATTAATTATCGTATCAACTTTGATTATATTAACGATAGCTTTTCAATCAATTCTTATTCCAATTAAAGCAATATTTATGAACATTTTAAGCTTAGGAGCAACATTCGGAATTGTAGTATGGATTTTCCAATACGGACACTTTCAAATTGAACCTGTTACGATTGGATTAATTCTCCCAGTTTTCGTATTTAGTTTAGTTTTTGGTCTTTCCATGGATTATGAGGTTTTTCTAATTTCGCGTATTCATGAGGTTTATTTAGAAACCGGCGATAATACCTATGCAACAATTATCGGATTGACATCAACTAGTAAAATCATTACCTCGGCAGCAGCTATCATGATTGTCATTACTGGAGCTTTTTCTTTTACAGGCGTAATGCCCATCAAACAAATTGGTATAGGGATTGCGATTGCTATTTTTATTGACGCAACCATTGTTAGACTTTTACTCGTACCTGCTTTAATGAAGCTTTTAGGTGACTGGAACTGGTGGTTCTTTGGACGATCGAAGGTAAAAGCAACTAAATAAGAGGGCTATTTCGTTTAGCCCTCTTTGTTTTATAGTTGACTGGAACGATTACGTTGTTTTTGTTCTAAATTTAAGTAGTGATCCAAAAGCTGACTAATTTGAACGGTCTCAGGTGAAGAAAATCCACTAGTAAGGGCTGAATCAATCATTTGTTTCCTTGTGTTGGAAATAAGAGAATTTAGTTGTTTATGTGAATGCGAGGGATGGGTTAAAAGAGAAGTTGTCATAATTGCTTCCTCCACTAGAGATTGTAATTTGGGTAAAAGGTAATTAAGGTGAAAATAGTATTAACTAACTACACTATACTATGAGAATTGGAAAGTTTTACAAAGAATAAGTGACAATATAATGACAATAGATTTTTTGCAGTAGACGTTTACGATTAGATGCTAATTGTGACCGAAACCAGAGGGCTAGGGGGAAAACGGGCACATTAGTTGCTATTCGTGACCGAAACCTACTAACAAGAGAGAAAACGGGCACGATTAGTTGCTATTCGTGACCGAAACCTGCCAACAAGAGAGAAAACGGGCACGATTAGTTGCTATTCGTGACCGAAATCAGCCAACAAGAGAGAAAACGGGCACGATTAGTTGCTATTCGTGACCGAAACCTACCAACAAGAGAGAAAACGGGCACGATTAGATTTAAAAAAGACTATAAAAAAAACAGGTAGAAACCTCCTACCTGTTTCCCTCCCCATTATTGAGTAATAATTACCGGGCCGTCTTTAGTAATAATAATAGTATGTTCGAGTTGTGCCACAAAACTTTTATCGGTCACATAGGTCCACCCATCATCCAACTGATAAACCTCTTCTTCCCTCGTTGAAATAAAGGGTTCAAACGCTATGACCATCCCGGTTTTCAATAATTCATCATCCCATGGTTCATGGTAATTATAGATATGATCGGGTGCTTCATGAATCGAACGTCCAATCCCATGACCAGTAAGGTTCTTGATAACTGTCAATCCATGTTTACGAGCTGTATTGATCACTGCTTTACCGATGCCACTCTTTTTAGAACCTGGTTTAATTTTTTTCAGACCTTCTTCAAATGCTTCCTTGGCAACCTGACAGATTTTCGCTAATACTGCTTCTCCTTCACCAACTACAAAGCTAATGCCTGTGTCAGCGAAATATCCATTCTTGGATCCCGATACATCGATATTAACGATATCCCCTTCACGAATTACCCGACTGCCTGGAATACCATGTGCCACTTCTTCGTTAACGCTTATACAAGTATAGCCTGGAAAATCATACTCTCCTTTAGGGGCAGATATCGCACCAGCCTGTTCGAACATGCTTTCAGCTATTTCATCAAGCTCTTTCGTAGTAATTCCAGGTACAGTTTGTTTCACCATTTCATCTCTTATTGCAGCAACAATTTTGCCAATTTCTTTTAAACTTTGGATATCTTCTTCTGTCTTTGCGATCATTACTTCTTCACCATCACTTTTTACTCTTTATTTACACATGTTTATTTTTGAAGACTGCCCTTCTTATACTAACTTATTATCTCTCTTTTTTCAAAAGGCTCTTCTTAAAAACAAGCTAATGTTAGAAAAAAATATGGTAATGATGATTACAACCGTTTATGATAGAAATAAGTAAGTTTGATCAACTTTGAAGGGTGCGAATCGATTGATTTTTTTAGACTATATAATAAATCTATCTATCTTTTCTTTAATGGTTAGTACCCCACTAGTCATACGTTCTTTTTTTAATCTAAAACCTCTTAAATATTTTCGAATATGGGGAGGTTTATATGCAGGGGTAGTTTCTTTCATCCTAGTTCAACTTACCATTTTGGAACAAGGTTACTCCTATGATTTAAGATATGCAGCTATCATACTCGCTTTTGTTTATCTAGGACCCTTGGCAGGTTTGATAACTGGCTCTTTTGCGTTGTTTGCTAGGTTACTAGAAAGTGGTCATTGGTCCCCTGCTATTATCGGGTGGGCAATCACCATCATTTTATTCTCTGCACTACATCCTTATATAAAACGGTTAACACCAATAAAGAAAAGTGTAGCTTTTTTTGTAACATATTTATTCATTTACATCATTACAGTACCTTTCATTTTTAATGTGTTTAGGGACAACCCTTTCTTCCATTTTCAATACATAGTATTCGTGATGTTTGGAGTAATTATTGGTGGATTATTAATTGAGTCCTATGAGAAGCTATATCGTTTAAATACAAAGTTTTCTGATTTATATAAAATGACGGCATCCTATCAGAAGGAATTAAAACAAACTTTGCTAACATTAGAAGAAAGTGAAGCAAAATACAGATTAATTGCTGAAAATACGTCCGATCTCATCATGGTCATGACGAAAGAGCACTCAATTAGTTATTTCTCACCTTCACATAATTTAGTATTAGGATATAACGATTCAGAATTGGAAAATGTTGAAATATGCCAGTTCATTCACCCAGAAGATATTCATAATTTTGAGAACACAATAAATAACATGTTTAAAAATAGGAAATCCCAATCAATGGAGTTCCGTTACAAACACAAGGCAGGTCATTGGATTGATTTTGAATCCCGCTGTATGCCTGTTATGGGTGAACACGGCTGCATTGAACATATTGTCATTATCAGCCGAGATATTTCTGAGCGTAAAAAAGCAGAGGAATTTCTTTTACAATCTGAAAAGCTATCGATTGTGGGAGAATTAGCTGCAGGTGTAGCTCATGAAATACGGAACCCACTTACAACAATTAAAGGCTTTGTACAGCTTTATAAAAAGGAAAATAGTTCAATCGAATTTAATGATTTGCTTTTAAGTGAATTAGAACGAATTGAAACGATTACTAGCGAAATGTTATCTCTAGGTAAACCTCAGGCCATTCAACTTAAACGGACAGATTTACGAGAATTACTCGAAAATACACTTGATTTACTACAACCACAAGCTTATATGAATGATATTCAGTTCAAACTTGAGTTTGAGGAATCACCTTATTTTATTACTAGTGAAAAAAATCAGTTAAAGCAAGTATTCCTCAATATATTAAAGAACGCCATGGAGGCAATGAATGAAGGTGGCATAATCCAAATAAATCTCCGAAAAGAATCAGAACATGAATGTATTATTTCTTTTCAAGATCAAGGCGTTGGGATTCCAGAAGAACTTCTTCCACGTTTAGGAGAGCCTTTTTATAGCTTGAAGGAAAAAGGCACGGGTCTCGGGTTAATGATTTGTCATAAAATAATTAAACAACATCAAGGTGATATACATTACAAAAGTGAAGTCAATAAAGGGACCTTAGTTGAGATTAAGTTACCTTTGTTGAGCAATTAAACTGATAAAAACCTGACCCAGAATTTAGGTCAGGTTTTATTATTTTAGCCATTTGCTCTTATACTAACCTGTGAATCCCACTTGTTTCTGTACTAAAACGGTTCCTTTTAATAAAGCCTTGTGATTAACCTCTAATAGATGATGCTTTTCTGGAGAAAGAACCTTTTTTAATGACTCCATTATTGATTCCATCCCTAAAATCTTTGATTGCTCTAAAAATGCTCCAATGAGGATCATATTAGCGATACGTTTGTTTCCTAGCTCGATAGCTAGTTCAGTGGCATTTATTTTTATGATCGTAATATCATCTCGAGTAGAATCCAATGTTACTAAGCTAGTATCAACAATTAAAAGACCACCTGCTTTAACCATTGGCTCAAATTTTTCAAAAGATGGATTGTTTAATACCATTGCAGTCGAAGCTCTTGATACTAATGGAGAGCCAATCAAATCATGACTAATGACGACAGCACAATTGGCAGTTCCTCCACGTTGTTCAGGTCCATAGGACGGTAGCCACGAAACATGTTTATCTTCAAACATTCCGGCATAAGCTAACAACTGGCCCATTGACATGACTCCCTGACCACCAAAACCAGCTATAATGATTTCTTCTAGCATCGTCATTCACGCTCCCCGATATTTTTATATACTCCTAGGGGATACGCTGGAATCATATTGTTTTTCATCCATTCTAGTGATTCGATTGGGTCAATTCCCCAGTTGGTAGGGCAAGTTGAAAGTACTTCTATTAAAGAAAACCCGATTCCTTTTTTCTGTGTCTCAAATGCTTTTCTTATTGCCTTTTTCACCTTAGCGATATGAGGCACGTCATGTGTTGAAACTCTTTCAATGTAGGCTGCCCCATCTAGCGTTGATATCATTTCACTAATTCTGATTGGCATCCCTTGTATATTGGGATTTCGTCCTTCTGGTGATGTAACGGTTTTTTGACCAATTAGTGTGGTTGGGGCCATTTGTCCCCCAGTCATTCCATATATGGCATTATTAACGAAAATGACTGTGATTTTTTCGCCACGTGCAGCTGCATGAATCACTTCACTCATACCGATAGATGCTAAATCACCGTCACCTTGATAAGTGAAAACAAATCGGTCAGGGAGCACACGTTTAATCCCAGTTGCGACAGCCGGAGCACGACCATGGGCAGCTTGGGTCATATCGCAATTAAAGTATTCGTATGAAAGTACGGAACATCCAACCGAAGCTACTCCAATTGTATCCTCTAAAATGTCCATTTCTGCTAAAACTTCTCCCACAATACGATGAATGATACCGTGAGTACAGCCAGGACAATAATGAGTTGGTTTGTCCGTTAACCCTTTTGTTTTTTCATAAACCGTTATCATACTTCTACACCTCCAGCGACAGAAATGATTTTATGATAAATTTCCTCTTGTGTAGGCACTACTCCACCTGTTCTTCCGAAAAAGTCTACTGGTGCATGGCCGTTTACAGCGAGTCTAACGTCTTCTATCATTTGTCCCGCACTCATTTCAACGGTAATATACGATTTCACCTTGTCTCTTGTATCAATGAATGGTTTTTCTGGAAATGGCCATAGCGAAATCGGACGGATTAATCCAACCTTTATTCCTTCTTGGCGTGCTTTTCGAATCGCATTCATAGCAATACGGGCAACAGTTCCAAAGGCAACTAGGATGTAGTCTGCATCCTCTGTTTCGTAGGCTTCAAAGCGAACTTCATTTTCTTTTATTTGCTTGAATTTTGCTTGGAGATGATGATTATGCTTTTCTAAGCTTTCAGCGTTTAGTTCTAGTGAAGTGATAATTTTCGGACCTCCATCACCACGAGTACCTGTTGTTGCCCAATCCTTTTTCGGAACTTCTTTCGGCTTTGCTTCATAAAATTCGACAGGCTCCATCATTTGCCCAAGCATTCCGTCACCCATAATAATAACTGGTGTACGATAACGATCTGCGATATCGAAAGCATCCTGGGTTAAGTCGACTATTTCTTGAAGACTTGCTGGTGCTAATACTGGGATATGATAATCACCATGTCCTCCACCCTTCGTGACTTGAAAATAATCGGATTGTGCTGGCTGGATGTTTCCTAGACCAGGTCCACCTCTGACGATATTACAAATAACAGCTGGGAGCTCAGAACCTACTAAGAAAGAGATACCCTCTTGTTTTAAACTAAAACCTGGACTAGAGGAAGATGTCATCACTCGAACACCAGTTCCAGCTGCCCCGTATACCATATTAATAGCTGCAATTTCACTTTCCGCTTGTAAAAATAGTCCCCCTACTTCTGGTAAGCGTTTTGCCATATAGGCAACTAACTCACTTTGTGGGGTGATTGGATATCCAAAAAAGTATTTACAACCAGCATGAACAGCAGCTTCAGCGATGACTTCATTCCCTTTCATTAATACCTTAACCATTTCATTCAACTCCTTCCTAATACTTTAAACAGATACTTTCTTCTTTTCAGGACGATATACTGTGATAACGGAATCTGGGCAGATTTGTGCACATTTTGCACAGCTGATACATTTCTCTTGTTCTATCACACTAGCTGGACGATACCCTTTACCGTTTAAATAGTCTGCTAGGAAAATGACATTCGTTGGGCATACATTTATACATAGACTACAAGACTTGCAAATCTCTTCATTAAATACAACTCGTTTTTCCATTGCTTTCTCCCCCTCATCCATGTGAATAAAAGCCATAATTTCCTTAAATAAAGGTCTCCCAGGGTAGTCTCATATACCTTTGGATGTAAACAACTGGATTCACCTTGGCAAATTCAACTGTTTCATTTTTCAGTTGATCCGAAATGGTACTATATACTAGCGGGATACTCGTGTTTCTACTTATTTTTTCAGCTAATAACAAACCTTTTTCTATTTCTTCTACTGTTGTTTCAGTGCCAATGTTAGTGTTGTTGATAATTCCTGTCACTTTTAGACGTGCAGCTTCTTCAATTCTTTCGATTGTTTCCATTGCACCCTCTACAGTACTTACATACGGGCGATTTCCGTTTAAAACAAATAGCATTTCTGGCTTCATGTGTTTCCACTCATTGTAGTATTGCCCTAATGCTGTTGCACCGTCTTTATCTCCACCAGCATCAATAATGATCCTGTATGATGGGTCATGGAGGACTCGGTATATTTCACCCGAAACAATTGGTAAATCAGCCATTGCCAAGTGTCCTTTCGGAGCAATTAATTCAATGTCATGTTTAATAAATTCATTCTCAATGTCCCTTGAACGGTAATAAGGATTGATTATATCGAGATCATTGATCGCTACTTTTGAATGTACCATTCGCTCTTGAAAAGCAAGATTAATGGCAATTTCCGTTTTTCCACTACCAAAATGACCTGTTAAGATGGTTATTTTGTTTTTCATGAGCGACCTCCACAAAGGTAATTTTGTAAGCGTTTCCATTAATTATAAGGATAATAAAGCCGATTTGCTTTGATATTTCTCACAGTTCACAGGATTGACATAAAAAAGCCATAAGAAAAGAAGCTCCCTAAGGAACTTCTTTAAGACATGAAAGTGATGACTACTTTTTGTGGCATATCACTTTCCTCATAAACATCCTTTTTGATTCTTTCGCAAGATGGCATTTGGAATGAGAAATCTTGTACACCTTCAGGTATAGAGCCATCCTTTTTAAGTTGTTCGAAAACTAGCTGCATAGCATCATCGGTATCCATACATTCTTCTGAACCTTCAAATTTAAAACACTCAACACAAGTTTCAACAATATTTTCTTCTATATGTTCTTGAGTAAATACTAGCTTTGCACCAGTAATTCGCTCAACTTCTTTGTTTTCTAATTCAATAATTGTGGTGATATTCATCCCTAAGCACCTCCGATTTATTATATTTTCATTATAATAAATATAATTAAACTAAAGAGGAAATTGAAATGATGTTCAATTAATCTTCATATATTTGTGAACACATTTAGTCAAAATCAATTTATGTCTTTTAGGTTGTTATGCTTTTCGACGAAGATGGATAAATGTGACCGAAAGGGCTAGGATTAGTACCGTTCCTTTGATGATTTCAAACGAGTAGTATGGTAAATTCATCATCGTCAAGCCATTTAGTAAAACGCCAATGAGTACTGCTCCGAAAAAAGTACCAATAACATTTGGTTTTCCCGCCCCGAGGACCGAAAATCCAACAAAAACGGCAGCGACTGCCTCCATCAATAATGGCGCTCCTGAATCAATTTGACCTGATCCGACCCTTGCCGCAAAGAGGATTCCACCGATTGCAGCAAAAACACCTGATAAAACATAAGCGATCATTCGAACTTGATTGACCTTAATTCCTGAAAGTCTAGCTGCCTCTTTATTACCACCTGTAATATATAAAAGCCTTCCCCACCTAGTGTAGTTTAGGAAGATATGCACTACAATGACCGACAATACCATCAAGATAACAGGAACTGGTATTCCTAAAATCCTTCCCTGACCAATAAACAGAAAGCTTTCAGAAAAACTGCCCGAAGCAGTCGTACCATCTGCCAAAGGCATTTCATTATAGATGGAATAACCTTTCGTATACGTACGATGGAGACCACTAACAATATACATGGTACCAAGCGTTGCTAATAAATCAGGTATTCGTACCTTTACGATTAAAAATGAGTTAAATAATCCAATTGATGCACCTAATAAAATGGGTATAATGATTACTGTCCATAAAGGTAGCTCGAACCAAACCATCAGGGTAGCAACTACAACCGTTGTTAAGGATACCGTTGAACCAACCGATAAATCAAACCCGTCTACAATGAGGGAAAACGTAACACCAATTGCTACAAGAGTAACAATCGATATCGACCGTAAAATATCCGCAATATTGTCATAGGTTAAGAAGTACTCGTTCACAGATGAAAAAAAGATAAAAACGGCAATGATGACTAAAATAGCTCCATATTTAAAGCTAAATCCTAATAATTTGTCTTTCATGAAAAACTACTCCTTTCCCCCGCTTGCATACAGTAATAATTTCTCTTGGGTTGCTTCTTCGCGAGAAAGTTCTTTCACAATCCTTCCATCGAACATGACGAGAATGCGATCTGCAATTCCTAAGCTTTCCGAAAATTCACATGTAAAATATAATATTCCTTTTCCCTCTTTTGCTAACTGACCTATAATTCGAAAAATATCACTCTTTGCCCCAACATCTACACCCTTTGTTGGTTCATCAAATAAATAAACAGAAGCATTTGTTTCTAACCATTTTCCAATTGCCACTTTTTGTTGATTACCACCACTTAAAACTGAAGTTGGTGAAGAAAGACTTGGAATTTTTATCGATAATTTCTTAACAATCTCTTTAATTAAACCCGTTTCAGTCTTGCGATTAATCCAACCAAGTTTACTAATCCTTTTTATTAAAGGTAACGATAGATTAGTAGAAACGGATTCATCTACAAGTACACCTTCCTTACGTCTTTCCTCTGGTACAAGGACAATTCCTTGATTTATGGCTTCAATAGGATGATTAAACCTTTGCTTAGTCCCAGCTAAGAAAATCTCACCGGATTGTATTCTATCTGCTGCAAATATAGCTTTAGATAGCTCGGTTTTTCCAGCTCCTACTAAACCAATAATCGCAACAATTTCCCCTTGTTTCACATGTAAATTTACTTTCTTTATTTTTTCGTTAGTGAAGTTCTTGATTTCTAAAAGTGTTTCCCCAATCGTAGTAATGGTTTTAGGAAACTCCTCCCCAAAGCTTTTACCAAGCATATTTTCAATAACCTGATTAATGGAAGTAGTTTTTGTAGATTCATCACTGATTTTCTTTCCGTCTCTCATAACGGTAATAGCGTCACAGATTTCAAATACTTCTTGTAGACGATGCGAAATAAAAATGCAGCCAACTTCTCTTTCCTTTAACCTATACATAATTTCAAATAATCGTTTTGTTTCTTCAATACTTAATGGTGCTGTAGGTTCATCAAAAATAATGAATTGGGCGTTTTGCTTAACAGCTCGAGCGATTAGAACCATTTGTTTTTCTGCAAGTGAAAGTTCTGCCACTTTCTTATGTAATGGAAGTGAATAACCTAGCTGATTCAGAACCTCCTCCGCTTCTACAAATAATTTTCTCCACTGTATCCAAAGGCTTCGTGATGAATTCGCTTGATCGTCTAGAAGAATATTTTCAGCCACTGTGAGGGAGGGTACTAACGCAACGTCCACTTCTTGATAGACAATTTGAATTCCATGCCTTTTAGCAGCTGCAGGCGAATCGATGATTACTTGATTATTATTGATGAAAATTCCGCCATGGTCAGCCTGGTAAGCCCCCGAAAGAATTTTCATTAATGTGCTTTTTCCTGCTCCATTAGCACCTAGTAGGGCATGTATTTCTCCGCCCCGAACTTGAAAATCCACATTTTCAAGTGCAGGTATACTTGAAAAAGATTTCTGGATTCCTTTCATCTGTAGAACATTGGTTGCCATCCGGGACACTCCTTTCTATACCAAAAGGGGTGTTACCCCCCTTTTGGTGTGAAACTATTAGTTTGCTTCAAGCTCTTTTAACCAATCTGTGTAACCTTGTTCGCTTTTTCCCCAGCCTTCAATGTATTCATGCAGTTGATCGGTTGTAATTTGTTCCTCTGGTAAGGCATCACGGGTAACAAACACTGGATCTAAGACAACATTTTCCGGAGTTTCATCTCCATGTAATTTCTGATATAAATAGCGAACTTGAATTCTGCCAATGTCTTTAGGGTCAACGGCTGCCGAAGCTACCCAGGGACTATTTGGATCTTGAATGATTTGTAAGTCTTCATCACTTAAATCAATTCCATAAACTTTAATTTCGTCTCTACCCGCTTGTTGAATAGCCCTAACAGCCCCTTTGGCAAATTCATCCCATGCAGCCCATACGGCAGTGATATCACCTTTATTAGGATACTGCTTTAAGATAGCTTCCATTTGAGCTTGTGTATCTAGAGCTGTATTTGCAGATGCAGCTCCAAATGCTGCAATCTCTTTTATATCTGAGTATTTGTTTATAAATGCATTATATGAAATTTGTCGTCGTTCCATTGGCGCAAATCCTGCTACCCAAATTTTGACGATGTTCCCTTTGCCACCAATATCTTCTGCCAGCTTTTCCAACGTTATTTCAGCCATCTTTTCGTCGCCTTGTTGAAGAACAGTAACTCCAGGAACTTCGATTGTTGAATCAAATGCAACAACTGGAATTCCTTTTTCAATCGCTCGTTCAACACCATTTTTTAATGCTTCAGGTGTCCCGTGGTCAATTAAGATTCCATCAAATTTCTGGTTAATCGCTGCATCCAAATTGGAAGCCATTTTCGCTAAATCCCCATCACCTGTAAAAACAGTAACCTTGCCACCAAGCTTTTTAACTTGGTTCTCTACACCAGCAATATATTGAGCAGAGAAGGTTCCTAAATTAATTTGCATGATAAGGGCAATTCTTTTTCCGTCTAATGTATTTGAATCTGTATTCGTTTCATCTTCAGTTTTACTTGAATTACTGGTAGAACTACACGCTGATAAAACTAAAAGTAATACTAAAACTAAAATCGATAATCTCTTTTTAAACATGATAATCTCCCCTTGAAAATTAATTTGTCGAATTAACGCATTAAAGCATGAACATAAAACGGTTACCTCAAGGAACTCTTAAGTACCTTTTTTTTTACAAACAAAAAACCTCTTTCCATGAGAAAGAGGTTCACATACCTAAAAAAAGGTGTGCTCTACCTCTTATCTCTCAGGAAAATTTCTCCTGCAGGAGTTAGCACCTTTCCGTTTGAACGGTAGGTTGCCGGGCATCATCGGGCCAGTCCCTCTGCCATCTCTTAATAAGAGTTTTTGAATTATTTAAATATTAATAAGTTGATAATAGGAATAATAAATGGTTTTTCGGTAAGTGTCAATATATTTTTTATCATCAGAAAATTTCTTTTTTGGTCGTAACTCCTCAAAGTGCCATGTCAAATTGTCTGATAAACTGGCTCTATTGAACAATACTCTTCGGGGAACCTGTCAAACTGTCCGATAGATGGGCTCTATTGGACAATACTCTTCGGGGAACCTGTAAAAATGTCCAATAGACAGGTTCTATTGGACATTACTCTTAGGAAAACCTGTCAAAATATCCAATAGACAGGTTCTATTGGACAATACTCTTCCCGCAATCCACCAAACTGTCCGATAAACGGGCTCTATTGGATACTACCTTTCGGAAATTGTCCAATAGTACGACTCACTATTTCATCATTTTTTTAATATTATTAAATCTTTTATGACATTTTTGTTTTTAGAGAGGAAAGATGTTCCACTTGTAGGATAATAATAAGGTTTAATGCTTTCTTATTTGGGGAAAATGAAATGTGTAGAAAAATTTGAATGGAGGAATTTTCATGGACAATCAATTATTTAATATTCTAAATAAGCAAATTGCCAACTGGTCCGTATTATTTATTAAGCTTCATAACTATCATTGGTATGTAAAAGGAAATCAATTTTTTACATTACATACAAAATTTGAGGAATTCTACAATGAAGCTAGCTTACATATTGATGAATTAGCCGAACGTCTTTTAGCAATTGGTGGACAACCAGTTGCGACAATGAAAGAATGTCTAGCGATGGCTTCCGTTCAAGAAGCTAATGGGAACGAATCAGCTGAAGAAATGGTTCAATCGATTTCTAGTGATTATTCGTTGCTAGTGGGCGAACTAAAAGAAGGTATGTCGATTGCTGAACAAGCAAATGATGAAATCACAGGTGACATGCTTTTAGCGATTCATTCAAGCTTAGAGAAACATGTTTGGATGTTAAAAGCATATCTAGGAAGATCTGTTTAATTAAGAAAAGAGGTTAACCCATTCATTTGAGTTAACCTCTTTTGTATTATGCTATTATTTTTGATGCCTGCTTCGCCTTTGGCTCCGCTAAAATATGCTTGTAAAAGACAATTCCACTACCTAATAACACCATTCCAAAGGTAAACGTTTTTAAGTCTGAAGTACCTGCAATAATGACCCAAATCGAGTACGCCGTTGCAAGTGTAGCAACGATACCATCTATCCAACGATCCTTCATCATCTTAGAGTACGTATCTCCTGTTAAAACAAGTTTTAGTTGAAATACAGATGAAATAAAGTATGGTACTAAAAATGAAAGGGTAGCAATGTAAATAACAAAATCAAACGCAGCTGAAATCGAACTTGAAATCGTTGAAAAAATAAATAGTTGCGCTAAACCGTTACTAACATTTAGTCCGAATATTGGTAAGCCTTTACTGTTTGTTTTTTCGAAAGCTTTAAGGAATAATCCTTGTTTTGCTGCTTGATAAGGGATTTCTCCTGCTAACAAAACCCAACCAATAGTTGATCCAATTAAGCTAATTAAACCAACTGCAGCTAAAAACTTACCACCGATAGGACCTAATACTGTTTCAATTGCATCAATCAATGGTTTTTCTGATGCAATAAGTGTATCTTGGCTTAACATCCCCATCACAAGCACACTAATTCCAACATAAATAGCTAAAGTAATCAATACGCCAACAATCGTAGCTCTTTTTACATCAATTGTTTTCTTGGCCCTTGAAGCAAAGATCATCGCAGATTCGACCCCACAAAAGGCCCATAGTGTTGCGACAGCTGCATGATTAATTTGTCCAAATAAACCGAAGGATTGTCCTGCCTCGTCAACTCGTGGTGCTACAAATGGTAAAATGTTCGTTTTACTAAACGCAAAGATACCGACCACAATAAACAGGAAGAATCCAATTACTTTCGTTGCTGTTGCTAAAAAGTTCAACTTACCAGCAGAATCTAATCCACGTAAAATGATAAAGTGAGTACCCCATAACAAGATTGTACAAACTACAAATGTTAAAGCATTTCCTACCTTTAACGAAAATGTTCCAATTTTCAAAAGCTCGGCTTGGCTAGTCAATATGGGGAAGAAAGTGGATAAATATCCAGCAAAGGTTGTAATAATGGCAACGTTTCCTGCGAATGTTCCAACCCAATATCCCCAAGAAGACATAAACCCTGAAAGATTCGATGCTTTCGAACCCTTTTTAAATAGTTCTTTAGCATAAATTTGTGGACCACCTGAGAGATGAGGTTTACGAATAGCTAAGTTTCCGAATACTAGGGCCAGCATAAGTACACCCAAGCCTGTAAACAGCCACGCTCCTAAAACACCTGCAGGACTAGCTGCTTCGGATAATGAACGTGGTAGCATAAAAATACCTGAACCAACCATATTTCCCACTACTAAAGATGTTAAGACCCAGAATCCAAGTTTGCCGTTTTGATTCATTTGGTCATTCCTCATTTCCTTTTAGAACTTATATATCTTTAAATATCAATTTTTTTGGCATAAAAAAAAACACATGTCTATCGTGTCTTTAAACCTCTACCTCATTGGAGCTGAAGAGAGAATATTATTATTGAACGCTTATAATCATACAATTGTAGTGGAACTGTGTCAAAGGAAATTATTACTTTAATATAGTAATTATCAAATCACATAACATTTTAGATTTAACGACATTCTATTAGAAGGAGGTGTAAAAATTGGACAAGAAAAAGCAAAATCAGATGCCAGATTTCGATAGTCTTGATGACCGTATTATTGCAGAACAACCTAACGGACCTACGCTTGTCATAAAAACAAATTTAGACCCTAAAGATTCAACTGTTGATAACCCATATTTTACAAATAAAAGCCAAGCAGACACAAAAGAATTTCGTGAGTTTTTTGAGGGGAAATAAATTACAAAATCCCACTCTATTTGCATCAAAATTGTAAGCTATTCTCTTAAACTATTATTACTTACAATTTAATAATGGGGAGCTATAAAAAATAGGACAGATGCAAAATTTTGCACTTGCCCTATTTTTTATTATTGACCCAACTGTTTAATCTGGTCAATGATGTTTGATAATTCTTGAACTGTTTGAAAGATTTCTGTATTTTCTAGGACAGCTGGATCTAATTTACCATCCTTAAAACTATTTAAATACGTGTCAATTCCTTTTGCAATGACGTTATTTTGATTAACCAGCTGTTGATGTAAATCCGCAGCTACATCTGGAGCTTGAAGTTCATTAAAAGTATCTATATCTTGCTTCATGGTTTGAAGAATAGTTTGTAATTCTTCTGCTGCTTGTTGATCAGTTATAGCCTGCTGAGCAAGCTTCGGTGCTTCATTAGCAAAAGTGGTTGCTTTGCCTAAGAAGTCAGTGGCATCATTAATATAGGTTATTGTATTTTTTGCATCATTTAACAAGGAACATCCACTAAGTAGAATCAAAAATATAGTAGATAAGCCAATGAAACCTTTTTTCATATGATATTCCCCCTTCTAGTTCTATTTATTTGTACCATATCTCCCTTTCTTAAATTATAATCATAAAATTTCAAATACTCCAATTTTAATCATTTTAGTCAAAGAAAAGATGTCCCATCATAATACAAAGGCTTCTCTTTTGGAGTGCAGAACGTAAGAATATATGATAGTTGCACCCAGGAGAAAGAGGCTTTGCCCTTTATTTTATTATGTAACCAGCAAAAGAAAAATAAGGGGAGCTTTTCCGCTTAATTTCAGAATAGAGCTCGTTTTGAGCAAAATAAGGGAAGCTTTTCCGCTTATGCCAAGAAAAATCCCTCATTCACATGTTTTTGGAGTCAATAGGCGGAAATTCTTCCTCTATTCAAGCCATTTTCAATGCTTTTTGTTAAATAAGCGGAAATCCTCCCTCTATTTTTCAGAAAGAATTTCTATCTGGTCCCACCTGTTTAACTGATAGTGTAATGAATCACATCCAGAAGCTAAAAAGCATGATGATTAAATTGCTAATCACCATGCTTTTTACTTCGCTATTTGTACTGGTTATTAGTGGTTTTGCACTCCAAAAGAGAACCCGTTAAATCATCATATGGAACATCCTTTTTTTTCGTGTGCAGTTATTGAAGTGTTCTATATAAGTTCGCCATTTCAATCGCAGAAACAGCCGCTTCCCAGCCTTTATTACCTGCCTTTGTGCCTGCTCTTTCGATTGCTTGCTCAATCGAATCGGTCGTCAGTACGCCAAAGATAACGGGTACTCCTGTATTTAAAGCAGTTGAAGCAACCCCTTTTGCCGTTTCGTTACATACAAAATCAAAATGAGGAGTGGAGCCTCTAATAACGGTTCCTAACGTAATGACCGCATCATAATTGTTACTTTTGGCCATTTTTTGCGCAAACATTGGAATCTCGAATGCTCCAGGGACCCATGCAATATCTACATTTTCTTCACTTACCCCATGTCTTTTTAGTGCATCCTCTGCCCCGCTTAATAATTTACTTGTAATGAATTCATTAAAACGCCCTACAACAATACCGACTCTTAATCCCGTACCTACTAAATGACCTTCAAAAATTTTACCCATTTACGTTTCCTCCAGATAATAATTTATTTTGTTTTTAAATAGTGTTAAGTGTCTTGTCCATTTGAATTGGAACTGTTTCCACAACCTCAAGATCATAGCCTTTAAGCCCATTAATTTTCCGAGGATTATTGGTAAGTAGCTTCATTTTGTTGATACCTAGGTCCTTTAATATTTGGGCACCGATCCCATAATCTCGTATAGTCTCGCCAATACCTAGTTTTTCATTAGCTGAATTTTGAGTTTCTTCCTGAAGCTTATAAGCCTTCATTTTTTGAATTAGGCCGTTTGCTTTACCTTCTTGACGTATGTATAAAAACACACCTCGCCCTTCAGTCTCAATCTGACTTAAGGCAGATTGTAACTGTGGCCCACACTCACATCGGAAAGACCTAAAAACATCTCCTGTTACGCATTCTGAGTGAACTCTAACTAAAACTGGTTCATCAGTCGTGATATCACCTTTTATTAATGCGATATGCTCTTTGTTATCAACTACATTTGAGTATCCAATCGCTTGGAATTCTCCGTATTCAGTAGCTAATGAGATTTCAATTTCTCGGTTAACCAATTTGTCTTTTCGATTTCGATATTCTATTAAATCCTTTATCGTAATCATTTTTAGTTCATGGGCATCAGCTATTTTTCGTAGTTCAGGTACGCGAGCCATCGTGCCATCTTCATTCATGATTTCACAAATAACTCCCGCAGGTTTAGCTCCACACATCCTAGCCAGATCGACAGCTGCTTCCGTGTGACCCGCTCTTCTTAACACTCCACCTTTTTTTGCAATTAACGGGAACACATGACCAGGTCTTTTAAAATCAGAACCTCGTGCCGATGGATCTAGCATATTTAAAATCGTTTCTGATCTTTCAAATGCAGAGATTCCAGTTGTTGAGGACTTGTGGTCAATACTAACTGTAAAAGCTGTTCCATGGGGATCTGTGTTATGTGAAACCATTTGATTTAACTCAAGCTTTTGTGCAAGATCTTCTTCAATCGGAACACATATTAATCCTCTCCCATGGGTAGCCATAAAGTTAATAACCTCTGGCTTTGCTTTTTCAGCAAGAGCAATAAAATCCCCTTCATTTTCCCGATCTTCGTCATCACAAACAATAACAACCCTACCTTGAATCAATTCGTAAATCGCTTCTTCTATCGGATCAAACATTTTTATCTCTCCTTATTTGAATCCATTTTCTTCTAAAAACTGGGAAGTAATAGTGGTCTTTCTATTTGGTGAACCGTTGAACCGTTTTGATAAAAAATGGTCTATGTACTTTCCAAGCATGTCACATTCTATATTCACGATATCACCAGTTCCTTTAAGACCGATAATGGTTTCACTTGTAGTGTGTGGAATTAACGAAATGGTAAAGCTATTTTCTGAGAGCCCAAAGACAGTCAAACTAGTACCATCTACGGTGATAGAACCTTTATAAATAATGAATTGAAGAATATCATTAGAAACTTCAATTTCATAATACACCGCGTTATCAACAGGTTTTTTACTCTTAATTACCCCTAATCCATCCGCATGGCCACTTACAAAATGTCCACCAAATCGTCCTCCTGCTGCCATTGCTCTTTCAAGGTTTACTTTTGATCCTCGTTTTAGCGCTCTCAAACTAGTGGCTTTAACCGTCTCTGGCATTACATCTACAGTGAATTGTTTTTCTGAAAAAGAAGTAACCGTTAAACAAACTCCATTGACCGCAATACTGTCACCTAATTGAACATCCTTTAAGATTTTCTTTGCATCAATTGTCATTATTATCGATTCACCAGTTTGTTTAATATTCGAAATCGACCCTATCTCCTCAATGATTCCTGTAAACATTAATTAAAATCTCCTTTAAAGGATTTTCAAAAAAACAAAAAAGACCCCAAAGAAATAAATCAACTTCGAAGGTCCTAAAAAAGACAATATGAAATTAAGGCTTTAGTTTTCTATTTTTCAAAACTAAACCCTTATTCATTCCTTCTCCCATCCAGACTTTACTGTCGGCCCTGGAATTCCACCAGATCCACCGTGAATAATATTTGCTATTATTCACGGGTCACGGACTAAGAAGCACGAGCTTCATCACCGCCGGTTGGGAATTTCACCCGACCCCGAAGGAAATATTTAATTGTTATCCTGTATTATACGTTATAAAAATAGGAAAGGGAAATAAATAGTTTGCAGTATTTTGTTCAAGCTAAAAACCTCTTCAGCTGGCAATGGGCAACTGATATAGTAACTTCGTTTCTAAACTCTATCTTTATCATCTCCAAAAAAAATTATGGCATTACAAATTTTCCGAACGAAAAAACGACAGGCGCCTCGGGCACCTGTCATTTAGAACTCTGTTGCTGGGACTATATTTTTCCCATAAAAAATTTCGTCCATTTCTAATTTTAAACTCTTCGTTATTTCAATTTGTTCTTCCTGTGTTAGTCTTTCCTTTGAAAAACCGAATAAATAATTATCAAGGTCAAATCGCTTTAGCTTACATTTGGTGTGAAATATGTTTTCTTGATAGACGTTTACATCTATCATGTCATAAAGCTCTTGAACTTCATCGGGAATATAATTTTGAATGGAACTGATTTCATGATCAATAAATAATTTATGGCCGATTACATCTCTTGTAAATCCACGAACCCGATAATCTATTACCATTACATCTGTCTCAAAGGAATGGATTAAATAATTTAACGCTTTTAATGGTGAAATCTCTCCACAAGTTGACACATCAATATCTGCACGGAACGTACTTATCCCATCATCTGGATGGTATTCAGGATACGTATGAACAGTGATATGACTTTTATCTAGAGTCCCTACCACAGCCGCTGCTTTTGATATCGGTACTGGTCCGGGAGATTCTTCAAAATGGGAGGCAGGTGCTTCTTCTACTGGCCCTTCCGAAACCAATATCGTGACACTAGAGCCTTGTGGAACATAATCCTGTTTTGCAATATTTAAAATGTGTGCCCCAATGATATCCGTCACCGAGGATAGGATTTTTGTTAATCTCTCAGCATTGTATTGTTCGTCAATGTAATCAATATACGCTTGGCGCTCCTCTTTTGTTTTCGTATAACAAATATCATACATATTAAAGCTTAAGGACTTTGTAAGGTTATTAAATCCATGCAATTCCACTGTTTGCTTTGGAGTTAGCTTCATTTTTTTGTCCCCTTTTTTTTTTCCTAAGTTGTAATTAGGTTTGTTTGAATAGGAGAATAATATTCGACAAAAGGATAGGAAATAAGTGGTAATCGGTTCAACTCACCCATTTGCAGGAATATATTGATATTTTTCCAGGTCAATCCTACGGTTGTTTTCGATTTCAACACCTTCACATTGAAGCGAAAATATTTGTTCTTGTAAGGATTCATGATCCTGTAAGCCAATTTCCCCTTTAGAATTAATGACTCTATGCCATGGAAGGCGATGTTTTTTACTCATAGAATGAAGTATTCTCACAACTTGTCGTGCAGCTCTAGGGCTACCAGATAGTTTTGCAATTTGACCATACGTCATCACTTTGCCTTCAGGAATGTTTTTTATTACTTCAATAGCTCTTTCTGTAAAAGAATTCATGGTTTTTGTTATCCCTTTCCATCTTATCCTAGCAATTGCTCCAGTTACTTTTAGAGTAAACGAAGAAAAGGAGCATTTCAAATGGCTTTTACCCCATTAGGAATGCTCCTTTTCCAATCCCCACTGCATTTGAACTTGCTTTAATGCTAATTGATAAATTTCTTGTTCGGTTGAATCTTTATCTGCAATTACATTGGTTTGATACTTCTTCCCATTAAACATGACGGAGATTGTGTATTCGTACATTTTCCATTTCTCCTTTTCGAACTGTATTTATAAATATTACACTCTAATTAAGAGAAATGGAATATAAAAAATTCTTAATATTTCGACAACATTTTTAATTTATCTAAATTAACATTCATTCATAAGTATTGGTTGGGATTGGGTGGATCGATATGATATTGTTTATTGGCATGAATCGATTTAATTTCTTTAAACTGTAATAATAATTGTATGTCTTTTGCCGGGAGTGTCATAGATACTCCGTTTAAAGCAGATTGATACACATAGTTGATGGTGTAAGGAATTCGTTTAGAATCTAAATACCGTTTAACCTCCTCCTGAAAGCGCTCATGACTATGTTTAACTGCCCAGTTAGCATTTTCTAAAGTTAACGGAATTCCAGCCTTATTTGCAATTGCTACTGCTTCTTGTGCTGGTTTCGTTCTAAATTGAATGATGACGGTAACCATTTCATCACTATTGATGTCAATGGTTGGATCGACGTTTATTTTATTTGTCATGCTTTACTCCCCCTCCTTTTACTGCTTCATCTTTCTATTTTTATTCAGCAATATCATTAATAAATCACACAATATTAAAGTCTACTGAAGCTTTGATAGTCCCGTTAATGATAATGGATAGGGTATGGGTACCTTTATAGTGTTTTCGTGTCGTTAATTCTTTAAAGGATTGCGTTTTTGAAAAGTTTTTCGTTTCATTTGAGTTCATTTTTATCGTACTTATCATGAAAACTTTTCTTGTTCTTTGCCCCTTCGATTTTACATAATCTATGGCGTATTCTACTCGAACAGGTATCTCGGTTTTCGATGTTAGGCTAAAAGAAAAATGAATACTATCACCAATTGAAATGGAATCCTTATCTAGTTGGAAATCACTCATTTCAATAGATTGGTCGTCTTTATATCCGAATAAAAGAAGAGCTCGTTGATTTCCCTTTTTTAATAACGATCGGCATGCATGTTTGATAATCCAATCCGTATGTTCCTGGTTTCCATACCATTCGTTTGCTTTATCTAAAACTAGATCTGGATGAGTGTAGGAAATGTCATTTAGATGATTCGCAACACTTTTTCGCACATAAAGGGAATTGTCCTCCTTTAAGTTATAAAGAATTGGTAATGTTTGTTCGGGATTTGCTTTAATAGATGGGACAGACTTGCCCCATGGAAGCCGCGGCCTACTCCCTTCACTAGCTAAACGCCTAATATGTTCATCTGGATGTAAGGACCACTTGAGCATTTGATCAAGCATCCGTTCCAAATCTTTTATTAGAAAGGGGCGAACAGCAAATTCAGATGTCGAAAACGGAGTGAAAAATGCTAATGCTTTCATGGACTCGTCCCATTCTTCCAAGCCATAAAGCTCAACATAATCTGGAAAGATTATCCCCCGTAGACCTGTGAATTTGGGGGCGATTTTATATAAAATTTCAAGTGCAGGTTTATATTCTTTTGGTAATGTTGATTTTAAAGAGATGGTTATTCGACGCATTCTTTCTTTAAGAGCTAGTTGATCCCAATCCTGTTGGAAAATAAGGTGATAGCACTTTTCAGAGTCAAAGCTTTTATATTCGGTTTTAATTTCTGAAATTAAGGATTCAATAAAGGTTGAATTATATATATTTCTAAGTTCTTCAGCCATTTTTAAAAAATTCCTCCGGTCATAAACAACTAACTATGCAAATTTATTTATTCGAGTTTAAACTAACACTACTTCATTTAAATTATGTATTAAACCTTCTCAAAATCGAGGTTATGAACAAAATCTACAAAAGCACTCACTAATTTCAAATTTAAGGATTCCTCATGGTAATACATCCAAGTATCCCGTACAATTTGCTTGCCCTTTTTATCTGAAAGTTTCATTGTAAATAAATGACGTGAATCATCAGCTAGTACATAACCAGGTATAATGGCATAACCAAGTCCATTTAAAACCATCTCTTTACAGGTGTCCGATTTATCAACAGCCATGCTAACTTTAGGGGACACTGAAAAACGATCCCTCCACCAAGAATCAATCATTTCCTTTAATTTAGGGTCACTATTATAATCAATCCTAGGAAGTTTGGGTAAATCCTCCAGTTTAATTTCTTTATTGCTAGCAAGTAGTAATGGTTCTTGTAACAAGTTTTTCTTTCCATCCTGCCACTCATAATCACCCCTAAGAATGCTAACATGGACATCTTGATTTAGGAGTGATTGGTAAACTTGTTCACTCCAACCGGTAGTTACTTGAAATTCTACATTAGGATAAATATCTTTAAAAAATTTTAAGACCCTAGGCAGTTTTGTTCTAGTAATTAAATACGAGGCACCGATTCGTAACGTGCCGACCACTTTATCATCCATATTAGAAAGATTGTCGTTTATCTCCCGAAGTTTAACTAGCATTTCATCGGCACATTTAACTAGATATTCCCCTTGAGGTGTAAAATGAACACCTCTTCTTCCTCGCAAGACGATTTGAACACCAAAATTGCTTTCTATTTGCTGAAGACGTTTTGTCAGTGCTGGTTGAGATATGTATAATAATTCCGCTGTTTTAGTTATGTTTTTTTGTTCAAATAAAACCTTTAAAATAGTCCAATCACGAGAATCCATCAATCATGTCCTCCAAGCTTATTAAACTACCATTTATATCTAGTTTATAATAAATGTTCTGAAGTGAATAGGTACATGGCTATTGGATCATTTAGGTTCCTTTTATCTTTCTCAACATAAATAGGATTGGGATTTCCCCAATCCTTATTTCTATTAAATATTAACTAATTTTGATTCTTCTTTCGAGTGGGTATAAAATGCGCCCCCAACTAGAAAGAATCCACTTACTAAAAAAACAGAAAGCAATCCCGCCCCGCTTCCAATGATCCCAAATAAAATAGGTGCGGTTAATTGAGAAATTCGATTGGTAGCTAATCTTAACCCTAGAACTTCCCCTGTTTTGGACTTAGGCGAAGCATTATAAATTGTGGTCATTGATAATGGTTGACCACATCCTAACCCGGCACCCATTAGTACAGCTAAAAACATTAATAAAGGAATATTAGATGTAAACGGAATGAAAAAGAATGATACACCAGCTATAAGAATTGACGTAAATAGTAATCTTTCACGTCCCATACTCGATGATAATTTTGCTAAGAAAAATCTTACAGGTACCATCGCTAAACCTTGCAGGGCAATAATCCAGCCAATATTGGAATCAGAAATATGTAAGGAAGCTGCATATAATGGAAAATAAGCGACAAAAATATCTCTTGAATACAAGACTAACGCACTTCCAGCTAGTGCTTTTCGAAGCAGCGGTATTTTCAATAATTGTAAGGCACTTCCCGATTCTGTCGCAGGCTCTACCTTCTTTTTACTTATAATCACAGGGACCCAGAAAGCCGTAACGATGGGCACAATCCCGAAAATGGCCGAAACAAGGAAAGCAGTTTGATAAGAGGTATATTCAGCCAAATATCCACCTAGTAACGGACCAATAAATTGTGAGATTGCCACAACCATACTAAAAATTCCAAAATAGTGATCGCGATTTTCAGCAGTTGAGGCATTCCCTAACACATTTTGAAGGGAAATAATGATAAAAATATGAGATAAACCCACTATGATTTGTGACACATAGAGACTTAAAATCGATTGAAAAAGAAACGGAATCAAAAAACCTACACTGGCAAAAATCATTCCGAATAAAATAGGCAGTCGATCTCCTATTCGATCGGTTATTTTGCCAGCATGTATCGCAAATAACAATGGAAAAAAAGCATAGACCGCTGTTAAAATTCCAACCTCCAATGTCCCTACACCTAAACCAGTTGCATAGAGTGGAAGTAATGGTCTCGTTAAATTGGTCATAATTTGAAAGAAAAACACAATAATTAATACTACTCTTAGTGTCAAAAACGATCATCCCCTATTACAAAACATCTGAAATAACTATACCTAGATGTTCTGCTTCTTTCAAGAGACTGTTTCTAACTTCTTCCGTTAAAGGAATACCAAAATCAAGCCTTTCTCTAGTCCTACGTCCTTCAGGTTCCCCAGGTATTAAAATTTCGTCAAATCCTTGAGCTCTTGGTAGCGATTTTACCCGAGAAACAAAGGTATCCATTCGATTTTCAAATTCTTCCTTCGACATAAAGAGATCTGGCTTGATGGCAATGAATAAGTGGCCAACATTTTGAGGCTCAGAATGATCAAAATATAAGCTCTTCACATCACCACCATAATTTGCCCCCGTAAGGACGCCAGCTAGTAAATCCATTAACATAGCAAGTGCTGCACCTTTTGCTCCTCCAAATGGTAAGCAGACCCCTTCAAATGCTTCGGATGCATCAGTTGTAGGAGCACCATCTTTATCTAATGCTAGGCCAAGAGGTATTTCTTCCCCATGGGTAGCTGCCAATCGAATTTTCCCTCTAGCAATAACCGTCATCGCCATATCTAATACAAAAGGCGTCTCTTCTTGACCACCAGGAACGGCAGCCGCAAACGGACTTGCACCAAGAAAGGCTGTGCGACCGCCCCATACAGGAAGTGCTGGTGAAGAGTTTGTATACGCCAAAGCGATGTATCCTGCTTCCAGAGCTTGTTGTACATAAAGTGAAGCCATTCCATAGTGGGTGCTCCTCTTTACGCCTACTAAACCAATTCCACTATCAGCTGCAAGCTTAATCGCTTCATCCATTGCCCGATGCGCAGCTAAAAATCCCATACCATCATCACCATCGACCGAAGCAACCGCTGAAGTGATTTTAGTTACTGTAATATCTGGCTGTGCTTTTACTACACCTCTTCGAATACGTTCAAGGTACATAGGGATACGGGACACACCGTGTGAATCCAAGCCTCGAAGATTGGCTGCAACAAGATCCTTTGCAATCGTTTTTGCATCCTGCTCCCTCAAACCTCCAGCTAGGAATAAACGTTCAGCTACCAGGGTTAATTCTTTTTCTGATAAAATTATTTCTGACATATCTGCACCTCCAGCTCACCTTTTTCTTAATAGTAGCACGGTCCCAAAAAGGTATAAAATCCATAAAAGCTATAGCCAAGGATAAAATATTAGAATGATAGGTGTATGTTACTGCTTCATTGATTTTTGATGGTAACTATTAGCTTCTATTCGTGACAGCTTCCTCACTTTTCTTTCCCTTCTGTCATTAAGCTTCCTCAACGCAGACCCCTAAAATAGAAATAGATCACTAGACTATTTCTATTGATCTAAACTATTTGCCTATTAGTTTGATTTTTGGATACCTTTGATTTCACTTAAAATCTTTTTAATACTAATTTCCGGACTAGTCAGAACTGGTTTTGAGGATTCATCCCAGCCATGTAAAGCTCGACACATAGACATTTGTGCCAAAACTACTACATCAGATGTTTTAGAAAGTTCAATAATTTTATCACGAATTAAACGGTTATGTTTTTCTGTATCCCCGTGTTGAAGGGCAGTGAAGGCATCTGTAAGGACATGGGTCTGAATATCAATTTCTTTATTATTTTTTTCACTTATTTCTTCAAGCAGTTTAGTAGTTGTTGGTCCTGCAGCACTAACAGTGGCAATGACACCAATACGATCTGATAAATCTATTGCATGTTCCAACATAGCAATATCAGCGCTTAAAACGGGTACAGAAAACGTATCTTTCACCGCTTCTACGTAGGGTGAGAAAGATGAACAAGTTAACAGAATTCCGTCTACCCTTCTACTTTCTGCCCGTTTCATTAATGAAACTAATTGTTCTACCATACTATCCGTCACGATATTGGTTTGATTCAATTCATCAATTAACCCTTCATCCATAAAATTCAAAAGTTTCACATCAGGTGCATTCTGTTTAAAGGCTTCAAGGATAGGCTGCACTGAATTAAGTGTGGCATGAATGAGCCCGATTGTTGGCATGTCGACACCTCAATCTAAATTATTAGTTGAATAATTGTTTTAAATGTTTAACCGCTGTTTCTAGAAAATCCGGCTTACCGAAACTGCCAGATTTTAAAACAATGAGCATGGATTGATCTAATGTTAATCCCGATGGTAAGCCTGTTTCGATTTCTTCCAAAATATAGTTACCTTTAATTCCTAAACGGCGACAAACAGTTCCTGACGTATCTCCCCCCGCTACCACTAACCTCTTTAAACCGGTACGTTGGATAATCAATTGGGTAGCATCAGCTAAGGCTGATGAAATCATTTTACTTGTGGTCAACTCATCATGAAGATGCTGTTTACCCAATTTTTTTGTTTCAGCTACCATTTCCTCCCGATTATCAGCCATCATTAATACGTCATTTCCCGATGCAATGATTTCTTGGGCTAATCTTGTTATTCGTTCAATTTCAAAATCTCTGTCCTTTTGTTGAAAAACCTTCCGTGAATCCAAAATGATTGCAGCCGTTCCTATTTCGATTAAGTGTGCGGTTTGAGAACGTGTTTGTGGAGTGAGACTGCCTGACACTATTAATACACCGTTCGGATCATTTATGATTAAATCCTTAACCGGAGTTTCCACAAGCTCCATTTTCATAAATTTAGGTAATTCCTCAGCAATAGCCGAGCTACCCCCTAGAACAGGCATATCATAAATAGCCTCTGCCACTATCGCTAAATCTGATTGGTTCTCCGAGTCTAAGATACAATAGTGATAATGGTGGCGTTGTTTTTCAATTTCTTTTCGTAACTCTACTGGTCCCCTCCTTACGAATTCCATAGGGACCATTGTTACTTTACGGGAAGTTTGTTGCTGTAAAATTTCCACTAGGTTTGATTGGTGCATTGGATGAACTGGATCGTTAGCAAATTCTGATTCCTCTAAGAGCTTGCCATGTACGGTATGAATACCATTGATTGTCTTCCGACCATTTTTAGGAAAAGCTAAACTTATGACGGCAAAGTCCTCATTTAACGCATCTAACATCGCATCAAATTCTTTACCAATATTACCGCGAAAGACTGAACAGGTTTTGTTGAAAAATAACGTACATCCCATTTTCTGCAATACTTTAGTAGCTTCAAATACCTTCTGATAACTTTCTTCTGGAGAGTCTAAGCGACTGTCTGTATCAATGATCAGCACATCAGCATCTGAATCGTTTTCCATTTTCTCATCAAAAACGACAACCTTCGCTGTGTATCGATTTTTGCTGTACATTAAGCCGATATCATTTGAACCGGTTGTATCGTCTGCAACCACACCAAGCATCTTTATTCACTCCTTGAAAACAAAATCTAAACTCCAAGTCTTTCGATAATAGCTTGCGTAAATTCTGTTGTAGACGCACTGCCACCAAGGTCCCTCGTTTTTACACCATCTGAAACGGCAGTTAACAATCCATTTTCGATAATTCTAGCGATTTCGGCAACATTTGAATCATTGTGTTGAACACTAAGCCAGTCTAGGAACATGACTGTAGAAAGCATGATGCCAGTAGGGTTGGCAATGTTTTTTCCAGCAATATCAGGTGCCGAACCATGTGCCGCCTGTGCCATCGCTTGTTGATCATTGCTATTGATGGATGGTGCCAAGCCTAGGCTGCCGACTAATTCGCCTGCTAAATCTGATAATATATCGCCGAACATATTTTCTGTAACAATGACATCAAAGTCTTTGGCACGTCTAACAAGATGGGCTGCCATCGCATCGATATGATAATCATCTATTTCCACTTCCGGATATTGTTGCCCCACTTCACGACATACATTTAAGAACAACCCACTACCAAGCTTAATGACATTGGCTTTATGAACAATAGTCACTTTTTTTCGACGTTGCCCTGCCATTTTGAAGGCTGCATGAGCAATTCTCTCTATCGCTTTTCTCGTAAAAACTCCTGATGAAATCACGATATCTGGAGTCACCATCCACTCGCCAGTACCAACAAACATATTTCGGTCACTATAATAACCTTCTGTATTTTCTCGATAAATGACTAAATCTGCTTCACCTACAACACTTCGAATTCCTTCCATCGTTTTAGCGGGCCGAACGTTAGCATATAAATCAAAGGAAATTCTCAGCTCACCACTTGGGTTTCTATTAATTTTATGTTCAGCAGGATAGGCTGCGGAGTCATGGGGTCCCATTATCCATCCGTGTGTTTCTTTTAGTGCATCCTTCGTAAACTGGGGCATTGGATCATTATATTGTTCAATTCCATTCCACCCCATCGGGAGCTCTACATATTCAAAATGCGTTGTTCCTACTAATCTAGAGGCCGCACTTAGCACATCCACTGTTGCTTTTGTTATTTCAGGACCAATTCCATCTCCGTAAAGTACACCAATTTTATAGCTTGCCATTATTATTTCATCCTCTCTAAATGAATCTATTAATCTAAATTTGCAAAACTACTATGACTTTTCCTAAAAATGTTAGCTTTAATAATTGCTATTTAAGTAGAGATAAGAATGAAGCAGCACTTTTTGCTTCTTCATACCAATCCTTTTCATAAGTAACTTCCAAAGAAATATAGTTTTCATACTGAATATCTCCCAATGATTGGATCACACAACCAAAATCAAAATCTCCTTTTCCAGGTACGACACGATTTCGATCAGCAAAATGAAGATGCAATAACTTATTTTTAGCCTTTGCAAAGGTTGATGAGATGTTTCTATTCTCAAAGGACATATGATAGATATCCAACATTAAGTAGAAATTTGAAATATTCATTTCTTCTATGAAGTCAAGAGCCTCTACAGTGGAATGAATATTATTAATATTTTTTTTGTTCTGCGGCTCTAACATAATATTAATTCCACGCTTTTCAGCATATTCACAAACTTCAATAAAACCTTCTTTCATCCATTTCCATGATTGCTCTGGTTGATTGACATCAATTTCCCCTCTTAATTTCCCAATATTGATAGGGGCACCAAACCTAGAGGCAAAATCAACAATGTCCTTTACTCTCTTTACTGCTTCAGCACGACTGTCATTTTTATGATCAGTAAAGGTTAACTTGTCGTCACTTACAACGGGGCCAGTACCTACAGCTGCAACTTCCAATCCATACCGGTTCAAATTTTTCTCAAAAGCTACAATATCAATCAGCTTTGGGTCTCTTACAAATGGCTCAATAGCTACATACCCACTGTCTTTTAGCCTAGGAAAAATAGTATGAGCATCTCCTCTAGCACCTAATACAGGTGCAACGGTTTCACTTGTTCCATAAACGTAAGCTAGCTTCATCCTTCCACCTTCTTCCTAGCTACTTTGGGCGATTAATTTAGTTTCTATCTAGTCTTATAACGGGATTCTTCCAAGAAACTACTCACTACATGAGTTGGAATTCTATTAAAATGAATCCCTGCTGATTTAGCTGTAATAATCATACGGCATGCCATTTCTAAAGTTTCTAGTCTCATTAAAGCTTCATTCACGGTATCATCAAACACCGTGACCCCATGATTACGCATTATAACTATATTTGCTTTAGAAGATTGCTCTGCTACTGCCTCTCCCAATTCCTTCGAACCAGGATGAAAATAATCTACATAGGCAACATTCTCAAGATAATACATAGTTTCGATAAACAAGTTAGAGAGGATAGGTTCGTTGCTGCTAGCCATCAATGTAGTATAAAAAGGGGAGGAATGTAAGATTGCCCCGACATCGGTTCTCCTTTGATAAATGCCAGAATGCATCACCGTTTCTTTGGAGGCTTTACGAGCGCCGACATAATGACCTGTGTGAAAGTTATACTTCACAAAATCCTCCTGAGATAAATCCCCCATAAAAGTTCCAGAAGCTGTAATTAACATCTGATCAGAATCGAGCCTTACACTAATATTCCCTGAAGTCCCCCATGCAAGTTGGTTGGATAACATGTATCTTCCTACGTCTATTAATTGTTGACCTATTTCCATTTCACTTTCCTCCAAGCAAAATAGTTCTTATAAAAAATGTATTACATAATTGAACTGATATAAAATATGAATCTTGTATATAGAGCCATAGATTTAGTTTATGGCTAAACTGATGAGATTTTTTAATAGACACACAACTTTGCTATTGTGAAAACTACAAGCTAACAGAAAATTATGGTAAAGTAATAGAATAATAAAAATATTTGCTTAACCTATGCTTAAAAGAACAGGAGGAACAAAAATGGATGAACGCGACTGGAAAATATTAGATGTTCTTTTCGAGCAAAAAAACATTACAAAATCTGCTGAAATATTATTTGTTTCCCAGCCTGCCTTAACAAAGAGATTGATGCAAATCGAAGAACAATTTGGGGTCAAAATCGTGGATCGAGGAATTCGCGGTGTTCAGTTTACTTCTCAAGGCGAATATTTAGCTCATCGTGCTTCGCAAATGCTAACTTTATATAGAGAAATAAAAGAAGATGTATCAAATATGAATGATGATATTGTCGGAACCTTAAGGATTGGTGTTACCAATTTCTTCGGTAAATATATACTTCCTGAGATCATTCAACAATTTACAGAAAAATATCCTAAAGTGTCCTTTCAGGTAGAGACTGGGGTAAGTAAAGAAATTTTCAACTTAACATACAGTAACCATTTACATATTGGGTTAGTACGTGGAGATTATAGTTGGCCAGACCAAAAGCTCTTACTTTTCAATGAAAATGTAGTCATAGCAAGCAAGTCAAAAATTACTTTAGAGCAGCTTCCTGACCTTCCAAGGGTTGACTTTGGAACGGATCACTTATTTAAGTCATTAGTAGATAACTGGTGGAACAATAATTATCCTAAACCTCCCCAGGTTATTATGAAAGTAGATCGTGGTGATACGTGTAAAGAGATGGTTACCAGAGGTATTGGGTATTCGATTATGCCACATTTGTTTTTCCAAGATAAACCGGACATTTATCAAATTCCATTAAAAGATAAAGACGGCACTCCCATACTTCGCCCTACATGGATGTTCTACCATGAAAGTTCCATGGAACAAAACGTTGTAAAAGCATTCGTCGAATTCATCAAAGAAATTTCGATATAATAATAAGTTATAATAACTCATGCTGAATTCGTATTTTTCACAATGTTTTTTGAAGCTTATACTACTCCTAACAACCAATTTAGGAGTTGAAAGCTCATGTCACATCCAACAAAATATGCCTCTCAATCACGTTCCACATTAAAAATAGACGGGCATAATTATGAATACTATAGTCTAAAAACTCTAGAAAAAATGGGGGGCGGTCACGTTTCAAGACTTCCATTTTCGATAAAGGTTCTATTAGAGTCTGCTCTCCGAAACTACGACGGGATTTCTATAACCGATGAGCATATCAAAACACTTGCAACATGGAATGGTAAGGTTCATTCTCATCAAGAAGTGCCGTTTAAACCTGCTCGAATTCTCCTTCATGATACGACTGGCTTACCAGCATTAGTTGATTTAGCTGCGATGCGTGAATCAGTTGCTCGCCTTGGTGGAAAACCTTCTATAGTAAATCCCGCTATACCTGTGGATCTAGTTGTTGACCATTCTGTTACCGTAGATTACTTTGGCACTCCTCTTGCACTAGAAGCCAATGAAAAAACCGAATTCGAACGAAACTATGAGCGTTTTCGTTTTTTTAGATGGGCACAAAAAGCATTTAAAAATTTGAATATCATCCCTCCTTCTACAGGAATTATGCATCAAATTAACATGGAATTTCTTTCTTCTGTGGCTGTTAAGCAGCAAATAAATGGAAAAAATGTACTATTTCCAGATTCACTTGTCGGAACTGACTCACATACAACGATGATTAATGGACTTGGTATTGTGGCTTGGGGCGTCGGAGGAATTGAAGCTGAGGCCGCTATGCTCGATCAGCCACTTTATTTTGTAACTCCAAAAGTTATTGGCTTTCGTTTAAGTGGTGCTTTACCTGAGGGAACCACTTCAACAGATTTAGCTTTAACGATAACCAATATCCTTAGAACTAAAGGAGTAGTAGGCAAATTTGTAGAATTCTTCGGTCCAGGTGTTAGTAAGATGAGTGTAGCTGAACGGGCAACTATCGCTAATATGGCTCCAGAATACGGAGCAACGATGGGCTTTTTTCCAGTAGATCAAGAAACGATAAACTATTTAAGATCGATAGGAAAAGATGAAGAACAAATCTCAATCATTGAAGCTTACTATAGAGCTCAAGGCATGTTCATGAATCTTGATGATGAGGATCCTGATTATCCTGAGATTATTGAGTTGGATTTATCTACAGTGGAACCTTGTCTTGCAGGTCCAAAGCGTCCACAGGACCGAGTTGAACTGAAAAAAATGAAACAAAGCTATCAGCATTCTCTATGTAATTCGATTGAGAATGGTGGTTATGGGGTTCCTGAGGGAGATCAACATAAAAAGGTTGAAGTGATATTAACATCAGGGGAAAAAGTGACTTTAGAGCAGGGAGCTGTTGTGTTAGCTGCTATTACTAGCTGTACAAACACATCCAATCCGACTGTTTTAATTAGTGCGGGACTACTAGCCAAGAAGGCTGTAGAAAAAGGCTTGCAAAAACCAGCTTACGTTAAAAGCTCATTAACACCTGGTTCTAGAGTTGTCGCTGACTATCTATCTCAATCAGGATTATTAACGTATATGGAGGAATTTGGTTTTCATATTGCTGGATTTGGCTGTGCTACTTGTATAGGTAACTCAGGACCATTAGAAGAGGAAATTAGTAAAGCCATTGTGGATAATGATTTACTTACAGCCTCTGTGTTATCAGGTAATCGTAATTTTGAAGGGCGAATTCATCCACAGATTAAAGCAAACTATTTGGCTTCACCGCCACTTGTCATTGCCTATGCCCTAGCTGGAACGGTAAATATCGATGTCCATAGAGAACCAATTGGTTACGGATTCGATCATCAGCCTGTATTTTTAAAAGATATTTGGCCAACATCAGAAGAAGTACAGAATTACATGAACAAATGGATACATCCTGAGTTATTTCGCAAAAGATATGCTTCCGTATACGGTGCCAATACACGTTGGAATAACATACAAGCCCCTGAAAGTGAGCTTTATGAATGGGATGATCAATCAACCTATATTCAAGAACCACCGTTTTTAAATCATTTAGTAGAAGGAAAATCAATGGGTATTCAGGATATTCGCTATTCTCGTGTGTTGGCATTACTAGGTGACTCTGTAACAACGGACCATGCTTCGCCATCTGGGGCCATTAAGCCAGATAGTCCTGCAGGATTATTTTTACTTGAACAAGGTGTTCAGCCAAAAAACTTTAACTCCTACCCTTCAAGAAGGGGCAACCATAAGGTCATGATGCGCGGTGCATTTGGTAATGTCCGCATTCGGAATAGACTTGTTCCTGGTAGCGAGGGCGGGGTCACCACTCATTTCCCTAGTGGTGAAGTCATGTCCATCTATGATGCAGCGATGAAATATCAATCTAGCAATACCAATTTACTAGTTATAGCTGGCAAGGAATATGGTACCGGGAGTTCTCGTGATTGGGCTGCTAAAGGACCTTACTTACTGGGGGTTAAAATGATTCTTGCAGAAAGCTTTGAGAGAATCCATCGTAGTAATTTAGTCGGGATGGGTGTGCTTCCTTTGCAATTCGCTGACGGTAACAATATTGAAAAGCTGGGAATCACGGGACGGGAAATCTTTGAAACGGTAGGGCTGGACGAGGATATTCAGCCTGGCCAGACCATACAAATACGCGGTGTTCGAGAAGACGGAAGTCAATTTAGTTTTGACGCCATTGTTCGACTAGATAGTATTGTTGAAGTTGAGTATTACAAGAATGGTGGAATTATGCAAACAGTGGTGAAAAAAATGTTGGCTGGATCTGGGTCTACTACCAATTCTATTTAATAAATAGGCACGCGCAATGAATTTTATTATTTTATAAGAGTGTGTTGGAAGCAGGGAGAATTCTCTGCTTCTTTTTGAAATTAAATAGATTAGCTGCAAGGAGAAGTTGGGTTTGGATGCTTTATTTGTTATAGCTTTGTGAAATTTGCGCATTGATTGTGGAAGTACGCGCATAAATCTTGGATACCCGCACATAAAAATTGGATACCCGCACATAAACTTTGGATACCCGCACATAAAACCTGGAAAGCCGCGCATATATTGTAAAATTCCGCACATAAAATATCCGAACAAGCCTATAAAATGATGTATTTGATTTTTTAAATATAGTTTTTCGCTAAAACAAGGGGATTTCAACTTCTAAATTACCTTTTTTATAGTTTTTTGTACGAGCATAAATTAATTTCGACTTTTTGAAGTATGATTCCGACTTTTTGAAGTATGATTCCGACTTTTCTTACGAGAATTCCGACCAAATATGAATTAATTCCGACTTTTTCACATTTTTGACGCATTTCAACCGTATTTTCCCTCGCTTTCCTATCATTTAATAAAAAATCCCTGCTATCGCATCTTCGGAGCGAAAGCAGGGATTTGTAGTTTAATAGGTCAATTAGTTTATTTTCCTAATCGGTTGTCCATCCAGATAGGCTTGAATATTTTCAACGGCCTCTTTAAAATAGATGCGATAATTGTTCTCTGAGACATAGCCTAGATGCGGTAAGGCTAGAACATTATCAAGCTTGCGAAAAACATGGTTATCTGACAATGGTTCTTGCTCGTACACATCAAGACCTGCACCTGCAATCCAGTTATTTTCTAACGCCGTAATAAGGGCTGATTGGTCAATGATTGCGGCTCTGGATGTGTTAATCAGATAAGCCTGGGATTTCATATGCTGCAGCTCCCTCTCCCCAATAAGATGCTTAGTTCGTTCACTAAGGACCAAATGGATGGATACAAAATCACTTTGAGTAAGTAATTCCTCAAGGGACGATGCCAGTGTGACACCTACCTCAGCTGTTCTTTCCTCAGTCAAGTTTTGACTCCATGCCACAACATCCATGCCAAAGGCTTTACCTACCTGTGCTGTCTTACTCCCAATTTTCCCAAGCCCGATGATACCCAATCGCTTTCCAAATAAATCTACTCCAATCGTACTTTGCCAAGGTCCATTTTCACGTATTGACTGATTCTCTTTCACGATATGACGAGATAAACCTAGTATTAGAGCCCAAGTTAATTCGAGGGGAGGCTCTGAGCGGCTACCTGTTCCGCATACTGTTACACCATGTGCAGTTGCAGCTGCCAAATCAATGGAAGCATTCCTCATACCGGAAGTGATGAGTAGCTTTAATTTAGGTAGACGTGAAATAACGGAAGCAGAAAAAGCTGTTCTTTCTCTCATAATCACGATAATTTCATAATTATCCAAAACGTTTATTAGCTTATCTTCACTCTTAAAATGTTCTTGAAAAACTTCTACATCTACTTTCGAGTTTATAACTGACCAATCCGCCATCGTTAATGCAGCATTTTGGTAATCATCGAGAATTGCACATTTGAGCTTCAAACCGGCCTTCCTCCTTCGGTAAATATCTTATAAATGGAATGCGACAAATTTCAACTCGGTCATTTCTTCGGTGGAATACTTGATTCCCTCTTTTCCAATTCCACTATTTTTTACACCACCATACGGCATTTGGTCAACACGAAATGTGGGTATATCATTAATGATAACCCCTCCAACCTCCAGACGTTCAAATGCATCAAAAGCTTTATGAACAGAGGTCGTATAAACACCTGCCTGCAAACCGTAATCAGAATCATTGATGAGTTGTATTGCCTCATCCCAATTTTTGTATGAATTCACAAGTACAACAGGTCCAAAGGCTTCATTGCAGGATAATGACAATTTCGGATGACCGTTTGTCATAATAGTAGGTCGCAGGATCGTACCTTCTCTTTTACCACCAGTTACAATCGATGCACCGCCCTGCTCTGCTTCATGGATCCATTGCTCAATACGTTCGGTCTCCCGACTATTAATTAGGGCAGATATATCAGTAAGCTCCGAACTAGGGTCTCCGACCACTAATTTTTCTGTTTTTTCAACCATATATCTTAAAAATTCTTCATAAAACTCTTCCCTTACATAAATCCGTTGCGTAGAAATACAGACCTGCCCTGCAAAAGAAAACGCTCCTTCTGCGCAACGTGCTGCAACAGCCTCTAAGTTTTCTACACTGTCAATAATGACACCAGAGTTAGAACCAAGCTCAAGCGTGACTCTTTTTAAACCTGCTTTTTCTTTAATGGCGCGACCAACCTCTAAGCTTCCAGTGAAAGTGACCATCTTTACACGTTTATCTTTTACAAGACTATCACCAATGTCCCCACCTCTACCCGTAACGACATTTAAGGCACCTGATGGTAGTCCAGCCTCCTCAAAAAGACGAGCAGTCATCAACGCACTTAAAGGGGTTTGGGATGCTGGTTTCAACACAACCGTGTTACCTGCCGCAAATGCAGGACCTAATTTATGTGCGGTTAAGTTGAATGGAAAATTAAATGGTGTAATGGCGACAATGACACCAAGTGGTTCCCTCTTTGTAAAACCGAATTTACCTTTTCCGCCTTTTGCTGCATCCATCGGGACGGTCTCACCATGAATTCGTTTTGCCTCTTCAGCCGCAAAGCGATAGGTTTCGATCGTACGCATAATTTCCATACGCGCCGCTTTCAATGGTTTCCCAGCTTCCTTTGTTAAAATAATCGCACATTCTTCTAGCCTTTCTTCGAACAAATCTGAAACCTTTCTTAAAATATCCGACCTTTCAAGTGAGGTAAGCCCTCTCATCACAGCCGTAGCTTTATGTGCACTAGACAAAGCTGCCTCAACATGTGAACCTTCTGCTAATGGTACTCGTGAGATTATTTCTCCATTATAAGGTGAAGCCAGTTCATAAAATTCTTTCGTGTCAACCCATTCCCCATTGATATACAGTTGCTTTTTTTCCATAAAAAAGTCCCCCCACTTAGTTAATCATCCCATTGTATGCCTTTTGATAAATGCTTAATATTTTGCGTTCCGTCAGATTATACGGTGTGTTTGACAGTAATCGGTCTATTTTTGCTGCTTGCGCCGCTAGCATTGGTAAGGATGATTCTTCAACACCTAATTCTTTTAACGATGTCGGTAAGTCCAGTTCTGACAGTAAGCTATATAAATACCTCACTACAGCTCCTAGTGAATCATTAGGGTGCTGACGATAATCCCCTAAACGTAAGAATGCCGCAATGTCGACCATCTGATCGATACAAGTGGTACCAGTTACTTCAAAAACGAAGGGCATCAGTAACGCATTGGCTATACCGTGTTCAATGTGATACTTTCCTCCAAGTGGATACGCTAACGCATGTACGGCCCCTACCCCTGCATTAGCAAGTGAGACCCCAGCCAAATGACTCACCCAACTCATGCCAATTCTTGCATCCAAATCCTTACCATGATTGACAGCCCTTGAAATATATAACGGAAATAGCTTCATCGCTTTTTCTGCATAAATTTGGGTTAGCGGGGTTGAGCGTACAGCTACATAAGATTCAATTGCATGGGTGAACGCATCAACTCCAGATGCTGCCGTTACTCTTCTTGGACAAGAAATGGTTAATGCTGGGTCAACAATGGCCAGGTCAGGCAGAAGAGCAGGGCTCACTAGACCTCGTTTCACTTCCTGAACCTCATCTCCGAAAATAGCATTCATCGTAACTTCTGCACCTGTACCCGAAGTAGTCGGAAGCAAAATGCAAGGTACCCCACGTTCTTCAATTGTTTTTTTACTAGAAAGATAATCCTCAATATCTTTTTTATTTAAAAGTGCTGCAGTCGTTTTTGCTACATCCATCGCACTTCCACCACCAATACCAACTACGAGATCACAACCTTCATCTTTAATGGTTTTGATTGTTTTTTCTAATAGTGAAAAGGTTGGCTCACCTTGAATATCGGTAAATGTAATGATGGGTAAGGATAAAGGTTGAAGAAGTTCAGCAACCATCTGAATAACACCTGCTGCTTCCAATCCTTTATCGCTAATAAGGCCGATTTTTTTTGCACCGAATTTTTTTACTTCCTCTGGTAATGTCTGAAGCGCGCCAACTCCAAAACGAACTGCCTCTGGCATCCGAAAATCCTGATATCCAACCATATTTCTCTTACCTCCAATATTATTTTTAGTATTCCGACACTAATTTTTATAAACAATTAATCTATTACCAAACGGTCCATCCACCGTCTACAAATAGAGTCTGCCCCGTAACCATGTCCGACGATGAGGAGCTTAAGAATAACAAGGCTCCGAACAAATCCTCCGATTTTGCTAACCTACCTAGAGGAATTCGGCTTAGCACCTCAGATTTAAAATTTGGGTCATCAAACATTTTTTCAGTCATCGGTGTTTCGATGAATGTAGGGGCTATTGAATTTACATTAATCTGGTGACTAGCCCATTCTATCGCTAACGATCGCGTCAATTGCATAACCCCTCCCTTGCTAGAGCAATAGGCAGCCCTGTTGAAATAACCGACTTGTGCCATTTGAGACGAAATGTTAATTATTTTTCCTTTGTTTTGTTCCTTCATGTATTTTCCAGCAGCTTGGCAACAGAAGAAGGCGCTTTTTAGATTTAGATCCAGCACTGTATCCCAATCTTTCTCTGTGACTTCGTCTGCAGGCTTGGGAATATTTATTCCAGCATTATTTATTAAAATATCAATCTGGCCAAAATGGTTAAAAACCTCATTCATCATCTCAGAAATATCGTCAACCTTTGTTATATCGCAAGGATAAAACATCGTGTCAATGCCTTCGCCTTTCATTTCATTAGCAAGAGCTCTTAATTTCTCTTCATTCCTTGCTACTAAAGCAACTCTAGCACCAGCATAACCTAATAGTTTTGCCATATCCCTTCCAATACCCTGGCTAGCTCCAGTAATAACAGCTACCTTGCCATCCAAATTAAAAAGTTTATTTATGTTCATTCTATTTCCCTCCCATTTGATTATTTTACTGACCCACTGGTTTTTCTAATAATAAGTTCGGGCTCGAGTGTAATCCGTATAGATTGGTCAATAGCCGTTTTCCCCTCGATTATTGAAATCAAATGTTGAATGGACAGTATGGCCATTCGCTTTTTCTGTTGCGATACAGTAGTCAATCCAATAAAGGGACTTGCTGAGATGTCTATATTATCAAACCCAATAACTGACATATCTTCAGGAATTCGCAAACCAAATCTTTTGATAGCATCCATAACGGCAATCGCCATCTGGTCGTTAGCTACGATAAAACCGGTTGGTCTCTCATGAAGATCAGCCACTAGTAAACGTAAGGTATATTGTAGAATATTCTCATAATCAAAGGGTCCCTCATAAATAAGATCTTGGTGTGGATCAATGCCGTGTTTCCTTAGCCCCAATAAATATCCGTTTAAACGATTTTGAAAGGAAGAGTATTGAATGGGTCCAGAAATATAAGCAATTCTCTTGTGCCCAAGTGTAATGAGATGCTCGACAGCAAGCATTGAGCCCTTTTCATTATCAAGCTCAATATAATTCACAGATTTAGAATCCAGGTTTCGGTTATATAACATGATTGGAATCCCCAGCTCCTGCAAATCCTTTATCTGGTCGTTCTTGCGAGTGATAGATGCGATAATCACACCATCTACCCGCTTTGCAATTAATGATTTGACACTTTGCTCAAAAAAATCCCTACGATAATCAGTATCTACTAAAATGACTTCATAGCCGGAACCCTGGGCTTCCTTAATAATCACCTTTGCCGTTTCGGCATAGAAGGGATTAGCAATATCCCCAACGATTAAACCTATCGTTCGAGTTTTATTCGTTACTAAGCTTCTCGCAAGAAAATCAGGTTCAAATCCAAGATCGTCAATGGCTTTTTGTACCTTTTCCTTGGTTGATTGCTTGACGTGAGGATAATGATTTAGAACTTTAGAAACCGTTGGTTGAGAGACACCCGCTCGCTTCGCAACATCATAGATAGTAATTTTAGGTTTCATTTTCCGTTCCTTTCTTTTACAGCTTTAATTCGGAATGCGCATTCTGAATTGGATAAATAAAAAGGGAACAGTTTGCATGTTCCCATTGTTCTTTTTTGCATTACCCCTCATCATTTATGATGACATTTTTTCCTTTTAGCTTCATAAGTAGTGGGATTGTAATCCATAATACTGCGATAATTAAAAAGATTGCCGATAATGGTTCTTTATAAAACACTGCATAATCACTGTTGGATATCGTTAATGCTCTTCGGAAATTATTTTCTATCATTGGCCATAATACTAAACCTAACACTAAAGGTGCGACAGGATAATCGTTCTTTGTTAGAAAATAGCCAGCCACCCCACAGATCATTAGTAAAATCAGATCGAAGGTGGTTACTTGTACGGCATACACACCAAAAACTGAGATGGCAACAATCATTGGTATCAAATACTTCGGTGGTGTTGAGATAATCTTTGCAAATACTTTTACTAGTGGTAGATTCAAGATTAATAGCATTAAGTTACCTAAAAACATACTTGCAATGAGTCCCCATGCGACATCAGGATGTTCTTTAAATAACATCGGTCCCGGATTGATATTGTACATAACGAGCGCACCCATTAAAACAGCAGTCGTACCCGAACCAGGTATTCCCATTGTTAAAAGCGGTATAAGCGCCCCACCAGCTGCTGCGTTATTGGCCGATTCAGGAGCTGCTACCCCTTCTATCGCACCTTTTCCAAAATTAGCTTTGTTCTTACTAACCTTCTTTTCAAGGAGGTATGCCATAAAGGAAGCTAACGTTGCTCCTGCTCCCGGTAATATTCCCATAAAAAATCCTAAAAGCGATCCTCTGGCAATCGGGGCAGCGCTATCTTTCAACTCTTTTTTTGTTGGTAGTAATTTTTCAATCCGGGCCAGTTTCCCAGAATGAATTTCATTATGAATAATCGTTTTAAACACTTCACCAAGGGCAAATAACCCTACAGCAACAGTTAGAAACTCCAATCCGGAATAGAGCTGTCTAAACCCGAAGGTAAAGCGGGCTACACCAGAAACAACATCAATCCCAATAGAGGCTATAAGTAAACCAAATACTGTCATCATTAATGCCTTGGTAACCGATTTTCCAGATAAACCACTAACTGCGCATAGTCCTAATACCATTAAAGAAAAGTAATCTGCTGGCCCAAAGTTTAATGCCATTTTTGACAAAGGCTGCGCCAAGAAAATTAATCCAATAAGAGCCACAATTCCAGCCACAAATGAACCGATTGCAGAAATGGATAAAGCGGCACCGGCTCTTCCTTGCTTAGCCATTTGATAACCATCTATTGTCGTTGTGACTGATGAGGACTCACCAGGTGTATTTAATAGAATGGAAGTTGTGGATCCACCGTACATCGCACCATAATAAACACCAGCCAATAAAATAATCGAGCTTGTTGCTGCATCAGACGGGCTTAATCCAGATGTCATCGAGGAGGTAACTGGGATAAGTAATGCTACCCCGCTGATTGGTCCAATCCCCGGAAGCACACCCACAGCCGTTCCGATTAATACGCCAATAAAAGCAAAAATTAAATTTCGCATTGTAAATGCTACTTCAAATCCATCAAGTAAATAGCCAAAAACGTCCAAATGTGTACCTCCTTAAAAGCCTAGCCACTCAGGAAAACCGGGCAAAGTTCCTTTCATTACTACAACATACAAATAATAAATACCGAATGAAATCACACCAGAAATAATGATTGAGTTCAAGATTTTTCCCTTTTCCATAATTTGGAATGCGAGAAACAAGAACAAGAAGGTACTAATTACATATCCTAAAGGCTCAAGTAACAAACAATATAGAGTAGCGATGCCAATGAGAATGAAAAAGCGCTTATATTGTAATTTTTCCTTCTGTTCATCTGAGTTTTTCACACGGAAAGTTTGATAAAAGTTGATTAATGATAATAAGGATAAAACGATAGCCAAAACCATTGGCAGCATACCTGGTCCAATCGTACTACCAAATGATCCCTTTAACATCTTGGTACTTTCAAAAATAAACACCGCACAAAGTGCAACCATACCGATACTTAAACTACGATCAAACGTTTTGTTCAAAATACCCCTCCTACAACAATGAGTGAGAAAGAGCAAATGCTTTTTCTCACTCATCCAAAAATGTATCCTTTTAATTTGCTTTAAACTTAGAATAAAGAACCCAGTTTCAGCTGTTTATTTGGCTAAGCCCAATTTTTTATAAAGTTCAAGATAAGCTGCCTCTTCTTTTTCCATAGAAGCAATCCAGTCCTTTGAATTCATGTAACCATCTTGAATTCCTAGTGCTGCATTTTCAGATAACCATTGATCACTTTTAGCGATTGTTGTTAATGTCTCTTCCCAGAATGCTTTTGCTTCAGGAGACATATCTTTCGGGCCGTAAATTCCACGCCAGTTTGCTGTCGTAACATCAAAGCCTTGCTCTTTGTAAGTTGGTATGTCTGCGAAATCTCCTCCGACTCTTTCTTCAGAGCTAACTCCTAACACTCTTACATCTCCTGATTTCAAATACTCTGCAACACTAGATAGGTCAGAAGTAAGGATATCAGCGTTACCACCAAGTAATGCCGTTACTGCCTCTGAACCACCATCATAAGCAGTATATTTCACTTTATTACCATCGATACCATGAGCATCAGCAACAAGAATAGAATTCAAGTAATCCCAAGTACCTGGTGCACCACCACCAGCAACCGTTAAGGATGATGGATCTGCTTTCAATGCATCCATAAACGACTTCAAATCTGTAAATTTAGAATCTGCTTTAACAGCTAGAACACCATAGTCAACCTGTAAACGAACTAATGGTGTTACATCACGGAAGGAAACCGTAGCAGTTCCTTCTGACTTAATATAGTTCAATACAAACGGTGTGGAAGCTAACATAAGCTTGTAGTCATTCCCTACCTCTTGAAGTGCAAATTCAGTAGTACCAATTACTTGTCCACCACCAGGCTTGTTTTCAACAGTGATTGGTTGATCAACTAGGCCCTGTTCAGCTGCAAGCTTGGCTACGATTCGAGAAGCCGTATCAAGTCCTCCACCAGCACCAGATGGAGCCATAATAGAAATTGCTTTTTCAGGTTTGTATTCTTTAACCTCTTTTTCTGAATCATCCCCTGAAGTTTTGTCTGTTGCATTACAGGCTGCCAAACTGAAAGCTAGTAGCCCTGTCATCATACCCATTAACCATTTCTTTTTTAGCAATTGAATCCCCTCCGTTTTATCTATCTATTTGGTATCGCTTTCATAAATAACTTTAAAATAGTTTTCTATTAAAATAAAATTCACTCTTCTTATCAATAGCCATAACTTTTAATTATGTTACTATTCTTTATCTTTCATATATAATGAAGATTCAGAATATATTGAAGTATAAAATACCTGTCAGAATGATAGTATTTGCCTCTCATTATATTCCCCTTTGTTATAATATACCATTCATTTTTGCTATTGTAGTAATTTATTTTACTATTGTAAAATTTAAGTAAATTCTTTTTTTACCCTAAGGAGGGCAATTATGAACAATATTCTAACTGCATTTGAAGAAATTCCAACAACATGTATTTCCGATACTATGCAAGGGCTAAATAATATGGATCCTTCTATTAAACCTTTAAAAGAAGAGTATAGAGTTGCGGGGCGTGCCTTTACGGTGAAAATGCCAGTTGGTGATAACGAATGTGTATTACGCGCAATTAGAGAAGCTAAACCGGGAGATATTCTCGTTGTGGATGCAAAGGGGGATACCTATCGAACCATCGCAGGAGACTTCATTATTGGTCTTGCTCAAACATTAGGTATCAAAGGAATTGTCACTGATGGGGTCATTCGTGACATAGTAGGTGTAAAAAAACTTAATTATCCTGTTTTCTGCAAAGGGACAACCGTAGCAGCAAGCGCAAAAGCAGGCTGGGGCCAAGTTAACGTACCTATCTCTTGTGGTGGAACCTCTGTTAACCCAGGAGATATTATTGTTGCGGACGCAGATGGAGTAGTTGTCATCCCAAAAGAGATTGAGGAAGATGTATTAAAGAAAGCAAAAGACAAACTAATTTTCGATCAAGAAAGAGAAGAAAAAATTTCTGGAAACCCTGAAGCAATTCGCAACTATTTAGATAGTATGCTGTCTAAATAGTAGACGATTATCTTAATGAATCTTAGTGCAAAGGAAGGGAGATAAGTAATTATTATCTCCTTTTTTTGCCTATTTGTATCCCATCATTTAAAACAAATAGATACCTATTTCGAAAACTAAATGTATATATTTTATTAAAATTTAATGCTCAGCTTGTAATTACTGTTGAGCATATATTAGGAGTGTTTCTTTATGAAAGATGATCAAATAAAAGCAAAAGTTCAGGAACAGTTCGCTAAGAATGCTGAAAAGTATGTAAGTAGTGCCACTCATGCCAAAGGTACAGACCTTGAGGCTATGGTCCAATGGCTACAACCATCGCAGGATTGGACATTCTTGGATGTAGCTACAGGTGGAGGACATGTAAGTAAAACAATCTCTCCTCATGTTGGCCAAGTTTTCGCTACCGATCTTACACCACAAATGTTGGCCACTGCTAGAAAGCACCTAACGGCTACCTGTAACAATGTATATTATATTTTGGCAGATGCAGAAGCCTTACCATTTTTGGATGAAACATTTGATGCAGTTGCTTGTCGCATTGCGGCTCATCATTTTCCAAATCCACAAAACTTTGTTGCAGAAGTTTCCCGTGTATTAAAACCAGGGGGTAAGTTTTTGCTTATCGATAATGTAGCACCTTTAGATGCTGAATTAGATCATTTCATGAATACTACAGAAAAGCTTAGAGATGAAAGTCACGGAAGATGTTTTACCATTCAGGAATGGTCACATTGGTTTAATGAACAAGGACTCGTGATCACTAAATCTGAAAATCGGAGGAAATCATTTGATTTTCCAGTTTGGGTCCGACGAACAACTAAAACGGAGGAACAAGTCGATTCAGTAGTGAACCACATCCTAGGTGCAAACGAAGCAACACAGGATTATTTTTCAGTTGTCGTTACAAATGGAGAAATCCAGTCCTTCCAGATTGATGAATGGATGGTTTTGGTTGAGAAGGCTTAAAATTTATGTTGAATGATTGGATTTTCGATGTGTTTTGTCCTTCATTGGCCATGCCTTATGAAGGACATTTGCGTTTTGTTTAGTCCGGTTCAATGTGAACAATTACATCATAAACTTTGTGTTCTGCAATTAATTTGTTTTCAACCATAGAGGCAATATCATGAGCACCCTTTACATCTAATGCGGGATTGACAAGAATTACAATATCGACCACCACATTATTTCCATAGTTTCTTGCTTTAATATCTTTAACTCCTTTTACACCATAACAATTAGTGATTGATGCTTTGTATGTATCTAATTGTGTCTGATCAAATCCATCGGTTAAGTGATGTGACGCATCACGAAAAATATCCCATGCTGTCTTACAAATGATTATACCAACTATCACTGCTGTGATAGGGTCTAGCCAAGGGAGACCGAATTGAGCACCGATAATTCCTATAAAAGTCCCAACACTCACCCATGCATCAGATAGATTATCCTTTGCGGCTGCCATGACAGATTGGCTATTGATTTCTCTTGCCAGTTTACTATTATACCGATAAACAAAATACATAACTAAAGCACAAAAGAGTCCTGTCCAAGCTGCGATTAAATCTGGAGATTGATCTATTGGACTAAACATACTGGAAAATGCCAGAATGATTACCTGGATTCCAACAGCCATCATTATAAAAGAAGCTACCATGGAAGCAATTGTTTCTGCTTTCCAGTGTCCATAAGGATGGTCATCATCAGCTGGTCGTTGGGATAATTTTAGACCAATTAATACGGCTATAGAGGCAATGATATCCGTCGTATTGTTCAATCCATCTGCTTTTAAGGCTTCAGAATTGGCCAATACTCCTACTGCCAATTTTAATGAGGATAAACAAAGATAAGCAATAATACTTATGATCGCTCCACGTTCTCCTCTTTTTAAATCCAGATAAGCTTGTTCTTCCATTATTTTCACCCCATTTGTTACTCCAAATATATTATGGAACGAAAATATCTAGTGGGTCTAGAGAAACCTTTTGTCCACTTTCTAACATTGTAAAAGGTATGAAAAAAAGTTTCTCAAGGTAAAAACCTGTTGTCTTATGGGGAATGAATCTGTACATTGGAAAAACCCATCCAAAATTGGGTGGGTTCTAACTAACTATATTCGATCCAAAACCTGTAATGTTTAACGTAACGTTTTTAATGCACCACTCCATGCGTTAACTTGGTCGAGCATTGCATTAACATTATCAAGGTGTAAATCAGCAGGTTTGAAAACCGTTCCGTTTTCGAAATCTGTAAATAAAGATAAAGTTGGATGAACTCTAACATCTGCAATCAATAATTCGCCACAGATTCCACGCAGATGCTCCGCCGCACGTGCGCCACCTGTTGACCCATAACTAACAATACCAGCCGCTTTATTGTTCCATGCTTCACGAGCAAAATCCAGTGCATTTTTCAATGCTCCTGTGATGCTGTGATTGTATTCTTGAACGATAAATACGAATCCATCTAGACTTGCAAGCTTGCCGTTCCAATCTGCTATTCCGGGCTCAGAGCCGTCTGTTGTACCTAGAAATGGTAAATTAAAATCCGCAATATCAACAATTTCATAATCAGCATCGCCACGTTTATCAGCAATACCTTTAACCCACTCACCTACTTGCGGACTTACTCGCCCTTGACGTGTACTTCCTAAAATGATTCCAATTTTTAATTTTTCTGTCACTTTTACTTCCTCCTCAACTTTTTTTCCAAATAATTTACTAAAAAAACCCATCCCATACACCACCAATTTTTTTCGGTCAGTATTCCTAAGGATATCAAGTACAAATAGGGTCCTTGCACCTACTTGACAGACGTTCTGCAAGAGCATTAATTCAAACTCTTTCATTTATTAATTCTTTCCTATTCTCTTGATCAGCATTCTTACCTTTACTTGAAATTTTTAAATCCCTTTCAAAGATTTCACTTTATTTTAAAATTTCACTACACACTTAAAAACCTGCCGATTTTTTGTTAAAAAAACACTAGACGATAAAAGAGTATCGTGTTATCATACTACCATACTAATACGTTAATACTTTAATAAACTAAAGCAAAATACAGGAGGCTCATCATGAAAAGATTTACATCAATACTCGTATTATTTGGATTTATTTTAATCATCGTAGCAGGGTGTTCCAGTTCAGCTTCTTCAAATACAAATAAAATAATCATTGGAATCGATGATAAGTTCGCACCTTTGGGATTTAGAGATGAAAATAATGAAATTGTTGGGTTTGATATTGACTATGCAAAGGCTGCTATAGAAAAAATGAATAAAGAAGTTGTCTTCCAACCCATTGATTGGAGCTCAAAGGAGTCTGAATTAAACAGTGGTCGTATTGATTTAATCTGGAATGGTTATACCATTACGGACGAACGAAAAGAGAAGGTACTTTTCACTAAGCCCTATCTAAAAAACGCCCAAGTTGTGATGACTAGGTCCGATTCAAGTATTTTCAAAATGAAAGATCTATCAGGCAAAGTGGTCGGTGTTCAATCACTATCATCTGCTTCAGATGCCTTGAATGCCAATGAAATAGCATCTAAGATAAAAACCGTTACGGAATTCAAGGACAATGTATTCGCCCTAAGTGATTTAAAAATAGGTCGTATTGATGCTGTCATCATTGACCAAATTGTTGCGGAATATTACATGACGAAAGAACAAGATACGTACAAAATTTTGGATGAATCTCTTGCACCGGAAGAATATGGAATTGGAGTAAAAAAAGGAAATGAAGACTTGTTAACGGAATTACAAAAGGCGTTAGACGAGCTTAATAAAGATGGTACTGCGACTAAAATCTCAGAAAAATGGTTTGGTGAAGATAGAGTTCTAAAATAATCGTTTTTCCAACAAGAATTTTAAATGATTAAGGGAAATAATTCTTACATCATTCGAAAAATTAGTCCAAGTATTCTATAGGAGTATAAAAAGATGAGTACAGATTACCTAGTTAACATTACGATCCCAATGCTCGAAGGAGCCAAGATAACGATACTACTTTTTCTTATTGCGATAGCTTTTTCTATTCCATTGGGATTTTTTATTACATTACTATCCCAAAGTAACAATAAGGTAATCTCGGGGATTTCCAAAAGCTATGTTTATGTGATGCGAGGAACTCCGCTCTTATTGCAATTGTTATTCATTTGTTTTGGACTGCCAATGATTCCAGTGATAGGGGAATACTTAGTAATGGATCGATTTGTTGCTGCTTGTTTAGGTTTTATTCTTAATTATGCAGCTTATTTTTCTGAAATTTTCAGGGGTGGATTGTTGTCTATCGACAAAGGTCAATATGAGGCCGCACAGGTGTTAGGCTTTAGTAGGAGCCAAACCACCATTAAGATTATCCTTCCCCAAATGTTTCGAATTGCACTACCAGCCGTTTCTAATGAGTCGATTACACTTATCAAGGATACCGCACTTTTATATGCAGTTGCGGTACCTGAGTTGTTACATTTCGCTCAGACGGCTGTAAATCGAGACTTCACGATTGTTCCTTTTTTCATTGCTGGTATTATTTTTCTACTACTAACACTCGTTTTGACAGCTATTTTTAGATGGCTTGAACATAAATTTAAATTTGAATAAAGGGAATGGCAAAAGTGACAATCATTCAAGTTTCCAATTTACAAAAATCCTTTGGACAATTATCTGTATTGAAGAATATTACGTTTGACGTAAAGAAAAATGATGTTATTGCGGTCATCGGTCCATCTGGTTCCGGCAAAAGTACCATGTTGAGAAGTATCATTCATCTTGAAAAAGTGGATAATGGTAGTATACGGATTAACGAAGATGATCTTGTCAAAAACGGGATATATCCTAACGATCGTAAAATAAAGCAAATCACTCATAAAATGGGAATGGTATTTCAACATTTTAATCTCTTTCCTCACTTAACGGTGAAGGAAAATCTTGAAATAGCTCCTTTAGTTGTCCAAAGTGAGAAAATCGAAATTGTACGAAAAAGAAGTACTGAGGTATTAGAAAAAGTAGGATTATCAGATAAAGCAAACGTTTTTCCTGCTAAACTTTCAGGTGGACAAAAACAAAGAGTTGCGATTGCTAGAGCATTAATGATGAACCCTGATATTTTATTGTTTGATGAACCTACATCTGCACTTGACCCAGAATTAACAGGTGAAGTATTAAAAGTCATGAAAATTCTTGCACAGGAACATATGACGATGATAGTCGTCACTCATGAAATGGGCTTTGCAAAAGAGGTCGCAAACCGAATTCTTTTTATGGACAATGGCGAGATTGTGGAATCTGGTTCACCCGAACAACTATTTAGTAACCCGAAAAATGAACGCACAAAATCTTTTTTAACTAAAGCATATCAATAGGTCACTAAACATTTCTAAATAAAAAATCGACAGAATCCCCTGTCGATTTTTTATTTATTCATTAGTGTATTTATAGCGTGAAGTAATGTTTAAACATCCCATTACTCCATTCTGTTAAACTAAATACCACTTTACGGTTAACATTACTAAGCCAATTAAGCCTACTGCAACAAAGAAAACAGATACCAGATTGATGGTTTCCTTTTTTTGTCGTTTGTTATATTCTTTATAAGAAATTTCCCCTTTAGCAAATCTTAACCCATCCATACTTGGTTCGACAGGGAATAGTGCACCTTTTTCATCTACTAAGATAACTTTTGTAATGTAACCTGCCCTAGGTTGAGAATTGTATTCATAACCATTTGAATGTGCATATGATTTTTGAGATTCTAAATTCGAACTTTCTGAAACCTCAACATTAACAAATTTATATATGGTTTCTTTCCGTATTTTTTCACTCATTTCAAAAGCTTGTTGCTCAATAAAATGAAATGGAGAACACACATTTAGCACCTCTTTCGAGTAGGATTGAATCTATTTGTTTCTGTCCTAGGTGAATTCCGAAGAATTAGATATTTTTTTACTACACTCATTTTATTTTCCTTAGACCAACTTTTATTTTATGTTATGAAGATATGCTCAATTAGTCAATCTATTTCAACAAAAATTACTACTTATCTTTAATTTTAATTTTAATTAGATTAGCTAATAAAATATGTATGGTGAAAAACAGTCAACTTTTCCGACTAAAGACATTACATCCATTAAAGCTCATTAAATAGATATTTACATATCGATTTTTCGACTTTTTCTATTTGCTCACCAAATCCTCATAAATTCTCGATACTTTATGCAGAATTTTTGTTTATTATTGAGACATACCAAGTAAAGGAGTGAAATAAAATGAAGAAAATCGTTCTTAGTGTTCTTGGTTCTGTGTTGATTTTTGGAATAGGAACTGTGGTAATGGCAGCTAGTAATGATGCAGATAAGGTAAAGGAATCTTTTGAAAAAATGAAGCCGTTTATGGAAGAAATGCATCCTGATTTTTCGAATGAAGAGTTGAAGGAAATGTATGATTCTTGTCATGGCGATAGTGGAAAGTTAAAGGAACAAAACATGGGAAAAATGGAGAACGTGGATCCCAAAAGTATGATGAATCAATTCTAATTGGTTTCAATAATCATTAAATACTATTAATTCCCCTAATCCAAAAAGGTAGGAAGAAACACTCTCCATTAGAGGCGTTTCTTCCTTTTTTTATTACGCTTGTGATATTAAACTCTATGACTCATAGGTAAAGAGAATAAATAAATATTGGCGATTGCTAAAGCAAACATTAGAATGTAGTACGGAAACATGGCTTTGAAAGTGGCCTTATTCCCCATTCTGTATGTCGCATACGTAGTACCAATTAATCCAATTACAATAATCGCATACTGTATCATTTGAACGGTTGGAGTTGAGGCTAAACTGAGACTTGTTGGATTGGATTCTATTCCAAATAGTCCAATACTGTTATACCAAATTGCCTTTCCTTCCGTGAAAATATGGAATAGATTATGTCCTAAGTGTCCCGCAAGGTCTAGTGGAATAATCGCATATCCGAAACGAGTAAAGTTCTTCTTCACCGTACCTTCCATTCCAAAAAACGATGCCAATTTTGCTGTACCTAACAATAACAATATTGGTAATGCCATAGCTATTATGAAGGCAACAGTAAAGTTTACAACATAACTTGACGTTCCAGTCACACTACCAATTATTCTTAAGATATCCTGCCAAGGTTCAAGCATGGTAATGTTTTGCACGAATACGATCCCCATAATGACAGCTGCTAAAGAGGCATGCTCTAGTTTCGGATTTTTTAAGCCCCATAATTCCTTTGTCGGAACTCTTGTTTCAATCATGATCGAATTATTGGGGCAATTTTTAATACAATTGGCGCAAAGATTACATTCAGCACTGGATTCCATTGTTCGTGGGAATTGGAACATCGGACATCCTTCAACCTTCTCCGTTCCTTTATAGCATGATTGGACTTTACATGTTTTGCATATATCAGGATTAGCCTTTAATTGAACTGCCCCAGAGCGTGAATAGTTTCCTGCCAGTCCCCCTAAGAAACAAAGCGTTTTACAGAAGGTTCTTCTCTCATAAAAAACGGAAGTAACAACAACCATTGTTACTAAAAGAAGTAACAAGTACCCCGATCCTCTAGGAGATTCAACAATACCCCAAACATGATCACTGTAAGTAATAGCAATAAAGAATAAATCAATCAGCCAGATTCCATACTTTCTTAGGAATTTAGGCATTGGACGATTGGCTCCAACGGTTTTCCGTATAATATCACTTAACTTTCCGAATGGACAAATGGCACACCAGAAGCGTCCAGCCACTAGGAATAAAATTGGAATAATCGGCCACCAAAGGACCCATGTCATCGTAGTACCGAAGTTTTTGCTAGGATTAACCGTTGACATGACCAATTCAAACACAATAATGGAAAATACAAAAATGACAATCCATTGGAATATTCCAGGATACCATTTACTTTTTACAAACGTTTTAACCAACGGAATGGATAAAAGATCAAAAGGTTTTTTTTCTGGTTTTAAGTTCTTCACAGGCATAGCCATTATTTATTCTCCTTCCGTCTAAACCATTTGTTCCATACTCCGATTAAAATAAAGGACAGGTTGACAGCTCCATAGGTACCTAACACTTTATAGTTCGGTGGCGTTTCCACTACAGGTCCATGATGTCCTTCACTTTCATGTCCACCTTCCTCATGACCCGAATGATTGTCAGAAGTGCCGTGGTCTCCCTCTGTATGGGAAGGAGATGATGTACTATCATGATTTTCACCTGTTTGCTTAGAATGACCAGCGTGACCCCCACCATCATCTTCTTGATTCGTGTTCGTTCCATTTTTAAATTTTCCAGCCGCCTTCTTGAAATTTCTCTCATGGGAATGCCCCTCATCTGCAAGAGCAGTTGTGAGATTTAAGGTAAATATAAATGCTAAAGTAAAAAAAGATAAAACTAACTTTCTCAATGTTTCCACCTCCGCAAAATTAACTAGATCTATTTCATATCTATAATGTAATGGGGACATTTGCAGTTTTTATGCATTTTTGTTGGCAATACGATGGCATCATGCCTTTACGGTATCTTTGTTCAAACTTTTGTAATAAAATTTCACTCGGTACGGGCAAAGGAAGGCGAGAATACGGGCACGATTAGCTTCTATTCGTTACCGTTTCCTCTCTTTTCGGCTGGGTTCGGGCACGATTAGCTTCTATTCGTTACCGTTTTCTCTCTTTTTGGCTGGGTTCGGGCACGATTAGCTGCTATTCGTTACCGTTTTCTCTCTTTTTGGCTGGGTTCGGAGAACGTCTAAAATTTTGTGTAAATGGTTATACTTGCCAATTAAGGAGATGATCAATTATGCAAAAATTTTGGGATATGACAATTAGGGAATTAGCTAGTCAATGTGAAACAGTTGATGA
>NZ_CAKJTG010000025.1 GCF_917563885.1 Pseudoneobacillus rhizosphaerae
TATATATATTTTGAAATATTTTTAATTAAAATTGGTAAATGATATAATAAATATATTAATCATTTACCAATGGTTAGCATTTTTATTACATAGGAGTGAAACAAATGGCAGTTGATGTTTATCTTAATTTTAATGGGAACACTCGAGAAGCAGTAGAGTTTTACGCAGAGGTATTTGGAACAGAAAAACCACAAATTATGACCTTTGGAGAAACACCACAAGATCCAAATTATCCTCTTCCAGAGGAAGCTAAAAACTTGGTTATGCATACACGACTTAACATAAGCGGTAGTAATGTAATGTTTTCTGATGTTTTCCCAGGTATGCCTTTTGTTCAAGGAAACAACATCACTCTTGCATTAATTAGTACAGATATGGATGAAATGAAATCTTGGTTCAGTAAGTTGCAAGAAGGCGGCACAATTGTAATGGAACTTCAAGAAACTTTCTGGAGTAAGTTATATGGACAAGTAACAGATAAATTTGGAATTATGTGGCAGTTCAATTATGGCATGGGAGAATCTGCAATGTAATAAGACATAAAAGGAAAGGAGCATTTCTATAGAAGTGCTCCTTTCCTTTTATACTTTACTTTTTTCTTCAATATCTTTAGAAAAGTCATCACTAAACTTGTCTAACATGGAAGCCGTATCAATTAGATGATTGTTAAATATTTGTTTTGCGATACTTAAAAGATCAATGATCATCGAATCTCTAAGAGTATACGTGACGCGATTCCCATCTTTTGTTCCAGAAACAATATTCTTATTTCGTAAAATACTTAATTGTTGCGAAACAGCTGAGCCCTCTGAACCTATAATGGTTTGAAGTTCATTTACATTTTTATCCCCTTCAGCTAGTAATTCGAGGATTCTTATTCGTAAAGGATGAGCAAGCGCCTTGAAAAAATCAGCTTTAAATTGTTGAAGTTCTAAATTCATTCTTTTCTCCTTTCTTAGGAATTAACCTTAACCTTGTAAAGTGAATTCATATCATTTTTGACAATCTGGTGTGCACTTGATAATCTAGTACATTCTTGAAAAGCAAAATGCTTACAACCAAGACATTTATTTGTTTCAAGTTTGGATAATGCGTAATTAATGGCATCTCCAGTATGTTCGAAAATATTAGATTCTCCTATATCCTCATACAGACCAGTTTTTAACAGAGTATTTTTAGGTTGCTCCTGAAGACCTGATAGCAATATTGTACCATTTTGCTTATGGAAATGAATAACAATACTCTTTAAATAGGATTCACCTGTTGTATCCATGTAAGGAACTTTGCTCATCCTCAGTACTAATACCTTTGGGTGATGATTGATTGTACTCATAATGGTATTTTCAAACATCTGTGCTGCGCCAAAAAATAGAGCTCCCTCCACTGTAAAAATACTAATTTGTGGACAATCATGTCCCTCTTTTACAGCATTAGAAGTCACTTTATGATTTTTAACTAAAGGATCAGGTAAAACTTTGCTAACCGAATGGATGTCACTCATCCTCTTAACAAACAGTATAGCTGATAATACCAATCCCACCTCAACAGCCAATGTTAGGTTCGTAAATACAGTTAAGAGAAAAGTAATAGCAAGAATAATAGAATCACTAGTTCTAGTCTTTAGGACATGGGCAAAATGTTTCCTTTCACTCATATTCCAAGCAACAATCATCAAAACGGGAGCCATGCTTGCTAATGGAATATTTGAAGCAAATGGTGCTAAAAGCAATAATATTAATAGTACGACTAAACCGTGAATAATTCCGGACATCGGAGAGGTTGCACCGTTTTTAATATTGGTCGCAGTTCTTGCAATCGCCCCTGTAGCAGGTATACCCCCAAATAAAGGAGTTACCATATTAGCAATTCCTTGCCCTAAAAGCTCTTTATTACTGTTATGTTTGCTTCCAGTCATTCCATCTGCGACTACAGCAGAAAGCAACGATTCTATACCTCCTAAAATAGCAATGACGAAGGCAGGGCGAAGTAACTGCTGCAATTTATCCAATGTAATGTCAGGAAAATGAAAACTTGGTAAATCACTTTGTATACGGCCATAAGTCGATCCAATTGTTGCTACTTTGTCAGGAAAAAGGAAGGTAGCAATTAAACTAGAAACAATCAAGCCTATTAACGGACCCGGAACTTTTGGAAAGTATTTTGGTGTTAGTAAAATACAAATCAAACAAATAATCGAAACTATCACACTGTAGATGTTAATGGTATTCAAGTGAGTAACGATTTCTTTAATGTTTAGTATGAAATCCTCGTGTTTCTCGATTCCAGATAATCCTAAAAAACTAGCAATTTGTCCTGTAAAAATAATAACAGCAATTCCAGCTGTAAATCCTATTGTAACAGGACGAGGGATGTATTTGATTAATGAACCGAGTTTAAATACACCCATAAGGAATAACATGACCCCTGCCATAAAGCCAGCAAGCAATAAATTCTCATACCCATATGTCATTACAATTCCAAGCAAAACGGGAACGAAAGCACCAGTTGGACCACCAATTTGGTATTTGGATCCTCCAAATAAAGAGATTAATATCCCAGCGATAATGGTTGTATAGATGCCATATTCAGGTTTAACTCCCGAAGCTATGGCAAAGGCCATACCAAGTGGAATGGCAATGATCCCCACAATTAATCCAGAAAATAAATCCTTTTTAAAATTTTGGAATGAATAATGACTGAAATCATTAAATAAAATTCTTCTCAATGTTAACCCTTCTTCTCAATTGTTGTATATTTGAATTTTTGAATATACAGAGTATAAAAGATAATTCCTCCTATGTCTACAGTTTTAATACAAAAGATTTTAAATAGACACATTTGAAATCGTTACTAATTTTAGGTATGATGTAGGATAGACTATAATACCTATAACAATTTGTTTTTGAAAGGAATATACAATGAATCTCACTTTACATTCAATTGAACAATTAGAAGACCCATTTGGAATTTTAGCTGGAGACCGATATGAAATTTTCTTTCATTTAGAAGTCGATGAAGAAGATGAACTTTATCATGAAGGTGGATTATTACTAAAGGTTTTATATGTAGTAGAGGAAAATGCTTCAAGAGTGGCTCAGTATCACATTTTCGAAAAGGATACGAATAACTTCATTGAAGTTGGTCTTGATGATGATGAAGAAGTTTTAGTCAAAGAAATGTGTGAAAAGGAAATCGAATTACTATAAAGGGACATTGTTGTCCCTTTTATTTTGAAAAAAAACGGCTCAACCAATTATTAGTTGAGCCGTTTTTTCTTACTTATTCTTTACATAATAAGTAATCAATTCATCAATCATTTCATTCAAGTCTGAAAATTTGAAGCCTAAACTTAATGCCTTTTCTGTATTCGTTTCAAAGGTACCAGGCATACCGTATGGTGATGCATTTTCTTTCGTAAGTTCCTTCTCAATAATCGCTGATTTTTCAGCTACTCTTTCAATTTTTGTAATGATTTCCTCTAATGACATACTTCCTTTTGACCCTGGATTAATCGGTCCAGTAAAGGAGCTTTGAGCAATACCAAATAAAAACTGTGCTGCTTCATCCGCCAGAATAAAGCTGAATCCAACCTTCATATCAGGGATTCCGATTGGTTCACCTTTTAATACTTTATCAACATGAAACTTAAGTCTTTCCGTATAATCATCTTTACTTACAACCATTGGGAATCTAACCGCAACAACTTCAAGATCCGCTTGAGCAAATAACACAGCTTCTGCTGCCCGTTTTGCTTCTTGGTATCCATATATACCTGGATATTCCATTCTTGTTTTATATTCAAATTGAAAATGATATGGATTAAAATCTTCTTCTTTATGGTCTAAACCAAAATCGTATACAGCTTGTGTTGAAGTGAAAATATAACGTTTCACATTACCATTTAATGCTTCAACTGTGTCCTTTACTTCCTGTGGTGAATAACACGTTTGATCAAAGACAACATCCCAGCTCTTATCTTTAAACGCCTCAATTTGAGATTCTCGACTCATACGGTCAATGATTAAGCGGTTTACCCTATTACCAAATTCATCTTTTTCTTTTCCTCTAGTTGCAATAGTTACTTCTATATCTTTATCTAAAAGAAGCTGTACTAGTTTTTTTCCAAAATATTTTGTCCCACCTAAAATTAATACTCGATTCAAAATGTTTTTCCCCCTTATTTTCGCTCCTTTAAGTTTCGCCATCTCTGAATTAAAGTCCTTTAAAAATGAAAAAAATTTCTCGTCGAAACAATAAATCTGTTTTTCCTTATTTACCGGCCTTGAAAAGTCCTAATAAAATCTTCCCTAAACCGATTTAAATCTATTTTCATGCCAATCCAATCCTTTTTATTCTCCGCGACTTCCTCAGGATTTGGACGAAAATCGGCCATTGATTTCCCCCTGGATTGACCAAATTGCTCAATTCGGACTTGTTTTGGCAAATATTGAACAGCCCCAGGATTAGTCAAAGCAAATAATGGGACTACATCATGAATCGGTGCCCCTTGAATCCCTGGGACTAACTCCTTATAAGCATCAAAATAGTAGTCAAAAGCTGGCTTGATTAAATTTTTAAATGGAGATTGACTGTTCTTGGCTAAGAAGTCAATATCCTCAGGTTTTATTAATGCGCTATTTGTAATATTTAATGGATGTATAAAGACATTATGTCCCTTCTCAATAACCAAATCTGCTGCAATCGGGTCAGCAAAAAAATTGGCCTCCGCCTCAGCTGTTACATTTCCTGGTACTAGAAATGCGCCGCCCATTATATAAAAAGCCACAACATCTTTTAAAGCATTCGCTCCATATACGATAAATGGTAATGCAAGGTCAGTTTGCCTTCCTACTCCGACTATAATTAAATTATTTTTATATTGATTTACAATTTCTATAATTTTATCAATATCATACACTTTTAATCCTTCAAAGTCGGCTGGTGGTTGAATTGGACCTAATCCTTTTTCTCCATGAATGTCTGGATAATAACGTGTCAGTTCTCCAGAAAGTGGACCTGCAACACCAGCAATAATCGGGATATCCTCCCGACCAGCTAACTTTAATAAATAAGCTGTATTATGTAGAGATTGTTCCTTTGATATATTTCCATAGCCACTGACGACGCCAACAACGTTTAGTTTTGGATTTAATAACGCATACATTAAAGCTAAAGAGTCATCTACACCAGAATCAACAAACATGAGAATGTTATACACTTTACATTCATCTCCTTGGAATGGAATTATTCATCTCTCTATGTAATACTTATTCAAGATTCTGATTCAAATTAATGAGAAGTGTTAATATTTTCTTTTCAGCAAAAAAAAATCATGATTAGCTTGATCATGATTTTGTGGTTTAAACATTATTTAAATGCCATTGCTGCAAACACAGCCTTTTTCCAACCATTGTATAAACCGTCTCTCATAGGTTCATTCATAGTTGGTTCAAAGGTATGGTCTATGGACCACTGAGTTGATATTTCTTCTTGGTCCTTCCAATATCCTACAGCCAGACCAGCTAAATAAGCTGCACCCAGCGCTGTAGTTTCTTTAATTGTCGGTCTTTCCACAGGGACATTTAAAATATCCGATTGAAAGGACATTAAAAAGTTGTTACTAACCGCCCCTCCATCTACACGTAATGTTTTTAATTGTATTCCTGAATCAGATTCCATTGCCGATAAAACGTCTTTCGTTTGATAGGCTAATGATTCAAGTGTAGCACGAATAAAATGTTCCTTTGACGTTCCGCGTGTTAATCCAAACGCAGCTCCGCGAACCTCACTATCCCAATAAGGAGTTCCCAATCCAACAAATGCTGGAACAATGTATACCCCTTCAGTAGAATTTACTTTAGAAGCATATACTTCACTATCCTTTGCCGTCTTCAACATCCTTAGTCCGTCTCTGAGCCACTGAATTGCCGAGCCCGCAACAAAAATGCTGCCTTCTAATGCATATTCTACTTTACCATTTAACCCCCAAGCTATTGTTGTGAGTAACCCTTGCTCGGAACGGACTGCTTTATCTCCTGTATTCATCAGCATGAAGCATCCTGTGCCATATGTATTTTTGGCCATCCCTTCCCGAAAACACGCTTGGCCAAACAAGGCTGCCTGCTGGTCTCCTGCTACTCCTGCTATCGGTATTTTTTGACCAAAGAAAAGATTTTCTTCTGTGTATCCATATACTTCAGAAGACGGTTTTACATCTGGTAACATAGCTTTAGGAACAGTAAGAATCTCTAGTAGCGCATCATCCCATTTTAAATCATGAATATTAAACATAAGTGTTCGTGAGGCATTAGAATAGTCAGTTATATGGACTTTTCCACCTGAGAGCTTCCATATAAGCCAAGTATCGATCGTGCCGAATAAAAGCTCACCTTTTTCTGCCCTTTCTCTTGCACCCTTTACATGGTCTAATATCCATTTTACTTTTGTACCAGAAAAATAAGCATCGATTAATAAACCTGTTTTATCACTAAAAACATCATTATAGCCATTTGCTTTTAATTCTTCACAGATTGCACTTGTTTGACGAGATTGCCAAACAATGGCATGGTAGACTGGCTCTGAGGTTTCTTTATTCCATACAACAGTTGTTTCACGTTGATTTGTAATACCAATTCCAGCAATTTGTTCCGGCTTGATACCTGATTCCGAAAAACAAGCAGCGATGACTGACAAAACTGAGCCCCATATTTCATTCGCATTATGCTCAACCCAACCTGGATTCGGAAATATTTGCGTAAACTCTTTTTGCGATGAATGAACTAATTGACCTTCATGATTAAAGATGATCGCTCTTGAACTGGTTGTACCTTGATCGATTGATAAAATATATTTCCCCATTTGTCAACCTCTCTTCTTTCTTCTTCTTATAAAAAATATATCACAAGTTAGAGATATATTCTGAAAACTTTTAAACCGATTTCCAAATGGAAATCGGTTTAAAAATTATGCTTCCTTTTTTATCCGTGGCATAGTCGTTTTCTTTCTTGGTTTGGCAACAGCAGCCTTTGCAGTGGTCGTTTTTGCGGTTGATGGCTTTGTACTAGCTGTTGGTTTTAATGCTGGTATTGGTTTTGTTCTGTCAATAGACGCCTGTAAAGCTGCCATTAAATCTGTAACATTTGAAGCTGGTGCTTTTTCAGTTGCAGTAACCGTTTCTTGCCCAGTTCTCTTTGATTCAATTAATTCTAATAATGCAGTTCGATATTCATCCGTATATTTTGTTGGCTCAAATTCAGTGGTTAATTGATCAATTAACATAATCGCAGTAGCCAGCTCTTTTTCTGTTACTTTGTCTTCGTTAGGAACATTCGGTACATCTCCTGCTTGGCGTACTTCATCCGGATAATGGATAGTTTCCATCACAAGCGTATTTTCATATACACGAATCACGGCTAATTGTTCCTTTGCTCGGATGATAATTTTAGCTAGGCCAACCTTTTCTGACTCTTGTAATGCTTTTCTCAATAATGAATAGGCTTTTCCGCCACCTTCACTTGGAGACATATAGTAGCTTTTTTGAAAATAAATGGGGTCAATCTCGGATATCTTAACAAAATCGATTATTTCAACGGCCTTATCTTCATTCTCTTTACGTAACTTTTCTAATTCTTCCTCATCTAATACAACGTATTTTCCTTTTGTATATTCATATGCCTTTACAATATCTTCAGGTTTAACTTCCACATCGCATGACGAGCAGATTTTTTCATATTTAATTGGAGAATGACACTCCTTGTGTAATGTTCGTAATTTTATGTCTTTATCTTCAGTTGCTGCATGAAGTTTAATCGGAATATTTACAAGCCCAAAGCTTATACTACCCTTCCACATTGTATGCATAATCATCCCATCCTTTATCTTTAATGTTTGCAAATGAAGCTGACTCATTCGTAAAAATGATTGGTAAAGGTTGTTTTCGCAAATATGGTTGCTTTTCGAACACAGTCTTTTTCACGCATCAAATATGGATTTCGTGCTCTTTTCCTTGTTCAAAAAAAATCCACACTTAATAATTTTGGAAATAGAGCCGTAAAAATCCAAATGCCGATTTTTACTTTTTTATAAATAGCAATAAGTTTACGAAAAGAGCCTTGGTAAATGAGTAATTGCCGTTCATTAAAGGCAAATTAATAATAATCATTTTGGAAGGAAAGAACGCTATGAAACCAATGCTTCCAACTTTACAATTCGACCCTCCAAAAGGGAACGGCTGGTATTATGAAACAAAATTTGATGGATTTCGTTGTTTTTGTTTCATTACTAAATCAGAAATTTCGCTAATGAGTCGTAATGAAAATACTTTATTGCCCCAGTTTCCAGAAATTCAACAATTCATATTGTCTATTAAAGATAAACTTGCGCCTTATTTACCACTGATCTTAGACGGAGAAATTGTCATATTAGAAAATCAATTTAAATCTGATTTTGGTGCTGTTCAAGTAAGAGGGAGAATGCGTTCAGAGCAGAAAATTAAAGAAGAATATGTAAAAAGGCCAAGTAAATTTTTAGTCTTTGATTTACTCTCCTTTAAAGGAGAGGATACTTCAAGTAAGTCATATTTGGATCGGAAAAATATATTATTCGACCTATTTACAAAGCTCCAACTTCCCCTGAAGCCAAACACTGAAACAGACGAAAATATCCAGTTAGTAAACTATTATCAAGACTTCGATGAATTATGGTCTCAAATTATTCTTTACGACGGGGAAGGAATAGTTGCTAAAAACGTATCAAGTATTTGGGAAGAAGGAAAAAGAAGTACTTCATGGATCAAATATAAGAATTGGAAAATGGTCTCGTGCTTTGTGACGGCGTATGATAAAGAAAATGGTTACTTTCATGTGGCGGTCTATCAAGGGGAAGATATATATCCTATTGGGTTAGTACTATTTGGGTTTAAGCCCGAAGAAAAACAGACATTAGCGCAAATTGTTAAACAAAACAAAACGGCCGAGGATAACAAATTTGTATATGCACCACCTGGCATCTGTTTAGAAATAAAATATTTAGAATGGTATGAAGGGCAGCTTCGAGAGCCACATTTTTATCAATTCAGATTTGATTTATCACCTGAAGATTGTACCTATGACAAATTTTACTTTCAACAAAAAAATATACCTGTAGGAGTGGAAGTCACTCATCCAGATAAGCCGTTATGGAAAAATCCACTAATTAGTAAAATGGAATATCTTTTTTATTTACGTGAAATCTCACCTTACTTGCTCCCTTTTGTAAGGAATCGCACCTTAACCGTTATCCGTTATCCACACGGTTTATTTGGCGAACCCTTTTATCAAAAAAATTGTCCCGATTATGCGCCAAATTTTGTTAATACAATTAAAGTAGAGGATATAAATTATATCCTTTGTAATAATCTAAAAACACTTTTATGGTTAGGAAATCAATTAGCCATTGAATTACATGTTCCCTTTCAAACAATACAAAGTAACGGTCCTAGTGAAATCGTCTTTGATTTAGATCCACCTTCCAAAGATGAATTTCCATTAGCAATTAAAGCGTCTATTTATATTAAAGAAATTCTTGACCAGCTCAAATTAACTGGGTTCATAAAAACTTCAGGTAGTAAAGGTTTACAAATACATATTCCTCTACCAGAAAATGAATTCAGCTATGATGATACACGTTTATTTACATCGTTCATTGCTGATTTTTTAGTATCTAAGGAGCCCGAGTCCTTTACCATTGAACGATTAAAGAAAAATCGAGGAAATCGATTATACATAGACTATGTTCAACATGCAGAAGGGAAAACCATTATTGCACCCTATTCTGCAAGAGGGAGAGAATGGGCTTCGGTCGCTGCCCCTTTATACTGGGATGAAGTTGACGAAAAATTAAAAATCGAGCAATTCACGATCCAAAACATGGTTGAAAGAGTGAAACGCCTCGGTTCCCCTTTTCAAGATTATTTTAAAATAAAAGAGAATCAACCCTTTGAACCTGTACTTCAATTTTTAAAACAAAATAAAAAACGATAAATAAATGGCCATCAATAAAGATGGCCATTAAATTTTATTTTTTTAAATATTCCTGTGCATATTGCTGTAATTTTGTGTAGTTGTAGTTTTCGTCCTCAAAAGTATGTTTATTTGTCATCTGGAACGATTTCAATTGATCATCAATCGTAACCGTCGCTTTAAAAACATTTGTTGCATTACCAATTAAATCGATTTGGTAAGATTGTTCATTTTGATGAACAACACAATTCACCATTCCACCATCATTATAGACATGAATTTTATCTTCAACTTCATTTAAACCTAATAAACAAGTGACTAAGCTTGAAGCTGACATTGCGGTACCACAGGCATTAGTAAAACCAACTCCACGTTCGTAAGTGCGTACATAGATATGGCCCTTTTCAATTGCTTTAACAAAGCTTACATTCACACCATCTGGAAATAAATCATTGGGCCCATTAACATAATCACTCAGTTTCTTTTGTACAGGTAATTGCGCTTCTAAATCCTCCACTACTGTAATTAAATGGGGATTAGGGACTGCTACAGCTGTAAAAAGTAACTCATTGGATAATGGTTCTATTTTTTCGTTGATTAGGTTCTCCTTTTTCAAGTTAAGTGGTAAATCTGCAAGTTGAAAAGATACCGGAGAAATTTCTACCTGATACGTATGCACCTTTGGAAAAATGTCTTCTTGTTTCTTTACAGACAAATTTGCCTTCATCGTTTCAATAACGGCTGCTTCCACTTCTAGTTGCTCACAAACATAGCGAGCAACTGTACGCAGACCATTTCCGCACATCGAAGCTTCAGATCCGTCTGAATTAAATACTCTCATACGTGCATCTGCTCGTTCACTTTTCATCGTAAATAGAATTCCGTCTGCACCTATCCCTGTTTCACGGTGACATAACAGAAGCGCTAACTCTTTTCTTTGTTCCTCTGTAATGTGATATTCCTGAGTAATTTCATCTATTAAAATAAAATCATTATTTGAACCATGAACCTTCAAAATCTCAATTTGCAACACGATTAACCCCCAAACAAAATAGTACCTTTAGATTGACATATTTTATCATATTTATCAATCATAAACCGTATACAGTTTGGAGAATATTATTTAAAAAACTTTTTAACAAGAAGGGAAATAAATATTAATTTTTCAGGATCAGAAAGGGCTGGATTGATGGTTACATAAGGTGTATTGGGATTCAAAAAAATTTTCTGATTTGTTATTGGCATCCAACCTTTCCTAACACGTAATAGAACCTCGCCTTGCCCATTTTTGACTTGTTCGTCCAAAAAAAGTTTTTTACTTCTCAATTCCCCTATCTCTTCCCCTGTTATCATACTGAAAAAACCGTTAGAAAATCCCCCAAAATATCCCTTGTCACTCCTGTGGACATCGATTGTTTCACTTTTCCAATAAGTGGCTAATATGTTTTCATTAGAATCTATTAAAACGAACTCCTTTGGATGGAGCATGTTTCCTTTATTGATTGAGAAACTATGTTTTTTTTCACTTAACATCCCTAAAAAAGCCCCATTTGGATGAAGAAACACAAGCGCTTTCTCCTCCTTATCAAAATATAATAATACTTGCTGACATGATAATAGGTCAGGAAGACTTGGTGCTACCTTCTCAATTTTATTAGATAAAGAAAGATATCTCTTATAATTCAGAAGATAATTTTGAAACAAAAAAAGGCTATAAATTAGAAACGGTAATACTAGTACCATAAAATTTTTACCAGGAATAACAACTATTATTGAAATAACAAATACTGAAGCTGGAATAAGAGCAAACAAACTTGAATTTAGAAATAATTGGGCTTGTCTTAAATATATTTTTTGTATATCCATCATTTTCTCCTTAAAATAATACGAGATATACTATTCTATTAATTTTTAATACCATTCATGATAAAAAAGCTAGAAATTATCATTAAAAATAGAAAAAGAACAACCATATAGTTGCTCTTTCACATTACATTTTATACAGCTAATTCTTTTTTACGGAAAATAAAAACGCTTGTAAATAGTAAAACGATCATAATAAGAACAGTTAGGACGATCGAAGCAATCGTATTTTCAGGTAATCCATCCTGCATAAGTGACTGACTTGCATAACTCATTAATCGTGCTGGGCTCCATGCAAGCCATTCAGTAAGAATACCACTAACCATATTTAAGATAATAATAGTAGCAAGAGAGATAAATCCTACTAATCCAGGTGTCTTTAAAAAAGCATTATAAAAAATCGTAATCGTGATGACTAAAGAAAGCCAAATGCCATAAAGAACAAACGAAAGAAGAAAATCTGAAAAAGGGATAAACTCAAATAATAATCCCGTATAATACCAGGATGCTAGAAGTCCTAAAAATAAGGATATCCACATTAACAAAAGGGATGATAGCCATTTTGACATGACAAAGTAATGATGGGATACTGGTTTTACTAATATCATGGCAGCTACACCACTTTTACGCTCTCCAGCTATAATCCCCATAGAGGCTAGGACAAGAATTAGTATCCCTAACATATCAATATTTGCAAGGCTCATTGAAATCACTTCTTCTGCACTTGGTACAGGTAATTGTATGACTGCCCCTTCTGGTAAATCTCCCATAGTGTCTAGTATTTTCGGTAAATAATTCTGAGTAATTGGATCCATTACGCCAAGTAGAATAAACGTTAATGGCATCCAAATCCATTTGAAATTCCGCCATGATTCGAGTAACTCTTTTTTTAAAAGCACAACAAATTGACTCATTTTTGTACGACCTCCATAAACAAATCTTCTAAAGTTAACCGACTAATCTCAAATTTTGTAAGAGGCCAGTTATTTGTAGAAGCATGTTGAAATATGGTTTGTTTCGCTTCATCTAAATTTACTACTGTAATACTGGCTTTATTTCCTTCCACGTTCATAGAACTAATTAATCCACTTTCTGTGATTGAATTAAGATACTTTTCTGGCTTCTCTTTAAATTCAAGATCAATTTTAGACTTTTGATGTCTATTTCTTAAACTCTCAAGCGTTCCTGACTCTACTAATTGGCCATTATGTAAAAATAATAATTCATCACAAACCTCTTCTGCATCATTTAAGATGTGAGTAGAAAATAGTATGGTCATTTGTTTTTTTAATTTCTCTAGTAGCTCGAGTACTTCTCTTCTCCCAAAGGGATCGAGAGCAGATACAGGTTCATCTAACATAAGTAAAAGCGGATCATGTATGATAGCCTGTGCGATTCCAAGCCTCTGCTTCATCCCACCTGAATACTTTCCTACTTTTCGGTTTTTAGCTTCACTTATTCCAACTAACTCTAATAACTGTAATGATTTTTCTTTGGATTTCTTTTTAGATAAACCGCCTAATTCTCCGACATACATTAGAAATTCAAATCCGGTCATCCAGTCATAAAATACAGGATATTGTGGAAGATATCCGATGTATTTTCGAATATCCTCCCCTTTTGTTCCATTTCGAAATGTGATGGTTCCTGTAGTTGGTTCCATCAATCCTGAAAGCATTCGAAGTGTAGTCGTTTTCCCAGCCCCATTTGGTCCTAATAACGCAATACAGTTTCCTTCCTGTAAGCTGAAATCTATCCCCTTAATAATCTCTAAACCGTTAAAACTCTTTCTTAATCCATTGACACTAATAATGGACATTAATTATTTCTCCTTCCAATTACAAAGTACAGAATGGGTCCGATAATATTGACAACTAAAATGATGATAGCCCAAAGCCATTTAGGACCGTTCGTTTTTTCAATTTTAACTAAATCTATAATTGCTACTAACAGTAAAATGAGTTGAATAATAAAGAATGGAGCAATAATTGCCCAATTCAGATTCTCGATAATTTCCATAATCGTCTCCCCCAATTTTTTTATCGTCTATTAAAATATTTTTTTTAAAAAAAGGTACAATTCACTCAAAAAAAATCTCCTCAATATTGTGAAGATGGTTATTTTCAAGATTATAGTATCCTAAAAACAAATGGAATACGGTATTCTTTGCCTTCGTACGCCTTAATAGCTGCAATAATTGTAAATATAAATGCTAGAACGCCAATGATCGCAAGCATGATAAAACCAATGAAAACAATGGTTAATATAAAGCTAATAATCGAGTAAATACAGTATGAAATAAAAAAGTTCAAATATTCTCTCCCATGATAATCAATAAAATTCGAATCATTTTTCTTAACTACCCATATAACTAGTGGGCCAATTAAAGCTGTAAAAAAGCTTACGACATAAATAGCAGCGGCTATTAGACGGTCTTCATTACTTATCATTATATTCACCTCCTTTACCAGTTTTTTCCCCATACATATTATTACTACGCATAAATTTCATAAAAGTTTCATATTTTATATATCTTTTTACCTACTTATTTCACCATGACAAATTTGTTCTTGTTTGGACCTTTGTGAATACAATTTATTAGACAAGTTGTCAGATTAAACATAGAGGGTGATGCAAGTATGATGTCAAAACTTGAAGCATTTATTTTAGGAATTATTCAAGGGTTAACCGAATTTATCCCCATATCGAGTACGGGGCATTTATTTATAGGACGATCCCTGTTTGGCTTAAAGGAAGCAGGATTATTTCTCGATACTATGCTCCACATTGGGACATTAATTGCGGTACTAGTTATTTACAAGCATGAATTATGGACAATCATTAAGAAGCCTTTTGGAAAGCTTAGTATGTTACTTGTAATTGGAACACTTCCTGCTGTCTTTGTAGGTCTACTATTTAGTAATATGTTTGAATCAATTTCTCAGACAGGTATCACACTTGGCTGGGAATTTATCTTTACAGGTATTATTTTATGGATGGCGGAAAGCGTGAAAAAAGGCAGAAAGAAAATGGAAAACCTTGGATATATAGATGCTCTGTTTATCGGAAGTTTTCAAGCATTAGCAATCTTACCAGCCGTATCAAGGTCCGGGTTGACAATCGCAGCTGGATTATTTCGTAAACTTGATCGGGAAACAGCAGCTTATTTTTCATTTTTACTATCTATTCCAGCTATAGCTGGAGGAATTGTATTTGAATTTGGTGATATTCTGAGTGGCAATGTGGAAGCTGTTTCTTTTGGTAGCTTGTTTGTTGCGACCTTATCTTCTGCCCTATTTGGATATTTTGCCATCGTTTGGATGATTGGATATCTTAAACGAAAATCACTAAAAATATTTGCCTATTACGTATGGATTCTAGGCTTCACCATATTAACCCTACAATTCATGAATATCCTGTAACGCATTAACGCATCGGGGGACAGTCCCCCGATGCGTTAATGCGTTAAATTACCAATTAATTAAACAAAAAAATATTAGCTTCTGTCTTAGTAAGTTGATAAAATATTACAATATGTTTGATTAATTGAAATTTATTTATGGAAGGTATGGCTATGACAAAAATATTATTAAAGAATGCAACTGTGTATCCTATTACTTCTTCTGTTATTAATAATGGTGATGTTCTAATCGAAGATGGGAAGATAGCGAATGTAGGTGTTAACTTACTCCCCGATGAGGAAACTCAGGTGATAGATTGTCAAAATAAGCATTTACTCCCAGGCTTTATTGAAGTCCACTCTCATTTAGGTCTATATGATGAAGGAACGGGCTGGGCAGGAAATGATGCGAATGAAACGAAAGAAGAACTTAGTCCTCATATCCGAGCCATTGATGGTGTCTACCCTTTAGACCCAGCCTTTGGGGATGCCATTCAATTCGGAATTACTACAGCACACGTAATGCCTGGTAGTGCGAACGTGATTGGTGGGACGACCTCTGTCATAAAAACAGCAGGAAGAAATATCAAAAAAATGACGATTCAAGAAACGGCTGGACTCAAAATTGCCCTAGGCGAAAACCCAAAAAGAATTCATAGTCATGGCAATAGTGAATCGATGACTAGGATGGGAATTATGGGAATGCTACGCGAAGCTTTTTATACAGCTATTCATGCAGATAACCCTGAATCACTACGAATTGAACCAATAGTAAAAGCCATTAAAAGAGAAATACCTGTAAGAATCCATGCCCATCGAGCAGATGACATCATTACTGCCCTCCGTTTTGCTGAAGAATTTAATTTAGATTTGAGAATTGAACATTGTACAGAAGGTCATCTAGTAGCTGATGAATTATCTGGATTGGGATTAAAGGTATCAGTAGGACCAACCTTAACAAGAAGATCTAAAGTGGAGCTAAAAAACAAAACATGGCGGACGTATCAAGAATTAACAAGACATGGCGTAGAAGTTTCAATCACAACTGATCATCCATATACGCCAATCCAGTATCTAAATGTTTGTGCTGCCATAGCAGTAAGAGAAGGGCTATCGGAAGAAAAAGCATTAGAGGGGCTGACGATCCTACCTGCAAGAAATCTAAGGATTGATAATACTCTAGGAAGCATAGAAATTGGTAAAGAGGCAGATCTAGTATTATGGAGCCACCATCCGTTTCATTTTCTTGCAAAAACAAAATGGACAATGATGGGTGGAGAAATTATTTATGAGGCCCTTTAAAGCTAGAATATACGTCCATTTGCAACCAATTAAGACAATGGAATAACATGATCAATACCTCTCCGAACAACGTAAAAAAATTGTAATAATTTGACGTAAAAAATTAATAAATTTCCTATTTATTTTTACTTTTTTTTTTAGTATGATACGTAAAGTGAACAAATTTTTTAAGTTAACAAACGTTAATACTAAATAATTTAAAAATTAAATGACTAGGGAAGGCAAATGGTGCGCCACCAGTATAACTGGTTCTAGTGGGTTCGATTCCCACCCCGAAATTTTTTATCAACACAAAAAATTTCGAGGGTGGAACTTATCTTGTGCAATAGGATAGGTGTGGACTGCCCTCAATTGGAGGGGATAAACATGCTCAAGAAACGTGATCTTTTTGAATGCCACGAATTATTTGATTTAATGTCGCACCCAGAAGTCTTTCCTTATGTGCGTCATAAAGCACATTCATATGAAGAATTTCTTTTTATGACAAAGCAAATTATTGAAGCAGAAGAATGTGGTGAGTTAATTTCACGAACAATTCTTGATGAATGGGGTACTCCAATTGGGACGATTAATTTATTTGACATTGGTGAAAACGCTGGATTTTTAGGCACTTGGCTTGGAAAGCCTTATCACGGAAAAGGTTATAATAATCTGGCTAAAGATGCATTTTTCCAAGAATTATTTTATGAACTTGGAATCGAAACCATTTTTATGCGAATTCGTAAGGTGAACATTCGCTCTTTAAAAGCTGCTGAGAAACTTCCTTATGTTGTAAAAGCAAATGAAACTCGTAAATTAATTTATGACCAATTGAACCCAAATGAAGATATTTATGATTTATATGAAATTTCTAAAGATCAGTATACATTACATGTGATGCGTACAGGTTTACCTCAAACCGAGTCTGTTCAGTTACTCGAAGCTTAATGTTGAAACATTTAGGACCCGAATTTATATTCGGGTCCCTTTATTTCCTTTAATTAGTCAGTGACATTTTGCTCTATATTCTCCTCAACATCATTCATCCCGATTTGTAGCATAAGATCGTCAACTTCCTCATTGGTAAGCGTTTCATATCGACCATCATGATAAAAGACTTGAGTTTGATTCGGATTGATTCGATTTAGTCTAAAGTACATCGATAAAAGCCCCCTTGTCATTTTTTTTTATTTTTCACAAAAGTAAGCTTTTTCATTCCTTTTTATCAAATTGTTCACAAAATTGAGAAACAAAATCACAAGATTGTTATTTAGTTTACATAATATTTTTATCGTATAGTTTAGAATTATGAATCGGCTTGTTACTATATTTAATATAGAACCCTAGTGCCTATATCTGCATAGAATGAGGTAGAAAAATAAGGCTCACTCTTGAAAGGATGTTGAAGATGTTACCATGGAACTTTTTCCCTTTTAATAAAAAAATGAATAACCAAATGGGCCAATTCGATCAAAATGAAATCGATAAGTTTGTCAAACAAATGATGGGACAAATGATGCCTGCCCAAATGCAAGGAATGATGAGTAACCACGACTGGATGAAACCATCTCAAAGTCAACCTAGAGAACAAGAATCTAGTCCATCAGGTGAATCACTTTCTTATTCAGTTTTTGATACACATAACGATGTATTTGTGCGAATCTCCATTAAGGAGGAATCCTGGTTAAAACAACTAAAATTGTATCATACCTCTAATCAATTAATGGTCGAACAAATTCCAAATGCTAATGATAAGCATACGATTACTCTTCCATCTATTGTTAGAAAAAAAGGGACAACAACTAGTTATAAAGATAATGTGCTTGAAGTTAAAATCCCTAAAAATATAGATATGCAATACTCAGAAATTGAGATTACAGAACAAACATAGATGTGAAAAATACAGCTCCTTTAAAAAAGGAGCTTAATTTTCTTCCATCATATTCTTATGTAAATATATCAAATCGATTTTTGATTGACTTGGTATTGGTGCTTCAATAATTCTTTTAGTTGCTAAATAGAATTTTTCATATTTATTTCTCCTAATTCGCGGATGTGAATTTTCATCATTAATTTCTCTCTTAATTGCCTCTAGTAAAATTTGGTCACTATCTTGCCCTTCTATTTGTAATAAACGATTGTTCCAAATTAACCGGTAATCTTGAAGTAACTGATCATATGAATTCTCCAAAAGATTCACTCCTTCTATTTTCTAATAATATTTATACATAAAATTCTTCATATCTGCAAAAAATAGGTAAAAATATTAAATGTGAGGAGAATAATTATGACGGCACCTTATCGATGCCCTAATTGTAAAACAAATCGTAGTCGATTTAATCTTATTAAGCAAGAAGCCCAATCTGTTAAAATAGACCCCCATACAGGAGATATCATTCAAGAATATTCAAGTACAACTCTTGAACCCTTCCACTTACCATATAATGGTCCATCTATTAAAGTACAGTGTGCAACTTGTGGTTTAATTGAAGATGAACTTACGTTTGTTAAATTTGGTGAGCGTTAATAAAATTTTTACAACATGAAAAAACACCTTTATTGGTGTTTTTCGTGTGTTACTTTAGATATTTATTTCCATCAATAAAGTGAATACTATCTATTTTCCATGAACCTATAGAAGAAAAACGGATTAAATGAACCTCTCCTCTAAAAGCTTTTCCACCTTCATTTTCTATGAGCCAATCAATTTCTATGGGGACAGATATATATAATTCATCAGTGATATCCTCAGCTGGTAACATGAAAATCCGACTAATTCTTACGTTCACCACCTTAGAAAGAATCGGACCCCATTTCATTTTTTGTAGTGAAGCCAAATTTAATATACTTTGGTCCTGCTGCTTAAATCCTGCAACATATGCATTGACAAGTTCATATGGATCAGCTTTTGCTAAATGATTTTCTAATTTCCCAGCAGCTTTTAGTACCATAAGTTTGTGTGATAAATCCATTTCATTCGTTTTATGAGTCGTGCTCCCATAAAAATGAATACAGAAATGACCAGGAAAATCATTGGGGAGTGACCCAGCCCCGTGGGGCATACCATGCATGGAGGCTGCAATCCAATTATCCTTATATTGAACGATAATCGCTCTTCGTTTCCAACTCCATTTTCCACTATAAATTTTTTTCATAATGGCCGTATCCGCTTTGGTCAAAGGTTGAACATCAGCATGATTACTCCCAGCACGCCTTTGAACCTTAAAGCTGAGCCCTGTTTCAGTATCCAAAACCGTAAATTTAGTATACTTTGGGATGAGCTTATTTGCCTGTTCCCAAGGTAACGCTTCAATTGTTAATCCTATTTCTTCTGCACTAGATCGTAAAGGTGAAAGGAAAAGAATCAAAACCATTAAAATTGAACAAATACATTTCATTTTTTATCACTCAACTTTAGCACTCGATTTTTTCTATTTTCTCCTTTTACTTTTTAATTCATTCAGGCTTCTAGTTCTTTAAGTGTTTCTTCAACTTCTTTCCAGTCTATTTTTTCCCCAATAAAAACAAGATTTAATGGATAATTCATTTCTTCTTTCATGTAAATTGGCATCCCATAAGAATATTGAAATAGATAAGGATAATCACCTTCTCTAAACTTTATGTAACCCTTCATTCGATAAATCGTATCGGGTAAGGCACGTAAAAAGTCTTCAAATTTGTCCATATCGACTGATTTCTTAAAGGTATATACATACGTACTTAAGCGCAAATCCGTCGTTACGTTAGCCTTCTTCACTTCTTGTTTAGGCTTACTATTCAAACCTCTAATTTCCTCAATAGCCACTTTCGAATAGGTAGTTAATAAACAACTTGCATTAGGATTAATCCCTTGAACTTCGAACGTTAACTTTGATTGGTCGGAATCCGTTAACATATCTGCTTTGTTTATAATGATAAAATCAGCATGCTTGACTTGTTCTAGCAATAATTGTTGTAATTGCGGAGATAAGCTATGACGCGCTAACCATCTTTCACCATCAATAATGGTAACCACACCCTTGATGATAAACTGGTCAGCAAGATTTGGTGATAAAACCGCATCCAAAACTTCTACAGGATGAGCAACACCAGTTGTTTCAATATAAATAACCTCTGGTTTTTCCTTCCAGAGTAGTGATTGTAATTGCGCTTCTAACTTATCTTGAATCGAACAACAAATACAGCCTCCAAGTAGTTCTTTAAGAGCTACATCCTCCTCCACGATATTTGAATCAATAGATACCTTTCCTAACTCATTCATCATGACAGCAACTTTTCGATTCTTTTTCTTCTCATCTTCTAATAACCTTTTAAGAAGTGTTGTTTTTCCACTACCTAAAAATCCTGATAATAAATATATTTCTGGTTTTGACATAAAAAAACTCCCTATCTCTATACAACTTTCAAAAAAATTGTAATTATTTCTAACCCTTGAAAAAATTCTACTGGAATAAAGACACTAATACAAATAACAAAACTTTTATTTATGCTTATAATGTATTACTATACCTGAAAGGAATAATTTCATCATGTTTTATGAAAATGTGGTACCATTTGTCTTACAAAGTTTCCTAAAGAACCCTTCCCATGAGAATTTAAAAGAAGTGTTACTTCATAACAGTGGCGAAACAGACTTTCTAGATTTCAAAATGAAATGGAGTGATTTTAGTAAGCTCGCAAAACACATTTTGGCAATAGCTAATTCTGGTGGTGGAAGTATTATTGTCGGTGTTTCACAGAATGAAGATGGTGCTGCCTCTTTAATAGGTGTAAAAGATGAACATTATATCGACAAAGCAGATATAGATAATAAGCTTCAGCATTTACTGCCAAAATACTTAAAATATCGAGTGGAAGACTTTTATTTTTCCACTAGTGAAAATGCTGCTTTAAACGGCAAGCTATTTCAGGTTTTACTTATCGAGTATGACCCTAAGTATGTTCCTTATACATCCATTTCAAATCGGAATGAGTTGAGGTATGGAGCAATTTATATACGTCAAGGTACTAAGTCATTAGAAGCGACAAATGAGAAATTAGTAGAAATGATTGTACGCAAAGTTCAAACAGGAGTCTCGGATTCAAATGAACTTTCTTTAAAGGAACATTTAAACCAACTGAAAAGTTTATATGAAGCATCAGATGAATTAGCGCATCTTGATTATCAAGATTTTATTAAGCATTTGATTCTAAACAAAAAAAAGAGAATCCAACAATATTTGGACCTCTCTTCAGATTAAATTAACTAGAAATGCTTCATCTCTTTTTCAATCGGCTTTATTACTTCTTGTTTTGGATTCATCGGCACTTCTAGTTTCTGTACTTCTTGAACAGGATTTTTCATCATATTAATACCCATTGTTAGCAGCTGATTCATCGTTAAATCTGTGTAAAAGTATTCATCTAAATCAGTCACAAATCCAAACAAAGCCAATGAAGCTTCAGGCTTCGATAGTTGTGAAGTAAAGGTATCAACAATCAGCTGATTTATTTCTTGATCATATTTTTGAGTTTGTTTTAGTGTTTTCATAATTTTAAAAAATTCTTCCGCTTTTACATGCTCTTTTTTGGATTGATTAACTAATTTCAAATCCTTTTTCATTTCATCAGATAATTGTAAAGCTATTCCATCAGGGAAAATCCTCGCAAATAATTCAATATATCCATTTTTTTCAACGGCAATGACATTATTGATAGGGAAACCAAAATGAGTTTCTAATTCATATTTAATTTGAGAATCCTTCGAAATAGTCTGTAAGTCCACTTGTTCAGTTGATAATACTTGCTCTATTTGCTCATTGGATAAAGTAGCAACTCCCATAGTCTGTGAACCGTCACTTATCTTGGCAATTACTGCTTTCCTTACATTTTTATTATCTAGAGTTAGCAAAAGAAAGTGGTGTCCCTCTTTTCCAAATGATGATGAAAGCACTTCATTTTGTGAAGATTCTACTTTTTCTCCTATTCCATCAGGTACTATATTTTCTGTTTTTACTTTGGAGCTCTCTTTATTACTCATAATGAATCCAGCCACTAAAATCAATAACACCCATTTCTTCACATACTATTCCCCCAACGATCATTTATATCATCATTCTGGAAAAGAACGGATAAAAATATACTAGTCTGGGGCAACATTCTTCAACTAATTGAAAAAAGAAAAGAACCATCCTAATGGACAGTTCTTCCACTTTGTGATTATCTTTTTAATTGCTTTGTAAGTACTTCAATCGCTTTTTGTAATTGAGGGTCATCTTTTTCTAATTTTTCTCGAATGCTTTCCATCAATTTCAGGGTGGTTTCCCCTGTTAGAATTCCATTAGCCTCTAGTTGATTATTCTTTTGAAATTGAATAACAGCCTTTTTCATTTGTTCATCGAATAAGCTATCGATTTTACCAGGATGATATTCCAGAGCTTCTAACATTTGCTCAGCTGTGTTGACTTCAGACGAGGACATAGACAACTTTAACTCCTTATCAGGGTCAATATAGGTTAGACTTGCATATTTAGGTAGAGACACTTTAAAATCTGGTTCAATGCCCTTTTGATGGATCCAGTTACCCTTAGGTGTTAACCATTTTGCTGTTGTGTATTTCATATTGGATCCATCTTGCAAGTCTTGTGCAGTCTGAACAGTCCCCTTACCAAAAGACTTTTCACCAATAAGAGGTACTTGGGCAGATTCTTTCACAGCAGCAGCAAGTATTTCTGATGCACTTGCACTACCTTTATCGATAATAACAACGAGAGGCAAGTCAGTATTATTACTATTTTTCGATTTATATTCCTTCACACTGCCGTTTCGATCCTCAACTTTAAATAGAATCTTTCCTTCTGGGACAAACAAGCTTGATATTCTAACGGCTTCATCAAGTAGACCACCAGGATTTTGACGTAAATCTAAGACAAGCCCCTTCATACCCTCTTTTTTAAGACTATTTAAGTTTTCCACTAACTCTTTAGATGTATTTTCTGAAAAACTTGTGATTGAAACCTTTGCAATTCCATCCTCAAGCATTTCCCCATAAACCGTTTGTAATGGGATTGTATCTCGAGTAATAGGGACTGTAATCGGTTCATCTACACCAGGCCTTTGAATTGTAAGTTCAACTTTTGAACCCTTTTTACCACGTATAAGTAGAACAGCTTCCGTTGTACTCATTCCTTGTAAGCTTTTATTATCTACCGTTAAAATGACATCATTTGGCTTTAAACCAGCCTTTTCTGCTGGAGAACCTTTAATTGGCGATACGATTGAAATATGCCCATCTTTTTCTTGTATTTCTGCACCAATTCCTTCAAATGAAGATGAAATACTATTATGAAAGCCTTCTGCTTCCTCCACATTCATATAATCGGAATAAGGATCATCTAATGCTTCTAGCATCCCATTAATAGCCCCATTAACTAAAGCCTCTTCATCTAGATCTTTGTAATAATTTTCTTTCAACGTATCATAGGCAGCATATAGTTTACTGAATTCATCTCGCTGTTGGTTGTAGAATTCATCCTCTTTTACATTGACAATATCGGCTGCTTTTTCATCACCAAATGCTAACACAAACGTCGTTATCCCTGCTGTCAAAAAGATAACAAAGAAAACAAGCATAAAAAAGTAAAAACTTTTCATTTTTACGACACCAGCACTCCTGACTGGTGCTTCAGGTTCTTGGTGATGCTGCTCTTCTTGCTCTTGATCTTGATTAGTTAATTTCCCATCGTCCAAACTCTTCACCACTTTCACAATAACCAAACTATAGTATAAATTCCCTTATGAACTAGAATACCATTTTACCCCTAAATGAACAAAGAAAAAATCAAACAAAAAATATCTTTAGCGCTGTAAAGGAGTGAGGGACAGTCCCCCACCCCTTTACTGCGTTAAAGGGAATTAGACTTTTTTAACGATTTGAAAGTATTCTTCTAGTGTCCATTTATTTTCATGGATGATTGTTGCTGCATTAATACCAATATAGCGGAAGTGCCATGCTTCGTATTGGTACCCTGTGATCGATTCTTTTCCTTTAGGATATCTTAAGATGAATCCAAATCGATGCGCGTTTTCTGTTAGCCATTTTCCTTCTTTGGAGTTACCAAACTCAGCTGTAAGTAGCATGTTTTCCGCTCGAGAAGATATATCCATAGCTAACCCCGTTTGGTGTTCACTTTGTCCTGGTACTGCTACCGCCTCTACTGCTTTATCTAATCCTACTTTATCGACCTCTGCATGAAATAGTGATTCTTGATAGTCATAAGAACGATAGCCAGAGACAGCAAAAAGCTCTATTCCGTTTCTAACTGCTTCTTTGAACATTTTTTCTAACGCAACTGCCGCTTCTTTCCTCATTAAACTCTTATCTATTTTTTGGTTTCCAAAAGAAAAGTTGACTTTCGGTCGAACTAAATCACTCGGTAAAAAAGTCTCGGGTAATCCAAATTGTTTATTGACTAATGCCATCGTATTATCTGGATTAAGAATAATCTTTTGACCGTTAACCTCTTTTATTTGATTAAAAAAGATATCATTTAGAGTAATCTCCTGTTTACTTTGACTATTCAAGTCATCATTTTTTTGTTCTATTGGATTTTCTTCGATAGGTTCCTCCACAGCTTGTCCGTTCTTATCATTTTGAACAATATTTTTGAGAAATGGCACTTTATCGAATATTGTTTCTGAACGCGCACATGCTGTAGTGAGGAATAAAGTACTCATGACTCCCAAAAGTATTAATTTTTTCATTTTTAAATCCACCTATCTTAATTAACTTTAATCTCTATTTAAAGCTATTTTCGTACAATATATCTTTTTTTACATTAAACGTCAAAAATTTCATTAAAACAATTTCAATTTTAGTGAAAAAGATGTAAAAGAGCATAAGCTTTTTAGTAGCTTATGCCCACTTTTTTGTTAAATATTATTTAATCGCTGCTTCAAGAGCAACCTCAATCATGCTATTAAAGGTTACTTGACGTTCTTCTGAAGTCGTCTCTTCACCTGTAAGAATATGGTCACTTACAGTTAAAACAGATAATGCTTTTCTACCAAATTTTGCAGCTAGAGTATATAACGCTGTTGTTTCCATTTCTATTGCAAGAATCCCATATTGTGCCCATTTTTCATGCTCAGCATTATCATTATAAAATTGATCTGCGGTAAATACATTCCCAACTTTTAAGTTTAACCCTTTTTCTAAACCTGCATCATATGCATTTTTTAATAACTCAAAATCAGCAGTAGGTGCAAAATCAACTCCACCGAATGTTAATCTGTTCATTTGGGAGTCTGTAGATGAAGTCATGGCTAAAATGACATCTCTTACTTTCACATCCTTTTGAATAGCACCACAAGTTCCTACACGGATTAACTGTTGAACATTATAGCTTTGCATTAACTCATTAATATAAATTGAAATAGAAGGAACGCCCATTCCAGTTCCTTGTACTGAAATTCTTTTACCTTTATATGTACCTGTATATCCGAACATGTTTCGGACTTCATTATAAAGTGTTGCCCCTTCTAGAAATGTTTCTGCGATATATTTCGCACGAAGTGGGTCACCAGGTAATAATACCGTTTCTGCTATTTCATTTTCTTTTGCTCCAATATGAATACTCATTTTTCTTCCTCCATTCGCCAAACAATTAGTTGTCAGACTTCCTACTTTAATAATATACCACAATCCATTAACCCAAAAAACAATCTCAGCATTTTTTTGTTCCTTATGGAAATGCTAACTATAGATTATCCAAAGGAGGGGTTCTACATGCCTAAACAGAAAATGAGTAAAAAACTTCAACAAGCTGTTCAACATGCAAATGAAACTAATCCAACTTCCCGCTCGGGAGGAAACCTACCAATGAATCGAGATAAAATGAAAAATCCTAAATAAGGAGGAATAAAAAAAATGGGTAAAAAACATCGTGCTCGCGTTAACGGACAAAAAAAGAATAACCATATTCCTGCTGAAGCGATTGTAGCAGAACATGAGGCACATGCAAAAGAACATAATGCAACTGGTAGAAAACGTTAAAAAAAACACCCCGAAGTGGCTACCGCTTCGAGGTGTTTTTTTATTTGATTATCGTACTTGAATTCGATTGATTTTCTTCCATCCACCTGTTTGTAACTGGTAATAATGCTTTCCAAACCAGCCTTCATCTATCATAATAATATCACCAGTTCGTATATAAGTTCCCTCATAATCAGCTGGGATTCGATCAGCCACATTAAACAATCTGAAGGTACGATCAAGGACATCATGATGACTATTGCCTATTAACGATGTTCTATACACCGCCTTATACCCCTTTTGTTGTAAAAATTGAGGTGCCTGAAAAATCGTTACGTCATAAGAATGATTCAATAATTTTAGTTTTGCTTTTAACAACAAGTACCACCCCTATTTTTGTAATTGTCTAACAACTAAATTAGAGATGAGACTTGTCGAATCCTTTATCAAATTTATTCTATTTTTGTCGGTAATCAAATATTTTTCGACAAACAACCAAGTTTTTAGTCAATTTCTCCTAAAACACTTCCAAAATAAGGAAAAGGATGCCCAAAAATAACAATTAACGGGTTCTCTTTTAGAGTACAAAATCATAAATACCAGTACAAATAATGGACTACAAAGCATGGTGATTTTCATCATGTTTTTGTGCTTCTGAATATTATCCGTGATATTTAAAAATCGTAATATTTGGAATTACACTAACAGTTTAAGATGGGCAATCAGATCAACCAACATCCACTCTGATTAATAGGCGGATAAATTCCGCTTATTTAGTCAAAAGCATTGAAAATGGCTTAAATAGACGGAGATATTCCGCCTATTGACAGGTAAAACATGAAAATGGGGGATTTTGCTTGGCATAAGCGGAAAAACTTCGCTTATTTAGCCCGAAACGTGCTCCATTCTGATTATAAGCGGAAAAACTCCGCTTATTTTGTCCGAAGCGTGCTCCATTCTAAATATTACCGGAAAATTTCCGTTTATTTTACTTTCGCTGGTTTTGGCTAGCTTTTGGTACAAATTGCTGATATTAACTAAATAAATATCCCCCCAATTAGTGCTACCTAAAAGTAACAACTATTCAGGGGGTTATTTAATACACAATTTATTTTTCCCGCTTCAGTCCTACAAGAATTTTTGCTTGAATCTTGTAAAATCAGCCTTATTCTTTGATGAATTCCCTTGTGCTTCTCACTGTATCAATAGGGCGAACTAATTTTTCTATTTGTTCACGTTTAGGCTCTAAGAATGGAGGTAAAGATAATTTTTCTCCAAGGGTTTCGTATGGTTCATCTCCCATAAAGCCAGGACCATCGGTAGCAAACTCAAATAAAATTTGTGGTGCAACTCTTGCGTATAGTGACTCAAAGAAATGACGATTTACATAACCGGACGTAGAGAATCCGAAACTACTCAATCGCTCCGTCCATTCATCTAATACCGTGCGATCCTCTACACGGAATGCCGCATGGTGTACCGTTCCATAACCTTGTCGAGCTTGAGGAAGAATCGCATTATATTCAACAATGACTGAGGCTCCATTTCCGCCTTCACCTACTTCAAATAAATGGAATGATTCTTCCTGAGCAGTCTCTTTAAATAATAGGACTTTTTCAAGCATTTCTTTAAAATAATCAAAGTTCGCAATTCGAACAAAAACAGGACCTAATCCAGTAATCGCATATTCCAGTGGTATCGGACCCTTTTGCCAAGGTGTACCTGATTCTACACCTTTATTAACTTCATCTGATATTAATTGATATTGTTGATCATCAAAATCAACGAAAGAGAGAGTTTTCTTGCCAAATTGCTCTTTAATTCCAGTATGCTGAACCTCTAAACGATCAAAACGTTTTACCCAATACTCTAATGCTGCATCAGTTGGTACACGGAAAGAGGTTTTTGAAATCTCGTTTGTCCCATGTACACCTTTTGGAATGCCTGGGAAGTCAAAGAACGTCATGTCTGTTCCCGCGCTACCTTTATCATCAGCAAAGAATAAATGATAGGTTTGAATGTCATCTTGATTGACTGTCTTTTTTACTAAACGCATTCCTAGAACATTTGTGAAAAAATCATAGTTCTTTTCTGCACTACTTGTAATAGCTGTTACGTGGTGTACCCCTTTTAAATAGTTCATTTTATTTTCCTCCTAGGAAATTCAAATTTAATAGTAGCTTGGTTTGATTGATATGATGCTAATCGTATGATAATTAATACTCCTCAATGGGTTTTAAATTTTCTTCAATTTCAGCTCTACGTTCTTCTAAAAATGGTGGTAAATCTAATTTTTCACCCAATGTTTCTATGTCTCCATCGATAGTAAAGCCTGGCCCATCGGTTGCAATTTCAAATAGAATCCCGTTTGATTCACGGAAATATAGGCTCTTAAAATAGAAGCGATCCACTATGCCAGATGAATGGAAGCCACGGGTTCGCACTTGCTCTTCCCAATAGGTAAGCTCCTCTTCGTTTTTTACCCGAATGGCTAAATGATGTATACTGCCACGACCTGGTTTTTCAGACGGACCGTCTAAATATTTCACGACGATTTCTCCAAAAACCTCTCCTTTAATGGATTGAAAAATCACTTCGTCATCTGTACGGCTTATCTCTGTATAGCCAAACATATCTGTAAGTGTGCTTGCTAGTCTATCAAGTCTTCGTACCGTTATTTCCACTGATCCCATGCCTTGAATTTGATGTTCGACAGGTACCTCCGATTTCTCCCATGTTTCCCAGTGCTCAACCTTCTCTCCGTTTGAAACAATCAGTACCAGGCGAAGCCCTTCAGGATCCTCAAATTTCAAGGCAGGATGATTGGAATAAGTAGTAATGTCACTATGCTTTACTCCATATTCCTCAAGTCTTGCTTTCCAATAATGCAAACTGTCCTCTGAAGGAACCAATAATCCGATTCTAGTAATGGCATTTGTACCACGATAAGTTTTCCCCACAAGTGGAATTTCAAAAAATGATAGTTCAGTTCCTGGGCTACCTGTTTTATCTCCATAAAACAAGTGATACATGGATGGGTCATCTTGATTCACCGTTACTTTTACACGACGTAAACCAAGCACATGTCGGTAAAAGTGATTATTTAGACTTGCGTTTTTTGTAATCATTGAAATGTGATGATGTCCTGGAATTTTAAACATAGATCATTCCTCCATTTTCAATTTACTAGTCAAGTGATAAGTAAAAAAATTAGTAGCCTAGCAATTATCACAAGTATTAGAGCTCTTAATTCTCTATTTTATTTTCAGTGTTTTTTTGTAATTTAGTCATAAGCATATATAGTGATTTCTGCTCTTCCTCTGTCAAACACTCATTGACAATAGACGTTTGGAAAGTAAGCTGGTGTTCAAAAACCTCATGCATTTTATCTTCCCCTTTTGTAGTAAGGGTAATCCATTTGGTTTTCCAGTCCTGCTTACGCTGTATATATCCCTCTTGCTCTAGTCGAGTGAGCATACGTGAAATTCCACCCTCCGACACAGTTACTTTAACAGCAAGTTGACTTTGCGTGATTGGCTGATAGGTAGAAATCTGATTTAATACATCAAACTGTGCAGCTGTAATACCAAACGGCTTTAAGAATTCATTCGATAATAGATTACTTTGATGCGTAAAACGAGCAATACGCAACCAGATAAGTGAACCAAGTGTATTTTTTCTCAATAGGATTCACATCCTTTCGTTACTATCACTTTACATCTCAAGTGAATAAAACGCAAGAGAAATATCTCGAATTAAGGATATTTTTTAGTTTTTAGTCAGATGACCCACCTTAAGGTTTGGGAGACTAGAGTGGGTCCGCTCCTATCAGTTGGGAGATCAAATAATCAGCCCATCCGATTAATAGACGGAAAAATTTCTCTTAATTAGAAAATAACATTAAAAATAGCTTTAATAGACGGAGAGATTCCGTCTATTGGATCGAAAAACATAAAAATGGAGGATTATGCTTGGCTTAGCCGGAAAACCTACCCTTATTTAGCCCGAAACATGCTCTATTCTGAATCTTACCGGAAAAGCTCCGTCTATTTTTACGTTAGCTGTACCTTATTTATCCGAGCTCCCGATTGCAACTATTTTATGTTAAAAATAATACCCTTTATTAAATTTATCGAATTAATAACAACCTTTTAACTAACAGCATCATAAACCTTTTATATCAATAAAGAATAGCATGCTAAATCAATTACGTTTTAACATCTTTGCCCATTTTTGGAGAATTTGATTCCCTTTTTGATAACAAGGTGATATCATATTGGTATCAAAACAATTTCATTCAGAATGGGAGTGTGATCATTGTATGAGAGAAAAAGAGATTTTCAAGATGAATGGTTTTTTAGGGGCTGGGGTTGTTCTCCTTTTAGGGTTGGCTGCTGTATATTTGTTTAGACAATTTGTCCTTTATGAAAATCCAGCTACAATTATTGGATTTGTAGTTCTTGCTCTTATCATTGTTGTTTTGCTAAGTGGGTTTACGATTATTCAGCCAAACCAAGCCAAGGTGTTCACCTTATTTGGCTCCTATTTAGGCGTAATTAAAAAGGAAGGCTTTTGGTTCTCTGTCCCGTTATCATTACGCAAAAATGTCTCACTACGAGTATTAAACTTTAACAGCGATAAACTAAAGGTTAATGATCTTGAAGGAAATCCGATTGAAATTGCAGCAGTTGTGGTTTATAAGGTGGTTGATTCTGCAAAGGCTGTGTTTGATGTAGAAGATTATCGAGGTTTCGTTCATACCCAAAGCGAGACGGGAGTACGACACATTGCGAGTCAGTATCCCTATGATAATTTTAATAATGATTATGAAATTTCCTTGCGTCAGCATTCCGATGAAGTGGGCGATGAGCTGACAAAGGACTTGCAGAAACGCCTACATGTGGCTGGTGTTGAAATTATTGAGGCACGAATCATGCATTTGGCTTATTCGAGCGAAATTGCTTCGTCCATGTTACAGCGTCAACAGGCTAAAGCTGTTCTTGCTGCTAGAAAGGTGATTGTCGATGGCGCGGTTTTAATGGTAAAATCGGCAATAGAGCAATTAAGCATTGAAGGTGTCGTCGATTTAGACGATGAAAAGAAGGCCCAAATGGTAAATAATCTAATGGTTGCGCTTGTATCTGATAAAGGAAATCAACCGATTGTTAATACGGGTAGTATTTATTAAGGTCGTGATGGTGTGGCTGAAAAAAAGAAATTTTTACTTAGAATTGACCAGAAAACCTATGATGCCCTTGAAAAATGGGCCAGTGACGAACTACGGAGTGTAAATGCCCAAATTGAGGTTCTTTTAAAAAAGGCTATTAAGGATGCTGGAAGACGGTCAAATGATGAGTAGTTGCTACGGCTCATAAAGTATTGCTATCGATTTTCCATGTTGAATGAACACTCTTAAAATATTGACGCGATTTCCAAACATAGTTACTGTTTCTTTCATTAGACGTTAATGGCTCAGTCCTACTCGGACTGAGCCATTTTATGTGAGCTTGTAAATGTATTATCCAAATCTAATCCATTACCCAATTTTTGAAGTCATCTCGAATATAAAAATTGGTTTATTCTCATTATCCCAAATATGCTTTCTTTAGTTCCACAAGATCAAATTTCTTCATTTTAAGAAAAGCATTCGTTACGCGCTTAAGCTGCTCCGGTGTGCCCTTGCTCATCATCTCGTCCATTTCACTTGGAACAATTTGCCAGGATACACCAAACTTATCTTTCAGCCAACCACATTGCTCGGCTTCTGGAACTGCAGAGAGCTTTTCCCAGTAGTAATCAATCTCTTCTTGTGTGTCGCAATAGACCACAAATGAGATTGCTTCGTTAAAACTGAATTTGTGCTTATGTGCACTATCCATTGCGGCAAACCACTGATTTTCAAGCATAAAATCTGAGAACATGATTGTTCCTTCTTTGTCAGGTTCCATGCCTTTAGAGTAGCGAGTTATAAGTCCCTGCTTTGCATTCTTAAATACAGATAAATAATAAGTAATTGCTTCTTCCGCATTTATCGCCCACAAATAAAAGTGATGGCACTAATGACGGCCGATCTTCACCTTCTAGATTGGTAAGGTTTAATTGCCAGGACAATCCAAACTTATCTTGAATCCAGCCATACCTCTCACTTGAAGGATACCTATCAAGTGGCATTAACACTGTGCCACCTTCGGACAATTTGTTCCAAACCTCATTTAATTTTTCACTCGCGTCTTTTTCTCGCGAACGGTCAAAATTAACTATGAAAGATACCGAAGGATTGACCTTGAAATACGGTCCCGCGCTGATTGCCATGAATTTCTGACCACAAAGTTCAAAAGTGACAATATCGGAATCTCCTGATGGTGTGTCGCGGATCGTTGTTACATCTGTAATTTTTGAGTCTGGGAAAATGGAAGCGTAAAACTCGGCAGCTTCCTCTACCTCCTTGTCATACCATAAATGCGGTACGATTTTTTGATTTGTATTTGACAAAGCTATTCCTCCCCCATTTTTTTCGAATAAATATTTCGAAAAGAAATAAGTTTATAGATCCATTTTATCCATGAAATTAGTGCTCGAACCATCGTCCCTCTGTACTATTTCATTATAGCTTTTTTCAAACAAACGTTTGATTGAATTTAAGATAAGTATTTCATTTTAAATGGTTCAATTAACCCATACAAATATCTACATTTTCCGCGCTTTATACTGATATAATATCCAGCTAGGGATTATTGACCGATATCCCTTTTGCCAATGACACTTTAAGCTCCTATCATTAAACCCTCATTAAGGTATTTCTCTTTTCCAACTAGTTGGTCTATAATGACTTTGGGGGTGAGGATATGGCTCGGGAACGAAAATTTTCGACCGATGAATTATTTCAAGCTACTAAGCTTTTATTATTGAAACATGGTTATGAGGGATTTACCTTCAGTTTGTTGGCTGATTATTTACATGTCTCCCGTGGGGCTATTTATAAATATTATGAGAACAAAGAAGAGTTAATTTCTGAGTTCATGCTTTATGAAATGAATGAGTTCCTCCTTGATATAAAGGGGATTGAACAGATTGATGGCTTTCAAGACCAACTAGATTTCCTAATAAGAATTATGTTCAAGAATGAAAAAATTCAGCAATTAATTGAAATGGGTAAAGAAATTCCGAAAAGTACCAACGAAAAGGCTCGAGTAAATAAAGAAAAATTAGATATGCTCCATCTTCAGATGTATCATAATTTACAAGGATTCGTCCTCAAAGGTAAAGAGGAAAAGAAACTAAATGCCTCCATTCCAGACGGACTGATACTAGGGTACATTTTCCAGTCTGTGGCTATACCTAATCATTTTGACATACCACAAACAGAATGGGTCGATTCGATTAAGGAAATGATCTGTCATGGAATTCTCAAAAGATAGTAATTGACACTTCTGTTACTTTTAATAGATAATTAATTTTGACTAACATGTCAATTTATTTTCCCCTAAAGTGACACTTGTGTTACTTTGTTTCACCAATAAACAAAAAGGAGACGTCAAGAATGAGAAATCTCTTACAATCAATTACTGACTGGGTTTCAACGAAAAAAGGCATGTGGATTACTTTAGCAGTATGGTTAGTTGTCACCGTTGGCCTTTCGCTTTTTGCTCCAAATGCAAAGGATTATGAGGTTTCGAGAATTGTTTCCCTTCCGGAAGACGCACAATCCGTGATTGCTCAAAACAAGGTTGATGAGTATTTTAAAGATACAAATGGAACACCCGGTATATTGGTTTTCCAATCGAAGGAAGGAAGTCTTGAGCCAACAACTCTTGTGGACATATACAATCGAATAGAAGAAGCAAAGATCCCAGGAGTTGAGCAGGTTATACCTTTAGCATCCTTACCGCCTCAAGCGATACAAGGATTTTTCTCTGAAGATCAAACGACAGCATTAATTCCAATCATCTTTGACGCCGCTTTAGAGACAAAAGAAATTGGTGAATCTAAGAACCAAATTATTGAAATAGTGGAAGAGGGCTCTGATGTTACATTATACGTTACAGGTCCCGCTGGTATTGCAACAGATTCACTTGATTTATTTTCAAGGGCAGATCTTGTCTTAATATTTTCAACTGTTGGATTAATTTTGCTCTTATTAATTGTTATTTATCGTTCACCGCTTTTAGCCTTTATCCCGCTTTTGGCAGCTGTGTTTGTTTATCAAGTCGTCATGCAGCTTCTTGGAATATTGGGTAAATCCGGTCTTGCATTAAGTAACCAAACGATATCGATTATGTCGATCCTTTTATTTGCCGCCGTTATTGATTATTCACTTTTTGTTTTTTCCCGTTTCCGTGAAGAACTGAAAAATTATGAGAGCAAGTTTGATGCGATGAAAGAAGCCATGAGGGAAACAGGTTTGCCTGTCTTCTTTTCAGGAGGTACCGTTCTAGCTGCTATGCTTGTTCTCTTCTTTGCAGAGTTAGGCGATTATCGTAACTTTGCACCAACCTTTGCTACTACCATGGTCGTTATTATGATTGCCTCGGTTACACTTGTGCCAGCTTTATTTACTTTATTTGGTCGTAAATCGTTTTGGCCAAAGGTACCTAAAGTCGGAAGTGAAAAAGTTAAGGACAGCTCTTTCTGGAGTAAAATCGGAAAATTCGTTGTTAAAAAACCAGGTCTTGCTGTTGCTGTTGTTAGTGCGATACTGCTGTTATCTGCAGCCAATATGTTTAATTTAAAATACGAATTTGATACGATGAAATCATTCCCTGAAGATATGCCTTCACGCCAAGGCTATGAGATCATTGAGGAAAAGTTCGACAAAGGTGATCTTGCCCCAACAACGGTCGTGTTTGAGGCGAAGGATTCCTTAACGAAGGAAGAACAAGAGTCATTGAGAGCTCAATTACTTGAGGAGCCGTTGGTGAATGACGTTCGATTAAATAGCTCAGCCGACAATGACAGGGTATTATCGTACACCCTTACTTTTAAAGAAGGACCATACGATGTGAAAACCATTGATGCCTTGGAAGAAATGATCAAGCGTTCCGAGGATATTGTCGATGGTGCTAATTTAGATGGCGACCTTTATTTTGCTGGAGAAACAGCAAGTAAAGTTGATGACCGCCAAGCCAATAATAAGGATGTCATCGTGATTGTCCTTCTTGAGACTTTATTAATTTTTGTGATGTTGGTCGTCCTAACAAAGTCCTTCAAAATGCCAATTTATATGATGGGAACGATTTTAATTTCATTCCTTGCTGCATTAGGTTTAGGCATGTTTTTATCCAATTTATTCTTTGATATCGATACGATTGCTAACAGAGTGCCTCTCTATGCATTCGTCTTCCTAGTTGCCCTAGGAATTGACTACAATATTATTCTAATCTCAAGATACCAGGAAGAGAGAAGAAAGCATTCTGTTAAAAAGGCAGTAGAAATTGCGGTAGCAAACACGGGTGGCGTCATTTCATCAGCTGGGCTCATTTTAGCAGCAACCTTTGCTGTATTAATGACTCAACCGGTTCAATTGCTATTTGTCTTCGGCTTTATTGTGGCAGTCGGCATTCTATTAGATACATTCTTAATTCGTGGCGTTTTGTTGCCGGGGTTAATTGTATTTTTTGAAAAGGATAAAGCAGTGAGTAAGAATAAGTAAAAAGAACCGATATAACCTATTAAGCATGGTGATTAGCAATTTAATCATCATGCTTTTGTGCTTCTGAATATTATCCGTGATATTTCAAAGTCGTAATAATTGGAATTACACTAACAGTTTAAGATGGGAGCATCAGATAAACACCAAATCTGTTAAATAGACGGAAAAATTCCGCTTATTTAGTCAAAAGCATTGAAAATAGCTAAAATAGACGGAGATATTCCGCCTATTGACAGGTAAAACATGAAAATGGGGGATTTTGCTTGGCTTAAGCGGAAAAACTCCTCTTATTTAGCCCGAAACTTGCTCCATTCTGAAAATAGCCGGAAAAACTCCGCTTATTTCTTTCGCTTGTTACTAAATAAGAAGAAAAAGGCTTCTTTCTCAAGGATGCATCTATTTTGTGAACAAAAATCTGCCATTCCTATCAAATTTAATGACTGTTCTTTACAGCTGGTTTTGTCCTCAATAGTAATCAACAGAATTATCATAAGTCTTGAATAATTAAGTTAAATCTACATAACCTACAATTATTTAGGGGGCAACAAAATGGGAACATGTGAGCTTTGCGGGCGAGAGAATGTTGAAACCACCATCCATCATCTACTGCCTAAAGAAATGGGTGGAACCTTCGGAGCTACGGCCACTCTTTGTATTCCTTGTCACAAACAAATCCATGCCCTTTACACTAATCATGAAATTGCTGCCCGACTAACGACCATCGACGATTTAAAAAGTGATAATCAACTATCCCGTTTTCTTAAGTGGATTCGTAAGCAACCTTCAACGAAAATAATGAAAATTAAAAAGTCTAATGAACGAAAAAGAAAGTAAGCGCGGATAACTACCACCTAGTGTAGCGAACATTCCAGCCACATCTTTGGAGTATGATTTTCGGTCCTCTTTAATATAAATTAAACGCAAATCCACAGGAACACCGCTGTTTTCCAAATAGCAAATGATATGAGGCGGGAAATTCTTGGTTGACCCGTTGAACCTCTATCGCAAATTCTTCACTGTCATTTGGTACTCGTGAAAAAGAAGTAATAGGATTCGGGCTAATAAAAGGTTCAAAACAACATGTAGAGGTATCAGGGGAATTTGATTCTGATTCAGCTATTTCTCTCATGGTCATACCACCTATAAATTAATTTCAAGGATTGTATGATAATTTGATTTCATTTGGAACCCTTCTAGTATACATGGGTCAAGGGGTAACTGAACTATACCCCTCTGTCCCATCCACTACATCCTAGGAATCCATCCTATTTCTCCGGAAAACTTTTTAACGAGGATATACCCTTCACATTCATTATCTACAATCAAGACTTTTTCGCCCTGGGTTACGGATAAGAATGTTGTGCTAAGGTCATCTTTGCAGCGGACATTTTCTTCTTCCATTACTAGGTATTCATTTTTAATCCATTGTTGGATTCCTAGTTTCGTATTTTCACAGAGGGTGAAGTAGTCATCTCTACTAATCACTTTCATATCGTAATTAGGATATGTAACTGTACCAACTCTTCCAGTTAGATCTTGATGGTCTTTTGGTATGACCATTTCCACTGTCAATTCGTCTACATAGGTAAAGGTATACGTACCATTTTCAAAAATTAGAGCATTTAGTTGCCCGTCTTGTTTAATCTGATTTCCCCCATCAATGGAAATAATTTTTTTATGTAGGTCAATGATTGGATTGTTGGAACTCACTTGCGCTGAGCGATAATTAACAACTGGCCAGTGGCCAACAATTACCGGTTTAGTGGCATGGTGATTTTTTTCTAAAAACTCTTGACCATATAAAGCATATTTTTCATCAGTGTCCTGCCAATTTTGAATGTCCTCCACTCCAGCGTGAATGACGATAAAATCCTCTGTTTCATAAGCAACCGGAAGTGATTCTAACCAGTTTAATACCTCTTGAAAGTTTTCTCGATAAAAACTACCTAACTCTTGTAAATTGTCAAAATCATCAATTGATTTTTGATACTTGTTTAGCATTTCATTTAAAATGGAGTTCTTTCTTTGCTTGATATAAGGAATAATCCCTTCAACTCCATTAAATACATAACGAAACACGACATCACAATTTCCTTTTGTTATGTAAATACGATTGGATTGCTCTGACATATTACGCACATACTCAACTACCTCAAGACTATTTGGCCCCTTTTCACAAAGGTCACCATCGATAAACAAATAATCGTCCTCTGTATAATTTACTTTCTTTAATAATTTCTTAAACAAAGATAAATGAGCATGGATATCTGAAACGACAATTACACGTTTCGACTTATCTAGCTGCAATTTTCGTATATTAATCATTATTATCTCCTGAATAGTTAATTAATTTGAATTATATTATACTCTTTCCATCCCTGCTGCGCTATTGATGCTGTTTTCCCCTTAACTCTTTCAATGAGTAGAAGGTACCTCTCCACTCTATGCCGCCTTTGATATAGGTTAAGGCTACAGCCCGAATGGTTGAGTAAAGGAAAATGGTTGTCGTGATTGGGTAAACAACCAGTTTCCACAGAGAATAACTGCTCATTTTTACAATGGTTACTCCATATAAGGCTAGAAAAATTATTAGGAAGATAGCACTCAATAGTTGAACCGCGTAGTCTGTCGAAAATAGAGTAAAAATCGGCAAAAAATGAGAGATAAGAATAGTGGTTATCGCAAACACCGTGACAGCAAGAGAATAGTTGAACCCAGCAAAGGTATTTTTCTCTAAACCTTTAATTGCCTCCTTTAAAGAAGGATACCATTCCACCCATAGTTGATTAACTCCCGAGAGAAAACGCTGTTTGTAACCGTTTTGTTTTATGACTTGTCCTAGCTTTAAATCATCATCGGGGCGGTTTTTAATCCCTTCATGTGTTCCAATTTGCTCGTAAACATCCCTTTTGATAAGATTAAATGCTCCGATTCCCATACCACCTTTTCTTGAATGGTCATGGTTAGCGGTCCATGGCCGTTTGAACACACTAAATCCATAAAGAAAATAGCTGATAAATGCTTGAAGCCAGAATCCTTTAGCCTGAAGGTCGGGAGCAATGGTCACATGATCCACCGTTTGAGCCTTCATATAGGTAAGAGCCTTACTAATAGTGTCTTTTTCGAAGTGAATGTCGGCATCGGCAAATAATAAAAACGACCCGGAAGCCACTTGATACCCTTTGTATAGGGCATGGTTCTTTCCAAGCCAACCACTTGGTAATGTTTCAATATGTATCGGAACCATTCGTTCATGTCGCCTTGCTAACTTGTTGATTATCAAGCCGGTTGCATCTGTGGAACGATCGTTTACCACAATCAATTCTAGCTCGCTATGAGTTTGGTTCAGTAGTGATAACATCGTCATCTCTACCGACTTTTCCTCATTCCTCGCTGCTATAATAACCGAGACTTTCTCATCATTTGCTAGGGGTTCGACAGCAGATAATGGTAGAACAGTTTGAATTCCTCTCCATGTATCAAGAAAAATGATTATTCCAATGATCATCATGATACTTAATATCCAAATCATGTCTACGCCCTCCTATCATCGATTCCGGGTTCTTACTTTATATTACCACAAAAAAAAAGCGGCCCACCCTAAATGGCAAATGGCCATTCAGTTAACCGCCCTACAATCCCTAAACATGCACCCAAAAAATTTCTTCTTTGTGCAATGGTGGTAGTTTTAACTGCTAAAATCATCAAAGAATCATCGGTCACCTACCTCAAGCATCTTTAAGGTGATTTAATATTTAAAAACACCAAGTCTCGTCCAGTGACGAGTAGCGTTTTCAACTCTTACGGGATAACCGAAGGCATTCGTTAACTTGTCTAATAAATCCTGACTAAAACTCAATGTCGCTCCTGGTGGTTGAGTGATTGGACCGGGTTGTATGTGCTCAATGAAAATTGACCCAAATTTATTTTCAGTTTCATCTGTTTCCGTCCAAACCCCCCACCCCTTCTCAGGGCGAATGATATAAGGAGATATCAGATTAGTAAGCTGTTCTTGTGTTAATTTATTCATTGGATTAGATGGAGGATGTTCTGCCATTTGCGTTTTCACTGCCATCATACACTCCTTTAATGATTGTTGACAGGCTGCTAGCTGGTTTCGTAGTTGATAATAATCCGTTGTCACCGTCAGAGTTTGCTTTTCATCATCCCAATTTACTACCGCACCCACTTTTGAAAACTGTGCAATAGGTACATAAACATACGGGTACTCGGCACCCACAGGTTGGTAATTTAATGCTTGATACGGCAATTTATTGATATCCTGGTAATTAACATAAATTGGCCGATCAATCGTATAGGCTGTAACAGGCTTGTATTGCCGGTAATCATAGCCTACTTGAGATTGATAGCCGTTTCTTTGCTGGAAATTCGGTAAATAATACATTGCAGAAACTCCTTATCATAATTGATGTTAATGGCAATACAATGTATTCACTGAATGAAATTCGGTTACTGCTGATCAAAACCATAGTACTAGACTTCCATTTTATATCCTTCATCCTTTTTTTCATCTCTTACTACTCACTGCTTATATGTATCTACTAGTAATTCATTTACCAAAACGAAGTTCGTTTATTCTTCACACATACTAGAATCATTAACATGTATAATATACTTGATAATATTTATAACTAAAAAACTACGTTGAGGTGGACCATGTCTAAAAAAGCTAGTAATCCTATGAAACTAATTGTATCGGTTACAATTGTCGTATTTATTTTACTAACTGCTATTATTGTTTTAACAAACAATAAAAACAAAGAAAGTGGTGATGTCACATTAACGAAGCAGGTACCAATTGAAAACCAACCAACAATAGGTGATACTACCTCTCCAGTCTCTGTTGTAGAATTTGGAGACTATAAATGCCCTGCTTGTAAACAATGGAGTGCATACATTTTTCCACAGCTTAAGGAAGACTATATCGATACAGGCAAAATCAGCTTTACATACATTAATGTACTCTTTCACGGAGATGAGTCGGTGCTAGGCTCTCTAGCAGGAGAAGCGATTTGGAATCAAGATCCTGAAGCATTTTGGGACTTTAGTAAAGCGCTTTATCAAGCACAACCAGAAAATCAAAGTCATGATGAACCTTGGTTAACCTTTGAAAAGGTAATGGAAGTGGCCCAAAATTCGGTCCCGAAACTAAACCTAGAGAAGCTCGAACAAGATCTAACTAACAAGACTTATGAAGATGATGTTCTTATTGATGATAAGCTAGTATCAGAATTCAAAGTGGAATTAACTCCTAGTATTGTCATTAATGGAACGATGGTTGAAGATCCCTATGACTATGAATATATAAAAGAACTCATTGAAAGGGGCTTGGAAAAATAAATGTCCCTCAATCGGTCCTCTTTATTCCTATACTTTGCATGGCTTGTAGCCGTTATTGCCACATTAGGAAGCTTGTATTTCAGTGAAATTCGCCTATTTCAGCCTTGCGTACTTTGCTGGTATCAGCGGATTGCGATGTATCCATTATCATTAATTTTAGGAATTGCTGCATTTACAGGTGAGATCAAAATCACAAAATATGTATTACCGATTTCGATTATTGGCGGATTGATCTCTCTATACCATTATTTACTTGAAAAGGTTCCAGGATTCGCAACCATCAAGCCTTGCTCACAAGGTATACCATGTGATGTGGCTTGGATCAACTGGTTCGGTTTTATTACGATTCCATTTCTTGCTTTGACAGCGTTTGTTCTGATTACTGTGTTTTTACTAATCGGAAGAAACAGTAAATAATATTTATGCAGGGTTGTATTTGATCATTTAAATAGAGCCACCGTGTCGAATAGCAAACAAGCCCAAAATACACAGTTTTGAATCGTATATTTTGGGCTTGTAAAAGTATTCCTCATTTGATAAAATCCACCATTATTGCATTAAACACATATCCTCCATAGGCACCAATACAGTCATATAGTTATTTACCCACATAAAGTAATACATATAAATTTTTGTTTTCCTGGGATTCAAACACATTGACTATAAATATAGGAGGATTATATATGTCCGTTTTTAATCCACAAAAATTATCCGTAAAACTTATTCCACCTACCACTTTCTCTCAACCAGTTGAAGGAAGGAAATATACTCTCACACATTCAGATATTACAGCTGAATTATTTTTAGATATTGGATATGTGTACAACTATAAATCCATTGACCCCAAAATGCGTGATGAAGTATTAGCAACATGGAAAAAAGATTCACATGGTCGTTTATATTTAGTAGGAAAAGCGTATGTAGATGGTGGGGAGTTCAGTCAAAAAGTCGCAGACACTCGTTTTAAAATATTCACAAAAGAAATGGCTACTGCACTTAATGGAATTGTCTATGGTGACCGTCCTTTTTATGTACACTATCCATTCCTCGTCGATGCGCCCATCTTTATCCATTACTTATCCACTTATCCGCAATATAGGCAGGTTGCTTTTTATGGTACACCACGCCAATATTTGAACCATTCAATCAAACAACCCGACTTTCCTCACCACCAAACTTAACCCAATCCATGTCCCTTCAATTCCAACCGTGTACTAATTTAGAGTTTTTGGTATCGCTTAAAGAGATAGTTATAAAAACAGAAAACAGGGACGTATCTTCTGCTCCCCATTAGTGTAAGAAGCTCGTGATACGTCCCATGCATGATGAAAGAAAGAAACTTGTTCTCAGTTTTTCTTTGATAATTGTTTGGTTTTTTTTGTACACTCGTCCATTGCTGTTAAAATAGCTGAACGAAACTTTCCTTGTTCAAGCGCGGCAACGGCTTCGATGGTTGCCCCACCAGGCGTACAAACATCATCCTTTAATTCCCCTGGGTGTCTTTCGGTTTCAAGAACCATCTTTGCGGCTCCCAAAACAGCCTGTGCCGCAAGTTTATAGGCTTGCTTTCTTGGTATCCCTTGTTTTACTCCCCCATCAGCTAATGCTTCAATAAACAAATATACATAAGCAGGTGAGGAAGCGCTAATGGCAGGAATAGAATCCATCAACTCTTCAACTATTACTTCCGTTCTTCCAAAGCTATTAAAGAGGAGCAGCACTTTTTCCAAGTCATCTTGGTTCACTTGTTGATTATGGCAAATTGCACTCATTCCTTCTCCAACCAAGGAAGGTGTATTCGGCATCGCTCTTATTACCTTCATTTTTGTTTGAAAGAAGCTTTCTATGTATTCTAGACTGATTCCTGCGGCTATTGTAATCATCACTTTTTGTTCATCCACTTCCTCTGCTATTTCATTTAAAATAGCATTATGGATGTTAGGTTTTATTGCTAAAATCAAAATATCTGCATGTTTAGCAACTTCTATATTATTTCTAGATACTAAAATAGCATATTTCTCTTTAACAGAGCGTAAAGTTTCGTCCGTTACCGCACTTGCCATAATCGCCCCTGGTTGTACAATCTTAGACTTTATCATACCTTCAATCATAGCTTGAGCCATTTTTCCACAGCCAATAAATCCAACTTTCTGATCCATAACATTCACCTTCCCTTTATCAAAACCTTTTCCTTCACAGCCACATTCCCATAATATTTGCTATCCGTGGATCTGTCATACCAAATTACATATCCCCTTATTATATCTCCTTCAAGCTAATAGTAGAAATTTCATCCCCCTTAACAATCTTTACAATAAATGGAGGTTTTTCGGTGGACTTGTATGTTCTATATTAACTTGTGACATCGATTATCTAATGTCGTCAATCGAGGAAAATATGAATACAAAGATATAACAGTAAATTGACATCAGAAAAGGTATACGAATCTGAGATATAAAAAATAAGCGGAGATTTTCCGGTTAAACTGCGTAATAGAACATGGTTCCGGGGATATAAGCGGAGGTTTTCCGATCAAGCAATGCAAAATGCCCCATTTTGACGTTTTTTGAGTAAATAGTCGGAATCCTTCCGTCTATTTAAGCTATTTTCAGTGCTATTTCGTAATTAAGGGAAATTTCTCCGCTTATTTATCGAAACCATGCTCATTTCCTCATCCCTTGATGGTTCACTCATTATTAAAATTTATGGGTGTCAAAAATGGCGTGCCAAATCTGTTGTCAGATTGCACGCCTTTTTCATTGCCATTTATAAGATATGCGCCTCAAAACGGAACGGTTTATTACTAAACTTAGTTGTCAAAAAATAACTTGCTACCATCATTTCCATCGGAAGATTCAATTGGTTATCTAAATGGTTCTGTAGATGCAGTTCCATGATTCTCTAAGGCTACAAAACTCTCAATTTGCAGCATAGCGGTAAGTACGTAGATGAAGGCTTCATGCATAGGAGAAGTTTTTAAGTGCTTGTCGTAGTAGTATTGTAAGTGGTTAGCTATTTCTTGCCTTGCCCCAAAATCAAAATGATAGAAATCAATAATTGGGAAAAAGGATCCGCCGCCTAAAGGGATTAATGTGCCAAAGGTTATTTCTCCTTGGTTAGTTGGGGGTGCAAGTGGATCACATACAATGATTTCTACAGTTTCTTCAGTTAATAGATCAATGGCAATCAAGACTCTTTCATTAAATTTATAGCCTATAAAGTAAAATCTAGATACTGCCTTATCACATTCCCTAAGCCAAGAAATGAGAATTGGTTTTTTTCTCAGCGATTGATAGTTTTCAGCTATATAATCCTCTATAATACTTGTCCCCTTATTTTGGTTAGATTCATAAAAAAGCCGCCACCAAAATAAGTTTTGCATCAAACCATTCCATTTTTCTTCCCTCACATGAAGATCAGCCACGATTTCCTCCAGAATGGAGATGTTTTCTTCATAATACAGATCCAGCGCATAAATCATGAAATCTCTAAATACCTCACCTACCATTTCATCTCTAAGTTCCTCAGAAACTGGATAGTCCAAACGAAATATTTTTGAGTTTGTGGCCGTCTGTACAAAATCAATTACGTTTTCATCAGTTCCATTTCTTTTAATCAAAACAGTCTCCCCCTTCTGTAACCTCACAAATCATTTTGAGATGGGTCATACGAGAATACGTTACCATAAAACGTATATGTATAGACGCAAATGGAAAGGGGGGTTTTTACAAAATTGTTACAGTTTGCTAAAACACCTGTTTATAGGAACTGCCCACTTGTCCTAGAACTTATATGATTAACTAATATTTTCCATGCCCGCTAAGAGTATTTCTCTTTCACGTATTATTCCAACGAAATTTTTATAACATCATCCAAATATCTTGTTGCATTATATCCATAAATCTCTAGTCTTTTAGGTATTGCTTTTTCTTCAGCGTTATTACTTTGTAACTTCATGCTCTGAACAGTAATGAAATAACGTGGCCCCTCGAGTTTTTCAAATTCGACTGGGTTTTCATTCATATCGTATTTAATCCCATTTTTATCAACTAGCACTCCCTCAGTATTCATCTCCATTGTGCTAAATTCACTTTCAACCTCACCACCTACAATATTCAAATGAAGCATCTCATATTCTCGATCCTCAATATCATGATTGCTTATGACAATAGTGGTAGGCTGTCCAATTTCCACCTTGTCGATGGATATTATACTCCCAGCATATTCAAAGGTTTGTGGATATCCTCTAGAAGCATCCAGCTCGATCGTTTTTTGGTCTTCAAACGTTAAATGAACAGAATCGAATTGAACATTAATCTCTTTTGGCTTTTCTCCAAATAGTGGGTCAAATCGGTTTTGGAAAGTATACCAATTCATGTCTTGTTGTGAATCTACAAAAGATCTACCATAAATATCAGCTTTCAGTTTTTTATTGTTCACTTCTAGATTGTCAAAATTAAGAACATCTATCCGTTTCCCTGTCTGATCAGTATTGATACTATACTGCAGAATCGTCACTGTTGGAGCAATGGTTAGCTTATCAAATCGAACCGGAATCCCCTCAATTTTTGTTTCTTCATCCAAGGCATATTCGGTGGAAGGCTGTTTGGTTACAGGAATCTCAAAGTTCCAGTCCCCTGTTTCATATGCATTATCCCCGTAAGGGTCAAAACCATTCGGTTCAGAGGAAGCACGAATCAATTTCTGAAGCTTTGTAATCTTGAGTTTGATTGTTCCATTATCCGTTTTGAGTGGAGGCAGACTCATCTTTCCTTTATACACGTTGTTTACTTTGTTATTTACATCCGATTCAAGTTCAGGAGGATAATACATTGGATATGATTCACGGTTCATAATTTCATGTTCGTTCTCGATATAAAGCCCATTATGATAATCCATCCAATATTGATTGTCATCTTCTGTATCTTCTATTTCATAAAAAACAAGCGTCTGAACATCATCAGCAATCGCGGTCTTGATTTTAATTTTCACTCCATCACTTTCGGCCTCCAGGTTCAGGTTTTCACCCAGATCCTGTTGAAGAAATGCACGTATTTCCAAATCTTCTTCTGTCCATGTATAGTACAGGTTGGTAAAAGCCCCTGTAAAAAATCCGATACCCATTATGAATGTGAAAACACTTGCAATAACCAATCCCATTCTTTTATATTTCTTAATCTTTAGTTGTCGAAGCTTTTCCTTTTCTGCCAGCCTATCTTTAACCCTCTCCATAAAACCTGTTGGCACAGACAAATCTTCCATCCTATCTGTAAGATTTAACATGGTTAACATAACATCTTGAAAGGTAGCCAGATCCTCCTGACAGTTTTGACAATGATAAATATGTACCTCTAAATCAATCTTTTTCGACCTATCTAGTGTTCTTTCTAAGTAATCGATGTAATCCTTATGATACTCCTGACAGCCATTAAAGGTAGAGCCGTACCTCATTTCACTTCTAAGCGACTGGATTCCAGAAAACAAGAGCTCATTAATCTTTTCCACTGAAACTTGAAGAATATGTGCGGATTCCGCCTGAGAGAGACCTTGTACGTAAGTAAGGACCATCGCATCCTTCTCGTGCTCTTTCAATTGATCAAGTGCTTTAAATAAATTCTGACGTGCTTCACTATCCTCTGAAGCTTGTAAACTGCTATCTTTAGAAAGCTCCTTGCAGGTATGTATAAAAATGGATGTAACACCCGTTTTGAATGATGCTTCATTTTGTCTTTTTGGTAATTCCTTATGGACTTTTATAATCGAACGGTAAAAAAGCTCCTCCATTTGCTGCTGAGTACTAAGATAGGACCAACCGAGTATATAGAGCGATTGTTTATGCTGTTCGAACCAATCAACGATAGATTCCACACCATTTTCTCTGATTGTTTCACTTGAATTGGGATCTTTTTTTTCTAGGTTCATATTGTCTTTTCCCCCTTTCACTTCCCTATGTACCTATTGTATTACATTATATGGCGTGAGGTTATGACAAAAGACAATTTCGGGACAGTCCGACCACCAAGCCTTAAAGTCTTTTGGAGCGTATACTTCTTTATCTGTCACAAAATAGTCAATTACTTCTTCTCCTACTATGTAAACAAAAAAGTATAATTGGGATAGCGACTTCATATCTCCTCAACTTCATCTTCAATAGCTTTTTATTTCCATTTTTACAATACTTTATTTTGAAAGGGTTGGTTTGTTTTATGCCGAGGATATCTTTATTATGTTCTTGCGGAAGTGGCAGGAAGAAAGCGGATTGTTGTAAGAAAAAGCTGCATATTGGTACGAAAATGGTTCAGTTTCCTAGTCCGAGAGACCAGCAAGTGTTCTTAAAGAATCTAGCGATTAGTTCCGAATTCGATATGCGGCATCGTGGTTTGCTAGAGTTTTATGGAAATGATTTAATTGCCTATAAACAGGAAAAACCTCTGGATCAGGCACGGAACGAATTCTTGCGAATATTTGCGAATTACCTAACTACCATTCTAGAAAATCAGTGTCCCCCCTCTTGGAAAGCTTGCCAACCACGTTTTTGGGAAGAATTTATCAGCAATTGCATTCCTCATCTTATGAAAATCACTCCTGAAGAAAATGAAGTCGAAACCCTTTTATATCAGTTGAAAAAGTTTGTCAGTTGGCTTGATAAACGAGTCTGCACTTCTGTCTTCAAAGTCATTGAAGTCTACTCTGAGGAAGCTATAGCAGATTTAAAAGTTTGTGAACGTTTACTTAATCACCACCCCAATCTTCACCTCAGGGATTGTGACCCTCAAAAAGAGTTTGAAAAGGCTTTAAAAAAGCAATCCTCAAAAATGGATACCATTCATGGCTGCTTTGAAATTTCCGGGCTTACTGATAACACCGTTACTTTGAAGGATAGTAAAACTAACAAAGTATATGATATTCAAAATCTGCCTAGTAAATTAGTTATTCCTGGCTTTTTTGTTACCGGAGAAATTAGAAAGGAAAGCAACGGGAAAGAGTCCATCGTAATCGACAGTGTATATCCTCCGAAGGCGAAGACATACATGAGGAAATTCTACATTAACAGAATTATTACAATCAAAAACTACCATATCCTGAACTGACTTTACGTACTATTCTGCAAAGCTTTTAATCACTAAAGTGTTGGTCTAGACATCTACACAGCATTATCAGGTTCTTTAAGCAAAGTATTATCCCACTTGGATTACAAGTGGGGCTTTTTAATATTCGTCTTTGTTAAATTTAGTTACTGTTCGTAGAAGAATCATCTCCTTTATATTTCTAACAACCGTTTTAATGTTGCTCAATTTTTTCCGATACAATTTGATAGATTTTTTTCGGTCGACCTCGTTTACCTGAAGATTCCTCACCGACGACTTCCACTAAACCCATCTTTTCTAAATCGGTTAAAATCCTCCGTGTATTTCGGTCAGTGTTTTTTAATAAATTGGTAATCAACTCACTTCCGAATTGTCCAATTCGTTTTAGCTGAATGAAGTTATATATTTTGGAAGGAATAATTGTTGAGTAGTCATTTTCCTCTAATACCTCTTGCCAAAATTCAGGTAGACTTCGGTTATCCATAGATTGTTCTTGTTCACCAGAATAATCGATTAATTTCTTTTCTTCATTTACATATAGGATTTGAGACCCCTTATGAAGTTTACCTTTTTCACAGGCAATGATCGCATGCTTTTTCGCCTCAACTACTGTATAACCAGAGCCAATTCCTACATTTATGCGGAGCTCTGAAGCAACTTCTATTCCTCGAACAGTTTGAATAAAGGATTGATCATCCATTGACAATTCAAAATCACCTTGGGTTGTGTAAATGTATAGGCGCCCATTTTCTTCCCTTAATGTTGCGTTTAATTTCTCAGCTAACTCTACTAATTCCAATTCGAATTCTAAGCGTAGTCTCCGTTTTTCATAAATTGAATACTTTCCATCCTGTTCCCAAACATCAAATCCTAAAATAAATACTTTTGATTTTTCATAAACTTGTGTACTGGCACGACTTACCAAAAAGTTTAATACGGTTTGGATAGAAAATTGTGCTGGAACTAGGCGATAACAAGGTATTCCTCGTTTTTGCAGTTCCAGATAAACCCAATATAACCATGTGAAGGCAACTTCAGTTTCCCCCTTTTCATAGTGAGAAACATGAAAATCAACAATTTCTTGGTGTGGCACATAGTTATTATAAGGGTACAATTTTATTGATAGGTCTTGAATGGAAAACTCATCTAAAACAAGCTGTACGGTTTTCTCATCAACCGTATCTAAGCTCACTTTTTGGACGAATCCACCTTGATCTTGGATGGCATGCACATAGGTGCCTAAAAAACTAATACCGTGTAAAGGTGGAAAACTTGCCTCTTCAGGTGTAATTAGTTCATGTTCAATCGCATAAAAATAAGGGGTTTGACCGGAGAAAATCCACTGATCTACTTTATAGCGATTTTGTCCTAAAATCGTAGACAACTCTTCATAGTTTGTATATTCAAAACCGACTAATTCGATTCGTGAATCTCTACTTGCAACTTCAATTATTTTTTGCAAAGTATCAGCTGCGCCAATGGCCCCAATTTTTATTTTCATGGTATTCTTAACTCCTTAATCTCTTATAACCTTTTTATAGTAAAGGATGGTGACAGGCAACGAAATGCTTCGGCATGATTTCACGGTATTCTGGATCTTCCTGGCGGCATCGGTCTGTCGCGTACGGACAACGCGGATGAAAATGACAACCACTTGGAGGATTACTTGGGTTTGGAATTTCCCCTTCAATCAATTGATGTTCTTTCCTAAGTTTTGGATCAGGAATCGGCACCGAATCTAATAATGCTTGTGTATAAGGGTGCAATGGTTTTTCAAAAATCTCATCCCGATCCGATAGCTCCACCATACGCCCTAAATACATAACACCAATTCGGTCACTAATATGACGAACTGCTGGTAAACCATGTGCAATAAAGACATAGGTTAAGCCTAATTCACGTTGTAACTTTTTTAACAAATTCAAGATTTGCGCTTGAATGGATACATCTAGTGCAGAAACCGCTTCATCACAAACAATCACTTTCGGCTTTAGTGCCAATGCACGTGCTATGCCAATCCGTTGGCGCTGCCCCCCACTGAATTCATGCGGAAATCGTTTTAATTGATGCTCACCAAGTCCTACCAATTTCATAAGTTCAATAACTTCTTCTCTTAGTTTCTTCCCACTTGCTAATTTATGAACAACCAATGGTTCACCGATAAGTTCTTCCACAGTCATCCTTGGATTCAACGATGAATAGGGATCTTGGAATATGACTTGCAAATCGCGACGTGCTTTGCGAAGTTCTTCCTGTGACAACACAGCTAAGTCTCTATTTTGGAAATAAATATTTCCCTCTGTCGCATCAAGAAGTCCTAAAATGAGCTGACCCGTTGTTGATTTACCACAACCACTTTCACCAACTATTCCTAGTGTTTCTCCTTGATAGACATCAAAATTCAGTCCATCCACCGCTCGTACTTTTGTCGTATTCTTCTTTATTATACCTTTGGTCATGACAAAATGCTTTTTCAAATTTTTAATTTCTAATATTGCTGTTTGTTCCAAGCGAATCACCTCCTAAACTTTTATACATCTGACAGCATGCTGTTCATTCATCTGTTTAAGCTCTGGTCGAATTTTCGTACATTCGGCACTGGCAAGTGGACATCTTGGATGAAACTTACAGCCCGCTGGCATATCGGCTGGATTAGGTACAGTTCCTTCTATTGAATACAAGTCGTCTACCACATCATGCACTTTTGGAATCGATGCCATTAATCCTTTTGTATAAGGATGCATTGGATTTTCAAAAAGTTCATAGACAGGTGCTTCCTCTACTACTTCCCCTGCGTACATAACAATGACACGGTCAGCAATTTCAGCTACTACACCTAAATCATGGGTGATAATCATGATACTTGTATTAGAATTCTTTTTTAAATTGCGCATCAGCGTTAAAATTTGTGCTTGTATCGTAACATCCAGTGCCGTTGTTGGCTCATCTGCAATTAACAAACTTGGATTACAGGATAAGGCGATGGCAATCATCACGCGTTGTCGCATCCCACCAGACAATTGATGCGGGAATCGTGTCATCACTTTTTCTGCATCCGGTATTCCAACTAGCTGCAGCATTTCAATACCACGTTGATGCGCTTGTTCTTTTTTCATTTTAAAATGAAGAATAATCGTTTCTCTTAATTGAAAACCAATTGTAAAAACAGGATTTAAGGCGGTCATTGGTTCTTGGAAAATCATCGAGATTTCCTTTCCACGTAGTCCTCTATATTCCTTTTTTGATAGTTTTCTTAAATCCTTATCTTTAAACGTCATTTCACCTTCATATACTTCACCGTTCGAAGGAAGAATGCCCATTAATGCTAAAGACGTAACACTTTTACCACTTCCTGATTCTCCAACGATGGCAAGTGTTTCACCTTCTAGGATGGAGAAAGTAACGCCATTAACGGTGGAAACATAACCATTCTCTGTTTTGAAACGAACCTTTAAATCTTCAACTTCCATTAGTTTAGTAGCAGCCATAACACTCACCTCTAATCTTTCATTTTAGGATCCAATTCATCTCGTAACCAGTCACCTAAGAAAATCACACCTAAAACGGTAATCGTAATCGCTAAGCCAGGGAAGGTCGCAACCCACCAGCTTGTAGCTATATATTGTCGTCCATCACTTAACATAAGTCCCCAAGATACGTCAGGTGGTTGAATTCCTAATCCTAGGAAACTTAAACTTGCTTCTAAGATAATGATTGTTGCTACATTTAACGTTGCAATGACGATAAAGGATGAAATAACGTTTGGCAAAATATATTTTGTAATGATTCGGAAGTCTTTTGCTCCGATAGCTTTAGCCGATCTTACATAATCTCGTTCTTTTACACTTAATGTTTCAGACCGGACCATCCTCGCATACGTTACCCATGACGTACCACCTAGTACTAGAATAAGAGTAGGGATACTAGGACCAAGTACAGCTAGGACAATTAACATAAATAAAATGGTTGGAATCGCTAGGATTGAATCTACTGTTCTCATAATAATAAAATCGAAAATTTTTCCATAATAGCCGGCGATAAGTCCTAAAATCATGCCAATCGCTCCTGCAACAATAACCGCGGCAATTCCTACCATTAATGAAATTCGCGAACCGTAAATAATTCGGCTTAAGATATCTCGACCTAAATTATCCGTTCCTAATAAATATTCAGTCGTTCCACCTTCCATCCAAAAGGGAGGAAGTAACCGGCTTACGACATTTGTTTTGGCAGGGTCAAAGGGAGCCAATACCGGTGCAAAAACGGCCATTAGCGTTACGAAAAATACAATAATGATGCCCAGCATTCCTGTTTTACTTTTTAACAATCGGAAAGCTTGCTTTTTCATGCGCTTCGTCACAGGATTGGGATTCGAAGTGACTTTTTCCTCAATAACGACATTCATCCACTTCAACCTCCTTAATTGTATTTAATACGTGGATCGAGCAATCGATAAAGTAAATCTGCGAGTAAATTGCTTAGTATAACAAAAAAGGCAATTAAAAACGTTGCTGCTTGAACAACGGCCATATCACGTAAATTCACTGCCTGTACGAGTAATTGTCCCATACCTGGCCATGCAAATACGGTCTCTGTAATAAGCGTTCCACCAATAAGAGTAGAGGTTTGTAACGCCATAATCGTGACAACGGGAATTAATGCATTTCTGAATGCATGGATATTCACGACAACTGCTTCTCTCAGTCCTTTACTTCTGGCTGTTCTTACAAAATCCTGACCAAGTATTTCAAGCATGCTCGAGCGAATTAGTCGTGTCATTTCTGCCGCAATCCCAGTACCTAACGTGATGGCAGGTAACACTAAATGCATTAAAGAATCTCGACCAGAAACAGGGAAGATTTGAAAAACAACTGATAATAATAGAATTAACATGATTCCTAACCAAAAGCTTGGCATCGCTTTTCCGAGCACCGCTCCGCCTGTAATAAACAAATCAAGAAAGGTATTTCGTTTCATAGCGGAGAGAATTCCTAATGGAATCGCTATTAAAATCGCTACTATCATTGATGCAATCGCTAGTTCTAATGTTGCTGGTAATCTTTCTAGAATAATAGCTAAAGCATCTGTGTTATATCGTAAGGATTCACCAAAATCTCCACGAACAACATCACTCATATAATGAAGATATTGCATATATAAAGGGTCATTAAATCCTAACGATTCTCTTAATGATTCTCTTTCTGCATCCGTGGCTGTTTCAGGAAGCAATAATGACACTGGATCACCAGTTACTCGTACTAATACGAATACGATTAAAGAAATAAGAATGAAGACAGGAATGGTCTTTAGTAAATTTTGAATTAAGTACTTCATATGTCATCGCCTCCCTAGGTAAATAAAAAAGGGGGATTAAACCTCCCCCCCTTTCTTATTTCAATGTAATTTCATCAACATAGAACATTTCATCTAATCGTGGGGTAAAGTTAATCCGTTCATTGATTCCATAAATTGAATCTAATTGATATAAATAGATTTGCGGACGATCTTCTGCAATTAGTTCTTGTGCTTGTTGGTATTGTTGAACACGTTCTTCTGGATTCATATTCTTTTCAGCTGCTACTAATAAGCTTTCCGTTTCAGGATTATCGTAATCTGTTTCTCCTGCAGCATTTTCTTTCTTCAAACGGTCAAGTGCTAGTGATGCATCAAACATGGAGTTTCCGTAGGCGATAAAGAATAAATCATTAAAAGATTTTTCCGCATAACGTGTTGCGAATGTGCTCCATTCTAACAATTCAAGTTCTACTGTAATTCCTACCTCGGCAAGCATGGCAACCATTAATTCTGCTGATTCTTTATCCTTCAAGTAACGTCCATTTGGAGATTGCATCTTTAATGTTAGGCCATCTGCATATCCTGCTTCAGCAATTAATTCACGAGCACGGTCTTGATCATAAAGGGAAACACCATAAAGACTTTCATTTGCTCCCACGTTACCTGGCGTGACACGTGTTCTTGTTACTGTACCTGCTCCATCTAATAATGAATCGACAATCGCTTGTTTATCGATGGCTAAATCAATGGCTTCACGAATACGTGGATCTGCCGTTGGACCATCGCCTTTTGTACGAGCACCAAGCATCATGACGCGTTGAGTTGGAGATTTAACAATTCCCACACCGTCTGTTGACTCAATACGTTCAATATCTGTAGGAGGAATATTTACCGCGATATCAACCCCACCTGTTAAAAGTTCAGATACGCGTGTTGAATCTTCTGGAATACTACGGAATATGACCTCATCCCATTTTGGAGCATCACCAAAATAATTATCATTCTTCACAAGTACTACACGATCATCTTTCTTCCATTCTTTAAACTTGTAAGGACCAGTTCCAACCGGGCTTTCTAAAAATACTTCCCAGCCTTCAGTTTCGATATAATTTTTTGGTAGAATACTAGAACCTAAGCGTGATAAACGGTTTAAAAATGCTGGTTCTGGGTTTTCTGTAATAATATCGAACTCTAAATCACTTTTCACAACTACTTCTTTAATTTGTTTATAGTTACCGTGTTCGAGTAATGTATCATCCTTTGCCACACGATCTAATGTAAATTTCACATCTTCTGCCGTTAGTGGGTCACCATTATGGAAGGTTACCCCTTCCTTCAATTTAAATGACCAAGTAAGTTCATCGACAGTTTCAAAGCTTTCCGCTAAATCACTTACTAAACCATCAGGAGTATTTCTCACTAAATAGTTGAACATATTTACGTGAATTGCTTCTGAGCTTGTTGTGTTGTGATCATGAATATCAAATGTCACCATATCTGTACCGTTTGCAACAATTAATGTTTTTGAATCACTGTTTTCCACTGGTTCACCTTTTGTTTCCGATGAAGTACCGCTTTTACTGCTACACGCTGAAAGAACTAATGCTAGAATGATTAATACCGTCATAAAGGACTTTTTCACTGTTTATTTCCCCTCTTCTTCATTTAAATATCGCTGAGTTAGAACACTAAATACTGTCATGCCAAATCGAATCGCCTCTTCATCCACATTAAATTTAGGATGATGATTGCCATATGCCGTATCGTCACTCGATTTTGTTCCTAGTCTAAAGAAAACAGATGGAACTAGTTGTGAGAAATAGGCGAAATCTTCTCCACCCATTGATGGATTAACCCATTTAAATGATTCTTTTCCAAATAAATCTACGACAAGCTCGCTTAAAGCTACTCTTGCTGCTGCATCTGATTTGATAGATGGTGTCACTTTTTGATAATCTAAATACGCTTTTCCACCGTATGCTTCGGCAATTTGCGTTGCAATTTTTTCCATTGATTGGGGCACTTGGTCGCGAACACTCGGATCTAATGTGCGTACTGTTCCATTCATCGTCACGGTATTCGGAAGGATGGTTCCTTTTGTACCGCCTTGAATTTGACCGACACTTAGCACAACTGGTTTTAAAGGATCAACCTGACGACTCGCAATTTGTTGCAGTGCTACTAGCACCTGAGCAGAAATCATAACAGCATCAACTGCTAAATGTGGATGAGCGGCATGTCCACCCTTTCCTTCAACGACTAGTTCAAAAATATCAACGGCACCACAAGTGTATTCGGCGTTTGTTAAGGAAAATTCACCTACATTTAAAGTCGGGTTGACATGTAAACCCGCCATGAAGTCCACTTTTGGATTTTCCATCACACCGTCATCAATCATCGCTTTAGCACCTTGTCCAATTTCTTCAGCTGGTTGGAAAATGAATTTCAATGTTCCTTTTTCTAAACCAATTTCACTAAATACTTTTGCCACACCTAACAAGTTTGCTGTGTGTACATCATGGCCACAAGTATGGGCAATGCCGTCATTTAAGCTTTTATAGGAAGCTGAAATTTCATCTGGCATTGGTAATGCGTCCATGTCTGCGCGTAAACCCATTACTTTACCGGGTTGTTTTCCATTCAATAAACCAACAACACCTGTACCCCCAACATGCTCTTGGACTTCGTATCCCCACTGACGTAAGTAGCTCGCTACAATGGAAGCGGTACGTTTTTCTTCAAATGCCAATTCTGGATGCTTTCTGAAATCTCTGCGAATGGCAATGATTTCATCGAGATTTCGAATAATGGCTTCATTAATTTTTGGATAGTTGGCTTCTACTTTAGAAAAAGCATCCTTATTAGTTAGTTGCATAATTGGAATCTACACCTTCACTTTGTAATTTATTTGCAAATCTCTCTACTACATCAGCCACAAGCTCAATATGTTCATAGAAATCTATTAATCTAATATTTTCGTTTGGCGCATGATTGTTAGAAGCAAAGTTACCGACTCCAAATGAAACAGATGGAATACCATAACGCTGACACAGATCATACATTGGGCCAGTGCCAGGTGTATTAGGGACAATATTTGGAGGTACATCCGTATTCTCGGTAATGGTTTCAATGACCGCTTTTGCCAAAAGTTCATTCGGATGTGTTCTGGCTGCAAATTCTGTTCCAAACACCTTCATCTCAATATCTTTAAATCCTTTTTCATCTAGATGGTTTCGTAATAACTGAAGAATTTTATTAGGATCCTGTCCAGGGACTAATCGGAAATCTAATTTTGCAAATGCTTTATGTGGTAAAACCGTTTTAGAGCCTTCGCCTTTGTATCCAGAATCAATTCCACAAATATTACAAGTAGGTTCAAACAAATGCTTTCTCTTCAAATCTATTCCAGATAGATTATTAACGAATCTTGAGATTTCTAGATACTCTTTGTTTGCTTTTTCATCATATAAATATTGGGAAAGAGCGCTCATTTCTTCTTCTGTAGGCGGAATCACATCATCATAAAAGCCTGGAATTAATATTCGGTCATTTTGATCCTTTAAGGTCGATAATGCCCAAACAAGTCTCCATGCAGGACTTTCAATGATTGTTGCATTCGCAGAATGAAGGTCAGTGTTCGCTACTTCAACAGAAAGTTCAACATATACCATTCCTTTAACACCAAGGCTTACTTGTAGACGATCATCGGCATCCCGATATCCAAACTCCCAAATGTTTCCGTCAGACTGGATTTTATCAGCGTGCTTTTCTGCAAATGCAGGTAAGTTTACACTGCCAATCTCTTCTTCACCTTCAAAAATGAACTTTACGTTTATGGGCAATTCAGGATTGACTTGTTTCATTGCGTGAATCGCAGCTAGGCGAGCAATTAAGTTCCCTTTATTATCCGCGATTCCACGAGCATAAAGCTTTCCATCAATTTCAGTTGCTTCAAACGGCGGAGTGTTCCAAAGTTCAATTGGATCCTCTGGTTGCACATCGTAATGGTTATAAAAACTAATGGTATAAGGTACTTTCGACTTAATATGGGAATACGCGACAGGGTAACCACCCGTTGGGATAAATTCAATGTCTTCCTTCACATATGTATCAAAAAGATGTTGTAAAAACTTTAAGCTCTCGTCCATTCCTCTATTCTGTGCCGCCACACTTGGAATGGCGCAGAAATCAATTAACCATTGCTTATAGAGCTCTTGATTTTCTTTAATGACCGATTTTACAGACTCGTTCAACTCAACACATCCCTTTTATCGGAAAATTTCCGAATTAATTTACTTAATATTAATGGATGATAAATGGTGAGTCAATGGAATTATTCAACAATTAAAAATAATCATATCTTTCAAAAAAATAGTACTTTAGTCACTTTTCAATTAAATCCAGAAGCTTTTATTACAATGCGAAGAAATTCATTATTATTTCACTAAAAAATCCTGGATATTTGCATATAAAAACACTAAGCAATACAACTTGGATACGCTTTCATAATTAAGGATAATTTCCTAAAAGACTTATTAACACTGTTTAAGCTATGTTATAAAATAAAAAGGGACAACAAATGGAGGTTTATCCATCTGATGTCCCTGACATTCTCTCTTTTTTGTGAATGTAAGCAATCTTATTATGCAATATTTAATTTCCTGGAAGATAATATAGCTTTTGACTTAACGATAGCTGCATTATCCCCTCTGGTATCGCTAAAATTATATGCCCCTGTAAATTCTGAAGTACTTTCTCCCTTCACTTTTATTCTAACGAAATCTTCACAACATCATCCAAATATTTTGTTGTATTATATCCGTAAAACTCAAGCCTTTTAGGTATTACTTTTTCTCCTGTGTTGTTACCGTGTAACTTCATGTTTTGAACGGTAATGAAATAACGAGGCCGCTCGATTTTCTCGAATGGAATAGGGATTTCGTTCAAATCGTATTTGTTCCCCTTTTTATCAATAATCACTCCTTCAGAATTCATCTCCATTGAACCTGTTTCATTACCATTTTCATCTTCACCTACAATATTGAATTGAAGCATATCATATGCTCGATTCTCGATGTCATGATTGCTTATGACAACAGTGGTAGGCTGTCCAACTTCTATCTTGTCGATGGAGATGGTACTGCCTGCATATTCAAAGGTTTGAGGATATTTCTGAGTAGCATCCAGTTCGATCGTTTTCTGGTCTTCAAACGTTAAATGAATAGATCCGAATTGAACGTTGACCTCTTTTGGTTTTTCTCCAATTAGTGGGTCAAATCGGTTTTGGAAAGTATACCAATTCATTTCTTGTTGTGCTGAATCTACAAAAGATCTACCATAAATATCAGCTTTCAGTTTTTTATTGTTCACTTCTAGATTGTCAAAATTAAGAACATCTATCCGTTTCTCTGCCTGTTCAGTATTGATACCATATTGCAGAATTGTCGCTGATGGAGCAATGGTTAGTTTTTTAAATCGAACCGGGATTCCCTCGATTTCTGTTTCTTCATCCAATACATATTCGGTGGATGGCATTTTTGTTACAGGGATCTCGAAGTACCATTCCCCTATCGCTTCTTCTGTGTTCATGATATTCTGATTACTAGAGTCACGGACTAATTTCTGAAGCTTTGTAATCTTGAGTTTGATTGTTCCATTATCCGTTTTGAGTGGAGGCAGACTCATCTTTCCTTTATACACGTTCTTTTCTTCTTTATTTATATCCGATTCAAAATTAGGAAGATAATACATTGGATTGGCTAAATTGCTCATAATTTCATGTTGGTTCTCTATATAAACCCCATTATGAAAATCCATTACATATTGATTGTCCTCTTTTGTATCTACTATTTCATAAAAAACAAGTGTCTGAATATCATCAGCAATTACACTCTTGATCTTAATTTCCACTCCATCATTTTCGGCTTCTATGTTCAGCCTCTCACCCAGGTCTTGTTGAAGAAAGGCCCGTAATTCTAGATCTTCTTCTGTCCATGTATAGTACAGGTTGGTAAAAGCCCCTGTAAAAAATCCGATACCCAAAACGAATACGAAAACACTTGCTAAAACACTGCCCATTTTTTTACGATTCTTGTTCTTTTGTTGTCTGCGCTTTTCATCTTCTGCCAGCCTTGCTTTGACATTCTCCATGAAACCAGATGGCACATGCAAATCTTCCATCCCACCAGTAATATCTGATATGGTTAACATAACATCTTGAAAGGTAGCCAGATCCTCTTGACAGTTTTGACAATGATAAATATGTACCTCTAAATCAATCTTTTTCGATCGATCCAGTTTTCTTTCTAAGTAATCGATGTAATCCTTATGATACCCCTTACAACCATTAAAGGTTGAACCGTACTTCATTTCATTTCTAAGTGACTGGATTCCAGAAAACAAAAGCTCTTTTATCTTTGCCACTGTAACTTGAAGAAGAAGTGCGGATTCCTCCTGAGAGAATCTTTTTACATAAGTAAGGACTAACGCTTCTTTCTCGTGCTCTTTCAATTGATCAAGTGCTTTAAATACACCCTGTCGTGTTTCCTCTGAAGCTTGTAAACTTCTATCATTGTAAAGCTCCCGGCAGGTATGTATGAAAATGGATGTAACCTCCATTTCGAATGATGTTTTACTTTTAATTCGATGCCATTCCTTATGGGCTTTTATTATTGCCCGGTAAAAAAGCTCTTCCAGCTGTTGCTGATTACTAAGATAGGACCAACCAAGTATATAGAACGAATGTTTATGCTGCTCGAACCAATCAACGACAGATTCAACGCCTTTTTCTCTTGTAGTTGCAATTGAATTGGGATCTATTTTTGCTGGGTTCATCATTGTGTTCCCTCCCCTTAAGAACCGGCTATGGACTTTCCGATAAAAAAATCCCCCATTTGGTTTTAGCTCTTTGCAGAACTATTATACCAAAGGTGGGGGATTATTTTATTTACAATATTCTAATAAACAAAACAAGGTATTATCGATTTATTCAGAGGTACTTTCTAGTGACCTCAAACCGTACGCATTCTTCCTATATAATCTTCCCTAATTTCTTAACTCCATCAACGATGTCATTCTCGGTAGCAAAGCTGTAGGATAGGCGCAGGTATTCTGTGCCATTCTGATCATCTTGGTAAAAAAACTTGCCAGGTATAAAGGAAACTCCTTCTGCTAGTGCTTGTGTTAATAGTGTTGCGGTGTCAACTCCTGGAATTCTCACCCATACAAAGTAACCACCTTTTGGAATATACCAGCTTACATTTTCAGGAAGATGTTTTTCAAGTGCACCAATTAATGTCTTACATTTATGACGATATACTTCTTTTAATTGTATTAGTCGTTCGTCAAGATTTATAGTTTCCAAGTAAGCTGCCATGGTGCTTTGGGCAAATGGATGGTCAAGGTCCTTTTTGAACCAGTTGAGGGCCGAAATGAACTCACTTGCCCCAGCTATCCAACCTACTCGCATACCTGGCGCGACAACCTTGGAAAGTGACCCAACATATAGAACATGACCGTCCTTATCGATTGCTTTTAATGACAAATGATTTTGATCAAAGGCAAGCTCTCCATAGGCATCATCCTCTAAAATGACAAAATCATATTCAACGGAAAGCGCTATTAAATGCTTTCGACGTTCAAGGGACAACGTCGTCCCAGTTGGATTGTGGAAGGTAGGAATGGTATAAAGTAACCTCGGCAAAGGTAATCCTGCATTTTTACGTTCCTGGAGGATTGCTTCCAACCGGTCTGTTTGAAGCCCTTCTTCATCGATAGGTACACTAATAACCTGCTTCGTATAGTTTTGAAAAATCTCCAAAGCCTCCATATAGGTTGGAGCCTCTACCACGACTACCGCTTGTTCATCAAGGAAAATACGGGCAATTAAATCAATCGCCTGACAGGCACCAGCTGTAATCATAAGCTCCTCAGCAGCAACGGGCATACTACGCTCTTGCATTCTATTCTGGATGAGCGCCTTTAGTTTATCCATTCGAGGACTTCCGAGATAATGAAGAGGCAAATCCTGCTCCTCATCTAGCAATCTAGCAACCGCCGCCTTTATCTCCATAGTAGGAACTAGAGAAGCATCCGGGTAACCAGAACTTAATCGAATACATCCTTCAGGAAGCACCGGCATCCACGCACCGGGCGGCTCATTCTTAAGAGCAATTTTAATATTCTCAGGAAAAAAAGCTTCAACCTTCACATACACCAAACACCTTTCGTTTATCAAACCTTGTTTAAAAATGCTAGTTTAATCATACACCAATTAAATAGATTTTAAGCTCTCTTCTCTAATGAGTGACAGCAATTCTTCCTTATAGGCTGCAAATTCTACAGTCCCTTTTACGCTAAACCCTCGCGGCCTTTCAATTGAAATTGGAACCTTTTTCTTTAGACGCCCTGGTCTAGCGGACATCACATAGACAGAATCGGCGAGAAAAATAGATTCATCGACATCATGGGTGATGAATAGAATGGTTTTCTTCGATTCCTCCCATGCCTTTAACAGCACTTCCTGCATAATATTTCTCGTTTGGGCATCCAATGCGCCAAACGGCTCGTCCATTAAAAGAATCTTAGGATCATTGGCCAAGGCACGCGCGATCGCCACACGTTGTTTCATTCCACCCGAAAGCTGAATCGGATAGTGATTTTCAAAGCCCTCTAAACCGATTAATTGTAGGTAATGACGAGCTACATCCTCGCGTTCCTTTTGAGATACACCATTTAGCTTTAGACCAAATGTAATATTTTCCTTAACATTTAACCACGGAAATAACGTATACGATTGAAACACCATTCCTCGATCAGGTCCTGGTCCATTAATGACCTCGCCATCTAATAACACTTGTCCGGAAGTCGCTTCCTCCAACCCTGCTACAATTCGCAGTACAGTCGATTTCCCGCAACCAGAAGGTCCTAAAATGGTGACAAACTCCCCATCATTGATCGTAAAGGATGTTTTTTCTAAGGCTGTTGTCTCGCCACTTTTTGTTTTAAAAATTTTTCCGACATCTTTAATTTCTAACTTCGGTGTCCCAATTAGTGGACTATTCATTGTAGCTGCAGTGACCATCCTAGAAACCATCCTTTCTCATCCATGAAAACGAAGCACGATAAATCGCTTTAAAGATCATATCGGTTAACAGACCAAGTAAACCGATTATTAAAATTCCAACAATAATTTTATCAGGCTGTAAGAAACGAGAGGCCTGCATGATCATATACCCTAACCCACTGGAGGCACCAACGATTTCGGCCACCACTAGATACGTCCAAGCCCAACCAAAGGTTATACGAAGTGTATCTACAATTCCCGGTAATGCTGCTGGCAAAATAACCTTTGTAAATACTTGCAGCTTCTTTGCCCCTAACGTATAGGAAACCTCGATTAGCTCGTTTTGGACATTCTTCGTCACATCCATAATCATAAGCGTCAGCTGAAAAAAGGTACCTAAGAAAATAACACTCATCTTCTCCGATTCACCAAGACCGATCCATAATATTAATAACGGAATAAAGGCTGAAGCTGGCATATATCGAATAAATCCGATTATTGGTTCAAAGGCCCCTTCCATAATTTTTAACGAACCCATTAAAATTCCTAATGGAATTCCGATAAGTGCTGCCACTAGAAATCCGACTAATACCCTTGTAAAACTAATGCCAATATTGGATAGCAACTCACCATTAAACAATAAATCGATCGCCGTTGCTAAAACCACAGTCGGTGTTGGCAAAAACAAAGGATTTACGATACCGCCATAGCTTAGTACGCTCCAAAATACTAGAAATAAAAGAAACGTTATCAATCCTGCTGATGTATAGACACTTTTTGGAATTTCTTTATTTGGTGTAAACCATTTTGCTAGCATTCTACTCACCCATCTCTATTAAACTTTTAAAAGCCTAACAAATGAGATGATGACTGTCTCATAGGTTAGGCTTTTCACAATCACGGTGTTACATAAACGGTTAGACTCTTATTGAAAACTAGGGTTAATTACATCGTCTACATTTGGTTCTTCCGTAATAATCCCTTGTTCTTTGTAAAATTTAATCGCATTTTCTGCTGCTGCGTAGATGGAACCTTTGTTGTCACTAGTTCCAAATAATTCAGCATTATCCTCTTTTGTAAAGAACTTTAAACCTTCTTCTGTAGCGACGAATTCAGCTGTATCAATTTTAAGTCCTTTTGCCATAATCTCATCAGCTTCTGCTTTGTTTGACTTCCAGAAGTCCATTGCTTGACCCATTGCTTTTACAAATGCTTTTACATCCTCGGGACGATTTTTGATGACATCCTCTTTAAAGCTAATCGTATCAACAATAATTCCTGGTAAATCCTTTGTTGTTAATAAAATTTTTCCATTTGCTTCAGAACCTTTTGATAACCAAGGCTCCCAAGTCACCGCCGCATCTACTTTACCAGCTGCAAAAGCGGCACCCGCATCCCCAGCAGACATTTGGATAACTTCCACATCATCCTCTGTTAAACCACCTTGTTGTAATGCCGTTAATGCCAGCATATGGCTTGTTGAACCAACTTCAAATGCCATTGTTTTCCCTTTTAAGTCTTGGATACCATTAATATCATTTTTTACTAGAATTCCATCTCCACCATAAGAATCATCTAATACCCAAACAACACTTACAGGTATTTTAGAAGCCGCTAGTGAAACTTGAACATCTAACGCAGTAGCCATCCCATCAATCTTGCCGCTAGCCAGTGCTTGTTTACGTTCAGCTAATCCTTCAACAATCGAAAGCTCTACTTCAATCCCATTTTCTTTAAAGAACCCTTTTTCCTGTGCTAAAAATAACGGCCCATAGCCTGTCCATGTAGGTAAAGTCACTTTTAATGGCTCAGAAGACTTTTTTGAACTACCAGAAGATTGCTCTTTTCCACATGCCGCTAACGTAAAAATTAATAATACTGAACAAAAGATAACTAACCATTTTTTCACCGATGAATCCCCCTATGTATCTATTAGTTTATTTCATTTCCAATTTTATCTGCCTTCATGACCGATGTGACGACCATTTCAGGTGTGACCTCAAAGGGCATATTTGCCATATCTTCAATCGTAACCGTCACTTCCCCAAGTTGTTTCCATTGTTTCTCAGTTAGGCTAGTAATACCCATTTGTTTTAATGTATAAGGTAAACCAACTTCTTGATAATAGTGAATTAATGACTTAACCTCTTCCTCGTCGACGCCTTCCATACAAAGCTGAGCTAAGATGCCAAAGGCAACGATTTCACCATGATAAGTATCGTGAACTTCAGGGAAGATGGTTAATCCTGAGTAAATCGCATGAGCCGCAGCGGTTCGACAATCATCTCCGCCATAACCACTAACACTTCCACTTACTAAAATAATTGCATCGATGATATCCTCTAATTCCCTTGTTAGTTTTTGAGTTTCAATCGATGTTACTGCTTGTTTCCCCTCTTGGAGTAACGTTTGATAAAGCTGACTTGCGATGGCAATCGCCGTTTGATTAAGGATGGTCGGAGTAGCTTTTTTAATCGAGCATTTCGTTTCAAACCATTTTGCTAAAGTATCGCCAATTCCAGCAATTAAATAACGTACGGGTGCATGTAGAATAATAGAAGAATCTACGATGACGAAATCAGGCGCTTTAGAATCCCGACCAATTTCAACAAACTCACCTTCATCACTGTAGCGGATCCAAATCGGTGTGGCTGCTGCACAAGTCGCTGCAATAGTCGGTATCACCACAAGTGGTTTATTCACAAAATAAGCCACTGATTTAACCGTATCGATTGCCTTTCCTCCACCCGCAACGATCAAAACATCGTAGCTGTAAGAGCTTAACTGTTCTATTAAACTATCAACATTGCTCCGAGAGGATTCTCCGCCGTACCATAGGGACTGAATAAGAGAAATACCATGTGCAGAAAGACTTTCTGTTAATTTCCCTTCCACAACATCTAGACTTGTTTTCCCCCCGATCAGAACGGCAGTCTTTCCAAACTTCTCTATGTAATTTCCAACTTCGGATAATACTCCAGCTTTTCTAACATACTGACCTGGGCCAATTGTCACATTCACAACACAATCTCCCTTTCTAAGTTATGCATAAATATAAATATGATATGCATAAATATAAATATTACTTTATTAATATAAATGTTCGTCTATTTTATGTCAATATATTATTTTATAATAGTTCGAAATATTAGAATACATGAGGAGGGTCATCTATCTCATTTTGGACTTATTCCTTTTTTCCAACCTTTTCAAGTAAAAAAAAAGAAGCTAAAAACCTATAAAACAGGTCATTAGCATCTTCATATTGGAATAATGTGACTTTTAAAGTAACTTACAAGTAATTGTTTATTATCTGCACCACTTAAAGTGGTGCACCATAATTGTTCGTTTTCATAGATTATTGTATCAATAACTGAAGGTGTATGATGATGAGAAATAGAAGACAAATGGTACCACACCCACAACCAACAATAGGTCAGGCGTGGACAGGGAGGCATGTTGTTTTGCTTCACTGTACAGTAGATAATAAGTTTTCAAATTTATATAAAAGCTTCCATGCACCAATTGAGCCTCCACGTGAAAATTGTGCTGAAACTTTATCACAGCTATTAAGTATTGGATACCGGATCCATGCCATCACCCCCATTTCCTCCAATTTAATTCAATATTTTTTGGTACTTGAATAAGAAGATTGGAACACAAAACGATGAAGAATCCCTGGCTAATTATCAAGCTAGGGATTTCTCATTAACCAGTAATGACACAAGAAATTTATAGGACAAAGCATATTGGACATTCAAAATTAAGTGTCAATTGTGATGTCAATTCTTAGGACGTTTCTTAGTAACTAGTGATATTAAAATAAGCGTAAATTTTTCGGTTAAACTGCCAATTAGGCTTGGTTCGGGGTAATATAAGCGGAGTTTTTCCGGTTAAGCAAAGCGAAATGACCCATTTTGACGTTTTTTGAGTAAATAGCCGGAATCCTTCCGTCTATTTAAGCTATTTTCAGTGCTATTTCGTAATTAAGGG
>NZ_CAKJTG010000026.1 GCF_917563885.1 Pseudoneobacillus rhizosphaerae
CTATTTAGGCTATTTTCAGGTCTATTTCGTAATTAAGGGAAATTTCTCCGCTTATTGAGGGTTCGCTCTTTATTTAAATTTATTGATGTCAAAGACTCCAACATAAATGAAAAGGCGTGTCAAATCTGTTGTCAGATTGCACGCCTTTTTCATTGTCATTTACAGGATTTGCACCTCAAAACGGAACGGTTTAATAAAAATTAGGCCGGATTCTTTACTATTATGCCTTTTGTTCAAAAAGCTGCGTAATCTCAATAATGACGTTAGTGGCTTTAACCATATTGTCGATTGAAACATATTCATACTTGCCGTGGTAATTTTCGCCACCAGTGAAAATGTTTGGAGTAGGGAGCCCCATATAAGAAAGCTGTGAACCGTCAGTACCACCGCGGATAGGCTCTATTTTTGGCTGTATATCTAGGTTTTCCATCGCTTGTTGTGCGATATGAACGATCTCCATCACTGGTTCGATTTTTTCACGCATGTTGTAATATTGATCATTCATTTCAAGTAAGATTGAACCTTCGCCGTATTTGACCTGTAACTCATTCACAATACTCTCAATCTTCGCCTTCCTAGCTTCAAAACTTTCCTTATCAAAATCTCTAATGATGTAAGATAGGATAGTCTTTTCAACATCTCCTACAACTGAGTTTAAATGAAAGAAGCCTTCATAGCCTTCCGTATATTCAGGTGCCTCATCAGCAGGTAGCTTACTATTAAATTCCATTGCGATTTTAGTGGAATTAACCATTTTACCTTTTGCTGTTCCTGGGTGAATATTTGAACCATTAATCGTCACTTTCACGCCCGCAGCATTAAAGCTCTCATACTGAAGCTCTCCAAGCGGTCCGCCGTCCATCGTATAAGCATATTTTGCATCAAATGCAGCTACATCAAATTTGTGCGGTCCTCTACCAATCTCTTCATCTGGTGTGAAAGCAACACGAATTTTTCCATGCTTGATTTCCGGGTGCTGAATTAAATAAGCCATAGCCGTCATAATCTCAGCAATTCCAGCTTTATTATCAGCACCGAGTAACGTAGTGCCATCGGTTGTCATTAAGGTGTGACCTTGATAATTGCTCATTTGTGGGAAGTCCTTTGTCGTTAGGACGATATGTAAGTCTTCGTTTAAAACAATATCCTCACCGTTATAGTTTTCAATGATTTGCGGTTTGACATTCGCACCAGTAAAATCAGTTGCCGTATCAACATGGGCTAAAAAGCCAATGGTTGGTACATCTTTATCAGTATTGGAGGGAAGTGTAGCCATTACATAGCCATTCTCATCCATTGTCACATCGACCATACCAATCGCTTTTAATTCATCTACAAGCTGAGTGGCAAGCGTTAATTGTCCTTTAGTGGAAGGGCAAGTCGTACTGTCAGCGTCGGATTGTGTATCCACAACCACATAGGAAGTTAATCTTTCAATGATTTCGTTTTTCACGGTACTTCAACTCCTATTTCTCAAGATAATTTCATCTTATCATGGATTAATTAGGTTCGGTATCTTTCATTCGTTACATTGCAATCAAATTTCACTCTGTGGTGTAAGTAATTTTTTTCAGCTAAAATGGAAGAGATAAATGCAGTTATCAATGAATGGAGAGAAATCAAATGAATGATTTAACACTAAAGCAAATGCAGAAGGAAGTAGACGAATACATAGGTCAATTTAAAGAAGGATATTTTAGCCCCATGACGCTAGTTGTCCGCTTGTCGGAAGAACTTGGGGAGCTCGCTCGCGAAGTAAATCATCACTACGGTGAGAAACCAAAAAAGAAAGAAGAGGAAGAGGGAAGCATTGCTTTAGAGCTTGCAGACATGATGTTTGTTATTACTTGCATGGCCAACAGTCTTCAAATCGACCTCGATGATGCCCATAAACGTGTAATGGAAAAATTCCGTACTCGTGATGCCGATCGTTGGACGAGAAAAGAGTAACATTTTTATTGATAACTTCCAAAGAAATGTATAGGAATCCCTTTTCTATGAATAATAAAATTGGAACAAAATGCATATAAAGGGGTCAACAATAATGAAAAAGTTTATTTTGGATGGAGCATAAGAATTTGCTTCATCCATTTTTTGTTAAAACTGTGAAACTTTAGTTGTGGATAAACGTCTAATGATATTATTGAAAACTATGAAGTGTATGAATTCAATAAAGGAGCTGCTCGCAAAGCATGAAACTTATTTCACAGTTAATAGGATTATTATTCATGTGGCTATTTGTAACAATCGTCTTAATTATGGTTGTTTTATTACCTAGAGGATTTACAGAGATAGACTTTTCTAAATCAAGAGTTGAGATGGTGAAAGAATACGAGAGTAATATTACTACTTTTTCATGGGATGCGTATAAACAAAATATCACCAATACATACAAGTATGTGAAAGAACATAAAAGCTTAGGTCAAACGGTTCATCTTTTATCAGTAGAATATGAAGTTTGGAGATATTGGAAAAAGAGTCTGATTATTTTAATACCTAGTATTCTACTAAGTATGATTCTAGGAATATCAAAAGGGGTATATGATTTCACATTAAAGAAGCGGAAATTTTCTTTAGTAGGCGCTCGAACAACATCTTTTTTCTTAGTAGTTCCTGATTTTTTTATTATCCTTTCAAGTCAATTGTTGATCATGATAGCCTTTTCCTATGGGTTACCATATGTAGATGTCTATGGCAGTGAGACTTGGTCTAATAAAATTTTGGCGATCCTTTTTTTATCGATGTATCCTATGTTTTTCATCGCAAGAATTACTTCCTCTACCTTGGAGGAGCAATCGGGGCAAGACTATATTCGAACAGCTTTAAGTAAAGGGGTATCTTTTCGCAAAATTATTTGGCGGCATATGATGGGGAATTGTTGGTTGAAAATAATCAGTCAGTTGAATACTTTAGTCCTTTACCTTTTATCTAACCTTTTTATCGTTGAATTTCTACTCGGCTATCGAGGTGGGGCATACAGATTTTATAGAGCCTTTGAAATAAAAAGAACATTCACTCCTCTTGATGTAATGAATATTGATACTGGAATTGTTATAGGCTTTATCATTGTTTTTACTTTTATCGTTTTCATTAGTCATATCATTAGTAAAATCTTAAGCTTTTATTTTTTAAGGAATGAGGGGAACAATAATTGAACTGGAATAGACAATTAATATGGGGACTAATATTTGTGTTTATCCTTCTTTTTATTACCATTTTCGGTCCCTATTTACCCTTTATTGACAGCGACCTTACGAAAGAAGGTGCTATAATTTCTAAAAAGGATGGGAAAATTTCATTACCTCCATTTGCACCATCGAGTGAATACTGGCTTGGTTCCGATCGAAATGGAGTGGACATGTTCAGTCGTCTTGTAATGGGGGCAAAAGATATGTTGCTACTCGTATGTAGCATTACCCTGATTCGTTATGTATTTGCGATTCCATTAGGTTTTTTTGCCTTTTATTCAAGGGTTATAGAAACGCTTTTAAATTTTTTGAATTTAGCCTTTTCCTTTGTACCTGCTATCTTTATGATCATTCTATTTATTAATATGCCATATTTAATTTACTCTCCACATCGTGTCATTTGGGTGATTCTAATTATCGCCTTTCTTGAAGTAGGTAGGGTGGCTGAAATATTGAAGCAGCAAGTGACGATGATTTCTCAAAAGCCGTATATTGAAGCAGCGATTACAATTGGCACAAGACAAAGCAAGTTAATGAAACGTTATTATTTCCCTGTATTATTTCCTGAGCTATTAGTTAATATCATCCTCGACTTGGGAAGAACTATGTTTATTATTGGACAATTAGGTATTATAGGAATTTTTATTTCGCATAAAATCCAAACTATTTCAGCTGATACGATTCCTGTTTTTCAAATTCAAAATACATCTAACGCCTGGCCACTACTATTTGAAACATTATTAAAAGATATTTTTAGTGCACCTTGGATTCCCATTGCTACTGGGATAGCAATTTCCATCGTAATATTAGGATTTTTCACATTAGCAGAAGGATTAAGAAAACATTTTCATAAAGGAATTCATTATTTGTAAAAGGATGGTGGCACCATCCTTTTTTTAGCGTGTTTTTTGTAGTCTCAGTAGTATTAGCAAAAGTTTACTAAAAGCATCTTTTTTAATGCACTATATTTTGAGGATTTGTAAAAATGTTATCGGTTTGTTGCAACAATTCAGATACAGTTACAAATTTATAGCCCTTCTTAACAAGGATTTCAAGAATATTCTCAACTGCTTTTACGGTTTGCGTTCGATCACCACCAGCATCATGGAAAATGACAATATCACCAGGCTTTGCGTCAGTTACAACGTTGTTTGTTATTTTTATAACACCTGGTCTTTTCCAATCCTTCGTGTCTTGATGCCATGACCACAAAATTACTCGATAGCCATTATTAATGGCTGTATTAACAATTTTTTCATTGTAATAACCTGAATGCGGCCGATAAAGTAAGGGCGTTTGTCCTGTTAAATCCTGAATAACCTTAGAGGTTTTATCTAATTCATCTTTTAATTTTTCTGGATTAAAATGATCTCTGAAATTATGTCGATAAGTATGATTCGCAAGTTCGTGTCCTTCTTTTACTTGTCTTTGTATAATTTGTGGATATCTTTCTGCTTCTGCACCAATTACAAAAAAGGTTGCTTTTGCTTTATATTTGGCGAGTGCATCTAATATTTGAGGAGTATACATCGGATCGGGACCATCATCAAAGGTCAATGCCACTAGTTTCTCATTTGTTTTAACATCCCAAAATACCTGTCCTGTTTTTTCAAATTTAAAACGCTTAAACATATTTGCCTTTGCTGTGGAAATAGGAAGAGTAAGGCACAGCACAGTGATGGTAAGAAACATAAGAAGTTTTCTCATGATTATGGACTCCTTAGTATTTAGGTTTAGTTTATATTGTTTGTTTGTTTGGATGATTTTATTAGACACTTTTTGTAAACATAGAAAAACAACAACCTCTCGTAAAACAGCTTTTGTGCAAAAGAATGAATTCCCTATTTCTTTCGGGTGACGAAAGTACTTGTCATTCCCATTAAGTTCTAATATTATGAAGATTAATGAAGAATTTTGGATAGAGATAGGGAATGATCATTTGGACACTTTCTTTTTTACGCTATTAGTAGTTGGAATTTTCTCTTCTTTTGTAGGGACATTAGCAGGCGGCGGTGGGTTAATTACTCTTCCAGCCATGATGATATTGGGGATTCCTATTCAAACAGGGATTGCTACAAACAAGTTTTCATCAGGAATTGCAGCCTTTACAAGCGTTACATTTTTGTTGAAAAATAAGCAGCTTGACAAGAGAACGATTTCCATTAATATAATAATTGCCTTTCTAGGTGGAATTTTCGGGGCTCTTATTACAACTAGCTTGTCAGAAAAATCAATGAATGTCATTGCACTGATACTATTGGCTTTTGCCCTTTTCGTAACCTTTAGAAATAATAATTGGGTGTCAGCAAGTCAAGGAAATAAATCGCAGAAAACGGATAGCCTTTCTTCCCGCATGATTACTTTTTTCATTGCTGTATATGATGGAGGATTCGGTCCCGGCTCATCTACTTTTGGAATCATTCATTATATGGAAAAAAATCAAACTTATGTGAAAGCTGTGCAGCTGACAAGGGTTCTAATATTTGGAAGTGCATTTGGCGCCTTTATCGTTTTTTATCTTACAGGATTTGTTCAATGGCCATATGCCATTGCTTTAGCTATCGGTTCGACATTAGGCTCGCAAATTGGTTTAATAGCTCTTCCACATGTCCCATTAAAATTGGCCAAGTCATTATTAATTACGATTATTGTTCTACTAATTGGGGAAATGGTTTATAAGATTGTTTAATTTAGAACTGGATGAACTTATGTTTATCCAATTTTTTATTTAAAGGAAAATAATGAATAAAATTAACTGTGAATTGTTAGAAATTTCTATATAATAGGTTTAAGTGGGAGCTAAGTTAGTGTATCTGCACAGTTCCATATTTAATAGATAAAAAATTGGGAGGCGAAACATCGATGTCTAATGATAGTGAGGTTTTATTTGATAAAGGAAAACAAAATGATCCAAAATTGAAAGTTGAAAGAAAAGAAGGAGAGCCGACTGCAGCGTTTAAAGGGGCTTCTTGGGCGGCGCTGTTAGTAGGTGTTGCGGGATATTTTATCGGTTTGTTTAACGCTTCGATGGAGCTAAACGAAAAAGGATATTACTTTGCGGTATTAGTATTCGGTCTTTATTCCGCCGTTTCTTTACAAAAAGCAGTAAGAGATAAGGAAGAGGGTATACCTGTTACGAATATTTATTATGGTATTAGTTGGTTTGCACTTATTGTAGCTATTTCCTTAATGGCGATTGGATTATACAATGCAGGAAGTATTGTTTTAAGTGAAAAAGGATTTTATGGTATGGCATTTGTTCTCAGTTTATTTGCAGCCATAACGGTTCAGAAGAATATTCGAGATGCTCAGAGGGCAAGAGAAAGAGATTAACGCCAATGGTTGAGAGATATATAACCATCGAATAAAATCAGATTTAGAAAAAAATTCTCTTAAAGATAACCTTCCCATTAAGCAGGATTTGGAATAGGGGTTATGGAACTACTTATTCATTAGGAAGTTCATAATTTCGAGGTGGTAATGGTGAAGGATAAAGCAGGTAATTCTTTTGTAGGTGTGCCTTTCTTAAGACTCATTCGATTCGCCTTTTTGTTATTTATCGTATTTCTAATCATTTCTGCATATTACTTACAAACTGAAGGCAAATTGCTTGGGGTAATTCAAACCATTCTATTTGTAAAAATAATTCCTTTCGTTAAAGCCCACTGGTATGAAATTGTAGTCAGTTCCACGCTATTTTCCCTTGGTTTTTGGTGTGGAAGAGCTAGTAAAGGAAATCATAATCGAAATAAATTTAGAAGGAGTTCTACCTGAAAAGAGATGAATTTTAGCTACTCTGTTCTTTTGAAGAGTACCTTAAAGAATGATTTCACTCTCAATGTATGGTATACTAATTAATAATAAAATACCGAACAACTTGGAGGAGCCTGTCACCAAGGGACTATTATGTCCTTTGGTAACGGGCTCTTTTTGTATTTTATTTTAATTAAGACAAATCATAACAATACGAAAGGGTGGAAATGAAGTGTTAATACTACAACTCGCTATTATCTTAATTGCTTCAAAAATAGCAGGAAGTCTCAGTGTAAGATTAGGGCAGCCCTCCGTCCTTGGTAAACTGCTAATCGGTATTGTCCTCGGTCCATCTGTTTTAGGTTTAGTGAGTGAAACTGAATCTTTAGCTGAATTTAGTCAAATAGGTGTTATTTTATTAATGTTTATTGCTGGATTAGAAACAGATATTGACGAATTTAAACGGACTGGAAAAGCCTCCACATTCGTAGGGTTTGGTGGAATTATTGTTCCACTTCTTTTAGGCTATGTTGCTGGAATTATCTTAAATCTTTCTACCTTCGAATCATGGTTTCTAGGACTACTGCTTTCTGCAACAAGTGTTAGTATATCCGTTCAAGCACTTAAAGAAATGGACCGACTGAAAACACCTGAAGGAACGACCATCTTAGGGGCAGCCGTCATCGATGATGTAGTAGTAATCATTGCTTTGGCCTTCTTAATGAGTTTTTCTGGTGGAGACGTTAATCTAACTACCGTAATTTTAAAGAAAGTAATATTCTTTGCTGGAGCCATTCTGGTAGGATGGAAAGTAGTTCCATGGTTTATGGGGAAATTCGCCAATTTCAAGGTATCAGAAACGGTCATTTCTTCTGCTTTAGTTATTTGTTTTGTGTTTGCGTATTTAGCCGAATATACGGGAGTTGCAGCGATTATAGGAGCATATATTGCCGGTGTCGCCATAAGTGTTACGAAATACAAACACGAAGTTTTTGAAAAAGTTGAAACGATCAGTTATTCAATCTTTGTACCTGTATTCTTTACTTTGATTGGGATATCTGCAGAGTTTGGTGGCATTGGTCAAAATATAGGTCTTATTATTATCCTTAGTATTTTAGCCATTCTAACTAAGTTAATTGGTGCTGCTATTGGTGCGAAAGCAGCTGGATTTGGTTGGAACAGTTCGTTGGGAATTGGGGCAGCAATGGTTTCTCGCGGTGAAGTCGCATTAATAATCGCCGCTATTGGTTTAGAAGCGAAACTTCTTACTCAAGACATTTTCGCCGTACTAGTTATCGTAATACTTGTGACAACAATTGTAACCCCTCCAATGATGAAATTATTTTTTAAATCAAATGGTCAAAAGGAAAAGAGTGTAGCTTAACGAACTTAACCCATCTAAAAGAATGTAAGCCCCTCATGATTTAACGGGTTCTCTTTTGGAGTGCAAAAGTGAAAAAACAGCTCAAATAGCATGCTAAATCACATATGATTTAGCATGCTATTGGTATAAAAACGTTTATAACATTTTAGTTTGAGAATTAACATTGAAATTAGCATTATAAATAGCAGTGTGAGAATGAACATTCTCATGCTGGTAGTTTATATGCTAAAACGGTTGTTAATACTTCGTTAAATTTGATAGGAATGGCAGATTTTTAAACAAAAAATAGATGCATCTAGTAGACAGAATCCTTGTCCTTAATAAAGTGACCAGCGAAAGAAAAAGAAGCGGAGTTTTTCCGGTTATATTCAGAATGGAGCACGTTTCGGGCTAAATAAGGGGAGATTTTCCGCCTAAGCCAAGAAAAACCCCTGAATTTCATGTTTTTTGAGTCAATAAGCGGAATATCTCCGTCTATTTTAGCTATTTTCAATGTTATTTTCTAATTAGGCGGAATATCTCCGTCTATTTATCAGATCGGGTGTTTATCTGTTCCCCTTATAAAACTGATTGTTTAATTCCAATTATTACGAGTTTAAAATATAACGAATAATATCCAGAAGCTAAAAAGCATGATGATTAAATTGCATGCTTTTTCCTACGTAATTTGTATTGTTATTACTGACTTTGCACTTCAAATGAGATCCCATTACTCATTTGTGAGGTTACGTTTTTTCAATATTAAAGAACATGTTCGATAAATATTTGAAAAATAAGAGCTACTGTGACGAATCGCAGAATAGGTTTTACATATTGCGGTTTCAATTTCTGCGCAATACGGACACCAATTTGTGCACCAGATAGAGAGCCGAGGAGAAGAGCTAATGTTACTGGCCATATAATTTTACCAGTAGCAATATAGGTGATCGCTGCACCAAAACAGCTTGAAAAAGTGGCAAGTCTGACTAATCCAACAGCACGAATATAGGCAATATTTAAATATCCAAACAAATAAAACATTAGTGTTCCTTGCCCTGGGCCAAATAGCCCATCATAAATACCAATACTATAAAGCCCAGGAATACTAACCTTATTCATCTTTAAAGATTCTTGCCCTGTAAAATTTCCCTTTCCAATAAAAGAGGTTATGAAAGCAAAAATAAGCAGTGTGATGGCAACAATATACATATTTTCAGCAGATATTTTTGATGCAATAAAACCTCCACTTATCCCACCACCAATACTTACAGGGATAATCCAGAAAGATTCTTTAAGCGATATTTCTTTCTTTTTATAAAGATGAAAAAAGCTTGAAAAAGAACTAAACGTATTTGAGACTTTATTGGCCCCAATCGCAGAGTGGACAGGTATTCCCAAAATCAGCATCGCTGGAAGACTAATCAATCCACCACCACCAGCAAGCGTACCTATAGTTGTCGCACAGATTCCAATCAAGAACAGTATCACATACTCCATATTTAGCACCCCCATGTATCATAGATTAAGTATATTTCTTTTTGTATCATAAGAAAAATTGATTGTTATTATCATAATGGATAAGAAAAACTTATTGCGACAATTGTTAGTGGCTGTAATATCAATAAGGGAATTCAGAATATTGGGCCTGATTTGTGGTATTATTTATTTTAAAAATGGCATTCTCCTTAAAAAAACGAAAAATGGGCATCCATCTCCCAATAGGATACCGTTATTACTCTAATCCAACAGCACGAATATAAGCAATAATTTTTAGAGCAAATATTTTAAAGAAAGTGAGAAGATTTTATGGGGAAAATGATAGCAATCGGTGGAGGTTATAACGGTGGAGATTTTGATAAGCAGCTAGAAGAAAAGATACGTTCTTTTATTCCTAAGGAAAATCCAATCGTTATTTTTGTTCCATACGCTTCAACAGATTATATAGAAAATTATAACGAATTTAAACAGATTTATAATTTCCTAGGATGTGAAGTGAATATGCTTCAACCAGGAAAAGAAAATGTTCTGCTTCAAGCAGACTTAATATATTTTGGTAGGGGATCGACCATTCAATTACTAAAAGAATTGCACGAAACAAATTCTATTTCTTTTTTACATCAAGCAATCAATAATGGAACGATCTTAGCTGGTTTCAGTGCTGGGGCACATGCCTTATTTACAGTTGCGGGTAGTAATGAAGGGGAACTAGGTTATACCTTAGTAGAAGGTTTGGGCTTTATAGATGGCTGTATTATTTCTCACTATAATTATCTAGATAGAGCAGAAGCGTTCCACAATATGTTGACAGAAAGAAGGATAAATGGAATTGGCTTAGAGGAACACACTATGATGGTTGTAGAAAATAATATAGCTACTTTTTATTCTTCAAACACAGTATCAAATGGGTATTTCATTAAAATCTTCGATCATAGTACCTTTATACGACCTATAAAAGGTGAGAAGATTCTTGTACCTTTTTAAACTTTAACAGATGTTTCATTGCCATTATGAATGTTTCAAATAAGCCAGAAATATAAAAGTTGAATAACTTTAATATTTTGGCTTATTTTTTTAAAAACTCTTTTCATAAGTAGTTTAATTATAACATTCGGAATGTTTCATCTATTATTATGGTATTATTTACCTTTATTACTTGTTTCGGGGGATTAGTATAGGAAGAGAAGCAAAAAGTTGCTCAGGCTGTTGGGGGGAGTAAAAATGATTTCACAAGCGATAATCCTACAAAATAATCAAATATTAATGGTAAAACAATATGTTCAAAGAGGAGATATTGTTTGGAATTTTCCTGGTGGAGGGATTGAAGAAAATGAAAGCCCTGAAGAGGCTTGTATCAGGGAGGTAAAAGAGGAAACTGGCTATGATGTGGAGATAATGCGTCTTGCGTTTAGAAACTCTAATAAGTTTACTTATGAAGCGAGGATTATTAGTGGAGAACTTACCATTGATTTAAATAGCGAGGTTAATAAGGATATTATTGATGTTTCATGGGTGAGGATTGATGATAAAGAAATGTTTGATCATTATACAGCCCCGTTATTAAATATGGTGCTGGAAAATTCAGTTTCTATTTAGGCTCTTAAAAAGAAAACGGGCAACAAACTGGAGATAGATTACCATTTTCCCTTAAAAAAACGAAAAACGGGCATCAAAACGGAGATAGATTACCATTTTCCCTTAAAAAAACGAAAAACGGGCATCAAAACGGAGATAGATTACCGTTTTTTCTTAAAAAAACAAAAAACGGTCACGAAAACTCAGATAGGTTCCCATTTTCCTTCAAAAAAACAAAAAACGGTCACGAAAACTCAAGTCCTCTTCTTGTCCCATTTTTCTGTGGTTAAGGTATTAATAAACAGACTTTAAAAAAGGAGATTCCCTAATATGCAAAATAAAAGTATGGATCAAACGTTTGAAAATACACAATCCCAATTAAATATGCTACGAGAAATAAATGATATCTGCACGTCATTAGGTGCTACTATCTGGTTGCGTGGTGGATGGGCAATTGACTTCCTTCTTGGAAGAGTAACTCGTTCACATTCTGACCTTGATTTAGTTTCTATGATTCAGCACCGCAACGAACTTGAAAATGCTCTTGTGAATGCTGGTTTTCAACAAATACCTGTCACAGAATTTCAAACTGATTTCCTCAAGGATGGCGTAGATATTAGCTTTGTTTTCGTTGAACGTTCAAATGAGGGTCGAATCTTTGCTTACAGCATTCCAGATTGGGAATGGAGAACAGATTCTTTACAATCTCAAAAATACCAACTTCAAGGTGTTTCAGCGAATGTCCTCAATCCTCAGATGTTACTTGAAGAAAAACTAGTTTACGAAGAAGGTACAGGTCGGAAACCACGACCAAAGGACATTGAAAGTATAAAAATACTTCAGGGGATTATAAACCATGTGAACGGCTAAATTAAAGCAAATCCAACATAGAAAATGTAGATAAATAGATTTTATGGAAAACTATTCCACGCGCTAAATAAATGTGATAAACTTACTCAAATTTAACTTCTTTAAGGATGTGTAAGTATGGATACCCAACTATTTCTCTCAAAACCTACAATCGAATTAAAGGAAGAATACATGTCTTTTTACCATGAATGGAAACAAAGTGGTGAAACAATGGTTCCTTGGGTCATTGAAAAAGATCCCTCTAATTTTGAAGCAATGGTTCAATCCCTACTTGAAAGTGAAAAATGTTTAAATTTACCAGAAGGATGGGTGCCTGATTCTACCTTTTGGTTAATAAACGAGAACAATAGAGTTCTAGGAGCGGTGAACATTAGACATAGGCTAACACAGAGGTTAATCGATCGGGGTGGGCATATTGGCTATGGGATTCGTCCTTCTGAGAGACGAAAAGGATATGCAACAAGGCTCTTATCCTTATCATTGGAAAAAGTAAAAGGATTTGGTGTAGATAAAGCCCTTATTACATGCGATGAAAGTAATACAGGTTCTTTAAAAACAATTTTAAATAATGGCGGAGTTCCTGATACTGATTTTATTGAAGAAGACGGTAACGTTATTAAAAGGTTTTGGATTGAAACTGAAAGAAAGGAAGTGTAAAAGATGAAATGGTCAGAAGTTCCATCCATTTGGCAGGAATGCTTTAACCAAGCATGGGAGGCCTTTCAAGAAGGCTCTCGCCCAATTGGAGCAGTTGTAATTAATGAAAACGGAGATATTGTTTCTAAAGGTAAAAGTTCTACACTAAATGAACTATCAGAATCGGTTGTTTTTCATAATGAACTAGCCCATGCGGAGGTAAATGCTTTATTAAAATTAGATAATCGAATTCATAAAAGAGTAACGCAGTATACCCTGTATTCTACTTTAGAGCCTTGCCCATTATGTTTTGGTGCATTTTATATGAGTGGGATTCGAAATTTAAAATATGCTGCTAAAGACAAGTATGGTGGAAGTACCAATTTAAAAGATACAACTCCATATTTAAGCCTTAAACCGATAAAAATGGAAGGACCTTTTCCTTATCTAGAGCAGCTTGCTATCCTCATCCATATTTATTTTGAAGACATGATCAATCTAGATAGAAAATCCATCGTACATGACGCAATGGCCGAAGAGTACCCAGAAGCAGTTGCCTTAGCGAAGGAATGGGTTAAACTTGGAAAGCTGAAAGAATACCACCAGCTGATAATAGAAGATGTTTATAACATGATGGTCGAGGAACTTTGCTTAGTTACAAACTGTTAAAATCCTAATTATTTTATAGCATAAACGGGAAGTGATAGATTGCAAGTTAAAGGACTAAATCATTTATTGTTTTCTGTTTCCAATTTAGAGCGGTCGATTCAGTTCTATCAACAAGTATTTGACGCAAAGCTCTTAGTCAAAGGAAGAAGCACTGCCTACTTTGATTTAAATGGTATATGGCTTGCTCTAAATGAAGAAAAAGACATCGCTCGTACAGAAATCCATCAATCTTACACGCATATTGCTTTTTCGATTGAGGAAGTAGATTTTGAAAAAATGTACGATAAACTTAATGGATTAGAGTTAAATATCCTCTCAGGTCGACCGCGAGATGAAAAGGATAAAAAATCGATTAACTTTACAGACCCTGATGGTCATAAGTTTGAATTTCATACAGGCACATTACAGGATAGGTTGGATTATTACAAGCAAGAAAAAGGACATATGGAGTTTTTTAAATAATATTTGAAAAATAATGAGGGAATGACATGGGGACTGAAAATATAGTATTAACCTATACTAGACCAAAAGGAATGGCACTCGTCCTTACGGGTGCAGCATTATGGGGAATATCGGGAACAGTTGCCCAATTTCTTTTTCAGCATAAAGGGTTTAGTGCGGAGTGGTTAGTAGTGATTCGACTATTGATATCGGGTATTATTCTTTTAATACTTGCGAGTAGTAGTGGCAAGGATAAACACGGCGTATGGGGAATATGGAAAAATAAACAGGATGTGATAAGTCTATTATTATTTAGTATCCTTGGGATGTTAGCTGTTCAGTATACCTACTTTGCGGCAATTAAACATTCGAATGCAGCTACAGCAACAGTCTTACAATATTTAGGCCCAGCGATGATTGCCTGCTATTTGGCCCTGATTTCTAAGAGACTTCCAACATCGAAAGAAATAATGGCAGTGATTTTAGCTCTCTTAGGTACCATCCTACTTGTCACCAAAGGGAATATTCAAAGTCTATCCATCTCCGGCTGGGCCTTATTTTGGGGGCTTGCTTCAGCTGTTGCCTTAGCATTCTATACACTACAACCCCATAAACTACTTTCGAGATGGGGTTCGACCGTTGTCATCGGATGGGGAATGTTAATTGGAGGTATAAGCTTTAGTTTTATCCATCCGCCTTGGAGCTTTCAAGGGCATTGGTCGATAACCTCATTTTTTGCCGTAGCATTCATCGTTATTTTCGGAACACTTATTGCCTTTTATTGCTATCTAGAAAGTTTGAAATATATTAGTGCCACAGAAACTAGTTTGCTAGCTTGTATTGAGCCTTTATCTGCAGCGGTTTTATCAGTGATCTGGCTGCAAGTATCCTTTGGGTTGGAAGAGTGGCTTGGTACATTATGTATCTTATCCACGATTATGATATTGTCAGTAGTGAAAAAATCGTCCTAATCTCATCAACTTTATGAATTGAGGGAACTACCTATGAGTAGAATAGCAAAAACGCCAAACCCTCCGTATTATGCCGTGATTTTTGCATCACAGCGAACGGAAGGAGATCAAGGATATGGAAAAATGGCTGAAAAAATGGTGGAGCTTGCTTCACAGCAGGAAGGTTTTTTAGGAGCAGAAAGTGCTCGTGATGAAGGACTAGGCATCACCGTTTCCTACTGGGAGTCGTTAGAAGATATTAAGAATTGGAAGGATCATTCACTGCATCAGGTTGCACAGGAAAAAGGTAAAACTCTATGGTATCAAAATTTCTCCCTTCGAGTTTGTAAGGTTGAGAGAGATAGCTTTTTTGAAATGTAACATAGTGCCCACACCGTTCTTTGGTTTCTCACTAGGTGCTGGGCTTGTGTTGATATGTCGAATATAAAATATAGTCTTTTGTAATTAAAAAAGGTGAAGTAGGTGTATAAATGCAAAGATATAATTTTATGGAATCATGTTTATTTTTACCTACTTACTTGAATAAAAAGAAACTAGAAAACCAACTTGTAGGAAAGTCTGTCCTTATCACTGGTGCGAGTTCTGGTATTGGTGAGCAATTAGCATATCAGTTAGCCGATATTCATTGCCATTTAATCTTAGTCGCGAGAAGGGGAGAAAGGCTATTAGAGATAAAAAATAAGATAGCATTTAAGGCTGCCAAAGTAAGTACTTTTCAAGCTGACCTTAGAAATGAAGAGGAGCTGAAAGGCTTTTTATCATTTCTTCATGAATTGCCAAATGGCTTAGACATAGTTGTAAGTAATGCAGGACTATCAATAAGACGATCCATTTTTGAATCTTTAGACCGTTATCATGATTTCACGCGAACGATGGCAATTAATTATTTTGCACCAGTACATATACTGTTATCAATACTTCCTCTTCTGAGCAAAAATCATGGACAAATAATCAATATATCGACAGTAAATGCCCTGCTAGCACCTGTTCCATATTTCGCAGCTTATCAAGCATCCAAATCTGCTTTTGATGTCTGGCTTAGATCTGTTTCTCCCGAGTTAAAAGCAAAAGGTATATCAACAACAACTATATATTTACCATTAGTAAAAACACCTATGATCCAACCAACCACTGTATACCGCACTATGCCCGCCATGACACCAAGCCATGTTGCAAAAATCATCTGCAAATCCATGTATACCCAAAAGAAGAAATACCAGCCATGGTGGCTTATTTTTGGTCAGTTAGCTTCCATTTTTTTTAGAAATTTTGGAGACTTTTCAAATAAAGAAGGGAAGTAATCATGAAGATATTTACGCTAATGTATGTCTTACATAAAATTCAATTACTTTCTCCAAGTAGTTTATATCGCTTAATGGTAGCGGTTTTTAAAAATGGTATGAACTTAATGACCTTATTACATTTTGCCAAAATGAAATATGGTGATCATATTGCCTTAGTTGACGATGATGAAGCAATTACGTACCAACAGCTTTTTAAACAATCTAAGAAGCTTGCTTACTGTTTAAAGGAAAAGTATAACCTTCAAAGCGGACAAAAGGTGGGTTTTTTGTGCAAAAACCATGCAGAACTTGTAAAAGCTATTTTCGCTGTTTCAAGATTAGGAGCAAATGTCTATCTATTAAATGCTGAAACGAGTAAGAGCCAGTTTAATCAGTTAGTCCATCGCCATCGTTTCGATCTTGTCATTTATGACAGTGAACTTAATGATTTGGTTGAACAATCCGATTATACGAATGTTAGGGTTTATACGTATCATAATCAGTTGCCAGCTTTAAACAATCTCCGATATTCAGACGTCAATGAAGAACAACGCTTAAAAAGAAGCTCAACTAGTAAACTTGTTCTGCAAACAAGTGGTACAACAGGCACTTCTAAGGATGCTGCTCATAAACCCTCTTTGTTTAACTTTTTACATCCATTTATGGCATTTATCCAGCGATTAAAGATATTAAATTATAAAACTGCCTATATCGCTACTCCTATTTATCATGGTTATGGGATTGCTGTTTTGCTTTTATTTATTCCATTGGGAAAAAAAGCTGTGATTAGCAGGGGATTTGATGCTAAAAAAGCTTGCAGAATCATACGTGAGCATCAGGTTGAAGTGGTTACAGTTGTTCCTCTAATGCTGCAGAAAATGCTACGAACTAATCCTGAAGACTTGAAATCTCTATCTTGTATTGCATCAGGTGGTGCAAGGCTTCCGATAAAGCTTATTGAACAGTCCTGTAACGAATTAGGGAATGTCCTATACAATTTGTACGGAACCTCAGAGGCTGGTTTAACTTTTATTGCTGCACCAGAGGATTTAATAGATGCCCCTACTACATTAGGCAAAAAAATAAATAGACTTCAAATAAAGGTCTTGGATAACAACCTGATTGAGTTAAAAGATGGAAAAGTAGGACAGCTCTGCATAAAAAATGATTGGTCAATAGTTAATCGAAATAATACTTGGATTAAAACAGGTGATCTAGGCTACCGGGATGAAAATGGTTATTATTATTTATGTGGACGAACGGATGATATGGTCGTTTCAGGTGGAGAAAATGTTTATCCAATCGAAGTTGAACAAGTGCTAATTAAGCACCCCTTAATCGAGGATGTTGCTATTATAGGAGTTACGGATAACCAATTTGGACAAAGGTTGAAAGCATTTGTACTTCCAGTAGAAAATGCTAATCTTACAGAAAAAGAACTACTTGAGTGGCTACGGCCAAGAGTGGCCAGATTCCAGTTACCTAGAGAAATTAAATTTGTTGATAACATGCCCTATACTACTTTAGGGAAACTGGATAAAAAACAGCTCAAATAACGGTAGATGAACCTTAGTAATATTAGATTCCTTTTTTGCAAAATTATCATACAAATTTAATGGTTTTATTAGATTGCTTTTAACGGAGAATAAAAGGATTTTGGGAGTATTTGTAGAATTTTAAAATAGGAAATATTGTAGTTTAATGATGAACCCAATATGGGGATTTGAAAGAGGTTACATAATGTCTGTTAGTTTTTCACAAATTGCAATTCTATTTATTTTTATCGGTGGTCCGATACTTTTACCACTTCTAACCAAGAAATGGACGTGGTTGATCACGATGATTATAGGGTATGTAGTCTATATCCTTTGGGGTTTCTTTCTTCATTCCACCTCAGATGTTACCGAGTACGGTACAGGGTATGGCATGTTCATAGTCCCTTACATAATCGGAATATCGATTTTAGGATCTTTTTTGCAACGTAACAAAAGCAAGAACCAAAAAAATATCTAAAAAGTAGGAGAAAAATATGAATTTACCAAAAGTGTTTCCAACCCTGGAAACGGAGCGATTTATTCTGAGAAAAATCGAATTATCCGATTCAGAAGAAATGTATAACTATTTTTCAAAAGATGAAGTTACAAAATATTATGATTTAGATTCCTTTACTGAAGTTAGCCAAGCTAGTGAATTAATTAACAAATTCGCAACTAGGTTCGAACAAAATAAAGGCATCAGATGGGGGATAGCTGATAGAGAAAATAACAAACTCATCGGCAGCTGTGGATACCATAATTGGGAGAAGGACCATTTTAAAGCTGAGATTGGATTTGAATTGACTCCTGCTTATTGGCAAAAAGGAGTAATGTCCGAGGCAATCAAACCAATCCTCCAATTTGGCTTTGAACAAATGGAGTTAAATCGAATCGAAGCCTTCTATGATCCAGAAAATATTGCATCCAAAAAAACGCTTGAAAAAGCGGGATTTATTTTTGAAGGAGTGTTAAGAAAAGCGGCCTTTGAAAAAGGACAGTTTTGTGATGCTGCTGTTTGTTCGCTATTGAAGGAAGAGTATTAAAGGGAGACTAAATCATGAGTGAATTTACATTTGGATTTTTAGTTGGAAATTCAGAACAAAACCAACATTTTGTAAAAGAATTAGCCAATACTCCAATAATTAAACCACTAAATAATGATTGGTTAGTATTTAATTACGAAGAGTACGGTGTTCCCGAAAGTATTTTAAATCTGTCTAAAAGTACCCCAGTACTCCTTTTCCATAATGCAGAAGATCATGGATGGGGTTTTGAAATTTTTCAAAATGGAGCGAGGATATCTAAATTAGATATTTCATACGAAATGGAAGAAGAATTTATTTGGAAGGAATTTGAGAAAAGGTATCCTGATATGGATGATTATATAGAGTTTATGTATATGAACCCAGAAGGGCAGGAAATATACTCTAGACTAAAAGAAGAACTGAATATTAGTGAAAAAGTAAGTGAGCAATTTGACACATTAGATATTAAGGCATTCAGTTTGTTTTCAGTTGAAGAAGCTCGAATAAAGGAATTAAATAATATTTTAACACCAAGTCACTTATTATCTTTAGAAGATATCTTTGGGCTAGTCGAAAGCTTTAAGAAAATATTAAATATGGAAGAAATGAGCTGGATTAGACCTGATCGTCCAGATTGGTTTTTTGAGAATTAAACTAACAACTTTTTACTTAAACGTGTTAGGTCCCAATCGTGTAAATTTGTCACGGGTGGTTCCTAGCACATTTTTAATGTTCTACTGAATCTGTATTTTATCCCATTCACTATGGAATAATGAAAAAAAGTGATGGTGATAAAATGGGAAAATATTTTCAAGCAGACGGTACAGATACATTTCGTTTATTTTCTTTTACACATTGGGCTACATTGTTTGTGCTGTTTTTAATTATTGTCTGTATCTACATTTTTAGAAATACACTAAGAAAAGCTCGTATAAATCTCACCGCCCGACTTGTGCTTGCCGTAATGATGGTAGGCTCGGAAATCTCCCTCCATATTTGGCTTTGGAGCATAAACGAATGGACGATCCAAAATTCATTGCCATTGCATTTAAGTAGCATTTCGATTCTTTTATCTGCGGTATTAGTAGTAACAAAGAGCTACCGACTCTTCGAATTTACCTATTTTGCTGGAGTGGGCAGTGCCCTTCAAGCGATGATCACTCCAGATATAAGCGCGTACACCTTTCCACATTTTCGCTATATACACTTTTTTATCTCACATGGCGGAATTGTCGTGGTTAATTTGTTTATCGTCTTTGTTGAAAAATACAGACCAACATTAACAAGTCTATGGAAGGCATTCCTGTATCTCAATATTTACACAGTGTTTATCTTTTTCCTTAACTATTTTTTAAAAGGTAATTATATGTACATCTCAGAAAAACCAGTCAACCCTTCGCTATTAGATTATTTAGGACCATGGCCCTACTACATACTACCATTGGAATTAATAACTCTGGTCACATTTTTCATACTGTACTTACCATTTTGGTTTTTACATCGAAACAAAAGCAAAAATTTATAATGAGGGAAAATGAAATGTTCCATAACATAAAACAAAACAAAGTCATTTTTTTTATTTTTGGTGTGTATTTAGCTGCTCTAGCTAAAGAAGTCTCCATGCTTTTAAGCTATCGGCAGCAAGCAGATTATCTTCTGTTGGACAGTATAAATCGAGGGGATTTGTTTATCATCATACTCATTTTCTTGATTCTAGTGGATGGACTGGCAATATGGTTTATGTTAAAACAACACCAGGCAGGACTTTGGCTTGCCATTCTTTCTACCATTTTTAAGAGGGTCGAAGAGTATTTCGTTCTCCAGATTTCCTTTGATAATTTTGATCTATTAAAAGATATATTCATTCAAAAGAGACTAGCACAAGGTAGGCCAGTGGATGAACAAATGGTTTCTCAATTTTTAAGTCCTGAGCTTTTTACAATTACTTATGGGTTAATGGGACTTTTTTCAGTTATTATCGTGATTTTATTACTTTGGAAACGAAATTACTTCTATGAGAAAAAAGAGTAGCAAAGTGAATAAATATGCTAATTCTGAATAGGAAATTTGTTTATCTAGTCACTTCCCTAAATTTAATTCCGATTAATCTTTCAGTATTTTTATCAATTTCAATATCCACTAAAACACCAAATTCTTTATCTTTTTCCTTTAGCCATAACTTAAATTTTTCTGTGCTTGAAGTTGTCCCTGGAACTTTTCCAAGATGCAGATAATCCGTAATAGCAGCATTCGGGTACTTTTCTTTTGTTTTCTGCATGGCAAGTTGCCCCCACTTAGCATACGGAGGTACTTCGGCCTTCACGATACTAGATGTGCTAATATTAGGGGTTATGGTCGTTCCTAAATTTAATACAATACCCAAAAATAAACTAACTAATATTTTCATGAATAGCACCTACCTTTTTCTTATCGTTTGCAAGTTTTTTGTTTGATATTCATTAAAAGGAGTAATCGAAATTAAAAGTCTTTATTTTTAAAAAATTTCACTTATAATATGTATGAACCTCCTAAATCGAAAGGATAGAGAAAACAAACATGGTAATAAAAGTACCAATTCAAAAATACATATCAACATTAGTCCTAGTGGCAGCCCATGTCATCGTGATTAGTTTATTAGCACACTTCTTCTTGCCCCAGTTTAGCTTGAATTCTATTATTCTATTAGGATCAGCCTTTTATGTTTTTAAAGTAATTAATTATCTTGTAGCTTCTGTTCATGTGAAAGAGAATTCTATTGTAACTAATGGTTTTTTCAAAAGAGGAAAAGTCATTCCTTATGGGGCCATTCAAGAAGTCGAACTAGAAGGCCCATCGCAATTTAACAGTAATTATATGTTAGCTTTATACGGAGAAAGAAAACCAAACTTAGCCAAAAGGCACGTATTAGCAAGAATACCGATTTTTTGGTTCTCAAGAAGCAAGATTGTTGAGTTGCTGAATACGGTTAAGGAAAACAATTATCGTGTACAATTTCAAAAACAAGTTAGTCTCTTTATGATTGGACAGTATTGGAAGACATTGTTAGTCAATTATGTGATTCAGTATGTGATTTTAGCTGTAATCGTTGTTGTTATTATTACGAAATATAATTAACTTACTTTGGCACCTTGAAACTATTTGTTTTTGGGTGTTTTTATTTGTCCTAAACAGGGGATTCTTTGAACAAGTCGAATACTAAAAGTGGCAAAACAACCAAACATAAAGGGGAATACTAAATGCTGGCAATAATAAAAAAGTAGAAAACGGCCATATTGCCCGATTTGAACGTCATTTCAACCATTCAGTAGAAGACGTTTGGTCCTGGTTGACGGATAATGAAAAACTTCTTAAATGGTTTTCTGAACTTCGAGTTGATGAACTTCGTGAAGGCGGTGTAATTAAGTTTGATATGCAGGATGGCACCATTGAGGAACTAACGATACTAGATCTAGAAATGAACTCCATTCTGGAATTTACATGGGGAGAAGACATTGTTCGTTTTGAGTTAAATCAAGAATCAGATGGCTGCAGCTTAGTTTTAATCGAGAAGATTAAAACCATCACAAACCATACTCCAAAAGACCTTGCTGGATGGCATGTATGTCTAGATGTCATTAATGCCCTGTTAAATGGAAATACAATAGAGGATCAAAAAGAAGAATGGAAAAAGTGGTACGTAAAATATGTTCAAGCTGTAAGTAATATCTCAGAAGTTCAAAATTAATAAATCCAATTCTAACTACTTTCCAAACAACAAGGAAGTGAAATATTGGGTACACTTTTTATTGTTTTAGGACTAATCTGTATCGGCCTATTTTTGAATTCCTTAATAAAGGAATTAAAGAAAGCCAAATCGACTAAAGAAAAGTGGGAAAGGTTTTTTGATGTCCTTTTTGATGAATTTATGGGTATTGCTGGTCTATTTTATGTCGGGATATTATTAGTTCTTTACGGATTGTTAAGAAACTTACATATACTTGATTAAAAAGAAGGCTATCTTAATGGTTAATGTTGATTATCTAACCTAAAACAGTCGAGCGAGAACACCTCGCGAACGCGAAACCCGCCTAAAAGGAAGAAAACGTGCACGCGAGAAGTTCTCGCGAACGCGAAACTCGTCCAAAAGGAGAATAACGTGCACGTGAGAAGTTCTCGCGAACGCGAAACCCGCCCAAAAGGAAGAAAACGCGTACGCGAGAACACCTCGCGAACGCGAAACCCGTCCAAAAGGAAGAAAACGTGCACGTGAGAAGTTCTCGCGAACGCGAAACCCGTCCAAAAGGAAGAAAACGCGCACGCGAGAACTCCTCGCTAACGCGAAATCCGTCCAAAAGGAGAATAACGTGCACGTGAGAAGTTCTCGCGAACGCGAAACCCGCCCAAAAGGGGAAATTGTGCACGCGAGAAGTTTTCGTGTGACCGAATCAAACCAAAAACATTCGGACACTTTTAAAATAGCAACACTATAGATTAACAGAGCCAAAAAAGTTAAAACGCTCATTCCCACATTTTTTTGTGTTAATGAATATCATGCTTTTTAAAGTTTCCGCCTTTTACTTCAGCTACATCATATACAACAACAAAGGCATTTACGTCAATTTCATTAATGATTTCTTTCATTTTACTATCCTCTAAACGGTTTACAATACAAGTGATTTCTTTAAATTGTTCATTTCTATAACCACCTTGAGCAAGTGTATACGTTGCTCCTCGACCTAAACGATCACGAATGACCTCTACCATAACTTCAGGTTGATTAGTGATAATTTTAAAGCTTTTCGAGCCGCTTAATCCTTCTTCGACTATGTGAATAACTTTTGAAGCAATATAGTACGCGATTCCCGATAATATAGCTCCTTGGAGACCAAATACAAATGAAACAACGATAAATACAAACATGTTTAAAAATAATATGAGGTCACTTGTCCCAAAAGGTAATTTTCGTGAAAGAAGTACGGCTAACATATCAATTCCATCTAATGCTCCGCCATTTCGTAAAGCTAACCCCATTCCAAAGCCGATGATAATACCACCGACGACCGTTATTAATAATGTATCTCCATGGATAATGGTTGGAACATGATGCATGAGGGTAGTGCCAATTGATAGGGAAGCAATGCCCATAACTGAATAAATGGCAAAACTTTTACCAATTTGTTTATATCCTAAAAATACAAATGGGATATTTAAAATGCCAATTAAAAGTCCTAGTGGTAAACCAAATAATTTTGAACCAACGATACTCAAGCCTGTTACGCCACCGTCTGATACGTTGTTTGGGATTAATACGGCTTCTAATCCGTATGCTGTTATTAATCCACCAATAATAACTAAAAATACGCGTAAAACCATTTTAAGTTTATTGCTTTTTTGCTTTTTGATTGGACTCATTATCATTCCTCGTTTCAAATTCTTTCCTTATTCACACTAGTTTAACCATTATGTAATAAATCACTTTTACAATATTTTGTTTTTAATAATACTATTTTTTTTTGATAACTCACCACATTCTAATAGAAAATGTTGTATTTTCCCCACACATAGTAAATAATCAATTGAATTGGATAAAACTAAGTAAACGACTAGTAACGTAAAAAATGGAGTGAATTAGATGACGAAACCAAAAGCTAAAGCGAAAAGTGGTACAGGTAGAGGAACAGATAAAAAGGGTTGGAACCGTTGGCAATCTAAGGCTAAGAAAATTAAAAGCGCTAAACCTTATGTAAGTAAAGGTACTAAACAAGATGAAGCTAAATCAGCCAATAAAAATAAGAGCAACTCACCTGTCAAAGAGGAAAAGTCTCTGAAGTTTCCCGATGACGCAAATGGTCAAGCTTTAAAAAGCCTTTACAAAGAGGGAATTGATTTCAAAAAATCACACTCAGTAGAGTTCTTTATAGCAGTACCTGACAAAAAATCTGGCGAAATAGTTTCAGAAGTACTTAAAGCTGAAGGCTTTAACTGTTTCTTGGAGCAAGATGATGAAACAGATGAATGGTCTTGCTGTACTTCTAAAAACATGCTGTTGGATTATGATTCAATCGTTGAAATTCAGAATAAATTAGATCAATTAAGTAAACCACATGGTGGATTTTCAGATGGTTGGGGAGTATTTGTCGATTAGGGAAGAACTAACATTATATTTATACATAGTAAAATGAATAATTTATCAAAAGAAAAGCACAATAAATTTTAAAGGAGGATGTTAAATGAAACATATAAAAGCATTAGCCATAAAATTTATTGCCACCCTTGTTCTTTTGTACATTATTCTTGATGTATTCAATGGTGTTGACTTTAGAAATGTATTTCTCATTTCTCTGGTAGTGAGTGTCGCAGCTTATTTGATTGGCGACATGTTAATCCTACCTCGTACTAATAATACGGTTGCCACCATTGCAGACTTCGCGTTAGCATTTGCGATTATTTGGTTTATGAGTGCAAACTTAACTTATGGTGCCGGCATGATGGGTGAGGCATTTGCATCTGCATTAGCACTAGGTGTATTTGAATTAATGTTCCATCGTTACTTAGCAAATAACATCTTACCAGATCAAGATCATGGTGAAAGACGTTATCAAGGCAACCTACAATATCAAACAGAAGCTTCCGAAGAGCTAACACCAGTTCGACCAGATGTAAGAGACGATAAAGAGTAAGAAATAGTTGATTAAGCTTTACTTCCTTTTGGAGGTAGAGCTTTTTTTATTTTTTAAAGGAAATATCATTATTTTATCGAACTTATTTCATAGATAATAAAGAGAAAAGGAGTAAATGAAAAGTGAGTGATCAAATATTCCCAGCATTAATTTCTTTTGTAGTTGTTTCAATTTTATCTCCACTATTAATTGCTGTTTTGAGAAAACTTAAGCTCATTCAACCGATAAGAAAAGAACTTCCTTCAGATCATCAATTAAAAAAAGGCACTCCGTTAATGTTTGGAATTATTCTTTTTGTAGGAATTATCGTATCAATTCTTTTTTCACCTACTCCATTAATGTATTTCTTGTCTATTACCTACATACTTTTTAGTTTTGTTGGGTTTTTAGATGACTTTTGGAAAGCTTCTCGCCAAGATCCAGGAGGTGTATCGGGTAAGACAAAACTTATTTTTCAATTTTTCTTTACAGGTACTTTGCTTTTCTACGTGATCAACGAACTAGGAGTAGACACCAGCATTAATATTTATAAAAATATTTCCTTGAATCTTCCAATGGCGTTATATGTCATTGTCATCACCTTATTTGTGGTAGGTTCTGCAAATGCCATAAATTTCACAGATGGCTTAGACGGTCTTTTAGGAGTTGTTGCAATCCCTACATACTTTTTCTTTTTTATGGTGTCTGACAGAGCAGAGGTGCAGATTTTTTGTTTAATTATGATTGGATGTTTACTTGGCTTTCTCATTTATAATATATATCCTGCTAAAGCTTTTATGGGGGATACTGGTTCGTTAGCTATCGGGGGATCGCTTTCATTTCTTGCCGTTATTGAGAAAGTTGAAATTTTAATTCCCATTTTGTTCTTTATATATTTTGCTGAACAACTTTCGGTTATTTTACAGGTTTCGTCATTTAAACTTACTCATAAGCGCATTTTTAGAATGACACCGATTCATTATCACTTCGGCTTAAAATATGGATGGTCCGAAACTACAATTGTCTCAGTTTTTGGATTTATTTCTTGGTTTTGTACTTTTATCTGTTTAGCTTATTGGAGATTTCTTCTAAATCCATAAATAAAGTTATAATTATTCCAATGAATAGTAGAGGTAACCAGGCAATGCACAATGCAGAAAAAATATACCAAGGTCGAAAATCCGCCACCACATAAATTGATGTACTAATCATTACCCCGATAATTAAATAGACAGAGATTATTTCCATTTTGTCATCGAACTCCTTTTTATAGTATAAAAAGGTGAACATGTAGGAGTACTTCATTTTGGCATAATAGTAAGATTTTTTAAGTTAAAAAGATCTTCGACTTGAAGATCGTATTAAGTAGCTAGCTTTATGTTCTAAATATGGTATTAAAATAAAATAAAGTGAATAGTCTAATATTGCTCAGAGTTTAAGGAGGTGGAAGATAAGTATGGATTTAAGATATCCTGTTGGTCATTTTAAAATTGAAGGAGAAATTACAACTGAGTTAATTAGTAATTGGATTGCTGAAATAGAAAACGCCCCTCGATTATTAAGGGAAGCAGTTAGGGATCTACAAGATTATCAGTTAAACACACCTTATCGGCCTGGAGGATGGACAGTCCGGCAAGTTGTTCATCATTTACCAGATAGTCATCTAAACAGTTATATTCGTCTTAAATTAGCACTTACAGAGGAAAAACCAGTCATAAAGCCATATAAAGAGGATAAATGGGCAGAACTTCCAGATTCTAAATTGCCGGTTGAGGTTTCTCTTCAGCTTATGGAGGCTATACATAGTCGATGGGTAAGTATATTAAATACATTATCACCAAGTGAATTAGAAAAAACATTTTACCATCCAGAATCAGGGGAAAATTCCATTGCCTCAATGATAGCTCTATACGCATGGCATAGTCGCCATCATATCGCACATATTACATCGCTGCGTAATCGATTGGGCTGGTAACAAAACGAATCTTCATAACTTCCACATAAGTTCCCTATAATTTCTACACAGGTATTTTTTAATATAAAGGTAACTTAATTTGAGTTTTAGGGGAATAGGACCTCTAATCTTAAAAACCTTCCCATAATTTGATTGGTACATATGTATCAATCTTTTTTTTGCCCATTTTGTATTTACTTTAAGTAGGAGTTTTTCGTAAAAGCGAATAATTTGTTATAATGAAAAGGAAAATAAATTCCTATGTGGAATCTTTAATAGGAGACAACATGAAACAAACTATTACATATAAATTAATGGATTTAATTATTTTACAAACAACTAGCTTAAAAAAATTCAATCGATATCAAGAGACAAATCGTGTATGGTATAAAGACAATGAACAATTCAATATAAAAGCAGACCACTTTGTTGAACAGTGGGATGACGATATAAAGATACTTGTCCTTCAAGATTTACAGCAATGCGTTAATTCAGGCGGGATTGTAGTTGGAGCCTTTTTAGAAGATGATTTAATTGGTTTTGCTAATGTCGAAGGAGAATTGTTCGGTAGCAAACAGGAATATCGAGAACTCACCTACATCCATGTTTCTAATGAGTTTAGAAATGGTGGAATCGGAAAGAAGTTATTTCAGCTTTGTTGTCAGAAAGCAAAGGAAATGGGTACCAAGAAGCTATATATTGGAGCACATCCTTCAGAAGAAACGCAGCATTTTTATCGGAATTTAGGATGTACCTATGCTGTTGAAATCAATCAATCTATATTTGATAAAGAGCCATTAGATATTCAGTTAGAGTTTGTATTGTAACTGTGATAATGGTGTAATCATATAAGATAGGGAGTTGGAACAATGTCGAAATCTAAAACACTAGCTGAAATGAAAAGTTGGATTCTTTCATTATCGATTGCTGTTGGTATCGTTTTAATAGTAAGAACGTTTTTATTTGCTCCGTATATCGTTGAAGGGGCATCAATGGAACCGACCTTGCATAACCAAGAAAAAATATTTGTTAATAAGTTAACAACTGTTACTGGTTTTGCTAGAGGTGAAATCGTTATTATTAAAGGATCAGAAGATAACTATGTAAAAAGAATCATTGGTCTACCTGGTGATAAAATTGAAATGAAGAATGATCAATTATTTGTAAATGGAGAAGTAGTAAAAGAATCCTATTTAGCTTATAACCGTGAGGTAGCAGAACAAATGGGGGTTTACTTAACCGAAGACTTTGAAACCGTTACTGTCCCGAAAAACCAATACTTTGTTATGGGGGATAACCGACTAGTCAGCATGGATAGTCGTAATGGTTTAGGATTAATTAAAGAAAATCAAATTGTCGGAAGTCCAGAATTTGTGTATTTTCCATTTAAGGAATTTAGAACAGTAGAATAGTTGTGTTTGAGAATTGATAAGAAAAGAACGCATTACTCAGTGATGGCGTTCTTTTTTTTCTATAAATAAAAATATTAAATATTCAAAAAAGGGTGGGTTTTATGACTTACATAGACAACCTAGAGCAATTTCCATATCCATTTAAGGGCAATATGTATCGCTACTCTAACAATTCCATCCCGCTCGATGTTCCAAAAAGTGTCGATATCACTTCCAACTATGAAGAAGAAATTAAACTAAAGCGACAATTGCTCAGAGACCATCCAAAAAGATGTTTTCAATCCCTATCACATACCTTAAAAGCACAGTGGGAAATCCTCGCTCTAGTTATGAATCATCTCGTAAACTACTATCCTGATAAATTTTCATTAACTAAAACCAATACCTTATGGACCTTCCGAAACCTAATACTAAACGAAACGCAACAGTTTATTTATGGCGATGAATCCACACTTCTACAACAACCACTGGATTTCATCGGAAGACATGTTCAAGAGGACCTTATTTTAATGAGTGAACGTGATGGTAACCTGTACTTGGATGCTGGTCAGCTGTGCTTTCCTGCAAATTGGTCGCTTGCTTTTGATCTTGGAATGAGCTTTAGAGAAATACATTACCCCATACCAGGTTTTAAGGAAGAGAAATTAGATGATCGAATTTTAAACTTTCTTCTCCGACTTGAGGCTGGAAACCCATGGGGGAGAAATAATTGGTCTTTAATGGCTGGGAATCGTCTTGATACTTCACTCGAAACCTTCGACGATTGGGGAAAGGGACGTAAGCAGGTGACCGCTGAAAATGCTGGTGATTTGGTCCATTTACGTGTCGAGGTGCAAACGCTATTTCGACTTTCAAGAAGCAATGGCATTCTATTTACCATACATACTCATCTGCTGCCTTTAAGGAAATTGGCAGAAAAGCGAGCATGGTTGGAGCAGTTTTATCACATTCTCCAAGAGCTTCCACCTTATATTGTCGATTATAAAGGACTTTCCTTGTTTAAGGATGTCGTTATTGACTATTTGAAAGTTCAACTAGAAAAGGAAGACGCTTCATGAAAAATCAACCCATATTCGTTCAAAGTAAGCGTAAATATTTGTTTCTTGCTGATCAAAAAGGATTGACCATATTAAACCCAATTATCGAACAAGCAATAATAAATAATGACTCTTTTGAAGTGGTGTTTCTTGGTAAACAGAAGGAATTCCTGCATACAGATATAGCCCATTGGTTAAGTCAGCAAAAGATGGGTACTTATCTTTACGTCTGTCTTCCATGGAAAGAACTACATCCAATCAAACTAAAGATTGAAGAAGTTGGCTTCTCTGAAGAGGAATATCAATGGTTTGGACATGGTGACAAATCGAAAAATGTTTTTTGTTGCCGATGCCATGAAATCACGGAAGTAGCAAACGGAGAAGTAGAGATAAATTGCCAATACTGTCATCTACTCTTAGAAGTTTCTGATCACTATTCTGCGCTCCGTCATGCCTATCTTGGCTATGTTGCAAAACTTTAACAAGGGGACTGTTGCATGAAAGAACATACAATTCCTGTTTTTATTAAATCAATTGAAAAGTTAACGCCACAGGTTAAGCAATTTACACTTTCACCTATAAATATGACGAAACTTCCTCCGTTTAGTGGAGGGTCACACATTATAACCTATATAGCTGGTGAAAATGGATTCATTACTAGGGCATACTCTTTAACAAATCTACCTGACCAAACTGATTCCTATCAAATTGCTATTCGCTTAAGTGAGAATTCCAATGGGGGTTCAAAGTATTGGCATGAAAGCATAAAAATGGGTGATTTCCTAAAAATCAGTTACCCTAAAAATCATTTTCCTTTAAGCTTTAAAGCGAAACATCATGTTTTTTATGCAGCTGGAATTGGGATTACTCCCTTTCTTTCCATGATGGCAGAGTTAAGAGAACGTAAAACTACCTTTGAATTGCATTATGCTTCAAAATCAGAGGATTTATGTTCTTTCTACTCCCTTATAAAAGAAAATTTTGCAGATGAAACTACCTTTTATTTTTCAAATAGGCATAACAAATTAAGTAATGAAACGCTGCTTGATCATAGAATTGGTACCCATGTTTATTTCTGCGGACCGGAATCGTTTATTTCAAGTTTTAGGAATGAGGCAGAACGCCTAGGATATCCCAAATCAAGCATTCACTTTGAACATTTTGCTGTATCATTTTCAAAAAATAATAAAGCATTTCAAGTGAAACTAACTACGGGTTCAAGCATTTCTGTATCTAAAGATCAAACCTTACTAGAAGCATTATTAATAAACGGAATCAACGCTCCTTATTCCTGCAGAGTTGGACGCTGTGGGACCTGTGAGGTAAAGGTAATCGAAGGTGAAATTGAACATAATGATACCTTCTTAACAGAGGATCAAAAAAACGGGCATGAGTGTATGTTAACCTGTGTATCACGAGCTAAATCTGAGAAATTAGTTATTCAACTTAATTAAAAAGTGATTTCGAGAAAAATTTAGTCTTAAGATGGAGAACTTAGAATTATCCAAAAACGATTTGACGAAATCATAGATTTATAGTATATTCATATTTATAATTAAATAATCAATCTCCTAAAGGGGAGTAGCTTTTACAGCAAAGTCGTCATTTCAGAGTAGTATTACTCTCGGCTTTGTTGGCAACTTTATCGTTGTTAGCAAGACCTTTACCCACTGGTAAAGGTCTTTATTTGTTTTAAAAAACCTTTACCGAATATGGTAAAGGTTTTTTGTTTAATTGAAAAAAGTTTAAGGGAGAGTTCGGAATGAGAAAAGAAAAAATTTCATTTTTAAATTTAATGGAAAAAAACAAGGAAGAAATTTTGAAGGACAAAAAAAAGCTTGAAAAGATTGAAAAGCGTATCGAAGAAAAATATATAAAAAAATAGGAAGGGAGATAAGCATGATACTAAGAAAATACATGTCACTTTTAGGAGTAGGTTCAGCCACCATCGATTTAATTTTACCGAAGGAAACTTATTATCCTGGAGAATTCATTGAGGGGATTTTCATGATAAAAGGCGGAACTGTAGATCAACAAATTAAACGAATCGAATGTGATTTAGTGATGACGGATCTAACAAATGGTAATGAAAAAGTAATTGATACAACAACGATTTTGACTTCAAAGCTTATTCAATCAGAAGAGTCTGATCAATTAACCTTTACCTTTAAATTGGCGGATTATATTCCTACCTCCTCAGATGAAAGGTCTTACCGTTTTAAAACACGGTTAACCTTTAACGAAGGGGTAGAAAGTAAAGACCAAGATATCATTCAAATCATTTCTAAGTGAATTAAATAAAGGATTAAACTTGAAGGAATGGTGAAAATAAATCTAAGCCTAACACTTCAGATTCAAATATACAGGAGGATAATATGGAACTATCCATTTTATTAGAATACAGCTGGGTATTATTGCTTTTAATAGCTATTGAAGGATTGCTTGCCGCCGATAATGCTCTTGTTTTAGCAATCATGGTTAAGCATCTCCCAGATGAAGAAAGAAAACGTGCCTTGTTTTATGGTTTAGCCGGTGCCTTTGTGTTCCGATTTGGCTCCTTGTTTGCGATTTCCTTTCTCGTAGATGTATGGCAGGTTCAGGCGATTGGAGCACTTTATCTTTTATTCATCGCCTTCAATCATATTTTTAGAAAATTAGTCGTAAATAAAGGAAAAGAGAAGAATAAAATAGAAGAAAAGAAAAAATCTGGATTCTGGGCAACAGTTATTAAAGTTGAATTAGCGGACATAGCTTTCGCGGTGGACTCCATCCTTGCAGCTGTTGCATTGGCTATGGCTCTTCCTAATACGAACCTTCCCAACATCGGTGGACTTGATGGTGGTAAGTTCTTAGTCATCTTTGCTGGTGGTCTAATCGGTTTGGTTATTATGCGTTTTGCAGCAAATTTCTTTGTAAAGTTGCTTCAAACAAGACCTGGACTGGAAATTGCCGCTTTTGCAATAGTCGGCTGGGTAGGGGTTAAACTAGCTGTTTTCACTTTAGGACATAAGGATGTGGGAGTTATCCCTTATGAGTTTGCTCATTCTACAACTTGGAAGATTATCTTTTATGCGGTATTGATACTCATTGCAGTTGCAGGTTGGTTCTTGTCAAAGGATAAAGCAGGTCGTCCAAGTGGGGAACATTCTCCTGGAACGGTATAATAATTAAATTCAAACGCCGCCTTTTACTTGGCGGCTTTCGTTTCACTTTACGGAAAGGAGAAATTTTATTGAAATCATTCAGTGAATTAGCCCAAAGTGTGAAGTTTTCTAATAATGGCTTTAGAGTAATACTGAATGACAAAGATCCTAGCTTAGAATTTATTGGAGCAGGTAGAAGTGCATTTGTGTTTAAAATCAAGCATACTGACAAAGTAATTAAAGTGTTTTTTCCATCCTTTACAAAATTAGCGAAAGAAGAAGCTGAAATATACAATATTCTAGAAGGTATTCCTTTTTATCCGAAGCTCTACGATTCAGGGGGAAATTACTTAGTTATTGATTATATCGAAGGACATACCCTTTTTAACTGTTTGGAAAAAGGCTACCCTATCACAAATAAAAATGTAAGTGAAATAGATGAAGCGCTTAATCTTGCCGTAAGTAAAGGGTTAAATCCATCTGATGTACATTTGCGAAATATAATCTTAACGCCCGAGGGAAGCATTAGAATGATCGATGTGGCTCGATTCCGACAAACGAAAACCTGTACTCAGTGGAACGAGTTGAAGACAGCTTTCTTTAAGCTCTATAAGCGTCGGATTTTCCCCAAAAAAATTCCTGCCCTATTACTCAACTTTATCGCCCTGTTATACAAAAGAAAACTATTGCCATCATTATCCTTTTTATTAAATCATGTATAATAAGGACTTATTTTTTGAAAAATACGGAAGAATATACTAACTTATAATAGTCGATATACTATTTATTGAAACCCCTGGAGGCTGGTCTTTTTGGCAACTGAAATATTGGTACTTATAGTACTAATACTTATAAACGCATTTTTTGCTGCATCTGAAATCGCTTTGATTTCATTAAATGATAATAAAATAAAACTAAATGCTGAAAGTGGAGATAAAAAGGCGAAAATGCTTCAAAATCTACTCTCAGAACCAAGCCGTTTTTTAGCTACGATTCAAATAGGTATCACTCTTGCCGGATTCCTAGCGAGTGCCTTTGCGGCTGGAAGCTTTTCAGGGAGGTTAACTGAATTCCTGATTGACATGGGAGTTCCAATCCCAAAAGATATGCTTGAAACGATTTCCGTTGTCTTCATCACATTAATTCTTTCCTATTTTACGTTAGTTGTTGGCGAGCTTGTACCGAAACGGTTAGCTTTACAAAAAGCAGAGGCCATTGCTTATACGGCAGTTGGTCCGCTTACTATATTATCAAAGGTTACAGCCCCGTTTGTTAAATTATTGACCTTATCCATGAACGTAATTGTGCGATTATTTGGTGTCGACCCAAATGCCGAGGATGAGAACGTGACCGAAGAAGAAATTCGAATGATGGTCGATGTTGGAAAAGAAAAAGGTACAATCCAAGATATTGAAAAAGTAATGATTAACAATATTTTTGAATTTGACAATAAAACGGTGTCCGATATCATGACTCATCGAACAAATATTGTCGCTATACCTATAAATTATGGTTTAAAGGAAACAGCACGAACTGTAAATCTTGAAAAATACACAAGATTTCCTGTATACGATGACAATATCGATCATATCGTTGGTATTGTTCATGTGAAAGACTTGATCCAATTTATAGAAGATTGCGATGAAGAAAAGTTTAATTTACGAGAACTGATTCGTGATCCGTATTTTGTTCTAGAATCTATTCGAATTGACCATCTGTTTAAAGAAATGCAAAAGAATAATATCCACATGGCCATTGCCGTAGATGAATATGGTGGAACAGATGGTATTGTGACAATTGAAGATTTAATAGAAGAAATCGTTGGAAATATCTTTGATGAACATGATGACATGGATATTCATGACGAGGATATCATACAGTTAGATTCCAACACGTATCTATTCCCAGGGACAACCAATCTTTACGAAGTGGAGGATATATTAAAAGTGGAATTGCCTGATCGAGATTACGATACGATAAGTGGTTTTGTAATTGGTCAATTAGGCTACATTCCAGTAGGAGACCAACAACCATACATTGAATATCAAAATATCACCTTTGAAGTGGATGAAATGGATGAGCTCCGAATTATGAAAGTAAAGGTAACGGTGAAAGAAGTAGACGCATCAGAAGAATAACACAAACGTCACTAAGAACGCTCTTAGTGGCTATTTTTTTTGGAAGAATAGTGAGACTTTCCATAATTCATTACTATTTTAAAAAAATTATCTATTTATTTTAATCATAAATATGTTAAAATAGTCTCAATATTATGATAGATTTACTACAAGATTCACTAAAAAATACAGAGGTGCAAAAGATGAAAAAAATGGTCATGATTTTAAGTCTAATGGGAACTCTTTTACTGGCTACTGCTTGTTCTGAACAAGCCACAAAAGAGACTGAGAAGGATAATGAACAAGTAGAATCTGAAAAGGCAGAAACTGATACTTCAGCGGTAATTGATGACGAGACAGCTGAAGAAATTCCAGGTGATGTGGAGTATGTCGAAGCGGAGCTGCCTGATAAACCAGAATACAATCAAATTTTCTCTATTTTCTTAGATGATCAAATGGAAGAATCCTTTAAAAAGCTTGTCGGAGAAGATTTAGATATTTTCCGAGTTACGTTTCAACAAATCACACCAGTACCTACGGACGATGAGAGCGTTTATGCGTTTCACGGATATATGCCTGGTCTTGAAGGTGTAGCGGAAGGTGTAGTTATTTTTGATGATAAGGGCAAGATGTGGGCAGCTACTTCAGAAGGGGAAAATGTTAATTTTTACTCAAATAGCGGTGATGTAAATCAACACCACCCGATTATTGAAGACTGGAGAATGAGCTTCTTTTCCGGTAGTCCAGTTGTTTATAAAGGACAGTAACTATAATTTGTGATAAAAAATGTGCCAAAAGCTAATATATGCTTTTGGTATTTATTTTAGTTAAAAATTAATTTTATTCTAGCGATTATTTATGAAGGAATTTAATCGAGAATAGGAGAATAGTTTTAGTTGGTTGACTTAATTGAAGAGGAGTAATTTTATGAAGAAGAAAAGTAGTGCATTTATTCTTCTTTTGATCGCTTTTCTAGTATTTTCAAATACTGGATATGCAAAATCGGTTAGTAAGAGAATAACTGCTATATTTGGGTCAAATGTAATTAAGGTAAATGGGAAGACACAGAATACAGAGACGTTAGCAAATGGTTCAAAAGTGTATGTTCCAATTAATGATTTAACAAAACTGACAGGTGCAGCCGTTAAAAAAACTGGAACAACATACGCTATTACACCGGTCGTGAAAGATGATGGTGTAACAAAAAAACAAGTGGATGCCGTGAAGAAAGACTTAGCAGGAGTTCAAAAAGACCTTGATGACGTTCAAATAAAGGTTAAATTTATGAATCATTACAAAATGTTAGAGGATTTTACTGTTCATCTTTATATGTTCAGCGAATATCTTGATATGGCCTACTTTGAAATTCGTGATGGTGGAGGTAAAGGTCCACTAAACAAAACTCAGCAATATTATAACGATTTAAATGGATTGCTAGATGATCTAACTAAGGAATATTCAAAGCTAGAGACAACAGCAAAAAAAGTAGGATTTGATTATAAAGAAGATTCTAGAATCGTGAAGGACATCATTGCAGTTTACAAAAGCTCATTAGAATCAATGGGAGAGTCGTTAGATCTTTTAGAAGAATATGCAGAAACGTCTAATGATAACATTGCAGATGAAAGCTTTAATAAATCTTCAGAAGCATTAGATTTAGCCTATGATGCTGAGGATTTATCACTTCAAGGCTATAGTTATTACTTAAGTGAAATAAGCGGTAGATAATGATAACGGCCCTTCCACTTGGAGGGCTTTTAGTTTGAATATTTTTATTAGGAATTTGCTGGCGTCGTATTAGTACTTTATCCCCATCGTTATCCACCGGCAAAAGTTGGATTTAATGCAATTTATCTGACTTATCCACACTGTCCACAGAGTTATCCTCAGGTTTATACACAGTATTATGAACAAATAATCCACAGAATTGACCTATTTATCCACTAGGATCTTTTTTTGTTGATATTGGAACAAATGAAAAAGACTTGCAACTAATCCTAATGATGAAGTGAGTTCACATTCTATTCATATTTAACAACGTTAATATGTTAAGAAACTGTGAAATGAATTGAATCTGAGTACTCTCTGCAGTATATTATGAGTGTAGAGAAGAAGTATCCTCTCTTACATGAAAATTGCATGATGACTTTTGTTTTTAATTCCCCCTTATATTATTTTTTGAAGCAGGATGACAAATCATCCTGCTTCCTTTTTTACTTTTTTTTCCGTGATTGTACTCGTTGGTTAGCAGCGTTAGCTCGTGCTAGAGCTTCTAAGTCAGCGCCATCTGCCATCTCTTTTGAAAACTCCACATCATTACCATCGGATTTTAAATTCTTTGGTACTTGAGGAAGGCTTGCTTTGTTTCGGTCTCGAGTTTTATGTCCATGTGATCTACCCATTACTAAAATCCCCTTTCAAAACAATAAGGTACGAAAACATAATTGTTTTCGTACCTTATTGTTTGTTAAAACAGTGAAATTATGAGGAGATTTTCGCATATGTGCTTTATCTCATGCTGTTGCTTTTGTATCCCCCAGCACGGTCAGCTTTTTGGAACTCACGAGAATATGTAACTGCTTGCATACTAGTTAAATTACTTTTTACCTTTTCTTTTCTGTTGTTTTTAGTCATGTGTTATCAACCTTTCCTTTCGTTTCTTTTTTTAGTAGGGAACCTTTTCTCTGGATGCCTTCCTATTTTTGCCCTAAACGAAAGGGGATAAACGGTTATTTTTGAAAAATATCTTTTAAAGCAGAATCTAAGGTCGGGAAGTGAAACTTATAGTCATGATCAAGTAATTTTTTTGGCAAAACCTTTTGTCCTTCTAACATCAGCAAACTCATTTCACCTAATAGAATCTTTAAAGCAATTTCTGGAGTTGGAACCCAATGAGGTCGATTCAATACCTTTGCAAGTGCCTTTCCAAACTCATCCATAGTAACAGGATTTGGTGAAATGAAATTAACAGGACCTTTATACAATTCATTTTGAATCAAAAAAGAAATCGCCTGAATCACATCTTCAATATGAATCCAGGAAACCCATTGATTCCCCTTACCTAATTTTCCACCTGCAAATAATCGATAAGGTAGTGCCATTTTCGGTAAAGCCCCTTCATTTTTAGCTAGAATGATACCGAAACGAGCTAACACAGTTCGTACACCAATCGTTTCAGCCTTCTTTGCAAGGTCTTCCCATTGTTTAACCGTTTCCGCTAAAAAATCAGAACCGACACTGTTGCTTTCCTCTGTAAAAGTTTCTGAAGTAGACGTCCCGTAATAGCCGATAGCGCTGGCATTAATAAGAACTTGAGGTTTTTCCTTCAGGTTTTCCATTATATGAAGCAGCTCATTTGTTGCTTTTAATCGGCTCTGTAAAATTCTTTGTTTTCTTTTTTCATCCCATCGGCCACTATTAATGGATTCTCCAGCTAAATTAATAAATACATGAACTCCTTCAAGCAATGGGGCTGGATGGCTATCCGCATTTAGCCACTCTATATAGGTTAATTTCAATTGAGGGGATGTTGGTTTTGGGTGACGTGTTAGGATCACAACATCATCTCCGTTTTTTAGAAAAAAATCACTAAGTGCTTGACCGACAAAGCCAGAACCTCCAGCAATGACAATTTTCAAAAAAATCACTCCTTTTAGCAATTTTATACCATTTAAGCTCACATATGCTAAATTTAAGATGAGGTGAAAAAAATGGTTCATATTACGAAAATTACAACACAAAAAAAACCTGGTCGGTTTAACATTTTTGTGAATGATGGTAATGGTGAAAAGTATGCCTTTAGCGTCGATGAAGATGTATTAATTAAATACGAAATGAAAAAAGGGATGGAATTAGATGAGTTTACTCAAATTGAGATTCTCTACCAAGACACCGTCCGAAAAGCCTTTGGAACAGCGATTCAATATTTAGCAATTAGAATGCGTTCAGAAAAGGAAGTTAAGGACTATTTAAAACAAAAGGATATCGAAGAATCAGTCATTCAAGAGGTCATCCATCGGCTTTATGGCTTGAAATACTTAAATGATGAAGAATTTGCTCTTGCTTTTATGAGAACGCAAATCAATACAACGGACAAAGGACCGAATGTCATTAAGCTAGAATTAATGGAAAAAGGAATTAGTGAATCGATTATAAAATCAGTCCAAACTGAATTCACCTATGATCTCCAATTGTCAAAAGTGATTCAACTATGTCAAAAGGCACAAAAGAAACAGCGGAAAGATTCTACCTATATTTTTGAGCAAAAGTTAAAACAGGCTCTCTCGCGGAAAGGTTATTCTTTTTCAATTATTGATGAAGCTATGGTGGAACTGAAGGATTCATTATTAAACGAGGATATAGAGCTTGAAGCTATTAAAAAACAAGGGGAAAAGGCAGTTAGAAAATATGGAAATGATAGTTATAAAATAAAACAATTTCTTTATGGTAAAGGGTTTGGAATGGACCAAATTGATGACTATTTAAATAGCTTGGATCACGAGGAGTGACCCAAGCTTATTTTTATTTTCGATTCTCGATTATGATCGATTCCTCATTTAATTGGGACATGATAATTTCAGCAACCTCTTTGGGAGAACGTAATCTAGAAGGATCTTTAATATGATCACTATTTTCCCAAAAAGGAGTATCCATTCCTCCCATATAAACAGGGGTGAATTTGATATTTGTATTTTCGTATTCCTTTTGTAGGCTCTCCGTGAAGCCTCTGACAGCAAATTTACTCGCTACATAAGCGGCTTCATTCACTTTTCCACGTAATCCAGCAGTAGAAATAATATTCATAACAAATCCTGAATTTTGTTGTTCGAGTATAGGTAAAATAGCTTTTGTAACATAAATGGTTCCTAGGAAATTAGTTTCAGTCATCTCAACGATTTCGTTTTCATCCATTTTTACGAATGGTCCAAAGTAGCCAACACCAGCATTGTTAATAACCCCCTGTAAAGAGTAATCTTCACTAAGCTCATTGATTTTTGCTGAAATTTCATGATATGAACGAATGTCTGCTTGAATGACATCAGCGTTTCCGCCAAGCTGCTCAATTTCCATCTTTACCCTTTGGAGTTTATCCTTTGACCTTCCAACTAATAGAATATGTAAATTATTTTGCGAAAATAATAACGCAAGCTCTCTTCCTAATCCAGAACCGGCACCTGTAATTAATAATGCTTTCATTGTGCATTCTCCTTTCGTGTTGTCGATATTTTTATTATACTAAAAGAAAGCCTTATTTTTGCATAGATTGTTTTTCGAATATGATATGAATCCCGTGCAAATATGGGTTTCGTGCTCTTTTCCTTACTCAAAAGGTTCATACACTTAAAAAATGAGACTAAAACCGTAAAAATCCAAATTCCGATTTTTACTTTGATTCAAATAGCACCAAGATATGAAAAGAGCCTTAAAGAAACTGATTTGACATAAAGGGGAATGCAAAATGCAACAACAAGAAAAGAGATATAGTCAAATGTCCACTTTTGAGCTGCAGCAAGAAATTTCTCAGTTAAATGAAAAGGCAAGAAAAGCGGAGCAAATGGGAATGGTTAGTGAATTTGCTGTATTAGAACGAAAAGCAATCATGGCCAAGTCTTATTTAATTGATCCTAGCACGATAAAAGAAAATGAACTATATGAGATTGAAGGCGCTCCAGGATCTTATTTTAAAGTCCAATATTTAAATGGTGTTTTTGCCTGGGGCTTTCGTGTTGGTGGCAATACAGATGAAGAGGCACTTCCAATTTCGATGCTAAAGGATTTGAAAAAATAAGGCCCTCTTAAAGAGAGCCTTCTTAAAAATAAAATTCTTAAGGTCTGAATAATTCAGGAGTATCCTCTGAGCGAGTACTAGAAGCCCGCATTCTCTCTTGAGGATGGGTGTTAATGGTACCATCAGCCCGTTTCGAAGCGTATTCGGCCTTAGCTCGTGGCTCGCCTTCAAGCTTATTATTGCTTTGATTTGGGAAGTTTGTTTCTTTATTTCGCATGCGAAAACCCTCCTAAATTAGGTTCAACCATGAGTAACAAAGGATAGAACCAATGCTGCTCATGTGTGTTTATTATCTGTTAACTAGTGCAAAGCTATGAAAAGGAAAGATTGGAAATGGAGTTGAATGATAATGTTGTTGTATCAAGATGCGTTAACACAATTATTGCTTGAGAAGAATGACCGTCTAACGGAGCTGCAAGCTAGAACTTGTGTGGAACTGCTTTGGGAGGACTTTGAGTCAACCTATGCGAAAGCTGGGAGGGAATACAAAGGTCCTGAAATGGCGGAACGAGTGGTTCGACAATGGATTGAGAACTATGGTGAAAACCTCCATGATTTTATTGCCAATAATCCAAAATATAAGCATTTATTAGGGGATAGTGATCCATTACTGCATTAAAAAAGATAAGGTTTGGCCTTCAAAATCGGCCAAGCCTTATCTAGTTGTACTAATTCGATAAAATATCCAACTTCTTCCTCAACTTTGCTTCACTAAAAATCCAACCAGTATAAGAATTGATAATGCTGTAATTTAAATCAAGCTGAACGACTGCTACGAATGGGTAATGTCCATTGCTCCGATAACGTAGGTCAATAAAACGAACCTCATAATGTTCATCATATTCATCTAGCTCCCACCGATATATAGGTGAAAAGGAAAGGAATGCAGAAATATTCTTATCTTTTTTTGCCGCCTCAATGACTTCATTTTCTGGAATTGGTACTCGTTCAAATTCATCTAAAATATTCACATTAAATTTACTTGAACGACCTACAAAAAATCTGCTTTCACTAATAACGGCAATCCTCCACTCATGGAATTTCATAGTTGGCGCAATAATTATTTGCGTTGCATTAGGAATCATTTCTTTTACTCTACAACGTATTTTTCTCTGAACCTGAAATCGAATGATGTAATAGGAAAAAATAATCGCATAAATGCCTATAAACGTATACCCTGGATGGGCTCCAAAAGCCCACATTAATAATCCCACGACATGAATCGAGAAAATAAAAGGATCAAACGTGTTAATAACCCCTAATGCGACCCATTTCGACGAAAAAGGACGTAGTGCCTGTGTGCCATAGGCATTGAATATGTCGACAAATACATGCAGGAATACAGCGATAAATGTCCAAATCCATAAGTGGAGCAAATTTGCTTCAGGAAAGAGTGGATAAAGAATAGCAATAATCCCGATTGGCCAAAGCAGAACGGCCGGGATGGAATGGGTAACCCCTCGGTGATTCCGAATATAAATGGCGTTATTTCTTAATTTTAATACAGTATCAATATCAGGTGCCTGTGAGCCAACTAACGTTCCAATGACAACAGAAGTTGCCGTTATCGAATGATTTGCAACAACAGGATCTAAAGTGGCTAAACCACCTAATGCGAGACCCATCACTACGTGAGTACCTGTATCCAAAAGGAAAGTACCTCCTTTTAAGAGAATATTTTCAATGCATTCAAGCTTGTCAATCGTCATCAATATGGTTTAGTCTAAGGAGATGAAGCGAATGAATACACAAATTCAAATGGTCATTCAATATGAGGTAAATGAAGACTTTCACCACCAATATAAAGAAGCGATTCACCACATCATTTCAAATTTACATGCGTTTGAAGCACACCAAATTCAGCTTAATGAATCGCAAAATAAAGTGATTGAAACATTCCAAGTACCTACGGAATCACATTATTATGCCCTGAAAAAGTTACGTAAATCCAAAAATCATTCGTTATTTGGCTGTTTAGATCCTTTTATTAAAGGTGGTTTACAACAAATAAGTTGCTATGGATTAAAATTTTAATATGGCTCTTTTCGTACCCCTTCTTGCAATAACTTCTAAATAATAAACAATATCAAAAAACAGAAAACAAATCTTCAAACAATGACGAAAAGATGCCCCGAAGCCTAAATTCATACGGGTATAAAATTGGTTCGAAAAACGACAAACTTTGAGAAAACAGATTTTATATTATCTTCCCAGATTACTGGACTTTTAACACCATGGAGGAACAAAAGTGCAAAAAAATTCAGTGGAATGCTTAGAAATAATTGATATAAACAACTTTCAAGCCGACTTGATTGGCTGGTTTACAAATGAAAAAAGGGATTTGCCTTGGCGAAAAGAGCGGGACCCTTATCGTATTTGGGTATCAGAAATTATGCTTCAGCAAACGCGAGTGGATACGGTTATTCCTTACTATAATAATTTCATGGAGCAATTCCCGACTCTAGATGATTTTGCAACTGCTGATGAAGAAAAGATTTTAAAGGCATGGGAAGGTCTAGGATATTATTCACGCGTGCGTAACCTACAAAGTGCTTGCAAGGAAGTCCAAGAAAAATATGAAGGTGTTGTTCCGAACACTCCGAAGGAAATATCAAGCCTTAAAGGAATTGGTCCATATACAGCAGGGGCCGTATTGAGCATTGCTTATGGGGTTCCGGAACCAGCTGTTGACGGGAATGTAATGAGGGTATTATCGAGAATCCTATCGATTTGGGAGGATATCGCAAAGCCCTCCACTCGTAAAATATTTGAAGAGGCTGTTAGAAAACTTATATCCCACGAGAATCCGTCCTATTTTAATCAAGCCTTAATGGAATTAGGGGCGCTCATTTGTACTCCTACATCACCATCCTGTTTGTTATGCCCTGTTAGAGAACATTGTAACGCCTTTGAAACAGGGACACAAAAGGAATTGCCTGTGAAAACGAAAAAGACCAAGGTGAAGGATGTCCACCTTACTGCAGGTATTTTGACTGATGTGAAAGGGCGAATACTCATTCGTAAACGGCCAGAGAGCGGTCTACTAGCTAACCTCTGGGAATTTCCGAACTTTGAATATGTAACCGATCTTAAAAACGGACAAGGGGATTTTCTAAATCAATTAATGAATGAATATGAAGTGGAGGCTATCGTGAATGAGAGTCTCGGCTCGATTGAACACGTATTTTCACATTTAAAATGGTATATCCAAATTTATTCAGGGAAAATCCTTTCCGAAGTGAAAGAAACTCCTCGTTTGAAACTAGTTTCCCTTGATGAGATGGAATCCTATGCATTCCCTGTATCTCATCAAAAAATGCTTCAGCAATTTTTAGAGTTCAAGAAAGATGGGCTTACTCTTTAGGAGAGTAGCCCATTTAATATTTAATCAAAAGTAACCTCTGTTCCATGAGTATAATCGGCTTCGTTACGTTTCAATCCACCACGGCGTTCGATTTCCTTAATAATTTCACGATGAATGGTTTGGCCTTCGACATTTAAGTAAGGAACCATTTGCTGTAATGAACGATGGAAAAAGGCAAGCTCTTCATGCTGCCAATCTGTTTTTGACATCATCGATAATTCCGTCATATCGCGTCCTACATACATACTCAACTACCTCCAATGATAAAAAGTTCACTGTTTAATTTAATCTCACTCCTACCTATTTTCCTTTCAACAATTGTCATCTATACATGGAAAAGCTAAAATGAAGAGAAAGTGATAGAAAGGAATGTAGATATGACACAAAAAGTAGCGCTTATTACAGGAAGTAGTAGAGGAATTGGAAAAGCAACGGCCATCCGTCTTGCTAAGCAAGGTTATGACATAGTTATCAATTATGCACGTAGTCGATCAGCTGCCCAAGAAGTAGCAAACGAAATTGAAGCTTTAGGAAGAAAAGTACTTATTGTTAAGGCTAATGTTGGAGATGTTGAAAAAATTAAGCAAATGTTTAACCAAATTGATGAAGCCTTTGGAAGACTTGATATTTTTGTGAGCAATGCTGCCTCTGGGGTTTTGCGCCCTGCAATGGAATTAGAAGAATCACATTGGGATTGGACAATGAATATTAACAGTAAAGCGTTATTATTCTGTGCCCAAGAAGCGGCCAAGCTGATGGAAAGAAACGGTGGAGGGAAAATTGTAAGCATTAGTTCACTAGGATCAATTCGCTATTTGAAAAACTACACGACAGTAGGTGTATCAAAAGCGGCATTAGAAGCACTAACACGTTATTTAGCGGTTGAATTAGCTCCTAAAAACATCATCGTAAACGCCATTTCAGGGGGAGCTGTGGATACTGAGGCTTTAGTTCACTTTCCAAATCGGGATGAATTATTGTCAGAAGCAAAAGAAAGGACACCTGCTGGAAGAATGGTGGAAATCGAGGATATGGTAAATACGGTCATGTTCCTTTTATCAGATGAAGCAAGCATGATTCGAGGTCAAACCATTATAGTTGACGGTGGAATATCACTACTTGTATAAGTCGTCCAAGCTAAAAAAAATTTTAATTTAAACTAGGATAACCTTCTCGACGATTGGTTAAATTAATCTTCGTGGAGGTGATATCAAATGGCAAATTTCAACAACCAACAACCAAACAAAACACAAGCAGGCACTAATATTCAAGAAGTAAGACAACAAAATGCACAAGCTGGTGCTGGTGCTGGAGCTGCAGGCGCATTCGGAACTGAATTCGCTAGCGAAACAAATGCAGCTGAAGTAAGACAACAAAACCAACAATCACAAGCAAACGCTGGCCAAGGGAACCAAGGTCAGTTTGGAACTGAGTTTGCAAGTGAAACAAATGCTGCTGAAGTGAGACGCCAAAACCAACAGTCTCAACAAGGACGCAACCAATAATATTCAATGAAAGAAGTACCCTACATTCGTGAGGGTGCTTTCTTTTTGTGGTTTTTTGGAAGTAGGTCTAAAGGTTGTTTATGAAGAACACTTCGAGGGTTTCCTAGAGCTGTAATGTCCTTAAGAGGGCTAATGAAGGACACTTCAAGGGTTTCAGAGGGCTAGAATGTCCTTCATCGGCCTTATGAAGGACAGTTTGATGGTTTTACAAATACTCGATTGTCTTTAATAGAACTTCATTAGAATCGAAATGCCCACAGACATTATTTTTAAAAATAAACTCTAAAATAACATCATAATATAAAATTCAATTCGACAAAACCTCCCTTCACTCTACACAACTAGTCAAAGGAGTCACTTTGAATTTCACGAATACATATAGTAACCAAAAAATATAGGCGGTGGCATACTATGAACCAATTTAACCATTTAGTATCGGAGCAAATGAAAACTATGGAGAAATTATTATTCCTACAAGCAGAATTAGAACGCTGCCAAGAAATTGAGGAGGAGCTAAGAGTCCTTCAGCAAGAAACAGAATTGGACACGGTGCTGTTTGAAATTAATCGCATGAAAGAAGAATTAAAGGAAATTCAACAAATATTTGAAGATCAAACTGAAGAAGTTATTCGCTCTTATCAAAGCATGGATGAAACGGTTTATTCGTAAAATATAAAAAATTTTTAGCAATTTTGAAGAGTCATTGAAATTTCAATGGCTCTTTTGTTTTAAATTCTTCGTACAACCGTTATAATAATAAGAAAAAAGAATCGTACTTTGTTGCCTTATGTCGTTTTTACCAAAGAGTAAAGTTGTCTAGCTGCAGCGCCTAGCCCCTCGAGGGAAAAAATAAACCCCTTTTTTCCTCGGTCATAAGCCAATTTCTGAATGAAGGCAAAAAACGCCTTCCTTCAGAGCTTGTCTTATGCTTGTCGGGGCTGAGCAAGGCGCTTTTAGCTTTTCGAGGTGCAAAGGTTCGGATGAAAGTAGGGGAAATGTAATGGGCGTTCCCACTGAAGGTGAACCAATACAAATTCATAGCTATAAGCATAATGGGTACATCCATCGCATTTGGGACGAGACCACTGTATTAAAGGGGTCTGAAACTCTTATCATAGGCGGGAATGACCGTACTCTCGTGACAGAATCAGATGGAAGAACGTGGATTACAAGAGAGCCAGCGATAGCTTACTTCCACACCCAATACTGGTTTAATATTATCGGGATGATTCGTGAAGATGGTGTATATTACTACTGTAATATAAGTTCTCCTTTTATTTATGATGGGGAAGCATTGAAATACATCGATTATGATTTAGATATAAAGGTGTATCCAGATATGACTTTTCATCTTCTAGATGAGGATGAGTATGAACGTCATCGACGTGAAATGAAATACCCAGAAGTGATTGACCAAATTTTAAAACAGAATGTTGAAAAATTAATTAAATGGATTAAACAACGGAAAGGTCCATTTGCACCGGATTTTATTGATATCTGGTATGACAAGTATTTGAATCTAAAACGTTAAATCCAAACCTGCCTGTTCGTTTACTAAGGCAGGTTTCTTAAGTGTGTAAGGAGTTGAGAGGTTGGGCAGTATACGTAGATATCTTCAATTTGTTAAGCCATATCGGCTTCAAATCATCGGGACGATTATTATTGGAATTTTAAAGTTTTCCATTCCATTAATGATTCCCCTTTTAATCAAATATGTCATTGACGATGTGGTTGGTAGCACAGAGCTTTCAAAAGCAGAAAAGACTGATCAATTATTATTTGTCATGATCATTATGTTAGTCGTCTTTGTTATTATTCGTCCACCTATTGAATATTACCGTCAATACTATGCACAGTGGACAGCAAGCAAAATCCTATATGATATCCGTGATCAGCTGTATACACATATACAGAAATTAAGCTTTAAATATTATTCAAACACGAGATCAGGGGAAATCATCTCAAGGGTAATAAATGACGTTGAGCAAACTAAGACCTTTGTTGTTTCGGGTTTAATGAACCTGTGGTTGGATATGGCGACGATTTTGATTGCGATAGGTATCATGTTTACGATGAATGTAAAATTGACATTCGTTTCACTCATACTATTTCCGCTGTATGCGTTATCGGTTAAATATTTCTTCGGTAACTTAAGAAAATTAACAAAGTCGCGCTCACAAGCATTAGCAGAGGTTCAGAGCTATTTGCATGAACGGGTACAAGGGATGCAAGTAGTCAAAAGCTTTGCAATCGAGGAACACGAACAAAAACAGTTTTCGAAACAAAATACAAATTTTTTGGAAAAAGCCATTGCTCAAACACGTTGGAATGCGAAATCCTTTTCTGCTGTTAATACGATAACGGATATCGCCCCCCTTATTGTTATTGGCTTTTCTGCCTATCAGGTTATCGATGGTCAATTAACAATTGGGACGATGATCGCTTTTATCGCTTATATTGATAGGCTTTATAACCCATTGAGAAGATTGGTTAACTCGTCAACAACCTTGACCCAATCGATCGCTTCTATGGATCGTGTTTTCGAATTAATTGATGTGAAATATGATATCGAAGACGCACCACATGCCGTTCTATGCGAAAACGTTCAAGGAAATATAAGTTTTAATAATGTCTCATTTTCTTACAATGAAAATGAAGAATATGTCCTGAAAAACATTAATCTTGAGGTGAAAAAGGGAGAAACCATTGCCCTTGTAGGAATGAGTGGTGGTGGAAAGTCATCGCTTGTTAGCTTAATACCGAGATTTTATGATGTGACAGCTGGGGAAATTTTATTAGATGGTACCGATATTAGAAACTTCAATGTTCGTAGCTTGCGCGACAAAATCGGTATGGTATTCCAAGACAATATTTTGTTTAGCGATTCAGTTAAAGAAAATATTTTACTAGGAAATCCGTCAGCAACCGATGAGGAAGTTATCCAAGCGGCAATCGCAGCCAATGCCCATGAATTTATTATGAATCTTCCTACTGGTTACGATACAAAGGTAGGGGAAAGAGGAGTAAAGCTTTCAGGTGGTCAAAAGCAACGAATTGCAATTGCAAGGGTGTTCTTAAAAAATCCACCATTACTAATTTTGGATGAGGCTACATCTGCGCTTGATTTAGAAAGCGAGCACCTTATCCAAGAATCGTTTGAGACGTTAGCCAAAGATAGGACAACCTTTATTGTTGCCCACAGGTTGTCTACGATAACACATGCGGACCGAATTGTTTTAATCGAACATGGAGAAATCACTGAAATCGGAAATCACGAACAGTTGATGGAAAAGCAAGGTGGTTACTATCGATTATTCCAGGTCCAACAAATCGAACAATAATAAAAAAAACAAACTCAAAGGAAATCTTGAGTTTGTTTTTTTTGATATTTTATTCAAGAGTATTTTCCTCAATCTTCACTTCATTATCTTCTTTATGATAGGATTGAAAACTGTTTATTAACCTTTCCAGATGCTCTACCTGTTCTCCGTAATCCATAATCGCTGCGATAACCTGCATCGCATGATAAAGGACCATTTCTTCTTCCTCCGAGCAGGCTTGCTTTTGAGAGAAAAACAAATGAAACAATCCTTTATTATCTAAAGCAACATCGGTAAATTCAGACGATTGAACCTTTGTTTTTCCAATAAATCTTAAAAGGAGCTGTTCATGATGGTTAATAATAAAATCAAGCTGCTCATGAACCGTATGTCTAAATTCTTCAGGCATATGAAGGAGCTCATTTTCATAACGGTTTAATTTTCTTAACGTTTCTAAAGCTCTCTTTGTAGAAGTAATCATCTGACGATAAATGACAAGCTTCCTAGACTTCACTAAATCATTTTTCTTAAAATAATTGCGTTCTTCCTTAAAAAATAGGTAAACCTGGTCGAGCTTTACTAGGATATCTTTCAATCGCTCAATTTCGTTTTTAACGTGATTCTTCTCTGAAGCATGCCTTGAAGTCACTCTGATCCATTTGAAAATCTCCTCTGTCAAATAGGTGATTTTATTATATAGTGTATTCTCATACTTAGGTGGAAGAAACACCAGGTTAATGATAAAGGCGGAAAAAACTCCAATCATAATCGTTGAAAAGCGAATTATGGCAAAGCTAATAAAATCTTCCCCAGGTGCTTCCATTATCGCAATTAGAGTAACTAACGATAAGGCAATCGTATTTTCAAGCTTAAGCTTTATATTGATCGTGATAACGATAATGGCTGCTAATCCGACAATAATAAAATTATTGCCAAGCAACAAAACAAACAAAACAGCAAGTACAGCTCCAATCAGATTTCCTTGAACTTGTTCAAGAATGGATAAATAAGAACGATAAATCGAGGGTTGAACAGCAAATATAGCAGCAATTCCGGCAAACACAGGGGAGGGAGAATCAACAAGTTGGGCAACAAATAAAGAAAGAATAATTGCGATTCCCGTTTTTAATATTCGGGCACCAAGCTTCATTTTAAAAAAATCCTTTCAAATTCAAATAATGATTACGCTAAAATTGTACTATACAGCGTTGTTCTCAAAACTTCAAGGGACAATTAACCATACAAAATGAAAACGCTTGGGGCCTCCAAGCGTTTCTTTATCATTATTTTTTTAGATATAAACAATTTATTTCCCCTTTACTCCGTAGAAACGGACGGATCGGCCTGTTCCTTAACAGGTACTACTTGAACAAAATGCTTATCAAGATTCGTTAACAAGGATCCGAGTTTTGAAGCTTCATCACTTTGACCATTTCCAGCTAACAGCTGAATATACGTATTTAATAACTCTTCGATATCCGTTAAGCCTTTTTCAGAAAGCTGCGTCACAGAAACCTTTGCTCCTTTAGCAATACGCTTCTTTAACACATCAAGGGTCAATCCCATTTCCGTTTGCTGTCGCAAATACACAACGCCACCGGTCATTCCTGCACAAATCCACGGACCTGGATCACCAAGCACCAGTCCTCTACCATTCGTCATATATTCGAAAGCGAAGCCTTTAATATTGGCGCGAGTAGCAACATTTCCCTTTTCTTCAGCAGGAATAGGGGATACCACCTCACCACCAATAATAATATCTGCTCCAGATAAACGAATACCTGCCCGTGCATCCGCGTTACCTTGAGCAACTAATAGCCCTTTTTGAGCTCCATAGCCAAACCCTTTCCCAACAGAGCCATTATAGAATTTCCCATCTTTCCCTTTTGATTTTAAAATAACAATGCTGCCACCAAATGACGTTTTGCCGATACCGTCCTGCGCACCGCCGTGAACCTCAAGAGTGATCCCGCTACTGTTATACGCTCCTAAACCGTTACCAGGTATAGACCCCTTTTTATAACGCAAATGAACTGAAGGGAGACTGCGATAGGTTCCATCAAGTCGACCTCTTACACGATGACAGGATACTCTACTACCGAGAACTCTTTGCTCAGAAGTAACGGTATAAAAGTCTCTTGAGTAATGTAAATCCTCGACGTTTTGATCCAAATATTCTGCTCCAACTGCGGTTTGCATTGCGGCAGCTGCTTGACCTGTATTAGCTTTTAAAGGATTTAGTTGCCCGATTTCAAGTGTCTTTAACAAATAGTTAAGATTTAGCTGGTTATGTCCTTTAACCTGCTCTAATAAATCAGAACGACCAACGAACGATTGTAAATTTTGGATACCAAGAGATCCAGCTAATTTTCGTAATTCATCGCCAAATGCCGAGTACAAATTCATAATCCCTTGAACCGCTAATTCAAGATTTCGGGGGACAAATTTTCGTAATCCATGCTCTTTTGCTTGAAGCTCTGTTTCAATCTGGGTTGCGATTCCAACGTGACAAGTATCTAGATGGCATCCTTTACAAGTCGTACACCCGATTGAAATCATGGAAAGGGTACCGAATCCAACTCGGTTTGCGCCAAGAAGCATTACCTTTAAGACATCCACAGCACTTTTCAAACCACCATCAGCCCAAATTTCTACCTGGTGACGTAATCCGTTTTCAAGAAGTGCATTATGAGCGGCTTTTACACCAATTTCAACGGGTAAACCTACATGTTGAAGGGCATGTATTCTTGCTGCTCCCGTACCGCCGTCAAATCCACTTACCGTAATAATATCTGCCCCTGCTTTCGCAATACCGACAGCAATCGTCCCAATATTAGGTACAATTGGAACCTTCACGGCCACTCTTGCTTGATCATTGGCAGTTTTTATCTCATGAATCATTTGTGCCAGATCTTCAATGGAATAAATGTCATGATTATTAGAAGGGGAGATCAGGTCAGAACCGATCGTCGCATTTCTTGCTTCAGCAATTTTGGCTGTCACTTTAGAGCCAGGGAGATGTCCGCCTTCTCCAGGTTTTGCCCCTTGACCAATTTTTATTTCAATGAGATTAGAAGAGTTTAATAGTTCGGCATTTACGCCAAAACGACCCGAGGCAACTTGTTGACCTCTTGTTTTGGGGTATTTACCGAGCATATCCTTAATTTCTCCGCCTTCACCGTTCATACTAACCATATTAAGTCGGTCCGCCCCTTCTGCATAGGCACGGAAGGCAACCTCATTTTGTGAACCGAAGGACATGGAAGCAATAACAAACGGTAAATCATGCGAGCCAACTTTAATATCTACTAAATCTGCTGAAATGGCTTCTTCCGTCTTTTTAAATTCAGTTAAATGACGAATCGTTGTTGGATTTTCTTGCTCCTGTTCGGTAATTTTCTCACGGTAGGAAGAATAGTCTCCTGTTTTTGCCACCTCACCAATTGCTTTCCAAATTCGTGGGAAGATGTGAAAGGACTTTCCGATTCTCGCCCCGTCATCATGGTAATCTTGAGCTCTATCTCGAGCATCCTTTTCCATTTCAGAAAAATTAAAACCGAGATGGCTAGTTCCAAAGAAATTGACAATATCTAAAGCGTCTGAAACCTCATCAGCTAATCCAATCGCTGAAAATAAACGACCGTAGCCACGAAGTTCATGGATACCTAGAGTCGAAATAACCTTTTCCATCCCTTTAGATAAGGAGGAAAAGAGATTCGTTAGTGAGTCAGTTCCATTTTCCATGACGGTCATAAACATATAATAAGGACTTATCAAATCAGCCCCACATCCGATAGCTAAAACGAGGTCGTGTAGGGAACGAATCGCAGCTGACCGCAATAGAAGGGAGCAATCACGTCTCAAGTATTCTTTTCGTAACGCTTGATCGACTGTTGATACAACAAGGTGAGGGTCTATCCAATAGTGATTGTGATGGGCCTCTGCGTCATCTAGCACAATCAATGATTTCCCAGCCTTAACACTGGCTATTGCTTCAGCGCCAATGCGAGAAAGTGCCTCTTCGATTTTTTCATTTTCTCGGAAGGTTGTAGATAAATAGGCAACAAGCTTTTGCCCTTGAAAATCATTTAATAGCTGATCAAAACTAGGTTGCTTTAATAGATGTGAGCACTCATAACCAAGCTTTCCTTCAATTAATATCGGACCAGTTAACTCGACAACAGTTTCTACGTTTTTCGGCTCTGTTAGAGTTGGTCTTTTCCCAATAACAACTCGAGTTGAAAAATGTTCCGTTTCACGATCTCGGTCAATCGCTGGATTGGTCACAACTGCTACACTTTCTTTAATAAAATCAGCTACATTTTTTCTTTCTAGATTTAAGGCAGCCAAAGGCGAGTCGTGTCCTAGGGAACGAATCGGTTCAGCGCCTTTTTCAGCCATTTGCTCGACTTGCTGGACATGTTCTCTTTCCCAACCAAAGGCTTTATATTGGCCATTTTGAATCGTATCGGGATAATTCATTGTAATTATTTTTTCATAGATTGGTGTTTGTAATCGCTGATGAGAGTTTTCAAGATTTACACGAAGCTTCATTCGCTCATAAACTTCCTGTTGTAAAGCAGGTTGGTCATATACCTTTAATTTATCCCCATCCCATTTAAAGCCTACTTTTTCTCCAGGAGCTAATGGCTTAGGTTCCCCTACGTATTCACTGGAAGGGATGATGCCTGGTTCCGATGAGAACAAATATGATTCTACTGTTTCTAACATCCATAATGGACGCAATCCTAAAGCGTCGACACTAAAGACCGCTTCATCTCGGTACCTCGAAATAATCCCGGCTGGACCTTGAGCGAAATGTCCCCATGCCTCTCGAACATAGGTGTACAAGTCTTGAAGATGTTGAGGATAAGTTTTAATTTCATTCATAATCGGTGGGAACATGACATCCATCGCTTCAAATAAGCTATATCCATCACGTGAAAGAAGGGTATCAATCGTACGACTTAAATCTTGAGAATCGCTTCCACCCTCTACAAGTGGAACCTGAATTTTCAAAGCTTCTTCTCTTAACTTCTGAATCGTATTAATTTCACCATTATGTCCAAGAATACTGAAAGGCTGAACGCGGAAAAAACTAGATAACGTATTAGTTGAATAGCGGTTATGACCTAAAGTCATCGTTGAGGCAATATCTGGATCGGCAAGATCTTTATAATACTTTGGTAGAATATCACCAGCACCAAGTACTTTATAAACCACAAAATCTTGGCTTAATGAGGCGACATGGACGGAACTATTTTGTTCGAGCTGAATGGTAATTTCAAAAAGTAATTTTGATAATTTTTTATTTGCCAAAGGGGCTAGACAGGCGATTTGTAAAAATAATGGGTTTTCTTGAAGAGCAATTGGGCCAAGGGCGTCGAGGTTAATCTCATTAAAGGATTGGTAAACTATTTCTAATTGATTTTTTTGAAGTATTTGGATGACATGATCAAGCGTTTTAGAATCATCGTCATTTCGTTTGAAAAATAAATGACCGACGACAAAGTTTTCTTGTTGAACGATTTTTGAATTGGAGAGTTTTTTCTTCCACAGGTCTCTAGGAATATCAATATGGATTCCGACACCGTCGCCTTCTTGATTAATGAACCCAGCTCGGTGATTCATAGTAACAAGGGCATCAATACAATGAAAAATGTTCTCTCTTGTTGGGATTTTTGACTTTTCTAGACAAGCAACAATGCCACATGCATCATGCTCGTGATGATAAAAATCTTTAAATATTGCAGGACTCCATTCTCTATTCATATTGATCGGCGTAACGATCTGTTAAGCCGGTTCACCTCCTATAAATGAATGGTGGCATCAAAATCAAGATGCTCTAAAAAGCTCTTTTGTTTTGTCACCACCGTGTTGTTAAAGTATGAATTTTCAAATAATAGTTTCATATTATCATAATAATTTTATAATTTCAAATAATTATGCAGAATATTGAATAAAAGACGCATGCCGAATCTTGTAAATTTGTAAGCGTTTTCAATAAAATTGTAAGAAAAACACTAGTACAAAAAGTACTAGCGTTGTATAAAAAATGTATATTAATTTGTCATTAATGCTTCAAATGCTTGTCGTACTGCATGTAGAGTGGCGTCGATATCTTCTTCTGTATGCGCGATGGTGACAAACCAAGCTTCATATTTAGATGGAGCTAAGTTTATACCTTGATGTAACATGAGCTTGAAGAACTTAGCAAACATTTCGCCATCTGTATTTTCAGCCTGTTCATAATTGACAACCGTTTCAGTTGTGAAATAAACGGTCAAAGCCCCTTTTAATCGATTAATCGTAATAGGCACATTAAATTCCTTCGCCGCACTTAAAATGCCATCTTCTAAAAGAGCTCCTAATTGGTCTAGATACTCATACACACCTTCTTGCTGCAGAACCTCTAAACAAGCAATCCCTGAAAGAATCGAAGCAGGGTTACCAGCCATTGTTCCAGCTTGATAGGCGGGACCTAATGGTGCAACCTTTTCCATTATCTCTTTTCTGCCACCGTATGCTCCGATTGGCAGTCCACCGCCAATTATTTTTCCAAGTACAGTTAAGTCTGGCTTTACACCTAATAAATCCTGTGCGCCACCATACATGAAACGGAACGCAGTGATGACCTCATCATAGATGACTAAAGCACCTGCTGCATGTGCAAGGTCATTTACTTGTTGTAAGAAACCAGGCTTCGGTTCAACGATTCCGAAGTTACCAACAATCGGTTCAACAAGAACACCCGCGATTTGATCGCCCCATTTTTCTAGTGCTTCCTTAAACGGCTCGATATCATTAAATGGTACGGTAATCACTTCTTGGGCGATGCTTTTTGGAACTCCTGCCGAATCTGGTATACCGAGAGTTGAAGGACCTGAACCAGCAGCAACAAGTACTAAATCAGAATGACCATGGTAACAGCCTGCAAACTTAACGATTTTATCTCGGCCGGTATAAGCACGAGCTACTCGAATCGTTGTCATAACAGCTTCCGTTCCGGAATTGACAAAACGGACTTTTTCCATGGAAGGAATAGCTTCTTTTAGCATCTTTGCAAATTTCACTTCATGTGGAGTTGGTGTGCCGTAAAGAACACCTGATTCTGCAGCTTTTTGAATTGCTTTTGTAATATGTGGATGGGCATGGCCAGTAATAATCGGTCCGTAAGCGGCTAAATAATCTATGTATTGGTTCCCATCAACATCCCAAAAGTAAGCGCCATGAGCTCGTTCCATCACCACTGGAGCTCCTCCGCCAACTGCCTTGTAAGATCGAGAGGGACTATTCACACCTCCGACGATATGTTGTAGAGCTTCTTCATGAATTCTTTCTGATTGGCTAAATTGCATAAGCCATCCTCCTAAAATAGACTTTTTCACTTAATAATAGTTTAAATAATTATTTCAATTTATTTTAGCATGATTAAGTTTTAATTTGCCCTTTTATAATTTTGCAAAAATAACAAACAATAATAGAGGTTATTAAAAACAATTAAAGTAGAATTTAGGAGGAAAAGATGTTAAAACAATTAACACTCGGTGTACTAGTACTATTCCTCTCCATACCACTTATAGGTCATGCCGAAGAAACAAAAACAATTTCGGATTATATTCTAGATGTTTCGTTACCTAGCACCTTTACAAACGAAATAATAGGAGAAATAAACACGAAGGTACCATTATCCAATATTAGTGTTTTATATAAAAATAGGGATTCCAACACCTTTTTTAATATTGGTAGTGATGTACATGAACATTTACAAACAAGTCATCCGATTAATAATGATGCAACCTTTATGGCGCCTGGCGATTGGATACCAATTGAAATATCGTTTATGGAAGGGGAGGAATATGTCACACTACCTGTCGATTCAGCTAACAATTCGATTCTTCCAGCAATATTGAAGGAAGGAGATATAAAACCTCCTAAGATTTTAAAAATAACGAATTCAAAGAAGATAGCCTACGAGGGGCAACCTGTTACCATTGAAGTTCAAACAGCAGAAAATGCAAACGTTCAATTCGTCAATTTATTTACGATGGACAATCGAAACATCGCATTTACAAAGGTAAGTGACCATATATGGAAAACAGTTGTGTATAGAGAAGTTAGTAATGTATTCATAACAGATATTTATGGGAGAAACTCTAATTACTATGACCCTAAATTAGCCAATACAAATTGGGCATATGGATATAACGAAGAATATGATTTTCCAAGTCGTTTACCATACCCAAAACCGAGCGTTAACGGGACAATTACGACAACTTCTCGAAAAATAACAGGAAGCTCTGTCCCGGGTGGAAGAGTAATGGTTGGTATTCGAGAAGAAGACAGCTTTAGAGGGATAAGTTCTATTGGGACTAATGGAAAAGGGGAATATACCCTTCCAATCCCGCTGTTAAAAGAAGGGGCAGAAATATGGGTGATAGCGTCTACTGATGCGGAAATGGCTCCAAGCATGGATGAAAGAGACCCAAATCCACCTCCGTATATTGAAAGCGATCCATTGAAATTAATAGTTAGAAATAGTGAGAAGGATATTACGCCTCCAACGAAACCAAGAGTTGTGTCTGTATCATCAAGATTCAAAATAGTAAGTGGTAAAGCGGAACCAGGCTCCAATATTATCGTAAAAGATGGGAATCGAGTGATAGGATCAGGGTTTGTTGAACCTAACGGAAACTTTGTCATCGTGATAACACCGCAAAAGCTCACAAGTAAACTCCAGTTGACATCGCAGGATAGTAACGGTAATGTCAGTCCCGTTTTAAGTGTAAAAATAAAGTGATTCACAAAGCCTCTCTATGCTTGGCTAAACCGTTCCGTTTTGAGGTGCAAATCCTGTAAATGACAATGAAAAAGGCGTGCAATCTGACAACAGATTTGAACGCCTTTTTTATTTAATATAGATTCTTTGGACAACCATAGAATTTAATACTAGCGAACCCTTAAGAACCAAGAGATGAGGGAGTATGCGTGAGGTGATAAATAAGCGGAGAAATTTCCCTTAATTACGAAATAGCACTGAAAATAGCTTAAATAGACGGAAGGATTCCGACTATTTACTCAAAAATCGCCAAAATAGGTCATTATACATTGCTTAATCGGAAAAACTCCGCTTATTTACCCCGAACGATCCCTATTACGCAGTTTAACCGGAAAATCTCCCCTTATATTACTTCCAAATCCTTATATGAAAGGGAAAATGGCATACTTCCATTCGTATGCCATTTTTTGTGTCAATTTCCCGTTTTGTCACGTCAGAACGAAACGGTTTGACTTTGGCTGTGCCCTAAAGAGGAGTTTATTTATACACTTAAACTAGTCTTTTAATGGCCAAGCTGGCATAGAAATGTTAATAAATAACCTATTGTGAGGGACATTCGATGATTTTTATGCTGTTATTCATCGCCATTACGACATGTATAACGATGTCTTTAAAAACACTTTTTAAGCCAAATAAAATTAAAGGTAAAATGTTATCTTTTGAAAATTTTTTAGTACTCGCTGTTGTATATACGATTATCACTCTTGGTTTTGCTCTTATTTATTTGTTATTTGATATACAGGGATATTTAATTGTTAGGGATGGGTTTATCACCGAAGCGGATGGCTTCTGGATGAGGTTAGAATCAAGCTTTTATTTTAGTGCAATGACGCTCTTTTCCGTTGGGTATGGTGATATTTATCCAATGGGGATTGGAAGAATGATTGCTGTTTTTGAGGCGCTAATTGGGTATACCATTCCTGCTGCATTTGTAGCTAAAGCCGTTCTAGATCGTTGATTTAATCTTTAAAGTTGTATAGTCTCTATATATAAGCAATATTGGAGGCGTATGTAATGGAACTACAGATTGGAGAATTAGCACCAGATTTTCAATTAGAGGCAAACAATGGAGAAAGGATAAAACTATCTGACTATCGTGGCAAAATGGTTGTCCTTTATTTTTATCCTAAGGATATGACACAAAGCTGTACGATTCAAGCTTGTGATTTCCGTGATAAACATGAGAGCTTTAAAGAGTTGGATGCTGTTATTTTAGGAGTTAGCCCCGATCCCATAAATCGTCATATAAAATTTGTTGAGAAATATGACTTACCCTTTTTATTATTAGCTGATACGGATTTAGAAGCAGCAAAGGCTTATGGAGTTTGGAATCTTAAAAAAAATTTCGGAAAAGAATATATGGGTATCGTCAGATCAACGTTTATCATTGATAAAAATGGGAAGTTGGTAAAAGAGTGGCGAAATCTTAGAGTGAAGGGACATATAGAGGAAGCACTTCAATACATAAAAGAATCTTCTTTCGAATAGTTTTTCAAATAAATATCAAGCCTATTTTTCTTAGTAAAGGCTATTGTCCATTCCAATAATACAGTTTTGAATATGATTATATTAGGGCATACCTCCTCAGAAAAACGTTGGCAGATCAATTACATGATCTGTCTTTTTTTAGTGTTTTGAATAAAATTTACGATTTTTAACAAATTTTCGGTAGGAATAACCCACTTAGGTGATATCATGTAATAAAAATGAAAAGAGGAAAATCGACATACATATATTTTTAAAAAAGACTATAAATATATATATAAGATATTAAAGGGGATAATAAGATGAAAATATATACAAAAACTGGTGATAAAGGAACGACATCACTTATTTATGGACAACGTGTCGCTAAAAATGATGGGAGAGTAGAAGCCTACGGTTCCTGTGACGAAACGAATTCAATGATTGGGCTTGCGTTAAGTTATTTGAAAAATACTCAATTTGAGGAAAAGTCATCGTTAATCAGTATTTTTAATAAAATTCAAACGACGTTGTTCCATGTAGGAGCTGAATTAGCAACACCTACTGGAAAAGAAGTGAAATGGAAATTAAGAGACGAAGATATAGCTGAATTGGAAAAACAAATTGATGAATGGGATTCAGTTTTGCCTCCATTAACAAACTTTATTCTACCAGGAGGCCATCCTGTGGGAGCGGCGTTACACGTAGCAAGAACCGTTGTTAGAAGAGCTGAACGAAGTGCTGTCACTCTAGGTGATGATGTAAATCCATTAGTTCTTTCTTATCTAAACCGTCTGTCCGATTTCCTATTTGTTGCTGCTCGATTTGTAAATGCAAAACTAGGTGAAGTTGAGACTACGCTACAACCAAATTCTTGAGAAAAGGGATAACCTAATAAGTTAATAATATTGACAAGATTAATATGTACTTAGTACACTATTTATAAAGATTATAAAATAAGAATCTTTTTTGAAAGAGGTGCATGGCGATGACAAATCAGTTGAAAGAAGCATTGGATACTTTAAAAGAGACGGGAGTCAGAATAACTCCACAACGTCATGCCATTTTAGAGTACTTAATCAACTCCATGTCACATCCAACTGCAGATGATATATATAAAGCGCTTGAAGGGAAATTCCCCAACATGAGTGTTGCCACAGTGTATAACAATTTACGGGTTTTTCGCGAAGTAGGCCTTGTAAAGGAATTAACATATGGTGATGCATCAAGTCGTTTTGATTATATTACCTCACAGCATTATCATATAATTTGTGAGGATTGTGGAAAGATTGTTGACTTTCACTATCCTGGGCTTGATGAAGTAGAACATTTGGCTTCACATGTAACAGGTTTCAAAGTAGCACACCATCGAATGGAAATTTACGGTGCGTGTCCAGACTGTTCGGCTAAGACGGCACATTAATAAAAGGATGGCAAAAGCCATCCTTTTATTTTTTTCGATTATAGTTTTCGTCGAATTCTTTTCCTTCTAAACTTTGATCTAATGTAAGAGGCTCGCGGCAATACATACACATATCAACACGACCAAGCATTTTTGTATGCCTTTGACAATTTGGGCAAACGACCTGGATCGTTTTCGTAGAAAGCATCCCAATCCAAAAATAAACCACTGTACTAGCGATAATAAATAAAAGTCCCAAAATCATGAAAATAGTCATGATTAATGGTGAATTTCTGAAAAATATTCCACCATACATGACAATAAAACCGACAAAAATTAAACCTAAGGCAAAGCTTCGAATTTTATTAATTTTACTAGAGTATTTAACCATGAAATCGTCCTCCTAAAGAATTACTATAACATAAGTTGAAATCTATTAAAATTGTGGATATTTAACATCATGTTAAAATTGAAAGAAGGATATTATAGGTTATTGTCGAAAATATATTTCAAGACCAAATTCATAAACGAAAGACCCTTCCTACAAAGGTTATTGTAAACGAGGGGCTTTTTTTACGATATATTTGAGATGGAGGCGTGGAAAATGGAACACATTCTAAGGCCGATTTATCAAGAAAGAGCTAGTCATCCAAGTACACTAGGTGTTTTGATGGTTGAGAAAGGGCTTAAAGCAAATATAAACACCGATACATATGATGTAATCCTGTTAATAATCCAAAAAGATATCGAACAACCCTGGTTCGTAAAACATTACACATATGATGAAAATAAAAAGGCTGCCCTACACATCGTTTCGGAGAGCCAATTAAAGGAATGGATATTACTCGGTTCTAACCGCAAAATATTCGAATGGCTCTTAAATGGGAAAGTTCTATTTGATCGAAATGAATATATGGAAAATCTTAAAACTGAATTAAGAGAATTCCCCTTCTATGGAAGAAAGCTGAAGATGGGATTGGAGTTTGCGAAACTAATCAGAAGATATGTAGACGGAAAGACTTTTTTTGAAAATAATCAATCGTTAGATGCTTTTAACCATGTTGTGCACTCACTACACCACTTAGCCAGGTTGGCAGTAATAGAAAATGGATTTCATCCAGAGGTAACCGTTTGGCAACAGGTCAAACAAATTGAACCAGAAATTTTTAAGCTTTACGAAGAACTTGTTAACAGTCTGGAGTCACTGGATAAACGGTTGGAACTACTCTTCCTTGCGAGCGAATTTATGATTCACTCAAGAACAGTAATTGGTATTTCACATTTAATTGATATACTTTCTACTAAAGAATATTGGTCCTTCCAAGAAATGTTGGAGCATTCAGAATTAGCCCCTTATTCAGTTGATTTAGAAGTACTGTTAGAATATTTAATTGATAAGAACTTTCTCCGAGTAGTTAGTATGGAAACAAAGGGACTTGGTGTTTATCACCGTTACTACAAGGTGAAGGAAAAGTTATTTTAAAAAAATGATAAATACTATTGACCTTTATTAAAATCCTTGTTATATTTATATCCGTCGCTGCGACATGCTTGCTAAAAGTTATCGCGGTTGACGGAAATAACTATAGAAAAGATGTTGACATTAAAAACTCAGCATGCTATATTATGAAAGTCGCTTATCGGCGACAAACGAAATTGTTCTTTGAAAACTAAACAACCAAACAATAACAAATCAAGTGAAAACTTTCTTTTTTAGGAAGTTGGAACTAAGCCAGAGTAAACTTTATGAGCTAATCAAACACTTTATTGGAGAGTTTGATCCTGGCTCAGGACGAACGCTGGCGGCGTGCCTAATACATGCAAGTCGAGCGAATC
>NZ_CAKJTG010000027.1 GCF_917563885.1 Pseudoneobacillus rhizosphaerae
ATTTCCCATAGCGTAAGCTAGTAAGAACCCTGAAAGATGATCAGGTTGATAGGTCAGAGGTGGAAGCGCGGTGACGTGTGGAGCTGACTGATACTAATCGTTCGAGGACTTAACCAAATTTTAAAAGCGATATGATTTACTTCTTCTTCTATTACATTATCTAGTTTTGAGGGAATAAAGTTTTTGCGTAAGCAAATAACATTTCCTTATGAATACAGTCTGGTGGCGATGGCAAGAAGGTCACACCCGTTCCCATACCGAACACGGAAGTTAAGCTTCTTTGCGCCGATGGTAGTTGGGGGATTCCCCCTGTGAGAGTAGGACGTCGCCAGGCAAATTAAAGAGCAACCCATTTGGGTTGCTTTTTTGTATGAAGAAAATAATAGGGTTATTGTGACAAAAATGTGAAAAAAGCGCATAATGTTGTTTTTTAGACGCATTAATGCCGAAAATAGGCGCATAACATGGACAAAATGACCCAAAGACGCCGTAAAAAGGCGCATAAATCAAGAAAAAGTCATCAGCATCTGAAAATCAGCGAATTTCTTCGCTGATTTTTTTCTGTATACCCATCCAAAATACAAGAAAACAAACGTTTTTTCCCCTGCTTGTACTAACTAATATGATAACTATGAAGGAAATAGTGGTAGGTTCACTAATTTAAATACATAAACGACCCTTTTTTTAGATTTAGGTACTGCACTAGAAGTTACCATTCCGGAAACGAAATTAATAAACGGCACATATAGTATTTTTTAAGGCAGGTAGATGCTAAGAATCAGCTCATAAATCCGAACAAAAAACTCTAAATTCCACAACAAAACGTTTCGACCTGCCCATTTTTGGCGAAAATGAAAAAAGGGGAATCATGCAAGTTGATTCTTAAATATTGATTCGTTATAATATAGTCAAAGATAGTCAAAGTCAGATTAGGAGGTGTTCGGATGAGAAATATCTCTGATATCATTGAAAGTTATTTAAAACAAGTATTAGACATTAGTGATTCTGACTTAGTTGAAATAAAGCGGAGTGAGATCGCTGATAAATTTCAATGTGTTCCATCCCAAATAAATTATGTCATTAATACTCGATTTACAATTGAGCGAGGTTACATCGTTGAAAGTAAGCGTGGTGGCGGTGGATATATCAGAATTATGAAAGTACAAACAGACGATCATGCCCATTTAATTGAACAGCTACTGGCGCTATTTGCAAACCGAATAAGCCAAAACAGTGCTGAAGACGTGATTTTCCGTCTTGTGGGAGAAGAGGTTATTAACAATCGTGAAGCAAAAATTATGATGAGTGTGATAGACCGTTCTGTTTTATATATTGACCTTCCTTACCGGGATGAATTGCGAGCAAGAATGCTTAGAGCAATGTTAACATCATTAAAATATAAATAGATTAATTTTAAGTGGGTGAGCAAACATGATTTGTCAGGAATGTAATCAGAGACCAGCTACTCTACATTTTACAAAAATCATGAATGGTGAGAAAACGGAAATTCATCTTTGTGAAAAATGTGCCCATGAAAAGGGTGAGATGTTCATGATGAATGGTACATCCGCTTTTCCTATTCATAATCTGTTAGCAGGACTTTTAAATGTAGACCATGATTTTCCGAAGCCTAAACAAGATGCTTTTCAACAGAATGAGATTCAACAATGTGATCATTGTAAGATGACTTTTCCTCAGTTTGTTAAAGTAGGGAGATTTGGATGCTCTCATTGCTATGATGCTTTTAAGGATCAGCTAAAGCCTATTTTAAGAAGACTTCATAGTGGTAACTGGAGTCATAACGGTAAGATCCCGAAAAAAATGGGTGGAAATATTCGATTACGTAAAGAAATAGAAGATAAGAAGTCTCGCCTGAAGGATTTAATTTCTAAAGAAGAGTTTGAAAGTGCAGCTGTCATACGTGATGAAATCCGTTCGTTAGAGAGACTCTTGAACATCGGGTCTGAAGGAGGGGAATAAAGGTGTCATTAGAACGTTTTTTGAGTCAGGCAATCAGCTCATGGATGAGTGAGGATGGTCCTGATTCTGACATTGTCTTAAGTTCGCGAGTAAGGTTAGCGCGTAACTTACAGGAGTACAAATTCCCAACTTTAGCTACAAATGAAGAAGCTGCATTGATTATTCAAACTCTAGAGCAAGTCATACAAGATGGCTCCCCTTTGAAGTCACTTGAATTGTTAAAAATGAATGAGCTTCAATCCTTACAAAAGCGAGTTTTAGTAGAAAAACATTTAATCAGTCCCCATTTAGCAGAGGATTCTCCTCATGCTGCGGTTTTACTATCAGAAAATGAAGAAGTAAGTATTATGATTAACGAAGAAGATCATATTCGAATACAATGCTTGTTCCCGGGATTACAATTAGTTGAGGCATTACAATTAGCTAGTCAGATGGATGATTATTTAGAACAGTATGTGAGATATGCCTTTGATGAAAAGCACGGTTATTTAACTAGTTGCCCAACAAATGTCGGAACAGGATTAAGAGCATCGGTAATGATGCATTTGCCTGGACTTATCTTAACTCAACAAATGAATAGGATTATTCCAGCTATTAATCAACTTGGGTTAGTAGTTAGAGGGATATATGGTGAAGGTAGTGAAGCGTTAGGTAATATATTTCAAATCTCCAATCAAATTACTCTAGGTAAGTCGGAAGATGATATTGTCTCAGATTTAATAAGTGTTGTTAGTCAACTAATTCTTTCGGAAAGAAACGCACGAGAAGCATTAGCGAAAACTTCTAACATACAATTAGAAGACAGGGTCTTTCGATCTCTAGGAATTTTATCAAATTGTAGAATCATTGAATCAAAGGAAGCGGCAAAGTGCTTGTCAGATGTTCGTTTAGGGATTGATATGGGTTATATAAAGGATATCTCTAAAAACATACTAAATGAATTAATGATTTTAACTCAACCAGGATTTCTTCAGCAATTTGCAGGCGGGGCACTCCGCCCAAATGAAAGAGATATAAGAAGAGCTACTTTGATTAGAGAGAGACTTAAATTAGAGAAATAATACCCGATAGGAGGAATGTACGATGATGTTTGGACGATTTACAGAAAGAGCACAGAAGGTGTTAGCTCTTGCACAAGAAGAGGCTATTAGACTAGGACATAATAATATTGGTACAGAACATATTTTGCTTGGATTAATTCGTGAAGGGGAAGGAATTGCTGCAAAAGCATTAAATGCTCTTGGTCTAGGGTCTGATAAAATCCAAAAGGAAGTAGAGAATCTGATTGGAAAAGGCCAGGATACTTCACAAACCGTTCATTATACTCCTAGAGCAAAGAAGGTAATCGAGCTTTCTATGGATGAGGCGAGAAAGCTTGGCCATTCCTATGTGGGCACGGAGCATATATTATTAGGTCTGATTCGAGAAGGTGAAGGTGTAGCCGCTCGAGTATTAAATAATCTGGGGGTTAGCTTAAATAAAGCTCGCCAACAAGTCCTACAACTACTAGGGAGCAATGAATCTGGTGGGCATCAAGGGGCAACAGCTAATGCAAATACCCCGACATTAGATAGTTTAGCACGTGACTTAACAGCGATTGCTCGTGAAGGAAGTCTTGACCCTGTTATTGGGCGTAGTAAAGAAATTCAACGGGTTATTGAAGTTTTAAGTCGCCGTACTAAAAATAATCCAGTCCTAATTGGTGAGCCAGGTGTAGGAAAGACAGCGATTGCTGAAGGTTTAGCTCAACAAATTGTGAACAATGAGGTTCCTGAAATTTTAAGAGATAAACGTGTGATGACTTTAGATATGGGTACAGTAGTAGCCGGAACAAAGTATCGCGGTGAATTTGAAGACCGTCTGAAAAAGGTAATGGATGAAATTCGCCAAGCTGGAAACATTATTCTTTTTATTGATGAGCTTCATACCCTCATCGGTGCAGGTGGAGCAGAAGGGGCTATTGATGCTTCTAATATTTTAAAACCATCTTTAGCACGTGGTGAGTTACAATGTATAGGCGCCACTACACTCGATGAATACCGTAAGTATATTGAGAAAGATGCAGCTTTAGAAAGACGATTCCAGCCTATTCGTGTAGATGAGCCAACTCTTGAAGAATCCGTACAAATTTTATACGGACTACGTGATCGCTATGAAGCTCATCATCGTGTGTCGATAACAGATGAAGCTATTGATGCAGCGGTTAAGCTATCCGATCGCTACATTTCTGATCGCTTTTTACCAGATAAGGCCATTGATTTGATGGATGAAGCAGGCTCTAAGGTTCGACTTCGTTCCTATACAACTCCTCCAAATCTAAAGGAGTTAGAGTTAAAGCTTGAAGAGGTAAGAAAAGAGAAGGATGCTTCCGTTCAGAGCCAGGAATTTGAGAAAGCAGCATCTTTAAGAGATACTGAACAACGTTTAAGAGAAAAGCTTGAAGAAACAAAGAAAAGTTGGAAAGAAAAACAAGGTCAAGAAAATAATGAAGTCACAGTGGAGGATATCGCCAATGTGGTAGCTAGCTGGACTGGAATTCCAGTGTCTAGATTAGCACAAACCGAAACAGATAAACTATTAAAGCTTGAGGAAATTCTCCATTCTAGGTTAATTGGCCAAGAGGAAGCAGTAATAGCGATTTCTAAAGCTGTTCGCCGAGCTCGTGCTGGTTTGAAGGACCCTAAGCGTCCTATTGGTTCTTTTATCTTCTTAGGCCCAACAGGTGTAGGTAAAACAGAGCTTGGTCGAGCGTTGGCTGAAGCGATGTTTGGTGATGAGGATGCGATGATTCGTATTGATATGTCCGAGTACATGGAGAAGCATTCCACTTCTAGACTAGTAGGTTCGCCTCCAGGATATGTAGGCTATGAAGAAGGTGGACAATTAACGGAGAAGGTTCGTAGAAAGCCTTATTCCGTCATACTGTTAGATGAGATTGAAAAGGCTCACCCAGATGTATTCAACATTCTACTTCAAGTACTTGAGGATGGTCGTCTGACCGATTCTAAGGGTAGAACGGTCGATTTTAGAAATACAGTCTTAATCATGACGTCAAATGTTGGGGCTCAGTCACTTAAGAGCAATAAATATGTTGGGTTTAATATTCAAGATGGCGAACATAGCTACAAGGATATGAAAGGGAAGGTGATGGAGGAGCTGAAGAAGGCATTCCGCCCTGAATTCCTAAATCGTATTGATGAAATTATTGTTTTCCATGCATTAGAGAAAAAACATCTTAGAGAGATTGTTACGTTAATGTCCGATCAATTAGTAAAACGTTTGAAAGAGCAAAATATTGATATTGGCTTAACGGAAGCGGCTAAAGATAAAATCTCTGAAGAAGGATACGACCCAGAATACGGAGCACGTCCATTACGCCGAGCAATTCAAAAGCATATTGAGGATCGATTATCTGAAGAGCTACTAAAAGGTAATGTATTAACTGGACATCAGGTTTTAATTGATGTGGAAGACGGTGAGTTTGTCGTCAGAACTGCCCAACCAACTGAAAGCTAAACTTAAAACGAGACTGAGGTACACGAATGACACAACTCGTGTACCTCTTTCGTTTTTTGAGGAATGCTTATTTTGTCCTAATCTTCTACTCTAAAAACAAAAAAGCGTCTTAATCATTATAATAAAATAAAATATTATCATAAAAATGATCAAAACTTGGTAATTTAAAGAGAGGAAGAAATATATGGCAAAACAGAAGACAAAATTTATGTGCCAGGATTGTGGGTATGAATCTGCTAAATGGATGGGAAAATGCCCAGGCTGTGGCGAATGGAACAAGATGGTCGAGGAAATCGAGCGAACTGGGCAAAATAGGAGAGGGGCATTTGCTCATTCGAGTCCTGATAAATCGATGTCTAAAGCGCAACCCATTACATCCATTGTGACAGAAAATGAGCCTCGAGTTCAAACAAAGTTAAACGAATTGAACCGTGTTCTCGGAGGAGGTGTCGTTCGTGGTTCTCTAGTTCTAATTGGTGGGGATCCAGGAATTGGGAAGTCAACATTATTGCTTCAGGTTTCATCACAATTAGCGATTCTTAATCACCGTGTCCTTTATATTTCTGGTGAGGAATCTTTACGACAAACGAAGCTGCGCGCGGACCGTTTAGGTGTGATGTCAGAGAATTTACTAGTTTATTCTGAAACAAATCTAGAGGACATCAATCAAACGATAGAAGCGATGACTCCTAACTTTGTTATTATTGATTCCATTCAAACGATATTCCATCCGAATGTTACTTCGGCACCTGGTAGTGTTTCACAGGTCCGTGAATGTACAGCTGAACTGATGAGAATTGCTAAAACAAAAGGAATTGCTATATTCATTGTCGGACATGTAACAAAAGAAGGTTCAATTGCCGGTCCGAGACTTTTAGAACATATGGTCGATACGGTTCTTTATTTTGAAGGAGAAAGACATCATACATATCGAATTTTACGAGCAGTTAAAAATCGGTTCGGTTCTACTAACGAAATGGGTATCTTTGAAATGAAGGAATTCGGTCTCGAAGAAGTGGAAAATCCATCTGAAATTTTTTTAGAAGAGCGTTCTAAAGGGACGGCTGGATCGACAGTAGTTGCTTCTATGGAAGGAACTCGACCTGTGTTAGTTGAAGTTCAAGCGTTGATTTCTCCAACTAGCTTCGGAAATCCAAGACGAATGGCAACAGGAATTGATCATAACCGCGTTCCTCTTTTAATGGCTGTTTTAGAAAAACGAATGGGAATGCTCCTTCAGAATCAGGATGCTTATTTAAAGGTAGCGGGTGGGGTAAAGCTTGATGAACCAGCCATTGATTTGGCCATAGTGGTTAGTATAGCATCTAGCTTTCGAGATAAGCCGACAAGACCAACGGATTGTATTGTAGGAGAAGTAGGTTTAACTGGGGAAGTAAGAAGGGTATCAAGAATAGAGCAGCGTGTCCAAGAAGCAGCAAAGCTAGGATTCCTTAGGGTCATTCTCCCGGCTAATAATCTAGGTGGCTGGAAGATTCCTGCTGGCATCGAATTGATTGGAGTTTCAACGGTAGCAGAAGCTCTTAAAGCGACATTAGATTAGGAGGAACCAATAGATGGATCCAAAAAAGCAAAGCGATAAGAAAAAGAGTGAGGTTTTACAATTTGTGGCCCCAGGTACACCGATTCGTGATGGGATAGATAATGTACTCCGTGCTAATACAGGTGGACTCATAGTTCTAGGCTATAATGATAAGGTGGCACAAATAGTCGATGGTGGCTTTCAAGTAAATTGTGTATTCACTCCAAGCTTTTTGTATGAGTTAGCCAAAATGGATGGGGCAATTATTTTAAATGAACAAGGTAATAAAATACTAATTGCTAATGCCCAGCTAGCTCCGGATTCAGCTATTCCTTCGTCTGAGACAGGTATGCGTCATCGTACAGCTGAAAGGGTCGCTAAGCAAACGAAGGCCCTTGTCATTGCTATTTCCCAACGTAGAAATGTTATTACCTTGTATCAAGGGAATTTTCGTTATACGATTAAAGATATTGCCGTAAATTTAGCAAAAGCTAATCAGGCACTTCAAACGTTAGATAAGTATAAAAATGTATTAGAACAAGCTATTACGAACCTAGGTATTCTTGAATTTGAGGAGCTTGTTACATATGGGGACGTTCTCCAGGTATTGAGACGAGTTGAAATGGTACAACGTATAAAAAATGAACTGTTAAACTATTTGAATGAATTAGGTATAGAAGGTAGATTAATTTATCTTCAAATGAACGAGCTATTAGCCGATATGGAAGAGGAAGCAGCACTTGTGATAAAGGATTATGCAAATGATCGAAAAATTGACCATCAACAAGTACTTTGTAAATTCCAGGAGATGACTCATGAAGAAGTGATTGAAGATTCCTTTTTCTTAAAGCAACTTGGACATTCAGGCTATGTTCATTTAGATGAATTTATCTGTCCAAGAGGCTATCGCATGCTTCATAAGGTACCAAGATTACCAGTAATTATTATCGAAAACCTTATTAATCGATTTCAAACCCTACCACATATAGTTTCAGCTACAGTTGAAGAATTGGACGATGTCGAGGGAATTGGGGAAGTACGTGCTAGAAAGATTAAAGAAGGCTTACAGTTAATCAAGGAGCAATTATTTGCGGACAGACAACTATAATAGTTAAAATATTACTGGATAACACGTTTCAAACGATTGAAATTGTTTATAATGGTTATAAGGAGGTGAAGGAATGTTAAAACGTGTTGTGCAGGCATGCTTCCTTATTATTGGAGGTACTCTAGGGATATTTTTAATCCCTGATTTGCTAAGATTAATAAATCTTGATCACATTCCTCTTTTGAATAATGGATATATTTCAGCTGTTTTAGGTGCAATTATTTTTTATTTTATTACTTTTTGGGCAATCGATTACGTTGTTGATTTCGTAAAATGGGTAGAAGAATCCTTACTGAAAGTTCCTATTACTGATGTTCTATTTGGGAGTATCGGTCTTATTTTTGGTTTGTTCGTCGCCTTTTTAATCGGTTTCGCGCTTAATGCGATTCAAGTTCCAGTTGTTAATACAGTTGCGCCAATCATCCTTACGCTTCTATTTGGATACTTAGGATTTCAGGTAGGGTTTAAAAAACGCGATGAATTATTGAGTTTGTTTGGGAATAAAGGACGGAAGAAGTCTGGTGAAGAGGAACAAGAGAAACTGGACAAACATTCCTTTAAAATTCTAGATACGAGTGTTATTATTGATGGTCGAGTAGCGGATATTTGCCAAACCGGCTTTTTAGAAGGGACAGTTGTCATCCCTCGTTTTGTCTTAGAGGAATTACAGCATATTGCTGATTCATCAGATGCTCTAAAAAGAAATCGCGGAAGAAGAGGATTAGATATTTTAAATCGAATTCAAAAGGAACTATCCGTGAAAGTTGAAATCCATGAGGTAGATTTTGAAGATATTTCAGAAGTGGATAGCAAGCTTGTAAAATTAGCAAAATTATTAAATGGTTATGTCGTAACGAATGATTTTAATTTAAATAAAGTATGTGAGCTTCAACAAGTTGGGGTTTTAAATATCAATGATCTCGCAAATGCAGTAAAGCCAGTGGTATTACCTGGGGAAGAAATGAGCGTTCAGGTAATCAAAGATGGTAAGGAGTATCATCAAGGTGTTGCCTATTTAGATGATGGAACCATGATTGTTGTAGAGGATGGCAGAGAATTTATTGGGAAGCGAATAGATGTTCTTGTGACAAGTGTACTCCAAACCTCTGCTGGAAGAATGATTTTTGCAAAGCCTAAATTATTAGAGAAAGCATTATAGGAGTTAGGGGTTATTTTTTATGGTGTATCAAGTCATTCTACCTGCTGCAGGTATGGGTAAGAGAATGGGTGCGGGCAAAAATAAGCTATTTTTAGAATTACAAGGAATTCCTGTATTTATTCATACATTGCGTACTTTCAATTCTGATAATCAGTGTCAAGAAGTCATTATGTCGGTTCATCCTGATGATCAAGTAGAAATGAATCATCTAATTAAGAAGTATCAAATTGAAAAAAAGGTAACCTTTGTATCGGGTGGAACAGAAAGACAACATAGTGTTTATAATGGTTTAAAGAACATAACGGTTGACGGAATTGTGCTTGTTCATGATGCGGCAAGGCCATTTATTCAAAAGGATCTTATTGCTGAATTGGTAGAATCAGCTGAAAACTTCGGAGCAGCTGTTGTGGCAGTTCCTGTTAAGGATACGATTAAAAAAGTGGCAAATGGAATGGTTATAGAAACTGTGGAACGTTCTAGCTTGTGGGCAGTTCAAACCCCACAAGCTTTTCGTATTCCGTTACTATATAAAGCCCACCAACATGCTGAAAAAATGAGTTTTTTAGGGACCGATGACGCAAGTTTAGTAGAGTTTTTAGGTGAAAAGGTCGCTATTGTTAAAGGGGATTACAATAATATTAAGCTAACGACCCCTGAAGATTTATCGTTTGCGAATGCTATTTTATCTGGCTTAATATAAGCTTTTTAGTTGAAGGGAGTTAATGAAATGTTTAGAATTGGGCAAGGGTTCGATGTTCATCAATTAACTGAAAATCGACCATTGATTATTGGTGGAATTACCATTCCGTATGAATTGGGTTTGTTAGGTCACTCAGATGCAGACGTACTTTTACATACTGTAGCGGATGCTTGTTTAGGTGCGATTGGTGAAGGGGATATCGGTAGACATTTTCCAGATACTGATCCAGAATTTAAAGATGCAGATTCAGCTAAGCTTATGGAGCAAGTATGGGAAATTGTAAAGGAGAAAGGCTATCGTCTAGTAAATATCGATTGCACCATTATTGCCGAAAAGCCAAAAATGGCTCCATATATTCCGCAAATGCGTGAACGAATTGCTGATTTACTAGAGGCAACTGTTGATCAAGTGAATGTTAAGGCAACAACTACTGAAAAACTTGGGTTTACTGGTCGAGGAGAAGGAATTGCTTCTCAAGTAGCGGTATTACTACAAAAAGTGTAATGAAATTCAGGCACAATATGTTAAAATATATGGGCAATTAGCCAATATTATTTTTTGGGAGGATTCATAAATATGTCAAGCGAGGTTCGCGTTCGTTATGCACCAAGTCCGACGGGACATTTACATATAGGAAATGCACGTACAGCTCTTTTTAACTACTTATATGCACGAAATAAAGGTGGAAAATTCATCATTCGAATCGAAGACACCGATAAAAAGAGAAATATTGAAGGCGGAGAAGAAAGTCAACTAAAATATTTAGCTTGGTTGGGTATCGATTGGGATGAAAGTGTAGATGTTGGCGGAGAGTACGGTCCTTACCGTCAATCGGAACGTAATGATATTTATGAAACATACTACTCTCAACTGTTAGAAGAAGGAAAAGCGTATAAATGCTACTGTACTGAAGAAGAACTTGAAGCGGAGCGGGAAGCTCAAATTGAGAAAGGTGAGAACCCTCAATACTCTGGGAAGTGTCGCCATTTAACTACGGAGCAAAAAGCGGCTTTTGAAGCAGAAGGTCGTTTACCAAGCATTCGCCTTAAAGTCCCGGCTAACAAAATTTACTCTTTTGAAGATATGGTAAAGGGTAACGTTTCATTTGAATCTGATGGAATTGGCGACTGGGTAATGGTTAAAAAGGATGGAATTCCAACCTATAATTTCGCCGTTGCCATTGATGATTACTTAATGAAAATCACCCATGTACTAAGGGGAGATGACCATATTTCTAATACACCGAAGCAATTGATGGTTTATGAAGCTCTTGGCTGGGATGTTCCCCAATTTGGTCACATGACTTTAATTGTTAATGAAAGCCGTAAAAAATTAAGTAAGCGTGATGAGAGTATCATTCAATTTATCGAACAATATGAAGAGTTAGGCTATTTGCCAGAAGCCTTATTTAACTTCATTACGTTATTAGGTTGGTCACCATCGGGTGAGGAAGAGATGTTCACAAAGGAACAATTTATTGAGATTTTTGATGCAAATCGTCTTTCAAAATCACCAGCTTTATTCGATAAACAAAAACTTACTTGGATGAATAACCAATACATTAAAAACTTAGATGTAGATAAATTGGTAGAAATATCATTACCGCATTTAATCAAATCTGGTCGTCTTCCAGAGAAATTATCTCCAGAGCAAACAAGCTGGGGACGTCAATTAATTGCTTTATTCCAAGAAAAAATGAGTTTTGGGGCGGAAATCGTGCCATTAACAGAATTATTTTTCCAGGATGAAGTAAACTATGAAGAAGAAGCAAAAGAAGTATTGGCTGGAGAACAGGTGCCTGAGGTTCTGCAAGCATTTGCCAATGAGGTCGAATCCCTATCAGATTTTAAAGCAGATGAAATTAAAGCTGCAATGAAAGCTGTTCAAAAATCTACTGGTCAAAAGGGTAAAAATTTATTTATGCCAATTCGCTCTAAGTTAACAGGTCAAACTCATGGGCCAGACCTGCCTGAGGCTATTTCTCTATTAGGGAAGGAAAAAGTTCTTGCACGTTTGAGACAATTATAGTTAACATTTTTAGCGATTTGTAATATAGTAAAAGTATTATAAAAGTATATGTGAAAATGTTGATGAGGAAGAGTAAGGAAATGAAGCTTATTAGAGAGAACCATCACCGGCTGAAAGTGGTTTAAGTCAATCATTTCTTGAAGTGCCCCTCTGAGTCCCTAATTAAACGGTTATCCAAGTAAATTAGGGCGGGACCTTCCGTTACAAGGTTTAAGTGAGATGACTTTTTTGTTATCTAATCAGAGTGGAACCGCGCCAATAAAGCGTCTCTGTCTTCGGACAGGGGCGTTTTTTTATTTTTTAAAAAGGAGGGATAAACAGTATGTTTAAAACACTAAAAGAGGATATTGAGGTTGTTTTTGAACAGGATCCCGCAGCAAGAACATATCTTGAAGTGATTCTCACTTATTCAGGATTACATGCGATATGGGCACATCGCATTGCTCATCCTTTATATAAACGGAAATTTTTCTTCATTGCACGTGTAATTTCTCAAATTAGTCGCTTTTTTACCGGAATTGAAATTCATCCTGGAGCCAAAATCGGTCGACGCCTTTTTATTGATCATGGGATGGGAGTTGTTATTGGAGAAACCTGTGAAATTGGCGATAATGTCACTGTCTTTCAAGGAGTAACACTAGGAGGAACAGGGAAGGAAAAAGGGAAACGGCACCCAACAATTATGGATAATGCTTTAATTGCGACAGGGGCAAAGGTATTAGGTTCGATTACCGTTGGAGAGAATTCTAAGATAGGAGCTGGTTCAGTCGTATTGAAGGATGTTCCGCCTAATTCCACAGTTGTTGGTATTCCCGGCCGAGTAGTGATACAGGATGGAATCCGGATTGGTAAGGATCTAGATCATTGCGACCTGCCAGATCCAATTAATGACCGATTAAAAGAATTAGAATTAGAGATTGAAAAATTAAAAATAGAACTAAAGGGAGCAACCCTTGAAAGGAGCAAAGTAAGTGGCCATTAAAATTTATAATACATTAACTAGAAAAAAAGAAGAGTTTGTCCCACTAGAAGAAGGAAAGGTAAAAATGTATGTATGTGGACCTACTGTATATAACTATATCCATATAGGCAATGCAAGACCTGCCATTGTCTTTGATACAGTAAGAAGGTATTTTGAATTCAGAGGCTACGACATAAAGTTCATCTCTAATTTTACCGATGTAGATGATAAACTTATTCGTGCGGCTAATGAGTTAGGATCAGATGTCCCAACAATTGCAGAACGTTTTATCAATGCATACCATGAAGATGTTTCAGCTTTAGGATGCAAAAGAGCTGATGCACACCCAAGAGTAATGGAAAGTATCGATATCATTATAGAGTTTATTAGTAAATTAATTGAGAAAGATTTTGCCTATGAGTCTGAAGGAGATGTATATTTTCGCACTCGGAAATTCGAAGGCTACGGAAAACTTTCACATCAATCTGTAGATGATCTTAGACTTGGAGCGCGTATTGAAGTTGGTGAGAAAAAACAAGATGCCTTAGATTTTGCACTTTGGAAGGCGGCAAAAGAAGGTGAGATTTCATGGGAAAGTCCGTGGGGTAAGGGGCGGCCAGGTTGGCATATTGAATGCTCGGCAATGGCTAAGAAATACTTAGGAGATACAATCGATATCCATGCAGGAGGTCAAGATTTAACCTTCCCACATCATGAAAATGAAATTGCTCAATCGGAGGCTTTCTCAGGTAAGCAATTTGCTCGTTATTGGATGCATAATGGATATATTAATATTGATAATGAAAAAATGTCAAAATCACTAGGAAACTTTGTCTTAGTGCACGATATTATTAAAATGCATAACCCACAGGTATTAAGATTTTTCATGCTATCTGTCCATTATCGTAACCCTATTAACTATAGTGAAGAGCTTTTGGAGAATACAGCAGCTGCTTTTGATCGAATCAAAACTTCTTATGAAAACTTAAAGCATCGCCGTGAAATGAGTGTTAACCTAAATGAACAAAAACAAGAATGGCTAGAAAAAATTGCAGCTTTAAGAAATGAGTTTATTGATGCGATGGACGATGATTTCAATACAGCCAATGCCGTTTCCGTTTTATTTGAGCTTTCCAAACAAGCCAATTATTATTTATTAGAAAAAAATACATCAATTGAAGTGATTGACGCTTTCTTAAAGGAAATGGATGAGTTGGTTACGGTTTTAGGTTTAACCCTTAAAGACGAAGAGCTTCTAGATGAGGACATCGAAGAACTCATTCAAAAGAGAATTGAGGCAAGAAAAAATCGAGACTTCCAGTTATCTGATCAAATTCGCGATCAATTAAAAGAAATGAATATCATTTTGGAAGACACGCCTCAAGGCACACGCTGGAAAAGAGGCTTCTAGATGCTTCCTTATGAACAAGAATTAGATGAAAAACAGTTAAATAGTTTAGCACTTGCCTATATGGGTGATGCGGTCTTTGAAATTTACGTCCGTCATCACCTCTTACAGGCTGGGCAGGTGAAGCCTAATCAGTTACATAAGGAAGCAACTAAATATGTTTCAGCAAAGGCACAAGCAAGTATTCTGTTTCATTTTATTGACCTGGGTATATTAACAGAATATGAAATGGCGGTTGCGAAACGTGGTCGTAACGCTAAATCAGGCTCTGTACCGAAAAATACAGATGTTCAAACCTATCGCTATGGCACCGCCTTTGAGGCCTTGATTGGATATTTATATTTATCAAAAAATGAAGCTCGATTAGAAGAAATTATCGGTATCAGTTTAGTGTTTATTGAAAACAAGGAAGGAGGAATTATTCATGAGTGAAGATCACATAATTGGTAAAAACACCGTATTAGAAGCATTAAAATCAGGTCGAGATATTAATAAAATATTTATCTTAGAAGGTTTACAAAAAGGGGCAATGGCACAAATTGCTCATTTAGCAAATGAAAACAAAGTATTAGTTCAATTAGTACCTAAGAAGAAGCTTGATCAAATGAGTGATGGTAACCATCAAGGAGTCATTGCTAGTGTAGCTGCTTATCAATATTCTGAGTTGGATGATTTATACAAAATGGCTGAAAAAAGAAATGAACCACCTTTTTTCCTTATCTTAGATGAAATAGAAGACCCTCATAATCTAGGGTCGATTATGAGAACAGCAGATGCAGTAGGTGCACATGGAATCATTATTCCGAAACGTCGTGCGGTTGGCTTAACAGCAACTGTGGCAAAGGTTTCAACAGGTGCGATTGAATATATACCTGTAGTTAGGGTTACGAATATAGCCCAAACCATCGATGAGTTGAAAGAACGGGGTCTGTGGATAGCTGGTACTGACGCAAAGGGAAGTCAAGATTATCGAAAGCTTGATGGAGCAATGCCACTCGGCCTTGTTATTGGTAGCGAAGGTAAAGGCATGGGCCGCCTAATTCGAGAAAAATGTGATTTTCTTTTTCATCTCCCAATGGTAGGCCATGTTACTTCGTTAAATGCATCAGTAGCGGCAGCTATTCTAATGTATGAGGTTTACCGAAAAAGACACTCACTTGAGGGATAGGTATGGATATCCTCCTAGTTGATGGATATAACATTATCGGAGCTTGGGCAGAGCTACGGGCTTTAAAGGAGAAGGATTTACCAGCTGCGAGGGATCGTTTAGTAGAAATGATGGCAGACTATCAAGCATTTACAGGGTATCGTGTCATCATTGTTTTCGACGCTCATTATGTCAAAGGCACGGAAAAAAAATATCATAACTTCAAGATAGAAACTATTTTTACGAAAGAGAACGAATCAGCTGACGAACGTATTGAAAAGCTGGCAATTCAATTAAATAATCGAAAAACACAAATTCACGTTGCCACCTCTGATTTTACAGAACAATGGTCTATATTTGGACAAGGAGCGTTAAGAAAGTCGGCGCGGGAATTATTTATTGAGGTCCAAGGAATTGATAATAAAATTGAAAAAAGTGTTCAGAAAATTCAGGAGCAGCGCCCTTTAACGAAAATAAGGCTAAGTTCAGAAGTGGCAGAAATTTTTGAAAAATGGCGCAGAGGAGAGCACTGACTCCCTTGACGCTTGGAAAAACCCTACTGTATAATATTCCTATCTATGCTTGTACGATTGGAGGGATCTATTGTGACTGTCGACTTAAGAACAAAAATCAACGATACATACACCCACCTAGAAGACGAAGAAATCGTTGATTTGGTCCACAAAGGTGAAAGCGAAGCGTTAGATTACCTCATACATAAGTATCGTAATTTTGTTCGTGCAAAAGCTAGGTCATACTTTCTGATCGGTGCGGATAAAGAGGATATTGTACAGGAAGGAATGATCGGGTTATATAAGGCTATACGCGACTTTAAAGAGGACAAGTTAACCTCGTTTAAAGCGTTTGCAGAGCTCTGTATCACAAGGCAAATTATTACAGCAATTAAAACAGCAACAAGACAAAAGCATATTCCGCTTAACTCTTACGTCTCTCTGGATAAGCCAATTTATGATGAAGAGTCAGACCGTACTTTAATGGATGTGATTTCTGGAGCAAAAGTGTTAGACCCAGAAGAATTAATCATTAGTCAGGAAGAATTTGACCAAATTGAATTTAAGATGGCAGAACTACTAAGTGATTTAGAGAGAAAAGTATTAGCTCTTTATTTAGATGGCCAATCATATCAAGAAATTTCAGAAGAGTTAAACAGGCATGTCAAATCCATAGATAATGCTTTGCAGCGCGTAAAGCGAAAGTTGGAGAGATATTTAGAGATTCGGGAGTTCTCCTTGTAATACAACTCCAACTCCAAGGCATTGGTTATGTTTTGTGCTTTTAAAATATTGTGACGATTGTTGACATCCTCTAGGTACCATGTTACATTTTTAAGGATATAATGATAGACTTTAGTAGGTGTCAAAGATGAATAAAAAAATCGTTCTTGCCTGTGAGGATTGTGGCTCCCGTAATTATACAACTCAGAGTAACAAGGAAACGCAGTCAGCAAGACTTGAATTAAAAAAGTTTTGTAAGGTTTGTAATCAACATAGTATCCATCGTGAAACAAAGTAAGTATATAGATAAGGTAATCCTTGTATTCCGATAGTTGGGGGTAAAGAAATGCAATTTATAATCGGTTTTTTACGTGATACTGTTCGAGAAATGAAAAAGGTTAGCTGGCCAAAACGTAAGGAGTTAACTCGTTATACGATTACAGTTATGGCTACCGTTACTTTTTTCGCTATCTTTTTTGCTGTTATCGATTTAGGGATTTCAGAGCTAATTCGACTAGTTCTTGAATAACTCCTGGTAGGTTATGGTATAATGGAAATGAAAGAAACACTCTTGTAAAAACCCGTTTAGCGGGTTTTTTAATTTGGCTTAAAAAATTTTAAAATAAAGTACTCAGATGTAACTTAAGGGAGGGAAAGGACGTTTAAGTCCTCTAACAATGGAAAAGAATTGGTATGTTGTTCATACGTATTCAGGGTATGAGAACAAAGTAAAAGCAAATCTAGAAAAACGCGTTGAGTCAATGGCGATGCAAGATAAAATATTTCGGGTAGTTGTGCCTGAAGAAGAAGAAACAGATTTCAAAAATGGAAAAAAGAAAATAGTAAAAAGAAAAGTATTTCCTGGTTATGTACTAGTTGAAATCGTCATGACAGATGATTCATGGTATGTGGTTAGAAATACTCCAGGAGTTACTGGGTTTGTAGGATCAGCAGGTTCTGGTTCAAAACCAACTCCACTTTTACCAGAAGAAGTTGCGTTTATATTAAAACGTATGGGTGTTGATGAAAAACGAGTGGACTATGACTTTGAATTAGGTGAGACAGTTCAAGTTAAAGAAGGTCCGTTCGCAAACTTCACAGGTACGATTGAAGAGATGGATAAAGACAAGTCTAAGCTTAAGGTTTTAGTTAATATGTTCGGCCGTGATACCCCGGTAGAACTTGATTTTACACAAATTGAAAAAATATAAAACGAAAAAACTTGAAATCATGTTTGAAAAGTGGTAATATTTCATAGGTCAGTATGTCTCAGAAATGGGACGGGACAAAATTGTAAGTTCTTTATTTTCACATAAAGAAATTTGTTGAGTGGGAGGGTAAATACCCTATTACCACATCACGGACTTTAAGGAGGTGTGTCTCGTGGCTAAAAAAGTAATTAAAGTTGTTAAATTACAAATCCCTGCTGGAAAAGCTAATCCAGCGCCACCGGTTGGTCCTGCATTAGGTCAAGCAGGTGTTAATATCATGGGATTCTGTAAGGAGTTCAACGCTCGTACAGCTGATCAAGCTGGTTTAATCATTCCTGTTGAAATCACGGTATTTGAAGACCGTTCATTTACATTTATTACGAAAACTCCTCCTGCTGCAGTTCTTTTAAAAGTAGCAGCTGGAATCCAGTCTGGTTCTGGTCAACCAAACCGTAATAAAGTAGCAACAGTTAAACGTAATACTGTACGCGAGATTGCGGAACAGAAAATGCCTGATCTTAACGCAGCTAGTGTAGAAGCGGCTATGCGTATGGTTGAAGGTACTGCTCGCAGCATGGGTATCGTAATCGAAGATTAATCCATGTAGAAATGATTGTCTGGGGTTGTGGGGTCGAATTAAGTTTCACTCTGCAACCTTTATTCGTGGGAGAATAATTCGTTAATACCACAATCTAGGAGGATTTTAAAATGGCTAAAAAAGGTAAAAAGTATTTAGAAGCTGTAAAGCTTGTAGATCGTACAAAAGCTTATCCAATTGCTGAAGCAATTGAACTTGCAAAGAAAACAAACTTTGCTAAATTCGATGCAACGTTAGAAGTAGCTTTCCGTTTAGGAGTAGACCCTAAGAAAGCTGACCAACAAATCCGTGGAGCAGTTGTGCTTCCAAACGGAACTGGTAAAGTTCAACGTGTATTAGTATTCGCTAAAGGTGAAAAAGTGAAAGAAGCAGAAGCTGCTGGTGCAGATTATGTGGGCGATGCTGAATTCATCACAAAAATCCAACAAGGTTGGTTTGAGTTCGACGTTATCGTTGCAACTCCTGACATGATGGGTGAAGTTGGTAAATTAGGACGCGTATTAGGACCAAAAGGTTTAATGCCAAACCCTAAAACAGGAACAGTTACATTTGATGTAACTAAAGCTGTTAACGAAATTAAAGCTGGTAAAGTTGAATACCGTGTTGACAAAGCTGGAAATATCCACGTGCCAATCGGAAAATCATCTTTCGAAAACGAAAAGCTTGTTGAAAACTTCAGCACTGTTTTTGAAACTATGCTTAAAGCGAAGCCTTCAGCTGCAAAAGGAACATATATGAAGAACGTAACAGTTGCTTCTACTATGGGACCTGGTGTGAAAGTGGATCCTTCAACTGTAACAGTAAAATAATATTGGTTTTTTAAAAAAGCCAAAAACAACCAATTGACAATGATATAACAGCAATATATAATCATATATGTTGTTTAAAAAATATATAACATTTGTACCGTAGACAGTAGGGGCTTTTGCTTAAAAATCCTACCGAGGTTAATTGATAGAATTATGTTCGTATCAAACGACTAATTTATCTGCCTCCATGTCTACAATTGAGCGTGGAGGCTTTTATATGCTCGGTATAAATGTAGTAAGAACTACAGGAGGTGTTATGGATGAGCAGCGCTATCGAATCAAAAAAGCTTATTGTTGATGAAATCGCAGACAAGTTAAAAAATAGTAAATCAACTATTGTTGTTGACTACCGTGGATTAACAGTTGGACAAGTAACTGAACTTCGTAAGCAATTACGTGAGGCAGGAATCGATTTCAAAGTATACAAAAACTCAATGACTCGCCGTGCAGCTGAAGCTGCTGGGTTAGAAGGTTTAAATGCGGCTCTAACAGGCCCTAACGCTATTGCATTCTCTAACGAAGATGTAGTAGCACCAGCGAAAATCCTAAACGATTTCGCAAAAAAGAATGATGCATTAGAACTTAAAGCTGGTGTAATCGAAGGAAACATTGCGACTGTTGAAGAAGTGAAAGCACTTGCTGAACTTCCATCACGCGAAGGTTTACTATCTATGCTACTCAGCGTTCTTCAAGCTCCTATTCGCAATCTTGCTCTTGTTACAAAAGCAGTTGCAGAGCAAAAAGAAGAACAAGGCGCGTAAGTTAAACTTACCTGCACTAACGATATAAAACAACATATAAGGAGGAAACAAATCATGACTAAAGAACAAATCATTGAAGCAGTTAAATCTATGACTGTTTTAGAATTAAACGACCTAGTAAAAGCAATCGAAGAAGAATTCGGTGTAACTGCTGCTGCTCCTGTAGCAATGGGTGGCGCTGCTGTAGCTGCTGTTGAAGAGCAAACTGAATTTGATGTAATCCTAGCTAGCGCTGGCGATCAAAAAATCAAGGTTATTAAAGTTGTACGTGAAATTACTGGCCTTGGACTTAAAGAAGCAAAAGACCTTGTTGATAACACTCCAAAAGCTATCAAAGAAGGCGTTTCTAAAGAAGAAGCTGAAGAAATCAAAGCTAAACTTGATGAAGTTGGAGCTAACGTTGAAGTTAAGTAATCCAATTAAAAAAAAGCTCGCTTAATATAGCGGGCTTTTTTCCTCTATATTAAATTTCTCATATCTCTTCTATTTCACCTCTGGAGGTGACGATGTATGAATGAACACTATTATTCCAAAGAACAAAGTGTTGAAAGCGCACCGAAATTTTTAAACTTTACGCTAAGGGAACAATCGATGCAGTTTAAGACTGATAATGGTGTTTTCTCGAAAGGTGAAGTGGATTTCGGTTCGAAGTTATTAATTGAAACATTTGAATTTCCGAATAGTAATGGGGATTTCTTAGATGTAGGCTGTGGTTATGGGCCGATTGGTCTTTCGCTTGCGAAGGGAGATTCTAGCCGGACTGTACATATGGTTGATGTCAACGAGAGAGCATTAAACTTAGCGGCAGAAAATGCTCAATTAAATCAAATCCATAATGTTGCAATCTATGAAAGTAGTTGTCTTGATCGTGTTGCCAAAAATGATTTTATAGCCATTCTAACAAACCCACCAATACGCGCGGGTAAGAAAATTGTACATACAATTTTAGAGGATAGTTTTAATCATTTGCAAGCTGGTGGAGAATTGTGGGTTGTTATTCAAAAGAAACAAGGTGCACCTTCAGCGATTGAGCTACTCAAGGGGATTTTTGCAGAAGTTGAGGTAGTTGAAAAGAAGAAGGGTTACTTCATCATAAAGGCTACAAAACATTTGACGTAAGTTTATGCCCTATGTTAATATTATAAAATGCCAACATAGTATACTCTGTATAAATTCTAAATTAAACAAACTTTGTATAATTATGGAATTGAACGGGTATGCTAATAAAATAATAGTGTAAATGTGGAAATGTGGTTTTTTAGCTTAAAAACCCTTTTTCTTTTTGTCTTATTGATGCTATTATATCATGCATTAATGAGATTTAATAGATGTAACTATAACGCTTAATTTGAGGGGTGAATCAGTTGACAGGTCAACTAGTTCAGTATGGACGGCACCGCCAACGTAGAAGTTATGCGCGAATCAGTGAAGTTTTAGAATTACCTAATTTAATTGAAATCCAAACCTCTTCTTATCAGTGGTTTCTTGATGAGGGTTTACGTGAAATGTTTCAGGATATTTCACCAATTGAAGACTTTACGGGTAATCTATCGCTTGAATTTATTGATTACAGTCTTGGCGAACCGAAATATTCCGTTGCGGAATCAAAAGAACGAGATGTAACATATTCAGCGCCTTTGCGCGTGAAAGTACGTCTTATCAACAAAGAAACTGGTGAAGTAAAAGACCAGGATGTTTTCATGGGAGATTTCCCTCTGATGACTGAAACAGGTACATTCGTGATCAATGGAGCTGAACGTGTAATCGTATCTCAGCTAGTTCGTTCACCGAGTGTTTATTTCAGTGGGAAGGTTGATAAAAACGGCAAAAGAGGATATTCTGCTACGGTTATTCCTAACCGTGGGGCATGGCTTGAATATGAAACAGATGCGAAAGATGTAGTATATGTTCGGATCGATCGTACTCGGAAACTGCCCGTTACGGTTCTTTTGCGTGCTTTAGGGTTCGGCTCTGATCAGGAAATCACTGAATTGTTAGGAGATAACGAATATCTTCGTAATACTCTTGATAAAGACAATACAGAAAGCACTGAAAAAGCTCTATTAGAAATTTATGAGCGTCTTCGCCCAGGTGAGCCACCTACTGTTGAAAATGCGAAAAGCCTATTAGTATCTAGATTTTTCGATCCTAAGCGTTATGACTTAGCAAGTGTTGGACGTTATAAAATTAATAAGAAGCTTCATATAAAAAATCGTTTGTTTGGTCAACGTGTGGCTGAAACTCTAGTAGATCCTGAAACAGGCGAAATTATTGTTGAAAAGGGTACAGTTCTAGATAGACGTACACTTGATAAGGTTCTACCATACTTAGAGAATAACCATATTGGTTATAAGACTACTCAACCAGTAGGTGGAGTTATTCAAGAGGATGTTACATTACAATCGATTAAAATATATGCACCACACGATGATAGTGAGAAGGAAATTAATGTTATTGGTAATGCATATATCCAGGAACAAGTGAAAAATATTACTCCTGCTGATATCATGGCATCTATTAGTTACTTCTTTAATCTATTACATGGCGTTGGTGACACAGATGATATCGATCATCTAGGTAACCGTCGTTTACGTTCAGTAGGTGAATTATTACAGAATCAATTCCGTATTGGTTTATCTCGTATGGAGCGTGTAGTTAGAGAAAGAATGTCGATACAGGATACAGCTACGATTACACCGCAGCAATTAATTAATATTCGTCCTGTTATTGCTTCTATTAAAGAGTTTTTCGGAAGCTCTCAGTTATCTCAGTTCATGGACCAAACGAATCCATTAGCTGAGTTGACACATAAACGTCGTTTATCTGCATTAGGACCTGGTGGATTAACACGTGAACGTGCTGGATTTGAAGTGCGTGACGTTCACTATTCACACTATGGTCGTATGTGTCCGATTGAAACTCCTGAGGGACCGAACATTGGATTAATTAACTCTTTATCATCATATGCAAAAGTAAATCGATTTGGCTTTATCGAAACTCCTTATCGTCGGGTTGACCCTGAAACGGGTAAAGTTACGGCTCGAATCGACTATTTAACAGCTGATGAGCAGGATAACTATGTAGTAGCCCAAGCGAATTCTCTTCTTGGTGATGACGGTTCATTCTTAGATTCAGATGTTGTAGCACGTTTCCGTGATGAAAACGTAGTTGTTAACCGTGATCGTATTGACTATATGGACGTATCGCCAAAGCAGGTTGTATCTGCTGCAACAGCTTGTATCCCGTTCTTAGAGAATGATGACTCAAACCGTGCCCTAATGGGAGCGAACATGCAACGTCAGGCAGTACCTCTAATGCAACCGGAAGCTCCACGAGTAGGAACAGGAATGGAATATGTTTCTGGTAAAGACTCTGGTGCTGCTGTTATCTGTAAACATGATGGTGTTGTTGAACATGTTGAATCACGTGAAGTATGGGTTCGTCGTGTGAAGGAAATTGATGGTCAAGAGGTTAAAGGTGACCTAGATAAATATAAGTTACTTAAATTTATTCGTTCCAATCAAGGTACTTGCTATAATCAAAGACCGATAGTTGCTGTTGGAAATCATGTAACTAGAGGCGAAATACTAGCAGATGGACCTTCTATGGAATTAGGAGAATTAGCATTAGGCCGTAACGTGCTTATTGGTTTCATCAACTGGGATGGTTATAACTACGAGGATGCCATCATTATGAGTGAACGTCTAGTTAAGGATGACGTATACACTTCTATTCATATTGAAGAATATGAATCAGAGTCTCGTGATACAAAACTAGGGCCAGAAGAAATCACTCGTGATATTCCAAACGTTGGTGAAGATGCTCTTCGTAATTTAGATGAGCGTGGAATTATCCGTGTAGGTGCAGAAGTTAAAGACGGAGATCTATTAGTTGGAAAAGTTACACCTAAAGGAGTAACAGAGCTAACAGCAGAAGAACGTCTGTTACATGCCATTTTTGGTGAAAAGGCTCGTGAAGTTCGCGATACATCTCTGCGCGTACCAAATGGTGGTGGCGGTATCGTTTTAGATGTCAAAGTCTTTAACCGTGAAGATGGAGATGAACTACCACCTGGAGTAAACCAACTCGTTCGTGCTTATATCGTTCAGAAACGTAAAATCTCTGAAGGAGATAAGATGGCCGGACGACATGGAAATAAGGGGGTTATCTCTCGTATCTTACCTGAAGAGGATATGCCTTACTTACCAGATGGAACACCGATTGATATCATGTTAAACCCATTAGGGGTACCATCACGTATGAACATTGGTCAGGTGTTAGAACTTCATCTTGGAATGGCGGCAAGATACCTAAACATTCATGTTGCCTCTCCTGTATTTGACGGAGCCACTGAGGATGATGTTTGGGAAACGATTGAAGAAGCAGGAATGGCGAGAGACGCTAAGACTGTTCTATATGATGGTCGTACTGGAGAACCGTTTGATAACCGTGTATCCGTAGGGGTTATGTATATGATTAAACTTGCCCACATGGTTGATGATAAGCTTCATGCTCGTTCGACTGGACCTTACTCACTTGTTACGCAACAACCACTTGGTGGTAAAGCCCAGTTCGGTGGACAACGTTTTGGTGAGATGGAGGTATGGGCACTTGAAGCTTATGGAGCTGCCTATACTTTACAAGAAATCTTAACGGTTAAATCGGATGACGTTGTTGGACGTGTAAAAACGTATGAAGCAATTGTTAAAGGTGAAAATGTTCCTGAACCAGGTGTACCTGAGTCATTTAAAGTATTAATTAAAGAACTTCAAAGTTTAGGAATGGATGTTAAAATCCTTTCAAGTAACGATGAAGAAATCGAAATGAGAGATACAGAGGATGACGATGATATGCAACAGGCAGAGTCATTTACAATCGCTCCAGAACTAGAAGTGGAACCTGTAAGCATTAAGGATTAACTATAAATTATTTAACAGATGCCAATTAAAGAGCTTCAATTCTTTGATTGGCTCTGATTAATTGCCATTACGGTATATGTAGATCGAAAGGGAGGTAGCCCCTTGATAGATGTTAATAATTTTGAATATATGAAGATTGGTTTAGCTTCGCCAGACAAGATTCGTTCTTGGTCTTTTGGTGAGGTTAAGAAACCAGAAACGATCAATTATCGTACATTAAAACCAGAAAAAGACGGCCTCTTCTGTGAACGTATTTTTGGTCCTACTAAGGACTGGGAATGTCATTGTGGAAAGTATAAGCGAGTACGCTATAAAGGCGTTGTTTGTGACCGTTGTGGTGTTGAAGTAACTCGTGCAAAAGTACGTCGTGAACGAATGGGGCATATTGAATTAGCTGCTCCAGTATCACATATCTGGTATTTCAAAGGTATTCCAAGCCGTATGGGGCTAGTGTTAGATATGTCCCCTCGTGCTCTTGAAGAAGTCATCTACTTTGCATCATATGTGGTAACTGAAATCGGAGACACACCTCTTGAGAAGAAGCAGTTGTTATCTGAAAAAGAATATCGTGCTTATCGTGATAAATATGGTAGTAAGTTCCAAGCGGCAATGGGAGCTGAAGCGATTAAGAAACTTTTACAAGATATAGACCTTCAAAAAGATGTCGGTGCTTTAAAAGAAGAATTAAAGACAGCTCAAGGTCAACGTAGAACTCGTGCGATTAAACGATTAGAAGTACTTGAAGCTTTCCGTAATTCTGGAAATGAGCCTTCATGGATGATTTTAGATGTACTTCCTGTGATCCCGCCTGAATTGCGCCCGATGGTTCAACTAGATGGTGGTCGTTTCGCTACATCTGACTTAAACGATCTATATCGTCGTGTTATTAACCGTAACAATCGATTAAAACGTTTATTAGATTTGGGAGCACCTAGCATCATTGTTCAAAATGAAAAGCGTATGCTTCAAGAAGCAGTAGATGCTTTAATCGATAATGGTCGTCGTGGCCGTCCGGTAACTGGACCAGGTAATCGTCCATTAAAATCGCTTTCTCATATGTTAAAAGGAAAACAAGGACGTTTCCGTCAAAACTTACTAGGAAAACGTGTCGACTACTCTGGTCGTTCCGTAATCGTAGTTGGTCCGAACTTAAAGATGTATCAATGTGGTCTACCGAAAGAAATGGCGTTAGAGCTATTTAAACCATTTGTAATGAAAGAGTTAGTGGAAAAAGGATTAGCTCATAATATTAAATCAGCTAAACGAAAGATTGAAAGAGTTTCATCAGATGTTTGGGATGTTTTAGAAGATGTTATTAAGGAGCATCCTGTTCTATTAAACCGTGCTCCAACACTACACAGATTGGGTATCCAAGCGTTTGAACCGACACTTGTTGAGGGTCGTGCCATTCGTTTGCATCCATTAGTTTGTACAGCGTATAACGCCGACTTTGACGGAGACCAAATGGCTGTTCACGTTCCACTTTCAGCTGAAGCACAAGCAGAGGCTCGTTTACTAATGCTTGCTGCTCAAAACATCTTGAACCCTAAAGATGGTAAGCCAGTAGTAACTCCTTCGCAGGATATGGTATTAGGTAACTACTACTTAACACTGGAAAGAGAAGATGCTATTGGTGAAGGGATGATCTTTAAAGATACAAATGAAGCGCTAATTGCTTATCAAAATGGTTATGTTCATCTTCATACTCGTGTAGCGGTCCATGCAGGATCACTTAATAACGAAACGTTCAATGAAGAGCAGAACCAGAAATTGTTATTAACAACAGTTGGTAAGTTGATTTTTAATGAAATTTTACCTAAATCATTCCCTTACATTAATGAACCAACACAAAATAACCTAGAAGTTGAAACTCCTTCGAAATATTTTGTTGAAAAAGGTGCCAATGTTTTGGCGTTAATTAAGGAAATGCCGTTAGTTGATCCGTTTAAAAAGAAAATCCTTGGAAACATCATCGCCGAAGTCTTTAAACGTTTTAAAATTACTGAAACGTCAAAAATGCTTGACCGTATGAAGGACCTAGGATTCAAGTATTCCTCTAAGGCTGGTATCACAGTAGGGGTTTCAGATATCGTGGTATTAGGGGAAAAGCAAGAAATTTTAACGGAAGCTCAAACGAAGGTAGACAATGTATTAAAGCAATTTAGACGTGGTCTAATTACTGAAGATGAGCGTTATGATCGTGTTATTTCGATTTGGTCGCAGGCGAAGGATAACATTCAAGGTAAATTAATGAAGTCTCTAAGTAAAACGAACCCAATCTTCATGATGAGTGACTCAGGAGCTCGTGGTAATGCTTCAAACTTCACTCAGCTTGCGGGTATGCGTGGACTTATGGCCAACCCGGCAGGACGTATCATTGAATTACCAATTAAATCGTCTTTCCGTGAAGGTCTGACGGTTCTTGAATACTTCATTTCCACGCATGGTGCTCGTAAAGGTCTTGCGGATACAGCGCTAAAAACGGCTGACTCAGGTTACTTAACTAGACGTCTTGTTGATGTTGCCCAAGATGTAATTGTTCGTGATGATGATTGTGGAACTGACCGTGGATTGTTAGTGAGTGCTCTAAGAGACGGTACAGAAATTATCGAGCCTTTAGAAGAGCGTTTAATTGGTCGATATGCACGTAAGTCAATTAAACATCCAGAAACGAAACAAGTGTTAGTTGCAGAAAATGATTTAATCACTGAAGATATTGCAAAAGAAATCGTAACATCAGGTATTGAAACGGTAAATATCCGTTCAGCCTTTACTTGTAACACTCGTCATGGTGTTTGTAAAAAATGTTACGGTCGCAATTTAGCAACTGGTCAAGAAGTTGAAGTAGGTGAAGCGGTTGGTATTATCGCTGCACAATCCATTGGGGAACCAGGTACACAGTTAACAATGCGTACTTTCCATACAGGTGGGGTTGCAGGAGACGATATCACTCAAGGTTTACCTCGTATCCAAGAGCTATTTGAAGCACGTAATCCTAAAGGGCAAGCAGTTATCTCTGAACTTAATGGTGTTGTCGTTTCGATTGGTGAAGGTAAAGACCGTCAACATGAAATCACCGTTCAAGGTGAGATAGAAACACGTACGTACAATGCTCCTTATACCGCTCGCCTTAAAGTGGCTGTCGGTGATAACGTCCTTCGAGGTGGAGAACTTACAGAGGGTTCTATCGATCCGAAGGAATTATTAAAGGTAAAAGACGTAGGCTCTGTCCAAGAGTACTTATTACGTGAAGTACAAAAAGTATACCGTATGCAAGGGGTAGAAATTGGAGATAAGCACGTTGAAGTAATGGTACGCCAAATGCTTCGTAAAGTTCGTGTAATCGATGCCGGTGAAACAGATGTTTTACCAGGATCATTACTAGATATCCACCAATTTACAGATGCCAATGAAAAAGCTTTACTAAAAGGAAATCTTCCAGCAACTTGTCGTCCTGTTCTACTAGGTATTACAAAAGCATCACTTGAAACAGATTCCTTCTTATCTGCTGCTTCATTCCAAGAAACAACACGTGTTCTGACTGATGCTGCAATTAAAGGTAAACGTGATGAATTACTAGGACTAAAAGAAAATGTTATTATCGGTAAACTAGTTCCAGCTGGTACTGGAATGCAACGTTACCGTAAAGCAGAATCTTATTTAAAGAGTGAAACTCCTGAAGAGCCACTTTTAGTTGAATAATCTTTAATAAAAATAACACGGTACCTGTGTTCAATCACAAGTACCGTGTTATGAAAAAAAATAAATGTAGTTGACAATAGTTTTTACAAATGATAATATAGCAAAGGTGTTCCAATTCACCTGATACTTTGGAGGATGTCATAATGTCTTATGAAAAAGTATTACAGGCAAAAGAAGTTATTGTCGGAACTAAGCAAACAGTGAAAGCCTTGAAGGAAGGGAAAGTAAAACACTTGGTAGTTGCTTCTGATGCAGACTCGAAAGTCACATCAAAAGTGTTGCAAGCTGCTAATGATGTTCAAGTTCCTATTTCTTACGTAGATTCGATGAAAAAGCTCGGCAAAGCTTGTGGAATCGAAGTTGCTGCTGCAGCTGTTGCCATACTTTATTAAAAACTGTTTTTGTTGATTGAATGTCATCAAGAACTTTGTTTTTTGCTTTAAAATGAACCACCTGGATGTGTGGGCTTACAAAAAAGTGAAGGGAGGAAAAACAAATGCCTACTATTAATCAATTAGTGCGCAAGCCTCGTAAATCTATCGAGGAAAAGTCAAAATCACCTGCGCTAAATAAAGGTTATAACAGCTTCAGAAAGTCTCAAACGAATTTATCTTCACCTCAAAAACGTGGTGTATGTACTCGTGTTGGTACAATGACACCAAAGAAACCGAACTCAGCATTACGTAAATATGCTCGTGTTCGTTTAACAAATGGAATTGAGGTAACTGCTTATATTCCTGGTATTGGTCACAATTTACAAGAACACAGCGTAGTATTAATCCGCGGTGGACGTGTAAAAGACTTACCGGGGGTACGTTATCACATCGTTCGTGGTGCACTTGATACAGCTGGTGTTAACAACCGTATGCAAGGTCGTTCTAAATACGGAACTAAGAGACCTAAAGCTCCAAAGAAATAATAAATAAAACGTAAATAGATAAAGCAACATTGAAAGGAGGAAATAAAATGCCACGTAAAGGTCCTGTAGCAAAAAGAGACGTTTTACCAGATCCGTTATACAATTCAAAGTTAGTTACTCGCTTAATTAACAAAATGATGGTAGACGGTAAAAGAGGTAAGTCTCAAGCTATTCTTTATTCATCATTTGAAATTATCCGTGAACGCACGGGCAAAGAACCAATGGAAGTTTTTGACCAAGCACTTAAGAACATCATGCCAGTACTAGAGGTAAGAGCACGCCGTGTAGGTGGAGCAAACTACCAAGTACCAGTTGAGGTGCGTCCAGACCGTCGTACAACACTTGGTCTTCGTTGGTTAGTAAACTATTCTCGTAAACGCGGAGAAAAAACAATGGAAGAGCGTTTAGCACATGAGATTCTTGATGCAGCTAACAACTCTGGTGCATCTGTTAAGAAACGCGAAGATACACACAAGATGGCTGAAGCGAACAAAGCGTTTGCTCACTATCGTTGGTAGAATAACCTTCAAAACTATACTATCCTTATTAGGAAGGAGAAATACCCAATGGCAAGAGAGTTCTCCTTATTAAATACTCGTAATATCGGTATCATGGCTCATATTGATGCTGGTAAAACGACTACTACTGAGCGTGTACTTTATTACACTGGTAAAATCCACAAAATTGGTGAAACACATGAAGGTGCTTCTCAAATGGACTGGATGGAGCAAGAACAAGAGCGCGGAATTACAATCACTTCTGCTGCAACAACTGCTTCTTGGAAAGGCCATCGCGTAAACATCATTGATACTCCAGGACACGTAGACTTCACAATTGAAGTTGAGCGTTCCCTACGTGTACTTGATGGAGCGGTTGCTGTACTTGATGCACAGTCTGGTGTTGAACCTCAAACTGAAACAGTTTGGCGTCAAGCAACAACTTACGGTGTACCACGTGTAGTATTCGTTAACAAAATGGACAAAATCGGCGCGGATTTCTTGTATTCGGTTAGAACAATTCATGACCGTTTACAAGCTAACGCTCATCCAATTCAGTTACCAATCGGTGCTGAAGACCAATTCTCAGGAATTATTGATTTAGTTGAAATGAAAGCTACATTCTATTCAAATGACTTAGGTACAGATATTCAAGTAGGTGAAATTCCTGCTGAGTACATGGACTTAGCATTAGAATGGCGTGAAAAATTAGTAGAAGCTGTTGCTGAATTAGATGAAGAATTAATGGAGAAGTACTTAGGTGGAGAAGAGCTTACTATCGAAGAGATTAAAGCTGCTATTCGTAAAGGTACTACTAACGTTGAATTCTACCCAGTAATTTGTGGATCAGCATTCAAAAACAAAGGTGTTCAATTAATGCTAGATGCAGTAATCGACTATCTTCCATCTCCATTAGATGTACCTGCAATTAAAGGTATTCTACCGGATTCAGATGAAGAAGTAGAACGTCATTCAGATGACAGTGAGCCATTCTCAGCTCTTGCATTCAAAGTTATGACAGACCCTTATGTTGGTAAATTAACGTTCTTCCGTGTTTACTCTGGTACTTTAGAGTCTGGATCATATGTTCAAAACTCTACAAAGGGTAAGCGTGAGCGTGTAGGACGTATTCTGCAAATGCATGCAAATAGCCGTCAAGAAATCTCAAAGGTTTATGCTGGTGACATTGCTGCAGCAGTTGGTCTGAAAGATACGACTACTGGTGATACATTATGTGATGATAAGAACCTTGTAATCTTAGAATCAATGATTTTCCCAGAGCCTGTAATTCAGCTTTCTGTTGAACCAAAATCAAAAGCAGACCAAGACAAAATGTCTACTGCTTTACAAAAGCTTCAAGAAGAAGATCCTTCTTTCCGTGCACATACAGACCAGGAAACTGGACAAACAATCATCGCTGGTATGGGTGAACTTCACTTAGATATCATTGTTGACCGTATGCGTCGTGAATTCAAGGTGGAAGCTAATGTTGGTGCTCCACAGGTTGCTTATCGTGAAACTTTCCGTGCTTCTGCTTCTGTAGAAGGAAAGTTTGCTCGTCAATCAGGTGGACGCGGACAATACGGACATGTTTGGATCGAATTCTCTCCAAATGATGAAGGTAAAGGCTTCGAATTCGTTAACGGTATCGTCGGTGGAGTAGTACCTCGTGAATATATTCCTGCAGTTCAAGCTGGTCTTGTAGACGCACTTGATCGTGGAGTACTTGCTGGTTATCCACTAGTTGATATTAAAGCTCGTCTATTTGATGGATCTTACCATGATGTTGACTCCTCTGAAATGGCGTTTAAAATCGCTGCTTCAATGGCGCTTAAGAATGCTGCTTCTAAATGTAGCCCAGTAATCTTAGAGCCGGTTATGAGAGTCGAAGTAATTGTCCCAGAAGAATACTTAGGGGATATTATGGGCCAAATCACAGCACGTCGTGGACGCGTTGAAGGTATGGACGCTCGTGGTAATGCGCAAGTAGTTCGTGCAATGGTTCCACTTTCAGAAATGTTTGGTTATGCAACATCTCTTCGTTCAAGTACACAAGGTCGTGGAGTATTCTCCATGCACTTCGATCACTACGAAGAAGTTCCAAAATCAATCTCTGAAGAAATCATTAAAAAAAATAAAGGTGAATAATTGATTTTCAATCACCTTTAAAGTATAACTACTAATGTAAGCTATGAAGCAAGAAGAAGGACAACCCTTTTTCTTGCTTACATAAATATATAAAACCTTAAAATTTAAAGGAGGATTTTCCTAATGGGTAAAGCTAAATTCGATCGCTCAAAGCCACACGTAAATATCGGAACTATCGGTCACGTTGACCATGGTAAAACAACTTTAACTGCTGCTATCACATCAGTACTTGCAAAAGCTGGTGGTGCAGAAGCTAGAAGTTATGACCAAATTGACGGAGCTCCAGAAGAAAAAGAACGTGGAATCACAATTAATACTTCTCACGTTGAGTATCAAACAGAAACTCGCCACTATGCACACGTTGACTGCCCAGGACATGCTGACTATGTTAAAAACATGATCACTGGTGCTGCTCAAATGGACGGCGGTATCCTAGTTGTATCTGCAACTGACGGTCCAATGCCACAAACTCGTGAGCACATCCTTTTATCTCGTCAAGTAGGTGTACCTCACCTTGTAGTATTCATGAACAAGTGTGACATGGTTGACGATGAAGAGCTTCTTGAATTAGTTGAAATGGAAATTCGTGATCTATTATCAGAATATGAATTCCCTGGCGACGACATTCCAGTAATCAAAGGTTCAGCTCTTAAAGCATTAGAAGGCGAAGCTGAATGGGAAGAAAAAGTTGTTGAATTAATGAACGCTGTTGATGAGTATATCCCAACTCCAGCTCGTGATACTGAAAAGCCATTCATGATGCCTGTTGAGGATGTATTCTCAATCACTGGTCGTGGAACAGTTGCTACTGGACGCGTTGAGCGTGGAGTAGTTAAAGTTGGAGACGTAGTTGAAATCGTAGGTTTCACTGAAGAGCCAAAATCTACTACTGTTACAGGTGTAGAAATGTTCCGTAAGCTTCTTGATTATGCAGAAGCTGGTGATAACATCGGTGCACTTCTTCGTGGGGTTTCTCGTGAAGAAATCGAACGTGGTCAAGTATTAGCTAAGCCAAAATCAATCACTCCTCACACAAAGTTCAAAGCTGAGGTTTATGTTTTATCTAAAGAAGAAGGTGGACGTCATACTCCATTCTTCACTAACTACCGTCCACAATTCTATTTCCGTACTTCTGATATTACTGGAATCTGTAATCTTCCAGAAGGCGTTGAAATGGTTATGCCTGGTGACAACATCGAAATGACTGTTGAACTAATTGCTCCTGTTGCTGTTGAAGAAGGAACAAAGTTCTCAATCCGTGAAGGTGGACGTACAGTAGGCGCTGGCGTAGTTGCTTCTATCACTGAGTAATTATTAGTTATATATAAAAAAGCAGATGGGACGCCATCTGCTTTTTTTGTGCATTTTTATAGGGGGAGTATCGTGAGGGTTTTTTGAAGGGCAAAGCTAGTGGAGATTAGAGTGAAATGTCCTTCATAGGGTAGATGAAGGACAAATCAAGCAGAAAAAGAGAGTGAAATGTCCTTCACAAGGGAGTTGAAGGAAAAACCAAAAGAAATCCTGATCAAATGTCAATCAATGGTCCAATATTGTTCTAACCTACAACAATAACACTCAAAATTCATCTACAAAGCCACTCAAAACTACAAAAAACAATGAACAAAATTACAATATTATCCGAGTTTCTTCTATATAATAATCGCTCCCTAAAACGCCAGCAAAAACCTATCAAAATAATTGTAATTTTTGGCGATTCCATTCTTCTATTGAATTTGTGTAAATGAGTAGATATAATAGAAAAAGTGCGAAACATAAGTTTGTAATATTAATATCAAATTAATTGTTGCAATTGATTTATGTTTTATGTATAATAGACAATGTTGGTCTTTGACTGCGATGATGTGGAAGGTTGCTGACACACCCGGCCGCTTTGCCATGGCGAGTGTGTGGGAAATTTTCACTGAGAATGTCTATAGTAAAATAGGCGAAAAGGAGGGAAAGTAATGGCAAAACAAAAAATTCGTATCCGTTTAAAGGCGTATGATCATAGAATTCTAGATCAATCAGCTGAGAAGATTGTAGAAACTGCAAAACGTTCTGGTGCGGCTGTATCTGGCCCGATTCCATTACCGACTGAGAAGTCAATTTATACAATTCTTCGTGCGGTTCATAAGTACAAAGATTCTCGTGAACAATTCGAGATGCGTACTCACAAACGTCTAATTGATATCGTGAATCCAACTCCACAAACAGTTGATTCATTAATGCGTTTAGACTTACCGTCAGGTGTAGATATCGAAATTAAATTATAATGAAATATATAAGAGAAAACAGGAGGTGTGACTAATGACCAAAGGAATCTTAGGAAGAAAAATTGGTATGACTCAAGTGTTTGCTGATAACGGAGATCTTATCCCAGTAACTGTAATTGAAGCAGCTGATAACGTTGTTCTACAAAAGAAAACAACTGAAGTTGATGGATATGTAGCAGTTCAAGTAGGATTTGAAACTAAACGTGAAAAGGTATCTAATAAGCCAGAAAAAGGCCATGCTACTAAAGCTAACACTGCTCCTAAGCGCTTCGTTAAAGAATTTCGCGGAGAAGGCTTAGCAGCATATGAGGTTGGTCAGGAAGTCAAAGTTGAAATTTTCGCTACAGGCGATATCGTAGATGTAACAGGAGTTTCAAAAGGTAAAGGATTCCAAGGTGTTATCAAACGCCACGGACAATCTCGTGGACCAATGGCCCACGGATCTCGTTACCACCGTCGTCCAGGTTCAATGGGACCTGTAGCTCCAAACCGCGTATTCAAAGGTAAGAAATTAGCTGGCCGCATGGGTGGAGAACAAGTAACTGTACAAAACCTTGAAATCGTTAAGGTTGATGTTGAACGTAACCTTTTATTAGTAAAAGGAAATGTTCCAGGACCTAGAAAAGGATTAGTTCAAGTTAAAGGTGCGGTAAAAGCATAATAACTTTCCAAAGAAAGGAGGAAAAACGAAATGCCGAAAGTAGCATTATTTAGCCAAACAGGTAGTCAAGTTGGCGAAATCGAATTAAATGATTCCGTATTTGGTATCGAGCCTAATAACCATGTTCTTTTTGAAGCGGTTGTTATGCAAAGAGCATCATTACGTCAAGGAAATCATAAAGTAAAAGGCCGTTCAGAAGTACGTGGTGGTGGTCGTAAACCATGGAAACAAAAAGGAACTGGTCGTGCACGTCAAGGTTCTATCCGTTCACCACAATGGCGTGGAGGTGGAATCGTATTCGGTCCAACACCACGTAGCTATAGCTACAAGTTACCGAAGAAAGTTCGTCGTTTAGCAATTAAATCTGCTTTATCTTCAAAAGTCTTAGCAGAAAACGTAATGGTATTAGACAACTTAGCATTCGAGGCACCAAAAACAAAAGAATTTGCTTCAGTATTAAAGGGGCTTTCAATTGAGAAAAAAGCTTTAATCGTAACTGCAGATTTAGATGAGAATGTTGCATTATCTGCTCGTAACATCCCAGGTGTTACTGTAGTAACTGCAAATGGCATTAATGTTTTAGATGTTTTAAATCATGATCAATTAATCATGACGAAAGCTGCAGTTGAAAAAGTAGAGGAGGTGCTTGCATAATGGATGCACGCGATATCATTAAGCGCCCCGTAATCACTGAACGCTCGACTGATTTAATGACTGAAAAGAAATATACGTTTGAAGTTGATGTGAAAGCTAACAAAACTCAAGTTAAAGATGCTGTTGAAACAATCTTTGGCGTTGATGTTGAGAAAGTAAACATCATGAACTATAAAGGTAAATTCAAGCGTATGGGTAAATTTGGCGGATACACTAACAAACGCCGAAAAGCAATCGTAAAATTAACTGCTGATAGCAAAGAAATCGAATTCTTTGAAGCATAATACATTCACTAGAAGAGGAGGGAAATAGAATGGCGATTAAAAAGTACAAACCTACCTCCAACGGTCGTCGTGGTATGACTACTTCTGATTTCGCAGAAATCACAACTAGCACACCAGAAAAATCTTTATTAGCACCTGTTAAGAGAAAAGGTGGCCGTAATAATCAAGGTAAGTTAACTGTTCGTCATCAAGGTGGAGGCCATAAGCGTCAATACCGTATCATTGATTTTAAACGTGATAAAGATGGCATTCCAGGACGCGTTGCTACAGTTGAGTATGATCCAAACCGTTCTGCAAATATTGCACTAATTAATTATGTTGATGGAGAAAAGCGTTATATCCTAGCTCCTAAAAATTTAGTAGTTGGAACTGAAGTAATGTCAGGTCCAGATGCTGATATTAAAGTAGGTAATGCTTTACCATTAGTGAACATTCCAGTGGGTACTGTTGTCCACAATATTGAATTAAAACCAGGTAAAGGTGGACAATTAGTTCGTTCTGCTGGTACTTCTGCACAGGTTCTTGGTAAAGAAGGAAAGTACGTTCTAGTTCGTTTAAATTCTGGTGAGGTTCGTATGATTCTTGCTACTTGTCGTGCTACTGTAGGTCAAGTTGGTAACGAACAACACGAATTAATTAAAATTGGTAAAGCAGGTCGTAGTCGTTGGTTAGGTAAACGCCCAACTGTACGTGGATCTGTAATGAACCCTAACGATCACCCACACGGTGGTGGGGAAGGTAAATCACCAATCGGACGTAAATCTCCAATGTCTCCTTGGGGTAAACCAACTCTTGGATTCAAAACTCGTAAGAAGAAGAATAAATCCGACAAGTTCATCGTACGTCGTCGTAAAAAATAACGTGATTATCCTACGGTTCGCGCTAAGAACCGTAGAACAGTCACGAAGGGAGGTACTATCATGGGTCGCAGTTTGAAAAAAGGACCATTTGTTGATGACCATTTAATGGTTAAGATCGAAAAGTTAAATGAAACTGAAGGCAAACAAGTTGTAAAAACTTGGTCACGCCGTTCTACGATCTTCCCACAATTTATCGGCCATACAATCGCGGTTTATGATGGTCGTAAACATGTGCCAGTATACGTTACTGAAGACATGGTAGGTCACAAGCTTGGAGAATTCGCTCCATCTCGTACTTACAAAGGCCATGGTAATGATGACAAGAAAACAAGACGCTAATGAGAGGAGGCATTTTCATGCAAGCTAAAGCTGTTGCAAGAACAGTTCGTATTGCTCCTCGTAAGGCACGTTTAGTGGTTGACTTAATTCGAGGTAAGCAAGTTGGTGAAGCGGTAGCAATTTTAAACCTAACACCTAAAGCAGCTTCTCCAATCGTGGAAAAAGTATTAAAATCCGCATTGGCTAACGCTGAGCACAATTATGAAATGAATGTAAATAGTTTAGTGATTTCACAAGCATTCGTTGACGAAGGACCGACTTTAAAGAGATTCCGTCCGCGCGCAATGGGCCGTGCTAGCCAAATCAACAAACGTACTAGCCATATCACTATCGTTTTATCAGAAAAGAAGGAGGGATAAGCTGTGGGTCAAAAAGTAAATCCAGTCGGTTTGCGTATCGGGATCATCCGTGATTGGGAATCCAAATGGTACGCTGGTAAAGACTATGCTGATCTTTTGCACGAAGACATCAAAATTCGTCAGTACATCACAAAGCGTTTGAAAGATGCTTCAGTTTCTAAAGTTGAAATTGAGCGTGCTGCAAACCGTGTAAATGTTACTATTCACACTGCGAAGCCTGGTATGGTTATCGGAAAAGGCGGTACTGAAGTGGAAGCACTTCGTAAAGCACTTAACGAACTAACTGGCAAGCGTGTACACATAAACATTCTTGAAATCAAAAAAGCAGATATGGATGCACTATTAGTTGCAGAAAATATCGCTCGTCAATTAGAAAATCGTGTTTCTTTCCGTCGTGCACAAAAGCAAGTTATTCAACGTGCAATGCGTGCTGGCGCTAAAGGAATTAAAACAATGGTATCTGGTCGTTTAGGCGGAGCAGATATTGCTCGCTCAGAACATTATAGCGAGGGAACAGTTCCACTTCATACTCTACGTGCAGATATCGATTATGCACATGCTGAAGCAGATACAACTTACGGTAAACTTGGCGTAAAAGTATGGATTTATCGTGGCGAGGTCCTTCCTACGAAGAAGAAAACTGTGGAAGGAGGCAAATAATATGTTATTACCAAAACGCGTAAAATATCGTCGTGTACATCGCGGAAATATGCGCGGTCAGTCTAAGGGCGGCACTGAAGTAACATTCGGTGAATTCGGCTTACAAGCTACAGAAGCTTCTTGGATTACTAACCGTCAGATCGAAGCTGCGCGTATTGCGATGACTCGTTACATGAAGCGTGGAGGAAAAGTTTGGATTAAAATTTTCCCTCACAAATCATATACAGCTAAGCCTCTAGAAGTGCGGATGGGTTCCGGTAAAGGGGCACCTGAAGGATGGGTAGCGGTTGTAAAACCTGGAAGAATTATGTTTGAGGTTGCAGGTGTTTCTGAAGAAATCGCTCGTGAAGCATTGCGCCTAGCAGCACACAAACTTCCTGTAAAATGTAAGTTTGTAAAACGTGAAGAAATTGGTGGTGAATCAAATGAGAGCTAATGAAATTAAAGAACTTACCACTGCCGAAATTGAACAAAAAGTAAAATCATTAAAAGAAGAGCTTTTCAACCTTCGCTTTCAGTTAGCGACTGGACAACTTGAAAATACAGCTCGCATTCGTGAAGTGCGCAAAGCGATTGCTCGCATGAAAACTGTGATTCGTGAAAGAGAAATCGGCGTTAACAATCGATAATTGGGGAGGAGGTTCGCAAATGAGTGAACGCAACCAACGCAAAGTTTATACTGGACGCGTTGTTTCTGACAAGATGGATAAAACGATCACTGTTCTTGTAGAAACATACAAAAAGCATCCTCTTTACGGTAAGCGCGTAAAGTACTCTAAAAAGTTTAAAGCTCATGATGAGCAAAACGAAGCAAAAGCAGGCGACGTGGTTCGTATAATGGAAACACGCCCACTTTCAGCTACAAAACGATTCCGTTTAGTAGAAGTTGTAGAAAAAGCAGTTATTATTTAATTGTTCGGATAAGCATTATTCCGAAGGGAGGTTACACACATGATCCAACAAGAAAGTCGTTTAAAGGTTGCTGACAACTCTGGTGCACGTGAAGTTCTTACTATTAAAGTACTAGGTGGTTCTGGCCGTAAAACAGCTGGTATTGGTGACATTATTGTTTGTACAGTGAAACAAGCAACACCAGGTGGCGTTGTTAAAAAAGGTGATGTTGTTAAGGCGGTTATTGTTCGTACTAAAAGCGGCGCACGTCGTAAAGATGGTACTTACATTAAGTTCGATGAAAACGCATGTGTAATCATCAAAGATGACAAGAGCCCACGTGGAACTCGTATATTTGGCCCAGTTGCCCGCGAACTACGCGATAGCAACTTTATGAAAATCGTTTCTTTAGCTCCAGAAGTACTATAATAAATATTTATGCCTTTAAGGAGGTGCGCAAGATGCATGTAAAAAAAGGTGACAAAGTAATGGTCATCTCCGGTAAGGATAAAGGCAAAACAGGAGTAATCCTTGAAGCCTATCCTAAACAGAGTCGTGTACTCGTAGAAGGAATCAACGTGGTGAAAAAACACTCAAAACCTTCACAAGCTAATCCGCAAGGCGGAATCATTAGCCAAGAGGCACCTGTCCATGTATCAAACGTTATGCCTATCGACCCTAAAACTGGAACACCAACACGTGTTGGTTATACTACAGTTGATGGTAAGAAAGTGCGCGTAGCAAAAAAATCTGGTCAAGTTCTTGATAAATAGTCAATAAAGAAGGGAGGTACTATGGATGAACCGCCTAAAAGAAAAGTATATTAACGAAATTACTCCTGCTCTAATGAGCAAGTTTAACTATAAATCAGTGATGCAAGTTCCTGCTTTAGACAAAATCGTAATTAACATGGGTGTTGGTGATGCAGTTCAAAACGCAAAAGCATTAGATGTTGCCGTTGAAGAACTAGCAACTATCACTGGTCAAAAGCCAGTTGTAACTCGTGCAAAGAAATCAATCGCAGGTTTCCGTTTACGTGAAGGTATGCCAATCGGAGCGAAAGTAACACTTCGCGGCGAGCGCATGTATGAGTTTGTTGATAAATTAGTATCAGTATCTCTACCACGTGTACGTGACTTCCGTGGTGTATCTAAAAAGGCATTCGACGGACGTGGAAACTACACTTTAGGTGTTAAAGAGCAATTGATCTTCCCTGAAATTGATTACGATAAAGTAAACAAGGTTCGTGGTATGGATATCGTTATCGTTACTACAGCTAACACTGATGAAGAAGCTCGTGAACTGTTAACGCAAATCGGAATGCCATTCCAAAAGTAAATAGAGGGAGGCGAAATCGTGGCTAAAAAGTCAATGATTGTGAAACAAAAGCGCACTCAGAAATTTAAGGTTCAAGAGTATACACGTTGCGAGCGTTGCGGACGTCCACACTCTGTATACCGTAAATTTAAGCTTTGCCGTATTTGTTTCCGTGAATTAGCATACAAAGGACAAATTCCTGGTGTGAAAAAAGCTAGCTGGTAAAACCCAATTCTGGGAAGGAGGTAAAAACAAATGGTCATGACAGATCCAATTGCAGATATGCTTACTCGCATTCGTAATGCGAATATGGTGCGTCACGAGAAGTTAGAAGTACCTGCTTCTAACATGAAAAAAGAGATCGCTGAAATTCTTAAGCGTGAAGGTTTCGTTCGTGATGTTGAATATATCGAAGACAATAAACAAGGTATTATCCGTATCTTCTTAAAATACGGTGCAAATAATGAGCGTGTTATTACTGGTTTGAAGCGTATTAGTAAGCCAGGATTACGTGTTTATGCGAAATCAACAGAAGTACCTCGTGTACTTAACGGTCTTGGTATCGCTCTAGTTTCTACTTCACAAGGTGTTTTAACAGATAAAGAAGCTCGTGCTAAACAAGCTGGTGGAGAAGTATTAGCTTACGTTTGGTAAAAGTTTTTTGAAATGATAGGAGGTGCACTAAATGTCTCGTATAGGTAAAAAACCAATTGAACTTCCAACAGGAGTTACATTAACAAATGATAATGGTAATGTTACAGTGAAGGGGCCAAAAGGTGAGTTATCTCGTACTTTTAACCCTGAAATTACCGTTGCGGTTGAGGAGAACGTAATTACTGTTTCTCGTCCATCTGACGCTAAGGAACACCGTGCTTTACATGGTACAACTCGTGCCGTTATCGCTAACATGGTTGAAGGTGTATCTAATGGTTTCGTTAGAAACCTTGAGTTAATCGGGGTTGGATATCGTGCTCAAAAGCAAGGTAACAAGCTTGTATTAAACGTAGGTTACTCTCATCCGGTAGAATTCGAAGCTGAACCAGGCTTAGAAATCGAAGTTCCTTCAAATACAAAGATCACAATCCGTGGTACTGACAAAGAACGTGTTGGTGCGTTAGCAGCTAACATTCGTGATGTTCGTCCGCCAGAGCCTTATAAAGGTAAAGGGATCCGTTACGAAGGCGAATTTGTTCGTCGTAAAGAAGGTAAAACTGGTAAGTAATGCCGCATAAGTAAACGAAAGGAGTGACGTAAATGATTACGAAGCTTGATAAAAACGCTACTCGCAAGAAAAGACACGCTCGTGTTCGTGCGAAACTTAGCGGTACTGAAGCTCGTCCTCGTCTAAATGTGTTCCGTTCAAATCAACACATTTATGCTCAAGTTATTGACGATGTTAACGGAGTAACTATTGCTAGTGCTTCTACTTTAGATAAAGAATTAACTTTTGAATCTACAAAGAACGTTGATGCAGCACAAAAGGTCGGAGAATTAGTTGCTAAACGTGCGGTAGAAAAAGGTATTACGGCTGTCGTGTTTGACCGTGGTGGATATCTATATCACGGACGCGTTCAAGCATTAGCTGACGCTGCTCGCGAAAACGGCTTACAATTTTAATAGTCAAAGGAGGGACACACAAAGATGCGTCGTATTGATCCAAACAAACTTGAACTTGAAGAACGCGTAGTTACGGTTAATCGTGTAGCTAAAGTTGTTAAAGGTGGACGTCGTTTCCGTTTCTCTGCTCTTGTAGTAGTTGGAGATAAAAACGGTCACGTTGGTTTTGGTACTGGTAAAGCACAAGAGGTACCTGATGCGATCCGTAAAGCAATTGAAGATGCAAAGAAGAACTTAATCGAAGTACCAATGGTTGGAACAACTCTTCCACATTTAGTAATTGGACATTTCGGTGCTGGTGAAATTCTTTTAAAGCCTGCTGCTGAAGGTTGTGGAGTTATCGCTGGTGGACCAGTTCGTGCTGTACTAGAATTAGCTGGTGTACAAGATATTCTTTCTAAATCATTAGGAACTAACACTCCTATTAATATGGTTCGTGCTACTATGGACGGATTAAAACAACTAAAACGTGCTGAAGACGTAGCAAAACTACGTGGTAAATCAGTAGAAGAAATATTAGGTTAAGGAGGGGAAATATAATGGCAAATAAATTACAAATTACCCTCACTCGCAGTGTCATTGGTCGTTCACAAGATCAACGTGACACAGTCATAGCACTTGGACTACGCAAAACAAACCAAACTGTTGAGCAACAAGATAACGCGGCTATCCGTGGAATGATCAATAAAGTTGCTCATCTTGTCACGGTTAAAGAACTTTAATTGATCTTTCTTAACAATAAGGAGGTGCCCAAATGAAACTTCATGAATTAAAACCTGCAGAAGGTTCTCGTAAAGAACGTAAGCGTTTAGGACGTGGTATCGGTTCTGGTCAAGGAAAAACTGCTGGTAAAGGTCATAAAGGTCAGAACGCTCGTTCCGGTGGTGGTGTTCGTCTAGGATTTGAAGGTGGTCAAACACCATTATTCCAACGTTTACCGAAACGCGGATTTACTAACATTAATCGTAAAGAATTTGCAGTAGTAAACCTTGACACTTTAAACCGTTTTGAAGATGGTACAGTAGTAACACCTGAACTATTAATCGAAACTGGTATTGTTAAAAGTGAAAAAGCAGGAATCAAAATTCTTGCTAAAGGTAATGTAGAGAAAAAGTTGACAGTTAAAGCTCACAAATTCTCCTCATCTGCTGTAGTAGCGATTGAAGCTGCTGGCGGTCAAACTGAGGTGTTGTAATGTTTCAGACAATCTCCAATTTTATGCGCGTGGGTGATATAAGACGAAAGATCGTATTCACCCTTTTAATGTTAATCGTATTCCGTCTTGGGACATTTATTCCTGTTCCAAACGTAAATGCCGATATCTTAGCTGCACAAGATCAGATGAGCGTATTCGGTGTTCTAAATACATTCGGCGGTGGAGCGTTAAAAAACTTCTCGATCCTAGCAATGGGAATCATGCCGTATATTACAGCATCAATCATCGTTCAGTTATTACAAATGGACGTCGTGCCTAAATTTACGGAATGGTCCAAACAAGGAGACGTAGGACGTCGTAAACTAGCTCAGTTTACCCGCTATTTCACTATTGTGCTTGGTTTAATTCAAGCCTTTGGTATGTCATATGGCTTTAATAACATTGCCAGTGGCCAATTAATTGAAAACCCTGGATTTGGTACGTATGCATTGATTTCAATTGTTTTAACTGCTGGTACAGCTTTCCTTATGTGGTTAGGTGAACAGATTACTGAGAAAGGTGTAGGGAATGGTATCTCCATTATTATCTTTGGTGGGATTGTTGCTGGTATTCCAACAACGATCAACCAGATTTATGCTCAGCAATTTGAAAATGCTGGAGAAAAACTTTTCCTAAACATCATCATCGTATTACTGATTCTACTAGCTGTTGTAGCTATCGTAGTTGGAACTATATTTATTCAACAAGCATTACGTAAAATTCCAATTCAATATGCGAAGAAAATGAGTGCTGGACGCAGTCAAACTGGCGGGCAGTCAACACATTTACCGTTAAAAGTAAATGCGGCAGGGGTTATCCCAGTTATCTTTGCGGTTTCGTTCATTATAACACCTAAAACGGTTGCATCATTTTTCCCAACTAATGATGTAACACTTTGGATTCAACGAGTTTTTGATTATACGCATCCAATTGGTATGATCATGTATGCTGTGCTTATTATCGCCTTTACTTATTTCTATGCATTTATTCAGGTTAATCCAGAACAAATGGCTGAGAATTTAAAGAAACAAGGTGGTTATGTTCCGGGTATCCGCCCAGGAAAAAGCACTCAGGAATACTTAACACGTATTTTATACCGTTTAACTTTAGTTGGATCTTTATTCTTAGCAGCTATTGCTGTACTTCCAGTTTTATTCATTAATATTGCAAACTTACCGCCATCAGCTCAAATTGGTGGAACGAGTTTACTAATCGTTGTAGGTGTTGCCTTAGATACAATGAAGCAACTAGAGTCACAGCTTGTAAAACGTCATTATAAAGGTTTCATTAAGTAGAGGACTAAAGGGAACAAACTGTTCCCTTAACCGATACGTTTTAACTAGGGGGGATATACGTGAACTTAGTATTAATGGGTCTTCCTGGTGCTGGAAAAGGAACACAGGCTGAAAGAATCGTTGAACAGTACGGTATTCCTCATATCTCTACCGGAGATATGTTCCGTGCCGCAATGAAAGAGGAAACTGAACTAGGCTTAAAAGCGAAATCCTTCATGGATCAAGGTGCTCTTGTTCCTGATGATGTGACAATTGGGATTGTACACGAACGTCTAAGCAAGCCCGACTGTGAAAAGGGATTTTTACTTGATGGCTTTCCAAGAACAGTACCTCAAGCAGAAGCACTGGAAGGAATTCTTACCGAATTAAATAAAAAGATTGATTTCTGTATTAATATTGATGTCGATCATGAGCTTTTAATGGCTCGTTTAACAGGAAGACGTATTTGTAAAAACTGTGGTGCTACGTATCATCTTGTTTTTAATCCTCCTACTACTGATGGTGTTTGTGATCGTTGTGGTGGAGAGTTATATCAACGTGCTGATGATAATGAAGCTACAGTCCAAAATCGTTTAGAAGTAAATATGCAACAAACTGCACCATTGTTAAACTTCTATGAAGCAAAAGGATATTTGCGTAATATAAATGGACAGCAGGATATCAATGTGGTATTTGCTGAAATTAACGAGCTACTTGGGAGCTTATCTGAATGATCATCTGTAAAACCCCTCGTGAACTCGATATTATGCGAGAAGCTGGACGAATTGTAGCCCTAACACATCAGGAATTAAAGAAACATATAGCTCCTGGAGTAACGACTGAAGAATTGGATCGAATTGCCGAGGAGTTTATACGCAAACATGATGCAATTCCATCGTTTAAAGGTTATAATGGTTTTCGTGGCAGTATCTGTGCTTCTGTGAATGAAGAACTTGTTCATGGTATTCCTGGTAATCGGGTTTTAAATAATGGCGATATTATTAGTATCGACATTGGTGCTAAATTCAATGGTTATCATGGAGATTCTGCTTGGACATACGGTGTTGGAACTATTGATGATGCGACTGCAAGACTATTAGAAGTCACAGAAGAGTCATTATATAGAGGTTTGAAAGAAGCAAAACCAGGTGAACGCCTATCGAACATCTCCAATAAAATCCAAACGTATGTGGAAGAGAACGGCTTTTCTATTGTACGCGAGTATGTTGGTCACGGTATCGGGCAAGACTTACATGAGGATCCACAAATTCCACATTATGGTCCACCTAATAAAGGACCTCGTCTAAAGCCTGGAATGGTACTGGCAATCGAACCGATGGTGAATGCAGGCAGTCGATATGTAAAGACGTTAGCCGATAACTGGACGGTTGTTACAGTTGACGGACGTTGGTGTGCTCACTTCGAGCATACAATTGCTATCACTGATTCTGGTTATGAAATATTCACAATAGTGTAGATGATCTGCCTTGGCAAAGTTCATCGACCACAACGTCAATTAGGATGAGAAGGGAGACGATATGAATGGCGAAAGATGATGTAATTGAGATTGAAGGCACAGTCACGGAAACTTTGCCTAACGCCATGTTTAAGGTAGAATTGGAAAATGGTCATTCTGTCCTTGCACATGTATCAGGGAAAATTCGTATGCATTTTATTCGAATTTTACCAGGTGACAAGGTAACGGTTGAACTATCTCCATACGACTTAACACGTGGTAGAATCACTTACCGTTTTAAATAAATTATTGCACTCCGTACTATCAGGGAGGTTAGGATAATGAAAGTAAGACCATCTGTTAAACCAATCTGCGAAAAATGTAAAGTTATTCGTAGACGTGGGAAAGTTATGGTTATTTGTGAAAACCCTAAACATAAACAAAAACAAGGTTAATATTGAAGGAGGTGCGCTATTTTTATGGCACGTATAGCTGGTGTGGATATTCCACGTGAAAAGCGTGTAGTTATTTCATTAACATACATTTATGGTATTGGAAAAATTACAGCACAAAAAGTATTAGCTGATGCAGGTGTTTCTGAAGACACTCGTGTACGCGATTTAACAGAAGATGAGTTAAATAAAATTCGTGATCTTATTGATAAGTTAAAAGTTGAAGGTGACCTTCGTCGTGAAGTATCCCTTAACATTAAGCGTTTAATGGAGATTGGCTGCTATCGCGGTTTACGTCACCGTCGTGGCTTACCGGTTCGCGGACAAAACACTAAAAACAACGCTCGTACTCGTAAAGGTCCTCGTAAGACTGTTGCGAACAAGAAAAAATAATCCGTAAAGGAGGTAACAATCGATGGCTCGTAAAACAAATACTCGTAAACGTCGTGTGAAAAAGAATATCGATACTGGTATTGCACACATCCGTTCTACATTCAATAATACAATTGTAACGATTACTGATGCTCATGGTAATGCTCTTGCATGGTCAAGCGCTGGTGCTCTTGGATTCAGAGGTTCTCGTAAATCTACTCCATTTGCTGCACAGATGGCTGCTGAAACTGCTGCAAAGGCTTCTATCGAACATGGTATGAAAACTTTAGAAGTAACTGTTAAAGGTCCTGGTGCAGGTCGTGAAGCTGCTATCCGTGCATTACAAGCTGCTGGTCTTGAAGTTACTGCTATTAAAGACGTTACTCCAGTTCCACATAATGGATGCCGCCCACCAAAACGTCGCCGTGTTTAATTTCTCTGTATAGAGTTTTGTATCATTGTCTATAATGGATATGATGCAATTATTCTTGGTAATACAGTTAAAAATATCGAGTTGTTGTGCACATACGGGAACGTAAACAGGGGAATTTCAGTTGAAGGATTTAACTGAGGTTCGACGTTTTGAAGGAGGGTGTATTTGATGATCGAAATAGAAAAACCAAAAATCGAAACGGTTGAGATCAGCGATGATGCCAAGTACGGGAAGTTCATCGTAGAGCCACTTGAGCGTGGATATGGAACAACTTTGGGTAACTCCTTACGTCGTATCCTTTTATCTTCACTCCCAGGTGCCGCTGTTACGTCGATTCAAATCGATGGGGTACTTCATGAGTTTTCAACAATCGAAGGCGTCGTAGAGGATGTAACATCCATTATCTTAAACATCAAAAAGCTGGCTCTTAAAGTGTATTCGGATGAAGAGAAGACATTAGAAATTGATGTACAAGGTGAAGGTGTCATTAAGGCTTCTGATATCACTCATGATAGTGATGTTGAAATCCTAAATCCAACACTTCATATTGCTACATTGGGTAAAAATGGACATCTTCGCATGCGTTTAACAGCTAGACGTGGTCGTGGGTATACTCCTGCTGACCAGAACAAAAGGGAAGATCAACCGATTGGTGTCATCCCGATTGATTCCATCTATACTCCAGTAGCTCGTGTATCTTATCAAGTTGAAAATACTCGTGTTGGTCAAATGACTAACTATGATAAGTTGACGTTAGATGTATGGACTGATGGAAGCACTGGACCGAAGGATGCTATTGCCTTAGGCTCAAAAATCTTAACAGAGCATTTAAATATCTTTGTTGGATTAACTGATGAAGCTCAAAATGCTGAAATTATGATTGAAAAAGAAGAAGATCAAAAAGAAAAGGTTCTAGAAATGACAATTGAAGAACTTGACCTTTCTGTTCGTTCTTATAATTGCTTAAAGCGTGCTGGTATTAATACCGTACAAGAATTAGCAAATAAAACAGAAGAAGATATGATGAAGGTTCGTAACTTAGGCCGCAAATCTCTAGAAGAAGTTAAAGCTAAGCTTGAAGATCTAGGATTGGGTTTAAGGAAGGATGACTAGTTAAACCATTTATCTAGTATATTGTCATATCGTAAAGACATTTCATTACTTCAACAAAGGAGGGAATCCTCATGGGATACAGAAAGTTAGGACGCACTAGCTCTCAACGTAAAGCTATGCTTCGTGATTTAACTACTGATTTAATCATCAACGAGCGTATTGAAACAACTGAAACTCGTGCGAAAGAGCTTCGTGGGACAGTTGAAAAAATGATCACTTTAGGTAAGCGCGGTGATTTACACGCTCGTCGTCAAGCTGCATCATACGTTCGTAATGAGATTGCTAATGCTGAAACTGGTACAGATGCATTACAAAAACTATTTACTGATATCGCTCCTCGTTATGCTGAGCGTCAAGGTGGATACACTCGTATTATGAAACTTGGACCACGCCGCGGTGACGGTGCACCAATGGTCATCATCGAATTAGTTTAATAGCTTTCACACAAAAACAAGGGCGATGGACAGTTTAGAACAAACTTGTTCTTTGCCCTTTTTTGTAAGACGGTACCCGTCTATGTTGAGACAGATTTTTTCTCAAGCCGAAAGCCAAGCCAAGATTGAGCGTTATGATGAGCATTAGCGAAAAGCATATGTTTTTCGGGATATTAACTTTATGAATAATAGCAGTTCTAGTGTCTCGTCTAGCTCATGCCTCCCCTTCCATTCCATTAACCATATGGATTGCAATAGCAATAGTAATCGTCTTTTGCTATTGGAAGGGGAAGCAGGCTTTTTTTTATACCTTTTAAATATAGAGTTTAGTTGAGTAGGGAAGGTTGAGACGAGGGGATGAGTGATTATGAAGAAGCCGATTGTGGAAATTAAGGATGTAGCATTTCGGTATGATCATCAACCAAGTAGGGCTCTCGAGAATATTCATATGAATATTTATGAAGGAGAATGGCTTGCGATAGTTGGTCATAATGGATCAGGGAAGTCGACACTTGCAAAACTACTAAATGGCCTTCAATTTGCCGAAGAAGGTAGTATTTCTGTTTGCGGGCTTGAAATAAGCGAAGAAAATTTATGGACAGTTCGGAAGCAAATAGGGATGGTTTTTCAAAATCCAGATAACCAATTTGTCGGAACAACCGTTCAGGATGATGTGGCTTTTGGTTTAGAAAATAACGGATTAGCTAGAGAAATTATGGTTGATAGAGTTCATAATTCATTAAAGAAAGTAAAAATGGAGGAATTTCTGAATCAAGAGCCGCACCATCTTTCCGGTGGCCAAAAGCAACGAGTGGCGATTGCAGGCGTTCTTGCCCTGCAGCCTGCTATTATTATCCTAGATGAGGCAACTTCGATGTTAGATCCAGTTGGGCGAATAGAGGTATTAGAAACGGTAAGAAAGCTTAAAGAGGAAAATGTCATGACTGTCATATCGATTACACATGACCTTGATGAAGCAGCTAGGGCTGACCGGATTATTGTGATGAATAAAGGTAAAGTATATCGCGAAGGAACCCCTGAGGAAATTTTTCAAATGGATAAGGAACTATTGGAGCTAGGTTTGGATATTCCTTTTTCAGTGAAGGTAAGTAAGTTACTTAGAGAAAAAGGCATTCCCCTCATTAAGCACCATTTATCAGAAAGTGAGTTGGTAACGGAGCTATGGACATCACATTACAACAAGTAGAATATCGCTACCAAGCTAAAACGCCCTTTGAAAGGCTAGCTATCTTTGATGTGTCCTTTACCGTTCCTTCAGGTACTTATCTTGCTATTATTGGTCACACAGGCTCAGGGAAATCAACAATTCTCCAGCATTTGAACGCCATTTTACAGCCAACAAAAGGTCAAATAGTGGTTGGAGCTAGGAAAATTGAGGCAGGAAAAAAGGAAAAGAATCTAAAGGACATACGAAGAAAAATAGGGATTGTTTTTCAATTTCCTGAACATCAGCTTTTTGAAGAAACAGTTGAAAAGGATATTTGTTTTGGCCCAATGAATTTTGGTGTTTCTGAAGGTGAAGCTAAAAAACGTGCTAGGCAGTCGATTGAACTTGTCGGTTTAACAGAAGATATTCTCGAAAAGTCTCCTTTTGACTTATCAGGTGGACAAATGAGACGAGTTGCGATTGCCGGAGTTCTTGCCATGGAACCTGATGTCATAGTTTTAGATGAACCAACGGCTGGATTAGACCCTAGAGGTCGTAAGGAAATCATGGAACTCTTTTATAATCTTCATAAAAAGAAAGGCCTTTCTACCATATTAGTCACGCATAGTATGGAGGATGCAGCCGAATATGCTGATCAAATCGTGATTATGCACAAGGGAACGGTATACAAGCAGGGGGATCCAGAAGAAATTTTTTCTTCTCCGAAAGAATTAGTTGAGTTAGGATTAAACGTCCCTGAGGTCATTCGTTTTCAAATGCTATATGAGAGTAAAATGGGCATAGAGTTTCCAAAGAAATATCTAAAGCTTGACCAGCTTACTGATGCAATTGCCGCTCAATTGAAAGAAGGTATAGGTTTATGATGGAGAAAATGATATTTGGACGATATGTTCCAATGGATTCCGTCATCCATCGAATGGACCCTCGATCCAAGCTTTTATTAGTTTTTTTATTTGTTTGTATCGTTTTCTTAGCGAATAATTTGCTAACCTATATTTTACTTGGACTATTTACATTATTAATGTTGGGAATGTCTAAAATTCCATTTCGTTTTTTATACGCCGGCTTAAAGCCTGTTGTCTTTCTAGTTATTTTCACTCTAATCTTGCATCTTTTTTTAACAAAAGAAGGTGAGTTATTATTTAAACTTGGTTGGATTGAAATCTATGAAGAAGGTTTAAGACAAGGTATCTTTATTAGTTTGCGCTTTTTTTATTTAATTTTGATGACGTCGCTATTGACGTTGACAACCACACCAATTGAAATTACTGATGGTCTTGAAACTCTACTTAATCCAATGAAAAAGATAAAATTCCCTGTACATGAGATGGCTTTAATGATGTCTATTTCTTTAAGGTTTATACCAACCCTTATGCAGGAAACAGATAAAATTATGAAGGCACAAATGGCTAGAGGAGTAGAATTTTCAAGTGGACCGATTAAAGATCGATTAAAAGCGATTGTCCCTTTATTAATTCCTCTATTTGTGAGTTCCTTCAAACGTGCAGAGGAATTAGCTATTGCAATGGAAGCTAGAGGATATCGTGGTGGGGAAGGTAGAACAAAATATCGTCAATTAGTCTGGACTTATATTGATACAATAATTCTTACCTTTATGGCCATTTTAACGATACTCTTAATTTTATTTAGAACATAGGGATGTATGGAAATGCAGAGACTAAAATGTACAATGGCATACGATGGAACTGATTTTTTTGGTTATCAAATTCAGCCGAATAATCGAACGGTTCAAGAGGAAGTAGAGAACACACTGAAGAAATTGCATAAAGGGAAAGACGTAAAGATTTTTGCATCAGGTAGAACAGATGCGGGTGTTCATGCTAAAGGCCAGGTATTTCACTTTGATACCCATCTCGATATTCCCGCCGAGAAATGGCCAATAGCTCTTAACTCCATGCTTCCTAATGATGTGGCTATACTTGATGCTGAAAAGGTTGAAAATGAATTTCATGCCCGTTTCGATGTAAAGGGTAAAGAATATCGTTATTTTATAAATCCTGCAACCAAACGAGACCCCTTTAGCCGAAACTATTCAGCTAGCTTTCCATTTCCTGTTGATGTCGTAGCCATTCAAGAAGCAATGAAATCTCTAGTAGGAACTCACGATTTTACAAGCTTCTGTTCTGCAAAAACGGAAGTGGAAGATAAGGTAAGGACCATATATGAACTTGAGCTTATAGAAGAGAATGGATTACTAGTATTCCGTTTTGTTGGTAGTGGCTTTTTGTATAATATGGTAAGGATTATATCGGGAACACTTCTAGAAGTGGGGAATGGCAAACGTATGTCCAGTTGTATATCTGAAATAATTGAAAAAAGAGATCGAATATATGCTGGGAAAACAGCTCCTGCACAGGGATTGTATTTATGGAAGGTAAATTATTAAATAATTTTTTTCAATAACAACCCTCCCTGGTGTAACATTTTCTTGACATATGATTGTAGAAGTTATATTATAGCATATGGTATGTTATATATCCCCACAAATAAGCCCCGGAACTTATCTGTGATTAAAAATATACGAAACCAATTTTCATTAAAGGATTATTTATAGGAGGGAAAACCATGCGCACAACATTTATGGCGAACGCACAAAATATCGAACGTAAATGGCTAGTTGTAGATGCTGAAGGTCAAACTTTAGGTCGTCTTGCAAGTGAAGTAGCAGCTATCCTACGTGGTAAACATAAACCAACTTTCACACCAAACGTTGACACTGGTGATCATGTAATCATCATCAACGCTTCAAAGATACATTTAACAGGTAAAAAATTAACGGATAAAATTTATTACCGTCACACAATGCATCCAGGTGGATTAAAGCAAAGAACAGCTCTTGAAATGAGAACTAACTATGCTGAAAGAATGCTTGAGCTTGCGATCAAAGGAATGCTTCCAAAGAATTCTTTAGGACGTCAAATGTTCAAGAAATTACACGTATATGCAGGTCCTGAGCATAAGCAACAAGCACAACAACCTGAAGTTTACGAACTTCGCGGATAATTTTTAGGGGAGGTTATTAACTTGGCACAAGTTCAATATATTGGTACAGGCCGTCGTAAGAGTTCTGTTGCACGTGTACGTCTAGTACCTGGTAACGGAAGCATCATTATCAACGATCGTGAAATTACAGAATACATTCCATTCGAAGCATTACGTGAAGTGGTTAAACAACCATTAAATGCAACTGAAACTTTAGGTGCATACAATGTGCTTGTAAATGTTAAAGGTGGAGGTTACACTGGTCAAGCTGGCGCTATCCGTCATGGTATCGCTCGTGCTTTACTACAAGTTGACCCAGAATACCGTCCAACATTAAAGCGCGCTGGTTTATTAACTCGTGATGCACGTATGAAAGAGCGTAAAAAATACGGACTTAAAGGTGCTCGTCGTGCGCCTCAGTTCTCAAAGCGTTAATTTTTCGTTCGAAGACTCTCTACCATTTTGGTTGGGGGTCTTTTTTTTGTGGAAATTTACTGAATTTAGATAAGATACGGTATGAATGGAAAAATTAGAGTGTATGAATAAGTACTTGATTCGGACTGGATAAGCCAGAAATAGATCAAGAGTAGTACGAATTTTGTTTTCTGAAGGAAAGATAGCCTCACTTTTTGTAAAAAATGGTATAGGGATTTAAAGCAAAGGAGATGGTAAAGGTAAAATAACTATTTAAGAGGACGATATAATGGAAAATAACAGTATACGATTAACAGCCCCTGAAATCACAAGCCTTTGGACCCAATATATGTTTGAAACGATGTCTATTTGCTTTATTAAATATGCCCTTGAACATATTGAAGATAAGGATATATATAAAATATATAAGACAGCTTTAAATCTTTCAGAAAATCATGTCCAACAAATAATAGTCTTCTTTAATGGAGAAAATTATCCTATTCCAAAAGGTTTCACGGAAGAGGATGTAAATGTTCTAGCTCCACGTCTTTTTCAAGATCCCTTTTACTTGTACTACATTTATATAATGTCTCTTCAAGGATTAACAGGATATGCACTGTCAGTGGGTACTTCTATCCGTTCTGATTTAAGAAAATATTACATAGCTTGCAATACTGAAACAATGATGCTTTATGAAACAACTATGGATACACTGCTTACGAAAGGTCTTTTCTCACGGCCACCAGTTATTTCACCACCTGAAAAAATTGATTTTGTTAAACACCAAAGCTTTCTAACAGGATGGTTTGGAGAACGTCGCCCATTAACAGGTATGGAAATAGGAGATATTACCTTTAATATGAATAAGATGAATCTACATGTGGCTTTAAAGGTTGGATTTAGCCAAGTCGCAGCTTCTGACAAAGTTCGTAAATTTATTAAAAGAGGTATGGAGATTTCCAATAAACATCTTGGAATCTTTTTAACAATCTTTAACGAGGAAAAGCTCAATTCCCCAGTATCCTGGCAATCACTTGTGACTGATTCGACAAAAACGCCTTTTTCTGACAAATTTATGATGTATCAAGTGCAATTATCAACACAACTCGCCATTGCTTTTTATGGTGCCGCATTGAGTGTTACATCAAGAAGAGATTTGGCTTTACAATATGGTTTACTCACTGCTGAACTTGCAAGATACGGGGAAGATGGGACAAACCTCATGATTGATAAAGGCTGGCTAGAAGAACCACCTAGGGCTACTGACCGAAGAGCGTTAACAAAAGGAAAAATAGATGATCAGTAAGTGGTATTGTCTAGTACCTCAGTTTTCGGACTGAGGTTTTATTAATTACTGGACTTAATTTAAATTTATGAAAATATTCGTTCCATCATAATGAAATATTGGAAATGGAATTTACGGATAGTCATCGCTTATGGTTAAAGACTATTTTTAAGAGGTGAGAATATGAATGTCATTACTTCTCTTAAAGATAAAAGAAGAGATAAACAAATTAAGTATGAACGTACCATTCTTCGTGACTTATCAATAAATATGCTAAAAGCACGTGTCCAACGTTTATTCGGCTCAACAAGCTTTACAAAAAACTTATTAATGCAAAATGGAATAGAAGAGGCTTGTTATGATGTTGCCATTGAGGCCTATCTGCTTGGAGCGAAATTTAGTAAATTTGGCTATTATGGAGAATCGATGGAATCCATTCGGATGCGTTGTGCCACCGAAGAGAAACATTTTGCAGATACCTTATACAATTTTATCTTATATTGGGGCTCTTTAGATGAAGGTATGTTTAATGAGTCACTCTACTTTATATGTGAACAATATGTAAGTGAGTGGTGGGTCGAGGGCTTCAAAAAAGGAGAACTAAGATATAAATTGCGTCTTCATTAATAACATATGTTCATTGGCTAACATCTCGAGGGAAATCTTTTTTCCTCGAGTTTTGGTCGATTAACTATTTAATGTTCTAAAATTCTTTCCTGTCCCATATAGTGAATTGACAAGGGACGAGCAGGAAGGAATGGTTACTTCGTGAAAAAGAAACTCAAAATAGGTGCATTTTCGGTTGGTTTGCTTTTGTTGTTTTTAATTTTGCAGTATGACTTTATGGAGAATGATTCATGGAACTCATGGAATTTGCCTCTATCTGGAAAGATTATTTTGATTGACCCTGGACATGGTTATCCAGATCCAGGTGCTGGACCGAAGGATGCTATTGAAAAAGACATTGCCCTGAAGGTTTCATTAAAAATGAAAGACTATCTTCAGCAGCAAGGTGCTCTCGTAGTCATGACCAGGGAAACAGACACCGATCTAGCAGACCCAGGTTTAAAAGGGCTTAGTAAAAGAAAAGCTCAAGATTTAAAGCGAAGAGTAGAAATGATAAATGATCCACAAGTGGATTTCTTTTTAAGTATTCATCTAAATGCGATACCTGAACCACAGTGGAGAGGAGCACAAGTCTTTTATGCACCTCAATTTATTGAAAATAAAAGGGCTGCAAAGTTAATACAGGCTGAACTTCGCCGTAACTTAGAAAATACTGATAGAGAAGCAAAGCCAATGAATAGTACGTATATGCTTAAACATGCACAAAAACCCGGTGTATTGGTTGAAATTGGATTTTTATCAAATCCAGCAGAAAAAGAATATTTAAAATTAGATAAATACCAGGAGAAAGTAGCTGCATCGGTTTACAATGGAATATTAAGGTATTATTCTAATGAGGATAAACAAGACTAAGAGGGCTACTTTTTGGCACCTCTTTTTCAATTAAGTTCTTTATCGAAGGCTCTTTTCGTAAACATTGTTGCTAATGCATATAAAATAGCAAACAAAATCATAGATTAGCACAAAAAAACTTGAAACAATGACGAAAAGATGCCCCGAAGCCTTAATAAATACGGGTTTAAACTTAGTTCGAAAAGCAACAATCTTTGCGAAAACAGCCTTATCGAAATATAAATGCATTTTGAAGTGTGATTCAGATAACAGTTAAAGTGATATATTATGCTATACTGTATATTGGTAATGTATTCTAAAGATGGGGGTTTATTATGTTAACAGAAGCAAAAGTTCTAGAAGTGCTAAATGGAATAAAGGAGCCCTTTTTACATAAAGCGTTAGGTGAAATTAATGCAATTGAAGAAATTAAGATAAAAGAAGAAAAGAATCATGTGAGCGTAAAAATTGCGATAGCCAAAACAGGTACAGCAGAGCAATTACAACTTCAAACACAAATTGTTAACGTATTAAAAGAAGCGGGAGCAGAGTCTGTTGGGTTAAGATTTAGCCAGTTACCTGATGAAGAGTTATTAAAGCATCAAGTTGCGAAGCCAGAAGAAGACAAAGGCCTATTAAGTGCCGGAAATAAAACGACGTTTATTGCTATCGCAAGTGGTAAGGGTGGAGTAGGAAAATCTACTGTCTCCGTTAACCTAGCTGTTTCATTAGCACGATTAGGAAAAAAAGTTGGATTAGTCGATGCAGATATATACGGTTTTAGTGTTCCTGATATGATGGGAATAACGAATAGACCAGTAGTGAAAAATGAAAAAATTCTACCAGTCGAACGTTTTGGTGTGAAGGTTATTTCAATGGGCTTCTTTGTTGAAGATAATGCACCAATCATTTGGCGTGGACCTATGCTAGGGAAAATGTTAAATAGTTTCTTTAATGAGGTAGAATGGGGAGAATTAGATTATTTACTTTTAGATTTACCGCCTGGAACTGGGGATGTGGCTTTGGATGTTCATACGATGCTACCAACTTGTAAAGAAATTATCGTGACAACACCACATGCAACTGCTGCCTTTGTAGCTGCACGTGCTGGTGCAATGGCTCTACGTACAGACCATGAAATTTTAGGTGTAGTGGAGAACATGTCTTATTTTGAAAGTAAACTAACAGGTGAGAAAGAATATGTGTTTGGACAAGGTGGCGGAGAAAAACTTGCTGACGAGCTTCAGACAGAACTTTTAGGAAAACTTCCTTTAGCACAACCAGATGTAAACGAAAAAGATTTTGCTCCATCTGTCTACCAGGTAGAACATAAGTTAGGTAAAGTCTACTTAGGAATAGCTGAGAAAGTAGTAAGTCTTCTCGAAAAATAAAAAAAGAGGCTGATTTGATCAGCCTCTTTTTATTTCATCCACCACTGCCACTGCCGCCGCCGCCGCCGGATCCTCCCCCACTTTTTCCTCCATCGCCACTTTTTGATTCATCACTTTTGATTTCTTCGGCCGCTTTAATTAAGATAGCCTGCATTTTAACCTTGAACAAGGGACTCTCGAACGTCTCGGTCACTACCTTTTGTAAATGTTCCCGATATTCTTTACTTTTTAAGACAGTAGTTAATTCTTTTTCAAGTTCAGGATCCTTAAGTACTTCAACCATCATTCCACGATATTCAGGATCCTTCATTAAATCCTTTAAAAGTGCTTCATTTTCCTTTTTCATACTTTTGGCAATACTCTCCGCAAATTTAGGATCTTCAAAGTTCTTTTTCCAAAAATCGGCCCCCTTATCAGAGGTTAATGTCTTTTCAATGGTATCGGTCACTACCTTTTGATCCATCACAAGCTTTTCTTGCATTTTTTCATCGGACATTACTTCTTGAATTGCTTTCTTCCCGTCATCTGTTTTAAGTATATCGACAACCATTTTTTTTGTTTGCTCATAATCTAATTCTCCGCCACTATCTTTAGTCCCTGTACAACCCGAGAGAACAATGATCATTAAAATTAGGAGTAGCAGTTTTTTCCCTTTTAACATAGCCAAGCTCCTTTCACATATTAATCCTTACTGTTAGGATGAGAAATTGGCGTGAAATTATTCAACCTAGATTTTTTTATCTTGGATTGGTACAATCAATTGAATGGAATAACTTTTTGGAGGAAATGAACGTGACAAGCCGAAATTTGGTAAGGTTGTTCTTCTCTACACTTTTACTAGGTGGAACAGCAACAGGAATAATAGGATTTTTTGTGAGATGGGATGAATTTAAACCATATTTTTTAAATTTCCAATTAATCGACATTATAATGGCATTGTTTTGGTTATTTGGCGTTGGGCTTATTTTTAGTGTTTTAAGTCAAATGGGCTTTGCCGCTTATTTAACCGTTCACAGATTTGGACTAGGTATTTTTAAGTCCCTTAAATTATGGAACTCGGTGCAGGTTATTTTAATTCTCTTTGTAGTATTTGATTTAGTCTACTTGCGCTATACTGCCTTCTCAAAGACCGGAGATAGTATTGTTCCGTATATTGCATTAGCTATTTTTGTTCTTGCAAGTGGTTTAGTAGTAGCTTATATAAAAGCTAAACAGACTAATAAAGAGGCTTTTATTCCTGCTGTATTTTTTATGGTGGTTGTTACTACACTTGAATGGGTTCCCGTTCTTCGTGTTAATGAAGAAGGCTGGGTATACTTAATGTTAATTTCTTTATTAATTTGTAATGCTTATCAATTATTAATTCTTCATAAGTTAAACGAGAAATCTTCATTAGAAAAACAACAAAAGTCAAAATTAGCTAGCCCTAAAATTCCAAAAACAAAAGTAAATAACCCTAAGCAACAAAAAGTAAAGCCATCCAAATAAGGATGGCTTTATTTTATACCTATTTTATTTCGATGGACCTTGCATTACCATTCGCTATCATTCCTGATACAGTAACAATCTTTAATCCTTTATTGTCTAAATCATTGAGGATTGAAGGTAAGGCTTTTACTGTTTGCTTTGCAGAATCAGATGCATGTAAAAGAATAATATCGCCTTTTTTGGCAGCTTTAACATTTGTTGCGATGGTTTCTGCTCCAGGATTTGTCCAGTCTTTCGAATCGACACTCCAATGAACAACCGTGTAACCTAAATGTTCTGCTGCTTTTAGGGTTCTTTGATCAAAATGCCCTGTTGGAGCTCTCAAAAGCTTTATATCCTTTATATTGAGTTTACCAAAGGCAACTTGAGCTTTAGAAATATCCTTTCTAATCTCACTTTCTTCTAACTCAGAGTAGTCTACATAGGCATAGCCAAGCATACCTATTTCAAACCCAGACTTGACCATTTTTGACACTAAATCTGGGTGTCTCTCTGCCCATGCACCTGATAGAAAGAAAGTAGCAGACTTAATCCCTCTTTTTTCTAAGAGGTCAAGGATAGGTGCGGCTTTCTCATCTCCCCAGCCAATATTAAAGGTGAGGGCAACATCCTTTTCACCTCTATAAACAGCTTTAGGTCCATCCTGAGTTGAAAACACTGGTGAGTAGGCCCTATTCTCAATATAAAGAAAAAAAGCAGTAATAAAGGCAAGTACAACAATTAGAATCATTTGTTTTAAAGCTTTTCCATTCATGACTAAAAAGAAATTCATTAACTAATCACCTCGTCCAAAACACTTCTTGTCTCATTTTTATGCAGAGATTTCACCGTTATGAACATTTTTTATTATAAAATTCATTAAATTGGAAAACACTACATAAACAAAGAAAATTTTGGGGGTTTTCCAATGTTAGGAATGTTAGTAAATGAAAAAGAAGTAAAAGAAATTCAGTATTTAATTAAAAGGGAGATGGACGAAATATTATTTGATTTAAAGGATGAGCGGATTGATCATATTGTGAAAAGAGCAATGGAAGAAAGATATAAAATTTTATTTTCTTTATTTAAGCGTGTAGCTTCTCCAAGTGAGTGTTTGAAATATATTAGAAAGCAGCGAAGCAAAGCTAACAAAGGATAATTTAAAAATAATTTTTAAAAGTAGTTGATTTGAAGATGTTATTTTGGTATATTAATAAACGTCGCTGCTGAGCAATTCTCAATACGAATTATCGTAATGAAAAAGTTGTTGACAGTGATAATGTGTTGTGTTAAATTAATAAAGTCGCTTTTGGGCGATAAAAAATTTGCTCTTTGAAAACTAAACAACCAAACAATAACAAATTAAGTGAAAACTTTCTTTTAGGAAGTTGGAACTAGCCAGAGTAAACTTTATGAGCTAATCAAACACTTTATTGGAGAGTTTGATCCTGGCTCAGGACGAACGCTGGCGGCGTGCCTAATACATGCAAGTCGAGCGAATCATTGGGAGCTTGCTC
>NZ_CAKJTG010000028.1 GCF_917563885.1 Pseudoneobacillus rhizosphaerae
ATTAGGCACGCCGCCAGCGTTCGTCCTGAGCCAGGATCAAACTCTCCAATAAAGTGTTTGATTAGCTCATAAAGTTTACTCTGGCTTAGTTCCAACTTCCTTTAAAAGAAAGTTTTCACTTAATTTGTTATTGTTTGGTTGTTTAGTTTTCAAAGAACAATTTTTGTTTTTGTACGCCCATAAGCGACTTTTTAATATTAACAGAATCAATTTTTCTAGTCAAGAACTTTTTAAAGTTCATTACCATTCAAATTCATAATATATTGCCCGCGTCTTTAGCGACAAGTAATAATATATCACCTATTTGTTATCGTTGCAATAGTTTTTTTGTTTTTCATTCAATATCATTTACTTCTATAAGTCAATTGTAATAATAATTTATTGCAAAATCCTAGATACAAAGGATTTTTCTACAATAATTTTATATAAAAAAGCAAAGGCAAAATCCAACTAAAATCGGATTCTGCCTTTTGATATTAACGATGACGCATTAATGGGAATAATAAAACATCTCTAATGGATGGAGAGTTCGTTAATAGCATGACTAAACGATCAATTCCAATACCTAAACCGCCAGTTGGTGGCATTCCATATTCTAGAGCTTCTACGAAATCGTCATCCATCATATGTGCTTCATCGTTTCCTTGCTCACGTTCTTTTAATTGATCCTCAAATCGCTCACGTTGATCAATTGGGTCATTTAGCTCTGTAAAGGCATTAGCGTATTCACGAGCAACAATAAATAATTCAAAACGATCTGTAAAACGTGGATCCTCTTCATTTTTCTTAGCTAATGGAGAAATCTCCACTGGATGGCCCGTGATAAATGTTGGTTGGATTAAATGTTCTTCTACTTTTTGTTCAAAAAACTCATTTACTACATGCCCATAAAGCATAGTGTCTTTAATCTCTACCCCGTGCTCTTTAGCAAGTCTATGAGCTTCTTCGGTGGTCATTTCTTTCCAGAAGTCTACACCAGTATATTCTTTAATGGCATCTACCATATGAAGGCGGCGCCATTCAGGCTCAAGCTCAACCATATGGTCACCATATTGAACGGTTGTTGTACCTAGTACTTCTTTCGCTACATGAGCAATTAGATTTTCAGTTAAGCTCATGATATCGCGATAATCTGCATATGCCTCATAAAGTTCAATCATTGTGAACTCAGGGTTATGTCTTGTCGATACTCCTTCATTTCGGAAAACACGTCCAATTTCATAGACTTTTTCAAGACCGCCAACAATTAAACGCTTAAGATGTAACTCGATAGCAATACGCATATATAATTGCATATCTAAAGCATTATGATGTGTAATAAATGGTCTTGCAGAAGCTCCGCCTGCTATTGAATGCATTAAAGGAGTTTCAACTTCTAAATATCCATGATCATCCAAGTATCTACGCATAGATTGAATAATACGAGAACGATTGATGAACGTTTCTTTACTTTCTTGGCTCATGATTAAGTCAAGATAGCGCTGGCGATAACGTTGTTCTACATCCTTTAAGCCGTGGAATTTATCTGGTAGAGGGCGAAGTGATTTAGTCAAAAGCTCAAAGCTTTGTGCTTTTACAGATAACTCACCTACCTGAGTTTTAAATAAAACACCCGTAACCCCAACGATATCTCCTAGGTCAACTGTATCAAAAGTTTCATATTGTTCTTCCCCAACTGCATCTGTACGAACATAGATTTGAATCTGACCTGATAAATCTTGAATATGAGCAAAGCCTGCTTTTCCTTTACCACGCTTTGTCATGACACGACCTGCAAGTGTAACCGAAATGTTTTTAGCGTCTATCTCTTCTTTTTCCAGCTGACTATATTCACGAACAAGGTCTTGCGATTGGTGCGAACGTTCAAATCTTTTTCCGAATGGATCCATTCCTTTTTCACGAATAGCATTCATTTTTTCTCTTCTTACTTGCAACTGGTCATTTAATTCTTCATGACTCATTTTGTTCATCTCCAATACAATTTCTTCTTTTATGTAACACGCAGGTACGCATAAAAAACGTTTATCTTTTTACATTCTATATTATTTTACACAATCTTATTGAAACAGACAAAAAAATATAAAGAAAACTGCCAGTAATTCTACTGACAGCTCAAGCTTACATTAAAAGTATTATAGGAAAGTAGCTAAAGAGTGTCAAACATTAGCCTACGTTTACTACCTCTTGCTCTTCAGCTAAGCTAAGGAGAAGGTCAACTAATTGATCTCTCGTTACACATTCATTGATACCATTACGTACTTTGGCATTACCTCTTACGCCTTTTAAATACCATGCTGCATGCTTGCGCATTTCACGGACAGCCACATATTCACTTTTTAAAGCAATTAAACGATCCAAATGAAGAATACAAACATCCATTTTTTCTTTTACAGATGGTTCACCAATAAGCTCACCCGTTTCAAGATACTTAACCGTTTGATAAATCATCCATGGGTTTCCAAGTGCAGCACGTCCAATCATTACACCATCTACACCTGTTTCATCAAGCATACGTTTTGCATCTTGTGGAGTTTGAACATCTCCATTTCCAATAATCGGAATGTTAACAGATTGCTTCACTTCTTTAATGATATCCCAATTCGCTTCCCCTTCATACATTTGGACACGAGTTCTACCATGTAGAGATATCGCCTTTCCACCAGCACGCTCTACAGCTTGAGCATTACGAACAGCATAAATATGCTGATCATCCCAACCCATACGCATTTTTACTGTTACTGGTTTTTCGACTGCATCAACTACAGCAGACACCATTTCATAGATTTTATTCGGGTCTAATAACCACTTTGCACCAGCATCACATTTAGTGATTTTCGGAACAGGACAGCCCATATTGATATCGATAATATCAGCATTAGAATTTTTATCTACGAATCTTGCAGCTTCGACTAAAGATTCCTTTTCACCACCAAAAATTTGAAGGCTCAAAGGCTTTTCGCGCTCATCGATATACAACATATTCATCGTCTTATCGTTTTTTAAAATAATCCCTTTATCACTTACCATTTCAGCACAAACTAATCCAGCACCAAACTCTTTAACCGTTAATCGGAATGCCGAATTACACACGCCTGCCATCGGGGCAAGAACTACTTGATTCTTCATTTTAATATTACCGATTTTTAACAATGTTTTCCTCCTTCAACCATCTTAATTAATATATATTGCCGTTCTCTGGTGGAGATAGTTCTTCTATACTCACCTTTAGGGCATTCGAAATCTTAGTTAACATTTCCTTTGACGGCATACGACCTCCCCTTTCAATTTCACCCATAATTGAAACTGAAATACCAAGTTCATTGGAGAAGCCTTCTTGGGTAAAACCTTTTAGTTTTCGATAGGCGCGAATGCGTCTTCCCCACTTTTCCGCTTCCATAATCGAACACCCTCTTTTTCTTGAAATTCTACTATATTTATATCACGTAACCACGTTACAGATAAATGAGAAGCTATTTCCAACAATGGAATTAGAACGAATGCTCGCTCGTGCATCCGTGGATGTGGAATAATCAAAGTGTCTGTTTCCATATTTTCTTGATTATATAAGAGAATGTCAAGGTCTACTGTTCGTGGCCCCCATTTAATTTCTCTTTTTCTTCCTAAAACTAACTCAATATGTAAACATTCTGCTAATAATTCATGTGGATTTAAGGTTGTCATGACAGACACAACCATATTTAAAAAGGGATTTTGCTCTGTATACCCAACAGGGTCTGTTTCATAAATAGAAGAAACATTTACCACCTTTATTTTTTCATGTTTATTTAATTCTTTAATCGCATTTGTTAAATAAGTGTTGCGATCGTCAATATTGGAACCAAGAGCAATATAGGCTTGATTTTGCAAATTTATCTACTCCTTGTAATTTCAACCGAAACGGACTTGTAGTAGCCAGGTATGGGGGGATCAGGTTTCATTACCTTTACCTTAACTTCTAACGCCTGTGGGAATTTTCCTAAAACTTCACTAGCAATTTTTTCAGCAACAGCTTCAATTAATTTAAATGGCTCGCCTTCGACAATCTCCCGTGTTAAAAAATATAACTCTGCGTAATTTATGGAGTAGCTTAAATCATCCGTCGTACCGGCTTCCTGTAGGTTACAATAGACAGCTAAGTCTACTATAAACCTTTGTCCTAGCCGAGTTTCTTCTGGAAAAACACCATGGTAACCGAAAAAGGTCATTTCATTTACACTTATTTTATCCATTCTTAAAACCCTTTCCTAGTAAGGGCATCCATCATAGTTGCCATTCGACTTATTTCCTTTACATCATGAACACGGACGATTTGACATCCCTTTTGAATACCATAACAAACGGTTGCTCCTGTCCCTTCCATTCTTTCTGAAATAGGAAGATCGAGAACTTGCCCAATCATCGTTTTACGTGACGTACCTAGTAACACAGGGTACCCAATAGCCACTAGTTTATCTAAATCTCTCATCATTTGAATGTTTTCAGTTAAATTTTTCGCAAAACCAATACCTGGATCTAAAATAATATTCTCATCCTTTACCCCTGCAGCCTTCATCATCGCAATACTCTCAAAGAGGTCATTCACAACATCTCGATAAAATTGACCGTAGTTACGATCATTTCGATTATGCATAAGGATAATCGGAGCTTGGTAGTTAGCCGCTACCTCAGCCATTCGGATGTCTGCTTTCCCTCCCCAAACGTCATTAATAATATGGGCCCCTGCCTTTAAAGCCTGCTCCGCAACCTCTGCTTTGTATGTATCGATAGAGATTGGTACCTTAACAGCCGCTGTAATGGCTTGAATAATGGGAATTACTCGTTCTAATTCTTCTTCAATCGATACTTCTACATGACCTGGACGTGTTGACTCTCCACCAATATCAATAATATCTGCCCCTTGTTGGACAAGATCGATTGCTCGTTCAACAGCCAATTCTATTTGATTAAAACGACCTCCATCTGAAAAAGAGTCTGGTGTTGCATTGAGGATTCCCATAATTAGTGTCTTTTGCGCATAGTCAAGCTCATATGGCCCACATTGAATTACACCCATGATGTATGCTCCTATCTTATTTCATTTCTGCTACTTAATTTTGAACAATAGTGACGATATTGCTCATGTAAATATACGACCGTGCTACCTTCTTTACCAGGATAAACCCGATTGTTCCACTGATTGATCCCTACTACTTCTTGAATGCTATTCGTAATGAATAGCTCATCCGCATCATTTAGTGCTTCAGGTTTAAAAAAACCTTCTTCGAGCTTCATCCCTCGTTGCCTTACTAATTGAATCACAAATTGCCTCGTAATTCCGTTTAGTATTCCAGTTTTTATTGAAGGTGTAAAAACGGTATTACCCTTCACCCAAAACAAATTGGAAACAACCCCTTCAGCAAGGTCTCCTTCTGCAGTTAAAAAGATTCCCTCCACATCCATCCGGTTTCCAATCTCACGTTTTGCCAAAATATTATTGAGGAAATGGTGAGATTTTAAACGATAGTTCCCCTCTGGAGTGTTGCGAACTATTTTTAAAAGTTGTGCTTTTTTTTCAGAGATTTCACTTCCTAAAGGAGGAAGGGGTTTAGAGTATATAATTATCGTTGGTTCAACGTAGGGATCTACGGTTAACCCTAGCTCTCCCAAACCTGCTGAGATATTCAAGCGAATATATGCGTTTTTAAATCCATTTGCTTTTAGTAAAAGCGAAATAGCTTCCTCAATCTCTTCCTTTGTAAAACACTTTTCTATCAGGAGGCTACTTAGACCGTCGTTCAGCCTTTGTAAATGATCGTCTAAAAGAAAAATATGTCCGTCGTACACTCGAAACGTCTCAAATAAGCCAACACCATATAAATAGCCGTGATCATATGCTGAGATTAAAGCTACTTCCTTCGGTACAAGCTTCCCATTTAAATAGACAAACATTTATATTCGACCTTCTTCAAGCTCTAAACAAGTAAAATTTTCATAATAAGAAATGAAATTTTCTAAGAGCTTCTTCCCATCTTTCGTCATAATCGATTCAGGATGAAATTGGACACCTTCAACGGGAAGACTTTTGTGGCGAATCGCCATAATTTCGCCCTCTTCTGTCCAAGCAGAAATCTCTAAACAATCAGGCAGTGTTTCTTTTTTTACAATCAGTGAATGATATCGTGTTGCAGGAAAGGGGTTATCCATCCCCGTGAAAATCGTTTTGCCATCATGAAACATTTGTGAAGTCTTTCCGTGCATTAGCCTATCAGCTTGAACGACATCACCCTTGAAAACTTGTGCAATAGATTGGTGACCGAGGCATACTCCCAAAATCGGAATTTTCCCAGCAAAATATTCGATGGCCTTTAGGCTTATACCAGCTTCATTCGGACTACACGGGCCAGGTGAAATCATTAAAAATTTTGGATTCAGCCTTTCAATTTCTTCTATAGAGGTTTGGTCATTTCTTTTAATCACCAGATCTTGACCTAATTCACCTAAATATTGCACAAGATTATATGTAAATGAATCATAATTATCTATCATTAGTATCATAGGTTCTCCGCCTTTTCCTTCGCCTTCCAAAGAGCAAGCGCCTTTTTTAACGATTCCTTGTATTCGTCTTTTGGACTTGAATCTATGACGATTCCAGCTCCGGCTTGTACATGTGCCTGGCCATCTTTCACCAGCATTGTTCGAATGATGATATTCAATTCCATATCGTGATCGAAGCCAATCCAACCTAACGAGCCTGTATAAATTCCCCTTTGCACAGGTTCAAGCTCTTCTATAATTTCCATCGTCCTTATTTTGGGAGCTCCTGTTATAGTCCCACCAGGGAATACCGCATCGATGACATCAAACTCATCCTTCTCCTGGTTTAGCTCACCTCTAACATTCGAGACGATATGCATAACATGGGAGTACTTTTCAATCACCATGAACTCGTTTACTTCAACGGTCCCGTACTGACAAACACGCCCAAGATCATTACGCTCTAAATCAACAAGCATGACATGCTCTGCTTGTTCTTTTTCATTTTGTATTAATTCATTGGCAAGCTGTAAATCTTCAGCTTCATCCTTACCTCTAGAACGGGTACCTGCAATCGGACGTGTACTTACCTCTAACCCCTTCTTTTTGATTAGGAGCTCAGGGGAGCCACTAACTAATTGAAAATCTGGAGTATGGAAGTAGCTCATGTAGGGTGATGGATTAAGAATACGCAGTTGCTCATATATATCCATTGCCTTAACCGCCAATGGTTTTGATTGCCGAACAGATAGATTAACCTGAAAAACATCACCAGCAGATATATAATCTTGTACCTTTATTACGGCATCAATAAACTGTTCTTCAGTCATAGAAACCTTTAATGTTTCATCTATAGCGATTGGTTCATTGTGTTCTGCTGACTCAAGTGGTTTTTGCCACTGGTTAAGCCAATACTCTAATTTGTCTTCTATGTTTTCGTTTTCATTATGTAAAAATAACAGCCACATTTCAGAGGTTTGATGATCAAAAATAAACCATTCCTTATAAACTAGGAAGTAAATCTCCGGGATACCCAAATCATCCTCTGCCCAAGTCGGGAGCTTCTCGATATAACGGGCGTAATCATAGCTTATAAATCCAATCGCTCCACCTTTAAAATCTGGTATTTCTTCATTGGTTTCAATTTGGTATTGCCTCATCCATTCGCGCATTTGATGAAGAGGATTGCCATTAAGTTGTTGACGTTCCCCATCGGTATTAATAACTAACTCGCTGTTCTTCCCAACCAACTTCGCGAACGGCTCAAAGGCTGCGATACTATAGCGACCTCCTCGACCACTTTCAAGAAATACATGATGAGTATATGCAGATGATAAATGAAGGTATTGCTGAAAAAATTGTTCAAGTGAAAAAGGGATTTTTGCTGTTTTTAGTTTAAAGGTAGTCAACAAAATTTCCTCCTAAATAGATTCTCTTATCATCATACATGAAGAATGAATTACTTTCATATTTTTAATTATATCAAACTGTTTTTGACAAAAAAAATACCATAGTACGAGGACTATGGCACGAGGATTCATTATTCAGTTTTCAAATTGATAAAGTGGTGTACTTAAATAGCGTTCACCGTTACTAGGAATAATCGCAAGAACCTTTTTACCTTTTCCTAATTCCTTCGCTACTTTCAATGCTGCAAAGATTGCAGCTCCCGATGAAATTCCTCCCAGAATTCCCTCTTCCTTAGCGGCACGACGTGCATATTCGAATGCCTCTTCGTTTTTCACCTGAATAATGTGATCATATATTTCAGTATTAAGTATATCTGGAATAAACCCAGCCCCAATCCCTTGAATCTTATGTGGGCCTGGTTTACCACCTGATAAAACTGGAGAATCCGTTGGTTCTACAGCATATATTTGGATTGTTGGGTATGCCTCTTTTAATACAGAGCCAGCACCTGTTACTGTTCCACCTGTTCCAATTCCTGAAATGAAAGCATCTAACTGCGAACCCATTTGCTCGACAATCTCTTTTCCTGTTGTACGTCTATGGACATCAGGGTTGGCTTCATTTTTGAATTGTTGTGGCATAAAATATCCGTTTTCTTGAGCTAGTTCTTCTGCTTTACGAATCGCCCCACCCATTCCTTCAGGTCCAGGTGTTAATACTAAATCAGCACCATAAGCTCGTAATAGGTTTCGACGCTCTAAACTCATCGTTTCAGGCATGACAAGTACAGCTTTATATCCTTTGGCAGCTGCAATCATTGCTAGCCCTATTCCAGTGTTACCACTTGTTGGTTCAATGATGGTGTCGCCTTGTTGAAGTGCTCCTGCTTCTTCAGCAGCTTCAATCATAGCTAAAGCAATGCGATCCTTTACACTACTACCAGGGTTCATATACTCTAATTTCAAATAAACATCAGCACTATTTTCATCTACCAGTCTGTTAAGTTTAACAATCGGTGTTTCGCCAACTAACTCAGCAATTGAATTTGCCACTCTAACCATTTTGCCCCACCTCATCCTTATTAAATTATCAGGTCGTGTAAGTCGCTTCCGCTTTTCTTTCAATCCCGACTATTTTTATTGGTTTTATTAAAATTTATCAATCTTTTAAGATTCTGTCAATTAATATGTATTGTTTATTGAGCAAAAAAAAGAACCATTCTTAGAGAAATTTACTCTAGTATGGTGTCCTTGTTTTATTTATTCATTCTTTTCCCCATAAAACCAATCTACCTTTAACTCATTCCAAAAGGCACTTGCCGAAACAGGGGTATCCATTTGTTCAAGAGCAATTTGTCGGCGAATTTGGCCTTTAACTTGTTTGAATGAATACTTTTTGCCTTCTAATTTTTGTTTAAGCATTATAATGGCATATCCATTCTTCACTTCAAGCGGTTTTGACCACTCTTTAGTTTTCAGCTTTTTTGCCTGATCAACATAAGCATGGGGATAACGGTCATCTTCCTCACTAACAAAGCCAATATCTCCACCTTGATTAGCAGAAAATTCTTCAATAGACCTTTCCATTGCAAGAGTTGAAAAGCTAGAGCCTTGCTCAAGTTCTTTTATTGTCTCTTTTGCTTCGTTTTCTGTTTTGACTACAATATGTGATAAAAGATAGGAGGTAGGAACATTAAATAGGTCTTTATTATCGTTATAATAATCCTTCATCTCTTCTTCGGTTACAATGGCATCTTTTGTTAGCAATTCCTCTAGTAATAAGCTATATCGAATTTGTTCCTTCCACTTTTGCTCGTCAGATCCTTTTATTTGTCCATTTGATCCATACATGGTTTGAACTAGTCTTAATTCATGTTCAACAGCTTCATCCGAAACTTTAATCTTATATTTATTTGCTAATTGCTCAATTACCTTTTGGTCAATTAAATCTTTTAATACGACTTGCCCATACCGATTTTCCATTTCGTTTAGCCACTCTTGACGAGAAACACCTTCATTCCCAACATTTGCAACTACTTCTTTTGTTCCTGAAAGAACTCCTATTTTCCCAGCCCATTCAGGTGGCTTGATAAAAAAGGCAACGGTAAGACAATTTAAAAGTAAGAGACCTGCTATGATGATCCAAAGCTGATTATTTTTCACATGCTCCTCCCCCTGTATATTGTCTAGCTGCAGCGGCTAGCCCCCCCCGAGGACATAAGCCGCTTTCGCTTTTCTATTTATTTCGCTTGGCTTTTTAATTCTTCTAATTCTTCTACGGTGAAAAGATATTTTTCATTACAGAAGTGGCAGTGCGCTTCCGCTTTTCCATCTTCTTCTATCATTTGTTCTATTTCCTCAGTCCCTAAGCTAATAATAGCGTTTCCGAAACGCTCCTTTGAACAGGTGCACTGGAAGCTTATTGGCATCGTTTCTAAGACTTTTACATTTTCTTTACCTAGAATTTCAAATAATAATTCCTCAGGCGATAAACCCTTTTCAATTAATTTCGAAACGGGCGGTATGGATTGTATACTATCTTCAATTTTTGTAATGGTAGATTCATCTGTACCAGGCATTAATTGAATAATAAATCCACCAGCTGCTAATATACTATTGTCTGGATTTACCAAAACTCCGACACCTACTGCAGAAGGAACCTGCTCTGAGGAAGCGAAATAATAAGAAAAATCCTCACCTAATTCACCGGAAACAATCGGAACTTGACCAGTAAAATAATCACGCATACCAATATCTTTTACTACCATTAACATTCCATCTGTTCCAACCGCGCGACGAACATCGAGTTTACCTTTGTCATTTAAATCAAAATGCGTTTGCGGATGGTGGACATAACCCCTTACCTCACCTTTTGCATTACTATCAACTATTATTCCACCGATTGGACCACCACCATTTATTTTGATGGTTAGCTTTTCGTCGCCTTTAAGCATGGCACCCATTATAACACCAGCGGTCATTGATCTTCCTAATGCGGCTGAAGCAGTTGGCCAAGTATAATGTCGACGTTGTGCCTCTCCCACAGTATTAGTACTTTTAACAGCATAGGCACGGACTTGCCCATCGAATGCGAGTGCCTTTATTAAGTAATCTTCCATTTATATGCCCCTCTCTTGATGTCTACCTTTTAGTTGTATCCATATTTCGTTTATAAATGAGCTGTAAACCCTTTAAAGTTAAAAATGGATCAATCACATCAAACACATTAGATTCTTGGGAAATTAACTGTGCTAACCCTCCGGTTGCAATGACAGTTGGCTCTTTTTTACTTTGTTCTTTCATACGCTTAACAATACCTTCAACTTGTCCAACATATCCATAAACAATTCCAGCTTGCATAGCGGAAACGGTATTTTTACCAATAACCCCTTCTGGCCGTGTAATTTCAATTCTTGGTAATTTAGCCGCTTTCGAATATAAAGCTTCTGTAGAGATGCTAATTCCAGGTGCAATAGCTCCACCCATATATTGCTTTTCCTCATTTATATAGCAATAGGTAGTAGCAGTACCAAAGTCTACAATAATGAGTGGACTTCCGTAGTCATGAATAGCTGCCACTGCATTTACAATCCGGTCTGCACCCACTTCACGAGGGTTTTCATATTTTATATTTAATCCTGTTTTCGTCCCAGGTCCAACGACTAATGGTTTAAGATTGAAATACTTCTCACACATACGTTCTAAGGCAAACATAATCGGAGGTACGACTGAAGAAATCACAATTCCATCTATGTGAGAGAAACTTAACCCAACATGATTAAATAAGGATTTTATGACCATACCATATTCATCATCTGTACGATTACGGTTCGTCTCAATTCTCCATTGGTATTTTAATTCATCACCATCGTATACTCCAAGAACCGTGTTTGTGTTCCCAATATCAAAAACAAAAATCACTAAATTCACCACTTTTCATTTTTTCTGGCCAGCTCAAGCGGCTAGCCCCTCGAGATCTTAAGCCACACTGGGAATAAAGGCAAAAAGCGCCTTCTTTCCCAGTGCGTCTTAAGCTTGTCGGGGCTGGACAAGCCGCTTCCACTTTTCTATCACACTGCCAACATCATAACATAAATATGAATTTCGGCAAAAAAAAGAGCACCTAAAAAGGTGCTCTAGTCATATTACTTTGGATCTTCTTCTATTGTTGTAGGAGTGGTTTCATCATCCTTTTTGGAATTGATGTTAACCTTAATATCCTCTTGTTTTTTGTCACTTGAAATCACTTCTGTTGGGCGTTCTGGTAGAACACCGTTATCCACAAGTCCCTTAATTTGATCTGCATCTAACGTTTCAACCTCTAATAAAGTGTTAGCAATAAGATCAAGCTTACTGCGATTTTCAATAATAATCTTTTTCGCTCTATCGTAGGTTTCCTTAATAATACGTTGGACTTCCATATCAATTTCATAGGCAATCTTATCAGAATAACCTTGGTCATTATTGATATCACGGCCTAAGAATGCTGGACCTTGAACTTGACCGAACTGAAGTGGACCAAGCTTTTCGCTCATACCGTACTCTGTAACCATTTTACGTGCAATGTTTGTCGCACGTTGGAAGTCATTATGAGCACCAGTACTTACTTCATTAAAAACAACCTCTTCAGCGACACGACCACCGAGTAATCCAGCGATTTTATCAAGAAGCTCTTGTTTTGTCATAAGGAAACGATCTTCTCTAGGTAACATAACGGCATAACCGCCAGCCTGACCACGAGGAACGATTGTAACTTTATGAACCATATCAGCCTCGTCTAGTACTACTCCAATGATTACATGACCTGCTTCATGGAAAGCAACGATGTTACGTTCCTTTTTAGAAATAACTCGACTCTTTTTCGCAGGTCCAGCAATGACACGGTCTGTTGCTTCATCAATATCTTCCATGTCAATCTTCTTTTTATCACGTCTAGCAGCAATTAATGCCGATTCATTTAAAAGGTTTTCTAAATCAGCACCAGAAAAACCTGGAGTTCTCTGGGCAATGCTCTTTAAGTTTACTGTGCTAGAAAGTGGCTTGTTACGGGCATGAACCTTAAGAACCGCTTCACGTCCTTTTACATCTGGGCGATCAACCGTGATTTGACGGTCAAAACGACCTGGACGTAATAAAGCTGGGTCTAGAATATCTGCACGGTTAGTTGCAGCGATGATAATAATTCCCTCATTAGCACCGAATCCATCCATTTCAACTAGTAATTGGTTCAGTGTTTGTTCACGTTCATCGTGACCTCCACCTAATCCAGCACCACGTTGACGGCCCACAGCATCAATTTCATCGATAAAAATAATACAAGGTGCATTTTTCTTAGCATTTTCAAAAAGGTCACGAACACGAGAAGCTCCGACCCCAACAAACATTTCTACGAAATCAGAACCGCTTATCGAGAAGAATGGTACTCCAGCTTCCCCTGCAACCGCACGAGCAAGTAAGGTTTTACCTGTTCCTGGAGGTCCTACTAATAAAACCCCTTTAGGGATACGTGCGCCAAGTTCAGCAAATTTACGAGGGTCCTTTAAAAATTCGACCACTTCAACAAGTTCCTGCTTTTCTTCATCGGCACCTGCAACATCTTTAAAACGAGCTTTCTTCTTATCATCATTGTAAAGCTTAGCTTTACTTTTACCGAAATTCATTACCCGGCTTCCGCCACCTTGGGCTTGGTTTAATAGGAAGAAGAATAAAATAAAGATAATCACAAACGGAATAATGGAAGTGAAGAAGGTAACCCACCCACTAGTTTCCTTTGCTTTTAGTACATCTAACTTCTGACCTTTTACAGCTGCTTGATCAAGTCGAGCTAACATTGGGTCATTGTTTGTGATATTAGTAATAAATTCCTTACCATCTTTTAATGTACCTCGGACAACATACACCCCACCATCAGGTTGCATTGTGACCTCAGTCAACTCACCTTTTTCTAAGTGACTAACAAACTCATTATAAGTTATATTTTTAGTTGGTTCGTTGTTACCATTAAAAAAGCTTACTACACCAATAATGACCAAAAATATTAATAAGTAGAAAATCGTATTACGGAAGATCCGATTCATCCCTTACCTCCTCCCACGGGTAAACAAACTATACTAAATAGTATCATAGAAAATCATGGTAATTCAAGAAATTGACCTTTTGAATCATGAATTGTTGTTTATTCATTCTTCGTATACACTTCTGGTTTTAAAACACCAATATATGGAAGGTTTCTATATTTTTGAATATAGTCTAGTCCATAACCAAGTACGAATTCATCTGGACAGATAAATCCAACATAATCTGCTTGGATGTCTGCTTTTCTGCCTGTTGGTTTATCCAAGAGTGTCACAATTTTAATCGATTTTGCTTTTCGATAGCGGAAAAGATCAACCAAATAACTTAAGGTAAGTCCACTGTCGATAATATCTTCTATTATTAAAATGTCTCTTCCTTCTACTGAAGTGTCCAAATCTTTAATAATTTTCACTTCACCAGAAGAAACAAACCCACTACCATAGCTAGAAACATCCATAAAGTCCATTTCTAAATATGTATCCATTCTTTTAAGGAGATCTATCATGAATGGCAAAGCTCCTTTTAAAACACCAATAGCGAGAGGAACTTTATCTTTATAGTCCTCTGTTAGTTGCAAAGCAAGCTCTTTTATTTTTGCCTGTATTTCCTCTTCAGAAAATAATATTTTTTCAATATCTTTTTCCATCATTGCTATTTGCCCCCTAGAAGAATCAATGCTTTTTATAAGTTAAAAGTAGATAAGAATCCAATGCCTCATGTCTTGATTCATGATTTGAAACCTTCAATTGTGGTATCCAAAGAATCGAACCTGTACCATCTGTAACAATGGGCCAAGTGCTTCTATCCTTAAGTGGGATTTTAGAATCAATAAATATATCTTTTATCTTTTTGGTCCCACTCATACCTTTAGGATGAATTCGGTCTCCATTCATTCTTGTTCGAATAATAATTGGAAATTCGATTTCTGACGGGTTCAACAAACATTTATTGAGACCATCTATTTCTTTTGTAGTATCAACATACTCTAACGTAATTGTACTACCATTAGGTAATTGAGCAGATCCAGGATATTCTAATTCGACCCGAAAAGGTTCAGCTTCCCTTTGTGTAAAATGAAACTCACACAGTTGATAGGATCGATTAATATGAAGACCTTCTGGAAAATCTAGCCTTCCCGAAGGATGAGGACTTTTTAATAACATCATGATTAAATCAATATGTAAAGCAGATAAGGACGAAGGTCTTACCTTATAAAGATAGTTTAATATTAGTTGAATACCTCTTCTTTGTAAAGGCAGAGGTATTGCTAGAAACTTTTCAGTATATAGGGTAATTTGTTCAACGTCTCTGCTTTTCAATACTTTATTCATTTCATTCACAGTTAATTCCTCTAGAAAGGCTTCATCTTGATAAAGTTCCTCACTCATCCTCTGAAAATGTTCATGTACAGCAGGATTTTCATTTTTTAAGAATGGTACAACCTCAAGTCTAAATCGATTTCGGCTATAATATGGCTTTTGATTACTAGGGTCTCTTCTAGGATTTAATTCATGCATCAAACAATATTGTTCAATTTCCTCTTTGTTTACTGCTAAAAGTGGACGTATGATCTCACCAATTGAGAAAGGACGCGTTATCGCAATCCCTGCTCTAGCTTTTCCAGAGCTTCCCCTCGTCATTCTCATCAGCATAGTTTCGATTTGATCATCGCCATGGTGACCAAGAATAAGGTAGTCAGATTCAAATTTCCGCATCATTGTCTCAAAGTATTCATAACGGCATTCTCTGCCAGCTACCTGAGTTGATTTACCAGTCTCCTTCATATAATCTGTCACATTAATTTGTGTCCATTCGAAGGGAATATGTAATGTATGGCAAAATTCCTTTACAAATATTGCCTCCAAATAAGATTGTTCCCCACGAAACATATGATCCACATGTACAGCTATTAGATTTAATCTCCAACTGTCACGTTTCCTCCAAAGATAATGAAGTAATGTTAACGAATCTGGCCCTCCTGAAACACCAACTATCACCTTTTTTCCAAACAGTGATATGGAATGTCTCTCTAAAAACGCTTCAACCTTTTGTTCTAACATGATTTTCTTCCTTAAATTGTTTTTTAAAATTAACTGATTTGTATTTACTCCCGAGATTGTCTATACGTTTTAAATTGACAAAGGTTTCAATTTATAGCTTATTTTTTTAAAAAAATAGCTCTTATAATTTCTCAATGACATAAAAGGCATACAGAAGGGTGACGAAAAATACAATAAAAACCGTTTCAAGTATTCCTTTACTCTTTCTTTTTTTCTTTTGTAATTGTCGTTGTTGTGGAGCTTGATTTTGATGATTAGGCGTATTTGCTGCATAAGTGTTTGAACGACTTATTGATACTGATGATGTTTTTGTTCTTGTTTGAGTTTGTGTTCTAAATTGCGCTCGAGTAACTCTTGATGAGTTTGACTGGTCTTCACCAACTATATACAGTAACTGCTTTCTCATTTCTTTTGCAGTTGTATAATGCCCTAATAATGCAGACAATATAAAATTCTTATATTTGGATAGCTCCATTTTTTCATTTATCGCCTGAGTTAGTTGATTGATTCCACCTGTCGTTTTATTAAACCTTTTAGGATAGGAAGTATTTATCATGATCATAGCTACAGCAAAGAGGTCGTATTTCGGATCTGCTTTTCTTGAGCCTAACCCCCAATAGCCTCTGTCATAAAACTCGGTAAATTCTTTTATTGCCCTTCCTTGAATCGTCGTACCCCCAACATCAATACAACGAATCTTTGGTGGTGGACCCGTAACAATTAAGTTTTCAGGCTTTAAATCACCGAATACCCAGCCACTAGAATGTAGTTTTTCTAAATCTGATAATAATTGAAGTACCAGAACTGGCATCCAAGACTTTCCCTTCTGCTCAACAAACTCCAAAAAGCTTAATCCATGAATATATTCCATTACGTAAAAGGAAATGGTTCCAGTTCCCCTTACCCAATCATCTACATCAAGCAAAGAAGGCCCTAGGGTAGACCCCTGGACCTTAGCAAAGGATTTTAAAACGTTAACCTCCGAGGTAATGGACATACCGTTATCACTTAACTTCAATGCCACATATTGATTTTTACTTTGAGCTAAATACACAATCCCATTTGCCCCAAAGCCTAGTTCCTTTGTAATTGTATATTGGTTGTGATGCCATTTCCCAGTGATAACCTGACCGACATTTAGCTTACACTGATTCTTCAAAGAATGATTCATCATCACGGCCTAACAAACTCCTCAATGAGCGTTTTTTCTTAAATGAAGACAATGCTTCGCGAATAGCTGGACCTGTTGGGGTTAGCCCACCAGTAGTTAATTTCGGGAAAATACTCGTTAAAGCTTCAAGTTTCGGGGTCCAATCTAGCAATTTTTCGACATCATTCTGTTTCCCGGGAAATACTAAAACGGAGTACTTATTTTCTCCAGAACGCGCGTTAAGACTAAGGGATAAGTCTAATAAAGCGTCTTTAACAGTCGGTAATTTATGCTTCATACTCGCACTAGAATCGACAAGAATCAACACCTCTAATTCGACAGTTTCTGATAGGTCATCGACAACCTCCATAACTTCGCCTCTTTTGTCAGGAGGTAGATCTTCAACTGATTTTGAAGAGCCCAAAATTTGTTGGAGCTGACGATTAACCACACCGTATAAGGTTTGATTCATTGCTTTGCGTGTTACCATTTGAACGGTGTGAGCGAGTTGGGTTGCATAGACAATTTGACTAACTCCTCCACCTGATAGGGCAATTCCTTCTATCTCTCTTTTTCCTTGCTCATCAATAGTATCTTGATCGACAACTCCAATAACATTTACCGTTATATCTTGCTCTTTTGCCAGTGCTGCCATGGCAATTGGATCTTCTCCTGAATTCGAACAACCATCTGTTATTAAGAGAATTTGTTTAATTTTTCCCGTATTCATAAATAACTCCCCTCCATGGTAAAAGTATTACCATTTTCGACGAATAGGAGGGGATTTATACATATTAATAGTCTTATTGGATAAATTAAATGGTTATGCCCTTTTACGTTGTTTTTGAACGACTGGTATTGTCGCCCACTTCGGTGTATTATGTTGAATTTTCGCTACTATAACTGTCATATCATCTTCAATGGAACCTGCCCGCGAGCGAATAACCTCCTCCATAATCAGATCGGCTATTTCCTGTGGCTTATTGGTTTCGAGTTCGGAAATTTTACGTTTCATCCACAAGTCAAAGTTTTCTACGTGCTTAGGTCCCTCAAAGACCCCATCACTCATCATGATCAATAAATCACCTGCTTTTAACTGCTCACTTACCACATCTACATCAAACTCTTGAATAATTCCCATTGGTAAGTTACTAGCTTGAATTTTATTTACCTTTCCTCCCCTTTTTATAAAACTAGGTGTTGAACCAATCTTCAAAAATTTAACTGAAGCATTTTGCATATCTATCATCGCTAAATCAAGTGTCGAAAACATTTCATCTGTTGTTCGTAAAGAAAGAACCGAATTAACCGATTTAATAGCCACTTTCTCTTCAATTCCAGATTGGAGAATTTTTTGTAATAACTGTAACGTTTCCTGACTTTCATAATGGGCTCTTTCACCATTTCCCATCCCATCACTAATGGCAATCGCATACTTCCCTGAACCTAATTCAATCATCGAATAACTATCACCTGAAACTAATCCACCATCCTTTGCAGCATGTGCTACCCCTGTATCAACGGAATAAGCTTTTGCTGAACGAAAGGTAACATGGCAAAATCCGTTTGGATACGTTGCACATTCTTCTGAATTCACAACAATCGTTTCACCTAAAATATCTGATAGCATTGGAGCAATTAATTTTTCACATTCACCATGCCCTTGGCAGTAAGGTATGGTCATATCAATATCAACATTCCCTTGATCTAAACTATAAATTTCAACATGCTCAATATGAACACCAAATTCTTGTAATGACTCTAGTATTTGCTCTTCTTGTTTATGATGATTTTCACGTTCTCTTTGAATCTCTTTTGCGAAATCGCCCATGACCTCGGAAACGCCTAACAATTGCTCTGCGACAAGGCGTCTACTCTCTTGTACCTGCCTTTTGAGCTTTTGATTGGCTTGAAAGAACGTTAACTCCTGCTGCATGGCATCTATGACTCTTTTTGATCGGGTACAGTGCTTGTCCCAATCTCTCATTAATTTCCCTGAAACTACTCCATTATTTTCATCCATTTCAAGCATAATATCTCGCATTTGGTCATAGGTTGTATTAAAGTTCTTTGTCCAGCACTGTTCCTTTTTAAAGCAAGTCTGACACGTTTTTTCCGTGACATTACTTAGGAAATAATCTAATTCTCTTTCAGAATCTAACTCTTCAACCTTACCATCAATATTTGAAAAACTATTAGAAAGCGCTTCAAAAACAGTTGAAAACTTTTCTACTCTTTGAGCAGTAACATCTCGCATTTTTCTCATATATTGCTGCTGTTCAGCCATATGCTCGGTTGTACCTGGAATGAATTTTGCCACTCTCGCTGTAAATAGCTGTGGAGTTAGAAGGAATAAAGCAATCGCAACTATTGTTTCTAGAATTGTAATAGAAATCGATCCAATACCTTCTCCATACATACCAATAAGGAGTGTAGCGATAAATAGACCTAAGGAAACACCAATTTTTTTCCCTTCTTTGAGAAGTCCCCCTAGTACACCTGCAAATGCCAGTAAACTCATATGATAGAAACTGGAGATATTCGCCAGACTGAAAATTAAACCGGTGACAACCCCGACTGTTGAACCGAGGGTCGCTCCAGCAACAAATGAAAAGATTAACACTAAGTATCTAGATAAAATATGCTCTACTGATAAATCGTATATTTCCCAACCAATCGTTCCAGTCATAACGGAAGCCAACATAATGATTAAGCAAACAATCTCTTCCGTTTTTAATGCTTGTTTTCGCTTACTAAAGGTTAGTAATGGAATACTTTGTATAAAAATAAGCGTTAGTATAAACCCTAGACTTGCTTCTACGCCTGCCATCATTCCATCATACAAGCTCACTTGACTTGTTAAAATGAAACTCTCAGCTGCACTACCAATTAAAAGAATAAAAAAAACAAAGAACGGCAAAACCTTCATTTCATTTTTTATAAAATTTCTTAGTAGTTTGTAGACTATTAGAAATAAGGCTATTGTGAAAAATGTATAGGATGCTTGAACGATTGATAGAGTTGCCGCACCAGCTACTAGACCTATCAGAGCTATTGGGGCTTTGTCCCTTCTAATAAAGTAGACTGCTGCAAAAAATGGTAGACAAAACGGGGTTAGCTTTGCTAGTATCAACGCTCGTCCTAACAAAAAGCCAATCAATAGGAGGAGGAACCCTTTACGGACCAAAATGTTTTCTAGCTTTAATTGAAACTTTTTTAACCCTTTTGATAAATTCATATGAGAACGTTCAAACGTCACTTCACCAATCGGTTCGATTAAATTCCTTTCTACTTTTTCCATTTCGACTACACTCCCCATTTTAATATCGTTAGAAATAATTATAAAAGTCAAACTATTAGAAGTTTGTCAAAATGGAGGACAGGCAAATATATTTTGTTCGACTGATTTCTTGTTGAGGAAACAAAATCAAACAAAAAGCGGAAGCGCCTCGATCAGCCCCGACAAGCATAAGACGCTCCATGAAAGAAGGCGTTCTTTGCCTTCATTCATGGAGTGGCTTATGACCTCGAGGGGCTAGGCGCTGCAGCTGGATTACGACAAATAACATCGAATTTTGTTTTTAAAAAATATTTATTGACATTATTATTTGTCGAATGTATTATATTCATTGTGCCGTTATTGTGGCGGTGTAGCTCAGCTGGCTAGAGCGTTCGGTTCATACCCGAAAGGTCGGGGGTTCGAACCCCTCCGCCGCTACATATGATGAAAAAGAGGAATCGCTTTGCGAATCCTCTTTTTTTGGCTATTTTTATTCTTGGTTAGGCTTTTATGGATAGTTTTATGATTTCAATGGGTGGTTATCTCCTTCAGAAGCCTTATGAAGAACACTATGATTGTTTTTCGTGTGTGTTTTGTCCTTAAAAACCCTTATAAAAGACAGTTTCCGAATCCCAGTATGTGGTTTTGTCCTTAAAACCTATTAAACCAACAATATCCTATAACAAACTTAAAATAAAAAAACAGGCCCATAACAGACCTGTTTAACTTTAAATGTATAAAGAGTGAGCAGCAAGTTAACCGCGTTTAGCTCCTCTACCGCCACGTTTTGATTCGGTATGACGTTTTAGAGAGGATAAACGATCTTCACTATCCTTTAGGAAACGAGCCATTTTAGATTCAAAGTTCTCTCTAGTTCCACCTTGGCCACCACGGTCATTGGGTCTACCTTGGCGAGGACGACCGCCGCCATAACCACCACCGCCGCCACCACCGTATGATGGACGTTCTGGTCTTGATGGTCTTTCCGGTCTTTCTGGTCTTTCCGGTTGTGGTCTATCTTTTGCCTTTTTAATCGATAATCCAATCTTACCGTCTTTTTCAACATTGATAACCTTTACTTCAACCATGTCACCAACTTTTAGGTGGTCGTTGATATCCTTTACGTAGTTATCCGCAACCTCACTAATGTGAACCAAACCCGTTGAACCTTCCGGCAGCTCCACAAACGCTCCGAAATTCGTAATCCCTGTTACTTTACCTTGTAACTTGCTGCCTACTTCGATTGACATAAAAAGAAACTTCCTCCTTAAAGATTAAGAAATCATATTACTACATATTATACAGAATGTAAAAAATAAGTGTCAATAAGTCAACTATTGGGAGGACTTTTCCTCTTCTTCTTTAGGAAGATTGAATATTATTTCATTTTCCTCAGATAAAAAGTACTCTTTTCTAGCTAATTTTGCAATGTACTCATCGTCATTCAATTTTACAATCTCTTCTTCCAATATTTGTTGCTGTTTTTCTAGACCGGAGAGCTGCTTTTGTAACTGCTTTTTTTCTGCTTCCTTTTCTTCTAAGGCAGACAATTGTGATATATAGGTTGAAATCATAAAAAAAGAAATGACACCAGCTAGGACAACATAAGCTGCTAATCTACGATAAAGAAGCTTGCGCTTTCTCGCAGAGGATAATTCCGCACTTTCCTGTTGAATAGCATACTGTGTTTGAAGTTTGGCTATATTCCTTGACCTGATAGCGCTCAATTCTTTACCTCCCTACTCTTTCGGCTTTTTTGGCTTTTTCCAGGCTTTCACCCATCTATGGAAATAATTCTTGATTCGTAAGAAAAGTCCTGCTCCTTTATTATATAACTTCTCGACGGATTTTTTAACCTTTTTCGGCACAAGTTTCCATAATAATGACAAAATCCACAGAATAATCTTAAAAATGATACTTAAGACCCATTTGATTATTCTATAAATAAGTCGAATCAGAGCCAACAATCCTTTATATAATGCAAAAAATAGCGAAATGATAAGACCGATTATCCAAAATATTGGCTTCCAAACAACATAAATAAAGGTTTTTTTGCCAAAAAGGTAAGTAGAGATACAGATTTGGATTAGTATTTCTAATAGACTTAAGTAAAGACGCTTAAATAAGCTTTGGTAGGCTGCGAAACCACATAATAAGGCTAGAAATATATAAAACCTTATTTCCCCCTGGTTTACAAGAAATAAGGTATAGAAAATAGATAAGCCTTGGGCCAGCCAAAATAATAAATCATTAATAAATACAAACCACCGTTTTCTTTTAGGCCGATTTAGAAATCTTTGATAAGTATCTAGGGAGGTACCGAATAGTACCCCCATACCTACCATGGAAAGCATGGTAATAAACTGAGTCGAAAGTGTCATCGAAATAACTTGCTAAAGAATCCTTTAGCCTTCTCCCCATGATGTTCATCCAGATACACAAGATCAAAGATTTTTCCCTTAATCGATACGATTCCTTTGTCCACATCCAAGTTTTTCATTTGAAGGTTTTGTCCTTTGATCACAAGAATCCCCATTACTGTTTCTAACAAAAACTCTTCATTATCAAAGCTCTCAACCTGTTTTACACCTGTGATATCAAGTAAACGTCTGCCTCTCATAATCACATCATGCTCTTGGACTGTACCTTTAGGATTATTATTCGTGTCATAAAATTGGCTCATTCTTTTCCCCCCATATTCCTTTACAAGGTAAAACCTTTTTGTACAAGTTTATGAGTGAGAATGAAAATTAGAACAAGCTATTAAAAAAAGCGGAAGCGCCTTGATCAGCCCCGACAAGCATAAGACGCTCCAAGTAAGAAGGCGTTTTTTTGCCTTCTTACTTGGAGTGACTTGTGACCTCGAGGGGCTAGGCGCTGCAGCTAGATTACTAAAACTCCGTTTCCATTTCAATTCGTTCTTCTTTAATAATTGTATACATCTCAGCCGCTTCTTCCTTCTTACTTGTTTCCTGCACACGATCGATTCTTACAACAACGAGTTTGTTTCCAAACTGTACAGTTAACTCGTCACCTTCTTTAACATTGGAGCTTGCTTTTGCTTGGATTCCGTTAATGGAAATACGCCCCTGATCAGAAACTTCCTTTGCTAATGTTCTACGCTTAATTAATCTAGAAACCTTTAAAAATTTATCTAATCGCATAGATTTTATCTCTCCTTTTTTAAGGCTATTTTCGCAAAAATTGTTGTTTTTCGAACTTAATCTAAACCCGTTTTTAATTTAGGCTTCGGGGCATCTTTTCGTCATTGATCGAAGTTTTATGTGCTATATCTTTTTTTGTTTATTATGTTAGTAGCAATAGCAACAAAGTTTACGAAAAGAGCCTTGTTTAAAGACCTTGTTTTTTAGCCTCATCCCAATACCGGTCAAGCTCTTCCAATGAATAGTCTCTAAATACTTTTCCGCTTTCTATCACACGCTTCTCAATATATTGAAATCGGCGTTTAAATTTCTCATTAGCTCTAAAAAGCGCTTCCTCTGGTTGGATTTTTAAAAACCTGGCCACATTGACGAGAGCAAAGAGGATGTCACCATATTCGTCCATTAATAATTCGTCACTAACCGTATTCTTTCCTAGTTCTTCTTCTAATTCTTTAATTTCTTCCTGTACCTTATCAAGGGCTGGACCTATGTCATCCCAATCAAAGCCAACACTAGCTGCCTTTTTCTGAATCTCATAGGCACGAATGAGATTAGGTATTTCATAACCAACACCGTCAAGAAGCGATTCTACTTTACCTTTTTCTTGCCTTTTTATGTCATCCCAAATGGTCACAACTTCTTCCGCATTTTGAGCCTTTTCTTTACCGAATACATGAGGATGCCTTCTAACCATTTTGTTCGATAGACCTTCTATCACATCATCAATAGTAAAAAACCCTTCATCTTCTCCTATTTGGGCATGGAGCATGACTTGAAGCAGAACATCCCCTAATTCTTCAATCAATAGGTCTTCATCTCCACGATTAATCGCATCAATTACCTCAAAGCTTTCTTCGATTAAGTATTTCTTTAACGATTCGTGTGTTTGCTTCTTATCCCATGGACAGCCATCTGGCCCTCTTAATGTTGCAATAATATTTCTGAGGTTAGAAAATTGCTTTCTCAATAAAACTTCTTCTTTTACCGGTGGAACATATAGGGAGGTTAAATTATTTAACGTCACTTCTCGATCTAATTCATAGAGTTGGACTTCTTTTATACTCTGTTCGCCACTACCGGCAGCCGTTACAATTGTTACAGGATATTCATCCGGAAGCAACTCCATTAACGTAAGCTTGACTTCAGAAGCAACAAAACGATCATATACCTGGGAAACAATCATATGTTGCTGAATCTGAAGTTGTTCTTTCTTGAACGATGTTCCATCGAGAAGCTGAAACCCTTCAACAGGATCAATTTTAAGCGCTTGGAATAAAGCATCGATAAAACTTTGACCACCACCAATTTCAACGGTTATTTCCCCACTCTTTTGAAGCTCTAATAGAATTTGTACCGTTCTTTCTGCGACAAGTGGATGACCTGGAACAGCATAAACGACAGGACCGTCATTTGCTTCTTTTAATAACCTCCGACAAATTTCTTCATAGACAGCTTCGAACTGGTCATTTGCTTCATAAATATCGTCAAAGGAAGTATAACCTACCCCTTCTTTTTCCAGCTCTTCCACAACAGGATGTTCTTTTGTCCGTAAAAATAAGCGGTTATGACTTAAAAGCTTTTTATAAACCCCTAATGGTAATTGGTTTAGATCACCTGCACCTAAGCCAATAATTTCAATTTTTTTCTTTTGCATGATTTTTACTCCTTTTCTTTTCGAGTTTGGAAATACAGGAGCTTACTTCCAAAGGGTAATAAGGCTAAATCTTCTGATTGAATCATTTTCACTCGTAGAATGACAAATATAAATAGGATACCTCCAATAGAAACCCCACCAAATGCTTGAATCGCAGCAAAAAGACGATTTGAATCAAACCATTGATCTAATGGTTGAATCACAAACAGATACATTTTTAATATAAAAAACATAAGCATAGAGGTTCCTGTTAATTTAAGCAAAAATACTCCTGATACTAGCGGTTTTCTAACAAGCATCGCAAGCTTCCACCATAAAAGTAACATACACAAGCCCATACTAATATTTGTTGAGATAGCCGCTCCTATAGGACCAAATTTTGTAATGAGTAGGATATTTAGCACGTACTTCAAAACGAAGGTTAACAGGATCACGATAGCAGGGAAGAACATGAATCCTAATCCCTGTAAAATGGCTATAACAGTTAATGTCACAGAGCCAAAGAAAATGACCGTTGTTAAAACTGCCAACACCGAAGAACCAGCTTGATTCTCATACAACATCACATTTGTAGGTTGAATGATAGCTAGTAAGCCCACGGTAGCTGCAGCTCCGATAATCAAACTTATTTGTACAGCAAAACTAATTTTCCCCTGTAAGTTTTCATTTGCCTTCATTCGTTCACTAGAAATGACGGGTACTAATGATAATGACATGGATGTAGCTACAATAGTTCCGAGCTGGATTAATGGTTGACCGCGATCATATACTCCCTTTAGGCCTTTTGCAGCTTCTAGTTCAACACCATTAGTAACTAAAAGGGAAAGCATATTAAGAGAATCAGCTAATTGTATGAAAATTATAACCATACTACTAATGCATACTGCAAAACCCTGTATCAATAAGAGTTTGATGACTTTTCCTAGGTCATAAAATAGCTGTATATTCCTTAATTTAATCGAATAGTTTGCATCCTTCGTTTCTTTCAGGAAAAAGGTAATCAGGATCAAAATGGCAACTAACCCGCCAGTAACTGAACCAAATGCTGCTCCACCACCGATAACGTAAAGTGAAAAACCTTCTCTTGTAAACAGAATCGCTACAGTTAATATCGTCATTACCCTAATTAATTGCTCGCCTACTTGGGAAACTGCCGTTGGAATCATATTCCCTATCCCTTGGAAATATCCCCTTAAAACAGAGATAATTGGGAAAACGAGGAAGACAACAGAAATTACTCTAAATAGAAGAGTTAAGCTTGGGTCGTCCATTTGGTTAGCAAGCCATGAAGCCCCAAAGTATAAGATTAAAAAGGAGAGAATCCCTAGGATTGATAAAACCAAATAGGATAGGGCTAAAAATCGGAAAGCTTTTTCCATTTGATTCTTTTCTTTTAGTTCAGTGAAATGCTTCGATATAATGACTGGGAACCCATATGTAGATAACACTAATGCTAATCCATAGAAGGGATATACTTGCTGATATATATAGAACCCTATATCCCCAACAATGTTTTGAAAGGGGACACGGTAAAATGCACTTAATATTTTCGTTATGAGGGCACCTAGTGTTAAGATAAATGCTCCTTTAAACCAATCATTTGAACTACGATTGGGCCGCACTAGCCCAACTCCTTCCAATTTTGAATTTCGAAAGTATTATAGCACATCACTACCTTAAATGTTTATTTGCATGAAAAAAGGTAGCGAATCGCTACCTCATTTTCATAGTTATTTAACTTTCCATTTGTCTTGCTAAGAAGCCTGCTGCAGTTTCGACTGCTTTTTTCTCCACTTCGCCAAGGGTACCTTCCTTAGCATAAATGACTACTGCTCCAATTGGATCTCCATTTGCAATGATTGGCCCAATTGTGTAGGAAGATACAGGTTCTTCATTTCCTTCTATTAACGCTAGATCACTCTGTGTCGTTACTAGAACAGCATTTCGATCTTCCATTTTTTTCTCAATGATTTCACCAATGTTCTTATTTAAATAATCTTTTTTCGAGCTTCCTGCTACTGCAATATACGTATCTCGGTCACAAATTAAAATAGGATTACCTAAACTGTCATATAACGCTTCAGCATATTCTTTTGCAAAGTCCCCTAACTCACTGATAGGGGAATATTTTTTTAATATTACCTCGCCATCACGATCAACAAAAATCTCTAATGGGTCGCCTTCACGGATACGCAAGGTTCTGCGTATCTCCTTAGGTATTACTACACGACCCAAATCATCAATTCGACGAACTATACCAGTTGCTTTCATCCAACGTTGCCTCACTTTCATCTGATGATTGATTTTGGAAACGGCTTCAACACTTTGTTCAAAGCTCTTTTCGTAACTTTGTCGCTATTTTGACATCATTCATTCCATTTACTTTTATTTACGGCTCCATTCGTGTAGAGAAAGCTTACGAAAAGATGCCAAGAAGTAGAATTATGAACGTGTTCTTCATTATTCGAAAAGCAACAATAGATGCGAAAACAACTTTGGTTACTTGAAATCATCTCCAAGTTTGAACTTAGTATCTTTCATCTGGAAAGTTCTATACACAATCAAAGATTTTTTCTCTATTGTAAGGTTTTACCAAAAAATAAAATATTTAATGTAAAAGAAAGCAGCTTCCGTTATACAATACCCTTTTTATACCTTTTGAAACCAGAAATTCAAGAAATTTATATGACGCCTTCCTTTTTGGATTCATACATAACCTTAAGCATTTCAAAGGCAATTTCTAACCATTTATCTGGAGCAATTCCTTTTGTTTTAATGGTCATTTTGAATTTCTTTCCTTCCATTCCTAATCCGATTATTCTTGGATAGTCATTGCTCTTTTTAAAGACTGTTTCTCCATCCATTGTAGCTGTTCCCATTTCCGAAGTTAAAATGGTTACTTCATCCTTCGATTGCTTAATATGTTCAACCCCAGACTGTAGGGCATATACCTTCATTTCAGCAATTTGGAATAAATAGCCCACTTCATCAGGGTACTCTCCAAAGCGATCCACCATTTCATCTTGAAGCTCTTCGACATCCTCTAGGTTTACAAGTGCCCGGAAGCGTTTATACATCTCGATTTTTTGATGGCCATCTGAAATATAGGTGTCTGGAATATAGGCATCTACCTCTAGATCAATCTCAACACTTGTTTGTTTTTCGAACTCGTTGCCACCCTTTCGTTCTTCAATCGCCTCTTTTAACATTTGAGAATATAGATCAAAACCGACGGAGTCGATAAAGCCATGCTGTTGGGCTCCTAAGAGGTTACCAGCACCACGTATTGATAAATCTCGCATCGCAATTTTAAACCCTGAACCAAGCTCAGTAAATTCTTTAATAGCTTGTAATCGTTTTTCAGCTATTTCTGTTAGAACTTTATCTTTGCGGTATGTGAAGTAAGCATACGCGACACGGTTAGACCGACCAACACGCCCTCTAAGCTGATAAAGCTGTGAAAGTCCCATACGATCAGCATCAAAGACGATTAACGTATTTACGTTTGGAATATCTACGCCTGTTTCAATAATGGTCGTGGAAACAAGGACATCATATTCTCCAGCTAAAAACGAAAGCATAACGGATTCAAGTTCATTTTCTGTCATTTGTCCGTGTGCACAAGCAACTCTAGCTTCTGGAACGAGCATCGATATTTCTTCTGCTTTACGGGTAATATCCTCAACGCGATTATAAAGAAAGTATACCTGTCCATCCCTTGCTAACTCACGTTCAATCGATTCTCTTACAAGCCCACCATTGTATTCCATTACATAAGTTTGGACTGGGAAACGATTTTCAGGTGGAGTTTCAATTACAGACAAGTCCCTTACTCCTAGCATAGACATATGCAAAGTCCGCGGAATAGGTGTAGCGGTTAACGTTAACACATCGATATTTGTCTTTAATTGTTTAATTTTTTCCTTATGTGTCACTCCAAATCGTTGTTCTTCATCAATGATAAGTAGGCCAATATCACGATAGATAATATCCTTAGATAACAAGCGGTGGGTACCAACAACCACATCCACTGTGCCGTCCTTTAAGCCTTTGATTGTTTCATTTTGCTGCTTTCTTGTTCGAAAACGGCTTAACAAGCCAATATTGATTGGGTAATCCTGAAATCTTTCTCTCATTGTTTCAAAATGCTGCTGTGCAAGAATCGTTGTTGGTACTAAAAGAGCTACCTGCTTTCCGTCAGCAATCGCTTTAAATGCTGCACGAATAGCAACCTCTGTTTTTCCATAACCGACATCTCCACATAGTAAGCGGTCCATTGGTCTTTCTTTTTCCATATCCCTTTTAATCTCATGAATCGACCGTAGCTGATCTTCCGTTTCTTGATAAGGAAAGTTCATTTCAAATTCCCTTTGCATATCCCCGTCTGGTGCAAATGCATACCCACGAGCTGCTTCTCTTTCGGCATACAGTTTAATCAAGTCATCAGCAATATCCTGTACAGAGGATTCAACCTTTTTCTTAACTCGTTTCCAATCCGTTCCACCAAGCTTATATATTTTCGGCTCCTTACCCTCAGAGCCTACATATTTCTGAACTAAATCAATTTGGTCTACAGGAACATATAATTTATCAGATCCTTGATATCGGACGTGTAAATAATCTTTATGGATTCCATTAATCGTTAACGTTTCAATTCCTAGATACTTACCAATACCGTGATTAACGTGAACAACATAGTCACCCACTTTTAGTTCTGAGTAACTTTTAATTCTTTCTGCATTAGAAAGCTTTTGTCTACGATTTGACTTTTTTGTAGTTTTTTTATTAAATAGCTCCTGCTCCGTTATGACTACAAGCTTTTGCAGTGGAAGCTCAAACCCCGTTTGCAAACCACCCTGGGAGATTTGTACCACTCCGGGTAATACTTGTTCGGTATTATTTACCGTAGCAGCCTCTATATCATAGTCCTCTAATACCCTATGAAGCTTTTTCACTCTATCTTCATCTGGTCCTAAAAGAAGAACGGAAAACTTCCCTTTCTTCCATCGGTCAATTTCTGATTTAAGCACGTTCATTTGTCCATGGAAGCTTTGCATTTGTTTACAAGAAACATTAAGGATATTTTGTGGATTAGTATTCGGGACATGTCTTAAGAATAAGGACAAATACACAATCGGATGAGGCTGTTTATGTAAAACTCCTGTAAGCTGATGTGAGATTTTCACATCATGAACCATCATTCCCTCACTTAAAAGAGATGTGTACCATTCCGCTTCTTCTTTTTCTAATGAATCATTCATTTCATGAACTCTACTAATTTCATCTATAAAAATAAGACCTTGTCGAGGTAAATAGTCTACTAAACTATTCTGATAGGCAAATGATAAATATTTAAATAGCTGATCTGGCTTTTGACCGTTTCTTAATTGTTCTAGTTCATATCCAATATTTTGGCTTAGCTTTGTCTTTAACTTTACATCCTTCAGTTTTGTTAAACTGGTAGCTAGGCTATCCTGAAGCTTTTGAATGATGATATGAAATTGATCATCTTCTATCGGTAATTCGGTAGCAGGACCTATAATAATTTCCGTAATCTTATCCTTTGAACGTTGATCTTCTAGTGAAAAATATCGAATTGAATCAACTTCGGTATCAAACAATTCAATACGAATGGGGTCAAGCTCTGTTAGCGGATATATATCCAAGATTCCTCCGCGCATACTAAACTCTCCGGGCGTAGACACCATACCAGCACGCACATACCCCATCCTTACTAATCGGAGTAACAATGCCTCAATATCAACTTCTTCCCCCGTGGTAAGTTTAATTTGATAGTGAGACCACTGTTCCTTTGATGGAAGAATCTTACGCAAGCCTGCCATTGGAGCAATCACGATTCCATTTTTATTCTTACTCCAATAATTTAAAGCTTCAATCCTTTGCGCTTTGAGCTCAGGACTTGCAATACTCATTTCTGCAGCGATTAATTCATTTGCAGGATATAAGAAAACCTCTTTTTCCCCAATAATACTTACTAAATCATCATATAGCTTTTGTGCTTGAAGTAGATTATGAGTGACTACTAATAATGATTTTTGCGTTTGCTCGTAAATGGAAGCTAAATATAAAGTACGTGCTGAGCCTGAAAGCCCAGCGACTAATTGTTCTTTTAAGCCTTCTTGCATTCCGTTTATAATCGTTTTCAATTCTTCCTGTTGCGAAAAACTGTTGATTAGTCCCTTCATAAGTGGTCCTCCTCTCTAGCAAAAATATGTATTTTAAAATTATCTATAAGTAGAAACGGAAAAATGCTTTGGATAGCATCCAAAGCCCGTAAGGTTCTTTTAGTGGATCAAATAATCGTATTGATGGAAATCAGGATTACTTTCTAATGATTCTTGGCAATCTTCACATATGGCCTGAACATAAACATCACCTGATGAATGATGATGAACCATATCATTTTTTTCCTCTTGATTTAAAGTATGCAAACCTAGAGGCTCATAATCAAGCGTTAAATCATTTAATGAACCTAATTTTTGACCACAATGACGACAATGATAATGAATCGCCAATTTTGTCCCTCCTATTCACATAACCAATATTGCTATTATTTACTGAATAGAGGTAACTTATACAATTGTATGTATGTATCCATAACCCTATGTAAACTTAAAATTAATTAAAATCATTCATTACTTGTAAAAATGGTTGATTAATCCAACTTCTACAAGCATCTGTACTTTTCTTAATAACTTCATTAATGATTGGTTGCTCCTCTTGTGTAAATTTACTAAGAACATAATTAGAAACGCTCATACCATTTTGAGGACGATCTACCCCTATCCGAATACGATTAAATTCTTGTGTACCTAAATGGGCAATAGTAGACTTAATCCCATTATGGCCACCAGCACTTCCTTTTTGCCTTAATCGCAACTTTCCTACAGGTATGTCTAAATCATCATAAATAACAACAAGATTCTGTTCATCAATACCATAAAAGTCCATCACTGCACGTATGGATTCACCAGATAAGTTCATATAAGTTAATGGTTTCAGTAATAAAACCTTTTCTGTACCTACAAATCCCATTCCAAATATACCTTTAAATTTTAATTGATCTAGGTTTATATTTAATTGATTGGAGAGTTCATCTATAGTATCAAAACCAACATTATGTCTCGTTTTCTCATATTGTTTGCCAGGATTGCCTAATCCAACTATTAACTTCATTATCACGTTCCCCCATTTACCCCATACATTAAATCTAAAAAGCCTTACCAACAATGGTTGTGATAAGGCTTTTATTTTAGTTATTAATACTATTCGCTAGCTTCGGTCTCTCTTCCTTCTTGATTATCAGGAATTCCACCTTCTTGTTGTTCTCCTGTGCTAATCTCTTCTTCTTGCTTCGGAGGTAGGATGGAAGCTATCGTTAGTTCTTGTTCGTGATTAATGTCAAATTTCCCTTGGTAAAGGATATCTGAAACCGTAACCGTTTCTCCAACTTGAAGGTTTGTTACGTCTATTTCAATAGATTGCGGTATATTATCTGGAGTAGCTGTTATCGATAATTCATGGAATGCTTGTTGCAGCACGCCTCCATCCTTCACACCAGCAGCTTCACCCGTTAAAACTACACGTACTTCGACTGTAAGTTTAGACGTTTTATCAACAGCTAGAAAGTCTGCATGGACGATTTCTCTTTTAATATGATCCTCTTGGTATTCAGATAAGATGACATCCTGCTTATTTCCACCAATATCTAACGAAATAACTCCATTTCTACCAACAGTCTTAATCGTTTTAATTAATTCTAGGCCATTAACATAAACCGGCTTACTCTCTACCTTACTACCGTAAACAATAGCTGGAATGTTGCCTGCCTGTCTTATTTTTCGAAGTGCAGAATTACGAAACTCATCTCTGACTGTTGCTTGTAATAAACTACTCATTAATAGAACCCCTTCCTCATTTTGAAGTAATGTGTCTATATAAGAAAATGCCCCAAAACAAGAAGGTCTAAACCCTGAAGTTCTAATTTAGAAAAATGAATATATTTACAAGAAGGTGTAAGCGCCTTTGACAACAAACACTTAAAGGCTTGCATCGTTAGCAAGCCCTTCGTGTTTAATATTAATCAAATAATGTACTAACAGATTGCTCTTCATGAACACGGATGATAGCTTCACCGATCAGTGGTGCTACAGACAATTCATGAATTTTCTCGATTTTCTTTTCTTCTGGTAAGGCAATTGAGTTTGTAACAATTAGCTCTTTAATTTTTGAATTTTCGATGCGATTAATGGCTGGTCCTGATAAGACTGGATGTGTACAGCAAGCGTAAACTTCAGCGGCACCATTTTCAATTAAGGCGTTTGCAGCTAATGTGATTGTTCCGGCAGTATCAATAATATCATCAATTAGGATAGCTACTTTACCATCAATATGACCAACAATATTCATCACTTCAGCCACATTTGGTTTCGGACGACGTTTGTCGATAATCGCAATCGGTGCCTTTAAACGCTCTGCAAGCTTACGAGCACGCGTTACACCACCATGGTCTGGAGATACAATAACAATATCATGGTCAAATTTCTTTGTTTTAAAATACTCAGAAAGGATAGGTACACCCATTAAATGATCAATTGGAATATCAAAGAATCCTTGAATTTGCGGTGCATGTAAATCAAGTGTAATAACACGAGTTGCCCCTGCTGTTTCAAGAAGATTTGCTACTAATTTAGCCGTAATTGGCTCACGTGCACGTGCCTTACGGTCTTGACGAGCATAACCGTAATACGGCATTACAATATTAATTGTCTTCGCAGAAGCTCTCTTAAGAGCATCAATCATAATTAATAATTCCATAAGATGTTCATTAACTGGTCCGCTTGTAGACTGAATAACGAAAACATCACAGCCACGGATACTTTCTTCGATATTAATTTGAATTTCCCCGTCACTGAAACGTGTAACAGAGGTCTTTCCTAGCTCTAGTCCAATTACCTTCGCAATTTCTTCAGCTAGTCCCTTGTTAGAATTCAAACTAAATAATTTCATTTTCGGATCCAAGTACTGGTTAGACATATCGTACCTCCAAGTTTATTTCTTTAGGTCCAGCTTTTGTACATAATTTTCTTTATTTACTTGTCTTGCTCGAGCAATTGAAAGAGCATCTCCAGGTACATCTTGTGTAATGGTTGAGCCAGCGGCAATATAAGCTCCCTTACCAATGGTTACAGGAGCGACTAAATTAGAGTTACATCCAACGAAAACACCATCCTCAATTTTCGTTAAATGCTTCCGTTTTCCATCATAATTTACAGTAATAGAACCACAGCCTAGGTTCACATCTTCGCCCACTTCAGTATCTCCAATATAGCTTAGATGTGAGGCTTTGCTTCCTTTTCCAAACTTTGTTTTTTTAAGTTCAACAAAATTTCCAATTTTGACATCATCAGAAATCTCTGATTCAGGTCGAATATGTGCAAAAGGACCGATATTAACTTGTGAGCCAATTGAGCTTTGATGAGCAACCGATTGTTTAATCACCGTACCATTACCGATTTCGCAGGCTTCAATTTCACTATTTGGCCCAATAATGCAATCCTCACCAATAACAGTCTTACCCTTAATTGTCGTTCCTGGATAGATGACTGTATCTCTCCCAATTATCACATCGGAATCTATATACGTATTTTGAGAATCAATAATCGTTACCCCTGCACGCATATGCGCTTCGTTAATCCGCTTCTTCATCGTGCTTTCAGCTTCCGCTAATGCAACACGATCATTTACCCCAAGGGTTTCATTAAAATCACTTGTTTGATACGCTACGACCATTTCACCTTGTTTTTTAAGGATTTCGATGACGTCTGGTAAGTAATACTCCCCTTGGACATTGTCATTCGATACATTTTTTAATGCGTTAAACAAGGCTTGATTATCAAAACAATAAGTGCCTGTGTTGATTTCTGTTATTTTACGCTCCGCTTCAGAAGCGTCTTTATGCTCGACGATTTTTTCAACATGACCGGAAGCGTTTCGAATAATTCTACCATATCCAGTCGGGTCATCAGCTTTAGCTGTTAATACAGATGCTTTCGCACCATTAGCTAAATGGTGTTGAAATAAACTCTCCATCGTTTCTGCTTTAATTAAAGGTGTATCGCCACAAACGACAATGGTTGTTCCGTCTTTATTCTCTAAAGACTCACTTGCTTGAATAACAGCATGTGCTGTACCTAATTGCTCCGCCTGTAAAGCATAAGAACATGTATCGCCTAACTGGGCTTTTACCTTCTCAGCGCCATGTCCAATTACCGTTACAATATTTTCTATTTGAAGATGTGAAATTTGATCAACAACATGTTGGACCATTGGTTTACCACATACAGGATGAAGTACTTTATAAAGCTTAGACTTCATTCTTGTCCCTTGACCCGCAGCCAAAATAATGGCATATCTTTTAGACATAATCGTCCTCCAATTCACCTTTTTATCCATATAAAAATATATCTTAAATAGCGGTTTATTTCAAGGAAGATACGGAAGGTTTCGACATTTTTAAAGGAAATGGATTTAATAGAGGGAAAATCGAGGAATATTAAAAAAGAGCCAACTCATGAAGAAGGCCCTTGTTATATTTAACCTATGAAGCTCCTGCTTCTTCAAATTCCACTTCTAATTCACCTAAACGGTGGTATTCTGCCAAAACAGCTTCCTGAATTTTACCACGAGTACCAGAATTAATAGGATGAGCTATATCGCGGAACTCTCCGTCTGGAGTTCTCTTACTAGGCATCGCTACGAATAGACCATTGTTTCCATCAATAACACGAATGTCATGAACGACAAATTCGTTATCTAATGTAATCGATGCAATAGCTCTCATACGTCCTTCAGTTGTTACTCGGCGTAATCTTACGTCAGTTACTTCCATCTTGTTCACACCCTTTTCTTCGAAGTTAAAAAGCTAATTAACTAAATTCTACAAATATTCTCAGTTTCCTGCTTGAATTGTAAAATTTTTTAGAAAATAGGGCAAAATAGTGAACTAGATAGAATTATTTCACTAATGCTACCACTTCAATTTCGATTAAGGCATCTTTGGGAAGTTTCGCTACCTCTACACATGAACGAGCTGGTTTATGACTATTAAAATATTGACCATATACTTCGTTTATAGCTGCAAAATCATCCATATTTTTAATAAAAACAGTAGCTTTAATGACCGTTTCAAAAGAAGCACCGGCAGTCTCTAAAAGGGCTTGTAAATTTTTAAACACTTGGTGCGTCTGATCCTTAACATCACCTGTAACCATTTGCCCTTCGGTTGTAAGTGGAATTTGTCCAGAACTGTAAAAAATATTATTAACAATAATACCTTGCGAATATGGTCCAATAGCAGCAGGTGCATTTTGTGTTTGAATAACCTTCATTGTAAGCCCTCCTTATTTTGATTGAAAAAATTACCGGTCTTAACATTAATGGTTTTTTCCTTTTCATTAACATTTGATAATTGAACTAGTGATATGTAATCATCAACAAGTCGTTCTTCAATTTCTTCAGACTCAACTAAAACAGCAATTCCTGAGACATGTGCTCTGAACTCCTCTAGCATACTTATCATTCCTTTAATGGTTCCTCCCGCCTTCATAAAGTCATCAACAATTAAAACCTTTGATCCTTCCGAAAGGCTTCTCTTTGAAAGAACCATCGTTTGAATGCGCTTTGTAGAGCCAGATACATAGTTAATACTAACGGTTGATCCTTCCGTTACTTTATTATCTCGACGAACCATAACTACAGGAACATTTAGTTGACTAGCCACTGCATAAGCTAAAGGAATTCCTTTAGTAGCAACGGTCATGACAACATCTATACTAGAATCTGCATAAGCCGAGGCAATAATTTTCCCCGCCCGCTGGACGATTGAAGGGTCGCCTAGAATATCAGTCATATACAAATAACCACCTGGTAATAAGCGGTCAGGACTAGCGATTAATTGGCAAAGCTCCTCCACAAACGGACGTGCCTCTTGTTCACTTATTTTGACCGAATACTTAACACCACCTGTTGCTCCTGCAATGGTTTGTAATGTACCTAATCCTCTTTCTTCAAAGGTTTGCTTTATAATCGCAAGATCTTCACTTATCGATGATTTTGCAGAACCGTATCTATCCGCAAAAAAGGTAAGTGGTACCACTTGTCTAGGATGTTCTATTAGATAAGTAGTCATATCGATTAATCGTTCACTTCTACGAAATTTCATATTTCCCCATCCTTAAATACGAATGATTTTAGGTAAATATACCATTATTGTACGTATTTAATCAAGAGTATGGCGTTCACCTAGTAATCGAACAGCAAATACTTGATCACAAAAACCTCTTAAACCATTATAAATTCGATGCATTCTTGAATCATGTAGAACTAGTCCAAACACAGTTGGCCCACTTCCACTCATTAATACTGCATCTGCACCAAAGCGTTTCATTTGTTCCTTGATTAAGGCAACCTCTGGATGGAGATTTAACGTCACACTCTCTAATACATTCCCCATGTTTTGACAAACCTGTTGATAGTCACCATTTGAAATACCTTTAATCATTTCAGCAGTATTTGGATGTTCAACTCGATTGACGTCAAGTCTTCGATAAACATCTGCAGTAGATACACCAATAAACGGTTTTGCAAGGATTACCCAGCAAGTCGGCGGTGCCGGTAATTCAGTAATCGCTTCTCCTCTTCCCTTTGCAAGAGCTGTTCCTCCGTACACACAAAAGGACACATCTGAACCAATTTCTGCTCCAAGTACTGCTAACTCATCCAAGGTTAAACCTAACCCCCATAACTGGTTAAGACCTCTTAAAGTAGCTGCTGCATCACTGCTTCCTCCAGCTAGACCAGCAGCAACAGGGATAGATTTATCTATCGTGATCACAACGCCCTTTTTAACCTCATAACGTTCTTTTAGAAGATGTGCTGCTTGATAAGCAAGATTTCTTTGATCGTCAGGAACAAAGCGATTGTGAGAGTGAATTACAATCTGATCCTTTTCAAGCAAGGACAATTCTATCCTGTCAGCTAAATCTATCGTTGTCATGATCATTTCTACTTCGTGATACCCATCCGGCCGTTTATTTAATACATCTAAAGATAAATTAATCTTAGCCGGAGCTTTAACTAAAAGCTTCACTACGTCCACCTCTTTAATAAAGGCTCTTTTCGTAAACTTTGTGCGATTCCTACTGAATTATTAATCAAAACTGTGAATAGCGCGCTATTTACTTTAAGCGGTACGAAAAGATGCCCCGAATTCCAAATTTATACGTGTTCATACTTAGTCGAAAAACAATAGCCTTGCGAGAATAGCGTTAATGAATTTCGAGCGGTCTGCACATTTTGTCCTATTTTACCACAAAATGTGCAAATCAAGACGTGACAATCTATACTTATTAGAAATTTAGTTGATTTTGCTTGATCTTAGAGATTATTTGTTCGAAAAACTTCAAAAAAAAGACCAAGGCAGGAACCTTGGTCTTACACGGTGGATTGTGTTTTTTTGAAGTTCATCAGTGCTTATAAGGAATTAACGTCTTGTGTCTAAAAGTTGCTGTTGTGCTAATTCAACGGCTCTTTTTACCATATTACCTGCATCTTTGGCACGAATGCCACCCCAACCTTCTTTTTGGACGACATCGTAAAACCCTAATTCCTTCGCAAGCTCCTCTTTAAAACGCTCAGACATTACGCCCCTTCGTCTACTCAAACTAAACACCCCTTCCTCCACACGTGCTAACCATAGTATGCGATGATTATGTGCAATTGATGATAAAAGGGGCCGGGAAAATAAAAAAACAGTCAACAAATTGTTCACTGTTCATTTATATATTTTATGAAATTAACTTAACGCAATGTTTTCTTGTGATTCGTCATAGAAGGTAATTTGAACAGTTTCTGTTAGCACATCAGCATAACTATAAGAAACACGTTCAAAAGCATTTTCATCTTGATCTAATTCAATTACAAATACAGATGGGTATGTTTCAGCTAAAACACCAAAACGTTCAATCGTTTTTCTACGTCCGCCGTTCGCCTTAAGCAAAAGTTTCTTCCCTAGATTAGAATCTAAGGACTTTTTAATATCAGCTAAAGTTTTTGCCATTAAGTCCACCTCACTCTGTTAAGTATAACACGTTGACATAATTTAGTCAAATAAAAACTATAAATTATATCAGTCCAACAAAATAATTGTCAACGGTTTTCCGTCTACTTTTCTATCCTTTTTTCAACATTTCTTACAAGAGGAAAAACATCCCTATAAATAATGAAAATAGAGGGGTTTTCCTTACATTCATTCTTCAACAACAACACTAAACAATTTTTAGAGTATCCTACTAATGGACTAATTATGTATGGTTTCTTACTTATTATTTAGCTACAAATATATACCCATAAAAATAAGAGGAGAACACAAAGTGTACTCCTTCTAGTTATTCCTCTGTTTTATCATTTATTTCTGTTCTAAAGGGCATTCCTGTTCGTAAAACACCTCTTGTGTCAATTCCCCCAAGACCCTTTTCTCCTGTTAATGTATTTCGTAATACATCCCAAACATTAATTCTATCCATAAACGAAGTAAAACTGATCTTCGCAACAATGTAGACCGGATCCAAAGCATGTATATTAATTCTTGATGGAGAGCTAGCAAAATTCGCGCCAGCATGAATTAATGATTCAAAATGGGACTGACACGCCCCTGCAAAAATAACCAACTGGTCAAGGTGAGGAACCTTTCTTCTAGCTTCTCTTACTGTTTGGACAAAATCCTTTGAATGTCGATAGGCATTAATGTCTGAAAAGTCGCCCTTTGATTTCGAATATGCATCATGTCCCGTTATTACCAAAATATCCGGTCGGTAATAATCAATTAGTTGACCCACTTTTCCTGACATTTCCTTTTCATGACAATGAACACCGTAAACTGGGATACCTATTTTCTCATATAAATCTGTGCACTTTTTTAAATAGCCAGGATCTCCATCTAGATGAAGCACTTTACCTGGTATTTGAAAATAGTTCGATTCTTTACTGTATCCTCTAGTCACTTCATATTCTTGTCTTTCCTTTATTAAACTCACATCTTGACGAAAAAGCTGTAGGGATTGTTCCTCTAAAGATTGAAGCTTTTTAGAACGTTTCTGTCTTTCCTGTGGATCAATCATCACTAAATCGTTAAATGGAGCATCTGCAATGATTCGAAAATCTTCACCGTATAGAATTGCGATTTTTTTTCCATTTTCTATTTTGATATCAATAATTCGAAATATGATATCACATTTGTAAGAAAGCCTTCCGACAATATCCATTTTATTCACTGTCGTCACTCCAAACGAGCTAACGAAAGAATTAGCCAAATTATTACCGTTGCTTTCATAGCCTATGCAGACCTTAAGGAAAAGGTGATAAAAAAACCTACCAACTATTGTTGATAGGTCTTTAGACAATTTATTTAAAATGGTCATATAGCGCATCGCTTAAGCGTGCGAATTCTTCGATACTTAAGGTTTCGCCCCTTCTAGATGGCTCTATTTGGACTTTTTCGAGAATAGATAGTATTAATTCCTTTTTTTCCTTTCCGTTTTTAAGGCCGCTTTGGAGATTGTTTAAAAGCGTTTTACGTCTTTGAGCAAAGCTTGCTCTTGTAACTTGGAAAAAGAACGCTTCATCCTTAACTTCCACGATAGGAGTTAGTCTTCTTGTTAATCGAATAACAGCAGAATCTACGTTTGGTTGTGGTACAAATACTGTTTTCGGTACAATCATAACGATTTCAGCCATTGTATAATATTGTACAGCAATCGATAATGAACCATATTCCTTCGTTCCGGGCTTCGCAGAGATTCTGTCCGCCACTTCTTTTTGAAGCATACAAACAATTCCTCTAATTGGTAGCTGATCTTCAAGGAGTTTCATAATAATCGGCGTTGTCACATAATACGGTAAGTTAGCTACTACCATGACATCATCTATTTCTTTGAACTCATTTTCCATTACGGACAGGACATCCGCTTTTAATACGTCTTCATGTATCACCTTTACATGGGGATAAGGTGATAACGTATCCTCTAAAATCGGTATTAGTCTTTGATCAATTTCAAAAGCCACTACCTTTTGACAATTTTTCGCTAGCTGTTCGGTTAAGGCACCAATCCCTGGTCCAATTTCAATGGCACCTGATTCTTTCGTTAAACCGGCATGATCAACAATTCTATTTAATATATTCGTATCAATTAAGAAGTTTTGACCCAAGCTCTTCTTAAAAGAAAAACCGTATTTCTCCAAAATAGCCTTTGTTCGAATAGGGGTGGCAATATCTTTAATCATTTCTTTCCTCCTGCCTCGAGCATCCTAAGTGCTTCTGCAAAACTTTCCTTACTTACTTGAAACATCATTAGTCGTTTATGAAGCTGTTTTCCATTTGTATAACCAATTTTCAGGAATTCCCCTAATCTTTCACGTTTCTCCTTTGAGCCTTGTCCTGCAATTAAACCAGCTGTAAGAAGGTCTTCCTTTGTAATTTGTTCTGTGATGGCTTCTTGCATTAAGTGAGCATTACGTAAAGCATTTTGAATCGATTCAATCGTAGCATGCTCGACACCTACACCTTTACCATACTTATGAATGGCTTCACCTTTCGGCAAAAATGCATGCTTGCAGCCAGGAACTTGTTGGTCTATCGTATTTCTAATTTTTTCACCAGGAAAATCTGGATCGGTAAAAATAATAACCCCTCTTGTTTCTTGGGCAAGCTTTATTCTTTTTATCGTTTGTTCATTTATTGCTGATCCATTCGTCTCTATAGTATCTGCATCTAGAGCCCTTCGAACCGCAACCGTATCATCTTTTCCTTCTACGACAATAATTTCTTTAATCTTCATAATTCCTCCGTAAAGTAGGTAAAAATCATCTAAAAATATTTGCCTAAAAACTGAAACATTTATGTAATATAAAACGTCTAAATGGATATAATGGCAACAAAGATACTCTATAGTATAAAGATATTTAGATAAAAAGCAAAATGCAGAGGAACGAATCCTCTGCACTAAGAAGGGTTACTGTAAAATTTTGATTTTGATTGTTCGTCTACCCCAACGATACGCTTCTGCTTTTGTAGCAAAAAAGACATCAATTTTATATCCTTTTACTGCAGAACCTGTATCAGCAGCAACTGCATAGCCATACCCTTCCACATACACTTTTGTACCTAGCGGGATGACTCTCGGATCGACGGCAATCACTTTTATATTAGGATTTTGATGGAGATTAATTCCTGTTGCCGTAAAGCCTGAACATCCATTACAATTAGCCGTGTAAGCAGTTGAAGTAACATAATACTCTTCTCCTGTTTCCGCTCCACGAGAAACTTGCACTTTGTTGACCTTAGTTCCAACAGCAACAATTTGGTCCTTTTTATCCTTAATATAATTCTTGTTTATTAATTTCCGCGATACTTCCTTACCATTTTCAAAAACCACTTCATATTCTTTAGTCATTAACCCTTTTTGACCAGTTGAAACGATTTTTTCTTTCCCCTTTGGTAATTTGGCATCCTTTTTCTTGACTACAGCAAAACTAATTGGTTCTTCCACTACATCGGTGACTTTTTCAATACGTACAACATTGACAACCGTGTTTGCTTTAACAGACGTGTCTAGTGTAGGTTCAACCCGGTCTAATGGTTGAAGTGTAATTCCTTGCCCTGCTAAAAAGTCAGCGACCGTAGTCGAAGTAGTCCAAACCTTTTCCTTTTTGCCACCGTTATTGAGCGTTAACTGAAACGCTTTTTCTATGGCGATGTCCATATTGCTCTTGATTGCTTTATCTGGTTTTGGAACAACTTCATCAAATTCTTTTAAAGCAATGTTCTGCTCGATTAAGAGGTCAGCAACCGTATCGGCTGTTGTCCAAATCGTTTTCTTCTCGTTGTCTACTACCATTTGAACCTGTTTAGCTGGTTTCCAAACAATCTTTAAATTGTCCTTTACCCTCGTGTCCCGTTTGTGAGACAAATAGTCTTCTGAGTGCAGTGAAATATCGAGATCATTAAAAAGTTCCTCGACAGTGTCAGCATGTGTTTCGATGACTCTCTTTTCTCCATCAAGCGTTAGTGCAACCGTCTCTTTCGTTCCCTCATATGTAAGGACCCCTAGAGTTGATGCAAAAACTACCAAACTAGCAGTTATGACTGCCAATCTCTTCTTACTCATAGACTTGGAAAACAGGTTTTTCATGTTTTGAATCACGATGAAAAACGCCTCCTTTTCTCGGAGTGATTATATGGTACTAGATGCGTGTCTGTCAACCCTTACACTTTTACTTCAAGGTATTTCCTATTATGCATAGTGGTCGAGCAAAAGGAAAGGAAAACTTATCGACACGTTTATCCTATGAAGAAAAGGAGACATGTAGAACTTTTTATTTTTTAAAAAATTGGGACAAACTATCCTTTAATTCGACAGAATTTGATGTCAGATTATGCCGAATAATTTTTTAGCATTGTCGGATGTTGCGCGAGCTATTTCTTCAAAAGTTACACCCTTGATTTCAGCAATTTGTTCTGCTACTAATTTTACATAGCTAGGTTCATTTCGTTGTCCTCGATATGGATGAGGAGTTAAATAAGGGCAGTCTGTTTCAATTAACAGCTTATCTAAAGGAATCTCAAGCGCCACTTCCTTTGGCTTTTTTGCATTTTTGAAGGTTACGGGTCCACCTAATGAAATATAAAAGTTCATATCGAGGCATTCTTTTGCAATTTCTACGCTACCGCTAAAGCAGTGCATAATACCGCCTACCTCCGCTGCACCCTCTTCCCTTAGAATTTCGACTATATCAGCTGTTGCATCACGATTATGAATGACAATTGGCAGCTTTACCTTTTTGGCTAATCGAATTTGTTTACGAAAAACATCCTTTTGAATGTCATGGGGTGATTTATCCCAATGATAGTCAAGACCCATCTCCCCGATTGCAACCACCTTCGGATGATTCGCCAACTCTTCAATCCATTTCAAATCATCGTCAGTCATGTCAATTGCATCTACGGGATGCCAGCCTACACACGCATATATATAATCATGTGCTTCAGCAAGCTCCACCGCTCTATTAATCGTTAGCGTATCAAAACCAACTACTACAATGTTTGATACACCTGCTTCTTTTGCTCTTTTCATAACTTCATGTAAATCTTCTTTATATTGATCTGCATTTAAATGTGCATGTGTATCAAATAACATTTTATGTCTCCTTCACTTCAAATTATAAACCTTCTCAACATATTAACATTGCCAAGTATTTGTCTTCCTAGTAACAATTTATTGAATTATTTGTCACATTTTCAAAAAATGATAACGTTGCAGCTAGATTCGACAAAAAAACAGGAATGTTTCACGTGAAACATTCCCTCTAATGATGATGAATACGTTACTATTTTACCTTTGATCCAAGTGGTAACGATTCCGCAATGGTTGCTAGGGATAAGCTGCCATCCTTAGACCCTGCTAAAATCATTCCTTCCGAAAGCTCTCCTCTTAACGTTACAGGCTTTAAGTTTGTAACACAGATAACCTTTCGACCTACTAAATCCTCTGGCTTATAGAACTCAGCAATACCTGAAACAACCTGTCTTTTCTCATATCCTAAATCAAGTTGTAATTTTAGTAATTTATTTGCCTTCTTAATCGGCTCTGCATGAGTAACCTGGGCAACTCGTAAATCAACTTTCATAAAGTCATCAATCGTTATTTCCTCTACTTCAGGTTTTACTTCTGCTACTTCAGTTACCGCTGGTGGGACAGCCCCTTGCATTTGCCCTTTTATATAATCAACCTCTTCTTGCAGCTCTAATCGAGGGAAAATAGGCTCACCTTTTACCGTCCTAGTACCAGCTTTTATTGCCCCGAAATTCAGTAAACTTTCCCATGTTTGTTCACTTTCATTCACTAACCCTAATTGTTGAAAAATTTTATCTGGTGTTTGAGTTAAAAATGGTTTTAATAAAATAGCTGTTCTACGTAATGATTCCGCTAAGTGTGCCATTACACTACTTAAATGTTCACGGTTCGAATCATCTTTTGCTAATGCCCAAGGCTGTGTCTCATCAATATATTTATTCGTTCTGCTAATGAGTTGCCAGACATTTGTCAATGCAACCGAGAACTCCATTTTTTCCATGGCATCCTCATATTTTGTTACCGTATCATTATTGACTTGTAAAAGTAAATCATCGAATTCGGTTACTGAACCATTGTATATTGGAATTTCGCCATCAAAATATTTATTTATCATCGCTATTGTACGGTTCAATAAATTTCCTAAATCATTGGCTAAATCAAAGTTGATACGTTCTACAAAGCCTTCCGGTGTGAAAACACCATCTGAGCCAAACGGAACTTCTCTTAACAGATAATAACGTAAAGCATCTAAGCCATAACGGTCGATTAACATTACAGGGTCTACTACATTACCCTTTGACTTAGACATTTTTCCTTCCTTCATTAATAACCATCCATGTGCGAATACCTTTTTAGGAAGAGGAATATCTAGAGCCATTAACATGATTGGCCAATAAATGGTATGGAAGCGAACGATTTCCTTCCCTACTAAATGGACGTCTGCTGGCCAATAGTTTAAGTACTTTGAATCTTTATCTGTTCCATAGCCTAGTGCTGTAATGTAATTGGATAACGCATCAATCCAAACATAAATGACATGCTTTGGATTACCTGGGACTTTAATTCCCCAATCAAAGGTAGTACGTGAAACCGCTAAATCCTCTAGACCTGGTTTAATAAAATTATTAATCATTTCATTTTTGCGCGATTCTGGTTGAATGAAGTCAGGATTATCTTCATAAAACTTCAGCAATCTATCTGCGTAGTTACTCATTCTAAAAAAGTATGATTCTTCCTTCACTTTCTCAACGGAGCGACTACAATCGGGACAATTACCATCAACGAGCTGACGATCTGTAAAGTATGACTCACAAGGAGTACAATACCAGCCTTCGTAATGGTCAAGATAAATATCATCTTGTTCAATCAATCTTGCAAATATTTTCTCGACAATATTTTTGTGACGGTCTTCTGTTGTGCGGATAAAGTCATCATAAGAAATATCTAACTTTTTCCATAAATCTTGTATTCCAGAAACGATTTCATCCACATATTGTTGTGGTGATTTCCCCTTTTCCGCAGCATTGCGTTGAATTTTTTGCCCATGCTCATCTGTTCCAGTTAAATACATAACGTCAAAACCACGTAAACGCTTGTATCTCGCCATCGCGTCACCCGCTACTGTCGTATAAGCATGGCCGATATGTAAATTACCGCTCGGATAATAAATCGGAGTTGTAATGTAAAACGTTTTTAACTTTTCCTCCATTTGAATTCCCTCCTATATTTCTACAAACGCTTAGATATACGTCATCATAACCTCTTATATCAACAAAATATACCTAAAAAAAGTAAATAGTGCAAACAAAATAGTGAAAGCAACTTGATTAAAGAAAGGGAACTCAATAAAGGGATATATTACCACCTGTAATTCCCTCAAAAAGATTCCACTCTTGTCGAATCTTATATTGTCGAACCCAACGGGAACTTTGTTGCTTTTTGTCGAATGATTATATATAAGCATAACTTTTATGGTAGATTAATTCCCATTTTTTAAAATGGCAATTTCATAATTTCTTGTACCACATCCCCTCTTAACCGTTGATACAATTGGATATTTTCACACTTCATAAAATTTACATATTTTTTCAGTTGAAAAATAATTGACGTATATGGGAAACACTGGTATTATAAATTTAGCACAGAATTTGTCGAATAATGACGAAAGATAAACCAGATATAGATGCTTCACATTTGGAGAGGAGATTGTAAAAAATGAAATCCACAGGTATTGTTCGTAAGGTTGATGAACTTGGACGTGTAGTTATTCCGATTGAATTAAGACGTACTTTAGGTATTGCTGAGAAAGATGCTTTAGAAATTTATGTAGATGATGATCGTATTATCTTGAAGAAATATAAGCCGAATATGACTTGTCAAGTAACTGGTGAAGTTTCTGATAACAATATTTCTCTTGCTGGTGGAAAATTAATTCTAAGCCCTGAAGGCGCAGAGCAATTATTAAATGAAATTCAAAACGCTTTTACTGTAGCGAAATAATCATATAATAAAAAGTAGCTTCGTGCATAAAGGAAGCTACTTTTTTTGTTGAGATTTATTCATTTATATGATATTCCTGATAAACATCTCTCTTATGTAAGCCACGGTCTATTGCCGTTTGTTTTATTGCTTCTTTAGATGTCATTCCTTTTACTGAAATATAATGTTCAACATGTTCCTTGGCATTTAATGCTTCCCACCAAGAATTCATTTCAACTGGTTCCAGACTTTCTTTTGCACCTTCAATAAGGATACAAAATTCTCCTCGTATCTCATCAATAGAAGCCCACTCTCTTACCTCAGAAATTGTCCCTCTAATAAACTCTTCAAACTTTTTGGTAAGCTCTCGACAAAGGACGATTTTTCGATCACCTAGAGCTACCTCCATTAAATCTAATGTCTCCTTTAACCGATGTGGTGATTCGTAAAGAATGAAAGTGGAAGTTATCGTTGCTAATTGCTCGAGTTCTTTGCGTTTTGTCTTTTTTTGACGATCTAAAAAACCATAGAAATAAAAGGGCTGTGTCGATAATCCAGATGCGATCAATGCTGTGAGTGCCGCATTTGCTCCTGGTAATGGAACTACCGTTAATTGATTTTCAGCTGCTAATGCTACTAATTCATTGCCTGGATCTGAGATTGTCGGCATCCCAGCGTCACTTACTAACGCAATTTTCGCCCCTTCCTTCAATTTCTCAATAATTTTATATCCACTCGGCATTTTATTATGTTCATGATAACTAATGAGTGGGGTTTCAATTTCAAAGTAATTGCATAGCCTTTTTGTATTTCTTGTATCCTCAGCAGCGATCCAATCCGCTTCTTTTAGGATTCTAATTGCCCTCATACTCATATCTTCTAGGTTACCGATAGGTGTTGGAACTAAATACAATATTCCTTTGTCCTGCTCATGTTCAAAGCTTTTTTGTTGCCACAAACTAACCACCCAATCCTTCAATTATATATGTAATCATTTGGACTTAATTGACTTTATTCATTATATAAGATTCTTTTAACCTCATCTGTATACTCATTGTTATCAGTATAGACATATAGTGGAGGCAATATTTTTAGGTCCGGGCTACCATTTTTCGTGGCTTCAACTAATAATGTATTTGCCTCTTTTCCCTGCTTTGGGTAGACAAATTGAATTTTCTTTGGCTCAAGCTTATATTTCCTCATTAGTGAGACAATGTCCATTAGCCTACCTGGACGATGGACAAATGCTACTTTACCACCTGCTCTCACCAATTGGCTTGAAGCTTTAATCGCATCCTCTAATGTGCATAATATTTCATGTCGGGCATAGGCTAAATGTTCATTTTTGTTAATTTCCTCCTGAGAAGGGGTCGGAAAGTACGGTGGATTACAAGTTACAACATCAAATTTACCGTGACCAATTTGACTTGCTATTTCCTTAATATCACCATGAATCATATTTATTCTTGATTCTAGTTGATTATATTCAATACTCCTACATGCCATATCAAACAATCGTTCTTGAATTTCCACACCCGTAATATTCCCTTTTGTTCTAGTGCTTAAAAATAAGGGAACAACACCATTACCACTACATAAATCAATTAAGGTTCCTTTTTGAATCGGTACATAAACAAACTTAGACAGAAGTACTGCATCTAAAGAAAAGGCAAATACCGATGGACTTTGAATAATACGTAATTCTTCAGCTAGTAAATAGTCTAGCCTCTCGTCACCCTTTAATTCAACCATTATCTAACCTCCAAAAAAAAGGAGCTGACTCATAAGCATTTCACTTATGAAGCAGCCTCCTTATTTTTTATTCAAAAATGATAAACAGAAAAGACAGTCGCCTTCTTTACGTGGACTTCCAAAATGGAGGTTACAGATATGAAAACCCTCTTGGTACAGCCGAGCAAGATTGTCATAGCCTTCACCAATATCAATCGATTTATCCTCTATCTCTACAACATTATCATTATTGGGCTTTAGCCCTTTTTGGGTCTTAGCCTTTTTGGGAACTGTTGTTTGATCAAGTCGGCGTCTTAAATGTTCATTTTCTAGCCTCAGTGAGTTATTTTCTTCTAAAATCTCTGCTAAATGTTGCTTTAACTCACCTAGCTGGGTATATAATTGACCAATTTGTGTTTCCATATTAATTACGGAGTCAAAAATTTCTTTTTTATCCACGTTCTCCACCTCTTAATCTGTGGATTGTAATGAAACAGCGCCCTCTTTAATAATTTCTTCAAGAGTGTATTCTAGAACTCGTTCTTGGTCCTTGAATTGTACTTGAAGTACTCTTTCTAATATATTTAAACCAACTACTTTACCTCTACCTAATGATGTCTGAACGATTTCCCCAAGATCTGGTAGTTGCTCCTTAGCTGCTTCATACTCATCATTCTCATACTTAAGACAACACATTAATCGACCGCATAATCCTGAAATTTTGGTAGGATTTAAAGATAAGTTTTGATCTTTTGCCATTTTAATAGACACTGGGTCAAAATCTCCTAAGAAAGTAGAGCAACAAAGCATTCTTCCACAAGGTCCAATTCCGCCGAGCATTTTTGCCTCATCTCTTACACCAATTTGACGCAGCTCAATTCGTGTCCGGAAAATGGCCGCTAAATCCTTTACTAGTTCACGGAAATCAACTCGTCCATCAGCAGTAAAGTAAAAAATGACTTTGTTTCGGTCAAATGTATATTCTACATCAACAAGCTTCATATCAAGGTCATGCTCATTCACCTTATCACTACACACTTGATATGCATCATGTGCTGCTTGTTTATTTTCTTCCACAATCATCCGATCTTTTTGGTCTGCAATGCGCAGAACCTTTTTTAACGGGAGTACGACATCATTCTCGCCAACTTGTTTGGGAGCGATAACGCATCTACCGAACTCTACTCCACGAACGGTTTCAACAATGACGAAATCGTCCTTTTCAATAGATATTTCACCGGGATCAAAGTAGTATATTTTACCTGCTTTTTTAAAGCGTACGCCTACAACATCATACAAAAGAAGATCCCTCCTGCAAATTCAACACAAGCTGCTCCATTAATAATTGGGGATTCATATTTGATTGCAATTTTCTTTTAGCCTCTAGTATCGCAGATAATTGTCTAGAAAGGCTGTTAGGAGAGCAAGTAAATGCAAAATGTTCTAATCGCTGCCGCTCATTAACGAAAACAACTTGGTCTGATTTCCCAACTTGTATATATAGTAAATCCTTAAAAATTAAAAGAAGTAAATCTAAGCCACGATCGATTTGCTCTTTTTCTTTAAAGTGCCCGAACCATTCTTCCTGGAGGAATACTAATGCCTCCAGTGAACCCCTTCTAAGCACCTCATACAATTTTACCACTATTTTTTGCGCTTGTGCAAACCAATCATCCCCATTTAATGCAAATGCTTCATTTATGTTGTTAGTCATAGAAGCTAATAAAGGAGCTTGTTCCTTTTTTACTCCTAATTCAACAAGCTTTTCAAGCATTTTCTCTGAGGAAAGTGGTTGAAACGATAAAATTTGACATCTTGAGATAATAGTTGGTAGTATTTGCTGTATTTGTTCGGTCATTAGAATGGCAACTGTCTGTGAATTTGGTTCCTCTAAAAACTTTAATAAGCTGTTAGCAGCGTTTGTAGTCATTCGGTCGGCATGAGTCACAAGATAAAACTTTTTCTTTGATTCAACCCCTGTTTTAGAAAACTCCTCTTGTAACGCCTTAATTTGTCCCTTTTTAATTGACAATCCGTCAGGCTCTACTAAATGGACATCAGGATGATTGCCATGATTTACGCGTTTACAGTTTATACATGTTTCACATGGAACATTTTCTATAGGAGCAAGGCAGAGTAGTGCCTTAGTTAATAGAAAGGCAAAATCCTTTTTCCCAGTACCTCTTGCCCCTTCAAATAGATAGGCATGAGCCACTCGATTTTTCTCTAAGCTGTTTTTTAACATTTTTAACACAATTGGTTGAAGCTCCTGAAGTTGCTCCCAAGTTTTGACCAAAATGATCACTCACTAACGTTTTAAAAATGATGAAAATGCTCAATCGGTAATACAAACACCGTAGCACCACCTACTGCTACCTCAACTGGATAAGGAACATAGGAATCTGCATTACCTCCCATAGGAGAAACAGGTGCTACAAGCTGATCTCTTGATTGGCAGTTTTCTTTTATTATCTGGAGACATTTGTCTACACGAATATCCTCCGTACCAATAATAAAGGTCGTGTTACCTGATTTTAGGAACCCACCAGTACTTGCAAGCTTTGTTGCACGAAAGTTATGTTTAACAAGCTGTGCAGATAGGCGATTACTATCCTGATCCTGTACTACAGCTAGAATTAATTTCATATCATCCAACCCCTTTTCATTTAGGATTACCTGTTACTATATTATAACAGGTATCTCTAAACGATACATGGCTAATCCTCATTAAAATACTAAATTTTCTAATAACTGTACTACTTTAGGCTTGAAAGAATCAAATCCTTCGCTTTTGAAAAAACAACCTCTAACGGGTCTGCTGCATCTATTTTCTTCATCCTATCAGGAAACCTCTTCAACAAAAGCTCATATCCCTCTCTCACCTTATAATGAAACTGAATATCTTCTAAATCTAACCGATTTACCTCGCGATTGTCGTGTTGATTGATACGATTTAAACCAATCACTGGGTCAATGTCAAAATAAATGGTAAGGTCAGGCATTTGGTCTCCAATAGCGAATTGATTGATAGAATACACATCATCTATTCCAAGACCACGTGCATGTCCTTGATAAGCTAACGAACTATCGATAAAGCGATCGCATAGGACAATTTTTCCACTTTCAAGCGCTGGATCTACTTTTTCTACTAAGTGTTGCCTTCTTGCAGCCGCATATAGTAACGCCTCTGTTCGTGGGTCCATTGCCGTGTGGCTTTTATCTAAAATAACATTTCTAATCTTCTCAGCTATCTCTATACCGCCAGGCTCTCGGGTTTGTAACACCTGATAGCCTCGGAGCTTTAATTCAGTCATTAACATACTAATAATTGTCGTTTTACCAGCCCCTTCAGGACCTTCTAACGAAATAAACATTCCTCTATTCATTACTCGTTCCTCACTCAAATACCTTTATTTTTTGTTCTGCTAAGTAAGCCCCACCATGAAATCTTGCACCAAGATTCATGAGCTGATGTAACTCTTCAATCTTATCTTCAGTTATTTCCTCACCTTCCATTAATAATGGAATCCCAGGAGGATATGGGATAACCATCTCCGCAGAGCCTTTTCCAATCGAATCTATAATTGGAATAACCCTACAAGGTGTGTCTTCTTGGATCTTATACCCAACCATTAAACTAGTAAATGTCTGTTTGGCCTTTTGTGAAATAAATCTATCTGAATGAATATGCTCGTCCGTTTCTTCTAGTGCCTTCTTAAATAGATTGGTTATCTCAAACAAATGGAATTCTACTTCACTTTTAAGTAAAGGAAAAACAAGAAGCACATTGTATGGATCAGCAAGCTCTGAAAAAACTCCCACTGACTCAAGATTTTTTTGAATTTGATACCCACTTAAGCCTCTATTCGACTGAATCGCTATTTTAAGGATATCCCCACCTGTTGAATGATATAGGACACTTATAGAAGTGATTCCTTTTAGTTCAGTAATAAATGCCTTAATTTGTTGTTTCAAATATTCCTTATCTATATCACTGTAAGTGCCAATATAGCTTCGTGCAATGTCTAATGAGGCCATTAAAGGATACGATGGACTGCTAGACTGTAAAGCCTGTAAAAGGAAACGTACCTTGTCTCTAGCTATCCGTTCACTATTAACATGTAGGAAAGCCGACATCGTCATAGCTGGTAAGGTTTTATGTGCTGACTGCACAACTATGTCTGCCCCTAGCTGTAAGCTTGAGGGGGGAAATGGATCTCCAGCAATAAAGTGAGCACCATGTGCCTCATCTACTAATACCACTAAATCGTGCAAATGGCAAAAATCAATAATGGATTTTATGTCAAAAGCAAAACCATAATAATTTGGATAGGTTAGGATAACTCCTTTACCAGTAGGATAGGCTTTATAAGCCTCTTCTATGGAAGCTTTAGAAATTCCAGTTGGAACCCTCCACTCCTCATCATAATGAGGCTCAATAAAAATAGGTTTTAGCTTTGCTAATTTTAGGCCATTCAAAACGGATTTATGACAATTTCTTTGAACAAAAACTATATCATCCTCTTTAAAGGAGGCTAAAATCATGGTTAAGTTTCCGACCGTTGAACCATTAATTAAGAAATAGCTTTGCTTTGATTGATAAAAATCAGTTAATAAAGCTTCCGCTTCTTGAATGACTGTTTCTGGTGAGTGTAAATCATCCAAATTCGTAAGCTCGGTAACATCTATTGATAGTAAAGGTTGATAAAACTGTCCAGCCTGCTGTGGGAAAATGGCTCCGTTTTTATGCCCTGGAACATGGAAGGAAATTGGCCTTATTTTATTATGCTGCTTCAATGCCTCCATAAGAGGAGTCCTTTTGTGATCCATACTCATACATCCTTTTAAATTGTCTCATTCATTTTATCAAATAGTTGAGGAAAATCCCATCTAATGAGAATTATCTCAATATATCTACATTATTTAGACAATTTCTTTATAAGAAAAGCGCAAGCGCCCGTTTAGCGGCGTATGGACTGGAGCACTTTGACTGAGATAAAGGAAACACGAATCGCGTTTTTTGCGATTCGATGTTGACTTATCGTAGGGAGGAGTGTGAAATCCACTAGACGCTGGGCGCTGGAGCTGGACAATTCTCGAAGTCAAAAAAAGTTATACTTTCTTATTCTATAAAAAAAAAGCCCTTTGCGGACTTTATAAAAGCATTCATGAAAAAATCTCTGGTGTTGTTACTTTTCTTAGTTGTTTTAAGTAATGTTTATATTTAGGGTGATCGGTCTCGGTTTGAATTAAATCTTGTTCACAGTCAGTGCAGATAAATGAAGTGTATAAATGTATTCCTTTCCATTTCATTTGATCACAAATGACACAACTTTCCCCAATCTGTCTTTCTGTTAATAGCGAACTCAAAATACTCCACCTCCATACCCCTAGTGTGCTCAATATTAACGATTCTATTCAAATAATTTGAAAATTCACGTCGATAGGTTACTTGAATACTATTGTATGATGCAATTGTTCATTAGGTGTATGTCTATACGCAGATTTATCATGAGATTACTTATCCTTTTTAAAAAAATAGTAACAGTAACCATTTTATTATGCACAAAAAAGCAACCCAATTGGGTTGCTCTTTAATTTGCCTGGCGACGTCCTACTCTCACAGGAGGAATCCTCCAACTACCATCGGCGCAAAGAAGCTTAACTTCCGTGTTCGGTATGGGAACGGGTGTGACCTTCTTGCCATCGCCACCAGACTGTATTCATAAGGAAATGTTATTTGCTTACGCAAAAACT
>NZ_CAKJTG010000029.1:0-13358 GCF_917563885.1 Pseudoneobacillus rhizosphaerae
CCCTTAATTACGAAATAGCACTGAAAATAGCTTAAATAGACGGAAGGATTCCGGCTATTTACTCAAAAAACGTCAAAATGGGTCATTTCGCTTTGCTTAACCGGAAAAACTCCGCTTATATACCCCGAACCAAGCCCTATTTGGCAGTTTAAGGGAAATAGTTCCGCTTATTTTAAATTATCACTGGTTACTTAGAAACTTCCTAAGAATTGACATCGCAATTAACACTTAATTTTGAGTGTCCCATAAGTTTTGACCATTAAATTTCTTGTGTCATTACTGGTTTTACTTTTCTAAAAAAGGTATAAACAATCCTTATGTGAAAGGGAAATGGCATTCGTCAATTCGTACGCCATTTCTGATGTCAATTTACCATTATGCACCTCAAAACGGAACGGTTTAGACTATTTTAAGCTATGGCTTTCTTTTAAACTATTTCTTATTATCTTAAGCAATATCTCTTTTTCAGGTTTAGGAATACCTTCAATTAATCTTGCGGCCATAACAGGTAATTGCCACTTTTCAATGTCTTCAATGGAAGTGCTTGTTAATTTCATGTAGGAATTTATATAAAATTTTGTAAAAAGATTCCTAAACACTTGGATCAAGAGTTTTGTTGTTCTTGGCATGGTTGGCGGTAAAAAAGCATATCGCATGATTATGAGAGTTCTTGCAACATCACCACATGGATTCCCTACAGTTCCAGTCATCCAATCAAGAATCTTAGCACTACCATTTGCTAGAATAATATTGTCAGTATGATAATCTCCATGGCAAATTTTGTTTCCTTCTGGCAAACGAGATAAATAATTTATTATCAGATCCTTTTCCTGTTGAGTTAACAAATCGGTGCCAGAAATATTCCTAGAAATATACGCTTTTTGAGACGGTAATTCATCGCTACTTTTTTCGTGAAAAGAAGCTTGTAACTCAGCAAAATAACGACCATTTCGTTTAAGTAAGTACGGTTTTGCTGATAGTTGTTGGGTAAAGCTGTTCCCATTCACTTTTTCATATATGATCCCTATTCTATTTTGATATTCTATTATTTCACTTACATTAGGAGAAGGAATCTTTAATTGGTGAATTAATCTACTAATCTCAAATTCTCTTTCAATATCTTTTACTGGTGTTGTCTCGAAAAACAGCTTAAATACTTCATTCTCACCCCATTGAAAAACTTCAGCGGTATTACCCCTGCCAACCAGTTGTCCAACTGTCATTTATACACCTCTATTCTATTATTTGCGGCAAAAGACTCATAAAAAACCCTCCACAGTACGCTTGAGAGGATTAGTAATTGCGTGGCAATCTTTCTTTTCAAAGCAAAGTATGACAAAAAAGAGTTAATAGGAGTACAACTTCATTAAAAATGCTTTACTTTTTATTCCAAAAGTTTAAACAAATAATATTACGTTCTTTCTTTCATGTCAACCAAAAATATCCAATATTATATTGCGTATCAAAATCATTTGCCTATCAAACAGTCAAAGTATGGAAAAGCAAAGAGTTTCTTATGATAAACATTTAATATTCAATTTTTTTGGATCGTCTCAGATTTAAAGTTAGTAGACGGATTAATGTCTTTCTAATTGGGGATATTAGTGTTGAGGTGAGCATCAATGGATTTAATGCGTGTAAAAGAAATCTTATCTACTGAAGAAGAAATAGCCGTTCATTATCATGGAGTACCAGTTTGGATTGAGAGTATTGATAATACATCAAGTATGGCAATGGTTTCCGCTAGAGGTGTACATGATTATAGTCGACTTGTCTCAATAGATGCTTTAGATGAGGCTCCCAATTCCCATCCTTAGTCCTATGGGAATTACTCACATCTAAGGTAAAGGATTCCGCACCTAGCGATAGATGCGGACGTTTGAAGGATTATTATTGACTGTATATGTATAGAATTTTTTATCAACCTTTAATACTGGAAAGCTTTGAGGTAACATAGTATCGTTAATTTCCACAAAACCATTTTTTTCATAGAATCGGTGGGCTGCTAAAAACTGAGGTGTTGTCCCTAGATAGATGGCTTTAAGGGATTTTTCTTGAGCCCATTTTAGTGCTTTCTCCAATAAAAGACTTGCAGTCTTGTATGTTTGTCCACGATATCCTTTATGGACAAACATCTTTCGTAAGGCAACTTCATTATTCCCTATGTCTAAGAGACTAATCGTTCCAACTACTTGATCATGATACAGAGCAATCCAAAAGTTACCGTTTCCTGTTTGATAAAACGATTCGATTGTAAATAAATCGGGTTGATCTTCTTTACTAATCGGAATTTGGAATTCCTGCTGCTGGATTTGAAGAATCAATTCTACAACTTGTTGCTGGTAATGGTCTTGATATTCCTTTATGATTGGAATTTGAATCATTTTATAGCACCGCCAATTTTTTATGATAGTTATATTTCAGGGACTGCGTTGTTTTTAGCTTGGAACTGTAGCCTAAACTAAGTAAATAAGAATTTCTAAAGTTAATTATGTCCACAAGAGACACCTTTTGTCACTTTTTTTGTTCATTTTCGTGGTTCTGACCAATAGAGTTCGTCTATCGGACATTTTGCAGATTGGTTAGAGTGGTTTTGTCCGATAGAGAACTTCTATCGGACACTTTGATGTTTGTTTAGTGTGGTATTGTCCAATAGAGCTCTCCTATCGGACACTTTGCTGGTTGTCTAGAATGATTTTGTCCAATAGAGACCTCCTATCGGACACTTACACGGTTGTCTAGAATGATTTTGTCCAATAGGGCCCTCCTATCGGACACTTTGATTATTGTCTAGAGTGATTTTGTCCAATAGAACCCATCTAACGGACACTTTACTTAGTACATACCTCAACTCTTTTCTAATTTTCTCAAACAAATACTGTGCCCCATATAGTAAATAAGCTTTATAGAGTATATAGATTATTAATACGTATTCCATTCATTTTGATTTTTTAAAAATAAATAGTTGTAAATACCTAAAAAAAATGTTATTTTTACCATGGAACTTTATGGAAAATCCCGTTATATTCTATATTTCTAGCAAGGAGTATATCTCCTAATGCGATGAAAACTGTTGAAGAATGTTTAACATACAATCTCACTTGAATAATTCGTTTACTTAGCTATCTATAAAAATAAATTCTAGAAAGGTAATTTAATATGAACTATAACCCAATTCTTATCATCATCATCTTTGTTGCAGCTTTTATTTTTTATCGACAAATCATCTCGATGTACAAACCTATTAAAGGTAAAGGAGTTCGAATACTTGTAACCCTATTTTTGTTAACACCTGGTTGGTCATTAATTATGAATCCCAATGCTGAAGTAGCTCCATTAGAAGTTACGATCGCGTTATTATTCGGATTTTTACTTTCCATTCCTTTAATCCTTACGACCGGTTATGAACGTCGGGAGGATGGGAGTATCTATGTAAAGAAAAGTTTGGCATTCATCTTTTTATTTTTAACACTTTTCGCAATACGGTGGACCCTTCGAGGGATTATAGATATGGATTCAGATTCGCGAATGAAGCTTTTTTTCATCACTGCCTGTGCCTATCTAATTCCTTGGAAAGTTCTCAGTTTTTATAAGTTTCGTAAAGTTTACTTAATGAATTAGGTGTAAATATAAAACGTAAAAGGTTGATTCATTTGAATCAACCTTTTACGTTTTGTGCTACAACTAGGCAGCTATTTTTTTGCCTTCTACGTCTTTACCAAATCTTTTCTTGAAGAAAGGTACTACATAACGATCAAGTCCAAATACTCCAGCATTATAGCCACCGACCATGATTAGTACTCCCATGATGATGTCAGTTGGGTTATGACTTACAGTACCAGATAACAAGAAGCTAAAGTTCATGACTACCGCGAAGAAAGCAGCTACAGAAGTTAAGCATCCAAGAATTAAACCTAAACCAACTAAAGTTTCTCCCCAAGGAATTAAAGTATTAAAGATATCTGCATTTGGAATCGCAAAGCTTTCTAGGAAACTTACCCAGCCACCATACACAATTCCATCAGGACCAGTGACTGGATTTGCCACAGCCCCTTTTAAAAATCCACTTGCATCAAAGCCACCAGTCAATTTGTGAATCCCAGCATTTAACCAAGCATATCCTAAATAAATACGAATTAGTGTAAACAGAGCAGCAGCAATTTTATTATTTCTAATGAAATTTACCAACATGTAAATCAACTTCCTTTCTATTGATAATTTAATTTAATGAATGATTACACTATCAATATACAAGAAAACGAGTAAACAATGTTGGCGTATTAGAAACCTTCACAAATCCGTAAAAACATTATGTCAGACCGTTGAACGAACAAGAATTTAGAACCTCCTAAAACATAACCTTCTTAATTAAATCAAAAAAAGCATTCCTTATTGCAGGAATGCTATCGTCGTATTAAATATTAACCTGTTAAAACATCCCATTTTCATTAGGAGAGTTTTCAGGAATAGCTTGACCTATATCCCATAATTCAACGATTTGGTCATTTAGGAAACGGAAAATATGGACAACAGCCACACCAAGCTCCTCAGGAGTTTGTTTGATATGGGAGTAAACCGTTACAATATCATGCTCTCCGATTACACGTTTAACCTCCAGTACCTTGTTCGGATTCTTTACCGCATTCTCTTCCATTGCAATCATAAGTGCTTCTGCATCGCCACGAAAATAAGGATTATGGTGACAAAAATCAGGACCAATGTAATTGTTGTATGCTTCGCGAACCTTTCCAGAAGCTACGAGTTGTAGAAATGAGACTGCTTTTTCTTTGAGGGATTGGGTATTAGTAGACTGCTGTTTTGTAATCAATTCAATCAACCTTTCTTACAGTTGTTAAAAAACTTGGAATAGCCTTACTATATCAGACTTTTAACGTTCATATCCAATATCAAACAGTAGTCAACTTCACAAAGTGCAATTTTTCTCAAACCACTTTATTGCTAGATGCTCCATTTCTTTGACAAATGATTTTTTGGCTGGGCTATATTCGCTAGTGTTTTCGAAACGACTAGCTAATTCTTCTTTAAAGCGACTATATCTAACCACCTCTTCTGGATGCGCACGCAAATAATCGCGAAAAATGATATGACGTTTAATTTGTGGGTTATCCTTTTGATAAAAATGAATATGATGAGTTCTGTTCTCCCCACCTTTTCGAAATAACCTTCTACCTTCTATCCCCCATTCTCCTGCAACATCATAACCGAGTGCATCCATTTGGTCATTAAAAGAATCAACCTTATTTATGTCGTTAACGATACACATCATATCGATAACTGGTTTTGCCTTTAAACCATAAACCGAAGTACTACCGAAATGTTCAAATTTAATTATTTCATCACCAAAAATACTGCTCAGAAATTCAGCCTCTTGTTGGAACAAAAAAGCCCAGTTTTCACTGAATTCAGTTAGTCTAACTTTCATTTGTTTCCTCCTACCAGTTTCATTGTTTAATAATTCTTCAAAAGCCTACACAATATCCTCCTTTTTTGGTCTGTTTTAAAAAAAAATAGCCAGACCCTAGAAGGGACCTGACTTTTTCATTTATTCTCCTGTTTTAGCAAAACGTTCGATTCTTTCACCAATTTCATCACGAACTCGTTGGAAAAATGCCCATTTTTCTTCTTCTGTTCCTTCCGCTTTGGCTGGGTCATCGAATCCCCAATGTACTTTTTTGACATGAGGTGGAGTTACGGGACAGTGGTCAGCTGCATGTCCACACAACGTGATGACCAAATCAGCATTGTTTAGAATTTCAGGATCGATCACATCAGAAGTTTGATTTGAAATATCGATTCCGATTTCTTTCATTGCATCTACAGCGTATGGATTTAATCCATGCGCTTCAAGTCCTGCACTTTTAACATCCCATTCCGGGCCAAAATGCTTCTTAGCCCAGCCCTCAGCCATTTGGCTGCGGCAAGAATTTCCTGTGCATAGAAAATAAATTGTTTTTTTAGCCATGTTGGTAAGCTCCTTTAAATGTATGATTTATTTTTAAGAAATAATTATCAACCACATATATAGACCAACTAGCGTAATAAACAAAGTCGGTATGGTTAAGATAATTCCTGTTTTAAAATAAGTGCCCCATGAGATTTTTACCCCTTTAAGTGACAATACATGTAGCCATAGTAACGTAGCGAGAGACCCAATCGGCGTAATCTTCGGACCTAAGTCTGAACCGATGACGTTCGCATAAATAAGTGCTTCACGAATTACGCCAGTTGTATTCGTTTCGGCTATCGCAAGGGCATCAATCATAACGGTTGGCATGTTATTCATGATGGAGGAGAGTATGGCGGCAATAAAACCCATCCCGATTGTAGCTGCAAATAATCCTTGGTCCGCTGTCATCTGGATTAATTCTGCTAAAACGGACGTTAAACCAACATTTCTTAAGCCATAAACAACTACATACATTCCAATTGAGAAAAAGACGATAGCCCATGGTGCGCCTTTTATGACGGTTTTAGTATGAACAGCTGGACTTTTTCTTGCCATAAACAAAAAGAATATCGCTGCAATGCTTGCAATAATGGAAACTGGGATTCCAGTGAATTCACTTGCAAAATATCCTAGCAGAAGAACTCCTAAAACAATCCATGAAAGACGAAACATTTTTGGATCTTTAATGGCTTCAACAGGCTTTTTCAATTGAGCTATATCATATTGTTTAGGAATACTTTTTCGGAAATATAAATATAGAACTAAGATACTTGCTCCTAGTGAGAAGAAGTTTGGAACAATCATCCGAGAAGCGAATTCTGGAAAGCTGATTCCAAAAAAGTCAGCCGAAACAATATTCACTAAGTTACTTACTACAAGCGGTAGCGAAGTTGTATCGGCAATAAATCCACTTGCTATAATAAACGGAAAAACCATTTTTTCTTCAAACTTAAGGTTACGAACCATGGCAAGAACGATAGGAGTTAGAATGAGTGCTGCTCCATCATTAGCAAAAAAGGCAGCCACCAATGCTCCTAAAATGGAGACATAAACAAACATTAACACCCCATTTCCTTTCGCTGCTTTGGCCATGTGTAAAGCTGACCACTCGAAAAAGCCAATTTCATCTAATATAAGAGAAATGATAATAATAGCTATAAAGGCTAATGTGGCATTCCACACAATCGATGTCACGTCTATCACGTCGTTAAAGTCAACGACTCTCACGATTAAAGCTAGCATTGCACCTCCACAAGCTGACCAACCAATAGACAGACCCTTTGGTTGCCAAATAACTAAAATAAGTGTTACTAAGAAAATCAATGATGCTAAAATGACTGCTGTCAATGTACAAACCTCCAGTTAATCACACGAAATGCGTAATCCCTGTTTTTCTAGTTGTTGTAGTTTAAAATCTTGATTGGGCAGATGTTCTAATAAGCTACAAACAAAGGGATAATATTCACTTTCTTTATTGAGCGAGTAGATAATCCATTGTCCTCTCCGAGTTTCGCCAACTAAACCGGAATCTTTTAGCTTCCTTATATGCTGACTTATTGCAGGTTGGCTAGCATTAAACATAGCGACAAATTCACATACACAGCAATCGTGACTGTCTAGGATTTTAATCATCGTCAATCTTGTTTTGTCACCGAGTAACTTTAAAATAGTTGCTGCTTTTTCTAAATCAACTTTAGAAATGGCTGCCATCGTTACGCCTCCTAACATATCCGGTAATTAGTATATAATAATTTGCTTATATACTTCAACTACATATGTAACTAAGTTTATATAGCTTACTAAACATAGTTGCTATATTGTAAAAAAGAAAACAGCCTACCTCTATTTTTGAATGGATATTTGTCAGTGGAGTACTCTTTTTATAATTCCATTAATAGTTTTTCCATTGCCATAACATCGACATACTGACCGTCTAAGATGCCTTGATTTTTAAAAATGCCCACTTCACGATATCCTTTGTTTCTATATAATCCTTGGCCTAATTGATTAAATGGAAAGGTGAAAAGAATGATTTTATGAAACTCTTTTTCTATAGCGATGATTTGAATTGCGTCAAGTAACTTCCCACCTATTCCCTTTCCTCTGTTTTCCCTTGAGACATAAAGAGATAAATCAGCAACACCTAAATAAGCAGCTCGACTGTTATAAGGATTTAGGGATGCCCACCCAAGAATTTTATCCTCTTCTTCTGCCACAATAACTTGATATCGCCCATTATGTTTGTGAAACCAATCCTTCATAAAGCAGTAATCCTTTGTTTCCGTTTCTAAAGTAGCAATTCTATCTTCAATTCCTTGGTTATAGATAATCTGGATGGAATCAATGTCCTTTTCAGTAGCTAATCTAATCAATGGCTCTACCATGTTAGTGTCCTCCTCGTTTCATTCAATTTTATTATTCTATTTTACATCCTTTGAAAGCAAAAAGACGAGTCACTATTCGTGACTCATCTCCTATTTTCTATATAATCTCCTGCTTCAACGCATCAATGATATTATCTTTCTTCACTTTGCTAATCGAATAGATCATGGCTGAACCTACAATGATAAAAATGGCTGCAATGACATAGAGAATACTCATCCATGGCAACGCGAATCCATATTCGAAGGTGTTCCCCAATCCCCAGTAAATCAAACCCATTACCCCAATACTAAGCGGTAGCCCATATAGTAATGAATTGATTCCATAGAAAATACTTTCATAATGAATCATTTTGTTAAAGCCCTTTGGTGTCATCCCAACTGACTTTAGCATGGCAAATTCACGTTTGCGAAGTGAGATGCTCGTGGAAATGGTATTAAAAATATTCGCAACCGAGATCAATGTTATTAAAACAATAAAACCATACGTAAAAATAGACATAAACATAAGTAGCTGTTCATTTTGCTGTTTGGATTGATAAACATTGTATATATGTGTATTGGCTAGTTCTAATTTTTCTAGCTCTTCTTGTGTCTTCATAGGGTCAGTGGTTGTGAGATAAATTTCGGCTTGAACTTCGTTTTGGACCTTTTCGTTAATCAACGAATTCAGCGTTGTTTCAGATACAATGATATCTAGACCACCAAGATAAGGGTTGTAAGTCCCCATTGGGACCTGATCTGTTAAGGCGCCAATCTTTACTTTATTTAGAAATTGCTCTTCTCCATTTTCATTATTTAAGGTAAATAGATCGATGACCTGACCTGGCTGAGTGTTAATCGCTTTCGTTTCAACAAATTTTCCTTCTTCATAATCCTGATAGGAAATCTGATCAATCACAATTGCAGTTGGATCATTAGGGTTTTGTAGACTATCCAAATCAGCTCCAACTTGGGTGGCATATGCCGCAAAACTCTTATCATCTAGACCATATAAAATAATGTAATAAGGATATTTACCATCTTTTAGAATCGCTTTATCATTCTTTACATTTTTCTCTAATTCTTTAGCCATCATGGACTTGTCAATCCAGGAATTAAGTTGAAGTCTATGAACGATAATGCTATTTGTAACATATTTCACACTTGTTAACTTATTTAACTCTTCTTCAACTGCATTTGGACTATAGATACTAATATCAAAATTAATATTTTCTTGAGAAAGCTCTAATGATTTTTTTAAATTAGCAGTAAAAAAGGAGACGGATAAGAAAAGGACAATACTAATCACGAGTGAAAAGACGGTTGCACGATATCTTTTCTTGTTTCTCTTCATATTTTTCAAACCAATTTCTGCTTCAATACCAAATATCTTACGAACTAACTTAGACGTTTTGACAGCTTTACCTGATAGTTTGACATCTTGGGTTTGGCGGATAGCATCAATCGCAGAAACCTTCGATGCTTTTCTAGCAGGTAAATAGGTAGAAATAAAGATTGTTACAATTGAAATGATACAGGAAACTAGGATGGATAGTGGTGTAACGACTACCATTAATTGTTCAGACGATCCAAGTACACCTTCTAGATAGGTATTGATAAACCAAAAGGTTGCACCAATACCAACCATTCCTGCTATGATTCCAATTGGTATGCTAATCGCTCCAATGATCGTTCCTTCAAAAAATACAGAATTTCGCTTCTGTTTCTTTGTTGCCCCTACACTTGCAAGCATACCCAAATGTCTAGTTCTTTCGGACACACTAATTGCAAAGGCATTATAAATCAATGCAACAGATCCTACGATAATAACAGACATGATTATAGCCGCTAATGAATAGAGTGTTGTTCTTAGATTATCACTGTCCGTAACTCCGTAGTATCGAAGTAATTCATCGTGATATTTGACTTTTTCAATTTGATTTTGTTTAACTATTTCTTCTGCATGTTGATAAAGTGAGCCGTTTACCTTTTTCAAAATTACTGAGGCATCCACTCGCTCACCATTCTCCAAATTATTTTGATCCACATAGCTAATCACTGTATAGCCTGGTGACCATGAAGGTTCCCATGAAGGACGTTCAATTATCCCAACTACTGTAAAGGTTTTCGAATTTTCCATGTTAAATGTTTCATATAGTTCTCCTTGATTTTGTTGCAGTGGATCATTTTGCCCAAGAGCATTTTTTTCACCAGCAAAGTATCGCTGCCCAATATCCAGTGTAATTTGATCGCCAATTTTGTAAGTTACTTTTGCATTTGCTGAAATCTCCTTTGAAATGGCTATTTCATTATTTGCATGTGGCATTCTCCCATTTATTACTTTTATCGGAAAGTTTTCTAGTCCCTTTTTATTAAATTCCTTTATAAATAGATAAGGCTTTCTTTTATTTTGTGAACCTTCTAAATTCGCATATCCACGATCGCTAGCAATGATTAATTCCTTCGTAGCGTTATCCTTTTCTATTGCTTCGATCTGTTCCTTGTTCACATTAACGTATTGAACATGCCATTCACCAGCATCTGCGATCGTTTGTCTTTTCATTAAATCTAAAAAGGAAACACCGAGAGTGGTTACTGCCGTTACCATGGCGACTGATATAATAACACCGATAATGGTAACGAGTGTTCTTCTTTTATTTTCCTTCAAATGTCTAATGGTCAGTTTATTCATGATGTTCATGGACGGATTACCTCATCCTTGACGAGCCTTCCATCTTCAATGGCAATGATTCGATCTGCTTGTAAGGCAATTCGCTCATCATGAGTAATCACAATGAGAGTTTGGTTATAGGTTTTATTAAACATTTTTAGGAGCTCCATGATTTCGCCACTATTTTTACTATCTAAATTACCTGTCGGTTCGTCGGCGAGCATTATGGCTGGATTACTTATCAGTGCTCTTCCAATCGAAACCCGTTGCTGCTGACCACCAGAAAGCTGATTTGGCAAATGCTTCAAACGGTTTGTTAAGCCCAATGTTCCGACCACATGATCCAATTGTTTTTTATCTACTTTGTGCTCATCGAGTAACATGGGTAACGTAATGTTTTCTTCTACTGTTAGTATGGGAATTAGATTATAAAATTGGTAAATCAATCCGATTTGACGGCGTCTGAAAATGGCTAACTGGGTTTCATTAAGCTGATAAATATCGGTATGATCGATTAGGACATTCCCGCTTGTTGGTCGATCGACACCGCCTAGTAAGTGAAGTAAGGTTGATTTTCCTGAACCAGAAGGTCCAATAATGACGACAAATTCTCCTTTTTTAACTGAAAATGATACATCATCAAGCGCTTTAACGGCTGTTTCACCGTTTCCGTAGATTTTAGACAGATTTTTAATTTCTAATATATTCATTAGTAAACCTCCAAATGGTTGATGTTGGCTTTAGTATATCTGCCTAAAATGACACTCCGGTGACTTTTTGGTGACAATATAGTCACTTAAGACCATTTGAATTATGGAGGACACGTTTATATCACCTGTTTAAAGATTCTAATTTGAAACCTTGATCCTTTCCCTTCCTCACTTGTAACCTCAAGTGATCCATTTTGGGATTTAATAATAGAGTAAGCCATCGCTAAACCGATTCCAACACTGTCCTCTCCTGCATTTTCCCCTTTGAAAAAGCGTTTGAAAATATAAGGAAGATCTTTTTTCGATATTCCTTTTCCATTATCTTCAATGGCTATTTCAGTAAATAAGGCATTTTCAGAAAAAGATATGGAAATCCGTCCACCTTCCAGGGTGTGCTCCACACAATTTTTTAAAATATTGATGATGGCTTCTACCGTCCAGTTAAGATCTCCAAGGAATGATACTTCGTCTTCCCCGTTTACCAACAAAGTTTGTTCTTTTATATCCATTGGAATTAATACTGTCTCCACCGCTTTTTGAATCAACTGGCGAACGACTACTTGATTCTTTTTGAACCTTATCGTACCTGCGTCTATTTTGGATAACTTTAATAAAGAGGATACTAGCCATTCCATTCTTTCTAATTGAACACGAATATTACGGGTGAATTCCACGCGTTTTGTCTCATTTAGCTTCGAATCATTTAATAAATCCGCCATTACCATCATGGATGTAAGCGGAGTTTTGAGCTGATGAGAGATATCTGATATAGCATTAGTTAGTTTAATTTTATCCTCTTGTAAAAGAGAGCCATGCTCTGAAAGCATTAACGTGACTTTATAAATGTCATTTTTTAATATACTTAGCTCTCCTTCGTCATTATCTCTTATATCTAGTGAATATTCCCCGTTGCTAATTTGTCGTAAATAATTTGATAGCTTTTCGATTTCCCGATATCGCCATGCTGTAAAAGCTAGACTACAGCTAATTAGTAAAACGGTAGTGATAAAGGTAAATATGGCAGCCTTAATGGAAAAAAGGAATGCAGCAAGTCCAATTGCTATAATGCCAATTATGCTGAGAACTAGAAGTAAGATTTGAATTTCCTTATTACGAATCAGATTAATCACCCACCTTATATCCTATACCACGTACGGTTCTAATAATCGTCGGATTTTGTGGATTGTCCTCTAGTTTTTCTCTTAATCTCTTGATGTAAACGGTTAGCGTATTATCATTTACAAAATCACCGGCTACATCCCATATACGTTCTAAAAGCTGGCTTCTAGTTAACACTTGTCCAATGTGATTAGCAAAAATCAGAAATAGTCGATACTCTAATGCCGTTACAAATACTTCTGTACCATTTTTGTATATTTTCCCTTCTAATGTATTAATCTTAATATTTTCGATTTCAATCACCGATTTTGTCTGAATTTGCTTGTCATAACGGCGAAGAACAGACTTGATTCTAGAAAGCAGCTCACGAATACGGAATGGCTTTGTAATATAATCATCCGCTCCCATATCAAGACCCATAACAACATTCACCTCATCATCAAAGGCTGTTAGAAAAATAACGGGTTTATCCGATTGGGATTTAACAAGTGCACATAAATCGTAGCCACTCCCGTCTGGTAAGTTCA
>NZ_CAKJTG010000029.1:13458-47948 GCF_917563885.1 Pseudoneobacillus rhizosphaerae
AGGACAGTTCTCCCTCAGATTGAATCTGTAATGTCCTTCAAAGGTGGGATGAAGGACAGTTCTCCCTCAGATTGAATCTGTAATGTCCTTCAAAGGTGGGATGAAGGACGGTTCCCCCTCAGATTGAATCTGTAATGTCCTTCAAAGGTGGGATGAAGGACGGTTCCCCCTCAATTTGAATCTGAAATGTCCTTCATAGCCGGGATGAAGGACAATACACCTTTAGATTGAAGCTGTATTGTCCTTCCTAGCTTATTGCAGAAAAACTTTGTAATAGTAAAGATTCAAAATACACCAAAAAGTATTATAATAGTTTAATAAATACGAAAGGGGTCTCGCATATGCACTCATTTCTTACACAATCATCTGGAATATTTCCATCTGTGTGTCCATTAGATTGTCCTGATCAATGCGGTTTACTTTTACATAAACAAGATGGAAAAATCGTTAAAATACAAGGAGATCCCAATCATCCCGTTACCAAGGGAAATATATGTAACAAGGTTCGTCACATGACAGAACGGATTTATGATGCTAAGCGTTTACAGTTTCCGTTAAAACGAATTGGTCTTAAAGGCGAAGGGAAATTTGAACGGATAAGCTGGAACGAAGCCATTCAGACCATTACAACGAAATGGAAAGAAGTAATAAATACTTCTGGACCAGAAAGTATTCTCCCCTACAGCTTCTATGGCAATATGGGAAATCTAAGTGCTGAAGGAATGGACCGCCGATTTTTTCATAGGCTAGGAGCTTCACAGTTGGATCGTTCAATATGTTCAGCTGCTGGATCTCAAGGTTATCGGTATACAATGGGTGGAAGCTTTGGAACCGATCCAGAGGATACTATTCATTCCAAATTAATCATCCTCTGGGGGATCAATGCCGTAAGTACGAATATGCACCAAATTGCCCTTGCCCAAAAGGCTCGCAAAAATGGTGCGAAAATTATCGTCATAGATGTCCATAAAAATCAAACAGGTCAATTTGCCGATTGGTTTATCCCGATTTTACCAGGGACTGATGCCGCTCTAGCGCTAGGAATTATGCATATTCTATTTGCTGAAAATTTAGTAGATAATGAGTTTTTAGAGCAATATACGGTTGGTCACGAAGAACTAAAAAAGCACGTCGTTTCTTATGATCCACAAACCGTTTCTGCTATAACAGGTATTCCAACAGAAGATATATTCAAATTAGCCCGTATGTATGGATCAACCTCTCCTGCTTTTATACGGATTGGTAATGGTCCACAGCATCATGATAATGGCGGTATGTGTATTAGAACCATTGCTTGTCTTCCTGCTTTAACGGGTCAATGGATGGTAAAAGGCGGAGGTGCTATTAAAGGAAATGGAGGTTATTTAGCTCATAATGCGGAAAAACTCCAACGGCCAGAACTTTTACAAAAAAAAGACACTCGTATTATTAATATGAATTTACTTGGCCAAGCCTTATTGGAGTTGAATCCTCCTGTAAAGTCCTTATATGTATACGGAACAAATCCAGCGGTTGTTGCTCCAGATGCAAATAAAGTAAAAAAAGGATTAGAACGAGAGGATCTCTTTATCGTCATCCATGATTTATTTTTAACGGAAACAGCAAAATATGCCGACATTATCCTTCCGGCTACTTCATCGTTTGAGAATACAGATTTCTACACATCTTACTGGCATCACTATATCCAAATTCAAGAACCGGTTATAGAAAATTATGGTGAGTCTAAATCAAACGTAGAGGTTTTTCAATTATTAAGCAAAGAAATGGGCTTTGTGGACCCTAGTTTATTTGAGACAGAAACTGAAATGATCACTCAAGCTTTGGATAACAAAACTAATCCCCACTTGTTAGGCATTGATTATGAAAAACTAGTTGAAAACAAATATGTAAAAGCGAATATCAAGCCAGTATTTACGGGTAACTTACCAACGCCTACTGGAAAAATTGAACTTTATTCTAAGCTCATGGAGAAAGATGGATATCCACCCCTTCCAACTTATATGCCGATCAAAAATGATGGGGACTTCCCTTTTCTATTTGTGCCTGGACCGAACCATAACTTTCTTAACTCAACGTTTTCAAATAATGAAAGTCATGTATCACTTTAAAAAGAACCACGCTTGTACATGAATTATGCTGATGCAGTGTTGAAAGGGATTGAAGACGGAGATCAAGTGCGTGTTTGGAACAATCGTGGAGAATGTATCTTAAAAGCTTCTGTTGGTGGAAATGTCCTGCCTGGAGTCACGGTTTCCCAAGGGCTTTGGGCTGATGTAGTTGGCAAAAAACAATTAGTTAATACTCTCACTCCTGACCGTGTTGCAGATATGGGAAATGGTGCTACCTTCTTTTCGGGTCGTGTGGATTTCGAGAAATGGATGAGAGAATCATAAAAGACAAATGGCCCCCTATGGAGTTCATCATAAGGGGGCCATTTTATTTACTTTTTGCTTTGTCATATCACTAAACAATCCAAGATAATACTTCACTTCTCCTGCATCATTTTTCACTTCACTAATGGTCAACCATTCTAAATATATCTCACCATTTTTTCGTTTATTCCATATTTCGCCCTGCCAATAACCTTTCCTTGCCAACTCCGCCCACATTTCTTGATAAAAGCCTTGCTTATGTTTACCTGATTGTAGGATATTAGGACTTTTTCCAATAACTTCTTCAGTTGAATAGCCTGTAACGTTTGTAAAGGCATGATTTACCTTTTCAATTTTTCCTTTTGAATTGGTAATCATCATACTCTGGCCGATGTTCTCCATAATCTTTGTTTCTAAACTAACTTTTTCAAGATGATACATCCAGACAATGATCACAAAGCTCGCCAAGGAAAACATAGCTAGTGACATAAATCCAATCGCGTAATGTCCAGTGATTTTGAATACGATGGATAAAACAATGGGTGGAAAGAAACCACCTAGTCCTCCCATTGCCGATACGATTCCATTAACAATACCGGCTTGTTTAGAAAAATAATAAGGCACTAATTTAAAAATTGTTCCATTTCCTGTTCCTGCACAGAGGGCCACCGATAAACAACCTATCGTGTATAAGGTCAGGTTTGGTGAAAAAGATAAAATGACTCCCGAAAAAGTCAAGATGTTAAAAACAATCCCTAGAATGATAAATGGATTAAATCTATCCCCTAACCATCCTCCAATTGGACGCATAATGGTTGCGACTGTAATAAAACCAGCTGTTCGTATTCCAGCATCAACAGATGTTAACCCGAAATTAGTAACCAAGAAATTCGGCAAATAGACCGTAAAGGCTACAAATGATCCAAATGTTACAAAATAAAATAAGCTAAGAAACCAAAGCTTCTCATTATGGTAAACACTTTTTATTTGACCGATTAACGGCTTATTGACCTTAGCTTCTTTCCGATCACCTAAGAATAAATTTAATAAGGCAAATAATATGACTGGAATTAAAAATAGGCGAACCGTATTTGTCCAACCAAGCTGGTTGGCTAGAACTGGGGCTGAAAACGCAGTAACAGCGGTTCCAATATTCCCTGCACCATAAATACCATTTACCAAACCATGTTTCTCTTTCGGATAATATTTAGGTAAAGATGTTACACCGATGGAGAATACGGCACCTCCCATACCTAGCAATAATCCACCAACAATTAAATCGGTAAGCGAATCAGCAATGCTAATATAAAGGACTGGAAAAATTAAGATGAGAAAACTAATGGAAAACGTCCATCTAGCTCCAAAACGATTAGCCCAATAACCTAAAGGGATTCTCATTAAAGAGCCTAAAATAACGGGAACTGCAGTAACTATAGCTACCTCATTATCACTAAGTGGAATATCTTTTTTTATGAACGGCATTAATGAAGAAATAAGAACCCAAACCGCAAACCCAAACACGAGGCTCATCGTTTGGAGAGGGAGCTGTATCTTTCCAGGTTTCATATGATCGGTTTTCTCCTTTCGAAAGGATTTCACTTTAGTTTACGATGGAAAAGTAATTTCAAACCATATTTTTAAAAAAGTTCTAATCCTACTGTGTTGGATACATTTCTTGTAAAAACTTCACCGATTGATGGATTAATTCTTTTAATACTTCTGTATCAATATCAGTAACTTTATTTATGTATACACAAGCTTTTCCTGTAGTATGTTTTCCGAAAAATTTAAGTAGCTCTTCTCGCTTCGTTTCACCTGGCGCAAAATATAAACTAATTTTCGCTTTACGTGGTGAAAATCCTACCAAAGGTGCATCCCCTTCGTGACCTGAATCGTATTTATAATGATAGGAACCAAATCCAATAATACTGGGACCCCACATCTTCGCTTCAAAACCAGTTGTTTCAGTAAAAATGTCTAGTAATTGATAAGCATCTTCTCGTTTTTTAACACTATCCACATTTTCAATAAACTCAATCACACTACTGTCTGTTTCTTTAGTCTTTAATTCATACATGATCCTATACCCTCTTTATCTATTTTTAACTACTATTTTCAATATGATTATAGCAGTTATTAAAGAATTTGAAGAACCGTTTTCTTTCTTCTTAAAACTAATAATTACTGATTGGAAGAAAATAAAAACAGTCAACCTCCATTTTTTGATGGTTGACTATTTTTATTTTTACTATTGCACTAATTTACGTTAATGAATTATTAGATTCCAAAGCTCTTAATCATTTCCGTAAGTTCATTAAACCTAAGGTCGAGTTCAATATACTCTTGACTTTGTGGTGTTGAAAAGCTCAATTTCCCCAACACTTCCTGTCGCTCTGTTTCAAGCTTTAAGCGCTGTTCTGCAAGTGAATCAACCATTTTTTCCATTGATTGCTGTAATTTTTTTTGAATACGGTAATTTTCAAATATTAATGGAACAGAAGTTGTTTTACTTAAAAAATATTGATCATGTGAAACAACGATCAACGTGCCGGTATACTCGGCTAATGTTTTTTCTAATTGTTCTCTTGAAGGCAAATCTAAATGGTTTGTTGGTTCATCTAAAATGAGAACCTCTCTCTCTTCTAGAATATAAAGCATAAGCTTACACTTTACTCGTTCTCCCATACTCATCTGCTCAATCGGCTCTGACCATTGACTAGCTGTAAAGCCTAAATGCTTCATTAAATTTTGAACCATACCCCGTTCGTAAAAGGTGTCACGTCTAAATAATTGTTCAGGTGTCTGATCTAGTGGTAAGTCAAATACTTGCTGAGTTAAATAACCAATGTTTGCAGTGGGAGAAATCCAGACCTCCCCTTCAGCAAGCTCCTTACCCATTACTATATTTAAAAAAGTCGTTTTACCACAACCATTTGGGCCAATAAGTGCAACTTTTTCCCCATGCTGAATCGTAAAATTCGACTGTTCAAACAGTAAACGGTCACCAAAGTTCTTTTTTAAATTTTTCACTTCCAAAAAGCGTTTACCAACCTTCGTGTTTGCTTCTAACGAAAATCGAACTAGGTGATCGTCCTCGACACGTTCAACCTTCCTCTTCTCTAATTCCTTCTCAAGGCGTTTACGCTTTGATTTGATTTGTGAATCCATTCGTTTAGCTTTTACACGGTAAAATTCCTTTACTCCTTCTTGTTTTGTTGATTGTGCATGTGCTTTTTGTGACCATGAAGACAGTTCATTTATTTGATTTTCTACGAGTTCGATTTTTTTCTGTTGTTTTTCGTATTCTCTTGCCTGAGTTAATTTTCTCTGTTCTCGAATTTTTATATAATGTGAATAGTTTCCTAATTGTTCAATTAATTTCGTGTTTTCAATCGACCAAATTTTTGTTGCTACCATATCCAAAAAATGTCTGTCATGGGAAACGACAATGATTGTACCTTTATATTTTTTGATTTGATTTACTAATAGGTTCGTACTATCAATGTCTAGATGATTAGTGGGCTCATCTAATAATAGTAATGCTGGTGCTAAAGCGAAACCTTTTGCAAGACGTATTTTAAGTTTCTCCCCGCCACTTAACTTTTCATACGGCACATCAGGAACATGCCATTTGGACATTAAGGTAGCCTCTAATTCGGTAATTTCCTGAGAAGCGTAGTCCTGTTTCTCCTGCTCAACTAAGAAGACTTCTGTTTTGCGGTTTCCCCATTCCAGTTCACCGTCAGTAGGTGTTACATTCCCTAATAAAATTTGTAATAGTGTTGATTTTCCGCAGCCATTACGGCCAATAAGGCCAATCACTTCTCCACGCCCAATCGTCGCATTAATATCTTTAAATAGAAAACGGTCGGTTAATTCTAGACTTATATGATTCAGTTTTACGATTTCTTTCATCGTATCACCCTTTCTTTTTCAAGGGAGAAAAAAATCCTCCCAAATAAATTTGGAAGGATTAGTTGCAATTTTCATAACGCAAATAAGCTATTATTGTATAGCTTTTAACGAATATATGGAAAATGGGCAGACTAATCCTATTCTATAATTTGAAAAAATTTTTCAAATGTTTGAAATAAGATTAGTTTATCATTGGCCACCCATCATCCCTTCGAATATAATTGTTTCCATTATACCGTCATAATCAATTTATGGAAAGTACCATATTCCCTTTTTAAGGCTCCTTGTTAGGATTATGGCTATGAAAAAAAGTCTACATCAATGTAGGCTTTTTTTCATATGATGTATTGGAGGTGGTAAAATGCCTAGAGTAGCTTACCGAAATGCAGATGTGGACTTAATGGCAAGGATGATGAGAGCAGAGGCTGAAGGCGAAGGGAAACAAGGAATGTTATATGTTGGAAATGTAATTGTTAACCGTCTTATAGCCAATTGTACTGACTTTAAAAATTTAAGAACCATAAACCAAGTAATTTATCAAGTACAAGGAGGAAACTACTCCTTTGAAGCTGTTCAAAAAGGTAATGTATTTTATCAAAGAGCGAGAGAAGCCGAAAGAAGATTAGCAAAACAGAATTTGGATTATTGGAGACAACACCCTGCAAAATTTTCCCTTTGGTACTTTAATCCATCTGGTGAATGCCCTCCAACATGGTACGATCAGCCTTTTACGGGACAATTTAAAGAGCATTGTTTTTATGAACCAAGTCCAGGGACATGTGATAGTGTATATGTCGGAAGATGAGCTTACTCTTTGAGTAAGCTCTTTTATAAAAGGATATATTACTTATTTTGACTTTTTAAAGCTTTTAAAGCAATATCCTCGAGTCCATTTTCTCCCCCAAATTCAACATCCGCTTTTGGAAGAGGCTTTCTATCTTTCTTTTGTTGATTATTTTTATTTTTGGCCATTATTTCACCACCTCTAAAGTTTGATTTTTATCTACCTTCAAAAGTGCCGAATTGTATTTCGGTATCAGCACCCATAATTTTAGTTTGCTTTCTTTTTTGAAGGCTATGCTATTTTTGACAATGAACCTATTTGGAGGGTTATTTTATTAGAAAAAATAAATAAATTGCTAGTATAAGTTAACATAATAATATTATGTTAACTTAAATTACCTAACCTAACCTCCGAATGAATACATTGGTACCCCTTTTACACCTGTTTGAATTCTAAAAAGCCCTCCTGCTAATGGGTATTTCTCCAATACTTCTTCTGAAAGTCCGATTCTGGCCGTAGTAACATATAATTCATCCATATTCTCTCCTCCAAATGAACATGAGGTCACGATAGGTGCTGGAATTGGAATTGAATTTAGTAGTTCTCCAGTAATTGGATCCCATCTCGTTACTTGGTACCCTCCCCAATGCGCTACCCAAAGCATACCTTCCATATCGGATGTCATTCCATCTGGATTGCCTGTTTTTGGCGGGATGTTCACCACGACTCGTCTATTTTGAATACTTCCTGTTTCTTGATTAAAATCAAAAGCTACGATTTGGAGCGTTGGAGTATCAATATAATACATCGTTTTATTGTCTGGACTCCAGGTAATCCCATTTGAAACGGTTACGTTCTCAACCATTTTTCGAACAGTATGGTCTAAATCTAAGCAGTACAAGCTGCCAGCACCTTCCGTTTCGTTACCTTCCATCGTTCCAGCCCAAAACCTACCTGCACTATCGCATTTCCCATCGTTAAATTGGTTATTAGGGAAGTGTTTTTCAGGATGCGCAATGGGTGTAAGCTGCTCAGACATAATATCCATTAAATAAAATCCATCTCTCAATGCCAGCACAAATCCACCCGATTTTCTTGGAACAGCAGCACCTACATTTTGATCAACGACAATCGTTCGGTTCCTTTTCGAATCTGGGTAAAAAATATGGACTTTTTGCTCGACGATATCAATCCAGGATAACCATCTTTTCTCGTTATCCCAAGAAGGGCCTTCACCTAAAGTAGCTTTACTATCCAATATTAACTCAACTTGATACTGATTCTTCACCCAATCCCCCCATTTCGAATATCGACATACTTAATCCTTATGTTAACTCCGATTTTGTGAATCGATACCAATTTAGTTCTGTTTGTATTAATTTTGTATATAGTTAAAGATACGACCATTTTGTAACGTTATCTTTCTTGCAACTAAATTACAGGAGGAAAAAATGTTTATGGGAAATATATTAAAAGTATCGTCCAAATCTAATCCGAATTCAGTTGCAGGGGCAATTGCGGGCTCTATTAGAGAACAAGGAACGACAGAAATTCAAGCGGTTGGAGCAGCTGCCTTAAATCAAGCAATCAAAGCCATTGCAATTGCAAGAGGATACGTTGCTCCCTCTGGAGTCAATCTAGTTTTTGTTCCTTCATTTACTGATATAGTCATCAATAATGAAAATAGAACAGCGATCAAATTAGAAATAGGTCCGAGAAAAACAAGATAATGTTCTGCTATTCTTTATGAAAAATACCCCACCTTTAAAATATTAAACCGTTCCGTTTTGAGGTGCAAATCCTGTAAATGACAATGAAAAAGGCGTGCAATCTGACAACAGATTTGACACGCCTTTTTCATTTATTTTGGAGTCTTTGGCAAAAATAAATTTAAATAAAGAGTGAACCATCAATAAGCGGAGAAATTTCCCTTAATTTCGAAATAGACCTAAAAATAGCGTAAATAGACGGAAGGATTCCGACTATTTACTCAAAAACGGCAAAAATGGGGTATTTTTCTTTGCATAACCGGAAAACCTCAGCTTATATACCCCGAACCTAACCCTATTCCGAAGTTTAACGGAAAAATCTCCGCTTATTTTAAATCACTGGTTACTAAAATTAAGGAAAAGTTTCTTACTAAACCAATTGAATTTATAGTTTTTTGGCAAAATCTATAAAACTGTGACAACAACCTTTGGTTAGGTATAATACCTTCACAATTTTTTATGGTCCATACAGATGAGAACCTTCCCCTTGGCGTGTCCTTCTCCAAAATACTTAAAAGCTTCTGCCACCTGACTTAATGAATAGGTTCTATCAATCACGGGCCTTATCTTATCGGCTACAAAAAGCTCTTGTAGAAAATTTTGATCTTGCTTGTTTGGTTTATGTACAAGAATATTCATACTCTTCCCTTCCATTTTTGAAATCAAAGGTCCTAGGAACAATATTTGAGTGATTAATGACAACGAGCCGCCGACCATAACATAAGCGCCTGCTGGATTTAATAACCGTTTGTAATCGAAAATGGACCGATTTCCGACTACATCGAGGATCAGGTCATAACATCTCCCATTTTTTAAGAGCTCTTCTTTAGAATAATCAATGACATGGTCTGCACCCATCGTCTTCAGCATATCCAACTTAACTGTGCTGTCAACACAGGTTACTTTAGCACCATATAATTTGGCAATCTGCAGTGCAAACGTACCCACGCCTCCACCGGCCCCGTTAATTAATACGGTTTGATCCTTTTGGAGCTCTCCTTTAATGAGAAGGCCTTGCAAAGCGAGGACGGCAGCTTGTGGGATGGCTGCTGCCTGATCAAATGTCATACTAGATGGTTTTAAGGACAATGCATCTTCATTTACACATACATATTCAGCAAATCCACCCCAGCCATACCAGGAAATGTCCCCGAATACCTCATCGCCTGGAAGAAGATGTTTTACGTCTCTACCAATTACTTTAACTTCCCCTGCTATGTCAGCTCCGAGTGTTTTGTATTTTGGTTTTAGCAGTCCTCCTAAACGGGTTAAAAATGGTTTACCCCTTAGAAGGTCCCAGTCCCAAGAATTCACAGATGCAGAATGGATTTTAACTAATACTTCATTTTCCTTCGGAGTAGGAATTTCTACCTCTTTGAGAGTAATAACGTCCGCCATTCCATACTTATTGTATACCATCGCTTTCATGACGATTTCTCCTTTAAACTTCCCTTTTACTTGAATAAGAAAAAGCCCTATATCTATTCAACATTGTTGTTTTCAACTTGAGATTCATTAAACTACTCCGTCCATGGAACCCTTTTCTTAATTTTACCATATTTTACTTTGAAAAAATTTGTGTGAGGTAATACAAAGGGTGGATGAAGGAAACAAAAAGCGACTACCTAAAATTAAGTAATCGCTTTAAGGGATGTTAATGTTTTGTCCATATATTGTATGGCTTTAATAAAATACGAACTAATTAGATTGTCCAATTTTATAAAATTTTTCATATTTGATTTTGGTTAGCTAATTTATAGGTAGATTAATCTCCATAAATGAAAGCCCAAACTCTTGTGAGAGAATTGGGCTTTTTATTTGATAAAAAGATTTGTAAAGACTAGTAAGCTGGGGTTGAAAAAACTTCTTTATGTAAAGATAGTTTTTCAAAATAAAGTCATTTCTCTTATTTAATCTTTATTGGAGTGACAACTGCGTATAAGCTTTCGGTTGGATCAGATACATTCCATTCAATGATCTTAATACCTTCTCCTCCATTTTTGTCAGAGATTTCCCTTACGATGGTTACTTGTTCTTTATTCATTGTTTTAACTTCCTTCCCTACTAATTTCTCACACAGAAGTTAATATATGATGAAGTTAGAAAAATGTGCATGTTCCAAAAAGAATAATTTTAAAAAGGGCTACTAAAAGATAAGCTAAGGCTTTTTAATGTAAATAGCCTCCCCCTAAGTAAAAATAAGTCATGGGCGTTATTATTTACGTATTCATCAATAACATTGATTCCTTGAATAAATAAGTCCACCAATATATGCGTGTACTTTCCATCCCAATCATACTGGTTGATTCTCCAGAGTTCATCTGCTATTAACTGGAATTTATACTCATCAATAAAAAGTTTGATTTGATACAGTTTATCTGGATTGAAACGATAACTGTTTTTATTTTCATGATTGTGTTGGACAAATTTAATGAAACCATCGATATTTTCAGACAACATAATGGCCTTTTGCATTTCAAATTTCATTCATCCATCTCCTCCCCGTAAAAACAAAAACAATATTTAAGAAGAATGTATGATAGGAAACAAATTTCTAACACAGCATCGATTCACTAATTTATCGTTTCATTTGTAATTTCTTTTTCTTCACTAAATTCTTCTAAAAAATCTAAGACTCGTCTAGCCATAAGCTTATACCCTTTCGTATTGGGATGAAAATGATCTTCAGCTAATAAATTTTCATCGGAAGAACTAAATAAATCATTTATGGGAATATAATTCACATTTTCAAATTCTTCTGTAACAACCATTCCTGCTTCATTCCAACTTTCCATAATCATTCCTAATTGTTCAATTTCACCAAAGTAGCGTTCAAATGGATTATAAAAACCAATTAGATAAATCTCTGCCTTTGGATTTATTTCTATTATTTTATTGAAAATGGAAGATAATCGCTCTACATATTTTACTCTTTCTTCTTGGAAAGGCTCCATATTTAGGTTAGACCAATTGTTTTGGACAACCTTCATGATGTCATTGGCGCCTATGGTTATTAAGACGATATTAGCGTCTTTGATCGCGGATTTTACTTCTTTTTTTTCCAATCGTTTTAGTAATTGATCAGTACGGTTTCCTTTTTTTCCAAAGTTTTCAATGGTGATATTTAGGTTTTGGTCTTCAAAAGTATGATCTAATATCCCAACGTAACCGCCACTCTCGGTTTCATCTCCCACACCTTGTGTAAGCGAATCACCAATGGACACAATCTTTAGATCCTTTTTGAAAAAAATGAAAACATCATCTAAAACTGCTCTAACCTTTTCCTTAATTTCCTCTGTAATGGGTAAATTCTGATTCTCATCTGCTGCTAATTGATTACCTTCTTCTATTTGATCCTCTTCATCTGAGGTATCTTCTAAATTAATTTGTTCCTTAAGAAGTGTTGATTGACTATCAACACTCACTTGTTTCGGTTGATTGAAATTTGGAAGAAATATATATAAGAGGAAACAACCTAACAGCAGACAAGTAACCAAAAGCATTGCTCTTATTATCTGCATGTTTACATTACACCTACCATTTATATGAATTTCCTATATTAATTAACTAGGAATCAATTTAACTATTTATCTATGTTATTAATAGTCTATTCAGTTTAACATGCATGGCAACAGATGATAAGACATCAAAATATAGAAATAAAAGTAAACCATTGAATACAAAAAAATACTGACCCCTGTGTTTAAAACACAAGGGCAGTATTTAGTAAATGGTGTTATGCGACAACCAAAAAATCCTTTCGGCGATAAACACTCAATACAACGCCAATTAATATGGCATTTAATAGCGTTGGCATGAGGCCATAGCTCATAAATGGTAAGGAGATGCCTACTAACGGGAATAGTCCTAAAGTCATGGCAATATTTGTAGCTAGCTGTGCTAAATAAAGCGCAACGGTCCCGATTAATAGGAGCTTTCCGTAGGAATCCTTTATACTAAAGCTTACGAAAATAATTCGGACTGCAAACATACTAAGGATTAGTACAAGAACAATCCCGAGAAGCCATCCATAATAATAAATGGAGGTGACAAACACGAAACTAGTATGGGCTTCTGGTATAAATTCTCCTCCAGCAGAGTTCCCAAACCAATTTGAATTGGTTAGAATTTCATCTAACTTTAAATTGATATAGCCTGCTCCAGTCGAATAATCTTCTGGATTAAAAAACGCAAGCAATCTCACTTTTTGGTATTCATGCAAATAGTTCCATAAAATGGTTCCCAAGATGATGATGGAGCTAATCGCGATAGTAAAAATAGTCATAATTGTTTTACGATTGAGTTTGCTCCAACAAAGCATCACGAAAATCATAAGGGTATAGATATAAACGCTAGTCATACTGGGAAGTGCCAAAAACATAAATATTGGTACGATAAACAATCCAATAAGCTTCCATACCTTTACCTGATGATGATTGAAAAAACTTGCCCACGCTAATAAAAAGAAAGGGATCGACATCAGATTTTCAATTGCAAGCGGTCCGACTTCAATATGAGGAACTCCATTGATGATTCGATTTGGCAGATATCTAATGGCTAGTAGAATCATCACCCCTACAGCGTAAAAAAACCATCCTCTTTTTTCCCATTTACGATAATCGACAAACATAATGCCTACCGCTACAAGTGCACCAATAACGACAATAATAGCCTTGTGACCTATGAAGTAATCCTTATATTCAAGAGATAATAACGGCAGAAAGCCCATAAGTAGCGATAATCCTAAAAGAATGATGATCCACCAATCTACTTTTGGACGATAAAGCTGGTTCATCGAGATTCCTAATTTTGTAGGATTTCCCATCTGTTCAATTGCTTTTTCTTCCGCCTCGGTTTCTGAGCAACCTTTTTCCATCCACGTTTTCTCTGTTTCTTTTAAATGATAAGTCAATTCTTTTGCTACATAGTTCTTTGCTTCCTTCGACTTGATTTGATGGGTGACTTCCTTTAGAAAATGCTGTTTTTTACTATCTTTCAATCATGCCACCCCTCTACTAGTTCCCTGAACACAACCTGTTGCTTTGTTTGCTGATTCTCCGCTTTCTTTAATCGTTTTTTTCCTCGTTCATTTAACTCATAAAATTTTCCGTCAGTGGCATCCCAATTGGAGCGTAAACATCCAGATTGCTCCAAACTATGTAATAAGGTATATAGCTCACCTTCATTATTCTCAAATTTTCTGATACCACGCCCACGTAAATGGATTGTTAATTCATAGCCTGTTTTAGCATGAACGAGTAGCTGCATGACGGCCAGTTGGATATCTTCTTCTCTTTCATTTCCTTGATTCATTTTTTCAAAAATGTTCGTTCGATGCTTTTCCGTAAAGGTTACATCCTTAAAAGTTCGTTGGTCCATCAGCTTTTTTAAGTTTTTTAACCTTTCTTCCATTACGATTCCTCCAATTTTACTTTCAATAGTTCTTTGGCACGTCGAAGTCTTGTTTTGACTGTATTCTCCCCTGTGCCGGTTAGGTCGGCTATTTCCTTAATTGGCAATTCCTCATAATAAAATAGGTAAATGACTTCCCTATATTTCATCGGAAGCATCATAATCGAATGGATTAGCTGATCATCCTCATCTTTTTGGAGGACAGCCTCCTCAACCTTACTGATTGATGCGTTGCTAATATGCTCTTTATCACCATTAAACACAACGTTTTTGTTATACCAGCTTCTTAAAAAATCCTTGCAATGATTCATCGCAATTCTCCACAACCATGTCTTGAGCTTAGATTTGCCATTAAAGGTATCAAGTGACTTGTAGCATTTCACAAATATATCTTGCGTCAAATCCTCCGCAAGTGTTTTATCTTTTACATAGGAATACACAAGCTGTAATACCTCTTGGCCATACAGTTTCATTAGTTCATCTAATAGGACCTCTTTATCCTCTGTTTCAAATGCAGCAGTCAAAATCTCTTCCACAAAGACGTCCCTCCTTTCCATAGCTTAGACGAAATGCTCCATTAAGAAGTTTTTAAAATGAAAAAAATTTTAGAAAAAGAATACCAACATTAAGTTTTAATAGAGACTATAAGAAAAAAGTTCGAAGAAAAATACAATCATTTTTCTTCGAACTTTTCATTTTTAGAGCTAATAAGACTAGCCATTTTTCTCAAAAACACCTATTCTAGCTAACCTGCCGATCCGCAACTTTTCTATTTAACCAAGGTTTGGATACCCATCTCCTCAGGGCGAATCCTCCACGAACCCATTCATCAAGTCCTTGTGCCAGCCAAATACCTAATAGTCCTAATCCAAGAGTAACTCCAAAAATGTAACTAAATACAACAGCAATTCCCCACATGCAAATCATTCCGATAATAACAGGGAATCGTACGTCTCCGACTGATTTTAACGAACCCATTAGAACGATATTCATGGCACGACCTGGTTCAATAAATACAATTGCCCATAGAACTGGAAGTGCAATCGCAATAATCGCAGGATCGGTTGTAAATACATTTAAGATTGGCTCACCAATTAGCGCTACAGCAAGAGAGACAGCTGCTGAAACTAGGAAGGCAATTCTTAATGTCTTAAGCCCTCTTTTGATCGCTCTGTCATACTGTTTTGCCCCTGTGTATCGGGCAATTAATATCTGTGTCCCTTGGGCAATGGCGACTGTAAACAAGAAGCAAAGCATCGATATATTTAAGATATACACGCGGGCGGCTAATGCTGCCGCTCCGGTAAGAGCGACAAAGCTTGTAATCACGACTTGTGATAATTGATAGGATATGTTTTCACCAGCAGATGGAATTCCGATGGAAAGTAGTCCCTTCACATCTGATTTGTTGATTTTAAACATATCCTTTATATGAAACTTTAAAGCTAGCTGTTTATAAACAAAGTAAAAAAGGGCTATAATGATAAAAATTCGGGCCACAATAAAGGAATAAGCAACCCCGGTAACACCTGTTATAGGAAGGCCGAACCAGCCTTTAATAGCAATAAACGAACCGATTATGCTAATGACATTCATGATTACCGTAACAATCATTGTTTCCCTTGTATGTCCGTAGCTACGCAGGATTGCACTTAAAGCTAGTGCAATTGCTTCTAGGAAAAGTGATACACCTGTAATGGTTAAAAAGGTATAAGCAAAGTCGTAAACCTCACCGCTAAGTCCGTAAAATTTTAAAAACACTCCACCAAATGCAAGAACAACAAGTGTCATCACAATTCCAACCCAGAAGTTAACCCCGAAGGCAGATTTTGCCAGGCGTCTTGCCCGCTCCAATTGATTGGCCCCTAAATTTTGACCAATTAGGATGGTTGCTCCGATTGCGGAGACGTTAAAGACTAAAATAAATATATTAATAATTTGATTGGCTACCCCAACCCCTGCAACAGCATTGTCAGAATATCCACTTAAAATTAGAGTAGCGACAATTCCCATACCCATATGAAGCGATATTTCGATAAAAAGAGGCCACGTGATGCTAAATAATGATTGGTCTTGATACTTGTTGGTCTCCACGGTCATTTTTTTCCGCCTTCTTTACTAAAAATCATATAAACCCTATTGTAACCACTTTTAATCCAAATTGAAATAAAAAAATACTTGTATCAGCCTGTCCCTCATGCTTAGAGACTCTTTCATTTAGTTGTCAGAACTTTTACTTAATCGTCAACGAAAAAATTCTACCTCCACGATTAGCAATGACAATGGTATTGTTATAGATGGCTGGTGAGGCTTCGATATTAGATCCATAGAAATTTTTCTTTTGGATGATTTCTCCTGTTTTTCCTTTAATTAAATAAATAGTTCCAACGGAGTCACATTGGACGATATAGGAGTTTCCTTTTTTATCATAAACGGCGACTGGTGAAGACCAGGCATAATTGGACATCTCCCTTCGCCAAATTTCTTTGCCCGTTTCTTTATCTAAAGATAGCATGAGCCCTGCTGACATTGTTTTATATCTCGCAATAGTAAATATAATTTGATTTGAGATGTCATTCTTTCCTATTATAGGAGTGGCCAAAAGCCCCCCGTTGACCGGGTTTTCACCTAATATGGTCAAAGCAGGAATTTCTTTTTTCCACATCACCTTTCCAGTAAGTCCATTCACTTTTCGAAGAATACTGTTCCCTTTTGAGCCTTGTTTATCTACTTCTGTTCCTGTATAGAGGAATGGTATCCCTTTTTGAGGCTCAATAACGATTGAAGCATCAGAATCGTCCGTCATTCCTAGTGCCCAAACAGGTTTCATTTTAGCTATATCAATCCCTTGTAACGTTCCACCATTATCAGTAAAGTACATCATATTTTTATAGGATGCGACTGAATTTTCAATGCCCTGATGGTTAAAATTGCCGATTTTATATCTGTATTTAACAGTCTGAGGATTCACAGAAATCGTCTTTTTCTTAGCATCAAATTTTGTATTTAATTTCATCGAGTAAAAGAGGCCGTTTTCTCCACCAAGAAATAACGTATCTGTATTTCGGTTGACTAGGGCAGCACTATCGAATGCTCCCCATCCTCGATAAGCATATGAATCCAATCCTTTTACAAAATGGAGAAGCTTGCCGTCAATCAAGCTATAGATTCGAAACCCAATTTGACTATTCCCCGTCTGTGGGATTCCTTGTCCAACATACAATAAGGGATATCCTCTTGGATCAATTGAGACACTTCCTTTTATCGGGTTCTTTATATCTATTGCAGGTCGACTCTGTTTGCCAGATTCAATATCGAAAAAATAAACCTTCCCATCTAGAGAAGCATAAATAACCTCTACAAAGTTTTCCTTATTCTTAAATTCACCGTTAATATTCATCGTCATTTTTACGTCATTTGCCCACTTTACAATCGCAGGTTGACCTGTCCAACCTGCACCACCGCCCCATCTTGGACTAGAACCAGTTTTAAACTCCCATTGTTTTAAGATTTGAGATGGTTTCTCGTTCACCAACCCATAAGCCGCTGAATCGCGTAAATGATTTCCGCGGAAGGTGAATACACCTGGGAGATTAGAGTATGTATCAGGAAAAGTCTGTATTTGTCCCTTCGTAATCATGCTAGTTTGACCTTGAAAGCCATAGGATAAATGAGAAAGCTCTTTTATTTCGGTAGGAATAATATCAGATGTTTGTTCTAAAGCAAAAACGTTAGTTAAATCCTTTTCTTGTTGAAAGAATAATGCTGCTGTAAGGAGAGACAAACTTGTAAAAATCGTTGTTCCAAACCTTATGATTTTCATGAATAACTGATCCCCTTTGAATCTATTAACATATGAATATGTTTTTGTGAAAAAATGGAACTATTTTCCTACTAGATTACAATTATCCACATGAATAATCAATAAATATTGGTTTACAAAAAACGACATTTATCTCGAGTGAAAATAAGATTAAAAAACAAGCTGAAATGATAAAGTTTCAAAAATAGAAACTTGTATCTTTTCAGCTTGAAAAATAGCTACAAATGAAACAATTGCTTACTTTGGGAAAAAATTCACTTTACTTTAGCTACACCTAATGCATAATGATTCCAAAGTATCTTTTCAATTGCTTCTGCTTGTGTTTCTTCACATTCAATAATAAGAATAATATCTGACTGATTCCCTTTTAATCGACGTTTTTTCTTTTTTATTACCTTTTCATTAATAATTCTTATCGCAAATCCTATTACAAATCCGCAAAAAGCACTGATTAGTCCCCAGTAAATGGGACCCCAAGCCAATTTAAATCCGATACTAGCACCAATAACCGAAAACGCTGTGGCTAGTGCCATCCCTATATCAATGAGTGATGTGCCATCGGATCGATGTGTGGAATCAAAAACCCTATGTTCATCTGTTCTATTATCAAGTGGGATAGCAAATATATTTTCTTTTGTAATCCCTTTTTTCTCTATTGATGTTATAGCCATTTCTAAAAAGATATTACTTTCAAAAGTGGAAAAGAGCTGCAATTTGATCACTTCACTTTTTGTCCTTTTTGTATTAGGAAACTAGTGGCTTGGTAATTTTTTTTAAGATAATTTTTTTGTTCATCTATGTACAGTTTGTTAAGTTCTACTGCACTCATATATGCATCAAATGAAGCAAAACCATAATGAGATGGGAGAAATAAGAGCCATTCAGGATTTAAGACAGACGTAGCCTGTTGGATTTCACCTAAAAATAAGAGGGAAACTGCCTCTTGAGCATGCGAAAAATAAAAGAAAACGACCACCCAAAAGATGACAAAAAAAGCTGTCATAATTCTTTGTACATATAGCTGACCAAGGCCAGGCACAAATAGAGACCATATAACGGCAATCACAGGGTTTCTTTTATCAAGATAATTTACTTCTACTGCACCAATACTAAATGTGTTGTAAACGTGATCCTCATGGTCAGCTACTAAATAAATTTTGTTCATATCTACTGTAGTTCGATAACTATCCCATATACTAAATAAGTAAACGGGAATATACATCAACAGCCATCTTGTGTCCAAAACTTCTTTAGCCATATCAATATTACCTTGAAAGGAATAAACCATTGCTAAATTAACATGAGCTTTTATATTCACAATCACTTCCCAAATAAATAAAGCATATCCTCTTAAATATTTAGATAAAAGTAAATGTCCGAATCCTGGAAAAGCTGCAGACCACCATGCAATGATATACGGGTTTCTTAAATGAATGTAAGAGGTGCCAAAAACACTTACATGGGCTTTATATCGTCTGGCCGTATTGTCATTGGCATAAAAATTGTTCATTTACAACCACCTTAAGAAAAACAATCAATTTCCAATAGTTTTCCAAATTACGCATTTATTATCCAATAATTTCTTACTTATCTTAAAGATACATTAGACCTCCCCATGCCTCAGTCATTCTTCAAAGGCCAAAATTTTCTTTTGCTATAATTTTAAATCTCTTCTCATCAATGTCTTCTTTCTCGATGTTTCCGTCTACCCACTCGGTAAAAGATGTCTCTGTTAAGGTCATGTTTCCTTTGTCTGTAATTCTTGTGATAATGGGTTTTTTATTAAAAGGTGAAGCTGGGTGTTCAACGATAATTTTTTGAACATCATTTATCTCTGACACATGCTCTATTCTAGTATTGGATTGAAAGGCGTATCCTTTTTTCCATTCTTGATCTTTATGCTTTAACTTCATATAAAAAATAAGATCCCCATGTTCACTCTCTTCATGAACAACACGAAAATCACCGTTTTGCGAGGTAATGATTTCCCCATTTAACGGAACAGGCTTTAATGGTAGATTCCCGCCAAAGCCAGTATCAACAATAGATAGTTGTCCATGATGAAGGACCAAATTGAACACATGAGTTTTTCCTACTGGACTCCAGCGCTGATTGACTTGGTCATAGGTCGCACCACGGATTTGGCTAGTGTTAAAGCCATTCTCTATTAAAAATTGATAAAGAATGGTATTGAGTTCATAACAAAGTCCGCCTTCGTTTTGTACTAATAACTTCTTTATTAAATTGGCCTTAGATATTTCCGTAGTTTTATTTTCTATGATACACATATTCTCAAATGGAATCGTCTTTGCAACCTTTTCCAAAACTAGACTTAAATTTTCAAACGTAATGACTTCGTTATCTGAAATACCAATTCGATTTCGAAATAATTTGTTTACATCACTCATACCATAACCTCCTTCATTTTTTTCAAATTTATGCTTCTATGTATATTATATAATCATCGGCAAGTATTAAAAAACCGATTCGTTTACCAATTAAATGAAAAAAGCTGGCCTCCTCCGTGTGGAGAGGACCAACTAAAGAAACGCATAAACTTATTTCAACTTTTGTTATCTATTTTTCTTGATTAATTAAATCAACAACTTCCTTCAGTGTATAATTCTTTAAATATAAACCTAAATGTTCTTCAGCTCCTAAAAAAATGTTAAATAAGACGCTTTGCATATTTGCTCCTACAATACACTGTTCATTTGATTCAGGACACTTAGGCTGAAGAGAACCTTCTGACGTAAGCTTATAAATATCCCAGAGATTTACTTCGCTTACATCTACTGCAAAATGAAAACCGCCACCAATACCCTCTTTTGATTCAATAAAGCCATGCCTTTTTAATAGACTTAACACTTTACGAATGCGTACAGGATGAACACAGGCACTTTCCGAAATCATATCACTTGTTGACATCCGATCCGGCTGTAGCGCTAGAAAAGTTAAACTATGAATGGCAAGTGTAAAATCACTGTTCATCGCTAGCCTCCTAGAAAAATAAAATACACATAATTAATTGGCCATTTTTTCCCAATCAATGTTTAATGTACGAAGCCTGCGCGGTAAAAATCGACGAATCTCTTCATCGTGGTACCCAACCTGAAATCTTTTTTCGTCCTGGATGATCGGACGTCGCAGCATTTGAGGGTTTTCTATAATTAATGTATAGAATTCTTTTAGTGAAAGAGTTTCTATATCTACATTTAGCTCCTGAAACCTTTTCGAGTTTGTAGAAATAATTTCATCCGTACCATCCTCTGTCAAACGAAGTATAGACTTTAACTCATCAATTGTTAGTGGATTAGCTATGATGTTTCTTTCAATATAGTCAATTTGATGTTCTTCAAGCCATGCTTTTGCTTTTCGACATGAAGTACAGCTTGGTGTTGTATATACTGTCACCATACAGTTCACACTCCTATTTTAATTTTGATACGATATTTTAATGAAAAAATAATGAATGATAAAATGTAATAATTAATTTTACAGTTTAAATATAATGATGATGTTGTTTATTTAAAATAATTATCCTATACTGTAAATTTAATCTTTACAGTTTGTTTTGTCAATCAATTTTTTTTGATAAATAAAAAATGTACTTCCCCCTAATAATTTCATCTTACTTATTAGGGGTCTCTGCAGAAAAATCCAAAGATTATAGGTTTGTTAAACCAGCAAATCTTCGGATTAGTTCATTGAATAGCAAGTTAATCTATTTGGTGCCCATTAGCTTGACTCCAAATTATCTCTATCAGCTGCTTTCGGTGGCTGTTCCATCCAGCCCTTTTCGATCATAATCCTTGCGGCCACTTCAACAAAGGCAGAAATCTTCATTAGAGATTTTGAATACAACAATCCGACATCATGCCTTCCATTTACGGCAACAGAATTTCCAAAAGCTCTTATTTTCATTGAAAACATATCCACCTTATGAAATAACATGAGTTTATCAGAGAAAGGAGAAAATGTGGAAGTTGTAACTAAATCATCAATAAAAGCTGGTGATGGAAGATTTTCGTTATGTAACATTTTCATATAACTTTCAATATTATTGGATGTAAGATCTCTACCTCTTTCAAATAATTCGCTTATTTTTTTATCCTTGGCCACTTGAGCAAATGCCATAATCAACGCTTTACTTGTTACATTATTTTCAATATTATCGTAAAAATGGGCAATTTCTAAAGCGTGTAAAGGACGAACATGTCCAAAGAAACCATTAAGAAAATCCTTATGAACAAATTCGACTTTATCAGGTACTGGAATAATGGGTGGCTTAATAATTAACCCCTTATTCATTAATAAATCTTTGATTTGTTCCATTAAAGCTAATGTGGATTCCATACAATATATAAAGAACTCTTTTACATCTTTTCTGTAAATAAGAGGTAATCCTACACTATAAATGCTTATTCCTGCTTTTGAAGCATATTTCAAATAATGAACGTAGAATGGGTCCAGAAATAATCGTGGCGCACCAAGATTTACGTCTTCGTCGCCAAAACCTTTAGGAACTGGGAAATTATCCTTTTCAAATATCTCTTTTGCTATGCTCATAAATTCTTCGGTTAATTTCAATGCATTTTCTAATAGAGTTTTGATTTCATCATCGTCAACGTGCTGAAGATAATACTTTATAACGCAGTTTGCCATGCTGTTTCCTGTATATGTGGCCCAGAGTTTACCCATTTCTGCTGAAGTTAACTCTTCATTTGGGCTCATCTTATATGAACCAATTTTTAGTGGTCTGATCGTTTTCATTTGTAAACTCACCTACATCAGATTTTTAAATAGTATTTTCTTAAAAGTGGTTTGGTATTCTAATTTACTTATTTTCAATAGGGATTCTTTTACTTTCTAAAAAAAACGCAAATTAATTTAATTAATTTGCGTTTCCTCCTATCTAAAACCTATTTTTCTCTTATCGATTAAATTATCTTGTATAGCGATTTAAAATGGCCAGTCCAAAAATTCATTACATTGTTTCCGACTCTAATTTAAACCCTTCGATAATCACATCTTCCTCAATCTCCAGCAATAAACAACGTTTTCCTTGATACATAATATATTTTACGTTTTTCAAGTCTTTCGGATTAATGGATAGATTTGCCACGCTAGTATTGATTTTGATCGACTTTGGAATTAGACTGCTCGCTTTAAATTCATGTTTTTCATCGGATATGACAGCTTTGAAGGCATGTTCCACTTTATCGGTGTCCACATTTTCGACTCCGCTTACCTGCAAAATGCGCCCGATGTCCTTATAATCTAACTTCGGGACTTCACTTTCTTCGTTTTCGACACTCTCTTGCACGATTTTGTCAATTTCCTCATAGACATTGGCAATGATTTTGGTATCCACTTGGTTTCCAATTACTTTATTTAAAATCAGTTCAAAGCAGTCTTTGTCTTCGCCGGCTGTTATGATTTCTTCACAATTGAGAACCGAATCAATAAATGTTTCGTCTGGCTGGTTCACTTTGCCTGCATAATATAAGATATGATTCACATCTGCAGCATTGTCATTAAAAGCAGGGAACAAGAATCCTGACAATGGCGCGGCTAAATTGATGATTGGGTCAGAGGCATTATTCGGTTTAAATTCCTTTTCAATATAATCAAACAGCAAGGCTTTTTTCGGCTGATCGGTTCTATTAAGGCTGCAAAGGATAAATGGGCTGTAATAAACTTCATCATCCCCACCCGTTTCAGAATCCAGGTCAACTTTCCGAGTTGGCTTTCGATATTCTCCCCGGATAAATGTTACTACCGTATCAAATTCATAAACAGCATGGGCAAACATTTTCTCAACGATTTGAAGCATATATTCTTTCCAATCTTCCGTTAAACGTGCCTGTAAACCATCATAAAGGATAGTTTGGGTGCTAGCTTCTACATCACGTTGAAACTTTAGCTCAAACAATTTCGAATCAACATCACCTGTTAAAACCTTTTTAAAGTTTGTTAAAAATAAGTCCTGTGCTTCCTTATCTAATAATGGAAACGGAAGACTGATATGATGATAAACCTCACCAGATTCTTTCTGAACATATACATTGAAAATTTCTCTTATGGCTAAAAGATTATTGTTTAACTTAAATTGCTTTCTAAAATTGGCGATATCTTTTTTATTCATTTATCTCAACTCCCATTCCTGATTATACTCATCAGACAAGAAAATAGTAATACTTGATATTATTTTATTTTTAATAGCAATTGATGTACGAAGTGCATGTTCCTTACTTTTTTTGATATCCATTCACAGTAGAAATCCCCGAAAAAAATAAAACCTCTACCGTGATTAGATAGAGGTTTTTTTCGAATCCTTTAATAATTTTCAACCTTTTTCAACGTTTTATATTGATTTTGAATCATTTGAGCATAAATCCCCTGTTGAGTAATGAGATCATTATGGTTTCCCTTTTCGGCAATTTCTCCGTTTTGAATAACCATAATCGTATCGGCATCGCGAATCGTATTAAGTCTGTGTGCAATGATAAAGCTTGTTCTACCCTCCAGCACTTTAGACAGTGCATCTTGAATATGTAACTCTGTTCGTGTATCAATACTACTAGTTGCTTCATCTAGAATGAGCAAAGAAGGTTGATTAAGAATGACTCTAGCAATAGCCAATAATTGTCTTTGTCCATGGCTGAGATTGCCACCGTTTTCCGCGAGCTTAGTCTCATATCGCTTTGGTAAACGATTGATAAATAAATCTGCGTTTGCTAACCGAGTCGCCGCAAATACTTCCTCATCCGTTGCATCAGGGTTTCCGTACTTTATATTTTCCATGATCGTGCCTGAAAACAAATATGTGTCTTGTAGGACAATTCCAAAGCATTTTCGTAAGCTCTCTCTTGTGTATTCTCGAATATCGCGACCATCAATAAAGATTTGCCCCTCGGTAACATCATAAAATCTCGTTAAGAGGTTAACAATTGTTGTTTTCCCTGCACCGGTTGGTCCTATTAAGGCTGTACTGCTACCTGCTTGTGAAATAAAGCTTACATTTTTTAAAATCGGAACATCATCACGGTAACCAAAGCTAACATTCTTAAATTCAACAACACCTTCTGGGTTAAATAGCGGAATAGCATTAGTTTGATCCTCCGGTTCTTCTTTTCCATCGAGGATTTCAAAAACCCGTTCTGCCCCGGCAATACCTGATTGTAAAATATTGAATATATTAGCTAGGTCATTCAAGGGTCTCACGAATTGGCGCGAGTAAGTGATGAAACTTGCAATCACACCAATGGTGATCAAATTCTCAACAGCCAAATAACCACCCACGACCGCCAAAATCGTAAAACCAAGGTTATTGATAACATTCATAATTGGCATCAAAAAACCCGACCATATTTGTGCCTTTGTTCCGACTTTACGAAGTCTTGTGTTCACTTCTTCGAATTCGGCAATGGCCTTTTCCTCATGATTAAAGGCTTTCACGACCTCTAAACCGGAAATGGTTTCTTCAATATGGCCGTTTAGTATTCCCAATTCCTTCTGCTGATTTCGGAACAGAATCTTGGTTTTACTCGCAATGGATTTTGTAAGTAAAAAGACTAATGGAACAGTAATAAGAGTTGCTACTGTCAAAATGGGGCTTAGAATGATCATCATGACAAGTGAACCCGTAATGATGATGATACCAGACATAAGTTGGGTCGTTGACTGTGAAATCGTATTACTGACGTTATCTATATCATTTGTAAATCTACTCATCATTTCCCCATGTGTCCTAGAATCATAGAAAGATACAGGGAGCTTTTGTAGCTTATGAAACAAGTGATTCCGTAATCTTTTGACAATCCTTTGGGCAACACCAGCCATCAGCCAACCTTGTGAAAAATTCAAAACGGCATTCGTGATATAGGCAATTAAAAGTGTAATAACGGTAAATTGGAGTAAACCAAAATCAACACTTTCCCCTTTTGACATCGCGTCAACACCTTTACCTATTAAAAAAGGGGCAGACAGAGCTATAATCGAATCCATTAATATAAAAGCGAAAACAATGGATAAAAGCTTTCTCTCTTTTCCAAAGTAAGACCATAGCCGTTTAATGGTACCTTTAAAATCCTTAGGTTTTACAACCTGTCTCCGAAATCGGTCAGCAGCTCCTCCTATTGGGCGTCCTGGTACGGGGGGAATGTGATCGTTCTTTTTTTCTTGTTTGGTATTACCTGCCACCTTCTAGCACCTCCTTGCCAAACTGCGACTGATAGATTTCTAGATAAGTAGGACAATTATGAAGTAAATCGCCATGAGTCCCATTTCCAACTATTTCCCCATTATCTAACACAATGATTCGGTCCGCATCTACTACCGATGAAATTCGTTGAGCGATGAGTAAACAAGTTAGTCCTTTTGCATACTTTTTTAAAGATTCTTTAATTCTAGCTTCTGTTTCCACATCAACAGCACTGGTACTATCATCTAATATTAATATTTCTGGTTTCTTCACTAGCGCCCTTGCAATCGACAGCCGTTGTTTCTGACCACCAGAGAAGTTAACCCCACCTTGGCCGATTCGAGTGTCGTAGCCTTCTGGCGAATCCGAAATAAATCCATAGGCATCTGACATTTTAACTGCCAGTTCGATATCCTCCAATGAAGCATCTTCACTTCCCCAGCGTATATTTTCCTTGACCGTTCCAGTAAATAAGGTTGCTTTCTGAGGTACAATCGCTACTTTTTCCCTTAGCGCTTTAGGGTTTATTTCACTAATGTCTTCCCCGTTTATTCGAATAGTACCAGAGGAAAGATCATAAAATCTCGGAATAAGTCCGACAAGACTACTCTTACCTGAACCAGTTGATCCAATAATGCCAACCGTTTCTCCCGGTAGACAAGTGAATGTTATGTTCTTGAGAACAGGATCACCAGAGGCACCTTCATAGGCAAAAGTCACATTTTCAAAATCAATTCTTCCTCCTTGAGTTGAAGTTGTCGAATCGCGATTCCATGTCATATCGTCTTCCTCTGCTAAAACTTCACCTATTCTGTTCGCAGACGTTTTAGCTCTAACAAACATGTTAAACACCATCGAAATCATCATTAACGAAAATAGAATTTGCGTCATATAGTTGGTGAAGGCAATAACATGACCTACTTGCACGGTTCCATTTTCAACTCCAAAGCCCCCAAACCAAAGAACGACAACGATTCCTAGATTCATTACTAACATAATAATAGGTCCAAAGATGGCTAGAACTCGGGTAGCAGCTATTGATTTGTCTTGAAAGTCTTCATTAAATCCACTAAATTTCTCGATTTCATAATCAAAACGATTGAAGGCTTTGACGACTCTGACACCTGATAAATACTCCCTCATTACACCATTCACTTTATCGAGAGCATTTTGTACCTTTGAAAAGAGAGGTAAGCTTATTCTCATATTAAATATGATTAAAATAGCAACCATGGGAACAACAACAGCTAAAACAATCGATAAGTGAATGTTCAATCTTGTCGCCATAATTAGTCCGCCGATGGCAAGCAGCGGTGCTTTGACAAAAATACGCATCAAGCCATTCATAAACATTTGTACCTGTGAAACATCATTCGTCAATCTCGTTACTAGAGAGGCACGGTCATAACGATTAATATTTTTAAAGGAAAGATGCTGAATCTTTCGAAATAAATCATAACGTAATTCCGAACCAAAATTTTGCGACGTAATACTTGCCACAATACTCCTAGTTGAAGCAGCTAATGCCCCGAATATGGTTACTCCAAGCATCACACCGCCCATTTTTAACACATAATCTAAATCTCGATTTACAACTCCTACATCCACGATTTTCGCCATGATGGTAGGCTGAAGTAAATCACATACGGCCTCTAGAGTAAGAAATAAAACAGCAATGCTAAAGGGTTTCCAGTATTTATTTATGTATTTATTAAAATTTGCCATTTTCCTTCCCCTTGCTTCCTCAATCTTAAGTAAATGCTAGTACAAATGTCCCTACAGTAATGATTAAACCACCAATAACGGTATGTTTTGAAGCTTTTTCTTTTAAAATCACAAAGCTCAGTATTATGGTGAGGACAACACTAGACTTGTCTATGGGTGCAACGACTGACACTTCTCCAATTTCTATGGCAGCAAAATAACATAGCCATGACAATCCTGTTGCGGCACCAGATAATACTAAAAAAAGATAGCCCTTCTTAGAAATCTGTTTCATTTTTTTATACGTCCCTTGGAAAAAGACAATTGCCCATGCAAATAGTAAAATCACGATGGTCCTTAAGAAGGTAGCAACATTGGAGTCGACTCCTTCCATCCCTATTTTCGCCAAGATGGAGGTTAAAGCGGCAAATATGGCTCCAACGATTGCATAAACAATATAAATTTGTGAGCCGGTAAATCGTTTGTTCTCTTCATTTTTCCCCATTAATACAAACGTTCCAAGAGCGATTAGTGCGCCTCCGATTAAAATTTTAGCTGTTGCTTCCTCATCCAGGACCAAGATAGATAGTATGATGGTCAAGACGATACTAGATTTATCGATAGGTACCACTTTGGAAACATCACCAATCGCGAGTGCCCGGAAGAAAAAGAGCCAGGATAAGCCAGTTGCCAGCCCAGATAATAAAATAAATAGAAGTGCTTTCGTCGAAATCATCGAAATCGCTGAAAACTGGCCAGTCACCATCACAACGATCAACGCCATGATTAAGACGATGAACGTACGAATAGCGGTTGCGAGATTGCTGTTGACATTGTCCATACCAATTTTCGCTAATATTGCCGTTAGTGAAGCAAATAAAGCAGCAAACAGCGCTAGAGTTATGCTCATTTATCCATTGTCTCACTTTCATGAATTTCAAATAATATTAATGTATACATTTGTATTCGTGAAGTCAATCCAAATTTTCTGAAATTTGGATATTTTTATTTGCTTTGCTTGCATAATTTGCAAAAGAAAAAGACCGCCAAAAGGCGATCTCATTAGAATATTATAAACCATTGCTAACATTTTTCTTTTGATGTCAATATCAAAAAATTAACTAAAGACTAGTTCTCTTTCAATCTCTTTTTCACTTAAACAAAGCAATTGTTCTGTAAGCGTATGAATTTCCTTCAGTAATTCTGGATTCTCCATTAATGACACGCCATAAGATGGAATCATTTCTTTGATTTTAGGCTCCCACTCTTTCACATGCTGCGGGAAGCATTTTTTGATAACCTCAAGCATCACGTGAACGGCAGTGGATGCACCAGGAGATGCGCCAAGTAATGCTGCGATCGAGCCATCGGCGTCCGTAATGACTTCAGTACCAAATTGAAGCGTGCCTTTTCCATTTTCAGTATCTTTGATTACTTGAACACGTTGACCTGCTACGACAAAATCCCAATCCTCTGATACGGCATGAGGGATAAATTCACGTAGCTCTTCCATGCGCTGTTCTTTGGTTAACATGACTTGCTGAATCAAGTATTTTGTCAATGACATCTCTTTTGCGCCTGCCGCCAACATCGTTAAGACATTATTCGGCTTTACGGAAGTGACTAAATCAAACATGGAACCCGTTTTTAAAAACTTTGGTGTAAAGCCTGCAAATGGCCCAAATAGCAATGATTTATTATTATCGATAAATCGTGTATCAAGATGAGGAACCGACATTGGTGGAGCCCCAACTTTTGCTTTTCCATAAACTTTAGCATGATGCAGTGCTACAACCTCAGGGTTATTACATACCATAAAAATTCCGCTTACAGGGAATCCACCAATATGTTTACTCTCAGGAATACCTGATTTTTGCAGTAAATGTAGGCTTCCTCCCCCACCACCGATAAAGACGAATTTGGCTGTATGACGTTTAACGGTTCCACTAAATTGATTCTGTACTTTCAATTCCCACAAGCCGTCGCTAGTACGGTAAATATCATTCACACTATGATTGTATTTAATATCGACATTTTTACTTTCTAATTGTTCAAACAACATGCGTGTTAAAGCGCCAAAGTTAACATCCGTTCCAGAATCAACTTTGGTAGCTGCTATAGGTTCATTAAGTGAACGGCCTTCCATAATTAGTGGAATCCATTCCATTAGTTTTTCTGGATCTTCGGAATATTCCATTTCTTGAAATAAGGGATTATTTGAAAGCGCTTCAAAACGTTTCTTTAAGAACGTTACATTTTCATCCCCTAGTACTAAACTCATATGAGGCAATTGTCTAATAAAATCCTGTGGATTATTAATTAGCTTGTTTTTTATAAGGTAAGACCAAAATTGCATAGAAACCTGAAATTGTTCGTTAATTTTTATCGCTTTACTAATATCTATCGATCCATCTTGTTTTTCACTTGTGTAATTAAGCTCGCACAGTGCAGCATGACCCGTACCCGCATTATTCCATTCGTTAGAGCTTTCCTCTCCTGCTTTCTCGAGCTTCTCAAACACAGTAATGTTCCATTCGGGTACTAATTCTTTTAAGAGTGTTCCTAAAGTCGCACTCATGATTCCTGCGCCAATTAAAATGACATCTGTATTAGTTTCTTTGTTGTTCATTTTTATCAACCTTTTCCCCATAGTTTACCGAAAAGATGTAGGCGTCACATAAAGCTAAGGCGAGACCTAGTCATACACCTTTTCTATTTTTTAATTTCATTATTACCATATCATAGTCTATAACATTTTTTAATAAATTTGCATATCTACTATTATATGATAATTATATATTATTTAAAAGCTGTAAATAGTAACAAGTTCAAAGATGTAAAATAACTACTGATATCTCGTTCATTTTGAAATGATGTCTTTTGGTGAAATTGGTTGTTCTTGGTACTAAATTGTACATTTCGGATGACGTTGGGCGATTGTTAGGGAAACGTGTCCGAATCAGAGGGTTATTCAGACACAGAAGAGCAAATAAAGCATCTTCTAGCTCATGTCGAGCAAATGCTGGTCGTTTCGGAAGGTGAAATCTGATAAATAATTTATTTTGGGAAGTTCGATGCTAATGCAAGCTTTCATATTTTCTCTTTAGGTATAGGTTTCCTGTTTATAATTGAAGGGAAGGCTTTACTACCCCTTAAAGTAGTAAAGCCTTCCCTTCAACTGCACACTATTTTAGTGGGATTTTTCCTTAACCTGTTTTAATGTTGCTACTATTAGAAAGCTAACAATCACTAATAAGAGCCAAGAACTCACCTTTCCTAGATGAACGAGACTCCATGCATCAGTTTGGTTTGGATATTCCCACGCTCCAAAGAAGGTTGCGATATTTTCAGCTATCCATATAAAAAATCCAATGAGCATAAAAGAAAGGGCGATTGGCATCCGATAACGAGTTCCACTTACCTCAAATGTGACCCATGAATGCCAGAACACGATCATCACTAGAGCAGACAACCACCATCGAACATCAATCCAAAAATGGTGTGTGAAGAAATTCAAATATATCGCACTGGCAAGAGGTACAACTGCCCAAAATGGTGGCCACTTTACCAATTCAACTTTTAACCTTCTCCACGCCTGGCAAAGAAAACTTGCTACACTTGCGTACATGAATCCGCTATACAAAGGCACTCCAAAAAACTTGAAATAACCTGCTTCGGGATAAGACCAGGAGCCCATATGAACCTTGAAAAGCTCAAGTGCAAGCCCAATCAGATGGAACAATGTGATAACCTTTAGCTCATCTCGTGTTTCAAGCCCAGAACGTACCATCCCCCACTGCATCAGAATGCAGATGATGAGCAGCCAGTCGTACCTTGATAGGAAAGGAAGTGGAATGAATTTAGTAAAAGCCAAAGAAGCAAAAATAACGACAGGAAATAAACAAGATAGAGCCTGCTCCCAACCAAAACGAATGAGTTGTTTTAATGTTCTCATTTTAGTTGCCTCATTTTTTCGAATGGTTAAATTCATGAGCTACTCCCCTTTTATAAAATAAGGAAAAGGCGATCGTTCTTTTCCTTCCGATGTTAAATTTGTTTCTTTTAGTCTTCATCACGTCGATATTCTAAAATATCTCCAGGCTGACAATCTAAAGCTTTACATATTGCCTCTAAAGTTGATAATCGAATTGCTTTTGCCTTTCCATTTTTCAATATGGAAAGGTTAGCCATGGTAATTCCAACCCTCTCTGAAAGCTCAGTCACGCTCATTTTCCTTTTAGCCAACATCACATCAATATTGATTATAATTGCCATTGTTTTCACCTCAGACTATTAAGTCATTTTCCGATTTTATATCAATCGCTTCTTGTAAAAGTCTTTGAAGAACAGCAGCGAATACAGCGATTACCATTGAAGCAAAGATAGGGATCATTCCGATGATGACGAGGCCAGGTGCATCGTCTAGGTCTGCTACGAGAAAAACAAATGGCTCAATTACCACATACAATCCGCTGATGATTATGGCACAAAATTTGATTTTCTTTAGTGCTTTTACCGACAATTCGGAAAAAGCTAGGTTTTTGTCAATAAAGCTTAAAAGTTTATATGCCTGATACAATGCGACAAAAAATGGGATCACTGATACATACATCCCTATTATAATGGGGTATAGTATATGGGCATAATCTGGATTTACTGGATTATTAGGTAACCAAGTCAACCCATATATACACAAAGCAAGAACTGGAGCTCCAATCAGAAAAAGAGCTATCTTTAAGAATAGCGTTGAGCCATGTTTCATAAAAAGCACCTCACTTATTTATTGTTAGTCTGATATTAACATGCGATTTATCGTTTTGCAATAAAATATTGTTGAATTTTATTATTTAATTGTTGTTATATAGTCTCCGGTACTATAAGTCAATTCTAATCATATTCTTATAGAAGAAATCTATAAGAAGGAGTGCGAAGCCAATTGAGAAAAGTTAAGGTTGGTTTACGGCCGGTTGCAAGTAGGTTGAATTTACCTACTGTATTGAAAACAACTAAACTTCCAGGCGACTCAAATGAAAGATTATTTATTGCCACCCAGGTAGGTGAAATTTTTTACATAGGGAACGATAGCATTAGGAGTTTTTTAGATATTCGCCAACAAATTTTAAAGTTGGGTGGTCCTAGTGGCGGATATGATGAACGGGGATTATTAGGGCTAGCATTTCATCCAAGTTTTTATTATAACGGTCTTTTCTATCTTTATTATTCAGTAGCTGGATCACAAGGTCCAGGTGCACTTTCTGAATCTTTTACACCTGATCCGTGTGATCCTAATACCTTAAATCTAAAGTGGGAAAATAGAGAAACTCAATATGATCATATTGATACAGTTGAAGAATGGATTTTACAATCGAATGGTCAGCCCCAAAGACGACGGACTTTACTTAATTTAAGAAGACCCTTTATGAATCATAATGGTTTTAATAGTTTAAACTTCTCACCTGAAACAGGAAAACTTGTTTTAACAACGGGAGATGGAGGTTCAGGTCATGATCCCTTTAACTTAAGTCAGAATAATCTAGAAATTGCTGGTAAAATAATTGAAATTGATGTCGGTAAGAATACATCCATCAATAATCCTCCCGTTGTCACAAGGTTTAATGAACTTCCCACAACTATTCAGGGAACGCTCACGGTAATGGCCAAAGGGGTTCGCAATATACCAGGCATTTCATTTCAAAGGTTTAATAATCAGTATATAAAATATGTGGGAAATGTCGGACAGAATTTGGTCGAGTCGATATTTACATTCGTTCAGTATAAACCAATACCGGTTACTCAGCTTATTCAAGCCTCATTAACGAATTCTACACCTGACAATGAAGGATTTATTAACTTTGGCTGGCGAGGTTGGGAAGGTTCTTTTCCTACTCCGATTATTAGGGAATGCTCAGCAAATTCAACTTTGGATCAGAAAACAATAGCTTATTACAATGAATCAGTAGCACTTTCTGGGAGTCGTATTCAGCCTTTAACAAGTTACTTTCATCAAGATTCCAGACCAGATAAGTTTGGAGGAACTGCACTTACAGGAGTCCAAGCCTATATGGGAAATGAAATCCCAGGCTTAACGGGAAGCGTTTTGTTTACCGATTTTGTTAGGAAAGGAACTCAGCCTAATGTTAAAGGGGCTTTAGCTTATACCTACGTACGAGCCGATGGTAAACAAAATGATTTTAGTGTGATTCAGACTAATTACGATTTTGGTTCTCAATCAGCCTATTATGTTTCTTTAGGAACGAATTTGAATCAATCCAAATTATATTTAGGGGTATATGGCTCTATGAAAGTGACTGATTTTAACCAAGGGACTGTTTTTGAAATAGTTCCATGATTAGTTTACGTTTCCTATTAAAAAAGCAAGGCCTTTGAACTGCACCCCAATTGTTAGACACTATCTAACAGTTGGAGGTGCAGTTTTTTGTATGTCAAAATATCCAAGTGATATTAAATTAAATATTATTCAAAGCTATAACCCAAAAGTGTTTTC
>NZ_CAKJTG010000030.1 GCF_917563885.1 Pseudoneobacillus rhizosphaerae
TATATATATTTAAATACATCAGCGCGACAATATTTGTAAATGAATGTAGTCAGTCTTTTTAATTATTGAAACATAACTAAGTTCCAGTCAGAATAAAGTGTTAAAGGAATATTCAATTGGAATGGAGGGGCACCAATGACTAGCAACTTTAATGAAGTGGCTCTATTCGAACATCGCTTTTGGCTTCAAATATTAGGTGACCATGCTAGATTTATTAATGATTCATTGGCTGAAAGTGAAAAGAAGCTTATCGAAAAGGCAAAATACTTTATCCATGTTTTTGATGAACTTTTACAAAATGTGACTAACCTGGATCAAAGGGAACTTAGTCAATTAGCAGATAAAGAAGTACTTTTATTCAAAACCTTCAAACTAAAACTACTTGAACTCCATCTTGTAGGGAAAATTAAAATTCATTTAACGCCGACGTTTATTAATCATATGGTCAATGAGTTGGAGGAATATCAAAGAGTACTTAGCTTTCTAAAAGTGGGAAATCCCCCACCCGTTTTCCATGAACTTCATCATCATTTAGTATGGCTTATTGATGCAGCAGGTCATGCTGGGGCTATCAATGATAACGTTGATGCAGTAGAAAAAAAGTTGAAGAAAACAACTAAGGAATTTGTAAAAACGTTTGAAGATTTCTATTTAAAAGCAGTTGAACTAGCGGGCTATCTTCGTACAAATTTGACTGTATTTCCAGCCTTGAAAAAATTCAACAAAGATGTGTACTTAGAAATGGAATTATTTAAAGCATTCTTAAGGGAAATCGAAGATATGGGATTAACAAAAGAAATGTTAGGGGTATTCCAGCCTTTAATGGCAGACCACATGGCTAGAGAAGAATGTTATTATTTAACAAAATTAGCTCAAAGCACAGAGCTTCCTCCATCAAATTGTGATCCAACTAAGCCTCGATTAAATGTATAAATATTTTCTTAATAAACCTGGGCATAATAATAGCCTTGGTTTATTTTTTTGTTAAGGGGGGACATCAGATGCCAATCTGTCACCACCAAAATAGGAAGCTTTATTTTGAGGATAAAGGAAAGGGTATTCCAATTGTCTTTATTCATCCACCAGGTATGGGGCGTAAAGTTTTCTTTTATCAAATTTTTTTGACTGAAAAATTTCGAATTATTTTACCAGACTTAAGTGGACATGGAAATTCTGAAGGAAAACAAGCAAAGTTTTCTATTAAGGAATATGCTGAAGAAATCAAAGCAATCTTAGACAATCTTCAAATTGAAAAAGCGGTTATATGTGGGTATTCATCAGGGGGAATTGTGGCACAAGAGTTTGCCTCACTCTATTCAAACCGAGTATTAGCGATGATATTATCTGGAGGATTTCCAGAAGTTAAGTCAATGCTATTAAAGTATGAGCATTTGGCAGGAATGTTTTTATTAAGAAAATATCCTAAAGTATTAATAAAGGTTATTGCTGGAAGCCATACAGAAAACAAAGAGTTAAAACAAGTTTTGATTGATCATATGAAGAAAGCAGATATGAATATATGGTATCAATTTTATCAAGAGTCTTTGGAATACTCTTGTTTAAAGAATATCGAAAATTGGACATTCCCTCTATTGCTTATATACGGTTCTCGGGATTTTATTAATAAACATATTCGCAATTATCCAAATGGGCATTTTGATGCTGAATTCATTGTAAATGCCTTTCACCAACTTCCAATGAAAAACTGGAGATCGTTTAATCAAATTATTGAAAATTACCTACTAAAATTAAAATCGCATTGAATGAATCAATGCGATTTTTCTGATTTAGGTCTTATGGCTAACAAAGTGACAAGGGCCGCCAAGATAGCTGTTGAGCTTAACAGAATAAATAACCATTTTTCATTATTTTTCATCATTAACGCAATTACTGGTGGTCCGGCCGCTACTCCGATAAAACGCATCGAACTATAAATGGAAGTTATGGTACCTCTTTCTGCCTTCTTTACACCTTCCGTAATCATTGCATCTAGACAGGGGAGCCCCGCTCCAATACCAATACCGCTAACAATAAACATGGAGATCATGAACCAAATTCCTTTTGAGAACATTAGTAGGGCAATAGATATAGCTAACATAACTATTCCTATTAATGTAATCCATTTCATTAATACTTTATTCTTTTTTATGACTTTACCAGTAATATATGATGATAAACAAAGGGCCCCCAAAGGGATTGCTAAATACAACCCTTTTTTTACATCTTTAATATCATAAACCTTTTCGAATGTATCAGATAAGTAAAAAAGGATACCAAACAATACAAACATTAAAGCAGCTCCGATGAAGAAAATACTATACAACCAACGTCCACTGTCGGTAAAGGTTTTCTTCACATTAATAAAAAATTCCTTGAAGGGAATTTTTTTTGTATCATTTTTCGGACTTTTTACTAATAAAAGAACCAATAAGATTGATATCGTACAAAAGACAGGAAATGAAAAAAACGGGAGAAACCATACGATACCTGCTAATAACGCGCCTAAGATAGGGCTAAGTACTTTACCTAATGTATTGGAGGTTTCAATTAAACCAAGACAACTACTGACATCCTCATCGTCCTTAAACATATCCCCAACTAATGGCATGACAATGGGTGCTGCTCCAGCTGCTCCAACACCTTGTAAAGCACGACCAACTAAGATTAGCCAATAGCCGTCATTCATTTTCCAGGAGGCAAACCCTGAAATTAAACCGCCAATGGCAGCAATGATTAGGCTTGGTATGATAACTTTTTTTCTACCAAGGTGGTCAGATATGTAACCTGCAACTGGAATAAGCAATATGGCTACAATAGAATAAACTGTAATAATCATACTGGACTGAAAGGCGGAAATATTTAGCTTTTTCTCCATCGTTGTTAAAACCGGTATTAGCATAGAATTACCTAATGTCATAACTAATGGAATCGACGATAACGAAACAATAGCCCATTTTTGTTTTCCGATTTCACTACTTTTAGAGGAACCTTTGCCAGATTTATTTAAATTTAATTGTTCAGTATGTTCCATTTTGAAAATGACCGCCTTTACAATTAAATAACATTGATTTTAGTATTAACAAGTGAAGAGTAAAATAACTTTCCACTAACTGGCAATATCATGATATGTTATTACTTAAGGAAAATTATATTAGTACGGAGGAGAAGAAAGTGGAAATACATAAACTTGCTATCGGTGGAATACAAACATTTAATTGGAATAATACTAATACAAATTCTGCAATTGGAAAACAAGAGGTTAATGAAGCGTTTTTAACGGTGAATGGCTTTGATGGAGATACTGTAGCTGCTACTGAATTTCATGGAGGTCCAGATCGTGCTGTCTGTTTATATCCATTAGAGCACTATTCAGTATGGGAAGCTGAATTTGGTGTGAAAATAAAAACACCTGGTTTTGGTGAAAATATTTCTTTGTTTGGCATGACAGAAGAAGAGGTTTATATTGGTGACACGTTTCAATTTGGTGAAGCGGTTATTCAAATTACTCAGGGCCGAATTCCATGCTCCAAAATATCAAAATTTAATCAAATTGATGGTTTGTTAAAGCGTGTTGTTGAAACAGGATTTACTGGATACTTTTTTCGAGTTCTTCAGGAAGGTAAAGTGGAAAGAAATTCAGAATTAAAGCTTTTGACTAAAAGTGAACACGCTATTTCCGTCCTGTATGCAAATCAGATCTACTTTCATGATCGTTCAAATAAACAAGCTATTGAAAAAATTCTTAAAGTTGATGAGCTTGCAACAGTTTGGAGAAAATTGTTAATTGAATTATTGGCAAAAGGAAATAAGTAAGAAAATTCAAATTTTACGGTTGACTTTTCTTTAAAGACATATTAATATAAAAAACAACTTAATCATCTTAAAGCGTTGATGAAGGGTAGTAACTAATACGGATACTTTAGAGAGCTGATGGGTGGTGCAAATCAGTGTAGATGTTTTAGTGAATGGGCTTCTGAGCTTTCAAACCGAACCAATTTATTGCAGTAGGCTTTGACGAGTAGTTTCCTTGTTATCTGAAACGAGTATTCTCTATTGGATACTGTCAAAGCGAGCTGTTTACAGCTAATAAAGGTGGCACCACGGGTCTCTCGTCCTTTTCAAGACGAGAGACCCTTTTTGTATTGATTTGAAAATTTAATAATAAATCGTTGAGTAAGAAGAGTAAATAAAAGTGTGAATGCTACAGAGAGTTGGACAGTGGTGAGAGTCTAACGCAGGAACCTTTATTGAATGGGCTTACGAGAGGTATCCTGAACAGTAGTAGGGATACACGGACTTCCACCGTTAAAAGGATAGGATATCGGAAATGGAATTTTGTTTTTGCAAAGGTTATTTCCCGTATCTGAAAGTGGGATTATATATATTTAATCCAATTGAGGTGGCACCGCGGTAAAAAGCATCGTCCTCTATATGCACAATACTTGTGCGTATAGGGGACTTTTTTTATTTTCTAAAAAATCCTTGGGAGGATGATAAAGATGGAATTAACATTAAATAGCCAATCGATTATTGAGGTAATCGAGGGGGATACTTTCACACCAATTTCCCTCTTCCGGAGATTGTCTGGAACAAAAAAGTTCTTATTAGAAAGCTCTTATAAACATGAGGCTTCAGGAAGATATTCATTTATTGGGTCAAATCCAGTCTTTGAATTGATAAGTACAATAAACGGTGGAAAGGTCATCCATAAATCTGGGCAGTGCGAGGAGTTTATGAACAGTCCTTTCTTAAAAATAAAGGAGTTAATTACACAGAAACAGTGTGAGATTAAACCTTCTATTCCTTTTACAGGTGGGGGAATCGGTTATGTAGGATATGACATCGTGAGACAGTCGGAGGAAATAGGCAGTGAGTTACCTGACGCAATTGATATGCCAGATCTTCACCTAATGTTCTTTGAGGTTTTCATTGTTTTTGATCATTTAGAACAAAAAATTTACTTAGTAGGAACACCTTTATTAGCTGAAACGACAACTGAAGATTTAGAAAGAGAAATAGCGCTGACTAAAAATGAAATTCTTACAAAATTTGAACATGAACTTTTTACACCAGTTGAATTTTCCAGCTTTACTTCAGATGTGGATAAGGCTGATTTTATAAAAAAAGTGGATAAGGCTAAGGAATACATCCTACAAGGCGATATATTCCAAGTGGTATTATCTCAACGATTGAAAGCTAAGTATAAAGGCAATCCTTTTGATTTTTATCGTAAATTACGGATTCAAAACCCATCACCTTATATGTACTACATTGACTTCGAGACTAGTATTATTGCTGGGACATCACCGGAAAGCTTGATTCGTGTGCAAGAAGATAGGGTGATAACCAATCCGATAGCTGGAACCAAACCAAGGGGAACGACGTACGAGCTGGATTTAGAGATTGAAAAATCTTTATTAGAGGATGAAAAGGAGTTAGCAGAGCACAGGATGCTCGTTGATTTAGGAAGAAATGACCTCGGAAAGGTATGTGAATTCGGGTCTGTGCATTTAGAGAAGTATTTGGAGGTTGAAAAGTATAAATATGTCATGCATCTAGTATCTGAAGTCAGTGGAAGATTGAAAAAATCTCATACAGCCTTGGATGCTTTAATAGCCTGTTTGCCTGCCGGAACCGTTTCTGGTGCTCCAAAAATTCGAGCCATGGGAATTATTAATGAGTTGGAGGTTTCCAAACGAGGTGTCTATGCAGGAGCAGTAGGATATATTTCTGCGAACGGTAATATTGATTTTGCCTTAGCTATCCGAACTATGCTCCTGAAGGATGGTTTCGCTTATATACAGGCAGGAGCTGGAATTGTCCATGATAGTGTTCCTGAACTAGAGTATCAGGAAACTTTAAATAAACTAAAAGCCTTCTTGGAGGAACGTCATGATCTTACTAATTGATCACTATGATTCATTTACTTACAATCTATATCAGCTTTTTGGTGAACTAAAGGAGGAAATTTATGTTGTACGTTATGACAAATACAGCCTAGATGAAATTAGAAAATGGAATCCGAAAGCCATTATTCTATCTCCTGGTCCAGGAAAACCTGAAGATATACAACAAACGATAAAGCTTATTACAACTTTTTACAAAACTTACCCAATCCTTGGGATTTGTTTAGGGCATCAGGCAATAGGCTATGCATTTGGAGCCATCATAACGAAAGCTAGTCAAATTAAACATGGTAAAAGCTCAAAGATTAGCCACAATGATGACCCATTATTTTCTTTCTTAGCCAAACAAATAGAGGTCATGAGATATCATTCATTAGTGATAGAAAAGGGTAGTCTTCCAATTGAGTTAGAAGCACTTGCTATCTCGATGGACGATGAAGAAATTATGGCTATCAAACATAAAAAATATCCTTTATTTGGGATGCAGTTCCACCCAGAATCAATTGGTACTAAGGATGGAAAGCAACTTTTACTTAATTTCTTAAATCATATAAAGGAGGAGTAACAGATGAAAGAATACCTTCAAAGATTGGCTAATCGGGAGTCCTTTTCTGAAGAAGAAATGCAAGAGGCTGTTGGGATTATGCTTAATGATGAGCAAATATCTGATAGTGAGATTGCTGCTTTTTTAGTGGCTCTAAAAACTAAAGGAGAAACAGTTGATGAAATTTCAGGTTTAGTAAAAGCGATTAGGCTAAATACGATCGGCTTCCGACGAAGCTATTCAAATGTAATGGATAATTGCGGCACTGGTGGGGATGGATCCTCCAGCTTTAACGTTAGTACTACATCAGCCTTTGTGATTGCGGGATGTGGAATAACAGTTGCTAAACATGGTAATCGAAGTATCTCTAGTAAGACAGGAAGTGCTGATGTGTTAGAACAGCTTGGTGTTGAATTATCCATGCCAACTCAATTGGCTGAGGAGCTATTAGAAGAGATTGGGATAGCCTTCTTATTTGCTCCTCATGTCCATCCAAGATTGAAGAAAGTGATGAAGGTTAGACGTGAATTACAAATACCAACCATTTTTAATTTTATTGGACCATTAACAAATCCAGTTGATTTAGATTCACAACTCCTTGGAATTAATCGACGTGATTATTTGGAGGTCTTTGCAGAGGTATTAAATAAACTTGGGCGAAAGAGAGCACTTGTATTAAACGGTGCTGGAAAGCTAGATGAAGCATCCCTTGAAGGAGAGAATCATCTAATTTTTTTACAAGATGGAGTAATGAACAAAATGACTCTACATCCTGAAGAAGTTGGTTTACCTAGCTTTCCTAATTCAGCAATTAAGGGTGGAGATTCGAAAAGGAATGCTGAAATTCTTTTACAAGTTTTAAAAGGGGAAGAAGGAGCTTATCGAGATACTGTTTTATTAAATGCAGGTCTGGCAATCTTCACATCCGGGATAGCCAGTACTATTCCTAGTGGAATAAATATAGCAAAGGAAAGCATCGATTCAGGGGCTGCCTATGAAAAATTAGTGAAGTTAGTGGAGAAATCTCGTGTAACTAAACAGGAGGTCATTTAATGGGAACAATCCTTGAAAGAATAATATCAGAAAAAAAATTCGAGATAAAAAAATTAAAGGAAATGGATTTAGACACTTCAAATTCTGTAAATACAAAGAATTTTTCATTGGTAACACATTTGCAGAGGGACGAAAATCTAGCGATAATTGCAGAGTTTAAGAGAGCCTCACCATCAAAAGGAAATATTAACATGAATCTCAATCCAGCCTTGCAAGCAAAAAGCTATGAACTAGGTGGAGCAGCTGCCATATCAGTTTTGACAGACTCCTCCTTTTTTAAAGGCTCCTTTCAAGATCTAAAAGCAGTTCGAGAGGCGGTAAATATCCCGATTTTATGTAAGGACTTTATTATCGATAAGGTTCAGATTGACTTTGCGAAACATTACGGAGCCAGCATTATATTACTTATCGCTGCTGCCTTAACAAGAGCTGAACTAGAGAATCTATTTAGTTATGCAATACAGCAGAAATTAGAGGTTTTAGTAGAAGTACATGATGAGGATGATGTACAAAAAGCTTTATCTATCAAACCACGTTTAATTGGAATCAATAATCGGAATTTAAAAACCTTTGAGGTGAATCTGGAAGTTACAGAGAGATTAGCACCAATAATCCAATCTAATGACACATTTATAATAAGCGAGAGTGGCATCTTTTTACGAAATGATGCGGATAGAGTTAGAAAAGCTGGGGTTAATGGTGTTTTAGTAGGAGAAGCACTGATGAGAAGTGAGGATCTGTCTACTAGTTTCAGGGAGTTAAGGGTTCCTCTAAGAAAGGAGGTCAAGGAGTGAAAGTTAAAATTTGTGGTATTCGAGATATGAAAACCGCCGAATTCGCCATTGAGGCTGGAGCGGATGCTATTGGCTTTGTTTTTGCAGAAAGTAAGCGGGAAATCTCAATAGAGGAAGCAAGGAAGATAACGGCTAGTTTGCCTGACAAGGTTTTGAAAATAGGAGTGTTTGTTAATGAAACTAAGGACGTTTTGGAAAGAACATTTGAGGAGGTAGGATTAACTCATTTACAGCTTCATGGCGATGAATCTCCTGAGTTTTGTAGAAGTATTCGTTATCCTGTTATTAAAGCAATTCGAGTTATGTCTAATGAAGATTTAAGGACTATCCCTCAATATGATTGTGAATATATTTTGTTAGACAGTCCGTATGGAAAATACCGCGGGGGGAATGGAACTACATTTGATTGGAACCTCTTAAAGGAAATAGAAATTCAAAAAGACAAGTTGATTCTAGCGGGTGGTTTAACTATTGATAATGTGTTAGAGGCAATTGATCTAGGAAAACCAGGAATGGTGGATGTTAGCAGTGGGGTAGAAACAAACGGCATGAAGGATCATTCAAAAATTGGGGACTTTATCAAAAAAGTAAAAGGTGGAGGGAAAGTAAATGACAACTTATACACTTCCAGATGAACGAGGACATTTCGGTGTTTATGGAGGGAAATTTGTTCCAGAAACATTAATTCAGGCTATTACTGAATTAGAGGAAGCCTATCTAAAGTTTAGAGAAGATAAAGATTTTCTTGAAGATTTGAGAAATTTATCAACAGACTATGTAGGTCGTGAAACCCCATTGTATTTTGCAGAAAATATGACGAATTACGCGAATGGCGCTCAAATTTATTTAAAGCGCGAAGATTTAAATCATACTGGAGCTCACAAAATTAATAATACAATAGGGCAAGCACTTCTGGCCATACGGATGGGTAAAAGGAAAATTGTTGCTGAAACGGGGGCGGGCCAGCACGGGGTTGCAACTGCGACAGTTTGTGCTTTGTTGAATTTAGAATGTGTGATTTTTATGGGGGCAGAGGATATAAGAAGACAGGAATTAAATGTATTCAGAATGGAGCTGCTTGGTGCAAAAGTAGTAAGTGTTGAAGCTGGAAGTGAAACTTTAAAGGATGCAGTCAATGAAGCTCTTCGTTACTGGGTCGCTAATGTGGAAGATACACATTATTTATTGGGATCTGTAATGGGACCCCATCCGTTTCCAATGATGGTTCGAGATTTTCAAAGTGTTATAGGAAAAGAGACGAAAAGACAATTTTTGAAGAAAAATAATAAGCTTCCTGATGCTGTTATTGCTTGTATCGGTGGTGGCAGTAATGCAATGGGGATGTTTTTCCCCTTTATTGAGGATGAAACTGTGCAATTGTATGGAGTGGAGGCAGCTGGGCATGGGTTAAATACCGAAAAGCAAGCCGCTTCACTAACAAAGGGAGTGCCTGGTATTCTGCATGGTGCTCTGATGTATTTACTTCAAGACGAACATGGTCAAATTCAGGAGGCACATTCGATATCGGCTGGATTAGATTATCCAGGTGTTGGACCTGAGCATTGTTTTTTAAAGGATATAGGGAGAGTAAAATATGAATCGATAACAGATGTGGAAGCATTAGAAGCCTTTCAATTATTAGCAAAATTAGAAGGAATTATTCCAGCTTTAGAAAGTGCACATGCAGTTGCCTTTGCATTAAAACAAGCAGCAACAATGAATAGTGATGAAAGCTTAGTCATTTGTTTATCAGGTCGTGGTGACAAAGATGTTCACACTGTACGAGAAAGACTAAAGGGGAGTGAAAAGAAATGAATCGAATTCAAAAACAATTTTCCGAAAGACTTAATCGAGGTGAAAAACTGTTTGTTCCCTATATCATGGCTGGAGATGGAGGGTTAGGGGTTCTAGAGGAAAGACTTACTTTTCTTGAACAAAATGGTGCCGCGGCCATAGAGATCGGAATCCCGTTTTCTGATCCTGTTGCCGATGGTCCAACTATTCAAAAGGCTGGCATTCGGTCATTAAAGGAAGGAACAACATTGAAGAGCACTTTAATTAAGATAGGAGAAATTCGTTCTTCCATTAATGTTCCCCTTGTAATAATGACTTATATGAACCCAATTTTGGCTTATGGAATTGACCAATTTGTGGTTAATATGGAAAAGGTTGGAGTAGATGGCTGTATTATTCCTGATCTTCCAATTGAGGAGGAAGATATATTGGCTACGAAACTTGAGGAGGCTGGAATTGAACTCATTAGACTTGTTACTTTAGTTACACCAAAAGAAAGAGTTGAAAAAATTGCAAAGAAGGGGCAAGGCTTTTTATACACAGTGACCATCAAAGGGATAACTGGAATTCGAAATGAGTTTGATAAAAGTCTTGTGAATTTTCTAGAGATGGTAAAGGAGGTTAGTAATATCCCCGTGGTAGCAGGTTTTGGTGTGTCAACGGCAGAACAGGTTAAGGAATTAAGTTTAAATTGCGATGGAGTTGTGGTGGGTAGTAGGATAGTTGATTTGTTTTATGAGAATAAGTTAGATGAAATTGCTGAGTTAATGAAAGCTATTTTAATTGAAGAGAAGGTTTTTAGAGGGTAATTTAAGAGGGCACAAATTATAACATTGGTGCCCTCCATTTTGAATTTATTTAATCGAAATTCCTTCTTTTTCAAAAGCGGTTCTAATTTTTTGAGCGAAAGAAAGAGCATGTTCACCATCTCCATGTAAACAAATGGTGTCTGCTACAATTGGGATTGTTTCTCCAGTGATACATGTAATCTGGTTATCTAGTACCATTTGTAGAGTCTGATTAATGGACTGTCGTTCATCCGTAATTAATGCGTTGGATTCTGTTCTTGGGGTTAGTGTACCGTCAGCCTGGTAGGTCCGATCTGCAAAAACCTCCTGAGCAGTTTTCAAAGAATATTTTTCCCCTGCTTTAATTAATTCACTGTTTGCAAGTCCATAAAGAGTTAGACTAGGATCAAAATCATAAACTGCTTTTGCAACAGCTTCTGCCAAATGTGGATTTACAGCACTCATATTGTAAAGAGCTCCGTGGGGCTTAACATGGTGCAAACTAGTTCCATGTGCAATCACAAATGCGTTTAAGGCACCGATTTGATATAGCACGTTTGCGTATACTTCATCAGGAGTTAGGTTGATATTGCGTCGACCAAAACCTGTTAAGTCTAGATAACCAGGATGTGCCCCAATTTTCACATCGTTTTGACATGCTAATTCGACTGTTTGATTCATAATAGTGGGGTCACCAGCATGGAATCCACATGCAATATTAACGGAAGAAACAAACTTCATTATTTCCTTATCATTTCCAACTCGATATACGCCAAAGCTCTCACCTAAATCACAATTTAAATCAACTGATAACACTATAATTCAACCTCTTTCCATTTTGCTAAAATTATTTTTTGCAATGCTTTTAGTTCATTTTCTCGTTTAAGGGCCAAATTCTGAGCTTCAAAAATAGAAACCTCACTAAAATCTATGGAATCTCCAGGTTTGAGCTGTGCTAATCGAGGTAGGTCTACCGAAATAACTTGAGCAATTTTAGGATAACCACCTGTTGTTTGCCTGTCTGCCATTAAAATGATGGGTTGACCATTTGCTGGAACTTGAACGGTTCCAAAGGCTACTCCTTCTGTTAACAATTCTTGCTGATTTGATAGATGAAGTGAAGCTCCTTCCATTCTAAACCCCATTCGATTAGATTCATTAGATAAAGAATATGAGGTAGTTTGGAAAAGTCTAATACTTTCATCATTAAATAAATAGTATTGTCGCCCTTTTAGAAATCGTATTGGTTCATTATTAAATAATAATGAATCAAAATAGGATGATAAACTCCAAGATAATTTATATGAGTGTTTATAAGAGAAATCTATTAATGGGAGTTTATCCCCTTTTTGTAGTGCTCTACCTTTTATTCCTCCAAAATTAGCGGGAAGGCAAGTACTTCTACTTCCTAACACTTGATCAATTAGAATTCCACCTTTAAAGGCGATATAACAACGACTTCCATATTGTAATGTCCCAAATTTTAGTTGGTCACCTTTTCTCACAAAAATAGGCTTATTTAATGGGATTTCCTCATTATTAATGGTTGGGGTAAAGTTTCCACCACAAATGGCAATAATGCTATCCACCTCGAATCTAAGTGTGGGACCTATCAATGTCACTTCTAAGCCTGCAGCAAGAATTTCATTTCCGACTAGAAGATTTGCTAATCTAAAGGACAATGAATCCATAGCTCCTGAAACAATAATCCCAGCACGCTGATAGCCATGTCTTCCTAAATCCTGGACCGTGGTTAATAAACCAGATTTTAATACAGTTACACCCATACTTACTCCTTCCAAAGGTAGAAATCCTTTTGTGAAATGGGGTGAAACTTTACCTTATCCCCTGCTTTTAAAAGGGTAGGAGACTCATTCTTTATATTTATATTGAATAGTTTGATAGGTGTACGTCCAATAATTTGCCAGCCGCCTGGTGAATCTAACGAATAGATACCTGTTTGTTTACCAGCAATCCCAACCGATCCTTGATGCACCTTCAATCTAGGAACCGTTTTTCTTGGGAAATGTAGTTTCTCATTTAGCCCTTCAAGAAAAGGAAATCCTGGTGAAAAACCAATAAACCTGACATCATAAATGACACTAGAATGTATATGAATCGCCTCCTCGACAGTTAGATTATTGCTATTTGCCAATTCCTCTAAATCTGGTGCGAATTCAATTTCATAGCAAACAGGGATTTCAATAAATCTGTTGTTAAAAACGGATGTTGTATCGTTTTCCTTTAAAATATTTTCCAAATGTCCTTTTACTTTTTCAAATGGAAAGGATCCATTTACAATAAAAGGATCATAATAGACAGTTAATGTGTGATAAGCTGGAACAAGCTCTCGAAGCCCCCAAAATGGGAAACTTTCAATTTGATTGATGGCATTCTGCACTTTTATATTTTGATTTTTGTGTCCAAAATGGATAAGAACAGCATCTTCGCTAAGTGGGTGGATAATAAAATCCTGCAATTGCTTTCCTCTTTTCAGATATATATGTATAAATTAAAGATAACAAATAATTGAGATAATGGTAATCACAAATGTGAAAAATACTTCCATTTCATTTCATTCCATACTTGTATAAAATAGAAGAATATAATTTGTAAGGTAAAGAGGCGAAATTCATGTTGAAAGAAATAACGATTGAAGAATTTCTTAAATTAGATAAGGCGATTGCTGTGGATGTTCGATCACCAATCGAATTTGCAGATGGAGCCATACCTGGAGCTATTAACCTGCCTCTATTTTCGAATAAGGAACGTGCCGAAATCGGTACTATATATAAAAAATTAGGGCAGGAAGCTGCAAAATGGAAAGCGATGAAGATTGTTTCACCCAAAATCCCTACTATAATGACTGAATTAAAGCTTCTTATTGATAGTGGATATGTTCCTGTCATTAATTGTTGGCGTGGAGGAATGAGAAGTAAATCAGTCTGTACCTTTATGGAGTTCTCTGGATTGCAATCAATAAGATTGACTGGAGGCTACAAAGCCTATCGTCAATATACCTTAAATAGAATCAGTGAAATGCTGCCCGAAAAAGCAATCGTAATTCATGGAAAAACGGGAGTAGGAAAAACAGAAGTCCTACATCAACTTAAGGAAAAAGGCTACCCTATTTTAGATTTAGAAGCAATTGCCGGTCACCGTGGATCCATTTTTGGTGCGATGGGTTTAGGGGAAGGACATACTCAAAAAACGTTTGATGCATTGTTATATACCGGACTTTCAGAAATTAGGGATTTCCCATATTTTATTATGGAAGCTGAAAGTAAACGAATCGGGCGAGTCGTTCAACCGGAGGAGCTATTAGAGAAAAAAGAAAGTGGTCATCATCTTTACTTGGATGCTTCCATAAACAGAAGGGTAGCGCATATTGTGGCTGAATATGTAGTTCCCTACTCAACTGAGCCTTGGTTTAAAGAAAAGGTAGAGAATGGGCTTACTATGATTGTAAAAAGAATAAAGAACATTCAAATACAAAACGAAATAAATTTATGCTACTCAGAAGAAAATTGGTATGATCTCATTAAAATCCTTTTAGAGGATTACTATGATCCGCGCTATGACTTCAAACGTTCTGAATATGTGGAAAGTGTTGAAACAATTGATGCTGAAAATATTGAAGGTGCAGTAGCGGAGATAGAAGGTTATCTTTTGTCGATGAATTTTCAGGTGAAACAAACTGTCTAAGCCGGATATTTTAGATGAAATGTTTAGATATAAACAAGAGAAACCGCTGTTCAATTCAAACAGCGGTTTCTTTACTATTTCTTCTTTTTAAACGGTTTTAATCCACGTTTTGTAATTTCTGCTTTTAAGATCCTTACCACCGATTCTTGTTCCTTACCAGATTTCAATGCATCCCGATACGAAAACACTAATTGCTCGTTACTTAAAATTTTCACTTGCAAACCTCCTCGGATAGGATTTAAAATATTCAGTTTTTTATATTGTAATGGTTAATTTGTGGTTTGAGAACCCCTAAAGATAAATTTTTTTTGAAATATATATGAACAAACACCACCTCTAAGAGAACAAGCTATAAATGTAATCATTCTTTCTAGTTCTCAATCTTAAGATTGAGATGTAAAGATTTATTTTCGTCCTTAAGCAGGAGAATAAATCAATCGCTCTACCAATGTTATCCAACTGTATTTTTCATAAAATGAAAGTACAAAGAAGATATCATTGAAAAGGGAGCGATACACCATGTATGAACATTTTTATGTATTAGAGGAATTACAAAAGCAGAGAGCAGCAGAAATTAAGAGAGAGGTAAAGGCTATGAAGGTGAATAATAAAAAACTCATTCAATCCTTTCTACCGACATTTAAACAAAATAAATCACCTTTTGAATAATAAAAGGAGGCAGACTTTCTGTCTTCTTTTCTTTTATTATTCATTACCAAAGTGTTATTCTAATAAAAAAGTGGGAGGTAGCTAATGGAAAATGCCTTGGTTTTTGTATATGGTACACTTCGAAAGCATCAACGAAATCATTACTTATTGAAGGATTCAAAACAAATTTCAGAACAAGCTTGGACATATGGAGAACTGTTTGATACTGGGAATGGATATCCTATGATGAAAAAATCAAATAGTGAAAAAGTATTTGGCGAATTATATGAAGTAAATCAAAAACAACTTGCTCTTCTTGATGAATTAGAGGGATATAAGGTTGGTCGAAACGATAATCTGTATGAACGAGATATTCAAACCATTTATACTGATAATGGTGAAAGTAGTGCATATCTCTATTTGTCAGAAAGAGCATGTGCTACAGCTATAGCTTCAGGTGATTGGAAAATCTATCAGCTTCTAAAGCAAAAGCCTGAGAAAGTGCTTTATTTTGCATACGGTTCCTGTATGGATGTGGAGCGATTTCATAAAGCGAACGTTGGTCACTTTTTTGAGACAGTTATCGGTGCAGCAACACTTGAAAACTATTCAATGAAATATTTATATGCTGCTTCTGACGGAGGACGAGGGGATATAATTGAAGATAGTGGGATAACAGAAGGAATTCTTTATGAAACTCCATTTGAGGCTGTTAATTATTTATTCAAACGCGAAGGATATTTAATAGGAATGTATCGTGCAACTTTTGTTGACGTACAAATAAATGATAAAGTCTATAAAGATGTTTTGACGTTTCATGTGTATGATAAAAAAGAAGAATTGGCACCACCAGAACATTATGCAATTGAAATTTTAAGAGGATCACGGAATCGTGTGAGTGATGCTTATTATAAAAAACTTGTTAAACAATTAAGAGAATTGAATGTGTCTTTTGAACTTACTGATTGGGAATAAATCTCATTCAAAAGTCTTAGTGAAAGTTCAGTCGACTTTAGGATTTTTTCTAGTTTAGAATGATATATTCTAAAACTATAAAAGTCGAAGGGATGATAATTGATGAATTTATTCGAAGCTCATTTAAATACAGGTAATTTAGAGGAAGCTATTCAATTTTACGAAAATCTAGGTCTTAAGATGGTCCATAAAATAGAAGATAGAAGAGTAGCGTTTTTTCGTTTTGGAAAGGAACAAACGATGGATCAAATGTTAGGTATTTGGGAAACGAAAAAGCCTGTGATTCGAAAGCATATTGCTTTTGGTGTCAATTATGAAGAAATTTGTGATGCAATCGATTGGTTAAAGGATAGGGGTATTGAGGCTACTGAAGATTTTGGGTTAGCACCAATAGAGCCGCTAGTTCATACTTGGATGCCAGCAGCTTCTGTCTATTTTTTGGACCCTGACGGAAATTCTTTAGAATTTATCCATGCGTTAGATGGAAAGCCCCAGCCTGAACTTGGTGTCATATACTTAAGTGAATGGCAAAAGAACAATCATTTATAAAATAATCTTTAAGCCCGAAATCTAAGATGATGTTTAGAACAAGTAATGAATGTGGTAAGTAATCATTGCCATCATCTTAGAAAGAGGGTTGAATAGATGAATATTTTTTCAAGCTTTGACTATTATGAGGTGGATTATAACAATAATTTATTTAAGTATTTACATTACATTAGGATGGACACGATCTGTGAAGTAATCTATGTAACGATGAAAGATGTGTTAACAGGAGAGCTATTAACATTTGACCATTCGGGCATTAACTGGATTCGGAAAATGAATTTAACCTCAGCGATTGTTCCTTTACCCAATGAGGGTATTGCGCAAAACCAATAGCTTTCATTATACTAGAAAAAGGACAATTTTGAAGGAGGGGCATAAATGCTACATTTAATATGGCAAAACAAAGAAACCGTTAAAAAAGTAAAATGCATTCATACTGATGCAAAGAAATTCATTGTAAACAAAGCACTTACAGCTGGGAAAGAATATGAAGTTAAAAATGAAACAGAAGAATTTTACTTTATCATTGATAATTCAGGAAAAGTTGGCGGCTTTTATAAGGAATATTTTCAAGAAGCATAATTTTTAATATAACTATTTTTTCATTCAAGAAAGGATTCTCACTTCATTTCAAACTGAAGTGAGAATCCTTTTTGTTTTATGAAATCTAAATTTTGAGGAGATACTAAAGTATAAACCTTATTTAGGGGGATCTTAAGTGGATAATTCGTCGTCGTTAAACAGATTTGATGATGCTTTTTTGCCTATGACGTCCATTTCTAGTGGGTTAGGCCAGATGGTACTGCCAGATATTTATTGTTATTGCAATAAAATTGTCAATTTATGTTTTGTCGGAGATTCTGAAGACCAAGGCTGGGTATTAATAGACGCAGGAATGCCGCACTCTGCAAAAGAGATAATGAATGTCGCAAAAGAGCGTTTTGGTGAAGGGAAGGTACCGAAAGCCATCGTTTTAACGCATGGGCACTTTGATCATGTGGGTAGTATTGCAGATTTGTTAGAACATTGGAACGTTCCAGTTTATGCACATGAATTGGAAATTCCTTATATAACTGGTAAGGAAAATTACCCGCCTGGAGATCCTACTGTAGATGGTGGTATGGTGAGTGAACTGTCACCCATGTTTCCAAACCATGGTATTAACATTGAAAAGAATGTAAAGATGCTTCCTAAAGATGGCAGTATCCCAGAAATGCTGGATTGGAAATGGATACATACTCCTGGTCACACCCCAGGTCATATTTCTTTATTTCGGGAGCAAGATCGAGTTCTCATTGCAGGTGATGCTTTTGTCACTGTTAAACAAGAATCACTTTACAAAGTAATGGTTCAGAAGCAAGAGATAAGTGGACCACCCAAATACTTTACAACAGATTGGAAAAAAGCAAATGAGTCAGTAAAGATTTTAGAAGCTTTAAAGCCTGAAGTAGCCATTACAGGCCATGGCTTTTCGATGACAGGCGAAGAATTATCAGAGCAATTAAGTCTGTTAGTTCGTGATTTTGAAAAAATTGCCATACCTGAAAATGGCCGATATGTATAACATTGAAAACCCACCAAACATTAAATGGTGGGTTTTGAATTGATTGTAATTAGTTTCTCAATAATTTTATGGTAATTTGTTAGATTCTAAGATATATATACAGTAGAAGAGATTAAAGTAAGGAGAGTGTTCATATGAAACTATGGGATCAGCTTTTTGAATTAGTAGGAAATTCGGTAAAATTAATCCCAATGGAGGAACACCATATTGATGATCTTTGGGAAGCAGCTAAACCAGAAGAAATTTGGAATTTCACTACTAGTAAGGTGAAAAGTTTAGAGGCGATGCAGAAAATGGTATTAAGTGCACTAGATGAAAGAGAGAAAGGAATATCTTATCCGTTCGTTGTAGTTGAATTACAAAGTAATCGTATTGTCGGGAGTACTCGATTTTTAGATGTTTTACCATTACATAAAACCGCTGAAATTGGCTGGACTTGGTATAACCCAAGTGTTTGGAGGACAGTTGTTAATTCCGAATGTAAATATTTAATGCTACAGCATGCTTTTGAAAATTGGAATTTAAACAGAGTTCAATTAAAGACGGATTCACGTAATCTTCGATCACAAAAAGCGATAGAACGTATCGGTGCAAGGAAAGAAGGCGTTTTACGAAAAGAACGGATAATTGAAGATGGTTATATAAGGGATACGGTATATTACAGTATTATAAAAGAAGAATGGCTAGGAGTTAAGAAAGAACTTTTAAGTAAATTACAACAGAGTTGATGGAATGGTATGTATTTGTGAATAAGAAAGTTTTGAGGTGTTGGATATGGTATATCTTTATGTGGGGATTGGTGGGGCGATAGGAAGTATTTTAAGATATCTTGTATCTAGTTTATCACTACCCACCTTTAATCATTTTCCGATGGGGACATTATTTGTCAACTTGCTAGGGGCTTTTGTACTCGGTTGGTTTGTGGCCAGGATTGCACCGCTTCAATCGATTAGCAAAGAAGTTAAAGCAGGGATTTCAACGGGAATAATCGGTTCCTTCACTACCTTTTCCACCCTAAGTGTTGAAGTCATACAATTATTTCAGGACTCACTTTATTTATGGTTATTTCTTTATTTATCCATAAGTGTTGTAGGTGGATTGATTTTAACAGCAATTGGATTTTCAATTGGTCAAGGTAAGACTGTTGGGATGGAGGATATATGATAATTCTATATATAGGTTTGGGTGGACTTGTTGGAGCAATTTTGAGATATGCCATTTCCAAAAAAATAAATAAAAGTCTTCCTTATGGCACTCTTTTCGTCAATATATTCGGATCATTTTTATTAGGCTATCTTTTTTATCAAGGAATATCAGAAAATGTGTATGCCTTTTTAGGTATTGGATTTTGTGGAGCGTTTACCACCTTTTCAACTTTTAAGCTTGAAGCATTTCAACTAATCAAGTCTAAAGGAAAGATTGTAAGTTTTACATATCTACTAATGAGCTATTTATTTGGCATCGGTTTTGCGTTTCTTGGTTATCTATTTGCAAATCAATAAAAAAATGCCGAAGCATAGGCTCGGCATTTTTCTTTTATTGCTTTAGTGGTAGGGAGGCTTCAGTTTTAACTGAAGGATACATTTTTCTACCAAGTATCGTTTGAAGGATTAAAAAGATCCCACCAACAGTCCAATATAAAGGTAATGCAGCTGGTGCCTGAAAAGAAAAGACAACAATCATAATCGGTGATAAAAGCCCCATGAATTTCATTTGTTGTTGCTGTTGAACAGGCATGTTAGCTTGAGATACTTTAAATTGGAAAAAATAGCTAATTCCCGCAATTAAAGTAATCGCAATATCAGGTTGACCTAAACTAAACCATAAAAACGAATGGCTAGCAATTTCTTCAGAACCTCGTATTGCGTAGTAAAACCCCATAAGAATAGGCATCTGTATTAACATCGGTAGGCAACCCATTGATAAAGGATTAACACCATGTTTTTGATATAAGCCAAACATTTCTTTTTGAATTTCTTGTTGTTTTGCTTTATCTTTTTCTGCCTTGATTCTTTTTTGAATCTCATCCATTTCAGGTTTTAAACGATCCATTTTTACTTTCATTTCCGCTTGGTTTTTATATTGCTTGAGCATTAGCGGTAAAAGGGCAAAGCGGACAGTCAGTGTTAATAATATAATCGCAATTCCAAAATTACCATTAAAAAGATTTGCAATAAAATGGATGGCCAATTCGAACGGATGAACTAAATATTGTTGAAAAAAGGATGGGTCATTCTCAGTCCCTTGTGAGCAACCTGTTAGGGTTAATAATAAAAGAAATGCTATTGTGATTAATTTTTTCATAAGTTTCCTATTTCCTCCTAATTTGTAATGATGAATTAGAGGGAAACGAAACTGTCTGTTTCATCTGTAGTCGCTTTTTTCCTTCGAACAATTTGAATAATCCAATTATATATTAGGTTAGATTGAGTGCTGAAATATTTTAATACAATGGTTGGAGAGTGGATGTTTTTTTCATTTTCATAGGTTAAAAATGAGCTGGATTCCCAGTACTCACAATTTAATGACCAAAAATATTTTAAGGCAAGACCTAAAATAATTCCCGTATAAATCGCATAAAGTGTATTAACTTCAGATAGTTCGACTAAGAATTCAAATATAGGTCTCACCTCAATTCATTTTTCCGAATGTATATAGTGTAATCTCGTTTGATAAATTACTCAATAGAATAATGTTTCCTTAAATGTAATACGGTTGGATACAAATAAAAGTTTCAAAATATCTAATCGGTATGTCTACTATTCTAGCATAATCCCAATTATAAAACGAATAAGTCAAGAATATCAAATTAGCTTGCTGTAATTGTGTCATAAATAAAAAATATATGTAGTTTTTGTTGCGGAAGCGATGAAAAATAGACTGAAAGCTTTGCTTTCAGTCTGAAATCCTTTAGATTAGTTTAATTTTCTTGTAAAGATTGGCTTATTGTTTGATAGAATCTCTCAGGTTCATCTACCGATAGGACAATACGATTTACTTTTTTCGTAAATCCATATAATAGATTAGCGGTTGATGTTTCTTTCAGGTATATATCAAACTTTGGTTTTTCTTGGATAAAATCATTTACTCGAGCATCAAATATATTCTCAAGTTCTTTATTGCTAAATTTTTCTGGTCCATTGTAATATTCTATTTTAGAAATATTTTTCAATGGGATATTTATTCGTTTCATAATCCCAATTTGAATAACTAATTTTTCATTTCTAATTTGTATCGGGGTAAGGCGGATGGCTTGAATCTCTGCGATAAACAAAAGTACTGTATAAACGTTTAAAAATAAAGTGATATAAGAGATAATCGGGTTGATCTTATGCAGTAAATAATGTATTCCAATTGTTTCAATAACAATCGCATGAATGAGCATAAGGTTAAGGGCAATAACACTTGTTTTTTTATGGTATGAAAATTGCTCCTTAATTACAGAAGTGTTTATTTTTTTTCGAAAAGAGAATAACGAATAATAATAGATTGAGCTTTCTGTTGTCCCGATTTTTTCAAATAAGGAATTTGGAAAAATAGATTTCAAAGCCATATTCATGTTCTCGATAAAATAATAGCCTTCTAAACTCCGATTTTTAAATTCCTTCATTAACTTCGGGAAGTATTTCAATATTTTATAAAATAAAAATAACTCAAACGTTAAAATCAAACCCTCCATAACGATAATAATCCAGGTCAGCTTATTATACGATTGAAGGTATTCCTGAGGAATGATGTAGTAGGCTGCTGCATAACCAGCTAGAAGAGGTATGCCGATAGTTTTAAACGAATATTTATTACGGATAATGAAGAAATAGGTCAAAATTGGAATAACTAAGATACAGTCGATTAAAGAAGCAATGACTATTTTTTCATCGAACGGTTGAAAGAATGAAAAATTGTAAATCATATAATTTGCCCCAAGAATCATAAAGATTATTACTAAGAAAATAGCCCATTTTGGGTTACCTTTTTCATAAATCACAGAAATCACCTCTATTTCCATTATATAGGATTTTAGTCCTAGAAAAAAGAAAAAAGTGCTACACTTTTTAGGTGTAGCACATAAGTAGGGGGAGTTAAAACATATTAAGAAGTAAATTGACACTTCTTAGATAACATATGCAGGGCGTTTGCCACTTGTGCATCACTTGGAGGTTCAATATCTTTTAATGCATACTCCAAACCAAGTGCCTCCCATTTATAAACTCCTAGCTTATGATAGGGAAGAACCTCAATCTTTTTTACATTTTTTAGTGTGGAAATAAATTCACCCATATTTTCTAAGTCTTCCATGTCATCCGTTCTGCTAGGGACTAGCACGTGTCGAATCCAAATAGGAACTTGATGATCAGAAAGATATTTTGCAAACTCTAAAATATGGTCATTTGGTAAACCAGTCAATTGAATATGCTTTTTTCGATCAATATGTTTTAAGTCGAGCAAAATAAGGTCTGTATACTGCATAAGTTCTGTTAACTGTTCTTGGAAGAGTTTTGCGTTTGAATAACATCCTCCAGAAGAATCAATGGCCGTATGAATCCCTTTCTTTTTACATTCCTTAAAAAGTTCAATCAAAAATGGAATTTGTAATAAAGGTTCTCCACCACTAACCGTAATTCCACCGCCTGAAGCTTGAAGAAAAGGGAGGTAAGAAGTTAAATCGTTCATGATTTCAGAAACAGACATTTGCTTACCAGTTCCTATTTCCCAAGTATCGGCATTATGACAAAACTGACAGCGTAACAGACAGCCTTGTGTAAAGACCACGTATCGAATTCCAGGACCGTCTACTGTACCCAAAGTCTCTATTGAATGAATGTTTCCCATCATAATGATTTATCTCCTTTCGTCAAGCGAAGCGAGGTCTCTAGAAAATAGGGGAGACCTCAAACCCCTTATTTTTAGTTATTATAATGAAGCATGGAATGTACGGTTAATAACGTCCATTTGTTGCTCGCGAGTTAATTTAATAAAGTTAACTGCATAACCAGATACTCGAATTGTTAATTGTGGATATAATTCAGGGTGTTCCATAGCATCCATTAATGTCTCACGGTTAAATACGTTTACGTTTAAATGGTGTCCTGATTTTATTGCATAACCATCAAGAATCGATACTAAATTGCGAATTTGATTTTCTTCTTCTTTCCCAAGAGCCTTCGGAACAATAGAGAAGGTATTGGATATACCATCCATTGCAGATTCATACGGAAGTTTTGCAACCGATGAAAGAGAAGCTAGTGTTCCTTTTGTGTCTCGACCATGCATTGGGTTTGCACCAGGAGCGAATGGTTCGCCAGCTCGACGGCCATCAGGTGTATTACCTGTTTTCTTACCATATACAACGTTTGATGTAATCGTTAAGATTGACATTGTATGAACTGAGTTACGATAAGTTACATGCTTCTTTAGTTTTTTCATAAATGTCTCAACAATTTCAACGGCAATACTGTCAACTCGGTCATCGTTATTGCCGTATTTTGGATAATCACCATTTGTTTCAAAATCGACTGCAATCCCGTTTTCATCTCGGATGACTTTTACTTCACCGAATTTAATTGCACTTAATGAGTCAGCTACAACACTTAATCCTGCAATTCCTGTCGCCATTGTTCGTACGATTTCGGAATCATGTAAAGCCATTTCAATACGTTCGTAGCTATATTTGTCATGCATGAAATGGATAACATTTAATGTATTAATGTAAAGCTCTGCTAACCATTCCATTGTTTGATCAAATTTTGACATTACTTCTTCATAATTTAAGATATCTGATGTAATAGGTGCAAAATCAGGTGCTACTTGAGTTTTAGCTTTCTCGTCAACGCCACCATTAATCGCATAAAGAAGGGCTTTTGCTAAATTTGCGCGTGCTCCGAAAAATTGCATTTGCTTTCCAATTTCCATGGCAGATACACAGCATGCAATTCCATAATCATCTCCATACTCTGGACGCATAATGTCATCATTCTCATATTGGATAGAGCTTGTTTTAATCGACATTTTTGCACAATATTTCTTAAAGTTCTCTGGAAGCTGAGGAGACCAAAGGACAGTTAAGTTAGGCTCCGGCGCTGGTCCAAGATTATCTAATGTGTGTAAGAAACGGAAAGAGCTCTTTGTTACTAATGGACGTCCATCTAAAGCCATACCACCGATTGATTCTGTAACCCACGTAGGGTCTCCACTAAATAATTCATTATAATCAGGTGTACGGGCAAATTTTACTAGACGAAGCTTCATTACAAAATGATCAACTAGTTCCTGAGCTTCAACCTCATTTAATGTACCATTTTCTAAGTCGCGCTCAATATAGATATCAAGGAAGGTAGAGACACGGCCAAGGCTCATAGCTGCCCCATTTTGCTCTTTAATAGCTGCTAGATACCCGAAATATAACCATTGGAATGCCTCTTTAGCATTGTTTGCTGGTAGAGAAATATCATACCCATATATATTTGCTAATTCTTTTAGTTCTATAAGTGCACGAATTTGCTCAGAAATTTCCTCGCGTAGACGCATTGTTGATTCTGTCATCGTTTTGCTAGTAGAGATAAGGTCGTTTTTCTTTTCCTGGATTAAGAAGTCTACACCATATAGGGCGACACGTCGATAATCACCAATGATACGACCACGACCATAAGCATCGGGTAGACCTGTAATGATTCCGACTTTTCTAGCTAGCATCATTTCGTCTGTATAGGCATCAAAAACACCTTGGTTATGAGTTTTACGGAAATCAGTAAAGATTTTTTCTATGTCCTCACTCATTTGGTAGCCATATGCTTCACAAGCTGCTTTAGCCATTCTAATCCCACCGTATGGCTGAAGGGAACGATTAAAAGGTTTATCCGTTTGAACACCAACTACTTTTTCAAGATCCTCATTTAAATATCCAGGACCATGCGAAGTAATGGTGGATACAGTTTCAGTATCCATATCTAATACTCCACCGTTGTCTCTTTCTTGTGTTGTTAACTCCATCACTTGATCCCAAAGTTTTCCTGTTGCAGCAGTTGCTGCTGCTAGAAAACTATCATCACCTTCGAAAGGTTTAAAGTTTTTTAAAATAAAATCACGTACATTCACATTTTTTGTCCAAGTTCCATTTTCAAATCCTAACCATTGTTTCATCATATATATCACCTCATAAAGTTTATATAACAGTTTGATGTATTTATCTTATAACCAATATAACAGACTATGAGTGATAAATATCGTACTGATTGTTAACATATTGTGAAAACAGGCTTATTTCACATTTTAGACAAAAACACTTGAGGTTTTTACTCGTTATTTGAGGTTGTTTGAAAAACTGTACTATAAAAAAGTGGGTAATTTTTAAAACTGTTATATAAATAGAAAAGGAGGAGAAAAATAGTGATTTTAGTGGTTTTGTCCTATCGGAATTGAGATATTAACACCGTTGTCACAGTGTTAAATGAGCAAAGAAAGAAACAGGAGCTCGAAACTCCTGTTCTACAAATGTTTAATCAACATTAATATAGGCAATCATTGGACCGTTATGATTTTTGTCTGGATGCGTCAAACAAATGAGGCGATACGTACCTTCTTTGTCAAATTGAAGAGGAATTACGGTTTCTTCTCCTTTTTTTACTGTTCCTTTAATGTCAGTTCCTTCAATGTAGAAAGGGTGTTCTGCTCCATTAACACCGTAAATGATGAGATTTACCCTTTCTTCTTTTTCTAGGAAGATTGAAGCTGGATCCCATCTATAGGCCTCAATAACTTTTCCGCTACTTGTTTTTGTTTTGAATTCACCTGTGACTAAATGAATGTCTCTGACATTGTTAGTAGTATTGGCATTGATAGCAGGAACGTCAGGTGACTTCATAAAGAACCATACAGATGCTGAGAGAACCGTTAAGCTTATGATGAAGAAAAGGATGATAGATCTCTTTCTAATTATTAATAATTCCACAGTTTCACCTCCATTCCATTTTTGTCCTATGTTTTGTACTTAAATAATGATTGTTGTCATGCTTGTCTAATAATATATATGCAAGGAGATAGGGGAGACTTGTCTGTTTTTTCAGAATTAATCTTTACAAATATTTTTGACAACTGAATAATAGAGGATGGAGGTGTGTGATGGTTCATATCCTAATTGCAAATCGTGAACGTTATGAAACGAATGGGATGGAATGGTTATTGAAATCAAGTGACCCCTCTATCAAAGTTGGACATGCTGTCAACGTTTCTGAATTACAGCATAAATTAGAGAGTTCACCAGTGGATATTCTCATTTTAGAAATTGAATTTTTTTCTCATGAAGACCAAGAGAAATTAATAAAGTGGATAAAGGTGTTAAACCCAAAAGTTATAGGTTTAACGATGGAACCGACTTTTGAAATTGCAATGAAAGCAATTGATTTAGGTGTGAAGAATCTGCTATTAAAGCCAGTATCTCCTGAACAATTACAACGAAATGTACAAACGCTAATTAGAGAGATAAAATCCAAAACGATGTTAAGTCCAATTGTTAAAAAGAATAATAAGCGAATTGAATTAAATCAGCTTTTTGATGACAAGGTCACTTCTGCAAAAGAGTATGTATTCCTTGGTTTTAAGACAGAGAACCGAGACAGTTTAAACAGGCTTTTTGGTTATTTAAAAGAATATTCCTTTCAAATGGAATGCGAATTTTTTACTTTATCTGATGTAATTATAGGTATTACTAAAAATAATAAAAAATCTTGGTACGAAGAAGGTCAACGATTTTTAAGAGATTGGCAAACAAATGATTCAGATTCTCTTTCCATCATCGTATTACTACCTTCTGAAAAAAATTGCACGATTCATGACCGATATCTTGAGACGAAAAAGATGTTGGAGGTTACCTTCTTTATTGGGTTTAACCAAGTGCTACAAACCTATGAAGGGTTTAATTGGAGAGTGATTGATCCATTTCTAACTTCTAGTGAACAAAAATTATGGATTGATTTCTTAAATCATTCTGATTTATCAGGAATTCGGGAATGGTTATACCGTGAATTCCTTCATTTTGAAATGCCATATCCAGACCCAGGTCTTATTCGGATTCGAATTACAAGTATTCTTGCGCAAATTAGAAGATATTTAAAAGAAAATACCATTTTCCTAGAATTAGAGAAGGACTATTTGAATTTATTTAACGAAGTTCTGTATTCAGCGATTGTTTATCGCAATATACAGGAGCTCATATTATTTACATCGAAAATCTTTAATCTAAAAGAGCAAATCCGAGATCAAAAGAAAGATTTAATTGAAAACTGTCTAGATTATATAAAATCACATTATTGGAACTCGCAATTGACATTAGAGGGGATTGCTACCGTTTTAAATCGTAACCCCGCATATCTCAGTAGTTTATTTGTTCAGAAAACGGGTAAAACATTCCGAGAAACTTTAAACGAAGAACGAATAATGAATGCAAAAAAGCTACTAAGAGAAACAGAAATGTCGATAAAAGAAATCTCAAGTATTAGTGGTTTTACACATCAGCAATATTTCGCAAGAGTATTCCGTCAGAAAACGAATCAAACACCAAATCAATATAGAGGCCAGAAATCCTAAAGTGGATTCTGGTCTCATTTACAATATCCAGCTCTCAGAATCTTCATGATGCGGGGGAAAACTAAAATAATTACCAAAAGCTATATTAAGTTTAAAAATCTGGTTAATTCATCTTAGTTATTTACTACAAATCTAAGAAAATCATAAAGAATTAAGTAAATTTATTCTATTATTCTGAAATTATACGTTTTAAACTTATTATATAAACATTTTTGGAGGGATAGAAATGAAAGCGGAAACAAAGCGCGTTATTACTAATTATCATGGAACTGAGCTACACACTAAAGGTTGGATTCAAGAAGCGGCTTTAAGAATGCTAATGAATAATTTAGATCAGGATGTCGCGGAAAATCCCGCAGAACTAGTTGTATATGGTGGAATTGGAAAGGCTGCACGAAATTGGGATTGCTATGACGCGATTGTAGATACTTTAAAAAATCTGGAGAGTAATGAAACGCTCCTAGTACAGTCAGGAAAGCCTGTAGCAGTATTTCGTACCCATGAGGATGCTCCAAGGGTCTTGATTGCGAATTCTAATATAGTACCAGCTTGGGCAAATTGGGAAACCTTCCATGAACTTGATAAAAAAGGGCTAATGATGTATGGACAAATGACTGCAGGAAGCTGGATATATATTGGAAGTCAAGGTATTGTCCAAGGTACGTATGAGACATTTGCAGAACTAGCTCGACAACATTTTACTGGATCATTAAAGCAAACGATTACCTTAACGGCTGGTTTAGGGGGAATGGGTGGAGCGCAAACACTTGCTGTCACAATGAACGAAGGTGTTTGTATTGCGATTGATGTTAGTGAAACAAGCATTCAGCGCCGTTTAGATACAAAATATTTAGATGTGAAAACAGAGTCACTTGAAGAGGCTATTACACTTGCTAAAGAAGCAAAAGCAGCAGGTCGTGCCCTTTCCATTGGACTTCTTGGGAACGCTGCTGAAGTATTACCGCAAATGATTGCCATGGGTTTTATCCCTGATGTTTTAACAGACCAAACGTCTGCACACGATCCATTAAACGGTTATATACCAGTAGGATTTAACCTTGAACAAGCAGCACAGCTTAGAAGTGCTGATCCAGTCGAATATGTGAAACTATCAAAGCAAAGTATGGCTACGCATGTGAAAGCAATGCTCGAAATGCAAAAACGAGGAGCCGTTACTTTTGATTATGGAAATAACATTCGTCAAGTAGCAAAAGATGAAGGAGTAGAAAATGCCTTTGATTTCCCAGGCTTTGTCCCTGCTTATATTCGTCCGCTTTTCTGTGAAGGGAAAGGACCATTCCGCTGGGTAGCATTATCTGGTGACCCTGAAGATATATATAAGACCGATGAAGTCATTCTAAGGGAATTTGCAGACAACGAGCATTTATGCAAATGGATAAAAATGGCTCAAGAAAAAATTCAATTCCAAGGCTTACCTTCCCGGATTTGCTGGTTAGGTTATGGCGAACGTGCTCGTTTTGGAAAAATTATTAATGATATGGTCGCAAGTGGAGAATTAAAAGCCCCTATCGTTATTGGTCGAGATCATTTAGATTCAGGTTCTGTAGCCTCGCCAAACCGTGAAACGGAAGGAATGAAGGATGGTAGTGACGCTGTAGCGGATTGGCCAATATTAAATGCAATGATTAACGCCGTTGGGGGAGCTAGCTGGGTATCTGTCCATCACGGTGGAGGAGTAGGAATGGGATACTCTCTACATGCAGGTATGGTAATTGTCGCTGATGGTACAGAGGCCGCGGAAAAACGCTTAGAAAGAGTGTTAACGACTGATCCAGGAATGGGAATTGTTCGCCATGTCGATGCGGGCTATGATTTAGCAATTAAGACCGCTAAAGAAAAAGGCGTACACATTCCGATGATGGAGTAAAGGGGGACTTCTAGTGATAGAAAGAACAATTTTTATTGAAAATGCCGAACAACTTATCACTTTAAAAGGACTTTCGGGTAAGCCTGCTACATTTGAAAAAATGAGCTCACTATCAGTAATCGAAAGTGGAGCAATCTTAATCGAAAATGGGATAATAGTTGATGTTGGAACTACCGAAGACCTCAGACATAAATATTCTTCTAAAATAGAAGAAGCAGAATGTATTGATGCCTCTGGGAAAATCGTTCTTCCAGGATTTGTTGATCCTCATACACATATTGTTTATAAGGGTAGTAGAGAGAATGAGTTTAATATGAGACTTAATGGAGCTACCTACATGGAAATCATGAATGCAGGTGGTGGTATTCACTCTACGACTTCTAAAACAAGAGAGGCAACTGAAGAGGAGCTTTTTACGGAGAGTATGAATCGATTAAATAAGTTTCTACTTCATGGAGTTACTACCATTGAAGCGAAAAGTGGATATGGAATGGACTGGGATACGGAATACAAACAATTAAAAGTTGCTAAACGGCTTAATGAAGAACACCCAATTGATGTGGTGAGCACCTTTATGGGAGCTCATGCTGTACCTAAAGAATATAAAGAAAAGCCTGATGTATACGTTGAGCTTGTAATCAATGAAATGTTACCTAAGGTGGCTGCTGAAAAGCTGGCTGAATTTAATGATGTTTTCTGTGAGCGAGGGGTTTTTACGCCAGAGCAAACACGACTTATTTTAGAGGCTGGGAAAAAGTATGGATTAATTGCTAAAATTCACGCAGACGAAATTGAACCATATGAAGGTGCTGAGTTAGCTGCTGAGGTCGGGGCGATATCAGCTGATCATCTTTTGAAAGCATCTGAAAATGGGATTAAAGCGATGGCAGAAAAAGGGGTAGTTGGGGTGTTATTACCTGGTACTGCTTTCTTTTTAATGACTGAGGCAGCCAACGGACGTAAGATGATTGATCTTGGTTTACCGGTAGCTATTTCAACTGATTGTAATCCTGGTTCTTCACCAACTGTATCCACACACTTAATTATGAATTTGGCTTGTCTTCATATGGGATTAACACCTGCTGAAGTCATTACTGCTGCAACTATTAATGCAGCGCATGCTATTAACCGTGCAAATGAAGTTGGAAGTTTAGAAGTCGGAAAAAAAGCGGATATACTAATTGCGAATGTACCTAACTACATGCAGCTTCAATACCATTTTGGTATGAATCATACAGATACCGTGATAAAAGCTGGAGAGATTGTCGTTCAAGGAGGGGTTAGATGTTAAACCTTCCTATTGAGTACCCATCTTTTTATTGGTCACAAACAAAAACGGCTATTGATTTAAAAGTTAAAGATTGGATAGACCAACGTATCCCTACGGATGAGGACGCTTTATTAAAGAGACAATGGGATATTGTTGTGATGGGTGCCCCTCTATCGAGATCATCAATCAGTGCATCGGGAGCATCTGAATTTCCCGAGCATTTCCGAAAAGCATGGAAGGGTTTTTCCACATATAATATTGATACCGACCAAGATTTAAGAGATTTACGTGTTCTCGATTTTGGAGATATCGAAATGCATGTGACCGATATTAACAAATGTCACTCAAATATTAAAATGTCTATGGAGGGGATTTGCAAGGAATATCCTAATTCCATTCCATTTACAATTGGCGGAGATCATTCGATTACTGCCATGCTCGTTTCAGGTTTGAAGGCAGCGGTACCATCTCGGGAAATTGGTATTTTACAGTTTGATACTCATTTGGATTTAAGAGACTTGAAAGATCAAGGTCCTTCAAATGGAACACCGATACGCAACTTAATTGAAAATGGTATCGTCAAGGGGTCAAATGTATATAACATAGGATTACATGGCTTCTTCAACGGCCCATCTTTAATTAACTATGCAAAAGAACAGAAGGTAAATTATATTACTTTAAGGCAAGCTAGAACGAATGGGATAATTGAAACAGTTAGCAAGGCCATTCAAGAATTAGAGTCTAAGGTAGACTATATTTACTTAACGATTGATATGGATGTTCTGGACATTGCTTACGCGCCTGGAGTGCCAGCTTCTACTACAGGCGGTATGAGAACAGATGAACTTTTTGATGCTGTAATTACAGCAGGAAGATCCTCCAAAATAAGAGCTGTAGATATTGTTTGCCTTGATCCGAATCGAGATTCTTCTGCCTTACCAACTGTCAAAGCAGGGGTACACACATTTCTTTCCTTTCTTTCTGGATTCTTAAATAAGGGCTAAAATCATTTTTGGACTCGAGTTTTTACTCGGGTCTTTATTTATTTGGTATAAAACTGCTTATGGTTTAAAATCTTAATAATGTTAAGGAGGTTGGAACATGTCCAAAAAGAAAACAGAAGAATCGATTAAATTAAGTCTTGAATCAGATGGGAAAATGGGAAACAATTCAAAACAAAATCAAAAAAAACGAAAGGAAGTTGAATTTTTCAACACCACCCCAAGTAGTGAGTAGAATCCATTAAAAAGGACAAAATTCATTTATATTTCATCGAAAAGGGGGAGAAGAAATGCATCATCTTTTTACACATAATGATCTAGATGGAGTAGGTTGTGGTATCCTAGCAAAAATAGCCTTCGGAGAAAATGTCCAGGTACGCTATAATTCGATTTCAAGCCTTGACCATCAATTAGGGCAATACCTTGAAAAGTTATCAGAAGAACAATATCAAGATAGATTGTTCATTACCGATATGTCCCCGAATGATGAAATAGCAGAGAAGCTAAATAGTATCGTTCAAGATGGCGCAAAGGTTCGCTTAATTGACCATCATAAATCAGCCTACTATTTAAATGACTTCTCATGGGCAATGGTCAAAGTAGAGACGGAAAACGGCAAATTAGCTTCTGCCACATCATTATTTTATGATTATTTAAAACAACATCAGTTAATTGATTCATCTACTGTAATTAATGAATTTGTTGAGTTAGTTAGGCAGTATGATACATGGGAATGGGACGAAAATAACAATCAACAAGCTAAACGGTTAAATGACTTATTCTTTCTACTATCGATTGATGAATTTGAAGAAAAGATGTTGAGAAGATTACAAGAAAATGAGCATTTTGATTTTGATGAATTTGAACAAAAGCTGTTGGAGATGGAAGAGGGTAAAATCGAAAGATACATTCGAAGAAAAAAACGTGAGTTAGTCCAAACGATGATAGATGACTATTGTGTAGGTATCGTTCATGCAGAGTCTTATCATTCTGAGTTGGGGAATGAATTGGGGAAGGAAAATCCTCATATTGACTATATCGCCTTATTAAATATGGGAAACAAGAAAATAAGTTATCGGACTATCCATGACCATATTGACGTATCAAAGGTTGCTGAACATTTCGGTGGCGGTGGTCATGCAAAAGCTTCAGGCTCATCCATGTCAAAACAAGCGTATTGTATGTATGTGGAAAATATTTTTCTACTAGACCCTATCCGATTGGATGCCTTTAAAAATCGATTCAATGTAAAAGGATCTAGGCGAGGCGTTCTCTACGATAATCGTGAAGGAGAAAAATTCTTTATCTCCCAAAATTCAGAAGGGAATTGGGAGGTTGAAAAGAATGGTCATACGACGGATAAACAGTTTGATTCATTCGAAGATGCAGAAAATTATTTAAAGAGACGTCATTATGCTGCTTTGGTTAAAGATGATTTGTTTGTCGATTATCTGCTTGAAATTAAACGAAAAAGTTAATAGAAAAGGGTATTAAAATAAAGGCTATAACTAGAAGGGGGACTTCTAATTATAGCCTTTATCATTTAGAGAGAAACAAGAAGGAAAATGATCGCCGTTAATAAAATTTAATTAAAGATAGAAGGGAGGGGTCTGTGAAAACATGAACAGACCCGTCTATTCTTATTGAAGTCGACTTTCAACTTGTTGACATACTTCTTCTGCAGATAAACCACTAGCTTCAATAACAGACCCTTTTGTAAAAGTATCTTGCATACCCATTACATTAGAATCTCCACCAGTCACAACACAACAAGCACAATCCTGTGCATCGGATTCTTGTTTTAACTCCACAACATCATAGCCTTTTTCACGTAATGCTTGTTGGATATTGGTAAGGGATTGTTCTACACCTACTTTAGCCATTTGCATACACCTCCTCCAACTAGTAAGATTTCCTATCCTTGATGTGTTTATTCTAATTTAATACCGCATAAATCGGAAAACAATTTGAGAGGATATGTATATGGAGGTGGCGAAAATGTCAAAACGAAAAAAAGATCCTTCCACTATTGGATTAAATTCACCACAAGTAGAAGGTCAGGGTACTACAAATCGTGAAACTGGCAGAACTAAAGCAGATTCATCAAGAAATAAACAAGATAAGAATTTATAAGAAAAGTTAAAAGGAGCCGAAAGTATCGGCTCCTTCATGATTAGAGATACATGGTTGAAATTTGTTTCTGTAAATCAGTGTCCTCTAAATATTCATCATAGGTCATTACTTTATCAACAAGGCCACTAGGAGTTATCTCTAGAATGCGATTCGCAATGGTTTGAACAAATTGGTGGTCATGAGAAGTGAAAAGCATGGATCCCTTAAAATTAATTAATCCATCATTTAGTGCAGTGATTGATTCTAAGTCTAAATGGTTTGTTGGCTCATCAAGTAATAAGACATTTGAACTGCTTAACATCATTTTTGACAGCATACAACGTACTTTTTCTCCTCCAGACAGAACACTTGCTTTCTTCAGTACTTCTTCACCAGAAAACAGCATACGTCCTAAAAATCCTCTTAAGAAGCTTTCGCTATCATCTTTTGGTGAGAACTGTCTTAACCAGTCCACTAAATTAAGCTCACAGCCTTCGAAGAACTCTGAGTTGTCCTTAGGGAAATATGCTTGAGAAGTTGTGATTCCCCACTTAAAGGTTCCGTCATCCGCTTCCATTTCACCCGTTAGAATTTTAAATAATGTCGTATTTGCAATTTCGTTTTTACCAACTAATGCGATTTTATCGTCTTTATTCATGATAAAACTAATATTATCAAGAACTTTTACACCATCGATTGTTTTTGTTAAACCATCAACACGTAATAGATCATTTCCAATCTCACGCTCAAGAGAAAAGCCCACATATGGGTAACGACGAGAAGATGGTCTAATGTCATCTAATGAAATTTTATCCAAAAGCTTTTTTCTTGATGTTGCTTGTTTGGACTTCGATGCATTAGCACTAAAGCGTGCGATAAAGGCTTGAAGTTCCTTGATTTTTTCTTCTTTTTTCTTATTCGTATCGGAAGCCATTCTCTGTGCTAGTTGGCTTGATTCATACCAGAAGTCATAATTTCCAACATAGATTTGAATCTTACTGAAATCAAGGTCAGCAATATGAGTACATACCTTGTTTAAAAAGTGACGGTCATGGGATACAACAATAACGGTATTTTCAAAGTTAATTAAAAATTCCTCTAACCATTGAATCGCTTTAATATCTAAGTGGTTCGTAGGCTCATCAAGTAAAAGGACGTCCGGCTTACCGAACAATGCTTGTGCTAGCAACACTTTTACTTTTTCTCCACCCGTTAAGTCTGCCATTACTTTAGTGTGCAAATCTTCAGTAATCCCTAATCCTTTTAAAAGAATAGCTGCTTCGGGCTCAGCTTCCCAACCATTTAATTCAGCGAATTCACCTTCAAGTTCTGCTGCTTTCATGCCATCTTCATCAGTGAAATTTTCTTTCATATAAATTGCATCTTTTTCCTGCATGACTTCATACAATCTTGTGTGACCCATAATGACCACTTTTAACACTTCTAAATCTTCGTATTCAAAGTGGTTTTGCTTTAATACAGCCATCCGCTCATTTGGACCCATTGAAACTGTTCCAGTTTGAGCTTCGATTTCTCCTGAGAGAATTTTTAAAAAAGTAGACTTTCCGGCGCCGTTTGCACCAATTAATCCGTAGCAGTTTCCAGGGTTAAATTTTATATTAACATCCTCAAAAAGTTTACGGTCACCATATCTTAATCCAACGTTTTGAACTGTAATCATGTATGCGATCCTCCATAACCAAAATATCCTTCAAAGTATAGCATATCTATGATAATAATTCATATTTTCAGGATGAAATGAATTGTTAATAAGGAAAATGCAAATTTTTAGCTGGATTTTTATTTAAAATTGAATTAAAATATCAAAAAATTATGTAAAAATTTAATAAACTTCTCAAATTTCCTGTAAAAATCGGTTATAATGATGACAGTCGGTTTTTAGCGAAGGGGAAGTTTACCATGTCAAAGAAGAAAATGGTTGATCTTGTCAATAGATTAAAACAGTCTGGAATTAAAGTAAGTTTAACAAAACCAAAGTCCTACTATCATTTATCTATACTAGGCAATCATAATTGTAAAATGGAAACTTATCTAAAATAAAAAAAGCGGTCATCATTCATTCATGATTGGCCGCTTTTTTTATGCTTTTATTCCAAATTCTCCATAATGGTTTCAAAAACTTGATCTTTATTAAAGTCCTCACCCATTGGAAATTTTTTAATAAATTTATTGTTTTCATCTACTAAAAATGTCATGGAAGTATGAACAAGATATCCGTCTCCAGGATCACGATACTGGAATTGTAATGAATCTGCTACACTCCGAATTTTTGTATGTGCATCTTTTATATTTTGAGGGTCTCCTGTTAAAAAAATCCAATTTCCATCGTTTTCTATTTCGAATTTTTCCATATACTTCCTTAGTTCATCGGTTGTATCACGGTAAGGGTCGATAGTAATTGTAATAAATTCAACGTCTTTCCCATAAACACCTTTGTTTTGAAGGTCTTTTTTTAATAAATTCATCTTCTGAGTAGTGGTAGGACAAATATCTGGACAAAAAGTATAAATAAATTCAATCAATTTAACTTTTTTATGATCGTCACCGAAGCGGTATTCCTCACCATTTTGGTCGATTAAGATCGTTTCATCAGGTATTTGTGCATTTGCATCGCGAATTAGTAAAAAAGAAACTCCTATAAGAATACCTAGAAAAACTAGTACAAAACTAATAATGATACCTTTCTTCATAAAAAAAACCCCCTTACCGTCTAAGATAAAGAAATTTTCGTGAAAAAGGAATGGACAATTTGTGAACAAATACTAGTTTGCACTAAAAACAAGTCAAATACGGTGTTAATTGTTCTTCTATTCAATATTACAAAGAGCAGCTGGACAATTCTCACAATCAATCTCTTTTTTCAAATAATCGAGATTGTGTATGATAATTGTCTTTCGGTCAATCGTAATTATTTTCATTTTTCTTAGTTCTGAGAGCATTCTACTAACACTTTCCCTGGCGGTACCCGTAAAATTCGCTAAATCTTGATTTGTTAATGGAACGGTAATAGTGATTCCGTTATCATGCTTATCACCATAGCTATTACTAAATCGGATTAACGTGGAATAAAGTGCTCCCTTTCTACCATGTAATACTAAATCCCTAAACTTGGTAATCGTTTTTCGGAAATGGTCATTCATCCACTTCATAAATTCATAGGCTAATTGAGTGTTTTCAAATAGAGCCTTTTCTAAAGCTTCAATATTAATAGCTGCTACGGTACTATCCTCTAAAGCAAGTGCATTAAATAAATACTTCGGCTGAAATGTAAATAATGTAAGTTCACCGATAATATCATTTTTTTTACATAGTCTTAAACTTAGTTCTCTACCTTCAGCGTTCATTTTAGATATTTGGAATTTACCTGATGATATGATAAAAATTTCAGCAGCAGGTTGGCCCTCCTGGAAGAGATAAGCTCCCTTCTTTACTTCGATTCCTCTATCTGCCGATTTTAAGAGCTCGTTTAATTCATATGATAAAGGGGAATCGAGTTGATTTTGCTCCATTTATATCACCCTACCTAACTTATTTATCTAACTTTAATGAAAATTCACCTTTCTGGTCAATGGAAGTTCTGTGACATTTATCAATACACAAGTAAATTAGTAAATTTTTATTGTTCATACTATTTTCAAAAAATTTTGAACAAATTGTTACATGTGGTAATTGTCACAGAATTGCTTCCTTTTAATATCTAGGATGGAATTATTAGGTAAGAAATTATTTTTTGGGAGGGAAATGAGTTGGAGATAACAAGAAGATCGTTATTGAAAGCGACAGCAGTTTCATTAACATTGGCTGCAGCTGGATGCAAACAAAAAGAAAATCAGCAGGTTGTTAGCGAAGCACCAAAAATTTCGACAGTTGAACCAGATGAATGGAAAGCAGCAGCTTGTCGTTTTTGTGGCACTGGTTGTGGTGTTCTGGTTGGAGTTAAGGATGGTAAAGTTATTGCTACAAAAGGAGATCCCGATAATCGCTCTAGTAAAGGGCTTAACTGTATAAAGGGATTCTATGTTGGAAAAATTCTTTTCGGTGAGGATCGTCTAACTAAGCCTTTGATTCGAATAGATAAAACAAAAAAAGGAACGATGGAAGGATTTAGAGAGGCGACTTGGGAGGAAGCTCTTGATTTAATTGCTAAAAATTTAATAGAAAACTATAAAAAGGATCCAAAATCTATTGCGTTTTGGGGTTCAGGCCAACAAACAATTGCAGATGGATATGCGTCTGTAAAACTATGGAAAGCTGGACTATTAAATAATAATATCGATCCTAATGCTAGACTTTGTATGGCGAGTGCTGTTACAGGATTTATGTCCACCTTTCAATCTGATGAACCAATGGGTTCGTATAGAGATTTAGATGAAGCGGATGTCTATGTTACTTGGGGTGCAAACATGGCTGAAATGCACCCAGTATTATTTTCGCGGATTACAGCAAGGAAATTAAGTACTCCAGGTGTTAAGTTCTATGACTTAACTACAAGAAAGTCAAGAACATCTGAAATGGCAGATACAACTATGGTTTTCCGTCCGCAAACTGATTTGGCTATTGCGAATGCCATCATAAATTATTTAATTCAAAATAATAAATATGACAAAAAGTTTGTCGACGAGCATTTACAATTTAAAGCTGGGACGGAAAATTTAGGACATTCCTACGAGGATGGATACGATAAATCAGAAGTCGGAGCAGTTGCAGACAAAGATTGGAATATCACTTTCGAGGAATTTAAAGAAATGGTAAAACCTTATACCTTTGAGTATGTTTCAACGCTTTCGAATGTACCAGCAGCCGATTTAGAGGCACTTGCAAAGGAATTTGCTGATCCAAATAAAAAAATCGTTAGCTTATGGACGATGGGAATGAACCAACATACACGTGGTACTTGGATAAATAATTTAGTATATAATATTCATTTATTAACAGGTAAAATCAGTAAGCCTGGAAGTGGTCCTTTCTCATTGACTGGTCAACCAAGTGCATGCGGTACTGCACGAGAGGTAGGGGTATTCTCGCACAGATTACCATCTGATTTAGTCGTAAAAAATCCAGAGCATAGACAGTATGCAGAATTAGTATGGAATCTTCCCAAAGGATATTTGGACCCGATTGAAACACCTGGATATCATACTGTAAAAATGTTTAGAGAATTAGGTAATGGTAATGTCAAATTCATGTGGAGTATGTCCAATAACTGGGGACAAACAATGCCAAAGTTAAATCGTTTTAGAGGTAATGATGCAAATGGAAAAGGTGTTAAAGATGGTTTTATAGTCGTATCTGAAGTATATCCGACTCGTTCTACAGAATTGGCAGACGTAGTGTTGCCTGCGGCAATGTGGATAGAACGTGAAGGTCAGTTTGGAAATGCCGAGCGCCGTACAAACGTTTGGCGTAAAGTCGTTGAAGCTCCTGGTGAGGCAAAATATGATATTTGGGCGATTGTACAAGTAGCAAAACGTGTCCTTGAAGGAAGGAAAATAGGTACTAAACCAGCCTTCGATGTACTCTTTGGGAATGTCTGGGATTACGATAAAAATGATCTTCTTGAGGACGAGTATGAAGTGAATAAGCGTCTATTTGAAGAATATCGGTCATTCACAAATCCTCATTTGAACCAAAATAAGGAAATTCAAGAGCTTGGGAAAAAATTAAAGCTAAAAGCAAAGCAGATCGCGCCATACGATGAATATATCAAACAGCATGGTATAGCTTGGCCAGTACGTGAAGTAAATGGTGAATGGGTTGAAACAAATTGGCGATACGCTAATGGTAAGCAAGAGGATGGATTCGATCAATATGGTATTGAAGAATTTGGAGCTGCAGGCAAATACCAAGAAATTGATTTTTATAAATCAACAGACCACCGCCCATCAGTGATCTTCCGCCCTTTTGAAGATGCCGCTGAAATCCCTGATGAAGAATATCCTTACTGGTTATGTACCGGTAGAGTTCTTGAGCATTGGCACAGTGGGACTATGACTAGACGTGTGCCTGAACTGCATCGTGCTGTACCTGAGGCATTGTGTGAGATTCATCCAGATGATGCTATTAGTTTAGGTATTAAGGACGGGGACATGGTGAAAGTTGTTTCTCGTCGTGGAGAGGTTGCTGTAAAGGCGACAACGAAGGGGAGAGGTAATCCGCCAAAAGGTTTAATTTATGTACCATTTTTTGCCGAAGAAACTTTAATTAATTTAGTAACCTTAGACTGTTACTGCCCTATTTCAAAGCAGCCTGATTATAAAAAGTGTGCAGTGAAAATCGTTAAGGCATAGAGGAGGGATGAAAAATGAGAGGAAAAGAGTTAATTTTTGTAATTGCTTTTGCCTTTGTTTTATTTAGTGCAGTCGGAATATCAAAACTTTCTACATCATCTGAGACAGCTAGTACAACTCCAAAATTAAACCTAAACCAACCATTGGTCGTTACACAACTTGAGGAAGAGGGAAGAGAAAAATCAGCAACAATGGTTTTAGTTGGTGCACCACCGATGCAGCCTGTTAATCACATTGAACGCTGGAATCCAGAAAAGCATCATGAGAGCTGTATGGCTTGTCATAGTAATCCAGCCACTGGGGCTCCTACACCACCAGTAAATCATTTTTACAATGATGATACAAAGGATAAAATTTATCGAGATAATTGTCAACAATGTCATGCCACACAAAATGATACAAAAACAGCGTTTAATAGCAAGTAATTAGCAAGCAATACATCTTTGACCTTCATTATGTGTTGATTAGGAGGAGCAAATGTGGTTATTTCTGGTATGTATATTGAAACCATTGAAGGGGCAGCGGTGGAAGTCGCTATGCAGTTAAAAAACCTTGAAGGGGTTGAAGTTCATCATATTGAAGAGGAAACGAATAAAATAGTGTTAACATTAGAAGCTCATTCAGTTGATAAAAGTTATCATATTGCAGATACCTTTAAATTAATTGAGGGTGTACTTTCAACTTGTTTAGTCTATAGTAATTTTGAAGAGGATCCTTTTTATAAAAAAGCAGATGGTTTTCAATGACAGAGGATTTAAATCGAAGAAATTATTTGAAATTAAATTTGAAATCAAGTTTCGGTTTTTTTAGTCATGTAATAGCGTCTCAATTCGAACAAGAGAGAGAGTGTTATCGTCCTCCAGGTGCAGGAAATGAGCTTGATTTTCTCACATCTTGTACACGTTGTGGTAAATGTAAAGAAGAATGCCCGGAAGGTATTATAAGCTTGCTACCGGTCGAGAGTGGTGCAACCAAAATGAATACACCATATATTGACCCAAATGTAAAACCGTGTACTTTCTGTAATAAGTGTATTGACGTTTGTCCAACGGATGCTCTTCATTTAGAACATTTAATTAAAAATCCTGCAATAGGGATAGCATCAATCCGTATAGATGGGTGTATCGCCCATCTAAACGTAATGTGCGATTATTGCTTCCGAGCTTGTCCTCACGAGGGTTCCTTGAAGATAGCGGATGGAATACCAATAGTAAATGAGGATAAATGTACTGGCTGTGGAATTTGTGTTTCACGCTGTATCAGTGAACACAAAGGCATATGGATAAAATTATTGACATAATTTTCAATTTTAAGTATTATTAGGGTGATATTTAATGTAAGGGAGAAATGTTGTATGTTAGGTGCCGTTCTTAACTAACCGTCAATTAAATACGGACATTCCAAAGTGGTGGCTTCCTGTAATTGTGGAGGTTTAGTTTCTTATTGCCTTGGAATGATTGTTAAGAACAACGTCATAGCAGACAATATCATCTATTTAACTGTAGCTATGTCTCTTAGGCATAGCTTTTATTTTTTGATTAGATGTAATTTATGTTTTTCTAATAATGAATCAGGGATAACCTGTGTTTATTTTTAGACTTTAATGACATTTTGTTCATTAAGGTCTTTTTTGTGTTTTTTAATAAATTTTTTTTGATAAAGGAGATAGACAATGAATCATCAAACATTTGAGGTTTTAGAATTTAATCGTATTAAAGAAATGATTGCTAGTTATGCCCTAACAGGGGAAGGAAAGAAACAAGTATTGAACTTATTCCCTTCCATTAACAAAAAACAAGTTCAGAGTTGGCAGGATGAACTTTCAGAAGCTGTTGCTATTTTAAAAATAAGTAGTAGTGTACCTGTACATGGATTAGAGGGTATGGAACAAATCTTGAAAGGAGTGAATAAAGGAGTTGCCTTAAAGCCAGAGCAATTATCGAAATTACTTCACTTTCTAGATTGTTCTGCTAAGATGAGGAGATTCATGAAGGATAAAGAATTTGTGGCACCAAATGTAGCATCCTATATTCATTCCATTTCGGAGCTCCCAAACGTAGCAATCGAGATACAAAGATGTATTAGAAATGGGATGATTGACGATTACGCAAGTAAAGAATTATTAAAGGTACGAAAGCAAAAAACAATTTTAGAAGAGCGTCTTAAAGAAAAAGTTTCGCAAATATTGAAATCATCCAAGTATAAAGCCTATTTACAGGAAGCGGTAGTAAGTCAACGAGATGGGCGCTTTGTTATTCCCATTAAAAAGGAATATCGAAATAAAATAAAAGGGAATGTTATCGATACCTCATCATCAGGATCAACGATTTTTTTAGAACCTGAAGAATTGGCATTAGGTCAGGAACAATTATACTGGGTTCTGTTAGAGGAAGAACAAGAAGTTGAGAAAATTCTATTTTACTTAACAGGGTTAGTGGAAAGTCATGAAGGTGAAATTAGACTTGCGATGGAAACGATGATTCACTATGATTTCCTGTTTGCGAAAGCAAAGTATATTAGAGTGATTGATGGCTTACCAGTTGAAATCAATGAAGATCATCATATTCAATTAATTAATGCGAAACATCCTTTATTAGGTGCAAACGCGGTTCCGTTAAATATAGAATTAGGCAATGGATGTCATGCATTGGTCATTACTGGTCCTAATACAGGAGGGAAAACGGTCACAATTAAAACAGTCGGGTTATTTACCTTAATGGTTCAATCAGGACTGCATCTCCCAGTTGCAGAAGGATCCAAAATGAGTATTTTTCATAAAGTGCTGGTGGATATTGGTGATGGGCAGAGTATTGAACAAAATTTAAGCACTTTTAGTTCGAGAATTGTAAATATTGTTGAGATATTAAAAGAATCAAACGACCGAACATTAGTCCTGTTGGATGAACTTGGCTCAGGTACGGACCCTAGTGAAGGAATGGGATTAGCGACCGCCATTTTAGAGCAATTATATCTTAAAGGTTGTACGCTTCTAACTACTACTCATTATAATGAAATAAAGGAATTCGCCTACCATCATGAAGGATTTATCAATGGGTCGATGGAATTTGATCTTGATACATTAAGACCAACGTATCGATTGCAAATTGGTAAAGGTGGTGAAAGTCAGGCTTTTGCAATTGCACTCAAGCTAGGATTACACCCTAAAATCATTGAAAAAGCACACTTCATTACGTATAAAGAAAATAAACAGTATGATAATTCCGTAACAGATTCTCGATTACAACAGGAATTAGATAAACAAATCATTATTAATCGTCACCAAAATCGTATTAAAAAAGTAAAGGAAGTTACAAATTCACATTATTTTTCAATGGGAGATAATGTAATAGTTAGTCCTTCAAAAGAAATTGGTATTGTTTATATGGGGCCAGATTCAGTAGGCAATTATATCGTACAAATTAAAGGAGAAAAACATGAAATAAATCATAAAAGATTAAAATTATATATTTCAAAGCAAGAATTATATCCTGAAGACTATGATTTTGATATTATTTTTGATTCGAAGGACAATCGTAAGAAAAAGAAGCAAATGGGAAAGAAATATGTCGAGGGCTTAACAATCAAACACGATGAATAAATGAGTAAATTATTGATGTACTAGTTAAAAAGGCAGGTGATCCTGCCTTTATTTTTTTAAGTGTTTTTGAGCTAAAAGTAGTTTTACATCATTGTAGGAGAGACCTGAAGCGGCATTTTGTCTTTTCACTTCATCAATGTCAGTTCCTACAATCGTTCTCTTTTTATTTTGCATATAATCCTCCTTAGAAAACTTTTTAAAAGCTGTTTTCTCACATGAATTTGTTTTTCGAATTTCCTCTCCTTCCCTACAATAGTAGGGTTTCGGGCTCTTTTCCTTTCGAATTAAGTAATCATTTGAAAATAAATTGTACATGTAGAGGATTGGTTACCTCAATGTTTTAGAAAAGAGCTTTGTTAAAAAGTATAACTTTAGTTAATACTAAGGAAAAAGGAGGCGATTGTCATATTTTTTGGTAAAAAATCCTTAGAAGAAAAAGAAGAAATGATTTATGAAACTACAGATGTTTTCTCGTGTTCTGATGACCATTGTAATGGTTGGATGCGTAAAGAATATGCAACTGATGACTTACTTTGTCCAATTTGTGGGAACGAGACCATCCATGAGCTTAGAGAGTTGCCAAAAATTTAGTCTGACCCATTTATGGGTCAGATCCCCTATAAATTTTCATTTTGTTGCTTTATTTCATCACCTGTTAAAATCGCATTAGCTAACTCTAATTCTTTGTGAGCATCGACGGAATTACCAGGTATATTTTTGAAATTTGGGATTGCTTCACTTGATTGAATTGTTACTTGCTCACTCACTGGGCTATTTGTTAAGTACTGATCTTTATTACTCATATTAATTCACTCCTTAAGAAAAGGTTTCACTGATTGATAAACATTTATTCTATAAGAAAGAATGGAAATACTTGTGGAAAATTCACAATTTTGTAACAAATCATAAGAGTAATAATCTTGAATGGTGTTATAATATGAGTGTAAGGAATTAACATCTTCGGAGGCTCAACCATTTAGTGTTCGTTCCGTCTAATACGTGAACGATGACAAATGAATAGCTTTAAACTGACGTCCGTTAAAAAGATTTTTAGGCGATTACTCATTACCAAATTCCTGAAAAGATTCATCACTTTTTAAATTACATGAAACATCAGGTCGAAATTTTATTGGAGAGACAACTTTCTTTTACCTAATAAGTCATATACGTATTAGATAAGTTCTCTCAGCCAAAAGCTCAAGGAAATATTCGAGTGAAATTTCAGTACTAACCTGATGGTGTAATTAGGAAAATTAGCTTGATTCATCTTTTTAAGTAGGAAAGTGGATTGAGAATTAAACCTACAAATACTTTATTTAAAATGGACCGAAAAAAATGAGTCTTTAGGTAAGATTCAAAGAATGGTTTTGTTTCGATTTGATTGAAATAATTTCTGGTTCAACAGAAAAAATTCTTTCTAGTACGGAACAGACACACATTGGTATTTGAAAATGGCCGATGTTAATGGTTGGGTCCCCGAAGATGTTAAGAAAGCTCACTGGATAAATACCAGTGAGCTTTTTGTGTATTTCTATTCTTGTTTCTTTGCTAAACAACGATCGCACTCTAGTAGATAGGATTCAGCTTGTTCGTGAATATTTTGGCCACATTCCGCACAAATCTTTTTTGGTAAATTTCTAAAAAATTTAACTGGACTTTGTAACATTTCCAATTCCTCCTTTTTATAATACAGACTATGATTGATTAAGTTGTTGTAGTACAGTATAAGCAATAAAATTAATTTAGTGTAGACTTTTTTAACT
>NZ_CAKJTG010000031.1 GCF_917563885.1 Pseudoneobacillus rhizosphaerae
GATAAATAGACGGAAAAATTCCGCTTAATTAAAAGATAAAATCAAAAATAGCTAAAATAGACGGAGATATTCCGCCTATTGACTAGAAAAACGTTAAAAAAGGGGAATTTGCTTGACATAACCGGAAAATCTCCCCTTATTTAGCCCGAAAAGAGCTCTATTCGCAGTTTAACCGGAAAATCTCCGCTTATTGGAATCAATAGGGCCAGCTCCACTCGGTTATGGAGAGAATTATGGGTCATCTTGTCCGAATAAAAGGTGATTAGGTAAAACTCAAAAGAATTTATCTAAACATAACAACAATTATTGCAAAACAGCCATAATAAAGGGGTACCCAAGTATTGGATACCCCTTAAATCTTTATTTAAAACACTTTCGTAGTCCAATCCTCACAATTCCAAATATCGGTCGCAATTTCACGATAGAAATCAGGCTCGTGGGATACCATCAAGATACTTCCGCGATATGCCTTTAAAGCACGCTTCAATTCTTCTTTTGCATCCACATCCAAGTGATTGGTAGGCTCGTCTAGAATTAATAAATTCGTTTCTGTGTTTAAAATTTTACACAAACGAACTTTGGCTTTTTCTCCACCAGAAAGGACTTCGACCTTACTTTCAATATGCTTCGTCGTTAATCCACATTTTGCAAGAGCAGCACGGACCTCAGCCTGATTCATACCTGGGAACTCGCTCCAAATCTCTTCAATACAAGTGTTGTAGTTGGACTGTTTCACTTCCTGCTCGAAGTAACCAATGTATTGATATTCACCACGTTCCACTTTACCCTTCAGCGGATTAATCAACCCAAGAATACTTTTTAAAAGAGTAGACTTACCAATACCGTTTGCACCAACGAATGCAATTTTTTGTCCGCGTTCCATTTTTAAATTCAGAGGGCGAGAAAGTGGTTCATTGTAACCAATAACAAGATCTTCAGCCGTGAAAATCCAACGACTAGCTGTACGAGCTTCTTTGAAATTAAACTCTGGTTTCGGCTTTTCTTTCCCCAATTCAATAACTTCCATTTTATCGAGCTTCTTCTGACGAGACATCGCCATATTACGAGTCGCAACACTTGCCTTGTTACGAGCAACGAAATCTTTCAAACCAGCAATTTCTTGTTGTTGACGCTTGTAAGCCGATTCTAGCTGTTGCTTCTTCATTTCATAAATATTTAAGAAGTTATCATAGTCACCAACATAGCGATTCAACTCTTGGTTTTCCATGTGATAGATTAAGTTAACAACTTTGTTCAAGAATGGGATATCATGTGAAATCAAGATAAATGCGTTCTCATATTCCTGTAAATAGCGCTTCAACCATTCGATGTGCTGTTCATCTAAATAGTTCGTAGGCTCGTCCAGTAATAGGATTTCGGGCTTTTCTAGCAAAAGCTTAGCTAACAAAACTTTCGTACGTTGCCCGCCGCTAAGATCATCTACATCTCGATCGAGTCCAACGTCGTCTAACCCTAGACCACGAGCAACTTCCTCAACTTTTGAATTAATTTGATAGAAATCATTACTATCTAATGTTTCTTGTAGCTCTCCAACTTCAGCAAGCAGGGCATCAATATCAGCACCTTCATCACCCATTTTTGCATAAAGTTCATTGATCTCTGCTTCAGCATCAAATAGATATTGAAATGCAGTACTTAAAGCTTCACGCATCGTCGTACCTTTTTGAAGTACAGCATGCTGATCTAAATAACCAACACGAACCTTTCGTGACCATTCCACTTTCCCCTCGTCGGGTTGCAACTTCCCAGTCACAATATTCATGAATGTAGACTTACCCTCACCATTTGCCCCAACTAGTCCAACGTGTTCTCCTTTTAAAAGGCGAAAAGACACATTATTAAAAATCGCACGATCACCGAAACCGTGACTTAAATTTTGTACGTTTAATACGCTCATTTTTTTAACTCCTTCTCTAATGTCACATGTGGATATCTTACTAGATTTAGACTGCTTTTTCTATCTTGAAGTTATATTTATTAAAAAAAGTAATTCGATTTTTGGGCTAAATTAAAGTCTGCTGCTTTTTATTTAAATATTTTTGGAATAATATTTATTTGGACCTATTCCAATCGGTAAGAGTCTATTATACTACCGAATCAGGATGTAAGAAATGAGGTTTTCTTATGTGGGAATAGTTATACAAAAAATGAAAGAATTGGTTGTGTTCTAAACAAACTCCTTATTTTAAATTTAACAGTGAAATGCTGTTAATCAGGTGAATTTTAACAGGATAAATTTGGTTTTAAAGAGACAGTGATGTTAGTTTGATAAAATGTACTTAGACATGGTATAAGTGTAAAAGAAATAGGTGCATTTTTGCTTCTAGAATTTGGGATTACGGGTGGACATAGTAACCCTTATGAGAGGATTTGAATTTAAAATGATAGATAATTTTTGGCGTGATTTACCACGACCATTTTTTGTACTTGCTCCAATGGAAGATGTGACAGATTTAGTATTTCGTCACGTAGTAAGTGAAGCCGGACGGCCGGATGTATTTTTCACTGAGTTTACAAATTCGGATAGCTATTGTCATCCAGAGGGCATGAAAAGTGTGCGTGGCCGATTGACTTTTACAGAAGATGAGCAACCAATAGTGGCACATATTTGGGGGGATAATCCCGAATATTTTCGGCAAATGAGTATTGGCATGGCTGAGCTAGGATTTAAAGGTATCGATATTAATATGGGCTGCCCTGTTCCGAATGTAGCATCAAGAGGGAAAGGTAGTGGCCTTATTCTGCGTCCAGATGTTGCGGCCGAACTTATTCAAGCAGCAAAAGCCGGCGGACTGCCTGTTAGTGTGAAAACACGACTGGGCTTTAAGGAGGTTCAGGAGTGGGAGGAGTGGCTAACGCATATTTTAAAACAGGATATTGCGAACCTTTCTATCCATTTACGTACAAGAAAGGAAATGAGCGAAGTAGATGCACATTGGGAGTTAATTCCGGAAATCAAAAAATTACGTGACCGTATTGCACCCAATACGCTACTAACCATCAATGGTGACATTCCTGACCGTCAAACTGGGCTGCAGCTTGCTGAACAATATGGAATTGACGGCGTAATGATTGGAAGAGGTATTTTTAAAAATCCTTTTGCTTTTGAAAAAGAGCCTAAAGAGCATAGTAGTAAAGAATACCTTGATCTTTTAAGACTGCAGCTTGATCTTCAAGATCAATATGCGGAAGTACTGCCACGTTCAATCACAGGGCTTCATCGCTTTTTCAAAATTTATGTCAAAGGATTCCCTGGAGCTGCCGAATTAAGAAACCAATTGATGAACACGAAATCAACAAATGAAGTGCGTGCATTGCTTGATAACTTTGAAATAGAAAATTGATAGGACGGGACAGTAAAATGATGTAACTCTCAAAAAGTGAGAGAATTCCTTTACAGCCGGCAACTTTGATTTGATCAAGTCTGTTTTCTGAAAGAAAAAGGTCTTAAGAATATAATCAACCCACCACACTCAGTAAGAAGCTGTAAACTCACTTGAGCCTAGTCACTTAAATGGACTGGGCTCTTTTATTTGTGTGAATTTGTACTGGAAAAGACTTTTCGGGTCTTCACGGAAATCAAAGGGACAGTCTCCCAATGAATTAACGCTTTACTATATCGGAAGACAGACCCCAATTATATTAAATACCTCCGCAGTTTAGAAATTTGAAAGTGGATAAAATTTTTAATGTCTATTGTCGTAATCAGCTTTGGATTAGTTTAGTAGTATACTATAAAATTATATTGAAATAAAAAGGTAAACATTGTTTAATTAGACAAGTAATAACAATGGAGGGAAGGTTGACACGAAAAATGAAGATAAAATGGAGTTTTCTTTTATTAATGCTAGTTGTTTTAACAGTCTTGACAGCTTGTAAAGAAGAAGCAAGCGAGAAAGATCCGAAAAAAGCGCCTAGCGAAACAGCAACAAATGGCGTGTTTGATAAAGCAAGTAAAGACTATTTAGAAAAGGTAGATTTAGACTATTCATTCAACTTTGCAAAGAGTTTAGAAGAGTTCAAAACGAATAAAAAATTAGGCTATCGTACTGCTGGTTCGGAAGCAGAAATTAAAACAGGTAATAAAATTTACGAAGAAATGAAAAACATCGGGTTAACAGAAGTAACTCGAGATGAATTTACATTAGATACATGGGAATTTGAGAATGCCGACTTATCCTTTACAGATGTAAATGGTAAGAAATACGAAGCCGTGTTAGGTGGCTATCAAATCAATTTTGATTCACAAGGTGAAAAAGAATATGAGGTAGTCTATGCTGGAAGAGGTACAAAAAATGACCTTGCTGAATTAGATGTTAAAGACAAACTTGTTTTAATAGATATTAATCAACGCACAGAATGGTGGGTTACTTACCCGACGTACCAAGCCCACTTGAAAGGTGCAGCGGCTGTGATTGCTGTTCAAAACGGTGGCTATTCTGAAGTGAGTCCAGATGCCTTGAATGCACAAGATATTTGTGGTCCTGATGACGCGCCTGTATTTTCAATGTCACAAACAGACGCCAATGTATTAAAAGAAGCAATCAAAGCAAGTAAAACAGGTTCATATAAGGTGAACTTTGATGCGAAATCTGTTGTCAAGTTTGATGGCAAATCGTATAACTACTATGGGAAAATCATTGGAAAAGACCCAGAATCATATATTATTCTGTCAGCACACTATGATTCTTACTTTGCAGGATTCCAAGATGATAATGCCGCGATTGCACTAATGCTTGGAATTGCAAAAGGGTTAGTGGATAGTGGCTACCAACCAGAGAAAACAATTATTTTTAATGCACTTGCAGCGGAGGAGTGGGGAGTTTCCGATACTCGCTATGACTGGTCAACGGGTGCGTACAACCAAATCTTTAGAATCCATCCTGAATGGGTAGGAAAGGCAGTTGCGAATATCAACTTCGAACTTCCGGCGTATGAACATACAACAAGTGAAGAAATTCGCTCTATTTATGAGTTAAAACCATACTTAGAAACATTTGCAAAAACGGTTCCTGCAGTAGAAGGTGTTTATAAAGATGGAGTATCAGTCGTGTCACCATTACGCACTTGGTCAGACGATTTCTCTTACTCAATCGCAGGCGTTCCAGCATTACGTAATGATTTCCAAGATAGTGATTTTATGAGAACACATTATCATTCACAATTTGATACAGAAGAAACATATAATGAAAAAGCATTCTTATTCCACCATAATTTATACGGAATGCTGGCCATTTATTATGACCAAACAGCTGTCGTGCCATTAGATTTTACAGTACGGTTAAATGCTTTAAAAGATTCCATCAAGCAGGAAGTCTTTGAACAAGCTGGTGTAAAATCAGACGAGCTTGTGGTAAAAGTGGATGAAGCGATTGGTTTAGCAAACAAAGTAAATGAAGAAGTAAAGAGCGTAAATGATAGCTACCGAAAAGCTCTAGATGAAGACGACACAGAAGCAGCTCAAAAACTTTATGATGAAAGTAGAGCGCTTAATACAAAATTATTAGATGTTTACAAAGTAGCGCAAGATCAATTATTAAAATTAACATGGGAAGATGAGCTAATTTTCCCCCATCAACATGCCCAAAATAATATTGAAAACCTGTCTCTATCAATCGAAGCATTAAAGAATGGTGAAATTGGTACGGCACTTGATGAGTACTTATGGAAAATTGATAACAACTGGTACACTTATGATTGGGAACGAGAAGTATATGACTACTTCACGGACTATGTTTTAGATCAACCGGCAGACAGACTGATGTGGGGAGCTGGACGAGTTGTAGGACATGTGGATTTATTTGATCCAATTAATTCGCTAATAGCAAAACGTGACCAACCGAATGCTAACGTTGCAGAGGAAGTAAAAACGCTTGAACAAGCTTTAGAAAGCCAAAAACAACTTCTTGATACATTAGTCAAAGAAGAAGTAACCAGCATTCAAACGATTGGTGGAATGTTAAATAAATAAAGCAAACAAAAATGACCTCTATCTAAAAAAAGGATAGGGGTCATTTTTGTGTGATTGGCAGTACGCTTTGCTATAAGGTGGATTGGGCGTTTCATTTTTTGTTTTATCAAAATGTTCACAAAAATGTAGAAAACCGTTAGTGCAAAAAAAAAAATTATTAAATACGGTGTGCTATAATTTTACCGGAAGAGAGGTGAAAATTGTCAAAACAACGGTAAAAGTTAATTTTTGAAATTGAAGCCCCATTCTATTAAAACCGCAATCCTCCCCTTTTATTTTCATCATTTTAATCCTACTATTATTTCTTAACTTTCTGTTAAATGCTGAAGCGAGTAGATACATTTAATAACTAGTATAGCTGGGGATGTTGCCGATTCATTCGAAGTTATTAAAAGAGGAATGCTGTTATGCAAGCAGTTTTGAGTAAGATGGCATAAACGTAACGGTAGAGGATCAATAAAGTACCATTCTAAACCAATTAAATGCGCAATTCATGGTCATGAGGGAAATCGTAAAGGAAATTCTAGGTTACTGTTGGTCTCATGGTCTCTGATTTTCTTGGAATTTATTTTTAAAGGAGGTTTATCAATGGGTCATGATATATCAGGATTCAATAAAGAAGGGGAAGAAATTGCTTATGCTCGTTTTAGCATGGGGAATTATAATGCTACCATACTGTATCATTTACTTGATGCAAATAATTTCTATGCAGGAGTTAGTGGATCAGGCGACAGTTCTGCCTTCACCAAACAACAAATTGAAAAGGCTATAAATGCCTACAAAAAATTTTTTAATAGTGATTCACTATCAGAAAGTGTATCTTTAGATTGGGATCAAAAACAAATCCTGACTTTTATACTAAACTGTTTAGCAACCGCACAAAAAGAAGGTAGCGTAAGAGTGTGTTTTGCCTAATATTTTTAATTACTGATTTCTTCAATTTCGCTGCATTATTAATACTTCAATAATAGATTACCAGAAGCCGTTCGATTAAAAGCGATCGAAAAGGAAAAATTAAAAGTGTGAAACCAAGGAATAGATTTCCTTGGTTTTTTGATTTGGCGGGAAAAGGATTGTTCAGACTATTTACATTATTTTCTATTAAGTCCTATTATCACTTGTTATAATATAGGAAAAGTAATTTTTATAGATTAGGAGGGTTAGGTTGTGACTAGAACAATTTTAATCATAGATGACCAACCTGAAATTAGAGAACTAATCAGTCTTTATCTAGAAAAGGACGGTTATCATATTATAGAAGCGGAGAATGGTAATGAGGCGATTCGGGCTATTCACAATCATAAAATAGATTTAATTCTAGTTGATCTTATGATGCCTATTATTGATGGGTACCAATTGATTAAAAAGGTGCGAGAAACACATGCCATCCCTATTATTATCATATCTGCGAAAAATGAGGATCATGATAAAATTTTGGGTCTCGGGTTAGGAGCAGATGATTTTATCCAAAAACCATTTAATCCCTTAGAGGTTGTTGCAAGAGTTCAAGCTCTTTTAAGACGAAGTTATAATTATTCTAATGAAGATTCACAACAAACAAATATCCCAGATACTCGTAAAAAAACGGTCGGAAATCTTATTTTAGATGAAGATGCTTTTTCCATTATTCGAAATGGAGTGGTGATCCCATTAACGAAAATAGAATACAAAATTTTAGAACTATTAATGGATTCACCTGGGAGAGTTTTTACGAAACAACAGATTTTTGAGAGAGCTTGGAATGATTATTACATAGATGGAGATGGTGACAACACAATCAATGTCCACATTTCCAAAATTAGAGAAAAGATTGAAGAGAATCCTAAAAAACCAGCTTATCTAAAAACGGTGAGAGGATTAGGTTACAAATTAGAAAAAAAAATTTAAGGAATGGTTCATGTTGAGTTATCTTCTTAAGAAAATATTTCCACCTGAAGAAGGGTTTTTTCCATACATTTATCTAGGAAATATGATAATACCAATCTACTTTATGCTTCAGGAGCCACCCAATAAACTATACCCAGGGCTCTTGTTATTGATTGTTTTTGTTCTTGCATATAGGCATGCTTTTTGGAGCACTCGGATAACTAACTACTTAGTAGCTGCAGAAATGGTCATTACGGTTATGTTTGGCTATTTTTACAATCCGATGTACATCTATATCATTTTTGTCTTTGTGTTTCAGATTGCTCGTTTGCCATTGAAATGGATGTATTGGTTATGTGGGTTCTTTACTGTCATCAGTTTATATCTGATTTATAAAACGGTGTTTGTTCATCCATTTTATGTAGTATTAACAATGATACCGCCATTGTTTGGAGGAAGTATCCTCCCATTTATTATGAAGAGCTCCTTACGGTATAAGGAATTAAATGAAAATCTTACACGTGTGGCAAAAGAGTTAGAAAGGAAAAATGAAGAAAAGACGATTCTTGAGGAAAGTAAAAAAAGAATGCTGGCCGATCTCTCCCATGATCTCAAAACGCCCATGACTACGATACAAGGCTACTCGAAAGCCTTATACGAAGGAGTCATTGAAGATGAGGAACAGAAGAAAAAATACATGAAGTATATCTATGATAAGTCGATTAGAGTGACCACTTTGATCGATGAATTGTTTATGTTTTCAAAGTTAGATAGCCCTGATTTCCCCATTCAAAAGGCAGAAAGTGATATATGTGAGTTTTTTAGGGGAGTTATAGTGGAATACTATGAATTGTTTTTAGAAAAGGAAATGGAACTTGAAATTGATATCCCCAATACGAAGATGTTATATCTTTTTGATCAAAAACTTCTATATAGGGCTATATCAAACATTTTAGAAAATACGATAAAATATAACCCAAATAAAACGATGGTCTATATTCGTTTGAGAAAAACATTTAATTCAATAAAAATGGAGTTAGGTGATAATGGTGTAGGTATCAAAGAGGAAATTGCTGAAACACTATTTGACCCTTTTGTAAGAGGAGATAAAAGCAGGATGAATGATGGTGGTTCTGGTTTAGGGCTAGCCATTACAAAAAAAATACTGGAAAGACATGGTGGTAAGTTAACTTTAGATACAAGTCCAGAAAGAGGTAAGACGAACTTTATTATGGAACTACCAATAGAAATTGGAAACTAGAATGAGAAGTAAATCAGACTTAATAATTAGAAACCGCTGTTGATTTTCATATCAATAGCGGTTTTTTGCATTGGAAATCATTTTATTAGCCTAAAAGGAATGATTTTAATAGTAAAATATGGTTCAGTTAAGCTTAATTTAAGATTGCACTTGTAATATAAAGTTATGGAAATGAGGAACAAACATTGGAAAGGGTGTTATGAATGAAGGAAATCGTTATTGAACTTGAAAATATACGCAAAAGCTATGGAAATGTAAAGGCGGTTGATGGTATTTCGCTTAGAGTAAACAAAGGAGAAGTGCTTGGTATTATCGGTGCAAATGGAGCAGGGAAATCTACAACCCTAGAAATCATGATGGGATTACGTACACCTGAAAGTGGATCTGTAAAGGTTCTTGGATTAGATATAATGGATGGGTCTTATGAAATCAAGCAAAAAATTGGTATTCAACTTCAACAAACTGCTCTATACGATCGCATTAAAGTCAAAGAGGCACTTGAATTATTCAGTTCTTATTATGATAAAAAAAGAGATCTACAGGAGATCATTCAAGCTCTAGGACTTGAGCCTTATCTCAATAAATATGTGAAAAACCTTTCTGGTGGATGGCAGCAGCGTACTTCATTAGCTCTTGCACTAGTGAATGATCCTGAGATTATTTTTCTAGATGAACCAACTACAGGCTTGGATCCTCAAGCACGCCTAGAGTTGTGGAATTGTATTAACCGTTTTCGTGCAGAAGGTAAAACGATTATTCTTTCGACTCATTATATGGATGAAGCGCAGAGACATTGCGACCGTATCGCAATTATTAAAAAGGGCCATCTTGTTGCCTGTGATCAACCCAAAAATTTAATCAACTCTCTGCTAGATGGTGAAGGTTCGATGGAAGATGTTTATTTACAATATGCGGTAGGAGTATAAAAGGGAGGAATAACTATGCAAACAGTATTAGTTCATACCAAAATGGAAATGAAATTATTTTTTCGGGAGACATTAGCGTTATTATTTACATTTATTGTACCAGCCGTTAGCTTTGTTGTGTTCGGCATGATGTTTAAATCGGATTCCTACGATGGTCTGGATTATTTTCAAGCCTATATTCCAAGTATGATTGCGATTATTATTTTTACAACAGCTTTTTTCTCCATGGGACTCCAAGTGGTCATCGATAGAGAGAAAGGAGTTTATAAACGATTAAAAGGAACTCCCCTTAATCAAAAAGCTATCTTTACAGCAACTATAATAAAGGGATTTTTCGCGATTTATGTAGGTGCAATTGAAATATTATTGATTGCCAAATTTGGCTTTGGAGCAGGAATAACAGAGCATCCGTTACAGTTCTTTATTGCACTAACCTTCTGTTCCATCACGTTTTTTTCAATCGGATTTATTGTATCTAGCCTTGCCAAGCGTATGCAAACAGCTTTAGGGATTGCGATGATTGCCATGTATCCGATGATGTTTTTATCAGGAGCAACGATTCCTTTAGACGCCTTTCCGGAAATTTTGCAAAAATCTGCTGTGATCATACCTCTAACGTATGTAGTAAATGTATTAAGGGATGGTTGGAACGGCTCACTTTTTACTGCCGGTGCTTTAGTGGATTTAATTGTATTAGCAGGAATCCTTATTGTTTCGACGATTATTGGAACGAGATTTTTTCGATGGACTGATTAATTACCTGTACTATGAAAAGGTGAACAGCTTACAACAAAAAACTCAAGGAGTTTTTCTTTTGGAGAAGAATCATACGTTAAATCTATTATATTTGACTCCATCAACAGTACCTATGTTCCTATTAGGATATATCAATAAGAGTGTGACTTTAATGACTGCAGGAATAATTCTGTTGGCCATTTATATCATTATAGGATTAAAACAAATACGTAGTAAGATATAGTAAGGGATGATGTTTTCGAGGGGGAGCTAATTGAAATGGATAATTATGATGTAATCGTAGTTGGGGCCGGGCAAGCGGGCATTAGTATCGGATATTTCTTGAAAAATAAAGGACTATCGTTCGTCCTATTAGAATCAAATCATAGAATTGGAGAATCCTGGAGAAAAAGATATGAATCATTAGTATTATTTACTCCACGCCAATATAGCTCCTTACCTGGTATGCAAATGGAAGGTTCTGCAGATGAGTTTCCTTCAAAAGATGATATGGCTGACTATCTAGAAAAGTATGTGAACCACTTTAATTTACCAGTAAAATTAAATACATCGGTTTTAAAGATAAACAAAAACCAAGATGACTTTGAAGTTACAACCAATCAAGGCGTAATATATTCCAAGCAAATTGTAATTGCCTCAGGAGCTTTTCAAAAGCCATTTGTTCCTTCGTTCATGAGTAATCATACCGAGAAAAATTTATTTCAAATACATTCCTCCTCCTATCTTTCCCCCAATCAATTACGTAGCGGTTCAGTATTAGTTGTTGGTGGAGGAAATTCTGGTGCGCAAATTGCAGTAGAATTAGCAAAAGAGAGAAATGTAACGTTAGCCGTTAGTCATCCCTTTAAGTTTTTACCGCTTCGTTTGTTAGGGAGAAGCATCTTTAATTGGTTAGAAATGGTTGGATTATTGTACGCTGGGATTGATACTAGAAAAGGCAAATGGTTTCAAAGACAAAGTGACCCAATTTTCGGATCTGACCTAAAAAAATTAATTTCTGATAATCGGATTATGATTAAGCCAAGGGTAATAAAAGCTGATGGAAACGTAGTGATGTTTGAAGATAATGATACACAAGTTGTTGAGAATATTATTTGGTCAACAGGTTTTATTCCGTCTTATGAGTGGATTAACATAGATGGGGTCACGTCGCCTAATGGAAAACCAATCCATGAAAGAGGGGTAAGCCCAATTAAAGGATTATATTTTATCGGTCTTCCTTGGCAATATCAAAGAGGTTCCGCCTTAGTTTGTGGTGTGGGATTAGATGCAAAGTTTATTGTTACATCCATTCTAAAACTTAATGAATTATAAAATAGGGTAATTAGTCGATTACTAATAGACCTCAATATAGCAGTCTGTCTTGTCAGACTGCTATATCCTGTTTAGTTCTAGTGTTGTAAGAAGTTTCTTCAAATTATCATAGAATAGAAGTTAGAAATTATAGATCTGAAATCATACCGCCATCTACAACAAATTGGGAACCTGTTGAATAGCTTGAATCATCTGAAGCAAGGTAAATAACCAAGTTGGAAACTTCTTCTGTTTTTGCTCTTCTTCTTAACGGAATGTCTTGTTCTAATTTTTTAATAATTTCAGCTACATCACCTTGTTCAGCCATAGGAGACTCAATAACTCCAGGATGAACTGAATTCACTCTGATGTTGAATTGACCTAGTTCAGCGGCGGCACCCTTTGTCATACCAGTGACAGCATGTTTTGATGCACTATAAGCAATTGCTGTGGGCGCACTTACTAAACCGTCAACTGATGAGATGTTAACAATAGACCCACCATTTGCTTTTTTCATAGAAGGTACGACTGTCTTCATACCTAAAAATACGCCTAATTCATCGATTTCAAATGTTAATCTAAAGTCTTCTTCTGTTAGTTCTTCCAATGGTTTAAAAATGCCAATTCCTGCATTATTAACTAATACTGTGACTGGTCCAAATTTTTCCTCCGTTTTTTCTACAACTTCCTTCCAATTATCAGCCTTTGATACATTGAGTTTCAAAGCAATTGCATTTTGTCCTAATTCATCTGCTAACTTTTGAGCTGCTTCTAAATTAATATCGGTAATAACAACTTTTGCGCCTTCTTCAACAAATTTCCGAGCATGCATAGCACCCATTCCTTGTGCTGCCCCAGTGATGATCGCTACTTTATTTTGTAATTTCATGCTAAGTTCCTCCAATTTCTGAGTTTGGTATACTATATTATAGTTTCCGTATTAGAAAGTTTAATTCCGTTTCACTCCCCTGTAGAATCACCTTTCCGATATTAAATATTGATAATAATTTGATTCCTATTTCTCGAATTCGAGATATTAATGATAAAAGTGATAGTTGTTAACAACTAGTGAACATGGTTAATGTAAATACTATATAAATATATTGTCAATTAGAGAATCTCTAATTTGGGATAAATGTGTTTTTTTCATTCCTTATCAATAAAATATCATAATAAAGGTCAATTAAAATTATGATATGGTAAAGATAAGAAGTAAAATAAGAAAGTGGGAAGAGGTTCCTGAACTATTCCCTAATCAATATTTAAAACTCAAGTTCATGATTTTTGCATATAAGATGACAAAAAATATGAACTGTAAAAAAGGAGTTTAATGGAGGATAATATGGAAAATAATGATATTTTAATTCGCTTAAGGTATGCGCTAGATATAAAAAATAAAGATATGGTAGAAATCTTTAAGCTCGGTGGTATCGAAGTAACAAAAGACGAAGTGCTGAAGATACTAACAAAATCAAAAGATGATGACTATAATGAAACTGAATTTGGTGATGTTGAAGAAAATGAAGACCAAATAAAATGCAATGATAGCATGTTAGAATCCTTCTTAAATGGCTTTATAACCTTTAAAAGAGGGAAACAAGACCCAAAACCAGGACAAGCTCCAGAGACGGCACCTTCAATAAAGACTAAAGAAAGAGTTAATAATCTATTACTAAAAAAATTGAAGATAGCACTAGCATTAACTAGCGAGGATATGATTGATATTTTAGCAACTGCTGGAGTTAATATTACAAAAGGTGAATTAAGTGCTCTATTAAGAAAAGAAGGGCATAAAAATTACAAAGAGTGCGGTGATCGATACGCTAGAAATTTCTTAAAAGGACTGGCAATCAAATATCGAGGATAGGGATATAGATAGTAACAAAAAAGTGGGGGATTTTTGTGTTTATTGTAACTGAAGCAGCAAAAGCAGAACTACAAAACAGATTAAAGGATGCAAATAATAATCAATTAATCCGGTTACAAATGCGTAAAAGCTGTTTTATGAAACTGAAATTACGGCTAGAAGAGTCTATTCTGCCAAATGATGATGAAATGATAGTAGATGAGATGAGTTTTATCATCGACAAAGGTGAGTGCCACTATTTCAGAAATAAAACGTTAGATTTTATACCTGATAAAACGGGTTTTAAACAATTTGAGATAATATAAGCCAGATCCCTTAAGGGATTTGGCTCTTTTTTATAACAAAATCATCTTTAACAATCATTACTTATTATGGTATTAATTCCCACCATAACAAGAACGTGAGTAATAGCGAGTGTTCGAAGGATATTTCCCTATTTGTTAATACAGTTTGAATTCAAAGTATATTGACATAATAAAAAAAAAGAGTTAGCATAAACACATCGATTTGATTATATACGAACGCTATTCGATAATGTCGAACGACGAAAGAGGGATGATAATGTCTGAACGTTTAATTCAATCGATTGAAAGGGCAGCTGATATCCTCGAATTATTTATAAGTACAAGTCCAGAATTAAGTGTCAAAGAGATTAGTCAGCATTTAAATTTATCTAAAAGCACGGTTCACGGAATTATTAAGACCTTAGAACATAGAGGCTATCTTCAACAAAATCCAGATGATTTGAAGTACAAGTTAGGTATTAAACTTTTTGAACTTGGTAATTTTGTGGGCAAATATCTTGATATTAGAGGAATTGCAAGGCCAATTATTAGTAATTTGGTAGCAGAATTAAATGAAACCGTCCACTTAGTCACATTACAACGTGATGAACTGGTTTATGTTGAAAAAGTAGAAGGACCGAGTGCTCTTACAATTTATTCCCATATAGGAAAAAGAGCTCCATTTCATTGTACAGGCGTCGGGAAATCGATTCTTGCTTATTTAAGTGAAAAAGAGGTAGATAGAATTTTATCAACAGTCGTTTTGAAATCGTTTACAGAATTCACCATGACTGATATCCAAGAAATTAAAGAACATTTAATTTCTATACGGGAGCAAGGCTTCGCTACCGATGATGAAGAGATAGAGTTAGGCCTTAAATGTGTAGCAGCGCCTATATTTAATCATCAAGGGAATGTAATCGCTTCAATAAGCTGTGCTGCACCTAAAATGAGGCTGGATGAGGAACGACTCCCTAAGGTAATAGAAGGAATCAAAGCAGCAGCATTAGAAATTTCAAAAAACATAGGTTATAAAGGCTAATCATCTTTTAGGAAAAAGACATAAATAGATATCTATTTTTAGGAGGAGAAGAATCTTGTCAAAAGTAAAAGTTGCTATTCTTGGCTCAGGTAATATTGGTACGGATTTAATGATAAAGCTTGGACGTTCTAAAACTTTAGAGCTAACAGCTGTTATAGGAATTGACCCTCAATCAGACGGATTACGTCGTGCAAGAGAATTAGGGTATGCAGGAGTTCATACAGGGATTGATGGCTTTCTAGCAGATCCAGAATTAGAAGCTGATATTGTCTTTGATGCCACTTCAGCGAAAGCTCATCTTTATAATGCAAAAGTTTTAAAAGAGGCTGGAATTAAAGTAATTGATATGACTCCTGCAGCAGTAGGACCGCTAGTGTGTGCGGCTGTAAATATTGAAGATCATTTAGATAAAGATAATATCAATCTTATTACATGTGGTGGACAAGCAACTATTCCGATGGTACATGCAGTAAACCGTGTATCTTCAGTAGAATACGCAGAAATTGTTGCTACGATTGCTAGCCTAAGTGCTGGCCCTGGAACTCGTGCTAACATTGATGAATTTACCGAAACAACTTCTCGTGCGATTGCAGAAGTTGGAGGCGCGAAAAAAGGTAAGGCGATTATGATATTGAATCCTGCAGAGCCTCCTATTATGATGCGTGATACAGTTTATACACTAGTAGAAGATGGAACGATGAACGAAGAAGCAATAAGACAATCCATTGATGAAATGGTTAAAGTGGTTCAAACGTATGTGCCTGGCTATAGACTTCGTACAGAGCCTATTTTTGAAGGAAATAAAGTGACCATCTTCCTTGAAGTGGAAGGTGCAGGTGACTATTTACCTAAATACTCAGGAAATCTTGATATTATGACTTCAGCTGGTGTCAAAATTGCTGAAGCATTTGCTCAAAAATTAATAATGAAAGAAACAGTTTAAACTGTAGAAAGGGGAATTTTTCAAATGACAAATACAAGAGATATTCAAATCACAGAAGTTGCGTTGCGTGATGGAAGTCATGCTGTTGCGCATCAATATACCGTTGAACAAGTACTTAAAGTAGCAAAAGCATTAAATGATGCCAATGTCCCTTATATAGAAGTATCTCATGGAGATGGGTTAGCAGGTTCTTCCTTGCAATATGGCCTTTCACGTACAAATGAAATGGAATTAATTGAAGCAGCAGTTTCTGTTGCAGATAAGTCCAAGGTGGCTGTTTTGCTTTTACCAGGAATAGGTACTTTGCATGATTTAAAAGAGGCGGCAAATCTTGGAGCAAAAATGGCTCGTATAGCTACGCACGTAACGGAAGCCGATGTGGCTCCACAGCATATTGCTTATGCAAAGGAACTAGGAATGGAAACGGTAGGATTTTTAATGATGAATCATATGGCTCCCGTGGACAAACTAGTGGAACAAGCGAAGTTAATGGAGAGTTATGGTGCGGATACTGTTTATGTTGTGGATTCAGCGGGTTATTTATTACCTAACCAAGTTCGTGAACGTATTCATGCCCTTAAACAGTCAGTAGGAGTAAATATTGGTTTCCATGGCCATAACAATTTATCTTTAGCGATGGCTAATACACTAGTGGCAATCGAAGAAGGTGCTACTTATATCGATGGAAGTGTTCGTTGTTTAGGTGCGGGCGCTGGTAATACACAAACAGAAGTATTAGTAGCCGTTCTTGAACGTATGGGTGTAAAAACTGGGGTCGATTTATATAAAATGATGGACTTAGCAGAGGATATCATTGCACCGTTATTACCAGTCCCACAAGAGATCACAAAGGATAGCTTAACACTTGGTTATGCTGGTGTATACTCAAGCTTTGCTCTTCATGCTAAGCGTGCTGCTGAAAAATTCGGCGTTGATTCACGTGATATTTTAGTAGAATTAGGAAAACGTAAAGTTGTTGGCGGTCAAGAGGATATGATCGTTGAAGTAGCTGCAGAAATTGCAAAAAGTAAAATTGTATTAAGCTAATTTTAAAAGTAAGGAATTGTTAAAAAAGATAGATTAATAGAGAGTATATAAGGTTGATAGAGGTGAGATAATTGATTTCGCTTCTATCGGCTTACTAAAAGTGTTTCTTGAAAGCGTTCTTAGATTAGAAATCGATGGATTACGAATAGAGGGAGAAATAAAATGGAATTAGTAATTATTCTATTAGCACTCGGTATGCTAATGTTTATCGCCTATCGGGGATTTTCAGTTATTATATTTGCACCTATTTGTGCATTGTTTGCAGTACTATTAACAAATCCGGACTGGGTTTTTCCGTTCTTCACAAACGTATTTATGGGGAAAATGGTCGAATATATTAAATTGTATTTCCCAATTTTCTTATTAGGAGCAATTTTTGGGAAAGTAGTAGAAATGTCAGGATTAGCTCGTTCTATTGCTACAACTCTGATTCAATTAGTTGGCCGTAAACGTGCTATGTTAGTTATTGTGTTATTGGCTGCCATCCTAACTTATAGCGGTGTAAGCTTAGTTGTAGTAGCATTTGCTGTCTATCCATTTGCTGCAAACCTTTTTAGACAATCCAATATTCCTAAACGTTTAATTCCAGGAACGATTGCTTTAGGTTCCTTTACTTTTACAATGGATGCTCTACCAGGGTCTCCTCAAGTTCAAAACGTCATTCCTACAACATTCTTTAAAACCGATCTTTATGCTGCACCAACACTTGGGATCATCGGTGCTATCTTTATCTTTGCCCTTGGTATGTGGTACTTAGATTCACGTCGTAAAAAGGCTGAAAAGGCTGGAGAAGGCTATGATTCTTTCGGAACGATAAAAGAAGAGTTGGTTGAAATTGATCTAGACCAAAAGGAAAGCGTCAGCCGTCGAATTTTTGCCTTTGTTCCTGTTGTACTAGTTGGGGTGTTAAATAAAGTATTTACGACTTGGATTCCAAAATGGTATCCAAACGGCTTTGACTTTTCAACGATTGGCTTAGATTTTCCAAGCATTGAAACAGCAAAAGTGGTTGGTATTTGGTCAGTAGAAATTGCACTTATAGTCGGTATCCTTACGACCATTTTATATAACCGTAAACCTGTTATCCTTAATTTTAAAACAGGTATGAATATTGGGATTGCTGGAGCGTTATTAGCAATCATGAACTCTGCAACAGAATATGGTTTTGGTGCTGTTATTTCTAATTTACCTGGTTTTACGATTGCGAGAGATGGAATTGCTAAAGTTTTTACTAATCCATTATTAAATGGAGCAGTAACGACCAACGTCCTTTCAGCTATCTCAGGTTCAGCCTCAGCCGGTATTGCGATTTCATTAGGAATTATGGCGGAGAAATATATTGAGCTTGCGAACCAATTTGGTATTCCATTAGAAGTTATGCACCGTGTTATTTCCATGGCATCTGGTGGTATGGATACACTTCCACATAACGGTGCTGTTATTACGTTGCTAGCGATTACTGGTTTAACACATAAACAGTCCTATCGAGATATTTTCGCTATTACAATCATTAAAACGATTGCAGCTTTCTTTATCATTGCAGTTTACTTGTTAACTGGAATCGTATAATAAAAACTAAATAAAAAAAGGGTCCTTCATGTTTAATGAAGGACCCTTTTTTTGATAGTTCTTATCTTACACCCTTCATATAGCCCTGGATTTTAGGAGCAAATACGAATAGGAGAATACCTAGTGCAATTGATGCTCCACCAATGATACCAAAGTATGCTGTTTCAGTTTCAGGTGAGTAAAATTTAACAACCTGTGCATTAATTGCCTGTGCAGCAGCGCTTGCTAGAAACCATAAACTCATTGTTTGTGCTGAGAAGGCCGCAGGTGCCAATTTAGTAGTCGCTGATAAACCAACTGGTGATAATAATAACTCCCCAAATACACAAACTAAATAACTTAAAACAAGCCATAATGGATTAACTAATGAATCAGTCCCACCAAGGTAACCTGGTAATAGAATGATAAGGAATGATAATCCAGAGAAAAGAAGTGCTAATGAAAATTTTTGTGGGATGGATGGCTGACGATTGCCTAATTTTACCCACATCCATGCAAATATTGGTGCGAATGTAATAATAAATAATGGATTTAATGATTGGAACCATGCAGGAGAAATATGAATTCCTGCAAAATCTAATTGTGTGCGCTTATCTGCATAACTTGCAAGGATCGTTGAGCCTTGTTCTTGAATCGCCCAAAACATAACAGCTGCAATAAATAATGGGATATAAGCGATTATTCGTGATCGTTCTACAGCCGTAGTTTTAGGGCTGCGGTACATGACGATAAAATAAATAGTTGGAATTAAGATACCAAGAACAGTAACGACATTGATAAAGTTAGCGAAAGTAAGAAGTCCCATTGGAATTAAAATGGCACATATGATTCCAAGAATGACTATACCTAAACCTACAGTTGTGAAGACCTTTTTCTTTTCAGAAGAAGGTAATGGGTTTGGCACAATAGTTCCAGCAAGCCCAAGATTTTTTTTCTTTGTTAATACGAACATTAATAGTCCAAGGAACATACCAACTGCTGCAATAGCGAATCCTGCGTGGAAATTAAACTTATCTGATACTGTACCTACGATTAATGGGGCTAAGAATCCTCCCATGTTAATACCCATATAGAAAATGGTGAACCCTGAGTCGCGGCGTTCATCGGTTTCACTGTACATTTCACCAACGTTTGTTGAAACATTTGGTTTTAACATACCTGTTCCGAGTACGATAAGAACCATTGAAATGATGAACATCGTGAAGCTTCCAGGAATTGCTAGGACGATATGACCAAACATAATCAATATTCCACCGTAAAAAACGGCTTTCGAAGTACCGAATATTCGGTCTGCTAACCATCCTCCTATAATTCCGGACATGTAAACAAGTGATCCGTAAATGGACATTATGGAAAGAGCTAGTGTTTCATCTATCCCTAATCCACCTTTAGAGACTTCATAATACATATAGTATACAAGGATAGCTCTCATCCCGTAATAAGAGAAACGCTCCCAAAACTCTGTGAAGAAAAGAGTGAATAATCCTTTCGGATGTCCAAAGAATCCCTTTTGAGGAACACTATCCACAATTTTCTGTCGATTAAAGCTTGACATGGTGTAACCTCCTTTTATTATTCTATAATACTTTTGATAGTTTTAAATTGTCAAAAACTATTTTTGGTAATCTAAGGTTAAAACGGTTGTAAAGTCTGATTTGACAACGTTCTTCTGATTTTGGAATGAGAAAAGAAAGTTTTTTTAGAATAGTAATTTAATTCAGAGTAACTAAATATTAATTTCATTTGTAAAAAATGTATACACGAAATAGGAAATTGTCTATTAGGTTCCTGAGCTTTTTGCAGTCAAAATATCCATCGGAAGTATGTCCAAGGTGAATATAGGTACAGAGGGGCGAATAGAATGAGGGAGTGAGAGGAATGTGAAAAAATAAAGAAAAGTTGGGATGAAAGTGAAGAAGTGGACTGTTTCAATAATAATAGTTGTTAGTTTAATAGGTCTTATTGGATGTTCGGAAAAAACCTCAAAAGAAGAGGAATTGGAAAAGAAAATTGCCGAGCTTGAGAAGAAAGTGGAAGAAGAACAGAAAGAGAAGGAAGAAGCCCTAAAAAGGCAAATAGAAATAGAGGAAGAAGAACAGGTAATTATGGTCGATGTAGTTGACCCTCATACCAAAAAAGTAATAAAAACCATTAATCCTGTTGAAATGGGCTATGGAACGGATAACGAGAAATATAAAGCTGAGATCGAAAGCTGGGTAACCGAGTTAGCAAGGGGATCTGAAAACCGTGTAGGGTACGACCAGAGAATGATTCCTGATAAAATAGGCATGAATGGTGAAATTGTTAAAGGAAAACCTAGAATAATCCTAGAGGAATCAGAATTAGTGGAGAAAGTGATGAACGCTTCTGAAAAGGGGGAAGCAGTCGAATTACCACTTTATGTGTTTGAAAGTGGTTACAGGCCCGAAGAAGCGGCTTATCTAAGCGAAGTAGTCATTGCCTCGTATACGACCCATTTTAATAGTGGTGTAGCGGGGAGATCGAAAAATATAGAGTTATCAGCAGCTGCCATAAATAATATCATTCTCGGAACAAATGATATTTTTTCTTTCAATACAACCGTTGGACCGAGTGATGCTGCACACGGTTATCAGCCGGCACCAGAAATACTAAACGGGAAGCTCGTAGATGGAATTGGAGGGGGCATTTGTCAAACATCCTCCACTTTGTTTAATGCGGTTGATAAACTAGGAGTCTCTTATATAGAGTGGCATCATCATTCGCTGAATGTCGGATACGTACCAAAAGGAAGGGACGCAACGGTTTCCTACGGTGGCTTAGATTTTAGATTTGAAAACACAACAGGTATACCGTTATTAATTAAAGCTATCGTACACGAAGGCTCACTAACCGTAGAAATAAGAACCTCAAAAGAAAATCAAACTCTTTTAGCACACTAAAGCACTGGGGGACAGTCCCCCAGTGCTTTAACGTGTTGAAGGGTTGCGTGAATATAAAATGAATAGTAATACAAGCATAATGATGTCTAGTCTAGCATTGAAGGCGAAGGGCATGAAGCCGGAGTGCAGGACTGGAACTTTTGTTACTAGGAAGGCTCCAATCATAATAATGATTAATGGAATAGTTGCTTTCTTTACACTTTTATTAATGAGTATTAAAACCCCGCATATAAGTTCGACGAAAGCAACGATATACATGAGTTGATGTGAGTAAGGTAATCCTAAGCTCAAAAAGTAGTTCTGTAAATCAGCACTGATTAATTTCATCAATCCAGATATGATATAAACATAGGCAACAGAATATCTCAACAGCTTATTGGTTGAAATTGAAGTATAAATAGCTCATTCCCCCTTTATTAAAACTCTATGCAAAAAGGGGGACAAACTATGCCAAAATTAATTAATACGGCAGCTAACTAAGCAACTTTAATAGCCTTACCAAATGGCACTTTAGGTAGGAACTCATCTGGAACTAGCCAAAAGAGTTCATAATCAACATCGGTAATTTCCTCATAAATAAATCCCGTTACATCGGTTATATAAAATAACGTATCAATCTTTTCGTTCGTAGCCCATTCTAAAACCTCGGTATAAGACGATTTACCATGTGTGTAATATTTAATCGTGTCCGCTTTAGCAGGCGTTACACTTCGGATTTTAAAATCTGCTTGGACTAATGTTGTATCGGGTTTAACGGTTTCGAATAACTTTACTATATTGTTAATCAATATCGTACTTACCTCTGAACTTGAGGTATCAACTGCAAGGGCAACTTTTTTATCTTGTCGTTGTTGGATCATGGATAAAATCCTCTTTTGCCATTTCAAACAAACCAGCTCCCTTTAAGTAAATAGCAACAGGTTTTTAGTTTGGATTTTACCCCAAAAAATATGTGCTGAAGATTTCCTTCAACACATGAATAAATATTATTTAAATAATTCAAGAATGGCTATACTTAGCTTGCCGGATTTTTTTTCAATAAGCCATTTGTCTGGAACAATGGTATAGCGACATTTATTGCTTTTCAAATAGCTATAAACAATTTGAGCTTCGTCTAGTTCATCGCGGCTAACCTCAATGGTTGATGGAGATACATTTGATGTAAAATGAGTTAAGAATTGATCCCTAATCTCCGTGGTTACCTGGTCAATAGCTAACTTATCTAACTCATATTTTTCGCCAAAAAGCACTACTGTCCTCTTAATCAAAAACAGTTTAATTGTCTGATCATTTAAGTATTCAATGATAGCAATGTTATTATTTTCTTCTGTAAATTCAATTACTCTTTCCTTATTAATGAGTGAATGAACTGCATCAATATAGTCTCTATATTTTGCAGCCAGTTCAAAATCAAAGGTCTCTGAAGCCTTTAGCATCAATAAAGTCATTTCATCTAAAATGCCTTTGTCAGTCCCATTAAGTAAAGCGATAATTTGATTGACAATATGACGATACTGCTCAAGTGCAGAACCCCCAAGACACATACCGTTACATAATCCTAAGCTAGAGTTTAAGCAGGCGCTCCCTCTATGGGGAGGATTGCTGCAGAGGACCTTAAAGCTAGAAAGGATTCCATGAATGCTCTTTTCTATAGTGTTTAAGTTGGTAAAAGGTCCAAAGCATAAATTGCCGGCTTGTTCTTTTGGATTATTCGTCATTTCAATCCTTCGCAAGTCATCATTCATATGTATAACAATATAAGCAAAGGATAATGGATTTTTCATTATTCTATTATAAGGAGGCTTCAATTCCTTAATTAATTTACATTCCAGCATAAATGCCTCAAATTCTGTATCAACAAGAATGTAATCAAAATCATTTAAGTGCTGGACAAGCTTTTTTATTTTAGGAGAATGGTTTGCTGAGCTTCGAAAATAAGACTGAACTCGTTTTTTTATATTTTTTGCCTTCCCCACATAAAGAATGCCACCTTGAGAATCTTTCATCAAATAAACACCAGGTGAAAAGGGAAGGCTTTGGATTTTTTCTTTTAAAAGAATAGCTTCCTTCATTAAGCTGTATTCTCCTTTGTTTTTCCAATCACGGTATAATATAAGAGAATCGCCATAGCTACAAAAATGGCAGCGCAAATATAAATACTACTGTAATTAAACCAGTATGCAATCTGTCCAAATATAATAGCTCCGATACCAATTCCTAAATCAAAAAACGAAAAGAATGTGGCTGTTGCCATCCCTTTACGGTTTATGGGCGCATTCTGTACGGACCATGCTTGAAGGGCTGGTTGAACAGAGCCAAAGCCAAATCCATATATAATTGCCGCGATATAAAGGACTAAACTATTTGGTAACCATGCTAATAGAATCATGGCAATCACAATGAGAAGTGCCCCGATTGGGAAAACAGCTCTGTGTCCTCTTTTATCATAGACTTTACCAGAAAAAGTTCTCGTTAGCATTAACGCTAAAGCATATAAGAGGAAATACCATGGTAGGCCGTGAATACCTTTTTCTGTTGTATATAATGGTAGAAAAGATGCGATACCCCCAAAGGTTGCTGTAATAAAAAACATGAGAAACGATGGTGGTAAAGCTGTTTTTTCATAAAGGTCCCATTTCTTTTTCGTATCAATTGCAGGGGGAGGAGTTTTTCGGAACTGAATTCTAGATGATAACATAATAGCTATTAAGCCAAGTACGGCGCAAATCATAAAGAGTTGCGAAAAAGGTAATAATCCCGCTAAACCTAATCCAAGTGTAGGACCAAGAGCTAAAGCAATATTTCCAAATAGACCATAATACCCCATTCCTTCGCCACGTCTTTTAGCGGGAATAAGGTCAGTGGCAATAGTTCCGGATGCCGTTGTTGAAAAGCCCCAGCCGACTCCTTGAATGATTCGAATGAAAAATAGGAAGTAAAGGCTTGCTGCCATACCAAAGGAGCCAACGGATAACACAAATATAGCCAGCCCAATTAAGTAAACAAAACGTCTTCCCTTTGTCTCTAAGATGTGACCAGCATACGGTCTAGTTAATAAGGCTGAAAAAGTAAACAGCCCAATTACTACCCCAATCAATTGATCATTACCGCCTAACTGTTCCACAAAAAGCGGAATTGTCGGTAATGTCATTTGGAAGCCTAGGAAGATAAAGAAGTTAGAAAAGCATATTAATGTAAAATCTCTCGTCCAGATTTTTTCCTTTTGTTCACTTGGCCTTGGTGCTTCTTTAGCTAATGGTGCACTCATAGGATATCCTCTCCATTAAACGTCTATTGTTAATATATATTTCGGAATTCTAAATAATATTTTACAAAAAATAATCTGAAATGAATACTAAAATTAAAAAAGACTGAGCATGAAATTCACGCATCAGTCTAATACTACCTAGTTTTCCATAACAGTCTTAACCTTTAAGGAACGCTTTTGCCAAATGATTGTAATGAGTAATGTAACCATTAACAGAACTAATCCTAAAACGAATGGATAGATGATGTTTACATCGTAAAGTAATCCAGCAAAGGTGGGACCTGCCACGTTGCCTATACTCATATACGCATTATTCATTCCCATCGCAAATCCTTGCTCATTCCCAGCCAACTTCGAAATTAACGTATTTAATACTGGTCTTAGAATAGAAGAGGAGAGAAAGATAATTAGTGAAATGCCAAAGAATACGGCATAGCTAGAAGCAAACATTGATAGGAAAAACCCAACGGCTGCTACGGCAATAAAAATATTCAACACTGTCTTCTCGCCGTAACGATTTACTATTCGGTCAACAACAAATAATTGGACAATAACACTGACGATTCCAGTACCTGTTACCATAATGGCAATATCCTTTGCGGTCGCATCAAATTGATTGTCAAGGTAAAGTCCAATAACCGCTTCATAAGCGATTAATCCGAAGCTCATGACTAGAGTAATAATCAATGGAATAAAATATGGCATTTTTACTGATCTAGCAATTTTTTGAACCATTGATTCATCATCTTGGAGGTGAGCTTGCTGACCTTGTTGTAAAGTAACGTCGCTCTCTTTTAATAGAATAACCGAAAACAGTACTGAAACAAGCGAGACAATTGCCGAGATTAAGAATGGAAACTTTAAACCATATTCCGCTAAAAAACCACCAATTCCAGGTCCAACCACAATCCCAAGGGACATAGCTGCAGATACATAGCTATTTCCTTTAGCGCGTTGTTCCATTGTTGTAATATCAGCAACATAGGCGAAAATCGCAGGAACAAGCATCGCACATCCTATTCCACCAACAACACGTGATGCATAAAGCAGCCAGATAGAATCCACTGCATAAAAAATAAACATGGATAAGGTAAGCCCTGCTAGTCCATAGATAATCATTTTTCTACGACCATACTGATCCGTCCATTTACCAGCTATTGGTGAAAAGAGGAATTGAGCCCCTGCAAACATCGCAATAAACAATCCTGCCGCAGTTCCGCCTTGACCAATGGATTCTAAATAGGCAGGTAATATCGGAATAATGATCCCGAAGCTTCCAATAGCAATAAACATATTTATCATTAAGATAATAATTTTCTTCTTTTGATCAGCTGACATGATTAGATACCCTCATTTCCTAAATCGTATAACCTCTCACGTCGTTAGTGTGCCTGGTTAACATTATTAACACGATAACAAGGGTAATATGGGACATGACTGTTTGTCAATTAGTTTATGTTAAGATGGAATTAATACATACATTAATAATGGAGCTGAAGTAAATGAAATATGAGTGGCGTAAAAAGGATAAAGAACTTTACCTTCCTAAAAATAAACCATCCTTAATAGAAGTTCCGCCGATGAAATATTTCACCTTAAAGGGAAAAGGGAACCCCAATAGTGAAGCATTTAAAGAAAGAGTTGAGGCATTATACGCACTATCCTATGCTATTCGGATGATGCCAAGGAAAGGGGTAATTCCAGAAGGTTACTTTGAATATACCGTTTTTCCATTAGAGGGGATATGGGATTTAGATGAAGAAGGAAGGAAATTGGAAGTGCTGGACAAAGACAGGTTAGTATATAAACTGATGATTCGACAACCTGATTTCGTTACCGAGGAGCTTTTTTTAAAAGCAAAAAGCTTGGTAGGTAGGAAAGTACCAGAAAAATGTCTTAATGAAGTTCTTTTTGAGGAAATAGAGGAAGGGCTATGCGTCCAATGTATGCACATAGGAAGCTATGATTCGGAGAATGAAACGTTCTCGAAAATGGAAGCGTTTTGTGGTGCAAACGATATCGTTCGTAAAGATAAAAGACATCGTGAAATTTACATAACTGACCCAAGGAAGACGGAAAGTGAAAGGTTAAAAACGGTCTTACGATTTAAAGCAGCAAAATGTTAAATAACTATAGAAATAAATTAAACGGGGTGTATTGATGTATTTAACCGTAAAAGAAGCAGCGGAATATTTATCAATAGGTGAAACAGCAGTTGAGAAACTCATTCAACAAAAGCGTATCCGGACGATATTTGATGGAGAGCAATATTTAATCTATAAAGAACAATTCAATACCCACTTAAAGCAAATCGAAAAGTACAAGCTACTTGTTGAGGAGGTTTTAAGTGAGCCGATACCTGAGGATATTGATGTAAAGGACGAGGATTAAAGCGTTGGAGGAATGAATATCTCCCTAATTTGTTTTAATTGGAATAAATATCCTCCCTTTTGGGAGAATAATTATTATCTAAACAGAATTAGGAGGGGATTTTGTTGTCTCCACGGTTTCTATCAGGTTTCCTTTTTGTAGTTTCCTGGCTAAGTGCCTTTATTGTAGGTGGGAAAAATATGAAGAGGTTCGCACCTGTGGCGATATTCTCTATACTTTTAGTTACAATTATCCAGACGATAGCCTACCATCTAGATTGGTGGAGATTCAAAAAGCCTTTTCTACCTTGGTTAAAGTCCCTCGAAGTTGCCTTTAATTTTGGTCCATTTTTAATTGGGACAATTGGCATCTTTTCATTAACCTATAGATTTGGTTTTCGTGTTTATTTACTAGTGACCGTTGTATTGGATAGCTTAATTTCCTATGTGTTAATCCCTTTCCTTGAAAAAATTGGCCTTATCCATTTAACGAAGCTTAGTCGATCGGGATTAAATGTTGTCATGATAGCCATTGCAATCATCATCTATCCTTTTCAAAAATGGCAGGATGGAAATATTAAAAAGAAGAGAAAGTTATTAAAATGGTTATAGGTACATAAAAAAATCCATGGAATCCCTATAGGGCTCCATGGATTTTTTGTTATTAAAGTAAGCCTTCATCTGAGCTAATTATTGCTGAAAATTTAAAATAATAAATTTATTAGTTCAATTCTACTTCAATATCAATTAATATAATAGTTAGAGTCACTAAATAACTGGGAGGTATAAGAGAATGAATGAAACGGTAAAAGCAAATGGAGTACAAGAAGCTTATGAAACACTTATTAACAATATGAGTGTAAAAGAAGCATTAGAGTTTCTTAAGCAAGATAACGAAAATACAGTAGCGGAGCAAATTGAATTTACAGCTATCCCTGCACCTACCTTTGATGAACAGGTACGTGGGCAATTTTTTCAAAAAAGGTTTAATGAACTAGGCTTACAAAATGTCAGTGTTGATAAGCATGGGAATATTTTCGGTTACCGCCCTGGAAGTGGGAAGGGCCCAAAACTGATCGTTTCTGCTCATCTAGATACGGTTTTTCCTCATGGAACAGATGTAGAAGCAAAGGTTATTGATGGTAAAATCTATGCACCTGGAATAGCCGATGATGGTAGAGGACTTGCTGCATTGTTGACTATGATTCGTGCAGTTAAACACACAAACTTTCAAACTGTTGGAGATATTGTATTTGTTGCAACCGTTGGTGAGGAAGGATTAGGAGATTTGCGTGGGGTTAAGGGATTGTTCGCAGACAATGTAGACATTGATGGTTTTATCTCTATTGAACCAGGAACTCCTAATGAAATTACATACTTAGCAACAGGAAGCCGTCGTTACCGAATCACTTATACTGGCCCTGGTGGACATAGTTTTGGAAACTTTGGGATTCCGAGTGCGATTCATGCTTTAGGTAGAGCGATAGCGATGATTTCAGAAATACAAGTTTCAGAGAATCCAAAGACAACCTTTAATGTTGGGACGATTAATGGTGGAACTTCTGTTAATACAATCGCAGCAAGTGCTAGTATGGTCCTTGATATGCGTTCAACCTCCCAGGAAGAACTGAAAAAGTTAGAAGAGCAGGTTATAACTCTGCTGCATCAAGCAGCAACCGATGAAAATCTTCGTTGGAATAAAGAAGATTCAATAAAAGTACAGCTTGAACTTGTTGGTGATCGCCCTGCAGGTAGTCAGTCTGCAGAAGCTATCATCGTCCAGTCTGCGATGGCGGCTGCAAGTGTCTTAGGGTTTGAACCAGAATTAAATAATCCAAGTAGTACAGACTCAAATGTACCTATTGGTTTGGGCATACCTGCCGTTACATTAGGTGGAGGTGGGAACTATGGCGGTTGCCATACGCTACAAGAATTTTTCGATCCAAAAGATGCTCACTACGGGGTGCAGAAAATCCTCTTGACCATACTTGGGCTTGTGGGGCTATATAATGTGACGGAGCCGTTATTAGAAAAGAAAAGATAGTTTCATAGAGCTGCCAATTTTCGTAGTTGGTGGCTTTTTTTTTGATAATTCAAACAAAAAGAAGGATATTCCTTTCGTATGCCGAAATATTAGATGAAAACGAATTCTGAAAGGTTGTGTTGAGATGGAAGCGGTCGGAATTGAACCGTATTTACATGTTAGAAAAGCTAGTAACCCGATTTATGATCCAACTGGAAAAAAGCTTACCTTTATTACTGATTACACAGGTTTACCTCAAGTGTGGGAACTGCAAAATGAAACTGGATGGCCTTCACAAGCATCGTTTACAGAAGAAAGAATTATTTTTATCAAATACATCAGTGGAACCAATCAGCGTATTTTCGGAATGGATGAAGGGGTTAACGAGAAACAACAGCTCTTTTTACTAAAAGAAAATGGTGACATAGTTCCATTAACCAATTCACCAGAGCATATCCATCATTATGGCGGAAATTCACCAGATGGAAAGTGGATTGCTTGGTCTAGTAATCGACGCCATGCAACATACTTTGATATTTATATTCAAAACATAGAAACGCTTGAAATTCGCCAAGTATTTGTAGACGATGGTAGCTATTATCCAGTGAAATGGTCTCCAAATGGGGAATCATTATTAATTAAAAAAGCCAACACCAATCTTGATAACGATTTAGGGATGCTTCAGGTAAATACCGGGGAAGTTATGTGGTTAACCACTCACGAGGGGGAAGCCAGCTTCGATAACCCACAATTTAGTGGTGACGGCAAGCAACTATATTTTTTAACAAATAAAGACCGTGAATTTACAGGACTAGCCTCGATGGTACTTGCTACTAAAGAATTTTCTTGGTTAGATGAATCGAACTGGGACCTAGAAGAATTAACGATGAGCCCTGATAAAAAACGTTTAGCCTACACGATCAATGAGGGTGGAGGTTCAAAAGGCGTGATTTATCATCTTGAAGATAATACTAAACAATCTTGGGATACGCCAATGGGTGTCATCACAGAGCTGACATTTTCACCAGATCACTCAAAGCTTGCCTATGTGTTTAATGGACCAACAAATCCTTCAGATATTTGGGAGGTAAATCTGGAATCTAATCAGACAAGAAGATTAACTTATGTATCAGAGTCTCCAGTTGTGCAAGCTCAGTTGATTGAACCAGAATTAATCAAGTTTAATTCATTCGACGGCCTTGAAGTTCCAGCCTTCTTATATAAGCCTAAAAATGCAGAAGGAAAGCTTCCTGTAGTTGTCTTTGTTCATGGCGGTCCTGAGAGTCAAATCCGTGCTGTTTATAATCCGTTTCTTCAATACTTCCTTAACCACGGCTACGCGGTGTGCACTCCAAATGTAAGGGGTAGTACTGGATATGGAAAGACGTATTCCCATTTAGATGATGTCCGAAAGCGAATGGATTCGATTAAAGATTTAACAAGCTTAGTAGAATGGTTGAAGGCAGAAGGTAATGCAGATCCGAATAAAATAGCGATTATGGGTCGAAGCTATGGTGGCTTTGCAGTGCTAGCAGCCATTACCCATTATCCTACTATATGGTCGGCCGCGATTGATATTGTTGGTATTTCTAGCTTCAGAACTTTCTTAGAAAAAACAAGCCCGTGGCGTCGTAAAGTAAGAGAAGCTGAATATGGAAGCATAGAGAATGATGGAGAGTTTTTCGATGAAATTGATCCCATCCATCATGTGGATAAAATAACTTGCCCATTAATGGTTTTACATGGTGCAAACGATCCGCGGGTACCAATTGAAGAAACCGAGCAAATTGTAGATGAATTAAAGGCTAGAAACCACCCTGTTACGTATATTCGATTTGAAGATGAAGGTCATTTTTTCGTCAAATTAAAGAACAATATCACGGCTTACACTGGTGTTGCGGAGTTTTTGGATCAATATATTGGGAAAAAACATTAGTTTAAGAATAATCAATAACCTCAGGGTGAAAATCCTGGGGTTATTTTTTGTGCTCCAATTGTTGGGAATTATAATCTAATTTATTGACATACTAAAAGTTGACTATTATTAAGGAGTTGCTAACCATGAACTTTTATCCGTATGAAGAGGATTCTTTCCTATTTTCGAAAAAGTCAGCTAGAAATGTCTTTATTGTTTTAGTGCTTTTGTTTTTTTCCATATATATAGGGTCAGAGCGATTTGGATATTTTGATATGGCTTTATATGGGTATTTATGGGCAACCGTTTTATGTTTTGTATTACTAACGATACGGATTACATCATGGACACTAAGACCTCCGACAAGGAGATTGTGGAAACAAGGGATTAAAATGATGTTAAGTCCAAAAGGGTTTGTGTTTGCTTTAAAAACTCTTTATGCCAGTATCGGAGAGCAAAAGTTTATTAGAAATCGTTCGTTTTATCGTTGGTTTCAGCATATGTTCATTTCTTGGGGAGTTTTGTTTTCATTTGGTATTACTTTTGCCCTTGTGCTTAATTGGCTTCACTTTGAATTGGTTGACTCTAAGACATATGCAGCAGTAGCGTTTGGAATCCCGTTATTTCGAATGGGTGTAGATTCCATACTAGCTATTGCGATTTACCATGGATTAAATTGGACGGGAATTGCGGTTATTATTGGCTGCTCCATGGCCTTGTATCGAAGAGTGACGGATGAAAAAAAGATTGTTGAGCAATCGAAGGAGTATGATTTCTTTCCACTTTTATTATTAATTGCCATTAGTATTACAGGCTCGTTACTAACTGTTTCTGCTCTATGGATGGAGGGTGCCTTTTACTTTGGAATTGGACTAGCGCACCAAGTAACGGTGATTGTTTTCCTTTTATATTTTCCATTCAGTAAGTTTTGGCATTTACCACTTCGATTTTTGGCGGTAGTTGTTCCAATGTATCATGCATTACAGGCTCAAAAGCCGTGTGCAAGATGCGGTAGAGAGTATGCAACGGGAACGCAAATTAAAGATGTTCAACTAGCCCTTCAAAAAAGACATCTTTCCGTTCCGATTGACAAGACGGGTCTCCACTTTTCAGATATGTGTTCGGAGTGTCGAAGAGTGAGTCATCGTCTTGGAGGGTACGGGGCAAAAATTCATTTAGGTCAAGCGGGACTTGTGTTAGAGACGAATGGGAAAAATGGTCTTCAATTGGAGAAAGGGGAAAAAGGTTAGATGGGTCATATTCAAAATAAGGACTACTCTCAAAGAGATTTCGATCCCATTGTACGGGATGGCGAAGAGCTTATCTCAACTCATTGTTGCTTCTGCGGAATGCAATGTGGGATGAATATTCGCGTGAAAATAGCTGATCAAACAGTAGTTGGAGTCGAGCCTCGATATGACTTCCCGATGAATGGCGGAAGACTTTGTCCGAAGGGTGTAGCCGCTTATCGTCAAGCGGAGCTAGGAGATCGACTAAAAACTCCACTTATTCGGAAAAATGGAAAGCTTGAACCAGCAACATGGGATGAAGCGATGGATTTAATTGTTTCAAAGATACAGGACATTCAAGGTAAGTACGGAAAAGATGCCTTTGGAATATATAGTGGTTCCTCGATGACCAATGAAAAGTGTTACTTAATGGGAAAATTCGCTCGAATTGGTCTCGGAACGAAGAATATTGATTATAACGGACGCTATTGTATGTCGTCAGCGTCAGTTGGGTTTAACCAAAGTATAGGAATTGATAGAGGATCTACTAATCCTTGGTCAGACATAAAGTTTGCGGATGTGCTATTAATTGCTGGCTCCAATACAGCTGAATGTCATCCACTTTCTATGCCGTATATATGGGGTGCTCGCGACAGAGGGGCTAAATTAATTGTTGTCGATCCTAGACAAACGAAAACAGCGTTAGTGGCGGATGTCCATCTGGATATTCGACCAGGTACAGATGTGGCCATCGCAAACGGTCTTCTCCATGTCATGATTGAAGAGAACTTAGTTGATCAAGAATTTATTGATAATCATACGACAGGATACGAAGAATTAAAGGAATTAGTGAAAAAATATACTCCTTCACATGTTTCAGAGATTACAGGCGTATCGGTAGATAAAATTGTGACAGCGGCGAGAATTTTCGGACAAGCGAAAAATGGGATGACGATGTTTGCTCGTGGTGTAGAACAGCACGCAACTGGTACGGATTCAGTATCTAACTATGTCAATCTTTGTTTAGTAACTGGAAAAATGGGACGAAAGGGCTCAGGAGTAGCCACATTTACTGGCCAGGGAAATGGACAAGGTGGAAGAGAGCATGGTCAAAAAACAGACCAGTTGCCAGGCTTCCGAAAGATAACCGACCCTAAGGCAAGAGAATACATTGCCGGTGTTTGGGGAGTGGAGGAGTCAGAAATTCCTGGACCAGGACTATCTGCCTTTGAAATGCTTCAAGCTCTTGGGAAAGAAATTAAAGGACTTTTATTAGTATGCAGCAATCCAATCGTCTCTTCTCCAACGGTTAAGGATGTTGGTGGATATTTGAAAGACCTAGACTTTTTCGTATGTATGGATATGTTTTTATCAGAATCAGCAGAATTAGCTGATGTTGTCTTACCATCAACGGTATGGGTTGAAGATAATGGGACCATGACAAATGTAGAGGGGCGAGTTCTAAGAGTGAAAGGAGTCGACCGTACTCCTGGTGAAACGAAACGCGATTGGAAAATCATTTGTGAGCTGGCCGAACGCCTTGGCAGAGGTAAGTATTTTCAATTTAATTCCCCAGAGGATATTTTTAACGAGCTTCGTGTCGCAAGTAAAGGCGGAATTGCTGACTATTATGGAATTACCTATGAAAAGCTCGAAAAAATGCAGGGAGTATTTTGGCCCTGTCCGACAGAGGAGTCGGAAGGGATGCCAAGACTGTTTGAGGATTTGAGATTTAATTTCCCAGATGGAAAGGCAAGAATTTTAGCATTTGAACATAAGGGACCGAATGAAAAAACAAGTAAAGAGTATCCAGTCATTCTGTCCACTGGACGAGTCGTGTTTCACTATTTAAGTGGTAATCAAACACGTCGTATCGAGACATTACGTAATTTTTGTCCTGATCCATATGTTGAAATACATCCTAGCTTAGCTAAGAAATATAACATCTCTAATGGAGAAACAGTGAAAGTATCAAGTCCAAGAGGCAGTATAGAGCTTGTAGCGAAAATAACGAAAATAACGCGAGAAGACATGGTCTTCGTTCCTTATCATTGGGGTAAAGAATTAGCAATTAATCATTTGACAAACCCAGCATTAGAACCAAAGTCGAAAATACCAGAATTTAAGGTATGTGCGGTCAAATTAGAAAAAACGTCAGCAGTTGTAGGTGAAAACCATGGCTAAGGTTTTATATATTGATTACGAAAGGTGTATTGGTTGTAAAGCCTGTGTTATTGGTTGTGAAGAGTGTAGTGGGCATGATCATTTATCAAGAATGTTCGTTGACGAGCTCAACCCTGGTGAGACTGTCGCAACTTCCCCTACACCGTGCATGCACTGTGTTACACCAGCATGTGCTGAATCATGTCCGGTACAGGCTATCGCTATTGCAGATGATGGAACAGTCTTATCCGCATCATTAGAAAAATGTATTGGCTGTAAAAACTGTACATATGCATGTCCATTTGGGATTCCTAGAGTGGATGATGTGAAAAAAATGATGTACAAATGCGATATGTGCTATGACCGTACATCGAAAGGCAGACCACCAATGTGTGCCAGCGTGTGTCCGACCGATACGATCCGCTTTGTTGATGAAGAAGAAATTAAATATGATCCACCAAAGCCAGTTCAATTTAAATGGGATTTTGGTGGAACGGTTATCGAAACACGAACTGTTATCGGGTTACCTGATACAGAAACCCACCGATTTGGATATAGAGAGGGCGAAGGTGTTCAAGAATGAAGAAAATTGAGGAATTTCTTCGGCGAATCTCTTTTAACATTAGAAGAGATAAAGAATTAGAATTGAATCGAAGAGGGTTTATTGCCTCTACGTTATCATTAATGGGGGTCATGTTTTTAAGCTCTACTCCGTTATTGGCCTTATCGAAAAAGAAAGATAAGGAAGCTCATAAGAAGGAGCTTTTTATCGTTAATGAAACAGATATTCCAGTAGGAGAAAGCATAGGGTTTAACTATCCAGATGAAAATGATCCAGCCCTGTTAATACGTATTTCCGAACAGGAATACCGAGCCTACAACATCAAATGTACGCATTTAATGTGTCCTGTCTATTGGGAAAGAAATACGGGGAAACTAACTTGTCCTTGTCATAATGGCTTCTTTAATGTCGAGGATGGTTCGGTTATTGCGGGACCACCTCCTCGACCGTTACCTTCCATACAACTGAAATTTAAAAACAAAGAGATATATGCTGTTGGAATTACTCAGGCTCAGCACTAGGAGGTTAATAACTTATGAAAATGGCTTGGTGGGTTTTTATGAGTTTACTGACCGTTCAAATTATTCTCATCCAATATATGGTGGAAGAATATTTAGCGGGACATTATGATAATCTTTTTTACTATGTACTTGCTTTAGGATTCATGTTTATCATTACAGTTATCACCTATCTCTTCTTTAGAAGAGTAGACAAAATAATGGATCACTAATAAAGGGGGCAGATAGTTTGCAGCAGAACAATGCATTTGATAATGAAAAACTAAACTCATTAGTAAAAGGGTTTTTCCATAAAATCCATGCCGATGACCTTTTGCAAAACCTGTTTAAGGATCATGATCAGGAACGAATCCAACATCACCCACAGACGTTTCTTTCGCATGGTTTTGGTGAAAATCAATATAGTCAAACTGAAATTGCAGATGCTCATAATCAATTATCGATTAGCGATGAGCATTTTGAATCGATGGTAAACCATTTCATTACCACTCTTGATGAAAATGGGTATAGTGAAGAGGAGAGAAATAAGGTTCGAGAAGTATTAAGAGGATATAAAAACGATGTTACCGGAAAGGCATAGAAAATGGTGTCCAGTTTTGGACACCATTTTCTATGCAATAGAATCTTGCACTTTATCTGCTAATTCATTGTATTTATCAAAAAGATAGGATCCTTTTTTATAAATAGATGGTTCAAAATCATCTTCTTTTGGAGCAAATATTGGAAATTGAGCAATTAGCTCGGTGCCAAGCTTTGAGGCTAATTGCTCTGATCCGCCTTTACCAAAGATGTAATATTTCGCATCTTGATCAGGTGGCTGAAAGAAAGCCATATTTTCAACGATACCTAATATTTTATGATTATTACTTGATGCCATTTTTCCAGCTCGTTCGGCAACATGCGATGCCGTTGGATGCGGTGTTGTGACTAGTAATTGATGAGAGCTGGGAATTAATCGATTGACATCCATCGCGACATCCCCAGTTCCAGGTGGCATGTCAATGACAACATAATCTAGTGGTCCCCAGATGACTTCATTAATAAATTGATTAATCACTTTGCCAAGCATTGGTCCGCGCCAAACGACAGGATCATTATTTTTGACGATAAAGCCCATAGACATAATCTTCACCCCGTGCGAATCAACAGGGATGATTTTATTATTCATCGATTTTGGCCCAAAGCTAATATTCATCATGCTAGGGATACTACTTCCATAAATATCAAAATCAATTAATGCCACAGATTTACCTTGTCGACTTAAAGATACCGCAAGATTTGCAGCTACCGTTGATTTACCGACCCCGCCTTTACCAGAAATGACGGATATGATTTTTCCAGATAACATTTATTTCACCTCTAAAGTTTATTGACAATATTTCATTGATGTTTGGATGTAGTCTAACCATGGCTTCCAGTTCCGAATAATATAGGCTGAATCACCATTAGGTAAATAGCCTAAAAAGCTTTTGGAGTCATCGATGATTGACCCCTTTCTTAAATGTGAAATCACATCATGTATGATTATAAATTCATCTAATAGTAGCTCACTAGAATACTGAATTGTAACCACGTTCTGAGAAACGGCAATATCACCGATCACTTTATCAGTAGTAGAAAGATGGATTTGGTAATGTACCGCACTTACCTTTCTAATAAAAGGTGATGTCATAATAGAGGAGTTCACGTTTTCCTCATATGTAATGGTAGTAGATAACAGGATTAAGCCCCCCTTATTTCTTCACTATCTTAAGTATGGGCAACATTCCTTATACTTCAAACATAGTTAGGCTTTTTAATAGAAGAAAACGAGTTGAAATTAAGAAAGAGGCTTTTACACCTCTTTTTGTTCTAATTCTCTATAGGCTTCCATAAACCGCTCATAGGTTTCTTTGCCATATTGATCAATATTATTTTTGAAAAATAGCTCCATCGTTAAATCTCTAGCCTGTTTCAAGGAACAATTTCGCGAAACCAGAATTAGGTTAATGTAAGACAAAAAGTAATTCATTCCTAACGAGCCCCCATGATTAACTGTCATATGAATGGCCCCCTTTGCTAAATAAGATAAAAGATAAATCCTGATACGGTTGACATGGTAATAACAGATAGGATAAACATTACGACTAATTCCTTTTTAAAGATAGATTTTAATAGGATAATTTCGGGTAAACTTGCACCTGCAGAACTAATGATCATCGCCATGACTGGTCCTAAGGCCATTCCTTTTGCAATAAGGATTTTTGAGATGGGAATCATGCTGGATAGTCGAATATATAAAGGTACACCGATAATAGCCGCAATAGGAATGAGCCACCAGTTATCTTTACCAAAAACAGTAGATATCCACTCAGTAGGAACCAATCCATGAATAACAGAACCGATCAAAGCACCAATTAACAAGTATGGATACACACTTTTCATCAAATCAAAGGTTTCTTTAAGGGCAAGCTTTACATTGAATTGTTGATTTTTTTCTTCATAGCCAGTCATCACAACATTTCTTACATATTTCTCAAAACCAAACGCTTCAAGAGTGAAACCAATTATTATGGAGAAAACAGTAGTTAAAACCGTATAGATAATGGTTACCTTCCAGCCTAATACTACACCCATAAGGGTTAAGATCGTTGGGTCAAGTACTGGAGAAGCAAATAGAAAAATCATGACAATTCCAAAGGGCATTTTCTTTTTCAACATATTCACTACTACTGGAATCGTGGAACAGGAGCAAAAGGGAGTGATGAACGCAAAGACAATGGCTGCAAATGCGGCAATTCCTTTGTTTTTCCCAGATAATTTCTTTTCAATTTTTTCATAAGGGATATAACCTTGCAGCAAACTGATAACGAATGAAATGACGATGAACAGAACCGTTAATTCCGCTGCGATATACAGGAAACTTTTTAATGTATCCAACCACATAATGTAATCCCCCTTAAATTAGCAAATGACGCAGTTGCTATTGTCCATTTTGGATTTTTTATTATTTAAGCTTCCTAAAAATTTTTGAAAGACATTTTGAAAATGACTTTCCTTTTTTAGCGAATTGAATTTCCAGGCTTCACGGGATGTGGCTTCGATTTCCTGTACCTTAGAATTGGCTAACATTTCATTTTGATAATACATACTAATCTCTCCTTTAATCAAATAATATTGATATAATAATCAAAAAAAATTGATATAATACATAAAAAATTAACAGTTAGGCGGTCGAAACAAGCAACAAAGTTCTTCTGATAATAAGTGATTAATTTCAATTTGATTGAGCTGGTAATAACTCCAGGTTCCTTTTGTTTCTTTTGTAATTATCTTGGCATCCAATAAAACCTTTAAATGATAGGATAACTTTGATTGAGTCATATTCACTAAATGGGCTAGATCACCAACACTTATTTCTCCCCTTTCGGTAAGAAGATTCATGATTTGTAATCTTTTTTGGTCGGCAATCGCTTTAAATTTCAATTCAAATTTTTCCAAGACCCTTCTTTTTGAAACATCCTGTAAATTTAGCTGCAGATTCATTTTTAACACCTTCTTTTTAAATCAAATTTATTTGATGTAATTATCATATATCCAAAAATTTCTAATGTCAATCTATTTATCAAAAAAAATTGATTAAATATTTTAGAAGTTAAAAAGGCATAATTAAATACATTAAAAGATTGACAATCAAATACCCGTTTGAATAAGATATAATCAAATGAATGTTTGAATATTAAGAACAATTTTCGGAGGTGATGGACCGTGGCGGAAGCAAAAGAACTGAAAGTCGACAGACAGGTTTTTAGGTTGGAGAATCTTTCTTGAGCGAGCTGTGCGAATAAGTTCGAACAGAACGTAAAACACCTGGATGGTGTTTCTGATGCAAAAGTAAATTTTGGAGCTTCTAAAATTACAATATATGGTCAAACGACGATTGAAGAAATAGAAAAAGCAGGAGCTTTTGATAATATTAAAGCTAATCCTGAAAAAGGTCCTCAAATTGAACAAAAGCAGGAGCCTTTCTGGAAAGTGCACTCGAAAATTATGGTTTCCCTACTATTTATAGTGTTAGGGTATTTTTCTCAGTTAACTATTGGTGAAGATGGCTCCCAAACCATTCTTGCGTTTTTAGCAGCTATCTTAATCGGAGGATACTCATTATTTAAGGTCGGTTTAAAAAATCTAGTCAAACTACAATTTGATATGAAGACCCTTATGACCATTGCAATAATCGGAGCAGCAATTATTGGAGAATGGAGCGAGGGGGCAGTAGTAGTCATCCTTTTTGCGATTAGTGAGGCGTTAGAGAAGTATTCGATGGATAAGGCTAGAGCGTCGATTCGTTCCCTGATGGATATCGCCCCTAAAGAGGCTTTAATAAAGAGAAATGATAAAGAAATGTTGATCCACGTCGAGGATATTATTGTAGGCGACATTATGCTCGTAAAGCCGGGGCAAAAAATTGCTATGGATGGACTGGTCATAAATGGAAATTCCTCAGTCAATCAAGCAGCCATTACTGGTGAATCTGTTCCTGTCGAAAAACAAGTAAATGATGAAGTATTTGCTGGTACCTTAAATGAAGAAGGAATGTTAGAAGTAAAAGTAACAAAACGAGTTGATGACACGACTATTGCTAAAATCATTCACCTGGTAGAGGAAGCTCAAGCAGAGCGCGCTCCTTCTCAGGCATTCGTTGATAGGTTTGCTAAATATTATACTCCAACGATTATGCTCGTTGCGGCTTTAGTGGCGGTTATTCCTCCATTATTAGTTAGCGCCGACTGGTCGGTCTGGGTATATCAAGGCTTGGCTGTATTAGTAGTGGGATGTCCATGTGCTTTAGTTGTTTCTACTCCTGTATCGATTGTGACGGCAATTGGCAATGCAGCTCGTAACGGAGTTTTAATCAAAGGCGGTATTTATCTGGAGGAAACAGGTGCATTAAAGGCAATCGCTTTTGATAAAACAGGTACTCTGACAAAAGGTGTTCCTGTTGTGACGGATTTTGAAATCACTTCAGATATCACAGACCATAATCAGATTCTCTCAATAATAGCCACTTTGGAATATCGTTCCCAACATCCGTTAGCAGCTGCGATTATTAAAAGGGCAGAACAAGAAGGGCTACCGTTTAAAGGGTTAGAAGTAAGGGAATTTAGTTCGATAACGGGAAAAGGGATTAAAGGAACTGTTGAAGGCTTGACTTATTATATTGGCAGCCCTAAATGGTTAGAGGAATTACTGGATAAAGGGTTAAATCAAGAAGTTCAAGGGCACATTCTTACGATGCAGAACCAAGGAAAAACGGTAATGGTTATAGGAACTGACAAAGAAGTAAAGGCTCTTGTTGCTGTAGCGGATGAAGTAAGAGAAACTAGTCGTACTGTTATTCAAAAGCTACATGCGTTAGGAATCAAAAAAACAATTATGTTAACCGGTGATAATCAAGGTACTGCGAAGGCTATTGGAAGCCAAGTGGGTGTCTCAGAAGTTCAATCAGAACTTCTACCACAAGATAAATTAGAATTTATTAAACAGCTTCGACAAGAATATGGTAAGGTCGCCATGGTTGGAGATGGAATTAACGATGCGCCTGCTCTTGCAGCGGCAACGGTGGGAGTTGCGATGGGGGGAGCGGGTACAGATACTGCTTTAGAAACGGCTGATATTGCCTTAATGGGTGATGATTTAAGAAAACTACCTTTTACAATCAAGCTAAGCAGAAAAGCCTTACAGATAATTAAGCAAAACATTACCTTCTCCATTGTCATTAAACTAATTGCTCTATTGCTAGTCATACCTGGTTGGTTAACGCTTTGGATTGCGATATTTGCTGATATGGGTGCGACTCTTTTAGTAACGTTAAATAGTTTACGATTATTAAAGGTGAAAGATAAATAGATAGAAAGCTTCTCTAATTTGGGAAGCTCTTTTTTTATGCTTTTGTCCAAATAGAGAATCGTTAACTAAAAGTTCACAAAATAAATAGCACATTGCTTTACATACTATAGGGGGGTATAATATAATTAAATTCAAGGGAGGGTAACAAAATGGAAAATGAACTTGATAAGGATGATTTTTTATCAGAAGAAGATGAAGGCTGTTGCACGTTAACGAGTGACAGGAAAAGCCATCATTCTGATAAGGTTAAGAAAAATCTAGTTACCCGATTAAACCGAATTGAAGGTCAGATTCGTGGAATAAAAGGATTAATAGAAAAAGACACCTATTGTGATGATGTTATTACTCAAATTTCCGCAACTCAATCCGCTTTAAACAGTGTGGCCAAGCTTTTATTAGAAGGGCATCTAAAAAGCTGTGTGGTTGAAAGAATCCAAGAAGGCGACATGGAAGTATTAGATGAAGTCCTAATTACGGTACAAAGATTAATGAAAAAATAAAGGAGTGTTAACCATGGAAAAAGTAACATTAAATGTTTCAGGTATGTCTTGTGGGCATTGTGTAAAAGCAGTGGAAGGAAGCGTTGGTGAACTAAAAGGTGTTTCCGCTGTTAAAGTAAACCTTGAAAGTGCTACTGTTGACGTAGAATTCAATTCTTCAGAGGTTACTATTGATGCGATTAAAGAAACAATTGATGATCAAGGCTATGATGTAAACTAAGATAGTCTTAAAGCGGCCGTGCTAGAAAATAGCACGTTCTCTTTTTTTAAAAAATATACCCTATACAGGTATAAAAGAGGAGTTAAACAAAACTTATTCTGGGCATTTGCTTACAATATCATTGGAATTCCAATTGCTGCCATTAATTTACTTGCTCTGTGTCTGGCAATAGCTACTATGGCGCATTCAGTTCTGTTTCCTTTGTTTTAAATGCCCTTCGTTTGCAAAGAGTAAAACTATAGAGGTGAAATCGTTATGAAAAAATGGGCAATCTCGGCTGTTGTATACCTTCTTGTTGTCGTTGGAGCATATTATGCTTATGTATCCTTTACTGGTAATGAGGTTAACCATTCAGGTGAAGATGAAAATCATAGCGCCGAAACGGAAAACAGTGAAGAGGCAGGACATGAAGAGGGACACGAAGAAAACAGTGAAACCTTAGGGCACGAAGAAAATAATGGGGATAGTCATGCTGAACACGGCGGAGATCATAATAGCGAAGTTTTACCAATGCTACATGAGGAACGTGGAAATATCTTTATCACTTTGAAAGACATGAACGGGAATCTCGTTTCTAATTTAGAAGTGAACCATGAAAAGCTCATGCATTTAATTGTTGTCGGGACAGATTTACAGGTGTATAAGCATTTACATCCTGAATCTACCGAGCCCGGAGTTTATAAAGTGGGGCATGGATTAGAGGATGGGGAATATAAATTTTTCGTCGATATCAAACCGAAAGATCTTGCCTATGAAGTTCAACCTATTAACTTTATTATTGGAAATCCTGATGAGGGACATGAACATGGTTTACAGGTAGATGAACAGTTAGTTAAGGAAGTGGAGGGTCATTCTGTTACTTTACAGCCCACTTCTCTGAATGTAGATGAAGATATTCAACTTAAATTTGACTTGAATGGGGAGACACCTGAACAACATCTTGGAGCATTGGGGCATGTTGTCATCCTTGACGAAAAAGCAAAAGAATATATTCACGTTCATCCGTTTGATGGGAATGAGCCCATATTTGAAACAAAGTTTACGGATTCAGGTATTTATAAAATTTGGGCAGAGTTTAAGTTTGATGGAGAAGTATTTGTTTTTCCGTATGTGGTAGAAATTAAATAGAGAAATTAATAGGTGAGACGAAAAAACCGCACTCCAATTAATAATAAACCGTTCCGTTTTGAGGTGCAAATCCTGTAAATGACAATGAAAAAGGCGTGCAATCTGACAACAGATTTGACACGCCTTTTTCATTTATGTTGGAGTCTTTGACATCAATAAATTTA
>NZ_CAKJTG010000032.1 GCF_917563885.1 Pseudoneobacillus rhizosphaerae
ACCCTGAAAGATGATCAGGTTGATAGGTCAGAGGTGGAAGCGCGGTGACGTGTGGAGCTGACTGATACTAATCGTTCGAGGACTTAACCAAATTTGATTTGCGATATGATTTACTTCTTCTATTACATTATCTAGTTTTGAGGGAACAAAATTTTTTGCGAACTAAATAATTTTCCTTAAAATTTTCTCTTGAAATTTTTCAAAAAGACATTATAATAAAATAGTGTCGCAACTAAAATAGTCTGGTGGCGATTGCGAGAAGGTCACACCCGTTCCCATACCGAACACGGAAGTTAAGCTTCTCTGCGCCGATGGTAGTTGGAGGATTCCTCCTGTGAGAGTAGGACGTCGCCAGGCATAATATCGTTCCGCAGTAGCTCAGTGGTAGAGCATTCGGCTGTTAACCGAACGGTCGTAGGTTCGAGTCCTACCTGCGGAGCCATATTTTTTTAGAAGATTTAATTGCGAGCAGGTAGTTGTTTATGCTTCCATAGCTCAGCAGGTAGAGCACTTCCATGGTAAGGAAGATGTCAGCGGTTCGAGCCCGCTTGGAAGCTTACCATATTTTAAAAATTATGGCCCCTTGGTCAAGTGGTTAAGACACCTCCCTTTCACGGAGGTAACACGGGTTCGAATCCCGTAGGGGTCACCAAGTTTATTCGTAAGAAAATATCTAACCTTTAATCGCGATAGCGAAAAAAATTAAATTTATATGGAGGATTAGCTCAGCTGGGAGAGCATCTGCCTTACAAGCAGAGGGTCGGCGGTTCGATCCCGTCATCCTCCACCAACTATTTTTCGTACTTTGAAAAATACCAAAGATTTTTCACGATAGTGAAAATATCTTTCCTTTAAATTTTTAATAGTTATACCTTTTATATTATGCCGGTGTAGCTCAGTTGGTAGAGCAACTGACTTGTAATCAGTAGGTCGTGGGTTCGACTCCTATCGCCGGCACTGTATTTTACCTGGAGGGGTAGCGAAGTGGCTAAACGCGACGGACTGTAAATCCGTTCCCTTGGGTTCGGCGGTTCGAATCCGTCCCCCTCCACCATGTATTTTTCGTACTTGAAAAATATTAAGTATTTTTAATAAAAAACAAAAAAATGGGACAAGATATAAATGTCCTTTTTATTTTGAATAATTGGGCTATAGCCAAGCGGTAAGGCATCGCACTTTGACTGCGACATGCGTTGGTTCAAATCCAGCTAGCCCAGCCAAGAGCCATTAGCTCAGTTGGTAGAGCATCTGACTTTTAATCAGAGGGTCGAAGGTTCGAGTCCTTCATGGCTCATTAAAATGTCCTTACTTTCACTAGAAAGTAAGGACATTTTTTTATTGACCAAGACCAATACACTTTCGTTTTTTTTCTTTTCCTTTCGTATATATATACATAATTTTGTCGAGTTGAGCCATTTCTATGAAAGCGGTTAAAATAGTATATACAAGGCAGAGGGAGGAGAAAGCAATCATGAAGAAAATATCAATTATCGGTGTTCCAATGGACTTAGGGCAAACACGTCGTGGGGTGGATATGGGACCAAGCGCGATACGTTATGCTGGGGTCGTGGAACGATTAGAAAACTTAAATTATGAAGTTGAAGATATCGGGGATATTGAAATTGGCAGAGCAGAGAGAGTACCTAATACTGAATCCAATTTAAAGAATTTAAAAGCTGTTGCAGAAGGTAGCGAAAAATTAGCTGCTGTGGTTGATAAAGTTATCCAAAATGGTGATTTTCCTCTCGTTCTTGGTGGCGACCATAGTATTGCCATTGGAACATTAGCTGGAGTTGGAAAACATTATAAGAACCTTGGAGTTATATGGTATGATGCTCATGGTGATTTAAATACGGCTGATACTTCTCCATCTGGAAATATACATGGAATGCCTCTAGCAGCGAGTATGGGACTTGGCCATCCTACTTTAACAGGTATTGCAGGCTATAACCCTAAGGTTAAAGCAGAAAATATTATTATAATTGGGGCTCGTTCATTAGATGAAGGTGAAAAGGAACTCATTAGAGAAAAAGGTATTAAGGTTTATTCGATGCATGAAATTGATCGCCTTGGAATGACAAGAGTGATGGAAGAAACCATTGCTTATTTTAAAGAAAATACAGATGGTGTTCATTTATCATTAGATTTAGATGGATTAGACCCACATGATGCTCCTGGTGTAGGAACCCCAGTAATTGGTGGAATAAGTTATCGTGAAAGCCATTTAGCAATGGAAATGCTTGCGGAAGCCGAAATTATTACATCAGCAGAATTTGTGGAAGTAAATCCGATATTAGATGAAAAAAATAAAACAGCTACGGTAGCCGTTGCATTAATGGGATCATTACTTGGTGAAAAGTTAAAATAGAAAATAGCAGCTCAACTTTTGAGCTGCTATTTTTTTTCTAAAACTTTTTTGTAGCCCTTTTTTAATTTTTCAAACCTTATTAGTAAATATTTGTTAATATAGAAGAGTTAATATTTTTTTTGTAAAAAATGAAACCTTTCTTGCAATCGGTACGTATATCGATTAGCCGCAGTAGAGCGGAGGTATAAATAAATGGAAGCGTTAGTGAAAAAAAGAATACTACAAGTACTTAAAGGCGATCAGGATGCTTATGGAGAAATTGTCGAGCTTTATAAGGACAAAGTATATCAGATTAGCTATCGAATGCTTGGGAATCGCCATGAAGCGGAGGATATCGCTCAAGAGGCTTTTATTAGGGCCTTTATTAATATCCATAGTTTTAATATTGATTTAAAGTTTTCAACCTGGTTATTTAGAATAGCAACTAATCTTTGCATTGACCGGATTAGAAAGAAAAAGCCAGATTATTATTTAGATGCTGAAGTGGCTGGGACTGATGGTTTAAATATGTATTCACAAATACCCTCTAAAACTGATATGCCAGAGAAAGAAATAGAAAGCTTAGAGTTAGAGGAAACCATTCAAAGTGAGATTCTAAAACTACCTGAAAAGTACCGAACAGTTATCGTCTTAAAATATATCGAAGAGCTATCGTTAATTGAAATTAGTAAGATTTTAAATTTACCGATAGGAACGGTTAAAACAAGAATTCATAGGGGAAGAGAAGCTTTAAGAAAGCAACTACGCCATGTTTAAATAGAGGTGAATAAAATGAATTGTCCAGACATCTATACTGACTATATGCACGATTACTTAGATGAAGAAATAACACCAGATAATGAGACTAAGCTTAGGGAACATCTCTTAATATGTGCAGACTGCCAAAGTCATTTCCAAGAATTAAAAAAGACCATAGCATTAGTTCAAAGCACCTCTCATATTCAAGCGCCTGTAAATTTCACTTCGGCTGTAATGGCACGTCTTCCGAACGAGAAGAAACAAGTAGGATTAAAAAGATGGTTCCGTAGACACCCAATGGTGACGGCAGCTTCGTTATTTTTAACCTTAATGGTTGGAAGTTTAATTACAGGGTGGAATGAGGATCAGGAATTTTCTGTTTCCAAAAATCCTAATCTAATCATTGAAAATAATACTGTCATTGTTCCAGAAGGTAAAACGGTTAATGGAGATATCGTCGTAAAAAACGGCGATTTAAAAATCGAGGGACAAGTGGATGGAAATGTTACAGTTATCAATGGAGATATCAATGGTGAGAAATATTTAGCTTCTGCTGGTCAAGTTACTGGAGAAATTGAAGAAATTAATCAACTATTTGATTGGCTTTGGTATCATATGAAAAAAATAACCAAAGATACGGTTAATATAGTTAAATAAGCTTAAGAAGAATGATAGTCCTTCGAATAGAGGGACTATCATTCTTCTTAGCCTTTTTAGCAACAGAGTATGGAATGAGCTTTTTTCAAAGAATATATAGTAAACCTAATTATGTTATAATGTATAAGTTATCCTAATATTAAATTGATTCATTAGAGTTAGTGGCTCTTTTAAAAAGCCAAGATTAACAGGAATTATCATTTAAGCCTTATACGGAGGAAGGACAATGTCAATGGCCGATTTCAGTATTTTGAAATATCTAGCTATGATTGTTGATGTTCTCCTAGTATGGTACGTTATCTACAAACTGATAATGGTAATAAAAGGAACAAAGGCTGTCCAATTGTTAAAAGGAATCTTTGTCATCCTTCTAGTGAAAGTTGTCAGTGATTTTTCCGGCTTGAAAACATTAAGTTGGATTACAGAACAAACCATTACGTGGGGATTTCTTGCAATTATTATCATTTTTCAACCGGAACTCAGGCGGGCTCTTGAACAGCTCGGCCGAGGTAAATTCTTTTCTAGAACGAACGGTCAGGAGGATGATGAAAGAGAAAAGGGCGTTGAGGCTATTGTGAAAGCAACCGATTATATGGCAAAACGTCGCATTGGTGCTCTTATCTCCATTGAGAGAGAGACAGGAATGAGCGATTACATAGAAACGGGTATACCTTTACACGCTAAAATTTCATCTGAGCTTTTAATTAATATTTTTATTCCCAATACACCCCTTCATGATGGAGCGGTGATTATTCAAAAAAACAATGTTGCAGCTGCTGCTTGTTATTTACCACTATCTGAAAGTCCGTTTATTTCAAAGGAGTTAGGAACTAGACATCGTGCCGCATTAGGGATAAGTGAAGTAACGGACAGTGTGACAGTGATTGTCTCTGAAGAAACGGGAAGTATTTCATTAACAAAAAATGGTGAATTACATCGAGATTTAAATTTAACGACATTTAAAGATTTATTGTCAAATGAACTTTTATCAAAACAGCTAGACAAGCAAACGTCTTCCACTCTATGGAATTGGAGGGGGAAGAATCATGGATAAATTAATGGATAACCGTTGGTTTATGAAAGCAATTGCTCTTGCTCTAGCTTTACTTCTTTATTCGGCTGTTCCTGATAATGAAAGCAAAACAAATGATGTTAATGTTCCAGGAGTGCAAAACACGGAAACTATTCAGGATGTCCCTGTAAAAGCGTATTATGATACAGAGAATCTTGTCATATCTGGAGTCCCAAATACAGTAGATGTAACAATTCAGGGACCATTACCAAATGTACAGGCTGCAAAAGCATTAAAAAACTTTGAGGTATATGTAGACCTTGATGGTATTAAAATCGGTAATCATACCGTACCTATCAAAATTAAGGACATTAATAATAAGTTAGGGGTTCAAATTGACCCAGCTTATGCGAATATAACCGTTCAAGAGAGAGTAACAAAAGAATTTAAAGTCGAAGCAGAATATGATACAGCCTTACTTGAAGAAGGATATGAAGCCGAGCAACCAGTTGTAGAGCCTTCTACGGTTAAAATAACTGGAGCAAAAGATACGATCGAGCGAATTACTTATGTTAAAGCTTCACTTGATATTAAGGATAAAATCAATCGATCTGTAACAAGAGAGGCAAAGGTTCGAGTGCTAGACCAGGAATTAAATAAACTCGATGTAGTGGTTGAGCCTGAAACAGTCCAAGTGACAATACCAGTAAAGAGCGCGAAGAAAACAGTTCCAATCAAAATTGTCCAAAAAGGTAGCCTACCACAAAGTATCGTTTTAAACACTATTGAAATTCTTGATTTAGCTGAAGCTATCATTATTGGGCCAGAAGAGCTACTTAAGAAAACAGAAAGTGTTCGAGTAGAGGTTGATATGAATAAAATTACAGGAGACACAATTCTCACTCTTCCTGTTATTATTTCAGAGGGAATTACAAAAGTAAGCCCACAAACCGTAGAGGTTAAAGTGGATGTGACAAAGATGGAAGAAAGAACTTTTTCAGGTATTCCCATCTCAAGTGATGGGTTATCGGATGATTATAATCTTGAATATCGAGACCCTGTAGATGCAACGGTGAATATTACAGTCAGTGGGGCAAGTGAAGAATTAGATAGTCTAAATGCAGATGACTTTAATTTGTTTATTGATTTATCTAATTTAACAACTGGATTACATATAGTAGATATCCAAGTTGAAGGTCCTGCTCAATTAAACTGGAAATTAAGTAAATCAGTAGCTCGAATCACGATAACAGAAAAGGAAGTATAATTTTCAAAGCAATTTTTCTTAAATAAAGGAGCGATTTATAGATGGGTAAATATTTCGGTACTGATGGTGTACGCGGAGTAGCTAATAGTGAGTTAACACCAGAACTTGCATTTAAATTAGGGCGATTTGGGGGATATGTTTTAACAAAGGATAAGGATCGCCCCAAAGTTCTAATCGGACGTGACACACGAATTTCTGGCCATATGTTAGAAGGTGCATTGGTTGCTGGCCTTTTGTCCATAGGTGCTGAAGTAGTTAGGTTAGGAGTTATTTCTACTCCAGGTGTCTCCTATTTGACTAAAGTATTAGGCGCTCAAGCAGGTGTAATGATTTCCGCTTCCCATAATCCGGTTGCCGACAATGGTATCAAGTTTTTTGGCCCTGATGGCTTTAAGCTTTCAGATGATCAAGAAGAAGAAATCGAAACCTATATAGACCTTTTAGAAGATAATCTTCCAAGACCAACTGGAGCGAAGCTAGGACAGGTTATTGATTATTTTGAAGGTGGGCAAAAATACCTCCAATATCTTAAACAAACAGTGGATGAGGATTTTGCAGGTATTCATGTTGCACTCGATTGTGCCCATGGAGCAACCTCTTCATTAGCAGCACATTTATTTGCTGATTTAGAAGCGGATCTCTCGACGATGGGAGCTTCTCCGAATGGTTTAAATATCAATGAGGGTGTTGGTTCCACTCATCCAAATGCCCTAGCAGCCTTTTTGAAGGAAAAGAATGCGGACGTTGGTTTAGCATTTGATGGGGATGGCGACCGCCTTATTGCCGTTGATGAAAACGGAAATATCGTTGACGGCGACCAAATCATGTATATCTGTGCAAAATATATGAAGGAACATGGCAGATTAAAACACGGAACAGTAGTTTCTACCGTAATGAGTAACCTAGGTTTTTATAAAGGTCTTGAAAATCATGGGGTTCAAAGTGTGCAAACCGCTGTAGGCGATCGTTATGTTGTTGAAGAAATGAAAAAGAATGGCTACAACTTAGGTGGAGAACAATCTGGTCATATTATTTTCCTTGATTATAATACGACAGGTGATGGGCTACTTTCAGGACTACAGCTTGTAAATATTATGAAAATGACCAAAAAATCATTATCAGAGTTAGCGGGTGAAATGAAGAAATACCCTCAAAAGCTTGTTAACATCCGTGTGACAGATAAGCACCACGTGACTGACAATGAAAAAGTGAAGGCTATTATTGATGAAGTTGAAGCTGAGATGAATGGTGATGGTAGAATCTTAGTTCGCCCTTCAGGAACAGAACCATTAGTACGAGTAATGGCAGAGGCTTCAACAGAAGAACTAGTAAAAAGCTATGTAGAGAAAATTGCCAACGTAGTTGAAGAGGAAATGGGCTTAAAAGAAGAATAGAGGGAAAGCTATGCATGAGGGAACCTTAACGCGCCCTCATGCATATTTTATTTAAACACCTTTTCTTCTAATGATTGCTATAACTATACTGGAAATGAATTTCCTTTTATCTATTGACGTTTCTACTGTACCTGGTGTATGCTTAACCTGTTTTGTAAAAAACATTCCACTCAATTTTGTTAAAAGGAGGCAAGTATAGAGAACATTGCACGAAAAAGCGCCAGGACTAACCATTGATCGAAAAGAGGTTAGTTGACGAGGAGGAGGAGTATCGAGTTTTCGGCGGATACCTCCCGGTTGAATCACACAACCGAATATTTCTTCCTTAAACCTTTGGGGTAACCTAAAGTACAAAGGGAAGATTATGTGACATGAGAATCGGAAAAAGAGTGGTCCGGCTATTCATATCATTTTAACTACAAAGATAGGGGGGGCAAGCTATGCCTCCTGTGCTAGCATGTCCCCCTTAATCAAGGAGGAAAAACAGATGTGTGGAATTGTTGGATATATTGGGAATCTTGATTCAAAAGAGATTTTATTAAAGGGATTAGAAAAGCTGGAGTACCGCGGTTATGATTCAGCAGGAATTGCTGTTATGAATGAAGAAGGTGTTCATGTTTTTAAGGAAAAGGGTCGTATTGCTGATTTAAGAGAAGGCGTAAATACTGATGTATTTGCTAGTGCTGGAATTGGACATACTCGTTGGGCCACTCATGGTGTTCCAAGTAAAGAGAATTCACATCCACATCAAAGTACGTCTACTCGCTTTACGCTTGTTCATAATGGTGTCATCGAAAACTATGACTTACTAAAACGTGAATATTTAACTGGTGTTGAATTTAAGAGTGAAACCGATACGGAAGTAATCGTGCAAATGATTGAACTTTTTGTAGGTGAAGGCTTACACGTAGAAGAAGCTTTCCGCAAAACACTGAAATTGTTACACGGTTCATATGCTCTTGGACTTTTAGACGAACAAGATAGAGAAACAATCTATGTTGCTAAAAATAAGAGCCCACTTCTAGTTGGTCTTGGTGATGAATTTAATGTGGTGGCTTCCGACGCGATGGCAATGCTACAAGTAACAAACCAATATGTTGAGTTAATGGATAAAGAAATTGTTATCGTTAAAAAAGACTTCGTTACAATTAAGAATTTAAATGGTGACGTGATTAAGCGTGATCCATATACAGCAGAATTAGATATGAGCGATATTGAAAAGGGTACGTACCCTCACTATATGTTAAAAGAAATTGACGAGCAGCCACCAGTTATGCGTAAAATCATTCAAAGATATCAGGATGATCAAGGCGAATTAACGATTGATCAACCGATTCTTGATGCGATGAATGCATCAGACCGTATTTATATTATTGCTGCAGGAACTTCTTATCACGCAGGTCTTGTTGGAAAACAATTCATTGAAAAAATGGCTAAAATTCCAGTTGAAGTTCATATTTCAAGCGAATTTGTTTACAATATGCCAATGCTTTCTGAAAAGCCATTGTTCATTTTCATTTCTCAAAGTGGAGAAACAGCTGATAGCCGTGCCGTACTAGTAGAAGTGAAAGAAATGGGTCATAAGGCAATCACGATTACGAACGTTCCTGGGTCTACATTATCTCGTGAAGCAAATTATACGCTTTTACTTCATGCTGGTCCTGAGATTGCAGTTGCTTCTACAAAAGCTTACACAGCACAACTTGCAGTATTATCAATTTTAGCTGCAGTTACAGGTAAGAGCCGTGGTCATGAGCTTAATTTCAACCTTGTTCAAGAGCTAGGTATCGTTGCGAACGCAATGGAAGTACTTTGTGATGAAAAAGAAGAATTCGAACGTATTGCCCGCGAATTCCTATCAACAACTCGCAATGCCTTCTTTATCGGCCGTAGCCTTGATTTCTATGTAGGTCTTGAAGGTGCACTTAAGTTGAAGGAAATTTCTTATATTCAAGCTGAAGGCTTTGCCGGTGGGGAATTAAAGCATGGAACGATTGCCTTGATTGAAGAAGGCACACCAGTTATCGCTTTATCCACTCAAGAATATGTGAACTTAAGTATCCGTGGAAACGTGAAGGAAGTAGTAGCTCGTGGTGCTAACCCTTGTATCATTTCTATGGAAGGATTAAATTCAGAAGGGGATAGCTTCGTGATTCCTGAAGTGAACCCAATCTTAACACCGCTTATAGCTGTAATTCCTTTACAATTGATTTCTTACTATGCTGCTTTACACCGTGATTGTGACGTTGATAAGCCGCGCAACCTTGCTAAAAGTGTGACAGTTGAGTAATTTTTGAGAAAAAGCCTTGATGCAGAATTGATCTGTGTCGAGGCTTTTTTATTTAGAGCTGAGATGGCAGGGAATATGCCCGGATAGTCAGAAATACGCCCGGATGGCAGGGAAAACGCCCGGATGGCAGGGAAAACGCCCGGATAAGCAGAAATACGCCAGGATGGCAGAAAATACGCCCCTATAAGCAGAATACGTTGATTTAGAAGATTGCGCCAAATTCAAGCAGCCTAATTTCTAGTGTTTTGCGCCATGTCACTAGACAAGGACTGAAAAATCAACTTCATCTTATAGCTCAAGTAGCTTACCAGTTCGTAATAAACCCTCAAAGTCCATCAAATAGGTTCGATTCTTAAAGGTTCCTTCACTTAGCAATTCCATGCTTGCTAATATACGAGTAGCTGTCCTCCTATCAACATGTAGAAACTCCCTACAATCTGTATTAGTCATCTTACTTCCCATTATCAAAAACCAATCCTTTATTGCTGGCAAATGGGCCAAGTGATCTTGGGAACCACAATGGATACATTTCCAACTTCTAATTGTTTTTTTCATACCTAACTGACCACATGTTTTACATAGTACTCCGGTACGTACATCACTGGTTGAAATATTAAAGGTTTCACAAATTGGAGCGGGAATATAGAATTGATGTCTATTTACTAGTTCAGAAGAAAGCCAGTTGAATGTTTCATTGTCCAACCAAATTTTGTCTAGGGGAATGTTTCTGATGTAGGAAGATATTAAACTGGGAAACAGGATTTTTGTTTTGGAAGGTGGCCTTTCCACCTTTTGTTTAGGATATGCTAAAACCACTACACGATAAATAGGAAGCGAAATCTTACGACTACCAAACCAAAGGGTCATTAACTCACCATAACGTTCAACCTGTGCCGCAGGGCTATCATAACCATTTATTTCGCCATTATCTTTTTTTTGTATAAGTTGTGGAGGATTGTCCAGAAAGCACAAGGTCCCAGCTAAGTTTTTGACTTCAAATATGATGGCGTAATATCGAGTTAGAAAAAAGGTATCCATCTGGTATTTGCTATAATAATAAAGTGACAAGTCATGGAAAATAAAGTTTTCCATAAAAAAAGTATGTTTACTAAGTTCATTTGCTACTCTATCTTCACCTCCAATTCCAGCTTGTAAGGATGATTGATTGGAGGAAATTAACGGCACGCTTGGATGAGTATTAAGTAAACGGCGTTGTGCGGCAATCAATCCCTGTAACTGTAAATTGGGTGATCGAACCTTTTTTACATTTGAATAGTCTAACAGTTTTGATGTAGACAAAGTATAACCCCCTTTTCTTATTACAGTAAAATTATACCTTTCCTCGGATATAAAAAAAGTGTCTAAAATGTAAACATATGAAAGAGGAAAAATACGCCCGGATGGCCGAAAATACGCCCGGATAGCCGAAAATACGCCCGGATAAGCAGAAATACGCCTTAAAACAGGCACATAAAAATATATGTGCCTAAGATAAAATACTTCTAGATGCTAAAACCCAAAGTACCTCCGAAGCAAAAAACCAATCCATTTACAATGAGGATGATTTCGAATATTTTCTAATAGTCCTTTCACAAGAACAGGACTTAAGGTAGGTTCAAGTAACTGTTGCTTTAAAAGTATTAAAGATTGCTTTTCAATAGAATCTCCTAATTCTATTAGTTTTTGTTCAATGAGTTCAAGGACCTGTTCTTTCGTAACATCATCCTTTATTGGTTGTTTAATCATGTCGATTAGGTCTTCAGAAATAAATGGTATGGTAGTATGTTTAGCTAGTAAATTTGTTTTTTCTACAAGTGATTGAGATAGTAGGTTTGAATCTATCGGTACATTATAAAATAAAAACAATTGTGAATACATACTCATAAAGCCTTTTATACAGTAAATTAAATCATATTTTGTATGTTTGACGTCTTCCCCATATAAATTTTCAATCATCTCTAAAATAATTTTCTCGATTAATCTATCGTATGAATGAAACTTTAATATAAGGTCTTCATTAAATGATTGCATTTGCTCCTTGACGAGAATTCTGGCAAAATCTGATTGCTTTTGAAAAGAATCAAATGTTGCATAATAAAACTCAAATAACAATTGATCATCATTTATCGTATTTTTGACTACATAGTCAATATTTGAAATGAATTGGCTCATAAAATGGTCAATTAAGGCTGTTATCAATTCATCCTTTGATTTAAATGATAAGTAAAAGGCACCTTTTGATATACCACAATGTTCTGTTATTTGCTGAACTGAGGTAGCTTCAAACCCCTGCTTAGCAAAAAGTTCTAATGATTTTTCCATAATTAATTGTTTTTTAATCATCTAATTTTATCGCTCCTAATGTCCTATCATTGACAAATGACCAGTTAGTCATTAGTATAAATAAAGTAGCTTGATAAGTCAATTTAGGGTAGGTGTTAAGGTGAACGGTTTAGTAAATTTTGTTTTAAAAAATAAACTTGCAGTATGGTTGCTTACCATAATTATTACTGTTTCGGGTATTTATTCTGGTACTCGTATGAATATGGAAACGATTCCGAATATCTCCATTCCTTATTTAATGGTAATGGACGTATATCCTGGAGCAACTCCTGAGAAAGTGATGGAGGAGGTTTCTATTCCTTTAGAAGAAGCGGTAGAAAACCTTGAAAATGTTAAATTTGTCTATTCAAATTCATATTCCAACATGGCAAGTCTTCAGGTGGAATATGAATATGGTATTGATATGGCTGAAGCTAAACGGGAATTAGAATCTGCTTTAGATGCAGTGAAATTACCTGAAGGGGCACAGGAGCCAATTATCACAGCTATTAGCATGAACATGATGCCTGTAGTTGCATTAAGTGTAAGTAGTGCCCATGAGGATATTGTTGAAATTACGTCAACAGTAGAGGAAGTTTTACTTCCTAAAATTGAGAAAATTGAAGGTGTTGCTTCTGCAACCATTACGGGTCAGCATATTGAAGAAGTTCAGCTGACGTATAACGAAGCGAAAATGACTGAGCTTGGCTTAACAGAAGACAAAGTAAAGCAAATGATCCAAGCAAGTAACCTAGCTGTATCATTAGGCCTTTTTGAGTTCGAAGAAGGAGAACAAGCGGTATCTGTTGACGGGAAGTTCATGACAGAAGATGAATTGAAAGAAATGCTTATTCCTGTCACACCTACAGCCGCAAGTCCAACACCATTTGTAAAGCTTAGCGATATTGCTACTATAAACTTAGTTGGTAAAGTACAATCGGTGTCCCGTACAAATGGAAAAGATGCTATTGCCATTCAAATTGTGAAAGGGCAACAAGCAAACACTGTTACTGTAGTAAACGAAGTAAAGAAGTTAATTAAGGAACAAGAGAAAAAAATCGAAGGTCTTGTTATTGATGTATCACTTGACCAAGGTGCTCCAATTGAAAAATCCGTTTCAACAATGATTGAAAAAGCGTTATTTGGTGGATTAATTGCCGTATTAATCATTCTTTTATTCCTACGCGATTTTAAATCAACAATTATTTCTATTGTATCTATCCCAGTTTCGATTTTCATGGCTTTACTGATTTTAAACTGGATGGATATTACGCTAAATATAATGACACTAGGTGCGATTACGGTTGCCATTGGTCGTGTAATCGATGATTCCATCGTTGTAGTGGAAAATATTTATCGTCGTCTACATTTAAAAGAAGAAAGATTAACCGGTCGCGCCCTTGTTCGAGAAGCGACTATTGAAATGTTCAAACCTATCCTTTCATCAACATTAGTAACAGTTGCGGTTTTCGCACCATTGATCTTTGTTGGTGGTATGGTCGGCGAGCTATTTACACCTTTTGCATTAACGATGTCGTTTTCGCTTGGAGCTTCGTTAGTTGTAGCGATTACAATTGTGCCAGCGTTATCTCACTTCTTATTTAAGAAAAAATTATATAGTGAAAAAACAGCAAGCCATAGCCATCATAAAGAAGCTGGTAAATTAGCTAATTGGTACAAAGGGATCCTTGGATGGACACTTAACCATAAAATTATTACCTCCACCATTTCAATTATTTTATTAGCTGGAAGTTTAGCCTTAACCCCATTAATTGGGTTTAGTTTCATGGGTAGTGAAGAAGATAAAGTAATGTATTTAACTTACACTCCAAAAGCAGGTGAGCTAAAGGAAGATACATTAGCAAATGTTCAAGCGGTTGAAGAAGATATGCTTAAACATAAGGATATTGATATTATTCAAATATCAGTAACTGAAAGTGGAGATCCAATGGCAGCGATGATGGGCGGAGGAGGCGGAGGTGCCTTAATGTACCTCATCTTTGATCCTGAAATGGAAGGATTCCCAGAAGCTCGTACTGAGATTGAAGAGTATGTCTTCAACATTGGTCAAACAGGTGAATGGAAATCTCAGAACTTTGCTCCTACTTCAATGTCTACAAATGAAGTAAGCTACACTTTCTATAGTGAGGATTTAGGTAAACTAAATGATGCTGTAAAAATGGTAGAAAAAGTGATGAGTAAAAATGATAGGTTAGAAGATGTTTCTTCAAGTGCAGAGGATGCATATGTTGAGTACACTTTTAAAGTAGCACAAGATGAACTATTGCAGTATGGTCTAACAACGGGTCAAATTGTAATGATGTTAAATCCAAATAAAACACAAGATGTTCTCACAACGATTGAAAAGGACGGCAACTCACTACAAGTAATCGTTCAGCAAGAACAAAAAGCACAACCTAAATCAATTGATGATATTTTAGCAACACAAGTACCAACAGCACTTGGCACAACAATGCCTCTTTCTGAGCTTGTAAAAGTAGAAAAAGGAACTACGCTAAATACACTTGCACGTAGCAAAGGCGAGTACTACGCAAGCGTTTCGGGTACCATCATTGGTAAGGATATTTCAAAAGCAACTTCAGAAGTAAAGAAAGAAATTGATAAATTAGATTTACCAAAAGGTGTAACAATGGGCGTTGCTGGAGTACAGGCAGACATGACTGAAACCTTTACACAACTTGGATTGGCCATGCTTGCTGCCATCGCCATCGTCTACTTTATTTTAGTTGTTACATTCGGTGAAGGTGTCGCGCCATTTGCGATCCTATTCTCTTTACCATTTGCCGTAATTGGTTCATTTGTTGGGTTATTAATTGCTGGTGAAACCATTTCTGTCTCTGTCATGATGGGTCTATTAATGTTAATTGGTATCGTTGTTACAAATGCCATTGTACTCGTAGACCGCATTATCCATATGGAACGTGATGGAATGGGAATGCGTGAAGCGATTTTAGAAGCCGGTGCAACTCGTCTACGTCCAATCCTGATGACAGCTATTGCAACAATTGGTGCACTAATCCCATTGGCAATTGGCTCTGGCGGTGGCGGTTTAATCTCGAAGGGTCTAGGTATTACCGTAATCGGTGGTTTAGCAAGTTCAACGTTATTAACATTAATTGTTGTACCAATCGTTTATGAAGTATTGTCTAAACTATTCAAGAAAAATCGTAAAGAAGTAGTAGAAAACTAAAATGGAAAAAGCCCTACAAGTTTCTTTGACCTCTTGTAGGGCTTTTTTATTTGAAAAAAATTGATTTTATGAGTAATTAATAAAATCTGTTGCAACTTAAGGACATATGTCCTATCCAAAATACCTGTCTCTATCATTTAATTAAAGAGGAATCTAAATTAGGGAGAGAATATAATGCGAGGGTTTGTATTTGCATTTTTAGGCGGAGCCTTTATTACATTACAAGGTGTTGCCAATACACGGATAAGTCAAGATATTGGTACTTGGCAAGCAGCGGCGGTTACACAGTTTACTGGATTTCTGATGGCAATGCTCATTTTAATGTTTATTCGAGATAAAAAGTGGAAAAAGTTTAAGCGGGTGAATCCGTTATATTTAACTGGAGGAGCTTTTGGAGCAGTCATTATTTTTAGTAATGTTGAGGCTATTCAAAAGATTGGAGTTACTCTTTCGATAGCGGTGATCCTAATTTCACAACTAGGTTTGACTTTTGTTATTGATGGCAATGGATGGTTCGGTTTGAAAAGGCAGAAGATGAGGCTACCCCAACTCATCGGCATTGGCATGATGGTTATTGGTGTTGTGATATTAAGGCTTTAATCGGAAGAATTTGAGGTGAGACTTTAATGAAAGAAATGAATGATGCGGAGCTACTTAAATCTTATATGTATTCCTACAATCTAGAGTCAATTTTTAATGAACAGATACTACCGCATTTGTCGTTATACAGTTTTGAACAAGGTGAACTTATCTGTTCGCAGGGAGATCCTTCAGAGCATTTGTATTTACTTGTGGAGGGAAAGGTGAAAATTTATACCACCTCAGCGGAAGGCAAAACGCTTATTCTTTCATTTAAAACACCACTTGAATTGATTGGGGATATTGAATACGTACAGAATATCAACATTATCAATACCGTTGAAGCAGTATCGTCTGTTCGTATGATTGGCGTTCATCATCGTTGGTTAAGAAAATATGGCAAGGATTACGCACCGCTGCTGCAATTTTTACTAGATATTATTACTCGGAAGTTTGCCATAAAATCAAATTCAATGAGTTTTAATTTGATGTATCCAGTGGAAGTGCGATTGGCAAGCTATCTATTGTCAGTCTCCTTTGATAAATCTGATTCTCTATTTAATGGACAATTAAGTATCAATATAAAGGATGCAGCGAACTTAATAGGAACTAGTTATCGACATTTAAACCGAGTTATCGGTCAATTTTGTGCAGAGGGTATGATTGAGCGAAGTAAGGGTTCTATTCTAGTTAAGGACCGAGAAGGCTTAAGAGCGATGGCCAATCATAATATTTATGAATAAATCTCTTCAAAGGAGCAAAATGAACATGATTTTAGGACTAATATTTTCACTTGTTGCAGGTTCTCTGTTAAGTATTCAAAATATTTTCAATAGTAAAGTGAATGAACGAGCTGGGTCTTGGGCGACAACTACTCTGGTCTTAGGAATGGGATTCCTTGCTTCAATGGCAATTGGTCTAATTTTTGAAGGCGAAAAAATGTTTAACTTACAAAATATGGAGCCGTGGTACTGGTTCAGTGGTTTGCTAGGAGTGGGAGTAGTAACCTGTCTAGTGCAGGGGATGAGATTACTAGGTCCTACCTATGCTATCGCGATCGTTCTAACATCACAGCTTGGGTTTGCTCTCATTTTTGATTCGTTTGGTTGGTTAGGTCTCGAAAAAGTCGCTTTTACTTTCAAGCAGCTAATTGGTGTACTAGTAATCATAGGTGGTATTTTTGTTTTTAAATTTGCTGGTGCACGTAAGAACCAGGAGACATCTAAAGTGGAAAATGCAGCTGGTTAGGAATAACTTTTAGATTTTTCAAATTAACCTAGCCGTACTTCTTTAATGAAGTAAGGCTTTTTCTATTAGAATGGCAACTTAAGATTTATTTGTTTGACAATCAATATATAGTATAGTAGTATAAATCTCGTATTCGAGATATTTTAAATTAGTGTACCTGAAGTGAGATGTGCACTTTATTTTATCTCCGGTGTCTTGAATTCAAGAATATTTAATTAAAATATTATAGGGTGGTGCCAGCAATGGGTTTTATAGATAAATTATTTGGCAATTCAACTAAGGAGGAAAAAACAATGGGTAAATTAAAAATTGGAATTATTTTAGGTAGTACACGTCAAGGGCGTGTTAGTCCACAAGTTGGAGAATGGGTTAAAGGAATTGCAGACAAACGCGGAGACGCAGAGTATGAAATTGTTGATATTGCAGACTTTAAATTACCGTTCTTAGGTGAAGCGGACGCACCTGGAATTGGAGCTTGGAATGAAAAGCTTGCTAGCTTAGATGGCTTCGTATTTATTGTTCAAGAGTATAACCACAGTATTACAGGAGCATTAAAAAATGCCCTTGATTTAGCTCGTGATGCATGGAACAACAAAGCAGCAGGTATTGTAAGCTATGGTTCAACAGGTGGAGCGCGTGCTGCTGAACATTTACGCGGAATTATGGGAGAATTAATGATTGCAGATGTACGTGTACATCCAACATTATCTTTGTTTACAGATTTTGAAAACGGAGCGGATTTCAAACCTCAAGCACTACACCTTGATAATGTAAATGCGATGCTTGATCAGGTTAATGCATGGAGCGGTGCCCTAAAAACACTAAGATAAAATAAATGAGAGCGAACAGGTTAGACCTGTTCGCTCTTTTTTATAATAAACTATTCTAAAAATTCTTGACAATCTTGTTTGGTGAATGTTAATATTTTCCTCTGTGACTATAACCTAAGGGGGGAATTATTTGATTAAATTAGAAGGGATTAGCAAGTCTTATAAGATTGCCAGGCGAGCTTCTGGGTTGCGTCAAGCAGCAAAGGCTCTTTTTTATCGTGAACATACAATCATTCCAGCGCTAAATGATATATCCTTTTCAATTGAACCTGGCGAAATTGTCGGCTACATTGGACCAAACGGAGCGGGAAAGTCGACAACCATTAAAGTAATGAGTGGGATTCTAGTTCCAGACAGCGGGAATTGTACCATTATGGGCTTCAATCCATGGCGGGACCGAGTTCAATATGTAAAAAATATTGGTGTTGTCTTTGGTCAGCGTTCACAGTTATGGTGGGATGTGCCAGTTATTGATTCCTTTCTTTTGTTGCGTGATATTTATAAAGTTCCGCAAAAAGAATATGAAAACAATCTGGAGCTTCTTGTGGGAGCGTTAGAGTTACAAGATATTTTGAATTCTCCTGTTCGTCAATTAAGCTTAGGGCAACGAATGAGGTGTGAAATTGCCGCTTCTCTCCTGCATAACCCTAAAATACTATTTTTAGATGAACCAACGATTGGTCTAGATGCTGTTTCTAAAATTGCTGTCCGCCAATTTATTAAAAAAATTAACCAAGAAAGAGGAGTTACAGTTATCCTAACGACTCATGATATGAGTGATATTGAAGCGTTAGCCGAGAGAGTGATTCTAATTGGAAAAGGGAAATTATTGTATGATGGTAAATTAAAGGAACTACGTAGTCGGTTTGGTACGGAAAAAACGATTACAGTAGATTATCATGAAAATAACTATCCTTTTCAAATACCAGATACAACTTTGCTCTCATGGTCTCCTGTCCGTGCGGTTATAAGTGTCGATACTGAGGTTGTTTTGACCTCAAAAGTTATCACGCAATTATCAAGCAAAGTAGACCTAATTGATGTGGCGATTGAATCTCGACCGATTGAAGAAATCATCGTACAGCTCTACAAGGAATATCAAATATGAGTGCTTATTATTCGGTTTTGAAGCTACGTTTATTGAATGGGATGCAGTATCGAGCTGCAGCTTTGGCAGGAGTAGCTACACAGTTTTTCTGGGGATTTATGTACATCATGATTTTTGAAGCCTTCTATGAATACTCTCCTTACACCCCACCTATATCATTAAAAGAATTGATTACTTACATATGGCTCCAACAATCCTTTTTAGCCTTTGTTATGTTATGGTTTCGTGATAATGAATTATTTACTTTAATTACGAGCGGTAATATCGCCTATGAGCTTTGCAGACCATGTGAAATTTATGGATTTTGGTATGCAAAGCTACTTGCTGGGCGGCTTTCTAGTGCTTTATTACGAAGTTTCCCCATTTTAATAGTGGCTTTCTTTTTACCTGAGCCCTATTCGATGACCCTTCCACCAAATGTTGTGACGGGGATATTATTTCTTCTGGCATTATTATTGGGATTACTCCTACTAGTGGCCATTTCGATGTATATCTATATTTCTGTCTTTTACACAATGTCACCAATAGGATCTACATTGATGATTGGAGTACTTGGGGAGTTTTTTGCAGGATTAATTATTCCCATCCCCTTTATGCCAGATTGGCTTCAGTCAATCGCCTATATGCTCCCGTTTCGTCTAACAGCTGATTTTCCGTTCAGGGTTTATTCAGGACATATTCCACAGAATGAAGCTTTAAACGGTATACTCGTGCAACTTGTATGGTTAGTTGGTCTTGTTTGGTTAGGCAGAATAGCACTTAACAAAGCATTACGAAGAGTTGTCGTACAAGGAGGGTAAAAGGTTTGAAGCTATATTTTAAATACTTACTGATATTATTTAAATCTCAGATGCAATATCGAACATCCTTTTGGCTACTTTCATTTGGACAGTTTTTTATCCCTTTTACTGTATTCGCAGGACTTTATTTCTTATTTGAACGCTTCGGCCAAATTAAAGGTTGGGATTTTTTCGAGGTTGCGCTATGTTTTGCCGTTATTCATATGGCATTTGCTACGAGTGAGTGCTTTGCTCGTGGGTATGACGCCTTTTCTGGCTTAGTCGTGAATGGAGAATTTGATCGGGTATTAGTACGTCCAAGAAGTACGGTTGTACAAGTGCTTGGTTCAAAGTTTGAGTTTACTAGATTTGGTCGAATCCTTCAAAGTGTTATGGTATTATGTTGGGCTTTAATGAATCTGTCGATTGAATGGAGTGTGGTGAAGGCGATTACCCTTTGCCTGATGATCATAAGTGGGGTTCTTATTTTTACAGGAATATATATAGTAGCAGCGACTATGTGCTTTTGGACCATACAGGGGATTGAAGTCATCAATATTTTTACAGACGGTGGAAGAGAAATCGCTCAATATCCATTGAATATTTATCAAAAATGGATAACTAAATTTTTTACCTATGTGATTCCGTTTGGGACAGTCAATTATTTGCCTCTCATGTATATCCTGGGAAGGACAGAAGGAAATGATATTCTTCATATGTTGACACCATTAATAGGAAGTCTATTTATCCTACCTTGTCTTCTTGTTTGGCATTTCGGAGTTAGGCATTACCGCTCAACGGGGTCTTAGAACAATTATTTAATTTGAATCCACAAATTTGAAAGGAGAATAAGATGATTAGAAAATTATATATAGTGGAAGGAATTCCAGGATCGGGGAAAACAACAACTGCAAATTGGTTAGCTAAAGTACTAAGTGAACAAGGAAAGGATACACATCTTTTCTTAGAAGGAAATCCGGAACATCCAGCAGACTATGAATCTGTTGCCTGTCTTAATGAAAACCAATTACTTGAAATGGAGAAGGAATTTCCCTTCATTCGCAACTTCGGTGTAAATAAAGATAGATGGTTTTTCATCTCATATGCTTCTTTGTCAGATAGCAACCCAGACCTACATAAAGCTTTACAGAAATTTGATGTTTATGAGTTATCTGTAGAAAACTTTTGTGAGGTTACATTACTGAGGTGGCAGGAGTTTGCTGAATTAGCCGAAGCGGAGGATAAGGTGTACGTGTTAGAATGCTGCTTTCTACAAAATCCTTTTACGTTTTTATTAGCTAAGCATAATGTTTCTGCGGAAGTGATTTTTTCTCATATTGAAAAGATTGCAAGGGAGATTGCTAGTTTAGACCCGGTGATTCTTTATTTTGAGCAAGACAATATAAAAGAAAGCTTGGATCGTGTGAGGAAGGACCGTTCTGTAGAATGGTTTGAGTTTCTCACTTGGTATTATACAGGGCAAGAGTATGGACAGTCTCAAGGACTAGCGGGTGAAACAGGAGTTCTTCATTTTTTAGAGGAACGTAAAAAGCTAGAAAAGAGATGTTTAGAGCAGCTAGAATCAAAAAGTTTAATCCTAAATAACAGCAATTTTGATTGGGATATGTGTAAGGAACAAATACTTGCTTATATTTAATATAATAAAAAGCCATCATCGGAAATTCAGATGAATGGCTTCTTTATTTTTATGCTTCTAGTTTCTCTTTAACACTATTAACAACTGTTCTCCAAATAGTTGGGTCTGAAGTGATTTTTTCTCTGAATTCACGAAACATATTTTTTTGCGCATCTTGGAATTCAGGTGAATCTGCCTCAGGTAATGTCGATTTTAATGAGGTTACTAGGTCCTCTACATGAGGTGCTCGTGGTCCCCAAACCATTGTTTCTTTGCCTTCTTGATCAATGAATACAAAGATGGGAATCGATCTAGATTTCCCATTCGTTAAGTATTGATCCATGAGCTCTAGGTTTTCGTCACGGATGAGAAAACGCAATTCAATGTTGCTTTCCTCTGCCATTCTTTGTAAAACTGGCACATTTAATGCAGCATCTCCACACCAATCAGCCGTTAGAACAATTCCTCTCCAGTTTCGGTTTGCTACTTCTTTAAAAATAGATAGGTCCTCCGCAGTGAAGGTTAATTGTTCATAGACATGGGATAATTCCTGTTGATTAACTTGCATACTGTTTCGATATTCTTCAAAAGTCATCCCTTTTTCAAACCATGCTACTAATGACATCAAAACTTCCCCTTTCATTTTTAGTTCTTTTTTTTTATAGTAACGATATATAAAATCATTAGCAATTCTTCTGCCTAAAAAGTTGTATGTATATTTGGCTGAAAAATAACAGATAATTGATCCATGGGTTAATCAATAACAACAAAAAAAGTACAAAGAGCTATTCTCTTTGTACCTTTTTATATATTAAGCCCAAGCAGCTCCAACGATAATTAATAGGATAAATAATACAACGATTAGAACGAATGTACCACCATAGCCATAACCAGGAGTACCGCAACCACAACCATATCCGTACCCATACCCGTACATAAGATTTTCACCACCTATTATAATATAACCAATTTCAAGTTTAATAAGATGAGATGATTCTCTAAACAAAAAGTAGAAGAATTCACCTTAAAAATGAGAGTAGGAAGGGATAATTAGTAACAGAATCCCCAAGAAGCTCCCACAATGATTAAAAGAATGAACAATACGACAAGTAGAGCGAAACCCCCACTGTGACATCCAGCTGAACCTGACATAACCATTCCTCCTTTGTAAGTTTTCCCTATAACATATGGGATTTCCTCTTTAGGTGTACCTAGGCAAACATGGAATTTTAGGATGTCTGTCATATTAGGACAGGTTAATAGGATTACCGTGCTATTTTTGTTACAATATAAATAGTAAAGGTGCTTTTCGCATTTCTTTTTTTGGAGGTCTTACAATTGCAATTGAAAAAGCAGGTTCACGAAGTTCGTGATCTTATATACATACATCATAATAACTACGATCAATATGTAATCACCTATGGAATTGAGTTTAAGGAATTCATGGAATCTTTATCTGTAAAATTGAAATATCTTTTATTACTGAAGCATCGATTTAATGATGGTGAATTCAACATGCATACTTTACTAGAATTTGTTCCGCAAGAAAAAATGGATGTATTGATGAATGATGGCGTATATGGATACGGTAATTTTTGTTGGATTGATTTCAATGGGATTGAAGGGCTTAATGATTTGAGTGGTCAGGAGATAGCTGAATTACTCTATCTTGGGCATATTAAGCAGCATTTAAAACAGCCGTTTTATCAGAAGCTCAGGAATCGATTTGCGTATTTAGCGCATGATGATGGTTGGTTTAATAAAGTTTACTATCGTGAATTAGATGATTTTTATGAAATGCTAGGAAATGTAGTTGGTATAAAAATGAGCCAGCTTCATACGAGAAAGTCATTGTTTAATCTTCGAAAAAACAAACCATTTCCAGCCGTTTCAGGTAAAACATTATCTCAAATTTCCCATCTAATTAAAGAAGGGATCGTTATTTCATTAAGAAACAGAGAAGAAATTAAGCAACGAATCGAAATTCCTATATGGGTAATTGGGGATTACATTGATATGGACGATATGTATGAGGAAGCTTTAAAAATTGAAAAAAATAATTGTCAGGCAAAACTCGTTTATGAGAAAAAAACGGATGAGTGGAAGCTGCTTATGTAAGTATAAAAGTCAAAAAACCTCCTATAAAAATTAGGAGGTTTTTGGTTTATACTTTGTATTGTAATAACGAGGAAAGGTGAGTATTTATTAGTTTAATAAGTAATTTAACGCTTACTTCTGTAATTTTCAAAAGCAGGAATATGTGTTATGATTCACTTTGCTTTAAACGGAATCGGCTTTGATGAGAGTTCAAAGTCAAAAAAATGAAAAGGAGTGTTTTTTTGAATCTAAACGTACTTAAAGAACAATGGTTTGGCAATATCAAAGGTGATATTCTTTCCGGCATAGTTGTTGCATTAGCCTTAATTCCAGAGGCCATTGCCTTTTCCATTATAGCTGGTGTTGATCCAATGGTAGGTCTCTATGCCTCTTTTTGTATCGCTGTTGTTATAGCATTTGTTGGTGGTAGACCCGGTATGATTTCTGCTGCTACCGGGGCGATGGCCTTATTAATGGTCACACTTGTAAAAGATCATGGATTGCAATATTTGTTTGCGGCGACAATATTAACAGGAATCATTCAAATTTTATTTGGTGTATTAAAGCTTTCAAGATTTATGAAGTTTATTCCTAGGTCAGTCATGATTGGCTTTGTGAATGCATTAGCGATTCTGATTTTTATGGCGCAGCTTGAACAGTTTGTTGGAGCTACTTGGGTGATGTATACGCTTGTAGCGGGTGCTTTAGCAATCATTTACCTTTTTCCTAGGATATCAAAGGCTATACCTTCACCATTAGTGGCGATTATCGTCATCTCCGCATTAGTGATATTTGCTGGGATTGATGTTAGAACAGTTGGGGATATGGGGAAACTTACGAGTGAATTACCAGGTTTTTTGATTCCGCAAGTCCCATTTAATTGGGATACATTAATGATTATCTTTCCTTATTCCATAGCTTTAGCTATGGTAGGTCTATTAGAGTCCTTATTAACAGCTTCCATCGTAGATGACCTAACTGACACCGAAAGTGATAAAAACCGTGAAGCAAAAGGACAAGGGATTGCTAATATTGTGACTGGTTTCTTCGGAGGAATGGCTGGTTGTGCCATGATTGGTCAGTCAGGAATTAATGTGAGATCGGGTGGCCGTGGTCGCCTATCAGCTTTTGTAGCAGGTTCCTTCCTCATGTTCTTAATTATTGTATTAGGTGATTTAGTTGTGCAAATACCAATGGCAGCTCTTGTTGGGGTCATGGTCATGGTATCAATTGGAACCTTTGATTGGTCATCGATCAAGATGATGAGAAAAACACCAATAACCGACTCAATTGTTATGGTAGTAACAGTTGTAACAGTTGTATTTACACATGATTTATCTAAAGGGGTATTTGCTGGGATTCTTCTAAGTGCGATCTTCTTTGTGGCGAAAATTTCAAAAGTAAAGGTTTCCTCCTCTTTAAATAATAAAGGGCGACGTACTTATTTGGTCACTGGACAGCTATTCTTTGCATCCGTTACAGATTTAATTGCCGCATTTGATTTAAAAGAATCTGTAGCAGAGGTCGATATTGATTTTACACATGCTCATGTCTGGGATGATTCAGCAGTAGCAGCAATCGATAAAATTGTTATTAAATTAAGTGAAAATGGAGCGCACGTAAGACTAAAAGGTTTGAATGAACCTAGCTCACATCTCATTGACACACTTGCTGTTCATAAGCAAGAAGGTGCAAGTATATCAAGTCATTAATTTTGTACTCATAGTAAAGAATAGCCCGTCGTTCAATCGGCGGGTTATTTAGTGTTAGGCAAAACTACTACTGATTAGGAAAATAATAAGATACAACCGAGCTCCATTTTCATAAACATATAGGAGTATAGACTTAATTGGGCAAAATGATTCGGTTATCTTTCGTATGTTATTAGAGAAAGTGGTAAAATAAATACGTGAAAAAAATGGAGGTACAACTACATGAGAACGAAACTTGGTTTATTATACGGAGGCAAGTCTGCCGAACATAAAGTCTCGATGCAAACTGCAATGGCAGTCATTAAAGCTCTTGACTTAGAAAAGTTTGATATACATCCCATTTATATTACAACAGAAGGTCAATGGGTTAGAGGACCACAATTAACTGGACCAGTTGATAATATAAAAGCTTTGGAGTTCAATTCGGAAGAGGCGCAATCTCCTACGGCACTAGCACCGAAGGTATTTAACGGAAATGATCATGATTCACAGGCATTAGATGTCATTTTCCCATTACTCCATGGACCAAATGGAGAGGATGGCACCGTTCAAGGGCTTTTAGAACTATTGAACCTACCATATGTCGGAAATGGGGTACTTGCGTCAGCTGCTGGAATGGATAAGGTTTTTATGAAAAATATTTTTGCGCAAGCAGATTTAGCTCAGGTCGCCTATGTTTCATTTATCAGAAGCGAATGGGAAAAGGAACGAGAAGCAAGCTATTTAAAAGTGGAAGGCCAGTTAGGATATCCTTGTTTCGTTAAACCTGCAAACCTTGGTTCAAGTGTAGGGATTAGTAAATGTTCGAACCGTGAAGAATTAGAAAATGCGTTTATTGATGCTTTCCAATTTGATCGCAAGATTATTATTGAAGAAGGTGTTGTGGCAAGGGAAATTGAAGTGGGGATTCTTGGAAATGATGAACCGGAGTGTTCGGTCGCAGGTGAGATTATTCCGAAAACAGAATTCTATGATTATAAAGCGAAGTATGAGGATGGGGATACAGCTTTAGTCATACCTGCGGATATTTCCGAAGAAGTGTATGATGAAATGAAGGAAATGGCCATCCGAGCCTATAAAGCTTTAGATTGTTCAGGATTGGTGCGTGCCGACTTCTTTTTAACAAAAGAAGGAAAGCTATTAATTAATGAAGTCAATACAATGCCTGGATTTACGCCATTCAGTATGTTTCCATTACTCTGGAAGCATACAGGTGTAGAGTATCCAGAATTGATCAAGCGACTTGTAGACCTTGGAACAGAAAGACATAAGGAAAAACAAAATATTAAACATATTTTAGACTAAAACATACATCATGGGTCTGACCGAACTAGTGCTTTTTTGGTCAGGCTTATTGTTGTATAGGAAGGAGAATTCCCATGATTCAAAGAACAATCAAGCAATTATCGGAAATGATTTCAGTAATAAATGATTATCAGTCTTTTGAAAATAAAACGATTCAAGGTGTCTGTATCGATACGCGCAACCTGGTTATGGGCAGTTTGTATGTTCCAATTATTGGACAGAATTTTGATGGACATCAATTTGTGGAGGAAGCGATTAATCAAGGAGTAGCAGCAGCTCTTTGGCAAAGAAATGTTCCGAATCCCCCTGTACATCTACCTATTCTCATCGTAGAAGACACTTTAGAAGCACTTCAACAATTGGCCAAGAGTTACCGTCATCAATTGAACCTTAAGGTGATTGGGATAACGGGAAGTAACGGAAAAACAACAACGAAAGATATGGTCACGAATCTTCTTTCGCTTCAGTATAAGGTTCAGAAAACAGAAGGAAACTATAATAACCACATCGGACTTCCCTTAACAATATTGCAACTAGAGGAAGATACTGAGATGTCGGTATTGGAAATGGGAATGAGTGGACGAGGTGAAATAGACTTTTTGTCTAGGCTCGCAAGTCCAGATGCGGTTATCATTACAAATATCGGGGAGTCGCATTTACTAGATTTAGGTTCTCGTGAGGGGATTGCGGAAGCGAAGCTTGAAATTCTAAATGGTCTTAAAGCTAATGGTAAGATTATTTATTTTGGCGATGAGCCGTTATTAAGGGATAAATTGGACCACTACGACGGCGATGCAACCCTTTTCACTTTTGGGAAGACTGAAAGCAATACCATTTACCCAACTGAAATCACGACAACTGATAGTGGAAGTTATTTTAAGGTGAATAATATTGATGAAGTCTATCACTTACCTGTATTAGGGACCCATAATATTATGAATGCACTCAGTGCGATGCTTGTAGCCAACGAGTTTCATATTCCATTTTCAAAAATTAATGAAGGCTTTAAAAGTTTAAAGCTGACAAATATGAGAATGGAGCTACTGGAAGGGGCAAATGGTGTAAAAATAATAAATGATGCTTATAATGCAAGTCCTACTTCTGTGAAGGCTGCGATTGAATTAGTCTCCTCACTACCGGGTTATGAGAAGAAGGTTCTTGTGCTCGGAGATATGCTTGAGCTAGGTCCAGATGAAGTGGATTTTCATTATGAAATTGGGAAGGCGTTACATCCAGAGAAAATTGATTTGGTTTATACCTTTGGTAAGTTGGGTAATGAAATAGCAAGAGGTGCAAGAGAAACTCTACAGGAAAACCAAGTCCAAACTTTTACAAATAAACAAACACTCATCGAGGAATTAAAAAAACAATCAAAACCAAATACTTTAGTGTTAGTAAAAGCATCAAGAGGAATGAAATTAGAAGAAGTTGTTGTCGGATTACAGACCTAGTAATGAGTGGTGAGCTATAATGATCGGATGTTTATGTATTCATGGATTTACTGGCTCTCCATATGAAGTAGCTCCTCTTGTCGATTTTTTTAAAAAAAGAACGGATTGGCTACTAAGGATACCAACATTGCCTGGACATGGTGACACCTTGCGGTTAAAAGGGATTTCCTATAGGGAATGGCTGGAACATGCCGAAGTGGAACTAAAGTGGCTGCTTGATCAATGTGAAAAGGTGTATGTCATTGGGTTCTCTATGGGTGGCATGATTGCCAGTTATTTATCGACAAAATACCCGGTTGATAAGCTTGTTTTATTAAGTGCGGCTGCTTATTATATTAATCTAAAGCAACTAGCAGAGGATATGAAAGAAATAGTTCGGGACAGTTTTAGAGGAAATCTGGCGAGTAACGAGCTATTTCAGCGTTATAAGAAAAAAATAACAGAAACGAACATCGGAGCAACCATCCAATTTCGAAAATTGGTTGCGGAGATTAGACCGATGTTACCCGAGGTTAAGGTACCTACCTTGATTGCCCAAGGTGAAGCAGACGGGATTGTTCCAATGAAAAGTGCCCAATATCTATATGAATCCATTGGAGCAAATAAAAAAGAAATTCTCTATATACCGAAATCGAAACATCATATATGTCATTGCGAAGATAATGAGCTACTTTTCGAGAAAATCCTGTCCTTTTTAGTCATTTAGAGATGGAAGGAATAATGGTGCTTATTGCCAATCGTTTGCAATTGAATTTATTTGGTGTTATGATTGAAATCAAAGTGTCTAGAGGAAATTTCTTTTTAAATTTAGGGCATACTCCACAGGGAGAATGTCTTTTTTTGATGATAGCTTGTCTTGCATTAAATGTTGTTTTTCGAAACACACTAAAACTGTAAACTAGAGTTTCGTGCTCTTTATATGAACTATACATTAGTTCCCATGTGACTTAAATGATTCGCACTATAAGTGTATTGAAAAATAACAAAATTTACGAAAAGACCTTACTGATAGACGTATGGTAAGAAATTTTTTAAATATAAGGCTTTACGAAGGAGAATGAAAATATTGGCAAGATTTGAAGATTTAGGTATAAGTCAAGATACGATGAAATCATTAAAAAGAATGGGGTTTGAGGAATCAACTCCAATTCAAGCAGAAACAATTCCTGTAGCTTTATCAGGTAAGGACTTGATCGGACAAGCGCAAACAGGAACAGGGAAAACAGCAGCATTTGGTATTCCGTTAGTGGATAAAATTGATCCAAAGATTAACGGTATCCAAGGAATTATTATTGCACCAACGCGTGAGTTAGCGATTCAAGTTTCTGAAGAGCTTTACAAAGTTGGGTACGGTAAAAGAGCTCAAGTCCTTCCGATTTACGGTGGGCAAGATATTAGCAGACAAATTCGATCGCTTAAGAAAAATCCACATATTATTGTTGGTACACCTGGTCGTGTGCTGGATCATATTAACCGTAAAACCATGGATCTTTCTAAAGTTCACACCGTGATTTTAGATGAAGCAGATGAAATGTTAAACATGGGCTTTATTGAGGATATTGAGTCGATTCTTTCTCAAACTCCTTCAGAACGCCAAACTTTACTTTTCTCAGCAACAATGCCAGGACCAATTCGCAAAATTGCCGATCGTTTCATGAAGGATCCGGAAGTTATTAAAGTGAAAACGAAAGAGATGACTGTCCCTCTTATCGATCAATTCTATATTGAAGTACAAGAAAGAAATAAATTTGATACGTTAACAAGAATATTGGATATCCAATCCCCTGAATTAGCTATTATTTTTGGAAGAACGAAGCGTCGTGTTGACGAGCTTTCAGATGCGTTAACTCAAAGAGGATATACAGCAGAAGGAATTCATGGTGACTTAAGCCAAGCAAAACGTATTTCTGTACTGAAGAAGTTTAAAGATGGTTCCATTGATATCCTAGTAGCGACAGATGTGGCTGCTCGTGGATTGGACATTTCTGGAGTTACTCATGTATTCAACTTCGATATTCCACAAGATCCTGAAAGTTATGTTCACCGTATTGGTAGAACAGGTAGAGCTGGTAAAGCAGGAGAAGCAATCACGTTTATCACACCACGTGAGAAGTCTTTCTTAGACATTCTTGAAAGAACGACAAGATCAAAAATGGAGCGCATGAAGCCACCAAGCTTAGATGAAGCTCTAGAAGGTCAACAAAAAGCAGCACTTGATAAAATTATGGCCGCTATTGAAAGCAACAACCTTCAATTCTATAAGCGTATGGCTGACCAGATTTTAGAAGAGCATGATGCTTCAACTGTAGTAGCAGCTGTATTAAAGATGCTTACGAAAGAACCGGATACAACTCCAATTAAATTAACTGAAGAATCGCCACAACAACGTCGCGATAGAAAGCCACAAGATCGTGATCGTCGTAGAAATTATAAAGATTCTAATGCAGGCGGTGCAGCGCGTAAAAAGAGCCCAGCACGTCAAGGTCAAGGACGTAAACCGAGCGGCGGTACTGGCGGTAGCACTGGATCTGGTAAATCATCAAAGCCTAGAAGTTTTAACCGTTAATTAGAAACAAATAAAAAAAGAACATGATAACGTTCATGTTCTTTTTTTTATCCTTTTTCCTCATTATTTCTTTAAAAGTATAGCTCCAATTAAATATCCTGAAATTAATCCGAAAATATGTGCGGTAACGTTTATATTAGGTTGTAAAAACGTCATAATGATACTAAGGATAGCGATGGTTTTTACTAATTGAGCATTTTCACGGGAAAGCATCGATTTTCGAAATGAAATAATCGCTAAATAATAACCAAAAAGACCAAAAATCGCACCACTTGAGCCTACATGAATATAAGTGAGAGGTTGTATAAGGAAGGTAGCTATATTTGCAGCGATTCCAGAAACAAGGTAAATAGTTAGAAAACGGCCTTTTCCTGCGATTCTTTCTAATGCTGGTCCGAAAAGAACTAAGGAAAAGCTATTAAATAGTAAATGAGTAAAGCCGCTATGTAAAAAAATAGGGGTAAGAAGCCGCCAAAACTCACCATGTGCTACATATAAATTCACACCAGAAAACGTTTCGTATATCCACGTCCTAGGAAGGAAAGGGATATATCCAATAACAAATACTAACAAATTAATGAAGATTATGACTGAAACTATCGGATAAAATCGCAGGAATTCTTTAAAGCTTTCTGTACGAGTAAACATAAATGCCCCCCTGAAAAAAGAAGTTTGTACTAATGGTTATGCAGATTAAACCTATTTAGAAGGATGTTGAATAATGATTTCGGGAATTGGTATCGATATTATTGAATTGAACCGTATTAAAACCATTATAGATAGACAACCAAAATTTATACAACGGATATTAACTGAGAATGAGCTGTTAGTTTTTGAAAAATTATCTGCTGAAAGAAAAGTTGAATTTCTGGCGGGAAGATTTGCTGCAAAGGAAGCATATGCTAAAGCAAATGGGACCGGAATCGGAAACCAACTTTCCTTTCTTGATATCGAAATTCAGCCAGATTCTTTTGGAAAACCACAAATTGTTGCACCGAATAATAAAGGTGTACATCTTTCTATTTCTCATAGTAGAGAGTATGCGGTTGCCCAAGTAGTAATAGAAGGCTGTTTTCGCAAAGATTGTTGCTTTTCGAACTAAGTTTAAACCCGTATTTATTAAGGCTTCGGGGCATCTTTTCGTCATTGTATTCAAATTTTTATGTGCTCTACCTTTATTTTGTTTGGTATTTTAGTAGCAATAGCAACAAAGTTTACGAAAAGAGCCTAATCAAAAAAATTAAAATTTTTCAAGCTTGTCATCCATGTCCGTCATAATCCCTCAGGTTGTCTCATATATTCATAGTGCAATAGGGGAGACAAGGCTATGCTTGGACGAAAGGAATTTCCTTTCGCAAAGAATTGCCATGTCGTCTCTCTATATACGTATGAAATGAGACAAGAAGGGGTTGAAGGAATGAAAAGGAAGTTGTTCCTGCTATTCGTTGGGCTAATGGTAATGTTTGTACTAGCAGCATGTGGTGCAAAATCACAAGAAGATGTGGTGAAGGAACTAAATAGCAAGTTGGGTGATTTAGATAGCTATAAGGTCAATGCTAAGATGACCTTACAAATGGGTGCAGAACCACAAGTTTATAATGTGGAAATCTGGCATAAGGACCCTACTTATTATCGTGTAAACTTGAAGAATGCAAAGCAAGATCAAAGTCAAATGATCTTACGCAATGATGAAGGAGTATTCGTTTTAACGCCTGCGTTAAATAAAAGTTTTAAATTCCAAAGTGACTGGCCGCAAAATAGCAGTCAAGCCTACCTTTATGAATCATTAATTGCAGATATCATTGAGGATAAAGAAGCGAAATTTGAAGCGACTAAAGATCATTATGTCTTTGAAACAAAGACACGATATCAAAATAATAAAATGCTACCACTACAAGAAATTAAGTTAAACAAAAAGGATTTATCTCCAAGTCAGGTGAAAGTGATGGATCCAGATCGTAATGCACTAGTGACTGTCGAATTTGAGAAAGTGAAATTTGATGCTAGCTTTGATAAAGATGACTTTGATATGAAAAATAACATGACTAGAGCTAATATTGGATTACCGGCAATGGCTGAAGTGAAAAATAATGAATTTACCGTTAAATATCCATCTGCAGAAATTCAAGGTGTAGGTTTAATTGATGAAGATGAAGTGGCAATTGAAGATGGAAAACGTGTGATTTTAACATACGGTGGTGGAGAAAAATCATACACCTTAATCCAAGAAAGAGCAGTAGCTGTTGAAACAATTGGCACCTCTTCCCTTGTAAATGGTGAACCAATTGATTTAGGCTTCACTATCGGGGCATTAACTGAGCGTTCCATTACCTGGACCCAAGATGGTGTGGATTACAAGCTTGCTTCCAACGACCTAACTCCAGAAGAAATGGTTATGGTAGCTCGTTCTGTTGAGGTAAATGGGGTAAAATAACAACCCAAGCTAAAAGCAGGCCTTTATATGAGGTCTGCTTTACCTTTGTTTAAAAATAAAATAGTTATTATTGATGATTTATATAGGTTTGGAAAAGGTATAGAATAGGTAAAAGAATCGATGACACATTAGGATTCTTGAGTGCCAAAAACAGTTAGAAAGAGGTAGACGATAACGCAAGACACTCTAAGGGTAAAAAACGATTTGACAAGCGGTACAAAACAGTTTAATAATCGATACATTAAGTTTTATGTATATAGGAAGTGGAATGATGGAGCAAGGTTATTTTTATCGAGATACGTGGGCAGAAGTCGATTTAGATGCAATTAAGGAAAACGTTCAATCGATCAAACGGATCCTCCCGAATGAGGTTCAGTTTATTGCGGTTGTGAAAGCAAATGCTTATGGCCATGGCGCTGTTCAAGTTGCTCAAACCGCACTACAGGCTGGTGCAACCTATTTAGCAGTTGCTTTTTTAGATGAAGCTCTTGCGCTACGAGAACAAGGGATTGATGCACCTATACTTGTATTAGGAGCTAGTCGTCCGAGGGATGTAAGTGTAGCTGCCCAACATCACGTAACATTAACAGCTTTTCGGACCGATTGGTTTACTGAGGCTCAACAATTTCTTGAGAAAAATCAAGTTTTAAATGTACATGTAAAAATAGATACAGGTATGGGCAGAATTGGCATAAGAGATAAAGAAGAAGTGAAAGCTATTTGTGATTTTGTAAAAAAAGATAGTCGGTTTTTCTTAGAAGGAGTCTTTACCCATTTTGCCACCGCTGATGAATTAGACGATAACTATTTGCGTGGTCAGCACCAAAGGTTTCTTGAAATTCTATCTGTTTTTAAAGAAAAACCAAAGTTGATCCATTGCAGTAATAGTGCAGCAACCTTAAGATTTCCATTTGCTTTATTTAATGGTGTCAGAGTTGGAATTGCGATGTACGGTTTAACTCCTTCGAGAGAAATGGAGCCATTACTTCCTTTCGAATTAAAAGAAGCTTTCAGTCTTCATTCGCAGCTTGTACACGTGAAAAAGCTTCAAAAGGGTGAGAAGGTAAGCTATGGAGCTACCTATGAGACTGGCGAAAAGGAGTGGATTGGCACCGTCCCAATCGGCTATGCGGATGGGTGGATACGTAGACTACAGGGACAAGAGGTAATCGTCGAAGGAAAAAGAACGAAGATTGTTGGAAGAATATGCATGGATCAATGCATGATTAACCTCCCTCATGCTCTCCCCGTCGGTACAAAGGTTACGTTAATTGGAAAGCAACAAGATGAGAATATTTCATGTAATGAAATAGCTCAAAAGCTTGAAACGATTAATTATGAGATTCCATGTATTATCTCAAATCGTGTTCCAAGAGTGTACATGCGTTCTGGTAAAATGGTTGAACTTCAAAACCCTTTATTACACAATGACCACTGAATGGCAAAATAGCATAAAAAGTCTGTATAAAAAGTTGATTTTTAAGCGGATAATACAGAAGTACTCTTAAAATACTTTGCATATCGTAGGATTGATGGTATTATTAAAACTGGTAAGTATAATGGTGTGTAGTGATGGCGGAGGTGTATGTTTGTGTCTGAATCCAGCGCAACAACGGAAATCTTAGTGGAATTACCGCAACATTTATTAAACGAGTTAGATGGTTTTGTTAAACAAGAGAATGTAAACCGAAGTGAACTCATTTATCAAGCAACGAAAATGTACTTGCGCGAACGGAAAAAGAGACAAATTCGTGAAGCCATGAGAAGAGGCTATATGGAAATGGCAAAGATTAATCTTACCATTGCATCCGAAGCATTCTTAGCGGAGTACGAAGCGGGACACACAGTAGAACGTCTTGTTAGCGGAGGATAATCCGTTGATTGTGAAGCGTGGTGACGTATATTTTGCTGACCTATCCCCAGTTGTTGGTTCAGAACAAGGCGGCGTCCGACCAGTACTTGTCATCCAAAACGACATCGGGAACCGGTTTAGTCCCACCGTCATTGTTGCAGCAATCACAGCTCAAATCCAAAAAGCAAAGCTGCCAACTCATGTCGAAATTGATGCGAAACGTTATGGTTTTGAACGGGATTCCGTTATTCTGCTAGAACAGATTCGTACAATTGATAAGCAGCGGTTAACCGATAAGATTACTCATCTTGATGACGAAATGATGGAAAAAGTGGATGAAGCCCTACAAGTTAGCTTAGGTCTTATCGAGTTTTAAAGAATCATCAACGCTCTTTTATAGAGCGTTTCTACATACTAAACGTAATATACTGGTGTATCTGCAAAAGACAAGCAACCGAGGCTTGTCTTTTTTTAATTGTTTTGAAAAAAAGAGAATCGAGACAATTCTACAATCATAATCATCAAAAGAGAGGTTTAGGCGGAAAAATATTGGGGTAATTAAAATACATGACTACTATCAAAAAAAGCGGAGGTCAGGTATGAATTTGTCTATAACTATTAATTCGACAGAACGGCAAACACATGTATCTGTAAGTGGAGAAATTGATGTATACACGGCTCCCAAGTTAAAGGAGAAGCTTTTTCCATTCTCTGAAAAGGAAGAAATGAATTTAATAGTCGATCTCAATGGAGTTACATATATGGATAGCACCGGTTTAGGCGTTATGGTTGGGGTATTTAAATCGCTGCGTAAACACAACGGAAGACTTCAATTGACAGGTTTATCAGACCGAATAAATAAGCTTTTTATGATTACAGGCCTTGCGGATATTATGAATATAAAAAGTGGGGTAGAAGGTGAAGAAGTATGAATCAACCGTATGATTATATTGAGATAAAGATACCAGCCAAACCAGAATATGTCGCGGTCATCCGTTTAACTTTATCGGGGATAGCTAATCGGATGGGGTTTTCCTACGAAGACTTAGATGATTTGAAAATTGCTGTTAGTGAAGCTTGTACAAATGCCGTACAGCATGCCTATAAGTTAGAGGGGCAAGGGGAAGTACAAGTTGGATTTGGGCTTTATCGTAATCGAATAGAAATCATGGTTGTTGATCATGGTCAAAGCTTCGATTTTGAACTGGCTAGGAATGGGAAGGGTCCATATGCTATGCATGATTCTATCGATTTTTTGCGAGAAGGAGGTCTAGGTCTCTACCTGATAGAAACTTTAATGGATGAAGTAAGAATTCATCAAACCGAGGGTGTAACAGTTTTTATGACCAAATATATAGAAGGAGAGCAGGTGGAGATTGATGCAAAAGCCATCTCAACCTAATAGTCTTTCTCAAGAGTCGATTTATCAACTAATTAAAGCTTATCAACTACATCAAGACGAACAGGCTCTAAACCAGTTAGTTATTCACTATCAAAATCTAGTAGTGGTACTAGCCAGAAAGTATTCGAAAGGTAAAGCTTATCATGAGGATATTTATCAAGTTGGAATGTTAGGACTATTAGGGGCCATTCGAAGGTATGATGAAGGGTTCGGCAAAAGTTTTGAAGCATTTGCTGTTCCGACCATTTTAGGAGAGATTAAACGATTTCTTCGTGATAAAACCTGGAGTGTGCACGTTCCAAGACGGATAAAAGAGCTCGGGCCAAAAATTAAAACGGTTGTTGAAGAACTCACAAGTAAACTACAACGTTCTCCTAAAGTAATAGAGATAGCTGAGGAATTAGATGTTTCAGAAGAAGAAGTATTAGAAGCGATGGAGATAGGGAAGAGCTACCAAGCACTTTCGGTCGATCACTCTATAGAGGCCGATTCAGAAGGTGGAACGGTCACTCTATTAGATTTAGTTGGTACAGTTGATTCAGGGTACGAAAAGATTAATCAAAAATTAGCGCTTGAAAAGGTACTATTTATTCTTTCGGAACGGGAGAGGCAGATTATTCAGTATACGTATCTTGAAAACCTAAGTCAAAAGGAGACAGGTGATAAATTGGGGATTTCTCAAATGCATGTTTCACGTATTCAGCGGCGAGCGATAAAAAAATTAAAGGAAGCAATCCAAACAGATAGGAACGATATGGAGTTTTTTTCATAATAGAGTCGAAAAATAAGAATAGTTAAATTTATGTACACAGCCCATTATTAGTCTACTCTGGATAGAGTAGGCTTTATTTCTGTAAAGATTCGTATAGGATTTTTAACGTTTAGGCACTTTTTTGATACAATGGTGATAGAGTTTTAAGAGCTGGGGGTTTGAAAAATTGGAACAAACTATTGAGAAGAAAGACATTTTATTGAAACAAATTGCAACTGAGCAAAATTTATTATTAAAACAAGTAAAAAGTGTAATAGATCTGATGGAAGATGGAAATACGGTTCCGTTTATTGCGCGTTACCGGAAAGAACAGACAGGAGCTCTAGATGAAGTTCAAATAAGAGACATTAGTGAGCGCTGGCAATACATACAAAACCTAGAACAACGAAAAGAAGAGGTAGTAAGGATTATCCATGAGCAAGGTAAGCTGACACCAGAACTAGAGCAACAAGTACGTAAAGCAACTAAATTACAAGAAGTAGAAGATCTTTATCGTCCTTATAAGCAGAAGAAACGAACTCGTGCGACGATTGCGAAGGAGAAGGGTCTTGAGCCCCTGGCAGAATGGCTTATGTCGTTCCCGCAAACGGGAAGTGTAGAGGCAAAAGCTCAAGAGTTTTTATCTGGTGAAAAAGAAGTAACTACAATTGATGAGGCAATTGCTGGAGCAAAGGACATTATCGCTGAATGGATATCTGATGATGCAGACAGTCGAAAGTGGATCCGACAAGAAACGTTTAAAAACGGTAGAATTGAAACGAATGTTAAAGATGCAGAAAAGGACGAAAAGAAAGTTTATGAAATGTATTACGAATATGAAGAGCCTGTTGCAAAAATTGTTCCCCATCGTGTGTTAGCTGTTAATCGTGGGGAAAAGGAAGATATTTTGAAGGTTTTAGTAAAGCCTCAGACTGAGTCAATACTGGGGTTTCTAACAAAGAAATGGGTGAAGAACTCCAACTCCATTGTAGCAACCCTTGTTGTAGAGACGATTGAAGATAGCTATAAAAGGTTGATACAGCCTTCGATTGAAAGGGAAATTCGTAATGAATTAACCGAAAAAGCCGAAGAACAAGCGATACACATTTTCTCGGAGAATCTACGAAATCTTTTATTACAACCACCACTAAAAGGGAAAATCGTTTTAGGTGTCGACCCAGCCTATCGGACAGGCTGTAAATTAGCAGTAGTAGATGATACTGGTAAAGTATTAGAGATTGGTGTTATTTATCCGCATCCACCAGTAAATAAATTAGAAGCAGCAAGAAAAAGAATTTTTGACATTATCAAACAGTATAAGGTCGAAATGGTTGCAATAGGAAATGGAACTGCCTCTCGAGAAACAGAACAGTTCATCGCGGATATATTAAAAGAGGTTGAAGAAGAGGTATATTACCTCATTGTTAATGAAGCTGGTGCTAGTGTTTATTCGGCATCTGATTTAGCCCGTGAAGAATTTCCTAATTATCAGGTAGAAGAACGTAGTGCTGTTTCCATTGCACGTCGTTTACAGGATCCGTTAGCAGAACTAGTAAAAATTGATCCGAAATCGGTTGGGGTTGGGCAATACCAACATGATGTATCACAAAGGATATTATTGATGCACTTGTGAGACCTGAACGAGATCCTCGTGATGAGTTGCCAGCTCCTTTATTAAAAAAGGATGTATTGCAACTCGAGGATTTAAAATCAGGAATGGAGCTACAAGGTACCGTTCGAAATGTAGTTGATTTTGGTGCATTTGTCGATATCGGTGTGAAGCAGGATGGCCTTGTCCATATTTCTAAATTAACAAAACGTTTTGTAAAGCATCCGTTAGACATCGTATCAGTTGGTGATATCGTTACCGTCTGGGTAGATTCAGTAGATAAACAAAAGGGACGCGTTTCACTAACAATGTTGCCACCAGGGGAATAATTCAAGGATAAGCCCTTCCGTTTTGAGGTGCATATCCTATAAATAACAATGAAGAAGGCGTGCAATCTGACAACAGATTTGACACGCCTTTCCATTATTATGCCACCACCCATAAATTTAAATATAGTGCGAACCCTAAGGACCTAGATGAGGGAATCGGTTTGGTTGGATAAATAAGCGGAGAAAACTCTCTTAATTACGAAATAGCACTGAAAATAGCTTAAATAGACGGAAGGATTCCGACTATTTACTCAAAAAACGTCAAAATGGGTCATTTTACATTGCTTAATCGGAAAACCTCCGCTTATATACCTCGAACCATGTCCTATTACGTGCTTTAACCGGAAAATCTCCGCTTATCTAAATATCACCTGTTACAAAATTAAGGATAAGAATTCTTATGTATTTAGAAATGTCGTAAGAAATGAAATCCCAATTGACACTTAATTTTGTGTGTCCAACAAGCTTCTTCCTTAAAATTTATTATTAAAGGTTTTACTTTTCTATAAGAGGCATTTCTAATCCTTATATGATATGAAAGGGAAAATGGCATACGTCGATTCGTATGCCATTTCCGTATCAAAACGGGATTACTATTAGGAGCAGTGTTTTTTTCTATAAAAAAACCAACATTGATTTAATAGTTTGATTTGATAACGGTTCTTCTCATAAAAAGCCCTTTGCATTTGGTTTTGGAGCCAAACAGGCATAAGAGGAAACCTCCTTAATATGATAGATTTTCAGGTGGAATTCACATCGTTTTATATGATTAGGTATCTATAATGTATGCTATAATAGTTTGTCATGTTCTTGAAAATGGAGGGGGCACAAATGACAAATGAAGAGCTACAATTATTAGTGGAAGAAGTTTCACTTCAGTTCTTTCAAAAACCATTTCGCCATCTAGCTATCTTTAATTCAAGATTGAAGACAACTGGTGGAAGGTATATCCTACAAACGCATAATATTGAGATTAATAAACGGTATTTGGAACAATTAGGGAGAGAAGAATTAATCGGGATTGTTAAGCATGAATTATGTCATTATCATCTCCATTTAGAAAAGAAGGGATATAAGCATCAAGATAAAGATTTTAAGAATTTAATGATGCAGGTCGGTGCTCCAAGGTTTTGCAGGCAATTACCTGATCGACCGAAAACAAATAGAAGCGCAAAGATTTACGTGTATTCATGTTTGGGGTGTTCGCTAGTCTTTAAAAGAAAGCGGACTGTCAATGTGAAGAAGTATGTTTGTGGAAGATGTAAAGGCAAATTAAAACAAATAACAGTATTGACATCGGAATAAACTGTTGCTAAAATCAACTTCTGCAACTAGGAAGGTTTCTATTGTTTGATAAAAGGATGATTTTTACTTCTTGACTTTTGACCTCGACGTTTTTATAATATAAATTGTCGATAAGACAACAATTAATAATGTTCCGCAGTAGCTCAGTGGTAGAGCATTCGGCTGTTAACCGAACGGTCGTAGGTTCGAGTCCTACCTGCGGAGCCATTTTTATGGGGAAGTACTCAAGAGGCTGAAGAGGCGCCCCTGCTAAGGGTGTAGGTCGGGTAACCGGCGCGAGGGTTCAAATCCCTCCTTCTCCGCCATAAATTTTAGGCCCCTTGGTCAAGTGGTTAAGACACCTCCCTTTCACGGAGGTAACACGGGTTCGAATCCCGTAGGGGTCATTGGCAATTGGTGGTTAGTAAGTGGCTGGCTAGGACGGCTTCCTTGCTGACTACCATATAATAAATCTTGTAAGTTGTTTTTAAGGAAACCACTTAAAATACTTGGTCCGGTAGTTCAGTTGGTTAGAATGCCTGCCTGTCACGCAGGAGGTCGCGGGTTCGAGTCCCGTCCGGACCGCCATTTTTTTCCTATAATTGGGCTATAGCCAAGCGGTAAGGCATCGCACTTTGACTGCGACATGCGTTGGTTCAAATCCAGCTAGCCCAGCCACTTTTTTTTTTTTCTTTTTTTTTTGAGCCATTAGCTCAGTTGGTAGAGCATCTGACTTTTAATCAGAGGGTCGAAGGTTCGAGTCCTTCATGGCTCACCAAGTTTTTTGTGAATACAAACTATCATTAATATGCGGGTGTGGCGGAATTGGCAGACGCACCAGACTTAGGATCTGGCGCCGCAAGGCGTGGGGGTTCGACTCCCTTCACCCGCACCAATTATCATTCCTGAGTAGAAAAACCAGTTATTTACACTTGTAAATAACGATGGTATTTGTTAACATTATAAATGTTCTTATTTACTAATGCGGTCGTGGCGGAATGGCAGACGCGCTAGGTTGAGGGCCTAGTGGGGGCAACCCCGTGGAGGTTCAAGTCCTCTCGGCCGCACCAAAATTAAAATAAAAAACACCTTGACATTTATAACTTCAAAATGGTATTATGATTAAGTTGCTTTTACAACATATGCGCCCGTAGCTCAATTGGATAGAGCGTCTGACTACGGATCAGAAGGTTATGGGTTCGACTCCTTTCGGGCGCGCCATATGAACGGGAAGTAGCTCAGCTTGGTAGAGCACTTGGTTTGGGACCAAGGGGTCGCAGGTTCGAATCCTGTCTTCCCGACCACTTCATTTTAATGACTATTCCTGGGGTCTTAGCTCAGCTGGGAGAGCGCCTGCCTTGCACGCAGGAGGTCAGGGGTTCGATCCCCCTAGACTCCACCAAGTTTTTTGCAAAAGCAAAACAACATATATAAATTGTGGCGGTGTAGCTCAGCTGGCTAGAGCGTTCGGTTCATACCCGAAAGGTCGGGGGTTCGAACCCCTCCGCCGCTACCAATTATTTTTTGTACTTTGAAAAATACCAAGTTTTTTGCGAATGCAAAATAACCATGAGTTTTACAGACACAAATATTTATTGGACCTTTAGCTCAGCTGGTTAGAGCAGACGGCTCATAACCGTCCGGTCGTAGGTTCGAGTCCTACAAGGTCCACCAGAGTTTTTTGCGATAGCAAAATAACATTCAATACGGAGGAATACCCAAGTTCGGCTGAAGGGATCGGTCTTGAAAACCGACAGGCGGGTCATACCGCGCGGGGGTTCGAATCCCTCTTCCTCCTCCATAATTTTTTAATAGTTTATTATCGTCGCGGGGTGGAGCAGCCCGGTAGCTCGTCGGGCTCATAACCCGAAGGTCGCAGGTTCAAATCCTGCCCCCGCAATTATTTTTGGTTATTTTCAAGAAAAACACTTGAAAATACTTGGTCCGGTAGTTCAGTTGGTTAGAATGCCTGCCTGTCACGCAGGAGGTCGCGGGTTCGAGTCCCGTCCGGACCGCCATTTTTTTCTAAAAAAAATGTAAATTCTACTTATGGCTCAGTAGCTCAGTCGGTAGAGCAAAGGACTGAAAATCCTTGTG
>NZ_CAKJTG010000033.1 GCF_917563885.1 Pseudoneobacillus rhizosphaerae
TACAGTCTGGTGGCGATGGCAAGAAGGTCACACCCGTTCCCATACCGAACACGGAAGTTAAGCTTCTTTGCGCCGATGGTAGTTGGAGGATTCCTCCTGTGAGAGTAGGACGTCGCCAGGCGGTATTTATAAAATATCAGTATTCTTATTATCGTCGCGGGGTGGAGCAGCCCGGTAGCTCGTCGGGCTCATAACCCGAAGGTCGCAGGTTCAAATCCTGCCCCCGCAACTTAATTTTTTCAAGCAAATCACTTGAAAATACTTGGTCCGGTAGTTCAGTTGGTTAGAATGCCTGCCTGTCACGCAGGAGGTCGCGGGTTCGAGTCCCGTCCGGACCGTAATATTTATGTAAAAAGCGAAACGCGAGTTTCGCTTTTTTACTTTTTACGGATAAATTTTTGTAAAACACTTATTAAAGACAAAACCGCATAACTTAAGCAGTCCAATTAAAGACAAACCCCCAGAACCAAAGGCCCGAACTGTCCTCAAGAAGCCCTATAAAAAAAAACCCCCACACCAAAGGACTACAAAATCCCAACTTTTTTGCCCTAATCCCAAAAATCATGTAAACTACATATAGCTCTAATATCCTTAGGATGCTTCCTAAGGATATTTATTCATGGATGATGGTAACTCTATATATAAATTAGGTGAGAAATGAAATGGAATTTCAGTACATATCAAATAACGCAGATCAAACAAAAGCATTTGCCAAAAAATTAGCTAGCTACCTTCAACCTGGAGATGTAATCGCACTAGAAGGTGATTTAGGTGCTGGTAAAACTACTTTTACTAAAGGTTTGGCAGAAGGTCTAGAAATAACGAAAAACGTCAACAGTCCCACTTTTACAATTATTAAAGAATATAAAGGTACCATGCCGCTATTCCATATGGATGTATATCGTTTAGAGAATTCAGATGAAGACCTAGGGTTTGAAGAGTATTTTGAAGGATTAGGGGTTACAGTGGTTGAATGGGCCCATTTAATTAAGGACCAGCTCCCTCCTGAGCTATTAACCATCTATCTTACTCATAGTAATGAAGGGGCACGAAATATTAAGCTAGTGCCTGCTGGGAAACGATACGAAGAACTCTGTAAGGAGATTATGCAATGACAATACTCGCGATTGACACATCTAATTATACATTAGGAATTGCACTTCTTAATGAAGAAACGGTAATTGGTGAATATATTACCAATGTGAAAGTTAATCATTCCGTTCGAGCAATGCCAGCAATAGAAGCTTTAATGAAGGACTGTAGTATTAGCCCAAAGCAACTAACTAAAATTGTTGTCGCAAAAGGTCCAGGATCATATACAGGAGTTCGAATTGGAGTTACGATAGCGAAAACACTTGCTTGGAGTTTAAATATCCCGATAGTAGGAATATCAAGTTTAGAAATTTTAACTGCTTCAGTAGGTAGATATTTTACAGGCTATATTTCACCATTATTTGATGCCAGAAGAGGACAAATCTATACGGGTTTATATCAATATCAAAATGGGGATTTACAAACAATATACAAGGACCAAAATGTTTTAACGATTAACTGGATAGACACATTGAAGTCCTTGGACAAACCTATTTTATTTGTTGGTAATGATTTGCCGATCCACCGAGAAGTGATTGAAAGAGAATTAGGGGAAAAAGCTTTGTTTGCAGAAATAACGGAGCATAACCCTCGACCTTCTGAACTTGGATTATTGGGGAAAACTCGACCTACGGAAGAAATACATAGCTTTGTTCCGAATTATATTCGTTTGGCAGAAGCAGAAGTGAAATGGATGGAAGCTAATCAGATTGAAGAGACTAAATAGTTAGGAAGAATTTTTATGAATGACTCATTATTATTCCGTTTAATGCGTGAAGAAGATATCGATCAAATTGTAAATATAGAGAAGCTATCTTTTACTATACCTTGGAGCAAAGAATCATTCTACAATGAACTGTATAAGAATCAGTTTGCTTCCTATTTGGTCATTGAGGATGGCGAGAAGATCATCGGTTATTGTGGTGTTTGGATTGTTGTCGACGAGGCGCATATTACCAATATTGCGATATTGCCGGAGTATAGAGGTAGAAAATTAGGTGATGCTTTATTAGCAAAAGTTATTCAAATGGCTAAGGAAATGGGAGCGCAGTCCATGACATTAGAGGTCAGAGTCTCAAATCACGTAGCGCAAAATTTATACCGTAAGTTTGGATTTGAAAATGGAGGCATTCGCAAGGGGTACTATACTGATAACCATGAGGATGCTTTAGTAATGTGGGTGAAGTTATAAAATGGAAAAAGATCTATATATCATGGGGATTGAAACAAGCTGTGATGAAACAGCTGTAGCCATCATTAAAAATGGGAATGAGATTGTTGCTAATGTAGTAGCGTCTCAAATAGAAAGTCATAAGCGATTTGGTGGTGTAGTACCTGAGATTGCTTCACGACACCATGTTGAGCAGATGACCATTGTATTTGAAGAAGCTATGAATCAGGCGAATTTAACGTTTGTTGACCTTGATGCGATTGCGGTAACGGAAGGACCAGGGCTAGTTGGCGCTCTATTAATTGGTGTAAATGCAGCCAAAGCTATTAGCTTTGCTCACCAAATCCCATTAGTAGCTGTCCATCATATTGCTGGGCATATTTATGCGAATCGTCTAGTGAAGGAAATGAGCTTTCCGTTACTGTCACTTGTTGTTTCAGGAGGTCATACAGAAATTGTATTCATGAAGGAGCATGGTCATTTCCAAGTGATCGGTGAAACGAGAGATGATGCAGCAGGAGAAGCGTATGATAAAGTGGCACGTACATTAAATCTTCCTTATCCTGGTGGACCGCATATTGATCGTTTAGCCCAAGAAGGAAAGCCTACTATTGACTTACCTAGAGCGTGGTTAGAGGAAGGCTCATATGATTTTAGTTTTAGTGGTCTAAAGTCTTCCGTTATCAATACAGTTCATAATTTAACACAACGAGGTGAAACCGTTGCTCCTGAAAATCTGGCCGCAAGTTTCCAACAAAGTGTCATTGATGTATTGGTAACAAAGACAGTAAGGGCTACAAAGGAATTCCAGGTAAAGCAAGTACTGTTAGCAGGTGGTGTTGCTGCGAATAGGGGATTACGTAAAGCTTTAGAGGAAGCCTTTTATGAACTTCCTGTTGACTTAGTGATTCCACCGTTATCTCTTTGTACAGATAACGCGGCGATGATTGCTGCTGCTGGAACCGTGCTATTTGAAAAAGGTCAACGAGCGGGCATGGATTTGAATGCTAATCCAGGCTTAGATTTAGAAATCCACAATTAATTTTAAAGTTTAAGTCTCCTTTTTTTTAAAAGGAGGCCTTTTTTGTGGATAACTTATAAATTCATCCACGTTATTGTGAATAATGTGGACAAATAGTAATATTTTTGTGGATAGTGTGTATAACTCTGTTGATAGCTTTATATATAGGCATTTAGTTGTGTATATAACTGTGGATTAATTAAAAGAAAGCTATTCTAACAATAATAAATAGGCAAATTTAGATATCAATTTGGTATTTATTTTTCTCTAAACTAAAAAAGACTGGGTTTTTATACCCAGTCTTAAAACTAAATTTAGCCTTATTTATTTAAGGAATTAAAGCTTACTGCTAATTTTGCACCAACAACGGCATTGTTTTTAACTAATGCAATGTTTGCGTCTAGACTTTTACCTTCTGTTAGTTCTTTCACTTTGCCAAGAAGGAATGGTGTAACATTTTTACCAGAGATGTTATTTTCCTCTGCCTCTTTTAATGCTGACTGAATTACGTCATTAATAAACTTCTCATCCAGTGCATGTTCTTCAGGAATCGGGTTGGCAACAACCACTCCACCCTTAAGGTTTAAATCCCATTTTGCTTTTAATGTAGAAGCGATTGTGTCTACATCATCTGCATGTAAGTGTAATGGGAATTCACTTTTTCTTGTATAGAAGGCAGGAAGGACATCAGTTTGATAACCAATAACCGGTACACCTTTTGTTTCAAGATATTCCATTGTTAACCCTAAATCTAAAATTGATTTCGCACCCGCACAAATAACCGCCACATTTGTTTGACCTAGTTCATCCAAGTCTGCTGAAATATCCATTGTCGTTTCAGCGCCACGGTGAACACCACCAATACCGCCAGTAACAAAAATATTAATTCCTGCTGCTTCTGCGCAAATCATTGTAGCAGCTACCGTCGTTGCCCCTAGTTTTTTTGTAGCGATCAAATAAGCTAAATCACGTCTAGATGCTTTTGCTACATCTGAACTCTTCCCGAACATTTCTAATTCTTCATCGGATAATCCAATTTTAAGTTTTCCATCAATAATGGCTGTAGTTGCTGGAACTGCTCCATTATCACGGATAATTTGTTCCACTTCACGAGCAGTTTTCACATTTTGTGGATAAGGCATACCGTGCGAAATAATCGTAGATTCTAAGGCAACGATTGGTTTGCCTTGTTCTTTTGCCACACGTACTTCTTCGGAAAACGTAATATACTGGTTGATATTCATAATAATTCCTCCATGTCTTTTTGTAGTTGTGTTGAGGATAAATCTTGTCTGACTGTATAAGGTGATTGTAGTGTTTTAGACGCATTGATAGTGCCGGCTTTAGCGATTTCGAATAATGTTTTACCCTCTAACCATGAGTAAATGACAGCGGAGGAAAAAGCATCTCCTGCCCCCGTTACATCTACGATCTCACTAATTTCAATCGCAGGGACATGAAAGATCCCCTCTTCCTTATTACCTATCATTGAGCCTTGTTTACCGTTAGTAATAACCACATTGGATATTCCTAATGCTAACCATTTTTCTAAAACGCTTTTCCAATCTTCCTCATCCTTGATTTCGGTTTGAAAATAAGCTTCAGATTCATCGCGGTTTGTGATGAGCCAAGTAACACCCTCTAAATTATCTGGTAAATGACTCATTTTTGGTGATGAAACAGGTATTAGGACTATTGGTATACCATGATTTTTGGCAAAGTGACACAAGAACTGGATTGTTTCTTTTGGACAGTTTAAATCCGCCATGATACATTTTGCTTGGCTTAAGAATGTATCATTTTTCAAAAGTAAATCAGGTGTGATCGCCTCATACACTTCCATATCGGCAAGCGCAATAATTAATTCCCCGTTAGAATCTAAAACAGCTGTGTAGGAACCTGTTGATTTTTCTGGGAATTGAGTTACAGTTTCTAAGTTCATGTAGAGCGAAGATGATTCGGCAATGAATGACCAGTCGGAATCTAGGCCGCTAGTCGAGATAAGTGCCACCTCCATCCCAAGTCGCCCAAGGTTTTCAGCAATATTTCGAGCCACTCCTCCAGCATTCTGAGAGGAATAGCTCGGATTTGAAGTACCTATCTGAGCTTTCTCTTTTACATGAAATTTACGGTCAATATTTGCCCCACCGATACAAATAACCGGTTGCGATTCAGTTAAAATATAGGCCCTGCCTAAAATTTTCCCCTTTTTAATTAAACCAGAAATCATATTTGCAATGGAGGGACGAGATAATCCTAAACTCTCAGCTAGTTCTTGTTGAGAAACATAAGGATTCTTACGGATTAGATCCAGTACCAATTGTTCTTTCTCATTCATTCGTTCAGTCATAAAATCACCTCATCCATTACACTAATATTTACTGCTTATTTTGGGCTAAAGGCTTTTAATTCTTCCTGTGTTTCAGGAACTTTAACATCACCTGATTTAATCTTTTCAATCCATTCTTGAACGCTTGCATCAATATCAGCTTTACTCGCTGCTTTCTCATTGATAGGGGCTAAGCCAACACCATCTTCTGCTAAACCATATAACTTGATTTCTCCGCCAGGGAATTGGCCATCTTTTGTTTTAGTGGAAAGGTCTTTTACTGCTACATCCACACGTTTTAAGGCTGAGGTTAGGACCACGTCTGGACCCATGTCAGCTTGGTCACGGTCTACACCGATTACCCAAAAGTCTTGGTCAGGATTTTTTGCTTTTCGGTCATTTGCTTCTTTAAATAGTCCAGAACCAGTTCCTCCAGCAGCATGGAAAATAACATCTGCTCCTGAAGAGTACATTTTAGAGGCTATTGTGTTACCAATCTCAGCCTTGTCAAACGCACCTGCATATTGAACGTCCACTTTGGCCCCCGGATTAGCAGCTTTAACACCAGCTATGAAACCGACTTCGAAGCGTTCGACTACAGGAATTTCCATACCGCCAATGAATCCAATATGGTTAGTTTTGGTTGTTTTTGCAGCTGCAATTCCCGCAAGGAATCCTGCTTCGTGTTCTTTGAATAGAATGCTTGCAACGTTTGGTAGATCGACCTCAGCATCGACAATTGCAAACTTCGCATCTCTTTGTTGGGTTGCAATTTCTTCAACCGCAGCTGGCATTAAGAAACCAATCGCGTAAACTAAGTCAAAATCTTGACGAACAAGTGTATTTAAGTTTGTTGTATAATCGGCATCCGATTTAGATTGAAGGTAATCATAGCCATTTTTACCCTTTTCCAATCCATTTTCTTTACCAAAATTCACTAAACCTTCCCAAGAAGATTGATTAAATGATTTATCATCCACCCCGCCGATATCAGTAACCATCGCGACAGTGAATTGTTCTTTTTCTCCACCATTAGTTGTTTCGTTAGTTGTATCATCGCTTTTACCACAAGCAGCTAGTAGCGTACCCGTTATAAGAACAGTTGATAATGCGATTCCGAATTTCCTTTTATTCAAGACATGTGCCCCCTATGATGTAATTTGATTAAGTATATTTCGTAAACTTATGTTTATGAAATAAACTTATGTTTGAAGTATACTCTTAATTAACCGTTAGGTCAACCCTTTATCCTAGTATTTCTATTTCTCATCCAAAGTATTACTTGTTGATGTATTAGGAACAGATTGTTTATACCAGCTTTTATACTCATAAACAATATGAACAAAATGGCTGTAAAGTTCTTTATGCTCTTTAGTTCTGTAAACTATGAATATTAAAAAAATTTAGTAAAATTGAGAAAACGCTTACAAAGGGGGATAAAAAATGTTTTCTTTTAAAAAGATTTCAACGGTAATGTGTGCTGGAGTTTTGGCATTTAGCTTAGGTGCTTGTAGCAGTAAAGATGCTTCAAGTGATGGGAGTAATAAAGAAGGTAACGGTTATCCACAAAAGGCCATAACAGTTGTTGCTCCTTCTGGTGCTGGTGGGGGATGGGATTTAACGGCTCGCTCTTTTGCGAAGGTATTAGGTGAGACAAAATTGGTTGAGCAGCCATTGACAGTTGAGAATAAGCCAGGTGGTGGTGGTGCCGTTTTTATGGCGGAGTACGCTACACAGCATGTTGAAAATAACGATATGCTGTTTGTTAACTCACCGCCGATTATCATTAATAATTTGAAAAAAGAAGGAAATAGTCCATATGGCTATCAGAATACAACTCCTCTAGCACAGTTGACTAAAGATTTTGGAGCAATTGTAGTAAAAGCGGATTCAAAATTTACTGATTTAAAGTCACTTTTAGAAGAAGTCCAAAAGGACCCTAGCAAACTGACCTTTGCAGGTGGCTCTGCACCAGGATCAATGGACCATTTAATTTCAATTTTACCCGCTTACAAATTTGGTATAGATCCGACAAAAGTGAAGTACGTTTCTTATGATGGTGGTGGAGAAGCGATTACGGCATTACTTGGTGGTAATGCGGATGTAATTGGAACAGATGCTTCTAGTGTGAAGGAATTTTTAAAGGCTGGTAAGGTTCGCGTGTTAGCTGTTACTTCTACAGAACGTTTAACTGGGGATTTCAAAGATGTTCCGACTGCGGTTGAACAAGGTGTAGACGCTGAATTTACGATTTGGCGTGGTGTGTTTGGACCAGAAAAGATGTCTGAGGAAGCAAAGGCTTATTGGGTAGATTCAATCGATAAGCTCGTTAAAACGCCTGAATGGCAAACGGAAGTGGAAACACAAGGATGGGAAATGGAATATAAAAATGCTGATGATTTCAAAACGTTTTTAGTAGAACAAGAATCACAAGTTACTCAATTATTAGAGGCATTAGGCATGCAGAAGTAATCAGAAAAGCGGTAGCGCCAGCTTAGCTCACAATAGGACACGAGCTGGACAGTACAAGGGGGAAGGAGTTTAATCTCTCCTTCCCTATTAAATTTTTAGGGGGATGACTAATGGACATAAAATTTGATCGGATTGCAGCTACTATGTTCCTTGTCGTAGGTGTTCTATTCATCATTGGGAGTACGCATCTTTCAAGCTCATCATATGGAAGTAAAGTGGGGCCCAATATTTTCCCACTTTTCCTTGGGTCAATATTAGCTTTATTAAGTATTCGTTTGTTTTATGAAAGCTTCCAAAGTAAAAGGCAAGAAGGAAGTAAGGAAAAATTACAGTATAAACCTTTTTTAATTATTTTTGCTGCAACATTGCTGTACATTTTAACACTAGAAACGTTTGGTTATATCATAACGACTTTTGTTTTTTTATTTGTTTGCTTTCAAACGATGGAGCGAACAAAAATATTAACGTCTCTAATCGTGTCTGCTTGTTTTTCAGTTGCGGTATATTACCTGTATGTGAATGTGTTAAAAGGAACACTACCGAGCTGGCCAATTTGGCTATAGTTCGAGGAAGGGAGGATGAAAATAAATGAGTATCATTGACTATTTAATTCAGGGGTTTGGAACAGCCCTTCTTTGGTATAATTTACTTTTTGCTTTTGTTGGGGTATTAATTGGAACAGCTGTTGGAGTTTTACCGGGAATTGGGCCGATGAGCGGGGTGGCCTTATTAATTCCAGTGACTGCTTCGATTACAGGGGGGCTACCACCCGAACAGGCAGCAACTAGTGCCATTATTCTATTAGCTGGAGTTTATTATGGAGCCATGTATGGAGGCTCGACTACTTCGATTCTATTAAATACACCTGGGGAATCCTCTTCTGTAGTGACAACATTAGATGGCTATCAAATGGCGAAAAAAGGGAGAGCAGGGAGTGCTCTGTCAATCGCTGCCATTGGATCCTTTGTAGCAGGAATCGTGACGTTAATTGCCTTGATTTTGTTAGCTAAACCGCTGTCAAATATAGCCATCAAATTTGGACCAGCTGAATATTTTTCTTTAATGCTATTAGGTTTGGCAGCTGTTAGCGGGTTAGCAGGAAAATCAGTTACAAAAGCGTTAATTATGACGGTCTGTGGTTTATTGTTAGCAACAATTGGTATTGATAATGTATCAGGGATTGCTAGATTTACCTTTGAGGTTCCTTGGCTATATCAAGGGATAGAGTTTTTAACCATTGCGGTTGGTTTATTTGCACTTGGTGAAGTATTTAAGACCATCCTTGAAAAAGATGAAGAAGAAACAGAGGTTGCAAGGATCAATAATCTCCTTCCGTCGAAGGAAGAATTAAAGGAGTCGGCAGCACCGATTGCTCGCGGCTCTATTTTAGGGTTTTTTATTGGAATATTACCAGGGGCAGGTGCTACACTAGCTTCCTTCTTTTCTTATATTTTAGAAAAAAAGATATCAAAAAACCCAGAGAAGTTTGGTACAGGTGCCATTGCTGGTGTTGCGGCACCAGAATCGGCTAATAATGCGGCTTCTGGTGGAGCAATGATTCCACTATTAACTTTAGGAATTCCGGGTTCTGGAACAACAGCTATCTTAATGGGTGCTTTAATGATGTATAATGTGCAGCCTGGCCCATTATTATTTGAAGATCATCCACAGGTGGCTTGGGGTTTAATCGCAAGTATGTTTATTGGAAATGTTATGCTACTTGTTTTGAATTTACCTCTAGTGAAGGTTTTCGCTAAAATCATTCAAACACCAAAGCAATTTTTAATACCGATGATTATTGCGATATCGATATTTGGGGTTTACGCGGTGCAAGTTTCAACGAATGATCTATTGTTATTGCTTGCATGTGGGCTATTAGGATATTTTTTAAGTAAAAATGATTATCCAATCGCGCCACTCGTACTAGGTCTGGTGCTAGGACCGATGATCGAGAATAATCTCCGTAGAGCCTTAACGATTTCAAATGGGGATTATAGTTTATTTTTTACCCGACCGATTTCACTTGCTTTTCTTATTTTGACTTTTTTATGGTTAATGATTCCGGTTTTGATGAAGATGAGAGGGAAGCAAGTGGTTATCAATGTGGAGGGATAGAAGTCGCAATTTTTGATTTTTTTAAAAAAACTCCTTTTTATAAGGAGTTTTTTTCTATATGATGAGGGTGAGGTGTTTACTTGCATGCGATTACATACAAAGTTAATGCTAGGAATGTTTGTATTAATTCTTCTAATGGGTGGGATTTTTAATGTTACCTATCAGAACATCATGGAATCCAATCTTAAACATGAAATAGGAATCAAGGCTTTATCGGTAGCTCAATCCGTTTCAAATATACCTGAAATTCAAGAGGCTTTTTATACAGAACATCCAACTACTATTATTCAGCCTATTGCTGAAAAAATTCGCCAGCAGGTGGATGCTGAATTTATCGTAATTGGAAATCGAAATGAAATAAGATATTCTCACCCCAATCCTAGGAGAATTGGGCAAAAAATGGTTGGCGGAGATAACGATCGAGTCTTTAAAGGGGAATCGATTATTTCGGAATCTACCGGGACTTTGGGCCCCTCCCTTAGAGGGAAAGCTCCAATATTTAGTGATGGAAAAGTCATTGGGGTTGTTTCAGTCGGTTATTTACAAACAAATATTGAAAAGAATGTTTCGAAAATCGAGCGGAAAATCCTCATTGTTACCTTGTTAATATTAATTGGTGGAATACTAGCAGCTCTATTAATATCATTAAATATTAAACGGGCGATTTTTGGTCTTGAACCAAAGGAAATTGCCTGGATGTACCAGGAAAAGCATGCCATTTTAGAATCCATTCATGAAGGAATTATTGCTATTGATACAAAGGGGAAAATAACTGTTGTAAATGAAACCGCACACAAGATTTTAAACGTGCCAAACAGTACCATGCTCCGAGGAAAAAAAATTGATGAAGTCATTGAAAATACTCAACTTCTTGAAGTAGTTCATACAGGACAAGCTGAATATGATCGCGAATTTAATATTTTTGGAGAGGCTTTCTTGACCAATCGTATTCCTATTTTAAATAATCGGGGAGAAATTATTGGGGCTGTTGCCAGCTTGCGAAATAAATCGGAGCTATATAAGCTTTTACAGGAATTATCGCATGTAAAATCCTATGCAGAAGGATTGCGAGCACAGACGCATGAATATTCCAACAGACTATATACGGTTCTAGGATTAATTCAACTCGGATCCAATAAAGAAGCCATTGACTTTATTTCCAAAGAAGTGGATGTGGCACAAGGGTTTATCCAATTCCTAATGCGAGAAATCCCAGACCCCATAATTGCAGGGTTTATTTTAGGAAAGGTTAGTTTAGCAAGTGAGCTGAAAATTGATTTTAAGGTAGATAGAGAAAGTAGCTTTAAGGATGTTCCATCCGACATTAACCGAGGTCAATTAATCACAATCATTGGAAACCTTATTAATAATGCATTTGAAGCGGTAAAGGACAATGATAAGAATGAGAAAAGGGTTGCTTTGTTTCTAACAGATTTGGGCAAGGAGTTAATTATTGAAGTGGAAGACAACGGAAAAGGAATAGACTCCACTAATCATGAACGTATTTTCGAGCGGGGATTTACCACGAAAAGTAGCAATAATAATTCGGGGATTGGTCTTAGTTTAGTAGAGGAATTAATAATAGAATTAGGTGGAAATGTTACTTTTTCCTCCAAAGTTGGAGTGGGGACGATTTTTATGGTAGCGATACCAAAAAGTGGGGGAATATAAATGAAGGATATCGAAGTTTTAATTGTTGAGGACGACCTCAGGATTGCTGAAATCCAGAAACGTTTTATTGAACAAATAAAGGGGTTCCAAACGATCGGAATTGCTACAAGTTATATAGAAGCAAGAAATTATATTGAAGTATTACAACCTGACCTGATTTTGTTAGATGTCTATTTTCCTGATATGAATGGCTTTGATTTGCTTAAAGAAACAAAACAGGAAACGAAACAAATGGATGTTATTATGATTACGGCAACAAAGGAAATCCATAAGGTACAAGAAGCGGTAAGTATTGGTGTCTTTGATTATATTATTAAACCTGTCGTTTTTGAGAGATTCAAGCAATCATTAACTCGCTACCAGGAATATTATCAAAGTCTCTTAAAGCTTGGGAAAGAAAATCTATATGTTACTCAACAACAAGTGGACCAATTGTTGCGAAAAGAGATGGATGGGGAACTTAAAGATAAATCATACTTGCCTAAGGGAATTGACCCGCTTACCCTTGATAAGGTTCTCGAAGTGATGAATAAGGTAGATGCTGGTTTAACTGCTGAATTTGTTGGGAAGGAAATCGGTGTGAGTAGAACGACCGCAAGACGGTATCTTGAGCATCTCATTTCTGAGGAAAAAGTCGATGCCGATTTAGCTTATGGAACAGTGGGACGACCAGAGCGGGTATATATCGTCAAAAGGGACTCAGCGATAAAAAAGTAAAAACTTAGAGCGGTGTGGGCTTTTAAGCGCACATCACTCTAAGTTTTTTATTCAGCCAAATCCGCCCATTCTTCCATAAGGCTTTCTAATTCTGTTTTTGCTTGTTCATTTTTCATATTAATTTCAATGACTTTTTCATGATTTTGAAACACTACTGGATCACATAATTGAATTTCATATTGCTCGATGTTTTCTTCAAGCTGAGAAATTCTAGTTTCAATTTCCTCAAGCTTTCTTTTTCGTTGTCGTTCCTGCTTTTTGACTTCTTTATCTAGCTGAAATGAATTTTTATCGGGTGAAGAGCTGCTTGTAGGTTTCTCTTTTTGTTCAAGAGCTTTTAATTCAATGATTTCTTCTTTTTTCTCTACAAAGTAATCATAATCTCCTAAAAACTCTGTGCAACTATTCCTGCTTAATTCGAGAACCTTCGTAGCAATTCGATTGATAAAATACCGATCATGGGAAACAAAAAGGATTGTTCCAGGGTAATCAACTAGAGCATTCTCTAAAACTTCCTTGCTATCTAAATCAAGATGGTTGGTAGGCTCATCAAGGATGAGGAAATTTGATTTTTGCATCATCAGCTTGGCTAAGGCAAGTCTCGCTTTTTCTCCACCTGAAAGAGTAGAAACAATTTTTAGAACATCTTCCCCAGAAAATAAGAAATTACCTAGAATTGTCCGTATTTCCTTTTCGGGTCTATTCGGATAGTCATCCCATAATTCATTCAGAACTCTTTTATTAGATGTTAATTCTGCTTGCTCTTGATCATAATAACCGATTGCTACATTAGAACCTAAGCGAAATCCGCCTGATAGTGGAGGAAGTTTATCAATAATGGTTTTCAATAAGGTAGATTTTCCAATACCATTGGGTCCAACTAGGGCAACACTTTCACCACGAGTCAATCGGAAGGAGAGATCCTTAGAAATCGCCTCATTTTGATAACCGATAGATAGGCTATCTAGATGAAGGACTTCATTGCCGCTTTGTCGTTCAATTTCAAAGCTAAAGGTTGCTGATTTTTCATTGCCTTTAGGTCGGTCTAGTCGTTCAATCTTATCAAGCTTCTTTCGTCTCGACTGTGCCCTTTTCGTTGTCGAAGCACGAGCAAGGTTTTTTTGTACAAAATCCTCGAGCTTGGCAATTTCATCCTGTTGTTTTTCAAAAAGCTTCATTTCACGTTCGTATTGTTCAGCCTTTTGGTCAAGGTAAGCACTATAGTTCCCGAGAAACTTTTGAATTTGCTTACGAGACATTTCATAGACCTGTTTGACAACTTTATCTAGGAAATAGCGATCATGGGAAACAATTAAGATTGCACCATCATACGTTTGTAAATATTGTTCAAGCCAAGATAGTGTTTCGATATCTAAATGGTTGGTAGGCTCGTCCAGTATTAAAATATCCGGTTTCGTTAAGAGCAATTTACCTAGTGCTAAGCGTGTTTTTTGACCTCCACTTAACGTAGCAATTTTTGTGGAATGGTCAAAGGATTGAAAGTTTAGACCATGAAGAACGGAGCGAATATCTGCTTCATACTGGTATCCACCAGAGTCCTTAAATTGGACCTGTAGGAGATCATATTCTTTTAAAACACGTTCATATTGGACAGTATCATCCAGAACAGCTGGGCTAGACATTTTTTGTTCTAGCAGCCTTAATTCTTTTTCCATCTTTTGCAAGTGAGTAAAGACTGTCAGCATTTCTTCCCAGATGGATAGCTCAGATTCTAAACCCGTGTTTTGGGCAAGATAGCCTATTGTGACCTCTTTAGGCTTAATAATATCACCAGAGTCATGGCTCATTTGGCCAGAGATGATTTTTAGTAGGGTAGATTTACCTGCCCCGTTTCGACCAACGAGTGCAATGCGGTCCCTAGTTTGAATTTCAAGCTTAATATTCGATAAAATAATATCAGCACCAAAATATTTTGATAGTTGATTAACTTGTAATAAAATCATATTTCTCACCTCAATTACATAAAACAAGTGTATCGTAATCTATGGTTATCGGCAATAATGTATATGTGAATTAACATTCAATCTATAATTACAGATGGATAAAAATAGTGTATGATATTCGAAGGAGGGAGTTCGCATGTCAGAATTTACACATTTCAATGAAGAAGGTCGAGCGAAGATGGTGGATGTAAGTGACAAGCCAGAAACAGTGAGAACCGCACTTGCACAGTCCAGTATTCGATTAAATAAAGAAATATATGAGAAAATTACGAATCAAACGATGAAAAAGGGAGACGTTTTGGCTGTCGCGCAAGTTGCCGCCGTCATGGCCAGTAAAAAAACATGGGACATTATTCCTATGTGTCACCCCATTCCGCTAACAGGGATAGACTTATCCTTTTCATGGGAACCAAAAGAAGAAGATTATATTTTACATATATATTCCACAGTCAAAACAAAAGGAAATACGGGAGTGGAAATGGAAGCGTTAACAGCAGCATCTGTTTGTGCTCTAACTGTTTATGATATGTGTAAGGCGGTAGACAAAGGTATGATTATAGGACCAACATACCTTGTAGAAAAAACAGGTGGAAAAAATGGGGATTTCAAGCGAATCGGAGAAGTAGAGTAGAAAGAATAGGATAAATAAGTCAAGGTAGGGGATGGGATGGCTCATGAGTAATGAAACGTTGAAAATTCCACAAGCAACGGCTAAAAGACTGCCATTATATTATCGTTTTTTAAAAAATTTGCATTCTTCAGGGAAGCAACGTGTTTCATCTGCTGAACTAAGTGAAGCGGTAAAGGTAGACTCTGCCACAATACGGAGAGATTTTTCTTACTTTGGTGCTCTAGGGAAAAAAGGCTACGGTTATAATGTAAACTATTTATTAACGTTTTTTCGAAAGACATTAGATCAAGATGAGCTTACAAAAGTAGCTTTAATTGGAGTAGGAAACTTAGGTACAGCCTTTTTGAATTATAATTTTTTAAAAAACAATAATACAAAAATTGAAATTGCCTTTGATGTGGATGCATCAAAAGTTGGAACCTACATTGGAGATGTCATGATCTACCATATGGATGATGTTGAAGCGAAAATTGTTGAGTCTGGTGTACAGGTAGCTATTTTGACTGTACCAGCCCCAGTTGCCCAGAATATTACAGATAAGCTTGTGCGGGCGAATGTAAAAGGGATATTAAATTTTACACCTGCACGGTTAAACGTTCCAAGCTCCATTCGGGTTCATCATATTGATTTAGCCGTTGAGCTACAATCATTAATCTATTTCTTAAAGCATTATTCAACGGAGGAAACGGAAATAGAAATAGAACCAGAAATAGAACCAGAAATAGAACCAGAAATAGAACCAGAAATAGAATAAAGAAAATGAGTCCAAAATACTGGACTCATTTTTTTGTGTTGTTCGTTTTTTTCATTTTATAGTGAATAGCAATCATTTTAAGGCCTGAACCCAAGTCAAAGGTAGCCAAAATTATTAATAGATAAGAGAAAAATCCCCATCCGTCCTCTTGTACATTTTTGATGGCGAAATAGGTAAATAGGACAGCTAATATTAAATATAGGAAGCCGGAAACTAATGGTGTTTGTCTCATTTTATCCTCCAATTAATTCAAAAAATACTCATTAAGCTCCTTTAGATAAAAAAGTGAATGAAGCTTTGGATTTTTTCAGCATCTTGAATCATTTTTTCAATTTCATCCTTATACACCGATTGGATTAACACTACAAATGTATTCATTGCCACATGAGCGAACATCGGAACCCAAATGCGGTTTGTTTTTACATATAGAAAGGCAAAGGTGAACCCCATTGCGGAGTATAATAGAATATGCTCAGGCTCGAAATGGGCTAAAGCAAAGATAACTGAGCTGATTAAGGCTGATAGAAAAAAGTTGAACCGCTTATGTAGCGAACCAAAAATGATCTTTCGAAAGATGATTTCTTCCAAAATGGGACCTAGAACTGAACTAACAAAGATGACAGCAGGAAAGGTTTCAATAATCCTCATGATTTGTTGCGTGTTTTCTGAGCCCATTTTAATTCCAAGCATACTTTCAATACTTGCAGCAATAGACTGTGAAATTAACGCAAGGAATATACCGGCAATTGCCCATAGGAAGGATTTTTCTAGGGATAAGCCGTTTCTAGCATTCATGGCTACTCGCATTTCTTTTCTTAATATGAAAAGAACGATAATCGTGGCGATGGTAAAGCTAATAACGAGCCAGTATGAGGCATATGTCATGTCTGACTTACCAATTTCTCTTCCAAGTAAGGCATCTATAATGGCAAAAAAGCCACCCACTAAAGCCCCGGATAATTGCATAGCAATATATACGATAATGATAATCCAATATTCTTTTTTCAACCCGTTTTTTCTCCTTTTAATAAGGCCGTCCTTCTCCAATGTAATGATTAGCCTTTAATAAACATCTCTATATACATTTTACTCATAAAAAGTCGATTGTATCAATTAGAACCACTCGACTAAATATCACATAAACAGAATAAAATGAAAAAGGCTTGCTTATAATGATAGAGTTGTGCGATTTTATCGACAAACTTGTCTAAATTAGTCGAGATAAAATTGTAAAAATTTTATTCGTGATACTTGCAAAAGAAAGCAAGATTCATTAATATAATAAATGTGTTAGCACTCGATGCGAGAGAGTGCTAATAAATACGAAAATTACATAAATCATTGAGGAGGTTATTTTTAATGTTAAAGCCACTAGGAGATCGTATTGTGATCGAGCTTGTTGAAACAGAAGAAAAAACTGCAAGCGGAATCGTATTACCAGATTCTGCGAAAGAAAAGCCATCTGAAGCAAAAGTTGTAGCTGTTGGTACAGGTCGTGTTTTAGATAATGGTGAGCGTGTTGCATTAGAAGTTACTGTAGGTGACCGCATTATCTTCTCAAAATATGCTGGTACAGAAGTAAAGTACCAAGGCACTGAGTACTTAATCATTCGTGAAAACGATATTCTTGCAATTGTAGGTTAATAAATACCTTTTCTATTAAATAGACTTTAAAAAATCAGGGAGGTTTTTACAAATGGCTAAAGAAATTAAATTTAGTGAAGAAGCACGTCGTGCAATGCTACGCGGAGTAGATGCACTTGCAGATACAGTAAAAGTAACTTTAGGACCAAAAGGACGTAACGTGGTTCTAGAAAAGAAATATGGTTCACCACTTATTACTAATGATGGTGTAACAATCGCAAAAGAAATCGAATTAGAAGATGCATTCGAAAACATGGGTGCAAAGCTTGTTGCTGAAGTTGCTAGCAAAACAAATGATGTAGCTGGTGACGGTACAACAACTGCAACAGTTCTTGCTCAAGCGATGATTCGTGAAGGCTTAAAGAACGTAACTGCTGGTGCTAACCCAATGGGTATCCGTAAAGGAATCGAAAAAGCAGTTGCAACTGCAGTTGAAGAATTACGTGCCATCTCTAAACCAATTGAAAACAAAGAATCTATTGCACAAGTAGCTGCAATCTCTGCTGATAATCCTGAAGTAGGTCAATTAATTGCCGAAGCAATGGAACGCGTTGGAAACGACGGTGTTATTACAATTGAAGAATCTAAAGGGTTCGCTACTGAGTTAGATGTAGTTGAAGGTATGCAATTTGATCGTGGATATGTATCGGCTTACATGGTATCAAATACTGAAAAAATGGAAGCTGTTCTAGATAACCCATACATCTTAATTACTGACAAGAAAATTGCAAGCATTCAAGAAATTTTACCAGTGCTTGAACAAGTTGTTCAACAAGGTAAGCCACTATTACTAGTTGCTGAAGATATCGAAGGTGAAGCATTATCTACATTAGTAGTTAATAAGCTTCGTGGAACTTTCAATGCAGTAGCTGTTAAGGCTCCTGGATTCGGCGACCGTCGTAAAGCTATGCTTGAAGACATCGCTGCATTAACTGGTGGTGAAGTAATCACTGAAGAATTAGGCCGGGACCTTAAGTCTGCAACTATTGCTTCTTTAGGACGCGCTTCTAAAGTTGTTGTAACAAAAGAAAACACAACAATCGTTGAAGGTGCTGGCGAGCCTGCAGAAATTTCCGCACGTGTAAACCAAATCCGCGCTCAATTAGAAGAAACAACTTCTGAATTTGATCGTGAAAAATTACAAGAGCGTCTTGCTAAATTAGCAGGTGGAGTAGCTGTAATCAAAGTTGGAGCTGCTACTGAAACAGAATTAAAAGAGCGCAAACTACGCATTGAAGATGCTCTAAACTCTACTCGTGCTGCAGTAGAAGAAGGTATCGTTTCTGGTGGTGGAGTTGCCCTTCTTAACGTATACAGCAAAGTGGCTGCGTTAGAAGCAGATGGCGATGTACAAACAGGTATCAATATCGTTCTTCGTGCAATGGAAGAGCCAATCCGTACAATTGCTCACAACGCTGGTCTTGAAGGATCTGTAATTGTTGATCGTTTAAAGCGTGAAGAAATTGGAACAGGTTTCAACGCTGCAACTGGCGAGTGGGTAAACATGATCGAAGCTGGTATCGTTGACCCAACTAAAGTAACTCGTTATGCATTACAAAACGCTGCATCTGTAGCTGCTATGTTCTTAACAACAGAAGCTGTTGTAGCTGACAAGCCAGAACCAGCTGGTCAAGGCGGTATGCCTGATATGAGCGGTATGGGTGGAATGGGCGGCATGATGTAATCATCGCCCAAACCCCTTGATACTAGAGGGTTTTATGTAAGCGGGGAGCTAAATGCTAAAACTTGGCTAACATTTCTCTCCTGAATTAGAGGTTTCTCATGAGTTGCGCAAACTTGTGGGAAGTCTCTTTTTTCATTTCTTTCGTTACGTGGAGGTAGACGTTCTTAGTTGTGTCGTGGTCGCAGTGGCCCAGCCGATCCATAATCTCTTCTAAGCCCACCTTTGCTTCTGCTAACAGCGATGTATGCGTATGGCTCAGCGAGTGGAATTCAGCTCTGGACTTAAGCCGGCCAGGTCTTAGGCGGCACCAATTGATACTCCAGCGTGTTATTCGTCGGGTTTTAATACGTTTTTGTGATGCTGATGGTGTGTTCCTCAAAGTCAATATCCTTCCAATTAAGGGCTACTAACTCACCTACGCGCATCTCTGTGTGTAGGAAAGAGTGAGAAAGATTAGATAATCTAAATCTAAACCTTTTTGAGCAGCTGTTTGCAAGAGTAAAGCTAGCTCCTCCTTTTCCATATATTTAGGGATATCTTGCTCCTCTAATTCCTCAACAGTTTTTCTGTCTTTCTTCAGGTAAGCCAATTCTGTTGGGTCATTTTTAATTAATCGCATTTCAATGGCTTTCTTAAAAATCATCCTGCCAGTACGATGCACACCGTCAAGTGTGTTATCGGCGGCATACCCTTTCTCCTTATTATTTGACTGATAGTTTTATAAAAAAATTATTTTAATATCTTCTTGAATTTAATATTTAGATAGATAATTTTAATTTGGATACTAATGTAGCGAATTAATCCCCCTGCACCCTTATCTATTCTACTTACACTTTCTTAAAATTCACTTGAAATTAGGATTCGTTCACCTATCTGATTCTAGAAAGATACCAAAAAATAATAAGGATAATATTTTAAATAAAACCCAATTTTTATAAAAAACGACAAATTTTAACAAAATTTTCTTGAAAAGGTGTTTATAATATTTAATTATTGGTGAAATTTAGGTATTTGGTAATAGGGCAAAATCTCTAAAATTCACCCTACTTTAATTAAAGACAGGTCTTAAAGGCCTATACCTTAGATTTTTAAGCGGATATAGATATGCTTAATTGTCGAGGATTTAAGAGAGTGAAATTAGATGAAGACATAGTAGCATCAAATGAACTAATAACTTTATGAATTGTACCTTTTATTTGTTAATAAAAAACGAAAACAACATATTAAAATGTGCTAGGTTCAAGTTAATCGCGTCTCTTATATGTAAGTTAAAGGGGGATTTAAGATGGAGGTTTTTGTCGCAAGACAACCAATATTTACGAGAGAGAAAGATATATTCGCTTATGAATTGCTGTATCGTAACAGCCAAAACAATAGTTTTCCAGACATTAACGGTGACATGGCTACCACAGATGTTATTATTAATAGTTACATAAATATTGGTATTAATGAAATGTCAAATGGAAAGCCGTGTTTTATTAACTTTACAGAAAAATTATTATGTTCAGGGGTGCCTACTTTTTTTCAACCAAATGAAATTATAGTTGAAATTTTAGAGACTGTTGAAATCGGGACTGAATTATTGAATATATGTAAAGAACTAAAGAGTAAGGGATATCAAATTGCATTAGATGATTTTATTTTAAATAGTAACAACAAGCATTTCTTTTCTTTGATTAAGTATATCGATATTATTAAAGTTGATTTCAGAAATACAACCGAAGAAATGCGAAGTTTAATCGAGAGTGTCTCGTTAAAATATGGGATTAAATTGCTTGCAGAAAAAATCGAAACGATGGAGGAGTTTGAATCAGCTGCAGGTAAGGGTTATGTATATTTTCAAGGCTATTTTTTTTCTAAGCCTGCAATTATGTCCACTCGAGATGTGCCGGAGTACCTTCAAAACTATTTTCCAATCATCCAGCTTCTTTCCAATGATGATCCAGACCTAAATGAAATAACACGGTTAATTGAACAAGATTTATCCTTATCATATAAACTACTTAAACTGGTTAATTCCCCGACGTTTTGGGGTATCAATAAAATAAACTCCATCAAGCAAGCAGTAGTTCGTCTGGGCATGAAGGAACTTAAAAAATGGATATACCTACTGTCGATTAGGGGAAATGTCAGTGAAAATAGCGAATGGACCAGAGAAATTTTAAATAAGAGTCTTACTAGAGCAAAAATGTGTGAATCAATTGCTGAAAATAAATATAAACAAAAGGAATTATCCTCCTATTTTTTAACGGGCATGTTTTCCCTTATGGATACGTTGCTAGGGATAGACATGGATCACATTTTGAAGTTAATACCACTGGAAGCAAACATTTGTGAAGCTCTTAAAGGGAAATCAAATCAGCATAAAGAAATATTAAATTTGTGTATATCAATTGAAATAGGGGATTGGCAAGACTTTGATTATTTGTGTGAAAGATTGAAAATAGAGGATAGCTTTGCACTAGGTTTATATAATGATGCTTTCAAATGGTCTAAAAGAATATTGGATTGAAGGAAGTATTAGATACTAACAATCCTAAATAGAACAAGATAAGAAATGTGACTTTTTAGATGATTAATTTACAATTATTCTATAGTCTTAATCATCAGTATTACAAACTCACCAGCGCACAAGTGTTGCCATATATACTCATGACATATTGAGTGTGTGAACAACAGTGGTGATATCTGCTTTAAATTGCTAACACTTTGCTAACGCAAGCCAGTGAAAAAAGGTAAAATCCCGTTAAAGATGTTACAGAAGAAATTAACAAAACCTTGATATACCGCAGTTTTTACACACAGCGTGTAAGATATTACACACTCTCCCCTAAGGGGCGGCATGATGTAATCACGTCCCTCAACCCTTAACAGATAAGGATAGGTTGGTAAGGTGAAAGTGGTTTGCTAACATTTTGCTAACATTGAGGATATTAACGGAGGCTTCTCATAAGTTCAGTGAACTTTTGAGAGGCTTCTTTTCTTATTTCAAATCCTTTACTACTTGTTTTTAATTCTGGATATCATAAAAAAGGTGGGAATTCTCTTTGGAGAACCCACCTATTTTTAGATAGCTCAATTTTCTATTTCAAATGTCCAATTATTCATACCGCCAGCCATGTTATAAATTTTAGAGAACCCATTGCCTGTTAGAATTTCACTAGCTTGCGCTGAGCGGTTACCGCTTCTACAGACCACTAAATAGTTTTTTTCCTTATCTAACTCATTTAACCTATTTTCGAATTCTTGTAATGGGATAAGTGTGGCGCCAGGAATATGTCCCCCTTGAAATTCTTCAGGAGTTCTCACATCTAACACAATTACTTCATTGTTATCGATTAATTGCTTCGCTTCTTCTGTAGATACATTCTTATATCCTGCATTTCCACATGCAGTAATTAATAGCAACATACCTAAGAATAAAAGATAAGATTTTTTTATCATTGTGCGAACCGCCTTATTTAGAAATTCCCCAAAGTTAATTACCGTACCGGGTATATGTAAATTATATATTTTTAATAGCTATAGTCAATCCAACTTCTTAATTGAAATTGAATGTTTTATGAACAATTTTTTCATTGACAAAATACCCTTTAGGGTATAATATTTTCGTTGATTCTCTTTAAAAATCTGGGGGTATAAATGATATATATACTTACTCTATGTATAGTTACAATTTTAATTTTAAGAAGATATTTTCCTGTTATAGGATTAAAATGTATGAAATGGGGAGAAATAGATATAAAAAATATTACTGTGATGGATGTAAGAGATTATAATGACTCTTATAAGGTTCCAATTCAGGGGGCAGTTAATATCCCAATTGCTTATTTAAACAGGTTTTATGCAGAAATTCCCAATAGAGTTTTATATATTGTGGCATCAAATTCCGTCGAGAAAAATATGGGAGTTCGAATTTTAAGGAAAAAAGGTTTTAGAATTATTGGCTGCTCAATCCTAAGCCACGAATACAAATTATTGAATAATAAGAGAAACACTTTATCAAATTGTTAATGGGGGTAACTACTAATGGATTACAATGATCAAATGAAGAATAGAGTTAAGCGAATTGAAGGCCAATTAAGAGGGATTTTGAAGATGATGGAAGAGAATAAAGATTGTAAAGAAGTTATTACACAATTATCAGCAGCGAGAACCGCAATTGATCGAACAATTGGAGTAGTGGTTAGTTCAAATCTTGTACACTGTGTTCAACAGGCAAATAACGAAGGGAAAGGAACTACAGAAGAGTTGGTAACAGAAGCTGTAAACCTATTGGTAAGAAGCAGATAGAAAAAAATGTATCCTTTAAGGGCGACAACATAGGTCGCTCTTTATTGTAATTTGAAGGGTAAACATTTTAGGCAGTTTTAATGTTGCACGCTACCAGTTTGCAATCCTTTTGAGGCACAAAGGGTACTGAATGAAAATGAACTTGCAAAAGACATCGAAGATAGATTGATAAAATGCATTGATAACAGTATCTAAATGGAAAGTTTCTAATAGAAGCTTTCTTTTTTTAAAAAACGTTGACAATATACCTATAGGGGTATATTATACATAAGTAGCCGATATTCATTTCTAAAGGGAGCAGTAAACCTAATTATTAAAGCAGATAAAAACTTAGGGGTTGACACCTTTTTTTATTTTAGTTATTATAATACCCATAGGGGTATAGGTAAAAGAAAAAGAAGTAATTAATACTAAAGGAGGAACTAACATGACAGAAAAGAAAAAAACAACCATTGTTTTGTTTAGTGGAGATTATGATAAAGCGATGGCGGCATATATAATCGCGAATGGAGCAGCTGCTTATGATCACGAGGTTACCATTTTCCATACTTTTTGGGGATTAAATGCATTAAGAAAAGATGAAAATATTGCTGTGAAAAAAGGATTTATGGAAAAGATGTTTGGGAAAATGATGCCGAGAGGCGCAGATAAAATGGGCCTTTCAAAGATGAATTATGCAGGGTTCGGGCCAAAAATGATTAAGGATGTTATGAAAAAACATAATGCTATGACTCTTCCTCAACTTATTGAAATGGCACAGGAGCAAGATGTCAAGCTAGTAGCATGTACAATGACAATGGATCTTTTAGGATTACAACAGGAGGAGCTATTAGATGGCATTGAATATGCGGGAGTTGCTGCGTATTTAGCAGATGCCCAAGAGGGGAATGTAAACCTATTTATCTAGATACCTTGGAGGTGAGTTTAAAAAATGGAATATGTAAATTATATTGTTATTGGACTAATAATTGTATTCTTTGTACAACGTATGACTCCAACAAAAGGCGTTAGACATATATCAACCTCTGAATTAAAAAATGAATTAAATGATAAAAATAAACAATATATCGACGTAAGAACTCCTGGGGAATTTAAAGGTAACCATATACGTGGGTTTAAAAATATGCCACTACATCAATTATCACAAAAATCTAATGAGTTATCCAAGGATAAAGAAATAGTTGTCATTTGTCAAAGTGGAATGAGGAGCCAGAAGGCAACTAAAGTTCTGAAAAAATTGGGCTTTACTAAGATTACAAATGTAAAAGGCGGAGTTAGCGCCTGGAGATAAGAGGAGGAAAATAAAATGAAAGAATTAACGGCAAAAGAAGTTGAAAATTTATTGAAAGAAAAACAGCCAGTAAATATTGTAGATGTACGTGAGGTAGATGAAGTCCGTGCAGGGAAGATTCCAGGAGCTTACCATATCCCACTAGGATTACTTGAGTTTCGCATGCATGAATTAGACAAATCTAAAGAGTATATCATGGTATGTCGATCAGGTGGAAGAAGTGGAAGGGCTTCTCAATTCCTTGAAGGCCAAGGATATAAAGTAATTAATATGACTGGTGGTATGCTTTCTTGGGAAGGTGACATGGAGTAATTTTTTTTGAGAAAAAATATACCCCTGGTGGTAAATAAGGAGGAACTAGAAGTGGAATCATTAAAAACAGATCTTGTACTAGACGCAAAGGGTTTAGCATGCCCAATGCCAATCGTTAAAACGAAAAAGGCAATGACCAATTTGGATGCAGGTCAAGTATTAGAGGTTCAGGCAACCGATAAAGGATCTAAAGCTGATATTAAAGCATGGGCTGAGAGTTCCGGGCATCAATATTTAGGAACAATCGAAGAAGGCGATGTATTAAAACACTATTTAAGAAAGTCTTCTGGTGAAGAAAATTTAGAAAGAAAACACCAAACTATTATTTCCAATGAAGAGCTGCAAAAGAAGCTCGAAAACCCAAGTGATACGATTACTATTTTAGATGTAAGGGAAAATGCTGAGTTTGTGTTTAATCACATCCCTAATGCAGTCTCTATTCCTCTAGGTGAATTAGAAAACCGTATTAATGAATTAAACAGAGAATGTGAAATCTTTGTAGTATGTCGAACAGGAACTAGAAGTGATTTTGCTGCACAAAAGCTCACTGAAAAGGGTTTTACTAATGTGATAAATGTTGTCCCAGGAATGAGTGAATGGACAGGAAAATTCGAAACATTATAATCAATTTATTTTTCTAATTAAAAATATACCTATGGGGGTAAAAAATGACTATAACAGCCATGACTTCAAAGGAAGTTACACAAAAGGTTATCAATAAAGAACCATTATTTATCTTAGATGTTCGTAACGAAAGTGATTTCCAAGATTGGAAGATTGAAGGGGGGAATTTTGAGTATTTAAATATTCCTTACTTTGAATTACTTGATGGTGTAGAAGAAATTATGGATAGACTCCCTACCGATAAAGATATTTTAGTAGTTTGTGCAAAAGAGGGCTCTTCCATTATGATAGCTGACATGCTATCAGAAGTCGGACTAAATGTTTCCTATCTTTCTGGGGGAATGAAAGTCTGGAGTGAGCACTTAGAGCCAGTTAAGGTTGGAGATTTAAGAGATGGTGGAGAAATTTATCAGTTTGTGCGTATCGGTAAAGGCTGCCTATCTTATATGGTTGTTTCTAATGGTGAGGCAGCAATTATTGATTCTACACGTATGACAGACATCTATTTAGATTTCGCTGAAAGCATTGGGGCTAAGATTACTCATGTATTCGATACTCACCTTCATGCAGACCACATTTCGGGTGGACGTGTCATTGCGGAAAAAACAAATGCAACGTACTGGTTGCCACCGAAGGATGCAACGGAAGTATTATTTGAGTACGAACCGTTAGAAGGCGGTAATGACGTAACGATTGGTCATACAAAGATAAATATTCACGCTTTATATTCACCAGGTCATACTATTGGGTCTACTTCTTTTGTTGTGGACGAAATGTATTTACTATCAGGAGATATCCTATTTATAGATTCCATTGGTAGACCTGACTTAGCTGGTTTAGCCCAAGATTGGGTAGCTGATTTAAGAGAAAGCCTTTATAAGCGTTATAGAGAGTTATCAGAGGATTTAATTGTCCTTCCTGCTCACTTTATGATTATGGATGAATTAAATGAAAATGGTAGTGTATCTGAAAAATTAGGTACCTTATTTTCCAGAAATCATGGTTTAAACATCGATGATGAGAATGAATTTAGAAAGCTGGTTACTGAAAATTTACCACCGCAGCCAAATGCCTATCAAGAAATTCGTGAAACAAATATGGGGAAAATCAACCCTGACACAGAAAAACAACGTGAAATGGAAATCGGCCCTAACCGTTGTGCGGTTAGATAAATAAAATTTAGGAGGAAATACAACATGGAAGCAAATAAAGTTTTAGATGCTAAGGGATTAGCATGCCCAATGCCAATCGTTAAGACAAAGAAAGCAATGAATGAACTGGAAAACGGTCAAGTGTTGGAAATTCATGCAACTGATAAAGGTGCTAAAAATGATCTTACTGCATGGGCAAAATCAGGTGGTCATGAATTAGTCAAACATGAAGAAGAAGATAACGTATTAAAGTTTTGGATTAAAAAAGGTTAAACATTAAGGGACCAGTATAAGGTTCCCTTTTCTTAGGAGGTTTTCGTATGGAGTGGAGTGTAGGTTTTATCGTAACCATTTTCTTAATTGGTTTTATCGGTTCTTATATATCAGGAATGTTAGGGATTGGCGGGTCTATTATTAAATATCCAATGCTTCTTTATATTCCGCCATTATTCGGTTTAGCAGCCTTTAGTGCACATGAGGTCTCGGGGATTAGTGCTGTACAAGTGTTCTTTGCTACTATTGGTGGCGTTTGGGCATACCGTAAAGGTGGATATTTGAACATAGAACTAATTGGCTATATGGGAGCAAGTATATTAATTGGTAGCTTTATAGGCAGTTTTGGTTCAAAAATGATGTCTGAGGGTGGAATCAATCTAATCTATGGAATATTAGCTCTAATTGCTGCAGTCATGATGTTTATTCCTAAAAAAAATGTCGATGATATTCCTTTGGATCAAGTTACATTTAATAAATGGATTGCTGCCGGATTAGCATTAATTGTCGGTATTGGAGCGGGTATTGTTGGAGCGGCTGGGGCATTTTTATTAGTACCAATTATGCTAGTTGTTTTAAAAATTCCAACTCGTATGACCATTGCTTCTTCATTGGCCATTACATTTATTTCATCTATAGGTGCGATAGTAGGTAAAATAACAACAGGTCAAGTAGATTACTTTCCAGCGTTGATTATGGTTGTTGCCAGCTTGATAGCCTCCCCATTAGGAGCAATGGCGGGTAAAAAGGTTAATACAAAGATCTTACAAGTAATCTTAGCCATCTTGATTGGTGCAACTGCCATTAAGATTTGGATGGATATTTTATAATATCCATTTGATTAAGTCGATGATTTAAAAGAACAAATAGCCTATATGGCCTGGTACATGGGCTTGGCTCCTGACAGGAGTCATTTTACTAATACTGAAGTGATTTTAAGAGGCTAGTAACAGCCTCTTTTTATTTGTTTCATATATTGCAATAAACTTAGAGTTATAATTATTATTATGCCGAAATAGACCACCATTTAAATGGCGGCCTTTACTAGTTAGTATTACAAACCCTTCTTTATAACTGTCTTATAGTGTTTATTTTCTCTTTTAGTCCTCACTAAAGTATTTTGGTTTTTCTCACACCAAGCGGATATGTCTTTAACAAAGTTACAATCTGTTGTTATCACTTGCAGGTATTCACCATTTTGAAGATTTTTCATATTTTTGTGAACCTCCATGATGGGCCCTGGGCATGATAAACCAGTTGCATCAATTTGAACTGATACATGTAAATCTTCTTCAGTGTTTACAGATAATCGTTTTCCTGATTGGTTGTAGACCGCAGAATAGGTTTTCCAACCACCATCTAAGTTCTTTACATCGTATCCATTTTCAGACAAGATTCTAGAAGCTAGATATCCTCTTAAACCAACTTGACAAGAAACATAAATGGTTTGGTCTTTCGGAATTTCATGGAGACGGTCACGAATTTCCCCTAGAGGAATATTGATTGAGCCTGTAATAAAGCCCATTTCTCGCTCAATTGGCTCACGTACATCAATGAGTATCCCACCGTTTTCAACGATATCATCGATTTCATCCCATTGAACCGTATCAACACTACCTTCCATTATATTCGTTGCAACGTATCCTGCCATATTAACAGGATCTTTAGCGGATGAGAATGGAGGGGCATAAGATAATTCAATTTCTGTTAAGTCATAGACAGTTAGATTTCCTTTAATAGCTGTTGAGATTACATCGATACGTTTATCAGCACCATCTTCACCAACTGCTTGAGCACCGTAAATAGCACCTGTTTCTGGGTTGAAAAGTAACTTTAATGCAATAGGTGCTGCTCCTGGATAATAGCCAGCATGAGAGCTTGGGTGAATATGAACAGCCTGATATGTTTTTCCTAACTGTTTTAGTTGTTTTTCGTTCAGTCCAGTTGCCGCGACAGCTAAGTTAAATACCTTAGCAATGGCTGTTCCTAGAGTACCTTTGTACATCTCTTTTTTACCATACACATTATTCGCAACAATTCGTCCTTGTCGATTGGCTGGACCTGCAAGTGGAATCATAGCTGCATTTCCATTTATATAATCTTTTACTTCAATCGCATCTCCTAGCGCATATATATCAGGATCGTTGGTTTGTAAATACTCATTTACTTGAATGCCCCCACGCTGACCAACATCTAGACCTGCCATAACAGCTAGCTTATTTTCCGGGCTTACCCCGATTGATAAAATCGCCATGTCTGCACAAATATTTGTGCCACTAGCAAGTTCGATGGTACTACCATTATTTTTAAAAGCCTTAACTCCATCTTCTAAAATTAAATTAACACCCTTATCTCTCAAATGAGAGTGTACGATAGAAGCCATTTCATAATCGATTGGTGCCATCACTTGTTTGCCAAGTTCAACGACAGTCACTTCAATGCCACGGTCCACTAAATTCTCAGCCATTTCTAGCCCTATAAAGCCGCCTCCAATGACGACCGCTCTCTTAGGATGCTGTTCGTCAACAAACGTTTTTATTTTATCTGTATCAGGAATATTTCGTAACGTAAACACATTTTTTGCATCACCTAAGCCTTCAATATTTGGTACGATTGGCTTTGCCCCTGGTGATAATATCAATGTATCATAGCTTTCTTCATAGACTTCATTAGTTTGAAGATTTTTAGCAGTAGTAATGGTTTTCTTCTCGCGATTGATCTCTACAACCTCTGTAAGATTACGAATATCTAAATTGAATCTCCTGCTCATCCCTTCTACAGTTTGTACCAAAAGTTTATTGCGATCTTTAATGGTTTCACCGATATAATAAGGCAATCCACAGTTTGCAAATGATATATGTTCACCGCGTTCAAATAGTACAATTGTTGACGTTTCATCTATTCTTCTTAATCTAGCAGCAGCAGTTGCACCTCCGGCAACTCCACCTACGATAATAATCTTTTTAGACATTTTCTTTCCTCCTTATATGTTCAAATCTTTTATCACTATGAGGGCAAGATATAAAAGTATTACCCTATATGCCTATGGGGGTATTTTTGTTTACAGCTATATACTACACGGGGTATATGGTTTAATCAATTAGATATGATCGTTTTGAAGGTATTTTTTAAATTATTAGACACAAAGAAGACAAAGTTCATTTCCCCTTACTACTGTACAAAGCCAGATAGGTTATGGACTAGGAATTTCTTTTGTAACATGTAATTATACATTTTTTGTTGTGTCTTCATCTTTATGTCCTAATCTCCCCTCTGCATAAGTCCATTATCTAAAAGTACACACTGTAATATAAATTGAACCGCCGTATACGGAACCGTACGTACGGTGGTGTGAGAGGGGCGAAAATAACCTCAAAATGGAACGGTTTAATAAAAATTAGGAAGTGGTTTTTTTGTTGTTAAAATTCGGCTTCTAGACTTTTTGGACCACAAACGTTTTAAAAACACTACTGGGAAAAACATTAGAAATTATCAAACACTACTGGGTGATGTGAAATATTGTATCAAGAAAGGGGTTGTAAACGTTGAAAATATTACTTATAGCCATGTTCGTCGATATCTCATGGATTGCCAAGAGCGTGAAAATAAGGCGGGGACAATCAATACCAAACTCCTAAGAATTAGAGCATTTATAAATTTATGGTTAAATGTGAAGTCATTAAAACTAACCTTGCCAAGAAAATCAAACTAGAAAAAGATGATGTGAAAGTCGGTGTAAAAACGAAACGATTCAATACATAATGAGAATGCACCACAACCAAGGATGCAACTTAGCATCGCAAGCCATAGCGTACTTGCCAAAGTCCAAATTAAGAAGATATGCTATATTCGATATTGAAATCTGGCAACTATTCTTTAAGCCTCTGCTCTAAAGGGGTAAATGAAAGAAAATTGCCGGCTCAGCCTTTAGCTCTCAGTACTAAACTTATATCCAATCCCTCTTAATGTCACAATATAAGGATAGTCTGTATATTTAGCAATTTTCTCTCTTAGATGCTTGATGTGAACATCCACTGTTCTTTCATTAATGACCTTTTCACTTTTTTTATAAATGGTGTTAATAATTTGTTCTCTTGATAAAATTTGGTCTGGGTGAGTCAAAAAAAGAAAAAGTAATCTATATTCAAAATGGGTTAAATCTAGTATTTCATCGTGGAATTTCACGATTCCTTTTATTGGTTTTATCGTTAATCCCTTATAACTTAGCTTGCTGCAGCGGTTAGCTGTTCTACGCAATACTGTTTCAATCCTAACAGATAGTTCTTCTATATTTAAGGGTTTACCGATGTAGTCATCAGCTCCCTTTTTCAATCCCTCAATTCGGTCTTGTTCGGTATTTTTAGATGATAAAATAATGATTGGGACATTGCTATCTAACTCATAACGTAGCCACCAACAAATATCCAAACCATCCGTATCAGGGAGCTCTGTTTCTAGAAGTATAAAGCACGGGTCATGTTTCAAGTAGGATTCACGGGCTTCCTTTCCATTCTTGGCTTCCAATATCTCAAAACCTTGTCTAGTTAGGTGGAACCGAATTACTGCTCTACTTTCATTATTATTATCTACGATTAAAATGGTCTTCCCTCTTAATTTTTTATCTTTCAACTAGATCATCCCCTTATCCCCATTATACCGATATAAAAGTGAGTTTTTCACAAAAGGATGTGTAAATTATTCGAAAAAAATGGCCCGCTTTCACACGGGCCATATCCTTATTGTTTATCCATTTTCTTTTTACCAGCCAATGTTTCGTAGGCTGCATCATCTGGTGCATCTCCATTTGGCCAATCATGAATTTTATCAGGAAAATCTGGTCTAGCCATTGAGTTGATATAAGCAGCAATATTCATTGCTTCTTGATCTGTAAGAGAACCTGGATTATAACCTCCAGTAGCTACTTTTGGCATGTATTCCTTAATAAATCCACCTGCGGTCCTGTTTCGAGCCATACCTGCACCAATGTTATAGGATTTTTCACCCCAAAGAGCAAGGCCAGTTCCACCCCCAGATCCATCCTCTCCATGACAAGTAATACAGGCTTTATTATAAAGTTCTCTACCATCATCAATGTTTACAGTTGCTAAATCTCCTTCTGCTTTTGATAATTTAGCCCATGGTCTTTCTTTTGTCCCATCTGGAACATTGGTTGAAATATAAGAATAGTAGGCAACCATTGCACGGATTTCTTTGCTATCTGGAGGAAGGGGTTTTCCATTCATACTTCTTTTAAAGCACCCATTGATTCGTTCTTCTAGAGTTACTTCTCGTCCAGCCCTTGGGTTAAATTGTGGATATGTTTTTGAAATTCCTACTAGGTCTAATGAAGAGTCTACACCTCCATTAGCATGACAGCTTGCACAGCTTAATGTATTTCCTGCATAACCATCAAGAACGGTACTAGTTTGGTTATGAAGCTTTTCACCAAGAGTGATTAATTCTCCTTCTTCTCCTTCAGGAACTTCTTCCATACTTGGTGGTAAATAAGGATGGTCTGAATTCTTAACTTGCGCGTCGGTACCTTCAGCTAGAGAACTTACTGCAGGTGGATCTTCCGGATTAAGAACAAAGAGAAAGAATACACTAAATCCGAGGACAATTGTCACTGCAATTGCTAGGAAAGAAGAAATATAAAGCTTGTTCATTTCAAGCACCTCACCATGTCGGGGAATCTCCTCATAAGAAAAGATTTAACCGAATATTTTATACACCCATTATCAAAAATGAATGTTAAGATTCGGTTAATTAATATTGAGCATTTCGTGAACTCTACAAAAACACCTAAAACTAGTTTTAGGTGCTTTCCACTTATTATTGTTTATTAATATATTTCATTACAGCCTTTTCGATCGATCTCAGGATTATCGATTTGTGTGTTCTTTTAGCACATTAATTAATTCCTCGACATATTTAGAGGCTTCTTCGTAATGTGGCATGTGACCTGATTTTTCAAACCAGATTAATTTCTTTCTAGGTGCATTTAATCGTTCAAAATAATCCTGTGCCAGTTCATAGGGTGCAGAGTAATCAGATTTTCCTAAGAAGAAATATACAGGAATGTCTACTGAAGTAACGGTTTCATTTAAGTTAGTTTGAAGTAATTCTTGATGTAAATGCTTGACACTGAACATAGCACCTCTAAAAAACTTTAATTTATCAAATAAACTATATTCCGGTGCTGAAAAAACCCCTTTAAAGATTTCAGTCCCTTGGCTATTGTGCATTTTTCCACCAAATTTGGCTAACCATATTGAGTATTTCCACAATCCCTTGCTAAAATTTTTAAATGGCGGTCTTCCTATTTGTTCTAATTCATTTATGGCTTGTTGATTTCCAAGCTCATATGCCTTTTTCATAGTCCACTCGTAGGATACTCTCAAATTATCAAGTAGACCTACTACTTGGGCTGTTCCAATATAGGCATGAAAATAATTCGGATATTTTTTAACCATTAACATCCCCAACACCGTTCCAAATGAATGACCATGTAAATAAAACTTTTCGTTGCGTTTATTTAACTTATTTCTAACATATTGGATAACTTCTTCACCATCACCAAGCAATTGGGAAAGATTCATACTATCCGGTTTCACATTCATTGAGTAGGATTTCGCGGCACCTCTTTGATCCCAATTCACAATAGTGAAATACTTTTCAAGTGGTCCGTTAAGCATATGAGAAAGATACATCTCACTTTGTCCTGGGCCACCGTGAATCATCAGCAAAACAGGATTGTTCAGGTTTTCTCCACGAATCATAATGGATTGTCTAATCCCACCAATTAATACATTTTCCATACTAACAATACTATTTTCAACAGTTATTTTTCTTGTTTTAGCAATAATATTCATATACATCTCTCCTTATAAAGTTTGTATATCCAACGTTGGATATTCGATTAAAAATGTATATCCAATTTTGGATATACTTATAAATAATTAAATTAATTCTATTGCTCTTTCTATCGTTTTTATATCGATATCAAGAATCTCTATACTACTTTCAAAAGATAACAACATAAGCGGATTGGATCCCTTCAATTCACTGGCAACTTGCTTTCTTATTTCCCACTGTTCTCTTAGCTTGATTAAATCCTTGAGATTTTGCTTAAGAATTAACACGGCTTTTTCCTTTTCAAGATGGTGGATCATTGACAGTGCCAACATAAAATCTGATTTTAAAGAATGTGGCTTTTCACCAAGAATTTCTTTTAAGAGCACTAAGTGTTTTTCTTCACCCGCCTTAGTAATTTTATATATTACCCTAACCCTTGATCCGGTCCGCTCCTCTTTGAAAGGTTCGATTAATCCATCTTTCTCTAGTTTAGAGATGGAGTAATAAATTGAACCTGATAAAAGATTGGCCCAGTCATCAATCTTACTATCTTGGATTATTGTCTGAATTTCATAGCCATGCATCGGCTTAATTTTCAGTAATCCCAAAATTACCAATTCTGACATATCATACCTCCAAATTTTTATATCCAACCTTGGATAATATCAATATAAACCCTCAACCAAATAATGTCAACTCTTAAGACGTTTCTTAGTAGTGATATAAAAATAAGCGGAAATTTTCTGGTTAAACTAACAAATAGGGCTTGGTTCGGGGTATATAAGCGGAGTTTTTCCGGTTAAGCAAAGCGAAATGACCCATTTTGACGTTTTTTGAGTAAATAGTCGGAATCCTTCCGTCTATTTAAGCTATTTTCAGTGCTATTTCGTAATTAAGAGAAATTTCTCCGCTTATTTATCAACCCAGTTGACCCCCACCCCTTGTCCCTTTAACTAATTAAACTGTTTTGAGCATCTTCAGAGGTAATTCATATACTGATAGATCTTCTAAAAGCTATATATATAGGGGATTTTGCGGGGCGGATTCGGCTATATTAGGCGGCTAACCATTATAGATACATCAGATATTCAAGTCTCATTTAAAATTTGTATTTAGTATAATCGATATGTTAGTTATTGTATTATGGATAATAGAATGACTGCCTCAATAAATAAATTTACAATATAAAAATTAAGGAGAATTACATGTCCTGGAGCAAATTGAAGCAAAATCTGGAGAGTTTCCTTTGCCCTGCATTATATGGAAAGGTTGAATACCGAGCAACCAGCTACCGGTATTTACCTGATAAAGCAGGACTTTGTTATATTGCGGTAGATAAAAAGAATGTACTCAATATGAGTGATAAAACTACCCTAATCAGATGGTATCAGACGGAACTTGAAATTAAAAATGACTCAAATATTCAAATTCCTATTACCAATGAGGAAATGGAAGCGGTTAGAAAAGAAACCAAGGGGATTGTTCCGGAGGATCGTCTACAAGTAATTGCAAGGAGTAGAAAATTATCAGAATATGCAAAGGAGCTTTTGTCAGCGCAGTCATCATTAAGCAAATCAAATTTTATCGTTGTAGCTAATAAGTTTTTATCCACTTCTATAGAGGAAAGCTTAGAGAGCAATGATATCCTATTGAATATTCTAGCTTTGGTGGACAGACGGGTTGGGAAAAAACGAATTCTAAACATGACCGAGAAGATGAAGTTAAAGCATCCAATTGTGCAGTATTTTTATGAACTACGGCTTAGTACGTTATGATAAAAAATAATCCATCAGCTGAACATCACCACCTATTGCAAATTTACCATGGATTTTTCAAATACAGGGGCATGGATAGCTACAATAACTGATCTGGGGGGTGCATTCGGAAGTATTCCGTTAGCCATATAATAATTCGCTAGACTTAAACCAGTTTGAAGGAAGTAATTTCCGGTTTACTAATATTTTTGCTTAATATATTATGAATTCGAGGTATTTATTTTAATGATAAATAAAGGAGATATATATTAAATGAATGTATTAGTAGTAAAAGCAAACAACCGTCCAGCAACAGACGCAGTATCAAGTAAAATGTATGAAACCTTCATGGAGAACATAGAAGGTGTTAACATAACAGTTTATGATGTGTTTGCAGAAGACATGCCTTACCTAGGTCAAGATTTATTCAACGCTTTTGCTAAATTACAATCAGGCGAAGAAATGACAGACATAGAGCAACGTATTTTAGCTGCAAAACAAAAAGCAATGGATGCCCTAACAGCTGCAGACGTAGTCGTTTTTGCATTTCCATTATGGAACTTAACAATCCCAGCTAAATTACAAACATTTATTGATTATGTTTACCAAGCTGGTTTCACATTCAAATATGATGAAAATGGCCAAGCTGTACAGTTAATGACTGACAAGAAAGCTGTTATTCTAAGTGCACGTGGCGGAATTTACTCCACACCAGAAGCAGCTCCAATGGAAATGGCTGCAACGTATATTAAAAATGTTGTTGGTTACGTATTTGGTATGGAAATCGTACAAGAAGTTATTATTGAAGGCCATGCCGCAGCACCTGATCAAGCAGAAACAATTATTGCTGAAGGTTTAGCAAAAGTAAGAGTTGTAGCAAAAAGTTTATCTGCAGTACCTGTAAATTAACATAAAATAGATGCACCTAGGAGCTCGGAATAATACGTTACAGCTAAAGTAAAACATACTAACATTAGTAGTACAGACCAAGGCCATGGTTTGTGCTACTATTTTTTTTATAGTAGAAGTGAAGGAAGGTCAATCCGCTTATTGGACCATGTTAGAGTCCGTATTT
>NZ_CAKJTG010000034.1 GCF_917563885.1 Pseudoneobacillus rhizosphaerae
TATGCTCACTAATTATATAGAAGGTATTGGGTGGTAAATAAGCTGTCGATTAGTGGTAAATTTCTTGTCATTCTTTGGTACAAAACATGTCATTAGTGGTACATTCCTATGGCCGTAATCAGAATGTGAATAAATGGACTGGAAACCAGATCGAAAAGCGAAAAAACCAATATATAAACAACTTGCGGAATATATTGAAAATGGTATCGCAGATGGAACTTTTCCTCCAGATAAACCGCTACCTTCAGAGAGATACTTAGCTAAAGAGCTGAATATCAATAGGAGTACTGTGGTATCTGCCTATGATGAGCTTGAAGCAAATGGGCTTATTCAAAGAAATCGTGGAAGTGGTACTACGATAAGTAAGGATATATGGGGGATAACTAAAAAACGTATACCGAGCTGGAATAGATATATAGAAGCAGGTACGTTTTTGCCTAATTTACCGGTCACTCAAAGAATACGTAAAGAAATGGAAGAACAAAAACTAATCAATTTAGCTAGCGGGGAATTATCGGAGGATCTTATACCGATGAACGCCTTAAGAGAAATCACTTCAACTAGGTCTTTTATCGGTAGGTTGGGGTATGACCATCCACAAGGGAATGTGATATTAAGATCTACGATTACTAAGCATGTGAAGGATTATCGAAATATTGAAACAAATCCTTCGTCCATTCTCATTACTTCTGGAGCACAACAAGCTTTACATTTAGTCGTCCAATGCTTATTAAGGCCAGGTGACGCGGTGGTGATTGAAGATCCATCATATCATTATAGTTTACCAATATTTAAATCAGCAGGGCTAAAAACTTACTATTTACCAGTTAATAGCGATGGTTTTGATCCGAATGAATTACTAGAATTACATAAAAAACATCGGATCAAAATGATCTTTTTAAATCCAGCTTTTCAAAATCCAACAGGCACTTTGCTAAAAGAAAATCAACAGAAAGCCATTTTGGAAATATCTTCTGAACATGGGATTCCTATAGTGGAAGATGACCCGTATAGTTTAACGTCTTTTAAAGGAGAACAAGTTTCAACCTTAAAATCACTGGATAAACACGGTAATGTCCTATATATTAGCTCTTTATCGAAGATTGTTGCTTCTGGTTTAAGGATTGGGTGGATTATTGGACCAAAATCGGTAATAGAGAGGTTATCGGATGCCAAACAGATAATCGATTTTGGTCATGCTAGCTTTACGCAATGGATTGCAAATGATTTTTTAGAATCAGTTCATTTTAATTCTCATATTAAAAGACTAGTGAAAGAATTAGAATTAAGAAGAAATCAAATTATAGTAAGTCTTAATCATTTTTTATATGACCAAGTGGAGTTTACTATTCCTCAAGGTGGAATCCATCTTTGGTGCAAATTAAAAAGGGATATAGATGAAATGAAACTATTGGAAAATTCTATTAAACTAGGAGTAATCTATGTTCCTGGGACTACAATGGGATCGCAAAAAGGTTATACGAGATTTACATTTGCGAGAGAGAATGTGGAGGCTATAAACGAAGGTATTAAAAGGTTTGCCGAAGCATTAAAAACTATTAAATAACTTTATATTAAGAGAATCATGAGTTCATGCATGGTTCTCTTTATTATTATTTAGGCAAAATTGATTGGGGAGATAGATTTTTAATAACAACCAATAAAATAGCTTATTGACATAAAACAGTATCAGTAGTATCATTATCTCAGATTCGAGATACTTTAATTTGAGATAACCAATTTCGACTTTTGAAGATGATAAGGGAAAGAGTAATTTTTTTATCAAATATCTTGAATTCGAGATAAAACATTAGGAGGAAATGATAATGATGGATTTAGGGTTATTAATAATACGATTGGTAATTGGTGTTTTATTTATTGGTCACGGTGCGCAAAAATTATTTGGATGGTTCGGTGGTTATGGTTTAAAAGGTACTGGAGGTTGGTTTGATTCCATTGGCATGAAACCGGGAGTAACGTTGGCACTTTTAGCAGGATTAACTGAACTGTTTGGTGGATTATTGTTTGCTTTAGGATTATTAACACCACTTGCAGGAATAATGATTGCAGGAACAATGCTAATGGCTATCATCAAAGTCCATGCTCCAAATGGATTATGGTCAACAGCGAATGGATATGAATACAATCTAACTTTACTAGTTGTTGCGATTGGTATAGCTTTAATCGGTCCTGGACAATATGCATTAGATGCATTTTTATTTTAAATATCTCAAGTTGGAGATACTCTAATTAAGAGTATCTCCAAAAGATTTTTATTTTCAAAGTCTGGTCAAAATAAGTTATCGAGCTTAGTTTTAAATGAACGATTTTAATAGAAAAAGGAGTGTTCAAAAATGAGTAAAAAAACAATGGGTATTCACCACATCACTGCGATTGTAGGAAATCCACAGGAAAATGTAGACTTTTATGCTGGTGTTTTAGGTTTGCGTTTAGTGAAAAAAACGGTCAATTTTGATGATCCAGGTACGTATCATCTGTACTTTGGAAATGAAGGTGGAAAACCTGGAACGATTATTACCTTTTTTCCATGGGCAAATGCGTATCAAGGAAAAATTGGTGACGGGCAAGTAGGGGTGACTTCTTACGTTGTTCCTAAAGGTGCTTTTGGATTTTGGGAACAAAGATTAGAAAAGTTTAATGTATCTTTCACGAAAACAGAACGATTTGGAGAGCAGTATTTGTCATTCGATGATCCACATGGACTTCACTTGGAGATTGTTGAAAGAGAAGAAGGCGAAGCCAATACTTGGACTTTTGGCGGGTTAACTCCTGACGTGGCAATCAAAGGTTTTGGGGGCGCAATTCTATACTCCTCACAACCAAATCATACAGCCGATTTGTTAGAAAAGGTAATGGGACTTGATTTCGTTGGAACGGAAGGAGACTTTATCCGTTTCCGCTCTTCATCCGACATTGGGAATATCATCGATTTAAAAGCAACCCCTAGTGGTCGTGGGCAAATGGGTGTGGGTACCGTCCATCACATCGCATGGAGAGCAATTGATGACCAAGACCAATTAGATTGGCAAAAATATGTGGCGGAGAATGGATACGGTGTCACTCCGGTTCAGGATAGAAACTATTTTAATGCGATTTACTTTAGGGAACATGGAGAAATTCTATTTGAAATTGCAACAGATCCTCCAGGATTTGCACATGATGAATCCGTAGCGACGATGGGAGAAAAATTAATGTTGCCACAGCAGTATGAACAATATAGAGGGCAGATTGAAAGAGGTCTACTACCAGTTGAGGTAAGAGAATTAAACTAATTTTATGTAAAGGAATGATCTCTTTGCTTTCTATTGACCCTGTTAATAATACCGAAAGAGAAAACTATAAGTTCTTAATTGGAAGTATTATTCCTAGACCTATTGCTTTTGTCACAACACAATCGAAGGATGGCATTTTAAACGGTGCACCCTTTAGTTATTTTAATATCGTATCCTCCAATCCACCGATGATTTCTTTATCGATTCAACGAACCGCTGTGAGGCAAAAGGATACAGCTAGAAACATCATTGAAACGAAGGAATTTGTCGTCCATATCGTAGATGAACAAAATGTTAAAAAAGTGAATATGACAGCTGCAAGCCTGTCCCCAGACCAAAGTGAAATAGAGCTAGCACAATTAACACCTGTTAACAGTGTAAAAGTCTCCGTTCCAGGAGTTAAGGAAGCGAAAATCAGAATGGAATGTATATTAGAACATGCCTTAGAATTAGGTGGCCAGAATTCACCGGGCTGTGATTTTATCATTGGAAAGGTTGTTCAATTTCATATCGAAAGTGACATTTATGAAAATGGAAGAATTGACCCAAGAGGACTGGCTGCTGTTAGCCGATTGGCGGGTACTAACTATGCCAAAATAGGTGAGATGTTTTCCATAGAACGCCCTAAATGATAAAAATATAGAGACCCTTTTGAAAAAAAGGTCAAAAAAACGCCCGTCACCATAGGTGAATGGGCGCTTTCTATTTATCTAACTTACATATGCTGACTAACCTTCTCCTCAACAACAAGCTTAGGTCGTTGCTGCCTAAACTTTGCATAAAAGACAGCAGTCATCACAAACGAAATAACCCCAAAAATCACGCACATATATTGAAGACCAACTGCATCCAAGAGAAACCCTGCCATTAACAGAACTATTTGGAAGGTGATGCGGTCCAACATGTTGCGGAAAGAGAAGAATCTCCCGTGGAAGTCTTTTGGTACATTTGTTTGAAAAATCGTTGCCGCTGTCGGGAAGAAACAACCAGCAGAAAAGCCAAATATGAAAAAGCCTACTAACGTTAAAAATGGAATATCGGCAAAATAGAGTATTAGCTGTGATAATCCAATAACTAGTGAGAAGAAAAATAGAATCGAATAAGGTGAGCTTTTTTGATTAATATGTTTCACGATAAAAGCTCCGAGCATAAATCCAATTCCTTCAAAAGTATAGATTAATCCTTTAATGGCCGTACTGTCTTGAATCTCACTAATGTTTATCACGACAAGATTAAATCCACCAAGAAACAACACAGGAACGAGCGTAAGTACAAGGGTCATAAATACAATCGGAAGTCCCTTAACGACTGGAAATACATCTTTAAAGCTAGTTCCCGCTGGAGCTGTTCCTCCCTTAACCACTTTTACAACTTTGGTATCTTCCTCGATATTAATAAACCATGTTAGAAAAAGAAGTGCTAAGTAAGCAACTAAAGACATCACATAAATCATAGATAGTGACATAATCACCAATAAAGCTCCTGCTAAAGCGGTTCCCAATACACGAGAAATTGTGGACACATTCATATGAACCCCATTCAATTGCAATAAATCCTTTTCCTTCACTACTAGTGGAATGGCAGCCTGTAAGGCAGGGAAGTAAAAGGCTGCAGAGAGCTGAAGTAGCACTAGAAAAACAACCATCCACCAGACAGACCCTGTCTGAATCGCAATCAACATAAAAATAACACTTAATGCTCGTGCAAAACCAGAGATAAGCATAACTTTTTTCTTGCTAACCTGATCGGTTATTCTGCCTGCCATGGGTCCTACAGCTATACCAGCAAGTAATCCAGCTGCTAGAATTATAGATTTTAAGAAATCAGAAGGAACTTTTTCTTGCATAAATTCTAAGTTTCCAATAATTCCAAGCCATAAGCCTAAACCAGCGATAAATTCACCAGATAATAATATCCATACATTTTTATTTTTCCACATGGTAGCTCCTCGCGTTCCTATTCAATCGTAACTCTAAAGATACTACAATTTCATTAATAATTGTATAAAAAAGTAAAAAAAGAAAAAACTACCTCAAAAATATCAAACAAAGACAAATTTTGAGGCAGCTATTTTTAGGTTATTACATGATCAACCAATCATAATTTTTCCCTGTGGATGGCGGTAAGGAACTGGTCTTCGCCGCTTTGCAATCGCGAAAGCCACCGTTAACGGTCCTACTCTTCCTGCAAACATCGTAAAAATAATAAGCATTCTACCAATAGGTGATAATTCAGGAGTTAAACCCATCGAGAGGCCAACCGTTGCAAAGGCTGAGTTCACCTCAAATAAAATCATTAAAAAATCTTTTCCGGGTTCGGTAATTGTTAGTAACATGGTTATACCGATAACAAGAAATAATCCACTTACGGTGACTGTAAGTGCTTTTAATATGATTTCAGTTACGATACGACGACGAAATAAAACAACATCTTCTTTTCCTGTTACTTGCGACCACACCGTCCCTAAAAGCGTAGCAAACGTGGTGGTTTTTATTCCACCACCAGTCGAGCCAGGAGATGCCCCAATAAACATAAGAAAAATGGTTAGGAACAAAGTAGAATGTGTTAAATCAGGAATATTTAATGTATTAGCCCCAGCAGTTCTTGCCGTAACGGATTGGAATAAGGCCCCAAGTATTTTCCCTAGCGGCGATAAAGGCTGTAACGTTTTGTCATTACCAAATTCAAAAAGGAATATTAACATCGTTCCGCCTATTGTTAGAATAAAGCTAGTTACCAATACTACCTTGGAATGAACAGATAAACGACGGGTTTCTCGGTACTCATATACTTCATTCATCACAATAAAACCTATTCCACCTAATGTAATCAAAGCGCACACAGTAAGCGTAACTGTTGGATCTGAAACATACGGTGTTAAGCTTCTAAATTCACCCATTAAATCAAAACCGGCGTTATTAAAATTAGAAATAGAATGGAAAATGCCGTAATAAACGGCTTTGCCTACAGACATATCATAAGAAAAACGAATAGATAAAATAATAGCACCAATGATTTCAATTATTGCTGTGAAAATTAAAACCCGTTTAACTAATCTTACAATGCCGGCTATAGATAAATTATTTAACGATTCTTGGAGCAACAATCGATCTTTTAAAGATATTTTTTTACCTAATAGAAAAAAGAAAAAGGTGGCCAAGGTCATAAAACCTAATCCACCAACTTGAATTAGGGATATAATAACTAGCTGTCCGAATGTGGTAAAGGTACTTCCTGTGTCTACGACGACTAGGCCTGTTACACAAGTAGCTGACGTTGCGGTAAACAACGCATTTAATAACGAGAGGCCATTTCCATCAACCGTTGCGATCGGAAGTGTTAACAAGCCTGCTCCGATAAAAATTAAGGTAGCAAAGCCTAAAACAAGAATTTTCGGAGGGGTTATTCCTACTCTTTTATTATTCATTTTTACCTTCCTAGCTGAATAGGATTATTGTGCTAGCCTATTCAAAAAAGATTTGATTAACCATTCTATCCCTTTGTTGATTCTAATAACTTTTCTAGATCTTTATCGACAACAAAGACTTCGATTCTTTCCCCCGTTTTCGTACTAATATCACTATGGCTGGATAATACTTTACAACCAGTATACTGCTCGACAATTTCTTCAATGTTGTTACTATACATTTCTCGAAGTACTTGTCGCATTTGTTTAACAAGTATTCTTCCTTTTTCATGGTCAACTAAATGTTTTTCCTCGACGGTTAGAACCCCTTTGAAACGGGCTATTACCATATCTTGAACAATGTACGTTTTTGTTTCCTGTGGTCCTCTTCCAATCAAATCTCTTTGTAGCTTAATAAATGACTCACTTAGATCTGCTTCCAGCTTTCTCTTTTTAGCATTCATCCTTATTTCCTCCCGAATACTTGTTAAACGCTATACTTGAAATACTAAAGGGTGTTTCTTTAATAAAATTTGAGAATCCTCCCACACGAACCGAACGACTATTTTATAAGTATATCGATCGGGATATTCTTTAATATTTTCCGGAACGTTAAGTACAAAAGGCAGTATATCCTTTTTATTTGGTAAACACTCTCTTGAGCAATAAACAGAACTACTAGTTAACAATTCTTCTGTATCGTTATCTTGTTCATATCTGACTAAATCAATTTCATATCGCTTTAAAACGTTCTTGAAAAATCTACCCTTAATCTCCAAGTGGCCATCTATTGCTTTACCAAATGTATGCTCTTCTTGATCAAGATACACCACTGCTGTGGGCAAAATGATTCCGAACTTTTTAATATAGTTAACTAACATCTCAATCACCTTTTTCAAAATTTTTCTACCATAGTATTAAAAAAAGACCAACGTAAACTCTTTCCCGAAGCTGAATAAAAGGGCATTACATATAGGCTCTTATAAAAAGCCAATGGATGCAATGTACTCACTTCCTCATTCAACCATGTTGGAAAAAAGTATACATTGGTCTACTTAACGCCTAGCAAGCTAAGAAACTCTCTACGCGTTCTGTCTCCCTAGTACCTTTTTCGAAAATAGGCATAATAAAAAGACCTACTTTATTCTCCAAGCTGCTTTCATGCTGTTACATATAAATAACAACAAAAAAACCGCCTGAAAAAGGTGGTCTATAGACCTCCTTCGCTTAGCCGACGAAGTTAGCTGACGGGTAGGATGGCGAAAGAGTAATCTCATCCCTTCTACATAAGTAGAATTAACCCCAATTAGTGGTTCCTCCGTTCTCCATTTGGAGATTGGGCCGAATTATTTAATTTGATGTTTACGTGCCCTATTCTACTCCGACCTGTTAGCAATGTAAATTAATAAATTTAACCGAATTCAACGATATTTAACTCTATTTCATACGGAATCTCTCTTTATCTCAATATCTCATATGAATTCAAAATATCCATTAAAATGGTTTTAAGATCATCAGAGAAATGATAATGATAAAAATACCATTTTCAATATATTCACACATAAAAAGCTTTCTAGATAAACCGTAATATTCATCCGGAATATTTTCACCTTGGTGAGATTTTAATAGGGCCTTAATTGGCTTTGATCTAGGCGATAGGGCAAGTGGTCCCATCGCTAATGCAATCAAAAATAGAATAAGACTTGTGACATACCAACCCATATAAAATAGGCTTGTGTTTAAGATACCCATGAGTATGCCAGTGACTAGTAATAAAATACCGCCAATCATGACAAAAATATGTAGTTTATGTCTAACTGCGTAAGAATGTCTTAATTCGGTCATGTTTTTTCCCGACTTTACAACTGTTGTTAAAATAAAGCCTGGTCCCATCCCTAAAATGGCGGAAAAGATATGTAAAAAGACAAGAACCTTGTAAAAACTAATCATTTCTTTCCAAACCTCCGTTCACTACAACTATACATTTTATCACAAACAGACAAAAAAATTGGTATACAGGCCGCATAAATTTATATAATTGGAAGGATTATGCATTTTTTGATGGAATTCTTTAAGAGAAACTTTACCCTTAACTAAATTTTATAGGTTGTAAAGGGTGAAAGGAATTTTTTTGGCCATATAGGAGGGGTACAATTGTCAGAATTTAAAATAAGACATGGAAGCACCGCTGACATCAATTTTTTATGGGAAATGTTATATCAAGCTATTTATGTTCCTGAGGGACATACACCACCTTCAAAAGAAATAATCAATGAACCTCATATAAAACAAATTTTAGAAGGGTGGGGAAGAAGCGGAGATTTATCGTTAATTGCAATGGATATCTCCAATCAACCCGTTGGGGCAGTGTGGATTCGATTATTCAGTGAGGATAATAAAACCTTTGGATATGTTGACCAAGAAACCCCGATTCTAGGAATCGCCCTACATCCTCATGCTCGAGGAAAAGGTATAGGAACATTACTAATAGAAGCAGTTTTAAAAGAGGCTAAGGAATTGGGTTATAAAAAAATGTCACTTAGCGTGGATCCAAATAACCCAGCCCTTCGTTTATATGAACGTTTTGGATTTAAAAAAATCGGTGTAGATGGGACATCTTGGGATATGGTAACTGAAATAGTATAAAAAGTTTGTTTACATAAGAAAGGTTGATGAAAAATGAGTGTGTATCCATTTAAAGTTACAACCATAAAAGGGGAAGAAGTAAGTCTTGAGAATTACAAAGGAAAGGTTTTATTAGCCGTCAATACCGCAAGTGAATGTGGACTTACCCCCCAGTATGCCGAGCTTCAAAAAATCTATGATCAATATAAAGAAAATGGATTTTTTGTATTAGGCTTTCCTTGTAATCAGTTTGGAGGCCAAGAGCCTGGAAGTGAAGAGAAAATTTCTGAGTTTTGCAGCCTGAATTACGGTGTGAGCTTTCCATTGTTTGCAAAAGTAGATGTGAATGGAGAGAATGCACATCCGTTATTCCAATACTTAAAAGAGGAATCGCCAAGACAATCTGAATCATCAGATATCGAGTGGAATTTTGCTAAGTTTTTAATAAATCGAAATGGGCAGGTAGTTGGTAGGTATGCTCCGTCTGTATCTCCGATCGATATCGGTGATGATATTGAGAAATTGTTAGGATAGATATTATATAGGAATATTGAGGTTATAAATCAAAACGGGCTATAGATGCCCGTTTTTTAATTTTCATGGCCAAAACGGTCACTAATCCGTGCTGCTATTCCCCCATTTTTTACTTTTCTACTAATAATAGTTTTAAAAGTACCTCGCAACGTCAATACTGTCTTGTAGTTTGATTTCTTGAGGGAGGCTGCAGGTAAAGTGAAAGAGGAACTAAAAATTTTCTATCATATATTTACAACCACAAAGGATGCAATTGAAAAGTTTATGAATATGTTAGACCCCGTGATTCAAAATGCAATTGATGATCATGAAAGACTTTATTATCACCATATTTTTGAGGAAGAGGAGCAGCGTTTATCTCGTTTAGTAGTGCTCATACCGCTCATTCAAAAATTCCAACAGGAAAAGGAAGAGAAAGATTTTTCACCAACTAATAATGAATTTAATCGGCTTTTACAAGAATTAAATCTCGAAAAATTTGGCCTACATAACTTCGTTGAACATCTTGATTTAGCCCTTTTCCGATTTAAAGATGAAGAACGAAGCACATTATTAAATCAATTAAGGGAAGTTTCCTATAAGGATTACCAACAGGTAAAGGCAATGTTAGCTGAAATTAATGGGCGGTTTGATACGAACTATGTAGATCCCCATGCCTATCATGATGAAGAACATGATCATCTAGACCGCTCAGCGACATCAGCTCCAACAAAAGCCACAACAACAACCAACAGCCGTGGAATGCAACCTAAAAAGGGCTTTACAGTCGGGAGTTTAATATAAAAAAGGAGAGGTAAGAAACATGATGAAATCGCAATTATTTCCAGATGCACCATTAACCGATACAGAATTTACCCAATTGGATAAAACCGTTATTGATGCGGCCCGTAGACAATTAGTGGGACGCAGATTTATTGAATTATATGGACCGCTAGGCAGAGGTGTTCAAAGCATCCCAAACGATGTGTTCACAGAAAACTTTGATGCGAAAATGGATTTCCAGGGATCTTTTGATACCGTAATTGAGTCTAGTAAAAGGGTGAATTTAACGATTCCATTACTTTATAAAGATTTCGTTCTATATTGGCGTGATTTAGAGCAAGCAAAGGTTTTAGATATCCCTGTTGATTTTTCGCCAGCTGCCAATGCAGCAAGGGATGTGGCAAATTTAGAAGACCAGATGATTTTCCATGGAGCAAAGGAGTTTGATATTTCTGGACTGATGAATGTCCCTGGACGTCTAACCCATTTAATAGACGAATGGTATGAGTCCGGAAATGCTTTTCAGGATATTGTGGATGCTCGAAATAAGTTACTTGAAATGGGGCATAATGGACCTTTTGCATTAGTACTCTCACCAGAGCTTTATTCCCTTTTACACCGTGTACATAGAGATACGAATGTGTTGGAAATTGAACATGTCCGTGAATTAGTTACAGATGGAGTGTTTCAATCTCATGTACTTAGAGGAAAAACGGGTGTTCTCGTTAATACGGGTCGTAACAATCTGGACCTTGCCGTTTCGGAGGATTTTGATACAGCTTATTTGGGTGAAGAAGGGATGAGTCACCCATTCAGGGTTTACGAGACAGCCGTTTTAAGAGTCAAACGCCCATCTGCTATTTGTACATTGGAAGATGCGGGAAAATAGCGGGTGATTGTCGATGAATAGAAGAGCTTTTACAGTTGGCTCGCTAATACCGGGGAGTATCATCCCCCAACTAACGACACCCGTTTCTGTAAATAAAGAGTCAATACCAGTATCAACGCCCAAAAAGCCAATCATTATTATGCAAAATAAACGTATATTTGAGATAAAGCAGGTAAAAGGAAAACTATTAGACTCTGCCTTAAGCCAAGGAAAACCGATACAATATAAATGCAGAAAAGGTACTTGTGGGCAATGCACTGTCAAGGTTATGGAAGGTGTTGGACTGACCAATCCTAATAACCTTGAGCTTAAGAAACTAGGAAATGAAATTGCTAATGGCTATCGGTTAGCATGTCAGGCGGATATCATCTAATCAAAAAACGAGGTCCTTTTTACGGACCTCGTTTTATTATGCAAATAACCGCTCATTCATATGAACAATATTATCTTCTACATTGAACGGAAGGGTAATATTATGTTTATTTAATTCCTTCACACTTACATCACGCACAAGCTTTAACGCTTCTCTTTTGAAGGTTTGAGTAACGAACCCTGCATTCACTTCACATAGTTTTTGTAAATATTGAAGTGTATCGCGTACCATCATTTGCTGGATATACGTATTATTTAACTGGCAAATTAATTTATGTTGTAAGCCTTTAATGACCGCAATTTGGTCGACATGGGCAATGATATTGACCCCTTTTTCATCGATAAAACCGAACGAAACATATTGTCCCTTTGAGATATCAACATTCGTAAACACGGGGTTTAGAAAGGTTTCACCTGATGATAACTGAATCATATCAGCTTCGGCTGCTCCACCAATTTTTCGCTTATTTGAAATAACTGTATGAATATCCTTCAACCCAAATAGCATGTTAAACATATGATCCCTCCGCCTAATCCTATCGTGATGTCTATACCCTTATACTAAAGATAATGAGAATCATTGTCAATGTGATTTCGCCATTAAATGTGTCTGTAGTGTGATGGTGTTTATTTCCACTCATTTGAAATAAGATTTGTCCCAACTCTGCTTCATAAAAGTTCCAAAAAAATAGAGGAAAGACGTTTAACCGCCCAACCTCAATTTTTTGTTTCCTTCATTCGAATATAGTCTGAGTGCTGCATAATCATTAACGTATAATTCATTTTTTGTTGCAGTCCCTCTACATTTTTCACTTGCTTCATCGTTTTACGATTGTAGATGGATGCCGATAACTTAGCGCTTGGTGCCGTATATATCGCGTTATCGCTAATAAATGAACCTCCTGGTAAGTAATAACGCATTCCGAGTAGATTTTTTTCATATTGAAAAAGATTGTGGCCAATCATTTGTGATTCATGCTCAATGCCTAATAGATTAAGTAAAGTCGGCATTAAGTCAATTTGTCCTCCAAGCTGTGAATTTGTTTCACCAGTAAAAATGCCTGGAGCCGTGAATAAAACAGGTACAATAAAGCGGTCATTCATATTATATTCGTGTCCCAGCAATGATTTTAAGAGCTTTTTATCATTAGCAGTAACAGGCGCCCCATGTAATCCTGAATGGTCACCATATATGAGGATAACTGAATTTTCATATAGACCACGCTGTTTTAATTGTTCGATAAACAAACCAATTTGTTGATCTGTGTAATGAACGGATTGTAAGTAATTTCCCACATACGTATCGTGAAAACGCTCTGGTAGTTTTAGAGTTTGATAGTTTTTAGGCATTTCAAAAGGTGTATGGTTGGTTAGCGTAATAATATTGGAATACATAAGGTTATGTTTTTTTAATTGCTTTGGCAGCTGTGATTCAACATATTCGAAAAGTACTTCATCTGCAGGACCAAATCCGATTTCTTTTACATTAGGGATCTCTTTGTTTGTATAGACGTAATCAAAACCTAAGGAAGGATACAGTTGATCACGATTCCAGTAGTTAATGTCGTCCGCATGATAGGTGGCAGTGCCGTAACCATTCTTTTCCAACGTGCGAACAAGTGAAGGAATTTCGCTACCATCAATCAAATTCACCGTTGGATCCATCCCCTCAGGATATAAGGAGGTATGCATGAGCCACTCTGCATCAGATGTATTCCCTGCACCTATTTGTTGATAAACATTGTTGAAATAGGCACTATCCTTCAAAAGTGCATTTAAATTAGGGGTTATTTCGTGATTATTAATTTTTAAATTAATCACAAATTTTTGTAAGGATTCTACCTGAATGGTGAATACTTGACGGTTCCTAGCTAGACCGTATGAAGCGTGCTCGGTAAAAGGGACGTAAGAATTTCCTTTCAACTCTTCTATTTTTTGTTCAGACAAATCGTCATTTGAGGCAAGCGCTTTACCGATACTTCGTTCAAATGCTTGAACGATTTGAGATTGAATATAGCCGTGCTTTTTAGCGAAATAAGAAACATCTATTAATGGATATCGGAAAGCGATGATGGTCATCAATAGTCCGAAACAACTAAAACCGATTGCCCAACCCCTTGCATTTGAAAAAGAAAGGCTTCGACCTTCTTTCGAAAAATACCAAATGAGCGGAATAATCAATATAACGTCCAGGAAAAATAAATAATCAAATGGAGTTCCTAAAAGTGCTACAGTGCCACCGACAGAATTAGATTGATAAATTTGTTTGACATCATAATAGGATGGAACAGTTGAAAAATATCTAGTGTAATACAGTACGACAATAAATAAAATCGAAAGAAAGAGATAATAAGTCCAGATCGCTAACCAAGTCCTCTTTTTAAAAATCATTGTAAGAATAATTACCGTAAGAGCCCATAGCGGAAACTCCACTAGTAAAATATGAAAAAATGATTTGTTATCAAAAATAATGATTTGAAATGCAGTTAATTTTATAAACAAAATGATTAAAAGTAAGGAGATTGGATGGAGGCAGTACTTCATAAAATCAATCCCATTCATTTTCATAAAAACAAACACCTCTTCATTAAATAATAATCTATGTATCTTGCAATTAATTATGATTAACAAAATAGCCCAAGAAGAATGCTACCTTGATAAGATTATGCAGGTAAATCAGAATTGTTTCCACCTAAAAGCGATTTTAATAAATCAGCCTGTCCACCTTTAATCATACTAAAAAAGTCCTCATTCAAAAACTTTTTTATCTGTATTTGATAGGTATTTAGTTGAATCATAGTGAGAAAACGATTTGGAGAAGGAAAAGGCAGAGACACAAAGCGATTTTAAGAAAGGGATGGACGGTATTAAATACGTCATGTCTACTTACATTACAAGTATTAAATGGAATGTTCTTCCCATGTATTCATATTGGAATTAATACCTTAATTTTAAAAAATACCGATGAAGCATTTGTGGGTCGTGTAAATGGAGTACTAAGTCCGTTGTTCATGGGGATGATGGTAATTGGTATGTCTGTAGCTGGGGTTGTAAAGGTTCCTCTTACACTATTCGGGGTATATTTAGTTTCAGGAATACTATTATTAATTGGCGTACTTTTAGTAATACCACTTTTTAACTTAAAAGAAGAATCTAAAGTCCAACCAGCAATGGAAGAGCAAAATTAAAGTGACTATCTGTCGGGCTCGTATGAAATGTACGAGTATTTTTCTATGGAAAAGTGCCTTTTAAAATAGTATTTGTGGATATAAATTTAAATGTTGTAAAAACTAACAATAAATCGTAAAAAGGTTAGGGGAATACCATGGAATTAATGAAACCAATCAACATAAGTTCAACTAAGTTAAGTTCTGATAATCCATTTACAGCAGTTGAAATGGGAAAGCTTTGGGCTACATATGTGGGCAATAGTATGTCAAATCAGATATTGAAGTATTTTCTTAAACATGTAGATGATGATGATATTAGGATCTTATTGGAAAATAGCTTGGCGCTTACGGCCGATTTTATGAAGAAAATTGAAAAGTTCTTTTCTGACGAAGATTTCCCAATCCCCGTCGGATTTTCAGAAGAAGACGTCAATCTAGGAGCACCTAGGCTGTTCGAAGATCAATTTTATGTCCATTATTTGAAATATGCCTCGAAAGCGGGGCTCAGTATATACGCCATTGCGGTTCCACTCATGATGAGAGAAGATGTAAGGGAATTCTTTATATATTGTAATAAGTGCACAACGATCCTTCTGGGTCAAATAAATAACATTTTAATGGATAAAGGATTTATCATAAAAGCTCCGTTAATACCTGTGCCTAAACGTGTAGACTTTATAGAAAAGGAAAATTATTTGAATGGTTTTTTTGGTGAGGTTCGGGAATTGCATGCGCTTGAAATCACACATCTTTATGATAATATCGAAAACAACATCACGAGCAAGGCACTTTTAACGGCTTTCAGTCAAGTTGCCAAAAATAAAAAAATACAATCTTTCTTTCTAAGAGGGAAAGAAATTACAGATAGAGAAGTGCAACATTTTCAGGATAAGCTCCATAAAGAAAATTTGCCTTTTCCATCACAGATTGATCATTTAATTACAACCTCTACCTTTTCACCCTTTTCAGATAAAATTATGCTGTTTCATAAAGTGGATATGTTTGCGATAAAAATAAGGTCCTTTGCAAATTCAATGGCCGTGAACGGGCGAAGAGACATTGGATTAATGTATATGAAATGTCTAACTGAAGTAACCTTGTTTGTCGAGGATGGGGCAGCGATGATGATTGAAAACGGTTGGATGGAACAACCGCCAAAGGCGATTGATAGAACAGATTTAACATCAAACTAGTTGTTATAGTAAAAAGACCCAGCAATTAACACTAATAACGGGTTCTCTTTTGGAGTGCAAAATCATAAATACCAGTACAAATAATGGAGTACAAAGCATGGTGATTTTCATCATGTTTTTGTGCTTCTGAATATTATCCGTGATATTTCAAGGGCGTAATAATTGGAATTACACTATCAGTTTAAGATGGGCAATCAGATCAACCAACATCCGCTCTGATTAATAGGCGGATAAATTCCGCTTATTTAGTCAAAAGCATTGAAAATGGCTTAAATAGACGGAGATATTTCGCCTATTGTCAGGAATAACATGAAAATGGGGGATTTTTCTTGGCATAAGCGGAAAAACTTCGCTTATTTAGCCCGAAACGTGCTCCATTCTGATTATAACCGGAAAAACTCCGCTTCTTTTTCTTTCGCTGGTCACTTTATTAAGGACAAGGCTTCTTTCTCCCTGGTACATCTATTTTTATGTTTGAAAATATGCCATTCCTATCAAATTTAACGAAGTATTAACAACGTTTTAGCATATAAACTAACATTATGAGAATGTTCATTCTCACTTTGCTAATCGGATTGCTAATGACCGTGTTAATTCTTAAATTAAAATGTCATAAACGTTTTTATACCAATAAAAAAATAACATGCTAAATCATATGTGATTTAACATGTTATTTGAGGTGTTTTTTCATTTTTTGCAATCTAAAAGAGAACCAGTTATTAACACTAATTGGAGGTCTCTTTACTATATGGCTTAAAACGTTATGCCAACTGCTGTTCAGCAAACTCACGATATAAATTATGTGTCCTTACTAGCTCCTGATGAGTCCCAATGCCCGTAACTCGACCTTTTTCTATGAATACAATCTTATCAGCATCAACAATCGTTGATAATCGGTGGGCTATCACGAAGGTGGTTCGTCCTTCCATTAAGCGCGTTAAAGCCTGTTGGACTACCCCTTCAGATTGGCTATCTAAGCTTGCCGTTGCTTCATCCATCATGAGAATTTTAGGATTTCGTAAAAAAGCACGAGCAATTGCAATCCGTTGTCGTTGCCCACCAGATAATTTCACTCCACGCTCACCAACTTCGGTGTTTAATCCTTCTGAAAAGGATTGGATAAATTCATCAGCATACGCCATTGTGGCCACTTCCCATAAACGTTCATCTGAAATATGTTCCATTTCCAAGCCATAACATAAATTTTCACGAATGGTACCAGCCATCATGGCACTTTCTTGAGAGACGTAACCAATTTGACTACGCCAGGTTGCAAGCGATAAATCGGTAATAGGGATGTCCCCAATTCTAATTTCACCAGATGTAGGCTCATAAAACCGTTCGATTAAAGCAAACATCGTGGTTTTACCACCACCACTTGGTCCCGCAAAGGCAATCATTTCACCAGGCTGCGCTTCAAACGAGACATTTTCAATGACCGGCTCTTCTTCACTATAGGCAAACGAAACGTTACGGACATAGATGGGTTTATTTGTAATATCCATTTCTAAACCGGTTTGACCCTCTTCTAACTTCAATTCTAAAATATCGATAATCCGCTCTGTTGCGCCTTTTGCTTTTTGAAGCTGAGTAAAAAACATCGCAAAAGAGGTGATTGGAAAAATGATTTGAAATAGATACAGAAGGAAGGCAACAAGTGAACCTGTTGACATCGATCCATTTGCTACACGCATCCCACCATATCCAATAATCATGACAATCACAATCATAATGACTAGGTACATAAGAGGCGCAATTAAAGCCGTAATTCGAGCTTCCTTCAATCCAAATCCTAGTAATTTATCAATTCCCGTTAACCCTTTTGTTTCTTCATTAAGTTCAGCAGTAGAAGATTTCATTAAGCGTATCTCACTAAGTGTTTGTCCTATCTCACCTGTAAAAACAGCGGTTTCATCCTGTAAACCACGCGAGATTTTCGCCATTTTTCGTCCAAGTGGCATCATAATAGCCATTGTGATTGGAACAGAAATGAGCATCACCAAAGTCATTTTCCAATCCATAACGAGTAAAATGACGACCGCACCAATGATAGAAATAATCCCAGTGATGAATTGAGGGAAATGGTCCGATATTAAAGCACGAACAACAGACGTATCATTAACGACACGACTTACTGTTTCCCCACTAGCTTGCTGGTCAAAATAGCTAACAGGCAAACGAATAAGCTTAACCCACATCCGTTCACGTAGTCTAGCAACAATCTTTTGGCCAACATAACTGAGTAGGTAAATGGAAATCCCACTAATAATCGCTTGGACTATAAAAGCTATTCCAATCCCAATGATGAGGGGAACACTTAAAGCTGAAACTGAAAAACCATCAACTAAGTTTTTGGTAAGTACGGGTACTAGAAGTCCTGTAAGAGTAGTGATGAGGCTTGCCGATAACAATTCCTAATGCAAGCTTAGGGATTTTTGTTGATAATAGGAGGGAGATAAAGGGTTTTAACCCAGTTGATTTTTCATTCATTTAGAAAAACTCCTTTTTAACTTCGACCTATTTAGCTTATAACTATTGATCTCTATTCGTCAATTTGAATCCTAGGCTATCAAATTCAAACTATTTCGCGAATAATGAAAGTTATTTACTAGAAATAGAAACTCAGATAAGATTTTTCAGGAGAAACTAATATAGGAATTAAAGTTTGAAAGGCAGTGTTATGATTGAAATCCTTTTTTAAAAATTATCGATTCACGGCAATCTTGCTTTCGGCCATTATAATGGGTGGAGCGGCAGGTTTGATTTTTGGAGAAAAGACAGCAGTCGTGAAACCATTTGGAGATTTATTTCTCAACTTAATGTTCATGATTATTGTCCCGTTAGTATTTTTTAGCATCGCCTCAGCCATTTCAAATATGAATGGAATGAAGCGGCTTGGAAAAATAATGGGCAGTATACTAGTGGTATTTTTGGTGACAGCCTCTGTTGCGGCTATTCTTGGGTTAATAGGCGCATCCATCATTAAGCCTATTGAAAACACAGATATTGATGCATTAAAAGCAATGATGAGCAGTACTGACACAACCAATCAGGAGCAAATTCCTTTCTTAAGTCAGTTAGTTAATACCTTCACTGTACCTGATTTTCATTTACTACTATCCAGAAGTAATATGCTTCAGTTGATTGTATTCTCGCTTTTATTCGGAATCTCAACGGCAATGGTTGGTGAAAAAGCGAAACCAGTCGCAGATTTCTTGTCAGCTGCTACGGCTGTCATGATGAAGATGGTTAATATTGTGATGTATTATGCACCGATTGGACTTGGCTGTTATTTTGCAGCAGTTGTCGGAGAGTTGGGTCCACAGATTCTAGAAGGATATGCAAGATCCTTCGTCCTTTATCTCATTCTCACTCTTCTTTATTATTTTGGCTTCTTCACTCTTTATGCCTTTATAGCAGGTGGGAAAGTTGGGGTAAAGCTCTTTTGGAAAAATGCCATCACACCATCAGTCACCGCGATTGCTACTTGTTCAAGTGCAGCTTGTATTCCAGTAAACCTAGCAGCTGTTAGAAAGATGGGAGTACCAAAAGATATTGCTGAAACCATTATTCCGCTTGGAGCTAACACCCACAAAGATGGTTCCGTTTTTGGAGGCGTGCTGAAAATTGTTTTCCTTTTTGCTTTGTTTGGAAAGGACTTAACAAGCATCCCCAATATATTGAGTATTCTTGCTGTATCCTTTTTAGTTGGTGCAGTGATGGGGGCTATTCCAGGTGGCGGAATGATCGGCGAAATGCTCATTATCAGCATTTATGGATTCCCACCTGAAACACTACCGATTATCGCTGTTATTAGTACGATAATAGATGCCCCAGCGACCCTACTTAATTCGACTGGAAATACGGTATGTGCCATGCTTGTTACACGATTGGTGGAAGGAAAGAATTGGATTAGCAATGCTTTGAAAAATAAACAATTTACTTAAGAAAATAAGTCAGTACAGAATGGGTGTCAGAGTATCGTGTAAATAACGATACATGGCATCTATTTTTTGTTTATCCCTGATCATAATGCTACATAAATCTATTACTACGAGTATGGATTGTAATATATTAAAATATATACTCCACAAAAAATGAGGTAACAATATGATTATTTGGATAAATGGAACTTTCGGATCGGGTAAAACAACAACTGCTTACGAACTACAAAAACGAGTGGAAAATTCATTCGTTTTTGATCCCGAAAGATTTGGATACGTATTAATGAAAAATGTGCCTAAAGAAATCTCCAAAGATGATTTTCAAGATTATCAGATTTGGAGAGACACAAACTACCTTTTGTTAAAACAAGTAACAGAAGCTTACAAAGGAATAATTATCGTACCTATGACGCTTACCAATGAAAAATATTTTAAAGAAATTATCGGTAGATTAAGAGAAGATGGTATTACCGTGAAGCATTTTACCTTATCAGCTTCAAAAAAGACGATTGCAAAACGATTAAGAAAAAGATTGGAAGGCGAAAATTCATGGGCATATCAACAGATGGACAAACGCTTGAGCAGTTTATCCAAGGATACGTTCCAAGAACATATTCATACTGATTCATTGTCGATTGAGGAAGTTGTCGAAAGAATAGCAAAGTTATCATCAATGGAGCTACTTCCAGATCGAAGAACAAAGGTTAGGAAAGTACTTGATAGGTTTAGTATAAGGTTGAAGGAAATCGGTTTATTAAAGTAGTCACAGGTGATGGCTCTCCCAGCTAAGGGAGGGCTATCTCCTTTTTTTTTATGGAATTGCAAGCAAATACAAGGTTGTTTTGTCCATCATAGCCTCCATGATGGACAATTTACTTTTACCCAATGATAATGATTGACTTAAAAAATGTTTTAAATTATAGTACTGTACATGAATAGTTAAACAATTGAACTATTAAATAGTAGAATGAATGACAGAAGAGGTGAATATATAAAAATGGCAGAAACAAATATTAAAGATTTAGTCGATCGTTATATTGCCGTGTCCCAATCTGTAGAGAAAAAAGCTGGGGCTCTTGTCAAAGGGCAAATCGGCAGTGATCTTACAAATGACCAGCATTTTACCCTTAGGTATATGAATCAAGTTGGTACCTGTACATCTTCAGAATTAGCGGAAGTATTTGATGTGCAAAAGAGTGCAATAACGGCCATCATCCAACGTTTATGGGAAAAGGGTTTAATTGAAAGAACACGAGATGAAAAGGACCGTCGTGTCGTGTATTTGACCTTAACAGAAAAAGGGAAGGATTTATATTCCCAATGTGAAAAGAGAATTCACAACCTTGTAGAAGGACTAATTACAAAATTTGAACACCACGAAATCAATCAATTTATCAATACCTTTGAAAAGCTTAACCAAATTTTAATAAACTACAAGTTGGAGGAGTAGCTCGTGAATTTTATTATTAAAAATAAATGGTTTGTCCTACTTGCCTGGATTGTCATTGTCGCTGGGCTATTTATGGCTGCTCCAAATATGGCTGAGCTTGTTCGGGAAAAGGGTGAAATCACTGTTCCTGATGGCTATTCTTCCACATTAGCGGAAGAAATCATGGCAGAAGTAAATGATGAAAATGGCTCCCAGGTAGCTCTTGTTTTTCATAATGAGAAAAAGCTAACAGCGGATGAGATAAAAGAAGTAGAAAAAGCAATCCACCAGCTAGAAGCTAACAAAACGGAGCTTGGTATTACAGAAATATTGAGTCATTTTAACGAAGAAGCCTTAAAGGAACAGCTCGTTTCAAAAGATGGAAAGTCTATCTTAGCTTCCGTTACAGTGGAATTCAAAGACCGGACAGCGACTGAAGTCAGTGATGCTTTATATGCGGCCATTGATGATGTTGATGTTGATCATTATTACACAAGTGGTTGGATGATTAGCGAAGACTTAATGAAAAGCTCTGAGGAAGGGTTGAAGAAAACAGAGGGAATTACCCTAGTCTTTATTTTAGCGGTATTACTTCTTGTGTTTAAATCACCTGTTGCGCCAATTATCCCCGTTTTAACAGTTGGTTTTTCTTATTTAGCGTCACAGTCGATTGTATCGATGTTAGTGGACAAATTTGATTTTCCAATCTCGAACTATACGCAAATTTTCTTAGTAGCGATTCTATTTGGTATCGGAACAGATTATTGTATTTTATTACTAAGTCGTTTTAAAGAAGAGTTAGCACAACATGAAAGTGTTGCCGAAGCGATTGTAGCAACGTATCGTAACGCTGGACGCACAGTTTTCTTTAGTGGCGTGGCCGTTATGATTGGATTTGCAGCAATCGGGTTTTCGAAATTTATTCTTTACCAATCAGCTGCGGCGGTTGCAGTCGGGGTTGCACTTCTCTTAGTGGCTCTGTTTACAATCGTACCGTTTTTCATGGCGGTTCTTGGTAAGAAAATTTTCTGGCCATCAAAAGCAAAAGCAGAGCATGGTGAAAGTAAGATTTGGGCGTTTTTTGGAAGGTTTTCACTTGCTCGTCCATTTTTAGCGTTATTAGTAGTGGCCTTGATTTGTGTACCTTTCCTAGTTAAGTATGATGGAAAAATTTCATTTAACCAATTAGAAGAAATAAGTGGCGATGTGAATTCGATTAAAGCCTTTAATGCAATTGCCGATAGCTTCCGAGCAGGCGAATCGATGCCAACTAAAATCGTGTTAAAAAATGATGAAGAAATGGATTCTGTGGAATACATTGGTCTAGCAGAAAAAATTAGCCAAGAGCTAGAAAAAGTTGATCAAGTAGATACGATTCGTTCCGTCACTAGACCAACTGGAGAACCAATCGAGGATTTCTTTGTGGCTAAGCAAGCAGAAACACTCGAAAAAGGTTTAGGAGAAGGGAAAGAAGGCCTTGAAAAAATTAGTGAAGGTCTAAATGAAGCGGGAAGTGAATTATCCAAATCTGCACCTGAATTAGAAGGAGCAGCAGACGGAATTAATGAATTAATTTCTGGCACAAGTGAAATTAAAAATGGATTAACAGAAATTCAAACCAACCTTGCTAAAATTGAATCTGGTATTCGCCAAGGTACGGCTGGTTCGAATCAGCTTAAGAAGGGATTAGCGGATGCAAAAGCGGGAGCAGAGGAATTATTAGCAGGCTATCAACAAATTCTAAAAGGCTATAAAGATATTAATGGGAATATAGGAAACTTAGAAAAAGAATACACGAAAATTGGTAGTGGTTTACAATCTTTAACAACTGCACTGAACCAAATTACGTCTTCTGACTTCACGGATTTAGAAAAGAAATACGAAGGTGTGGCAGGAGAAGCACAATATCAAAAAATTAAAGGGACGGTTCAAGCCTTACAACAGCAAATGTCACCACTTTCTGCTGGCTTAACTCAGCTAAATACTGGACTATCCCAAATTAATGGCGGGATGACAAAAGCAAATGTAGGCTTCGAGCAAGCGTTAGCCGGTCAAAAAGAACTAGCAGGTGGTCTTGAACAATTAATTAAAGGAATTGAGCAACAACAAGCAGGCTTAAACAAGCTAGCGGATGGTCAAGGACAAATTGTTTCTAATATGCCAAAGCTAACAGGGGGTTTAGGGGAAATTAATCAAGGCCAAGAACAGTTACTAGCTGGTTTTGGTGATCTTGGTGGGCAATTAACCCAATTAACAGATGGTCTTGATCAAAGTGCGAAAGGGCTAAATCAAGTTTCAGAAGGGCTGGGCTCAGCTCAGGATTATTTATCTGGTTTAACTCAATCCAATTCAAATAGCTTTTATTTACCAAAAGAAGTACTAGATAGTGAGGAATTTGAGCAGGCACTGAACGTCTATATGTCAAAGGACCGAAAAGTCATGACATTAGATGTCATCTTTAAAGCGAATCCTTATTCCAATGAAGCGATTGATCAAGTGGCTGAGGTAGAAGCAGCAGTCAAAAGAGCAACCAAGAATACAAAGCTTGAAAATGCTACTCTTGCAATCGGCGGAATGACAAGTGTGAATGCCGATTTACGTACCGTTTCAGGTGATGATTACTCTCGAACCGTTGTGCTTATGTTAGTCGGAATCTCAATTATCCTAGTATTCTTATTCCGTTCTATTATTATGCCAATCTATATTATCGGTTCATTAATCTTAACGTACTTTACATCAATGGGTATCAACGAAGTAATCTTTGTGAATATCCTAGGTTACACAGGAATTAGCTGGGCCGTTCCATTCTTCGGCTTCGTTATCCTGGTGGCACTAGGTGTCGATTACAGTATTTTCCTAATGGACCGTTTTAATGAATATAAGGATCTATCAGTCGCTGATGCAATGATGATTTCGATGAAAAAGATGGGGACAGTTATTATTTCCGCAGCTATCATCCTAGGTGGAACCTTCGCGGCGATGATGCCATCTGGAATGTTATCGTTATTACAGATTGCTAGTATTGTATTAGTTGGATTATTTCTTTACACATTTGTTGTTTTACCAATGTTTATCCCAGTTATGGTGAAGAACTTTGGAAATGCAAACTGGTGGCCGTTTAAAAGAGCATAGAATCATTAGTTGACGCCTCCTAATAGGAGGCGTCTTTTTGTTGACAATAAACAAACGTAATTATATTATGTTTAGTATATTACAAACAATATTAGGAAGTGTTTATATAAAATGCAAACTTCAGAGCAGTTCTGGAATGCTTCGCCTGAGGAGCTAAAGAAAGGGTATATAGAAGAATCTGAGCATTATTTATGTTTGCTTTGTGGAAAGAAAATCGAAAAGGGGATTATTTATCCTGAAGACGACGTTTTGTATGAGGCAGAAAGATTTACCCGTCTTCATATCGAAAAAGACCATCAGTCCGTGTTTAACTATTTAATAAACCTTGATAAAAAGTTAACGGGTCTTACTGATCACCAAAGTCGTCTCCTACGGCTATTTTTCGAAGGAAAAACAGATACTGAGGTTCAAAAGGAAATGGAAATTGGAAGTGCAGCAACAATTAGAAATCACCGCTTTGTTTTAAAAGAAAAAGAGCGCCAAGCAAGGGTATTCTTGACGATGATGGAGCTACTTAAAGAAAAAGATCAGCATGCACCAAAATTCCTTCCCCCTCACAAGACAGCGAAAATGATAGATGACCGCTATAATGTGACCGAAAAAGAAAGAGAAGGCATCATTAAGAAGTATTTTCCTGAAGGTCCAACTGGTCCTTTAAGTAAATTTCCCCTAAAAGAGAAACAAAAGCTTGTTGTCTTAATGGAAATTGCTAAAGGCTTTTATCCTGAGCATATCTATGATGAAAAAGAAACAAATGAGATATTGCAATCCATTTATGATGATTACGTGATTTTACGAAGATACTTAATCGAATATGGCTTTTTAGATAGAAAGAATGATGGTAGCCAATATTGGTTGAAAAAATAGAAGGTAGGTTATCCAAGTGGACAGAAAAAAAGAATTAAAACAAATGTACAAAGAAACAGCAATTGAAGCTGGAATCTATCAAATAAAGAATACGATTAATCATAAAATATATATTGCAGGTACACGGAACTTGAAAACAATAACAGGTAAAAAATTTCAGCTAGAAACAGGTACAAACACAAATAAAATGCTTCAAGAAGAATGGAATCAATTTGGAAAGGATGCATTCGTTTTTGAAGTATTAGAGGTTTTAAAAAAGAAAGAAGAAGGCTACTTTGACGAAAAGAGGGAACTGGAAAAGCTGGAGGATAAGTGGCTTGAACAATTACAGCCTTATGGAGAACGGGGATATAACCTAGAAAAAACTAGATAGGTAAAAACAATAGGTTGGCTAATCAGCTAACCTATTATTTTTTTTGTTATTTTTCGATAACATAGTAGTTATGCCCTTCAAAATACGCCTCATTCTTTGGCAAATCCTTAAGTGTATTGAAATATACAAATCCAAGGCTTTCGAGTATTTTAACAGAAGCGATATTGTCAGGATGAACAGTTGAGACCATTTCATTCAAGCCAATGACATTGAATCCATAATTTAAAACAGCAGAAGCCGCTTCCTTCGCTAACCCCATACCACGATATTGCTCTGAGAGCCCGAAATATAGCTCCACTTTATTTTTATTAAGGTCAAAAGGCCCTAAACCACAATAGCCTATTAACTCATCATATTCCTTATCTATAATGGCAAGATTAAACTTAATAATGTTTTCTTTAGTATTTTTCAAGTTGCAATCCATGGACCACTCAACAATTTTTCTTACATCGTCATGTGTGGGGACTTCTTCAGGTACATATTGATAAAAATTAGGTTCGGATACTACTTCGTAAAGAGAATCTACATCCTTCAATTGATAAGGCCTTATTCGTAATCTATCAGTCTCAATTACCGCATCTACAAACATCATTAATCCCCCTCTAATTAGTAAATATATTACTAAATGAATTAAATTTCTACAAAAAGTCAGAAAAAATGTTATTGACTTGAGAATGATTTTCAATTATCCTTACATTATAAATTGAGAATAATTATCAATATCATATAATTGGAGGAAATTAGAAATGAAGTTTACAAAATTTTTTACTATTCTATTTGCAAGTATTTTGTTAACATTAACGTTGGCTGCATGTGGTGAGAAAGACAATGCATCTGATAACAAATCAAAAACAGAATCAAAAGTGGTTAACGTATATACGGCTAGACATTATGAGGCAGACGAAGAAGTATTTAAGAATTTCACTGAAGAAACAGGTATCCAAGTAAATGTGGTAAAAGGGGAAGCTGAAGAGCTAATCGAACGTTTAAAGCGTGAAGGTGAGAGTACTGAGGCAGATCTATTCATTACTGTTGATGGCGGAGTACTTGCCAACGCAAAAGCAAAAGGTATTTTACAATCAGTTAATTCAGATGTAATCGAGGCTAACGTGCCTGAAAACTTACGTGATGCTGATAATCAATGGATTGGAATGGCCACTCGTGCACGTATTATTGCTTACTCTAAAGACCGTGTTACTCCTGATCAATTATCTACATACGAAGACTTAACTTCTGATAACTGGAAAGGTAAAGTTTTAGCACGTTCATCTACAAATCTATATAACCAATCATTACTTGCTTCTTTCATTGAACTAAATGGCGAAGAGCAAGCGGAACAATGGGCAGAAGGAATTGTGAAAAACTTTGCTCGTCAACCAGATGGTGGTGACCGTGACCAAGCAAAAGCGATTGCAGCTGGCACTGGTGATGTAGCGATCATGAATACTTACTATGTAGGCTTAATGTTAAACTCACAGGATCCAGAAGAAGTGAAAGTAGCAGAAGGATTAGGCGTATTCTTCCCAAACCAAGATACAAATGGTACACATGTTAACATTAGTGGTATCGGTTTAACGAAGCACGCGAAGCATCCTAATAATGCAACGAAGCTGATTGAATATATCACAAGCGTTCCTGCACAAGAATTCTTATCAGCAGGTAACTATGAGTTCCCGGTAAATCAAGAAGCAGCAAAGCCTGAGTTACTTCAGTCTTGGGGCGATTTCAAAATGCAAGATTTAGACTTTGAGACATTAGGCAAACACAACAAGAAAGCGATTGAAATCTTCAACAAAACAGGTTGGAAGTAGGAATTAACATGGCAGCAAAACGAATGAAACGATATCTACAAAAAGAATTAAATGGTTGGGTTATCATCAGCATAATAGGGGCGGCAGTCATTCTGCTGCCTATGCTTTTCATATTTTTCTCCATTTTCCAGGAGCCTAATGAAAACTGGTTTCATATTCGGGAGTATCTATTGGAAAACTATGTGAAAAACACGATTATACTTGTGGTATCCACTAGTTTAGCAACCGTTTTTTTAGGAGTATCGTTAGCTTGGTTAGTTGCTGCCTATGATTTTCCATTAAAGCGCTTTTTTCGGTGGGGATTAATTTTACCACTAGCGATACCACCGTATATTGCCGCTTATACGTATCGTACGATGTTAAGCTATACAGGTGTAGTGCAATCGACATTTCGAAATCAATTCGATTATCAAATAGACGCAGAGTTATTATCGTTCTCAAATTTACGTGGAGCGATTTTTATCTTTTCGTTTTTTCTCTTTCCATATGTGTATATCATTGCAAGACCTTTCTTGGAAAATCAAAGCACAGCCTTTATCGAAAATGCGAGGTTACTAGGAAGAAAGCCATTAGCGATCTTTTTCAAAGTCATTCTACCTTTATCAAGACCTGCGATTGTTGGCGGTGCCATGTTAGTTATGTATGAAGTGTTAAGTGATTATGGAGTAACTAGTTATTTTGGCATTCATACGATTACAACGGCGATTTTTCAAACATGGTTTGGTATGTATGATGTTGATTCAGCTCTAAGGCTAGCCGCGTGGTTAATGATTGTAGTGGTAGGAGTCATCATGATAGAACGATTGCTGAGAAGAAGAAGACGTTATAACTTGAATACGAAATCAAGACCACTCGTACCAATCAAGCTAAAGGGAATTTTCGCGTTAGCAGCGACATTCTATTGTTCGGTTATCTTTCTTTTAGGGTTTTTAATCCCATTTGTGCAATTAATCTCGTGGGCACGATTAACCTTCAGTAAGGTTTGGAATGAAACGTTTTTTACGCTAATGTATCAATCGGTTTATGTGGCAATCATTGCTACTGCGATCGTTCTAATTATTTCAGTAATTGTAGCAAACGTTTGTCGGTCTCAATCAACTTTTTCATATGTTTTATCCAAATTAATTACTTCTGGCTACTCGATTCCTGGTGCGATTATTGCGATTGGTGTTCTAGCCCTGTTTATTAATCTTGATAAATACTTAGCACCGATGTACGCCTATCTCGGACTTGGTAGTTCAAAGCTTGTTTTAAGCTTATCCGTCGTGATGTTAATTTTTGGATATGCAATTCGATTCATGGCGACTGGTTATAATGCTGTCGAGGTAGGTTTTGAAAAAATGGGACCAAAATTCTCTGAAGCATCAAGAATACTTGGATTAGGAAAAACGAAGACCTTTTTCAAAATCGAATTCCCTTTACTAAAAGGAGCATTGTTTAGCGGCTTTATTTTAACATTCGTTGAAATAACGAAGGAATTACCATTAGCCTTATTATTAAGACCATTCAATTTCGATACATTAGCCACAAAGACCTTCCAATATGCGAAAGATGAGAGGATTCATGAAGCTTCTGTATCATCTCTCATCATAATTGGAATTAGCGTTTTGTCTGTAATCGTTTTTCAAATGATTGATAAGAGGGTGAAACAATGAACATCGTAGATATCCAAAATTTAACCTTTTCGTTTTCAAAAAAAGCTGCTCCAGTCATAAAGGATTTTACTTTTACAATGGATAAAGGTGAAATCGTCGGTGTTTTAGGGTCAAGTGGAAGCGGAAAAAGTACGTTGCTTCGTTTAATTGCTGGCTTAGAAATGCCAACTAGCGGAAACATTACCATCGCAAGTACAACGGTTGTAAATGAAAAATTATTCATCCAGCCTGAAAACAGAGGAGTTGGAATGGTTTTTCAAGATTATGCATTGTTTCCACATATGAGCGTAAAGGATAATATTCTCTTTGGCTTATCACGTCTCTCAAAAAAAGAACGTCAGTTACGTTTGATCGAAATGCTGGATTTAGTTCAACTAAAAGATTTTGGAAATAGATATCCGCATGAACTCAGTGGAGGACAACAACAACGGGTTGCATTGGCTAGAGCCTTGGCACCAAAGCCCAATCTATTATTAATGGATGAACCTTTTAGTAACCTCGATTCGGAATTAAAGGAATGCATTAGAGAAGACCTTCGCAGAATCTTGAAAACGGCCGATATGACTTGTATTATGGTATCGCACGATAAAAAAGATGTTGAGTCCATTTGTGACCGCAGTATCATTTTTGGTAAAAAAGCAGTTTCGTTAAATAACATTCAAACCAAAGTATTACAGACATGCTAAACAAGCAGATTCCGAGCGGAATCTGCTTGTTTTATTTAATGTATTATAACGAAGGGCTAAAAAGTATACCATTGGCAATAATAGATGTTTAGATGAAAAAAATGTTGTATATGTTGACTAAAGAAATCAGGATAGTAGAAAGGCTAAAGAAAATTAAAAGAGAATGGGTGAAAAAGATGAAAGTAAAAATCAATCGAAATGCAGCGAAGGTTTTAAACCAACTATTAAGCAGTGAAGAATATGAAGGAAAAATGGTTCGTGTTTTCGTAAGTGAAAAGCATGGTGATCATGCCCATTATGACTTAACGCTTGATACACCAACCGAACACGATGAAATTGTCAAAACAGACAAAGAGATTGATGTACTTTTAGATTCACGAGAAGATCTTTTAGATGGGGTCTGGATTCAATATTTCTTTGTTCCTCGTGAGGAATTTGTTATCACCAATCCATCAAAAGGTTCACACGGTCATCATCACTAAAAAACGCCGATCAATGAAGGCGTTTTTTTTGTATTATCCACACCAGTCTAATAAAATAGAAACCAGAATAAAGTTAGAAAGTAGGGATTTCTTTGACAATTAGAGTATCTGCTGTTCAATACCATTTACATACAATATCCTCTTTTGAAGAATTTGCTAACCAAGTAGAGCATTATATTAAAACGGCCGAAGAGTTTGGATCTGACTTTATCCTTTTTCCCGAGTTTTTTACGACACAATTAATGTCGATTGGCAAGGATGGAAGAGCCTTAACGATTGAAGAACTGCCAGATTATACAGAACAATATCGTTCTTTATTTATTAGACTAGCCAAAGAAACAGGGATGCATATTATTGGTGGAACTCATGTAATCCGTAAAGGCGATAACCTATACAATGTGGCACATTTATTTTACCCAGATGGAAAAGTAGCCGAACAAGCAAAGCTTCATATTACTCCAACCGAAGTAAATGAATGGAATATGTCTAAAGGTGAGGGTATTGAAGTTTTCCAAACGGAAAAAGGCACAATTGCCATGCTAACATGTTATGACATCGAGTTCCCGGAAATTGTCCGTATTGCCAAAGCAAAAGGCGCTGATATTATTTTCTGTCCTTCTTGTACTGACGACCGCCATGGCTTCCATAGAGTACGTTATACAAGCCATGCACGAGCAATCGAAAATCAAGTGTATGTTGTGACAACGGGCACCATTGGCTCGCTTCCGACAGTCGATTTCATGCGTGGGAATTTCGGGCAAGCAGCTGTCATCTCACCAAATGATGTTCCATTCCCTCCTCGCGGAATTGTGGTTGAAGGGGAAATTAACCAAGATATGATCGTGACAGCAGACCTTAACCTAGAGCTTTTATATCAAGTACGTGAAAGCGGTTCTGTCACCACTTGGCGCGATCGACGCTCTGACCTTTATCCTGATTGGGAGAAAGAAGAGTATTCTAAATAGGGAGGGACAAACGTGTATCGAAAAGAATTATTTGTTTTCGACCAAGATAAGCCAATCCCTGCGGTTATTCGAAATTATGAGGAAAAGGATTTTGCTGGATTAATTTTGATCCAGCAGGAGAGCTTTCCACCACCGTTTCCATCCGAATTATGGTGGAACGAAGAACAATTAACCAATCATGTGACGCTTTTTCCTGAAGGCGCTTTATGTATTGAGGTCAACGGCGAAATGGCAGGTTCGATGACAGGACTGCTAGTTGACTTTGATCCTAAAGATCCAGATCATTCGTGGGAGGATATCACTGATAGTGGCTATATTCGGAGCCATAATCCAAAAGGCAATACATTGTATGTGGTAGATATTAGTGTCCGTCCTGCCTTCCGAAAGTTAGGCTTAGGCAAATGGCTAATATTATCAATGTATGAAGTCGTCGTCCAGTTAAACCTGGAGCGGTTGCTCGGCGGTGGAAGAATGCCATACTACCATATCCATGCGGAGCATATGTCACCTGGAAAGTATATAGAAGCTGTGAAAAAAGGGGATCTAAAAGACCCTGTAATAACCTTTCTCCTTCGTTGTGGTCGTACGCCTGTAAGAGTGGTGGCGAACTATTTGGAAGATGGAGAGTCCCACAATTATGGGGTGCTGATGGAATGGAAAAATCCCTTTAAAATGAATAAATAAGGAGACTATGAAAATGGAATTCACTAGAATTACGAATATAAATGATCCATTGTTTAAGCAAATGCATGAGCTAATGCAGAATGTATTTCCACCAGAAGAGGTTTTAGAGTTTGACCTTTGGAAAGAACCACTCGAGGATCCAGGCATTCGTGTTTTTGTTGCCGTCCATGAAGGAAAAGTGGTTGGAGCAACCGAATATCGTTATTATGAAGACTTTAATGTTGCAATGACTGATTTTACGATTATCGGTCAAGCAGGACTAGGAATCGGGCCTTTCTTAGCGAATAAACGAGCTGAGGATTTGACTGAGTTAGCATCTGCAAATGGAAAGAAGTTAAAAGGAATGTTTGCTGAAATTTACGACCCATACCGTGTCGACCATTATGAATTTGGTGGCGTAAAGCCGATGGATCCATATGTTCGTCGTGAAGTTCTATCTCATCTAGGCTACAAACGTTTAAATTTCCCATATGTTCATCCGTCTTGGAATAATGACGGGGAGGCTGTCGAAGGACTAGATCTTTCCTTCCTGCCAATGGACAGCAATCCAGACCAATTAGAAACAGATTTAATTGTGAAGTTCTTGAAACGTTACTATTCAGTATTACCTAACAAACCGGAAGCTTGGTACGAAATGGTTGAAGCGTTAGAAGCAAAAGAAACGGTCGAGTTACGTCCTTTTTAAAATAAGTTCATTTTAAAGCCTTTAATAGTGACCGTTTATTCTGTCTTTATCTGAAAACGGTAACTAATAGTCCTTAATAGTGACCGTTTATGCTGGTTTTACCTGAAAATGGTAACTATTAGCCTCTAATAGTGACCGTTTATTCTGTCTTTATCTGAAAACGGTAACTAATAGCGATTATGCCCATATAATTGTGTAAAAAGAATAGGTCACCATCATGACCGTGTTACAATGTTTTCGACCAAGAAACCATTTTACGGAGGACATGATGATGACCCAAATAAATATTACTATAA
>NZ_CAKJTG010000035.1 GCF_917563885.1 Pseudoneobacillus rhizosphaerae
GGGAGCAAGCTCCCAATGATTCGCTCGACTTGCATGTATTAGGCACGCCGCCAGCGTTCGTCCTGAGCCAGGATCAAACTCTCCAATAAAGTGTTTGATTAGCTCATAAAGTTGTCTTTATAAAAAGACTAAAGTTAAAACGTTGACGTTTCTGTTTTGTTTAGTTTTCAAAGAACAATTTATGAAAGTCAGATTTACATCTTACCATCTCATCAATATAGTGTCAACCACAATTTCAAAGTTGGTAACCGTCGTTACGACAGAATAACAATATATCATTTCATCTAAATTGTGTCAACCACATTTTCTAAAACAATATTTATCATCCGATGTTAAGGTATGTAGTATATCTTACCCCCGCTGACAAGAATTAATATTATCAAAGTCACTTATAAATATCAACTGTTTTTTTTAAAAAATATTATCTTAATAAAATTTTTATTATAGGAGCAGGGCATACCATAAACTGTACAAAATAATACAAAGAATAAAGGGTTTGCCAAACTAATTGGAGCTAAAGGTCTATCCAAAGATGTTTCAGCATTAATTGGTGCGACTGTGTTAAGCCGATATGGTGCAAGAATTGTGACCATTAACCATTATCGAATTGATATCAAACCCGAGAAAAACCTGTTAATTATTAAACATCATGATATTCCTGGAATGATTGGAAGGGTTGGTTCATTACTTGGCATTACTTGGGAATCTCGAGATAAACATTGGAACGATGCAGGTAGTATAGCCAATATTGGTGGAGAAGCAATAATGGTCTTAACACTAGACAAAGAAATCCCTGAACTAGTTATAAACCAGTTATCTTCTATTAAAGGTTTGAATACTGCCCAGTTACTAGAATTGAATACAATGGACGGTTGCGACGAAATGTCTCCGACAAAATAAAGAAACTCTCCTTTCTATTAGAAAGGGGAGTTTTTATTTTTTAAAAATTAAAGGGCAGTCGGTGTTCTTGACAACCTATATATTTATCAAACAAAACTAGACTACTTATCAAGTGTAATTTGTTGATAATCGAAGAGTAAATCGTCTAGTTCCTGACTTATTGAAATTGTCTCAGAGTCATTCAGTCCCTTGTTAGATCCAATTTCAATCATCTTCATTCGTAGTCTATTTATTTGCTTTAACAACTCATTTTTCCTTTTCATCGCTACATGACCTCTTTTATTTCGATAATCAAAATTATTAACAGATGAGGGCTATTATGCACAAAAAATGATAAGTTGAAAAGCGATTCGACAAACTATCTAAAAACATTACATGATTCTACTATCTTCGAGTTATTTCTGTAGGTTTACTTGAACTTCTCTAGCTTAACAAATGGTTTTAAAACTTAAATAGTTTACTGAACGCTTTCATTACTTCAGGATTACATACCCTCTCAAGATGGTTTTTAAGCTCGGTCTTTGCCTCTTCAACATTAGGTACGTGAGAAACGTTATTTCTAGTTGCCCAATTATCCATCGTTTCAAAGGAAGTGCTGCTCCAACCGTTCTTTTCCCCAACTTCATTCGTTTTTTCCTTCGTTCCCGCTACTACAATATCCATGCTACCTTGCAAATCTACCAACGCGAGGTCAAAGGTTTTTTTCTTATCTTTATCCTTCATTCCAGCTTTCACTCTTAAAACTCTAGTATCTATTCCTTCTTCTTTGCGAATCAATTTAAACAATTCTAATGCATCTCGAGAAACTAGTCCGTCAGAATACCGCTGTTCTAAGGAGTCCACACTACCCACTACAGCTCTTATAAGCGGAAGTACTTCTTTAGAAATCAAAATAGATTTCTTTTTCAAAAACTTCCCATAGGCAGCAACACCATCTGCCGGAAACATTGCACGCCATAACCATGGATCAATTTCCGAGCCTGTGTGCCAATTTCCCTTTGCGGTAATGCTATCAAGTGAAGGGTAATTGGGGATTAATGTTGCAAGTGGGAGAATTCCAAGCTCCTTGATTACCTGTGTAGCTTCTTCGTAAGTCTCTACCCGATATTGCTTCAATCAAATCAAGCTCCTTTTTCCAAGTAAATGGTTTTCAATTAACTAAATTATGTATTTTATTGGGGGGCATGTCTACTTGATATTGTCTTAGGCGATTAAATTGGAGTTTTCGGAGATTAATCTGGATTTTAGGCGATTAAAACGGGGTTTTAGGCGATTAAACGCTAGAATTAGGCGATTAAATTCATTGATTGTGCTGTTCTGCCCCAAAACGGTAACAATTCCCATCATAACAGAGGTTCCATAGCTTCACCCCCATGTAATAAATGCAAAACAATTAGGAAAAACTAATAAAAATATGGATTGGAGTGGGATTATGAAGGCTGTTACATACCAAGGACCTCATAAGATACGTGTGGATGAGGTAGAGGATGCAAAAATCGAAAAGAAGGACGACATTATTGTCAAAATTACGTCAACAGCCATTTGCGGTTCTGATTTGCACTTATATCAAGGGAACATGCCCTTGCCACCTGGCTATATTATCGGACACGAGCCGATGGGAATCGTTGAAGAAGTTGGACCTGAAGTGACAAAGGTGAAAAAAGGAGATCGGGTGGTCATCCCTTTTAATGTTTCGTGCGGCCATTGCTTTTATTGCCAGCATGAGATGGAAAGTCAATGCGACAATTCCAACCCACATTACGATTCAGGTGGGTTCTTGGGCTATACAGAGAAGTTTGGAAATTATCCAGGGGGACAGGCCGAATATTTAAAAGTTCCTTTTGGAAATTTCGCACCTTTTGTCATCCCAGAGCACTGTGAGTTAGAGGATGAAGCACTCCTCTTCTTATCTGACGTTTTACCTACGGCCTATTGGAGTGTAAAAAATGCGGGTGTAAAAAAAGGGGATACTGTGATTGTCCTAGGCTGTGGTCCGGTTGGATTGATGGCTCAAAAATTTGCTTGGATGGAAGGTGCTAAACGCGTGATTGCCATTGATTACTTAGATTATCGGATCAATCATGCGAAAAAGATGAATCAGGTTGAAACATTTGAGTTCACTAAGTTTCCTGATATGGGTGAACATTTGAAAGAAATTACCCACGGTGGAGCCGACGTCGTTATTGATTGTGTAGGGATGGATGGGAAAAAGTCTCCGATTGAAATGCTAGAACAGAAATTAAAGCTACAAGGCGGAACCCTAGGACCGATTCAGATTGCTACAAAAGCTGTTCGAAAATTTGGTACGGTTCATATGACGGGAGTATACGGTGGCAACTATAATCTATTCCCTCTCGGCGCCTTTTGGGTAAGAAACATTACTCTCAAAATGGGACAAGCACCGGTCATTCATTTTATGCCAGAGCTTTTTGAAAAAATAATGAAGTTTGAATTTGATCCAACTGATATTATTACGCATAAAATCCCGCTCTCGGAGGCTGCTCATGGATACCATATTTTTAATAATCATGAGGATGAGTGTATTAAGGTAGTGTTAAAACCATAGCAATAAAGCAATCACCTGCACACGAGTGCAGGTGATTGCTTCATTATACTCTAACTTTCCCACCAATTTTAACAGCTTCGCCCTTTTCAGCCGATTCGTAAAGACCATTAATAATTTGCTGTAAATATACACCTTCAATTGCAGTGCTAATAGGTTTAGTACCTTGTACACAAGCATCAACAAATCTTGCTAACTCTAACTCATGATAGCCTTTATTTGGCAAATAAGAAGGGGTGATGTCAATTAATGTTTCATGTTTTTCTTGATAGATTTTAAGCGGAAACACATCGGCTCCCCCTTCTGTTCCCATTAAAGCAACATTCATTTCTTCATGTTTCTCCACATTAGCAGCAAATGATGTATCGAGTAGAATCGATGCTCCATTTTTAAAAGTGATCATACCACGTGCTAAATCTTCTATTGAATAATTTTCCCAATCCCACTGGCCAAATAGGCCAACACCTTTACGATTACCTAATTTTTGATACGTTACCCCAAAAACGGTATCTGGTTCTGGGTAGCCCATTAAGTATAGGGCTGTGTCTAACATATGTACCCCGATATCTATAAGCGGTCCGCCACCCTGAAGCTCCTTGTTCGTAAACACACCCCAGCCAGGAATCCCACGTCTACGCATAGCTGTCACACGGGCTGCGTAAATTTCACCTAATTCTCCAGCATCAATAAAACGTTTTAACGCTTCAACCTGTGGCGCATGTCGGTAATGGAAGCCATAAGTGAGGATTTTCCCTGCTTTCTCAGCCGCTTCCGCCATTGCTTCTGCCTCTTTAACTGTCATAGCTGGTGGCTTTTCACATAAAACGTGACATCCTGCATTTAATGCTGCTTGCGTTGCTGGATAATGGAATTTATTAGGTGTACAAACACTTACAGCATCCAACTCTACTTTTTCTAGCATTTCTTCATAGCTTGAAAAGAAATGAGGGATACCGAACTCCTTTGCCACCTCTTCAGCCTTTTCTATTGCAACGTCACTAATCGCAACAATCTCTACTTTTTCACCACATTTCAAATAATTAGGAATATGCGCATCCTTCGCAATCCCACCCGCACCGATAATACCTACTTTTAATACCATCTTATTTCCCCCTAACTTTGAATTCTTCTAGTTACTAATTCTACCGTTTCGACTCTACGGCCTTGCCTATGTGAAAGATTAGCAGCTTGATTGATTAATGTTAATCCAACAACATCTTCTATCGTAATCGTCGGTTCTTTTTCAGCAAGTATGTTTTGAACCCATTGATCCATCGCGGATGGAAGAGCTTCAGGTAATTGTTCTGGCGTAATCCACTCACGGCCTAACTGTCTACTTTTCAGACGAATGGTATTGTCTTCGATTAATAGACTCCCTTCTGTCCCATATAGCTCTAATTGAAATGGACTTCCCGTTGATAGAAACCCAGACTCAATCGTTCCTAGTGCCCCGGATTCATACTCAATCAACGCAACCGCATTGTCATCAACTTCATAACCTAAAGTTTGCTGTAATCGAGCTGTTACAGCTTTTGTTGGTCCTGCTAACCGATTTGTTAAATAGATCGGATGTGCTCCAAGGTCAATTAACGCCCCACCACCACACTCTTCTTTGTTGAAAAAGTGTTCAGGTAACCAACCATTTGGAAGACTATCAGACGCGACAGCCCCATCATGTGATAGACGACAGCGAATCGAGGTCAACCTTCCTATAAAACCTTTGTCCAAAATTTCTTGAGCATAAAGGTAGTAATTTGTCGTCAGTCTAGGTAAAGATACCATTAATTTCACATCATTTTCTTTTATGGCTGAAAGAATTTCCTCACAATCTTGAATGGTAAACGCAAGCACCTTTTCAGTAAAAATATGCTTTTTATGCCTGGCTGCAAGCATAATAACTTCCTTATGTAAGTTTGTGGGTGTATCAACAACAACTGCATCGATATCCGGATTGGTTAACACTTTTTCTAGATCCTGCTCAAAAGGGACACCCAGTTGCTCAGCCCATTTTTCACCACGATCTTTCCTTTCATCCCAAACCATTTTAATACTCAAGTTAACATTTTCAGTGGCTTCCCTCGCATAATCCTCCGCATGAACATGCCACTTACTTAACATCGCAACCTTTATCATTATAACTACCTCCCTTTATTAACTTTTTATGCAAAAAAACTAATTCAAAGAAGCCCTTCTTTATAAATTCTCTTAAACTACAAGTATATCCTTCAATAAAAATTGGCCATAATGAGCATTTTTCTTAAGGAGAAGCTACTTTTTGAAGCAGCTAGCATTCCTTCCCCAACAAATTAATCAAGCAATCCAAAGGCCGTTCTCCTTTTCTAGGAAACGGTTTTCCTGATACCCTGACTACTAGGTAAGAAAAACGTTAATCATTCGTTTCATTTCATAGGCCAAAAGTCCCTACTTGGACAGGTATATATGTCCTATAATGAATTTAATTTTAGGAACATGAGGTGTTTGAATGGCAAATACTCGAAACGAGTGGCTAGACGTAGCGAAAGGGATTGCCATCATATTGGTAGTGGTAGGGCATTCTGCAACCTTCGATGTTACCCCCATTTATTGGTTCCATATGCCAGCCTTTTTTATCATCAGTGGCTACTTTTTCAGACCTCAAGGTAGTATCCAATCCATCAAAGAATGGGTCCGAAAGCGTGCACGGCAATTGTTTATCCCGTATTTGTTCTTTTTAATATTGATTACAATCATAAGGTATTCTATCTTAATTTTTCAGTCAAAAATCACTTTCGATTGGTTATTAGAAGACTTAATTAGTGTCTCTGTTGGTGGCCGGTTTTTCCCTAGTGATTTCTATGTTGTGATGTGGTTTATACCTTGTATGTTTTTGACGCAGTTTCTTTGTATCCTTATTCATTATTACTTTAAATCTAGATTGATACGATTTGGCATTATCTTATTATTTTATTGTCTTTCACACCTTGAAAATTGGTTTGCCGCTGAGCACAACATTTTTGTCCCGTGGAATATCGATGTAGCCTTACTGGCGCTTTCCTACTATACATTTGGTTACCTCCTACAGAGAATATTCACTTTTTACAAAAAGAAGATCGATTCTCGTAAACTCTTGATGTTCTGTGTCATCGGAGGAGCTGTGTTTATTTTTACGTTGAGAAGTCAAATTGCTTATATTTTTGATATGAGATCTGTAACGTATCAACATCCGATCCTGGATTTGGTTATTCCAATTACACTTACCCTTCTTCTATTTAGCCTTTGTATTTTGATTACCAAGATAGGACCGTTATCTAACATCTTAAGCTACACTGGAAGGTCTTCCCTCATTATCATGTATACTCACGTTCCAATTAAAATCATTTATGAAGAAGCATTTGAGCCAAATCACTATTTGATTGTATTGTTAGGTCTACTTTTACCGCTCCTATTCACTAAATTTCTTTTGGAAAAAAACAGCTATACAAGCTTACTTGTTTTAGGGAGATTGAATTCTCCAGTTGGAATCTAGTAAAAAAAACGGTGCTCATCCCTAATCAGGTTGAACACCGTTTTTTATATCTGTACAATTTTGTCTACTACGAATATAGTCGTTGGGAAAGAACTTTTTTAATGGTAACAACCACAAGCATCCCACATAGTAGAAAAAGGACTGATACCCCGACCACATATAAATTTCTCCCGATTAAATCAATTTTGGTACTAAAAAAGTGACCAACTAAAAACAGAGCCAACGTCCAAATGAATCCTGATAAGTAGGAAAAACGAGCAAAGTTGGAATAAGAGATGCGGTAGGTCCCCATTAAAAATGGAATGAGGTGCCTTACAATTGGGAGTAGGTAACAAATAGAAGCAGCGTAAGACCCATAGCGATGAATAAGGGACGAAGCCTTAATCAAATTTTTATTTATTTTTTCTATTTTTTCTAGTTTACAAATGATTCGATTGCCGAACGTCTTACCAATAAAAAACAATATCGTCGCATTTAAAATAACGGTTACATACACAATCAGAAAAGTGAATACCGGATGAAAATAATTCGTTGATACTAGCAGCCCTCCCGTCATGACTAGCACTTCATTCGGAATCGGAAGCCCTAGCAAACAAACATAAAATGATAAAAACAGCGCCAAATACCCGTGATGTTGAATAATTTCCACAACAGATCCTAAATCCATTTTCGTTCCCTCCCTATAAAAAACATTCTAACCACCAAAAATGAAGAAACACCCATCAAAAATCTTATGAAATTCTTAAGATTTACTAAATTTTCCCTAAAGGACTTTAGCGCTTTAAAGGCATGAGGGACAGTCCCCACATCTTTTAAAGCGTTAATGTGTGTTTATGCTTTAGTTTGCTTATGTGGATTTTTTGTTGCTGTGCATAGGATTTTGTGTTTTGTCGAAGGATAAATATGTAGGAATTTCTAATTTAAGGGATGGGCTAGGATGTTTAAAAAGTCATTGGGTAGAAGAGAGATGAAGGCTAGAGGTGGGCAAAGGAGTTTCGAGGTAGAGGGTCAAAGGCTTTCAGATGACCTTCAGGAAAATATTCAATCGATTATCCAAAGCTTTGTTCATACTAGTGACTTAGGGCAAAGGGAAATTGCGCAAGTTGGGACATTGATTTATTTAGAATCTTTAGTCGACCAAGATAAAATTGAGAAAAATATTTTAAAAGGACTAAATCTATCCGACCAGTACTTGACTGAATCGCAAACGGTTGACCATTTGGATGATGTGATTACCAAAATGCTAAATGGCTTTACCATTTTACTAAAAGAAAATTGTCAAATTGCCTATTTCTTTAATACAGCTGGATATCTGAATCGTACCATCATTGAGCCTTCAAGCGAGCATATTATCAGGGGTTCACATGAGGGGTTTATTGAGGATTTATCGACGAATATTCAATTAGTCCGCAGACTAGCCAAAAATAAAAAGCTTGTGGTCAAGTATATGGAATTCGGTGAAAGATCGCATTCCAAGGTGGCAATTATATATATCGATGATTTGATTAATAAAGATATTCTTCAAGAATTGGAATATCGACTATCCTACTCCAAAGCAGGTTATATTCAATCCCCCGGATATCTGCTTGAGTTTATTGAGGACGAGTCCTTTTCACCTTTTCCGCAAATGTTGAGTACGGAAAGACCAGACCGGGTTGTCGCCAATTTAATGGAGGGGAGGTTTGCAATAATCGGAGACAGAAGTCCGATTGCTTTAGTGGCGCCAATTAACTTTTTTGCGTTTTTTCAATCTCCGGATGATTATAATACTCGCTTTTTCATCGGCTCCTTCCTGACTTTGATTCGCTTGATGAGTCTCTATATCGGGATAGCGCTACCATCTTTGTATATTGCCGTCGTAGCCTTCCATTATGAAGTGGTACCTTATGAATTTATGCTGACATTAAAAGGCACATTGGAATATGTACCATTTCCTCCAATCGTCGAAGCGATTTCGATGGCTATTATTTTGGAACTGATATCTGAGGCTGCGACCCGGCTTCCAGGTCCGATCGCCCAAACGATAGGAGTCGTTGGAGGGTTAGTCATTGGCTCAGCCGTCGTCGAAGCGAACTTAGTTTCCAATGCTATGATCGTCGTCATTGCTCTCACAGCGATTGCCTCCTATACGATACCAGTTACTGAAATGAGTACAACGATTCGGTTATTAGGCTTCCCGGCTAGTCTCGCTGGTTCCTTATTCGGTTTTATCGGCATTGCCTTTTACATGATGTTTATCCTCATTCACCTATGTAAATTAGAGTCATTCGGGCAACCGTATTTTTCGCCGATTGCGCCATTAAAATTAGAAGAAAACAAGGATACGTTTTTTCGTTTTCCGATATGGGCAACGAAATACCGACCATCAACCACTGAAGTAAAGGATATCAGAAGGATGGGTAATCCACGTGGATGGAAAAAACACGAATAAAAAAACCAGCTACTGTCGTTTATTTTTATAAATAGGGGCATCAGTTCATGAAAAAAACAGTCATATTTCTAATATTGTGTATGTTGATTTTAACAGGATGTTGGGATCAGGATTTGCTGAAGGATACTCGTTTAGCTGTTGGAGTTGGATATGACCAATTAGAAAATGGGGAGCTATTACAAACAACCGATATTCGTGTTCCAAAAATTGATTCTGGAGGAACTGGTAGGCCAGCAATGACTGCAGTGATTATGAAATCCACTGGTGCAACACCGCGGCAATCAAGAATGTCTTTAGAAAAAGAAGTGGCAGGGAATTATGCACCTAATAAGGTATTGGTGTATGTCATAGGTGAAGAGCTTGCTAAAAAGGATATTTATCCGATTTTTGACGTCCTATATCGGTATCCAAGGAATTCATTAGGAGCCAAAATAGTGCTAGCAAAGGGGCGTGCTGAAGAACTTATTTCATTAAAAATAGTCGAGGAAAAACTGATTAGCGACGCTTTATTAAAGATTATTGAAAGTGGCGAGGATGATACGTTTATTCCAAGAGTCTCTGTTCAATCCGTTTGTCCGGTTCTGTTTAATGCTGGACAAGATTTCGCATTACCCAAAGTTGAAAAGTCAGATAACGACCAAATAACTATTACTGGAATGGCCTTGTTTAGCGGGAACAAATATACAGGGGTTGATGTGACAACCGAGGATTCCGGTATGTTATTAATTTTAAACAATGAAGAAAGCAAACTCACCCGCTTCAATTTAAAAGTCAACCCCGAGGAAAAGAGAAAAACGAATCAATACGTCAATGTCCATATTTTTCCTAATAAGCATGATATAAAAATCAGCGTGTCTAAATCTAATCAAGTGAGTGCAGTCGTAAGAATACGCCTCAAAGTTCATGTTAACGAGTATGCATTAAATAATTTATCGAGTAAAAAGGCAGTCGAATCTTTATCAAAAAAAATTAACGAACAATTCACTATAAAAGCCCAAGAAGTTATTAGTGAAATCCAAAAAGCCAACTGCGACTATCTTGGTATTGGAAGACGTGTCCAAGCGTACTACCCAAAAACATGGGCTGCCATGGACTGGAATCAAGTTTACCCAACCATTCAAATCAACCCAAAAGTAGAAACCCAAATCATCGAAACCGGCATCATCAAATAAACGCTTAAATCGATGTGCATGCATAAGAAACACTATTGCGAATGATATCCGAAAAATAGGAAAATCCACGAGGATGAATAAACATGAATGAAAAATCAATCTCCCTTAACCAAATGTTATTTGTTATCATTCAAGCGCAAGTTGGGATTGGTTTACTCGGTCTCCCCTATAAAGCTCAAAAATATGCGAAGGGCAATTCTTGGATCTCCGTTATCGTCGCCTGGATCTTCATCCAAATATTCATCATCATCATTTGGATGTTAATGAAGCGGCATAAAGGAAAAACCATTTTAGATATTTCGCAATTATTTTTAGGAAAATATCTAGGGAAGCTGATTAATTTCTCCTATTCGCTGTATGGAGTATTGGTCATGAGTAACGTAGTTATTTTATACGCCGATCTCATTCAACGTTGGATTTTAGAAAGGACACCAAGATCGGTCACGACTTTTCTGTTGGTGTCAACTGGAATTTATTTAGGAAAGCAAAATCTAAGAGTGATAGCCCGATTTCTTACAATTGTCAATGTGGTATTACTTCTACTGTTCGTGCTATCATTTTTTGCTTTTTCAAATAACTTGAGTTTCACCAACCTTCTGCCATTGAGCCAATCAAACATGAAAGAAATTATATTAGGATCCTATCAAGTTACCTTAGCAATGCTAGGGTTTGAGATCATGTTATTCATTTTTCCGTTTGTTCAAGGAAATGAAAAACAAATGTTTAAAAAAATGACCGTAGCTATTACTCTTGTGATGATTACATACTTATACTTTGCAATTCTCACGCTCGCTACCTTTAGTCCAGAAGAAATTGCGATTATCCCAGAGCCCGTTTTGTACATGCTTAAGGGACTGAGCTTTCATGTGGTGGAACGAATCGATATGATTTTTTTGTCCTACTGGATTATTCCAATCGCGACATCGTTTGTGATTTATTTATATATTTCCAGTTCAGCTGCGGCCCAGCTTTTTCATAAAGGGAAAAGAAAGTATCCGGTATGGTATATATCCGCTCTTGTTTACGGAATATCATTTGTTTTCACAGACGAGATAAAAATTCAGATGTTTAGTGATTTTGTTTCAAATATTAGTTTTATTTTTATCTTTGCAATTCCACTTGTTCTTTTGATTCTGTCAATTATTTTTAAAAATAGGGGCATCAGCCACAATTGAATTAACGCTTTAAAGCACTTGGGGACAGTCCCCCACCTCTTTAAAGCGTTAAAGTTTTATAGAGATTTAGCCAGCCATCTTTGCGTTAAGGTAATTGCGTATTTCTTCGATATTTTCGAACTCTCTTTTTGGTAAGATGTAGCCGCTTAGGGCGCTGTTGTAAAGGTAGAAGTACTGATCGTTTTCTTTGAGTTCGTTTATGCCAGACCACGCTACCTTCGTTTCGCCTTTAGTCGTTTTATCAACAATTCCTTCGTCGTTCAACACCATTTGATGTTGGCCTAATATATTTTCGTTTCTACCCTCTTTAATCAATTTTTTCGTATGGCGAATAGCTCGGCCAAAAAGATACTTGGGGTAAAACAGAACCCATAAAATACTCAAAATGAAAAACGGGGTAAAGGACACTAGAAAAGGTATGTCCATCATCATAGAGAAAACAACTGAAAAAAGCAGATAAAAAACGGGTGTGAATATTCTCTGATTTCTAACGGATTTCATTATCGTTGGTGAACTTTTCATATGGAATAAATTGAAATTTATATAATCTTCCTCGGTTAAATTGTATTTTAGATCCATGAATAATCTCCTTGTATAGTTTTTCTTATCATTTTATCATAAACGTTTGAGTTTTCTAGCTAATCAAGTACATAACTATAAAAAACATCAGGCACGGTCTGTGGACAAGTTAGAGGGTTGTCCACAGACCGTGCCTGACGTCTTACTTAACTCTACATATCTACAATGAATATAAAAAGGAGTTTCACACATTAGTAGTAATTAGATGAGGTTCATTAAAGCTGGAGATGACTTTTTAGTCTTGCTAGTTCTCTTTCATTTGAAGCTGTTTTCTTCCAAATATAATCTTGGTCGATTTGTACTTCAGTTAGTTTTTTCAGCACTTCAGTAAATTGTTTTTCACTTTCACTTCTCAAAGTAGACTGGTCTTCTTTTACTACTTGGAGTTCTACCTTTATTTCTAAAACATCTACCTTTACAACATCAAAGTCTTCCTGCATTGCTTGCTGTTGCTGATTCAAATTGCTTACCTGTTGATTCAAATTACCAACTTGCTGATTTAAACTTCCAACCTGCTCATTCAAACTTCCGACCTGTTCATTTAAACTTCCAACCTGCTCATTCAAACTTCCGACCTGTTCATTTAAACTTCCGACCTGATGATTTAAACTTCCGACCTGTTGATTCGAATTACCAACCATAGTAATTAATGTAGCCAACATATCTTCTATTCGGTCTAATCGCTTTTCATCCATCATATTCACCTCCCTCAATAAATTCATTATACACCAAAAAAAACAGGAGCAAGCACCCCAACATACATTTCCAATTCCTCAATATATATATAAATATCTAAATATTTCCCAACCAAAACAACTAAGAAACTTACATCGTTTAGAAAAGGGAGGGGTGTTATATAGCACATGACTATGTCTGATCGAAAATCATTCAGTTACATATATGGTCTCGATGGACTAAGGGCTTTAGCGGTTCTGGCAGTCATCGCGTACCACTTAAATATTCCATACAGTGCTGGTGGCTTTTTAGGAGTGACCGTATTTTTTGTCCTATCTGGTTATTTAATTACAAGTCTTTTAGTTTCGGAATGGGAACAAACCCAGAGGATTGATTTGAAACAGTTTTGGATTCGTCGAGCGAAACGTTTATTACCTGCAATGTTTTTATTATTAATCACTTTAAATATTTGTACTCCCCTACTTCGACCTGAGTTGATCCCAACCCTACGTCAAGACTCAATCGCGGCAACTTTTTATTACAGTAATTGGCACTATATTTTCCAAGAACTATCCTACTTTGAAGCGTTTGAAAAACCCTCTCTTCTCACCCATTTCTGGTCTTTAGCCATTGAGGAGCAGTTTTATATTTTCTGGGCAGTGATCATACTTTTCTTTTTAAAAATAGTCAAAAGTCGTAAAGCGATTTTCTTCTTTATTCTTACTGGAAGCATCGTTTCAGCTTTATGGATGACGTACCTGCATGACCCAAATCTCGATCCAAGTCGAGTGTATTACGGAACCGATACACGAATATTTTCCTTATTAATCGGCGCCAGCTTGGCCATAATCGCACCGAAACAATCTGTAACTAAACTAAAAAAATGGCCTTTCGAAATAATGGCAACAACTGGCCTAGCCGTTTTTTTATTCATGGTTTTCTATACCAATCAATACGATAGCTTCGTTTATGAAGGGGGAATGGCCTTTTTATCGCTCGCAACAGCAGGTTTAGTCCTCTCCCTTGCTACTTCACCAACATTAATCATTAACAAAATCTTAGAATGGAAGTTGTTAAAATGGATTGGCATTCGTTCCTATGGAATTTATTTATGGCATTACCCTGTAAATGTGATCATGAATTCCAATGTTAACACTGGAGGAATGAACGTAATTAAGGTCATATTGGAGCTCACATTTACCTTTTTAATCGCCGCTATCTCCTACACTTACGTGGAAAAACCAATTAGACAAGGAGCATTTCAATTTAATATGAAAAATTCACTTGCCATCCTAATGACTGTTTTTCTGCTTTTATTTTTTACAAATAATAGCTTTATAAAAGTAAATAAAAGTAACGAGGCTGAGGCACATGAGGTAGAAACTAAAACTAAACCTAAACTAGAACATTATGGACTAAAAGAATTCCCACACCCGCCAGTTCAGAATAATTATCAAAAAAGGGCTAACACCCCACCTCCTGATCAAACAAATAATCAACAACCCGAACAACCTAACGTACCAAGCAACACAGGTAATCAACCACCCCCTACCACAAAGGTCGTAACGAAAAAAATTACAGCTATCGGCGATTCGGTGCTCATCAATCCCGCTCCATATTTAAAAAAGAAATTTCCGAATATCACCATCGATGCCAAAGTGAGTCGGCAAATGCGGCACGCACAGGACATTGTTACTACACTGAAACAGAAAAATCAATTAGGGGATATTGTCGTGATTCAGCTTGGCACAAACAGCCCGTTTCCTGATAAAACATTAACTAGTTTAATCGAAGCAATTGGGAAAAATCGAAAAATCCTCCTCGTTAATGTGAGGGTCCCGCGACCTTGGGAGAGTGTCGTGAATAAAAGCTTAGCGGTAAATTCGAAAAAGTACCCAAATACAACTGTTATCGATTGGTACTCTACTAGCGCTAAGCATAATGAATACTTCGTCAAAGATGGGGTCCATTTGAAACCGGTTGGTGCAAAAGCTTATGCTGAGATGATTGAGAAGGCGATTCAGAAGGTGGCGGGGTAGCATACAATAAACTTTTTAGACCGACATTACCCAAAGTCGGTCTTTTTTCATGAAACATTATTCTGTTAAACAATTTATTTACCTTATTAATATGATAATATAAAATTACATAATATTCCAAAAAACTCAAAGGAGGTAACTTACTTAAATGAAAAAAATAACATCGCTCATTCTCACGGCTATTTTACTCATATCCCTTTTTCCTTCATCGTCATCCGCTCACAATGGAGCTAGAGACGAATTAGGAGGACATTTCCGAAATGCGGATTGTATGTATTTACTACATAATCCTACTGACCTAGCCAAAACGGCCAAAACGAAGGCGGACCTTGTTACACTCATTACGAAAAATAACACCAACAAAAAATGTTTGGCCACTCTAACTGTTGATAAAATTGATTTAGAAAGTTACACCTTACCTACAGGGAAGGTAAAGGTAAACCCACCTTCTACAAAAGCAACATCAGTACCTACGTTAACTCTTAATAAAAAATACACGGCTACTTTTGAAAAATGCACAGACGGAGACACAGCCAATTTTAAAATAAACGGCAAAATCTACAAGACTAGGTTTTTATTCATCGATACCCCTGAAAGTACCACTCAAGTGGAGCCGTTTGGTAAAGAAGCTAGTAACTACACCTGTGCAGCTTTAAAAAAGGCAAAGAAGATCGTATTAGAAACAGACGGTAAAGATGTCTATGACAAATACAATCGTTTACTTGCTTGGGTATGGTTAGATGGACAGCTACATCAAGAGAATATTACTAAAGCCGGACTTGTGGAAGGCTATTACGACTATGGCACTTACAAGTATGAACAAAAAATACGAAATGCGATGAGTTTTGCGCAGAAAAATAAAAAAGGGATTTATAAAAAATAGAAAAGAAAAGGAACTTTCTGCATAGGAGAGTTCCTTTCTATTTTCACCAACATAGCTATTAATCATTTGTTTGAATAATAGGTGTGTTCGTCTCGAATCTCTATTATCCTTCCTTATTTTGTAGACGGACCAAAATTTCAGGAGGAAAAACAATTCTACAAATCACTTTTGCGATTTCAGCATAATTAATTTCATTATCACTATATTCGGTTTTCTGTGGTCCATTTTCGACAATCATTAGCACGGTCCAGGCAACGGTGTCTAAATCTAAGTCCTTCCACGTAAGACCCATTTCCTCTATTTGTCTCAAGCTTGAAAGAAATTTAGAATGTAATTTTCGCCTTGCCTCTATTAGTATCTCAGATAGTTCTGGATCTTTCGGCAATAGCTCTGGTAGCACCCGATGAATCCCAATCTCATCTAGACGCTTATAATGTTTTTCTAGTAAAGCTGCTAAAAGAATCTCAGGATCACCATGGACCCAACTAGGTTCCGGTGGGATAAGCATCTCTAACTGTTCTTCGAATAGAGACCTTAAAAGCTGACGTTTATCGGAAAAGTATCGATAAAAGGTTCCAATCGCCACCCCTGCATTTGCGGCTATATCTTTAGCAGTTGTTTGGGAATATCCGTTCTTAATAAACAGACACCTTCCACTTTCTATCAAAGCATGCCTTTTTTGTTGAGCACGTACCTGCTGCGGAACGAAAGGAAATTCTCCTGCTAATTGATTTTTTTCTTTATCTGGCACCGTTATCACCTCAACCAAATCATATCACAAAAACAAAACATGAACAAAAGTTCACTTTTTTTATTGACGAATTAAATAAAAATATGAAATAATTGAATTAGAGCTCAGGTTCTTGATAGATAAAAGAACTCTTTTATTTACGAATCACATATCTTATCTCAAAGGGAGATCGATGAATTTGTCAGTAATCCAACGAGCAAAAGAAGGAGATAAAGTCCTATTCTCAAGAAAGGACATATCGCTTATTGGGATTGTGAAAAAGGTAAACGAAGAACATGTCGAAGTAGAAATAAGCAATCCAGATGCTGCACGTATAATGGAAGAAATACCACTAACAAACGTCCCGCATGAACAATATAGAATCGTAGTTTTGTAGAAAAGCAATATAAAAAGAAGACCCCTCACAACGTCGAGAGGTCTTCTTCTTTTGTGCGTTAAAGGAGTCGGGGACTGTCCCCCACTCCTTTAACGCGTTACATTATTACCCTCGTTTTGCATAATTCCCCTTTTGAATTTACAAAAATCGACATTTTCAGCCTCAGATTAGGTATAAATACCCTTTTAATTGTTGGTAGGATTTTCATATAATCCTAGTGTAAATACATAAATCGTACGAAAACGGCAAAGTCATTGAAAAATGATGACGCAAAGCTATAGGGGCTAAAGCAGAACATGCAAAGCCAGCCAGCTCCCGAATACGGACCCTACGGTTTATGAAAATCAATTGGAGGGATTTATGTGATTAAGATTGGCTTAAAAATGAAGTACTCATGGCATTTACTAAGGTATCGTTATAACGAAATGTTGAAGAAGGATTGCCTTTCCTCAGAACTAAAAGTAAAACTACAGCAAAAAGCCGCTTTTCACGAACAGAAGGCTATATCACTTTTAGTACGAATGTAAGGCTGCACTTGTAGCTAAACTCTCCTTTCCAATTGGAAGGGGGAGTTTTTTTATTGTAGGAACATCGACATTTGTTCGTAAAAAACCGAATGCTCGTCCACCAAAGGTTATGTTTTTTCTTTAGTGCTTTAAAGGAGTGGGGGACAGTCCCCCACCCCTTTACTGCACTAAAACATTCGACCCTTTTATGTATTTGTAGTATAGTTTGAATATTAAGGCTATTCCTAAAGGAGGATTATGAAATGCAATATCGACGTTTAGGTGGTTCTGGTTTGAAGGTTAGTGAGATCAGTCTTGGAAGCTGGCTTACTTATGGTGGTTATGTCGAGGAACAAAATGCGGTATCGTCTATCGATTTAGCCTATGAAGCCGGCATTAATTTCTTTGATACGGCCAATGTGTACATTCGCGGTGAGGCAGAAAAGGTCGTTGGTAAGGCATTGAGCAAGTACTCAAGAAGCTCGTATGTATTGGCAACAAAGGTTTTTGGGAAAATGGGTGACGGACCAAATGATAATGGTTTATCACGCAAACATATTATTGAGCAATGTGATGCAAGTCTTAAGCGACTTGGTATGGACTATATCGACCTGTATTATTGCCACCGATTCCATCAAGAAACACCACTTGAAGAAACTTTACGTGCGTTAGATGATTTGGTGAGACAAGGAAAAGTTCTTTACTTAGGAGTTAGTGAGTGGACCGCTGAACAATTAACCGAGGCTGTACATATAGCCGATAAAAAGCTTCTAGATCGAATTGTCGTAAATCAACCTAATTACAGTATGCTCCATAGAAAGATTGAAAATGAAATCATCCCTGTCAGCGAAAAACATGGCATTGGCCAAGTTGTCTTCTCTCCATTGGCACAAGGGGTGTTAACTGGGAAGTACAAAAAAGGCGAACAAGCGCAAGAAGGAACACGAGCAGCACAGAAAAATATGAGTATCTCTCAACTGACAGATGAAAATCTTGATAGAGTAGAGCAGCTTAAATTAGTAGCAGCTGAAGAAAATCTGACGCTGAGCCAACTTGCACTTGCTTGGATTTTGCGCCAGTCTAATGTATCCAGTGCCATAGTGGGGGCAAGTCGCCCAGAGCAGCTTGCTGAAACCATTCAAGCATCTGGCGTGAAACTGTCTACCGATGCATTGGAGAAAATTGAGGAAGTATTAAACTCGTAGTCTTGTAGAGTACCTTTGGATCACTAAAGGTACTCTTTTCATTTTCCAATAAAGGCACAATCCTTCTACCTTATGCACCCTATGCTATTTTTTCCATAATCCTTAAATCCCGTCATGCACTAACGTTGCCTACAGCCTAGCATCACCCCAAAAGTTAACCACAAAATGCTCAGAAGGATCATACGCAGCACATTGAAAACCTTGTGCATAAATATAATCAATAATTTCAGGCAATGCCTCCACTGTCCCCTTGTTTATATGAAACAGGATCACAATCGACTTATTTCCATTCCTCTCCTGCTGAAATCCCGCCTTCATATTGGTATAAATTTGTTGTGGGTTGGACTGATTTTCCCAATCTAATGTATCAATATCCCAGTCCCACATCTTGAATTGATAACGAGCTAATTCATCGCGAAAGCTTTTCACCATGTACGGCTTACTTCCATAAGGGACTCTTGTTAGCATCGATTTGACTCCCGTAAGGTCGTACAACGTTTTCCTCGTTTTTAACATTTCAGTTGCGACTGCATACGGTTTTCCACCGTACAATTGTTGTTTATTGTGAGAAACACTGTGTAACGCTGGATAGTGTCCTTCTGCAACAAGTCGTCTCACATCATTTGGATAGCTTCGCATTTGTGGCTCTATCATGAAAAAGGTAGCTTTTGCTTTTTTATTTTTTAAAATATCAAGAATATCCTTTATCCCTGGATTTGGGCCATCATCAAAGGTTAAATACACCTTCGGACGCTGATCTTGATTGGCCTTTTGATAGAATGAGATAATTTTCGATTCATTCATTTCTAAAAAAAGTTGTCGCTCGGTAATCGTTTCTGTATTCACTAATCGAACGATGGGTCCCTCTGAAAGATAATGAACCTGAAAACCAAAATACTCACTTAAACTTCTAATTGGTGCATATGTACGTCCATCTTGAACAAACAGCTTTATTTTCATTTTTTGACCATTACTAAAATGAATTTCGTTTTGACTCGTATACAAGATCAGTGATTTCCCCTTGGATTTAAGTGAAATAACCCCAGGTTTGATAACAGATAAAGTCGCCGGAATGAAATCGCTAAAAAAGCGAACCGGTACATAGGTCGTTTGGTCCTGCACAACAGGTATGGCATCAGGGAAATGAATGATCTGATCATTAATAGCAACTGGAATATACTTGACAGCCGAAACGGCACTAACTTCTTGACTATCAATTACCAAAAATATTACTAGCAGAAAAAAATAAACCAAAGCGTTTTTCATCATTCGTTCTCCCCTTCCAAAACTCTTTCTACTATTTCTATTAAGAGAGGAAAACAATTATGATGAAAATTACTAGATTTGTGGAGGTTCTTAATTTGGCTAAAATTTTCGTGCGAATTGGGCTAGGCGATTAAACTGAGGATTTAGGCGATTATATCGGGTTTTAGGCGATTAAACTACCATTTTACGCGATTAAATCGGAGTTTTAGGCGATTAACGCTAGCAATAATAGAAAAATCCCCACCTAATCAAGATGAGGATCTATACTACTATACGCTTTTACTTTGTTCAACAACGATTGTTTGCTTCGCTGGCATATTCGCAATAAATACGCCAAGTAACACTAGTACTCCACCAATGATTTGATTAAGTAAGATGGGGTCACCCAAAATAAAGTGTGAGGCGAGAATCGCTGCAAACGGCTGGATATTCATAAACATCGACGCTGTCCCAGCCCCAACCTCTGCCACTCCTTTATTCCACCAAAAACCTGCAATCCCTTGGGCAACGATACCAGCAGCAATCAATAACAGCCACATAATAAGAGAATCACTAATGATCGTGCCGGAGACGAGTTTTTCGACACCTGCGGCTGGGATCATCAGTACGCTACCTAACACAGTAGCGTAAATCGTAATCACATACGCATTCATCGTTTTTGCTAATCTTCGAATATATAATAGACTAATAGATAAACAGAGCATCGCAACGACTATATTCAAATCCCCAAATGAAACGCCAAACGAGCCGTTAGCAACTCCGATAATTGAAAAAACACCAACTAAACTGATAGCAGCACCTGTTGATTTTTTAACCGTAAGCCTTTCTTTATAAAAAATTCGTTCCAATAAAATGGTTGCAATGGGTGTCATCGCAATAATTAGGGACGCATTGGCGGGTGTCGTATGATGGAGGCCAGTAAAATAGAAGGTTTGGTTAATTAGTGTTCCAAAGATTCCTGCGCCAACAAGAAGCTTCCACTCCGATAACGTCGGCTTTCTCATCCCTTTATGAATGATTGCCACACTGATTAGAAAAAGGGAGGTAAAACAAATCCGAACCGTTGATAAAAAGACAGGGGAGAATCCTTCTAACAAATAAGCACTAACGGGATAGTTAAATCCCCATAATACCGATACTAAAAACAAGCTGATTAATGCTTTATTAGGACGAGCAAACATGATGAAAACCACCGCCTTTCTATGATGCCTTGATGACAACTTTAAAACAGTACTTATTATATCACGGTATTTCGTATTGCGAAATATAAAAATAAAACGCGAAACAAACGTTTGATTAAATTTGGAATACCGCTGGGTTCATACTCTCTAATCCACACAATGGAAAAGATACCACCTTCCTCTGTGCTATGTATATAAATAAAAATTTCTAGGTAATTCAACCTATTTATAAGGAAAATAATAATAAATATCCACTTTCCAAAGTTTTATCATATATATTTAAGGTGTATGTTTATGTTTATATGAGGAAGGGGTTTCATGATGAAAATGGGTCAGAGTATCTTCTAGGAGGACAATGAGGATGGACGAACAATTAAATCATGCACCTTGTGGATATCTAACAATGTCAGAACAAGGCAATATTTTATCAATCAATCAAACTTTACTGAAGGCGCTTGATCATAATGTCGACCAACTGATTGGGCAAAATTTTAATTTAATCCTATCTGTTCCCGCCCGAATATTTTACCAACTGTATTTTTTTCCGCTCATGCATGCAAAAGGGCTTGTCGAGGAAATGTATATTACATTAGAGGCTAAAAATGGAGAGGAAATACCCTTTCTCATTAACGCTGTCAAAACAAATCGCAATAATAGGACTCTGTTCGAGTGCGCTTTAATACCTATACCCCAAAGAAGTGAATATGAAAACGAACTTCTTATGGCAAAAAAAGACGCAGAATCTGCCCTACTCGCGATGAATAAAGTGAATGAGGAGTTAAAAATTGCCCTTAAAAGGTTAAAAATGAAGCGAGATCTACTCCTTCAACTAAACGAACAAAATCAAAAATTCAAAATCGAAACGGAAAACGAATTAGAGCTAGCTAGAAAAATTCAAGAAACGCTTCTTTCTGACCCGATTTCAAATGAACACCTTGAGATTGAGGCGTATTATAAGGCATGTAAAAATCTGTCTGGGGATATATACGGGTTTTACCAAATTGACCAGCACCAATATGGAATTATCCTACTTGATGTGATGGGGCATGGCCTTTCTTCTGCATTAATAACGATGTCACTTCATTCCCTATTCCATCGATTAATTTCTAGAGGGGTGCATGCGAATATTATCATGAAGGAACTAGATAATCATCTTCATACTTTATTTTTGCAAAATGAGGAAGCCCACCATTACTGTACTGCTATCTATCTATTAGTTAATACCCAAAAGCATGAAATTGAATATATCAATGCAGGTCATCCGCCTGCCTTATGGCAAGATTGTAACGGGGAGCAAATGGAACTCTTCGCAACGGCCCCTCCACTTGGAACCTTTGAAGGAATCCAATATAAAACAAAAACCTTTACATACACCAAAGGAGGAAGACTTCTTCTTTATACAGATGGTGTGGCAGACCCCCTAGGGTCCAACCATTTATATTCCTTATTAGCAGAAAATCCGTCGGCAGATTTATACAATATTAAAGAGAGAATCATAGAGTCACTCCTTCATGAAGAGAACATTTATCATAAAAATGATGATCAGTGCTTTATTTTGGTGAATTTGAAGTGAATTATTTTACGAGGTAATGAACTGGTTCTTAAGATTTAGAGAAGCAAAAGAAGCTTTTATTTAAAATCCCCCCGATGATAACGGGATTAGGTTGACCGATGGATTCATGTTAGGACCAGGCGATTCCGTTAGTGCAAGGGTTGTTGCATATCCGATTGCCAGATATTTAATGTGTTGTGAGTGAAAAGAAGCTAGCCTGTTATCGAAAAGCTAGCTTCTTTTTTGTAGACGTGGTTCTGCTGACATTGTCTTAGGCGATGAAATGGCAGGTTTAGACGATGAAATCGGGGTATTAGGCGATTAAATCGCTAGTTTAGGCGATTAAACCTAGCAACCTGCTATATTTCCTTTTTATTTATAGTATTCTCGGGACTTTTTGCCCCCACTTGATTGAAAACCCATCTTAATTAGTAGTTTGGAGGCAATATTCATTGAAGGAAGTAGAAGAAAATCGCGGAATGCCTTGTTTGTAATCGTATTATTCACTAAAAGTAGGAAATCATCTACTGCTTTAAGATGGGCATCTTTTGATTCAGTCTCACAAGTAGTACAAAGCCATTTACCTCTTTTATATATCATTGGCATGACACTGCAATTTGGACATTGAACACCTGGGATGATTTCAGCCTGTTCGATCTTATACTTTTTTAACACATCAATCTTTTTAGGTTGATGATTTTTTATTAATTGCTTGGCTATCTTTCTAAGTTCTTTATATGAAAAGAGTTCTTTTTGATATAGATCAGTAAGCTGCTCTATTCGGAATAGAACTTTTTTAACTGGGATGACTTTTTTCGATAGGATTTCATTACCAGAGGTTGATTTAACAACGGCGGATGAGTTACTCATGACAACTAGGGTTTCGATGGGAAAAAGGGGTATTTTTTGGTCTTTAAACCAGTTGATTAGGTTTCGTCTTTGATTTTGGCTCTGCAAGATCGGGTCATCAAATGCTTCCTCTTTGCTATCACTAGTCCGAATCAGTTGGTTAAAGGAGGTATCAAAAAGTAGGTTTCCTGCAATATTCTTTGACTCTAAGATTAGGACGAAAAATGGGGTTAGGATAAGGGTATCAATTTGAAAAAGTACACCTCTTACATTCAAAGACAAATCACGCAAAATATAAAATGGAAAATTGGGAACACCGTCTAAAAATTCATCCAACCTCTTCTCTCCCCAATATCCTGCCATTCTTTTGTTATAGTCCCCTTGAAGTATGGGTAGTTTTGGGTGATTTTTTGGCAACCGCCTTAGCAATGCATCTAGTACTAAAAGTATAATCGGATAACTTCTGCCTTTCAGTAACAAAACAACAACTCCTTTCTATTTTAATCATGCATCTAACGAATTCCCCATTTTAATAAAATATTCCTGCTATACAATCGTGTCGATTTCATGAACAAACAATCAGTATGGAAGGAGGTTGACGATTCTATTGGTTCCTCTAAAAGAAGTTATCTGCCTTTATTTTTTGAGATTAGGTTGTTTGGCGAATAAATGGCTTTTTTTGCGATTAAGACACTCGTTTAGGCGATTAAACAGTTCTTTTTGGCGATTAAACCACTAGTTTAGGCGATGAAATCTAGCAAGCTGCTACATTTACCCTTTATTTATTGTATAGCGTGTCTTTGTTGGCTCTCATTGATTGAAAACCCAACTTAATTTGAAGCTAGAGGCAATATTCATAGAAATGAAGTTGAAAAAGTCTCAGTATGCTTTGTTTGCAATCGTATTTTTCGATAGAGTAGGAGTTCTACTACAAACTTAAACAATTCCCTTTTTAAAATTTACAAATATTTCTATACTTTCCGAAACTATCTTAGGTTTAATTCGTATTGTAGGTAATTACTTCTAAAGGGGGAGTTCTATGCCAGCACTTAACATTGACTCAGACAAATGGACTCAGCGGTTATATGGAATCATCGTTATTTTATTTCTCAGCTCTCTTTTCATGCCATTTGTTTTTATTTTTTGGTTACAGGATCTACTTTATCATTCAAAGTCACATTGGGTTTTCATCGCTCCTTCTACCGCCTATATTTCTTTTTTCATTGGAATGCTTTTGATTCCGATTGCTCTAACCATCCACCTTATTCTTAAATCAAAATCCGAACGGAAATGGATTGGCTGGTTGACAGGGCTCCTATTGGTTTGTAGTATCCCGTTTTTTGCATTAGGGGTTTCAACCTATTACTACTTAGATGATGAAGGAATTCATGTTAATGAGTTAAAGTCCCTAGAGGAAACCGATTATCGTTGGGAGACGATGAAGGAATTGAAAGAGGTTTGGGTGCTGGATAATGGTGTCAGTAGGCTGAATGAATATCTCATGATTACGGAAGATAACACGGAAATCAATCTGACGGCCGCTTTTAGAGAACATCAAATAAAAATAAAAACCTATCAAATGCTCGAACAACACCGAATAAAAATCACAAGCAATCACCAAGATTTATATGAGGAATAACCATTAAAGGACAGATGTATAAAATCTGTCCTTTTCTTGATTCTTGCTATTAAAAGAATTTATGTTCAAATTCATCAATCGAACATGGTTTTCCAAAAAGAAACCCTTGTATCTGATGACAATTTTGTTCTTGTAGAAATAATAGTTCTTCCACGGTTTCTACACCTTCTGCAACCACTTCTAATTTGAGATGCTGAGCCATTTTGATCATCGCTGTGGTAATCGGTGCATTTTCAGATTCACCTGAAATATTCCGAATAAAGGAGCGATCAATTTTAATCCCATTCAACCTAAACGATTTTAAATAATTAAAAGAGGAATAGCCTGTACCAAAATCATCAATATAAATTTTGATTCCCAAGTCCTTTAATTCATTTAAGGTTTGAATAATATACTCCTCATTCCTCATTAAAGAATTTTCCGTGATCTCGAATTCTAGCCATTTTCCTTCGATTTGATAATAATCTAATAGCTCACGGACTTGATTTGAAAAGCTTTTTTCTAAAAAACGTTGAGAGCTAATATTGACGCTTATCGGTACTAGACGTATTCCTGCCTCCTGCCAAGCTACTAATTGTTCACACACTCTTTTTTTCATCCATTTTCCTATAGGAATAATTAAACCAGTTTCTTCTGCAAGCGGAATAAACTCGCCTGGTGAGACCAATCCCAACTTTGGATGATTCCAACGAATGAGCGCTTCAGCACTGACAATTTTACCTGTTGAAGAATTCACTCGTGGTTGAAAATGAGCAATAAACTCATTGTTCATAATTGCTTTACGTAAATCTCTTTCTAAGTAAAACGATTGAGAACTTCTAACTTTCATAGATGGAGAATAGACCTGATACATATTTCGACCTTGATCCTTTGATCGGTACAAAGCAATATCTGCATTCCTCATTAAATCATCAACATTTGTACCGTCTTTAGGAAAAATACTTATTCCAATACTAGCCGATACTACAAGCTCAAAGTCATCAATATGAATAGGAGTAGTTAAATTTTCCAATAGACCTTTAGCCGTTTCAATCGCTTCCTCAGAATCTGCTATGACAGGACAAAGAATCATAAATTCATCTCCACCCATACGCGCTACAAATTGTTTTTCCATATTAATACTTGCTAGCAGACGAGATGAAAGTTGTTCGAGTAGTCGGTCACCAATCGAATGTCCAAGTGTATCATTAATATTTTTAAAGCGATCCAAATCAAAAAAAAGAACGGCTAGCTTTTGCTTCTGACTCCTAGCATGAATTAACGATTCATGTAGCTTTTGTTCCATCCATCTTCTGTTAGGAAGCTTTGTTAATTCGTCATGATGAGCTAAATAGGCATTTGTCTCCTGAATCATCTTTTGTTCTGTAATATCTTTTCCTATAGAATAAACACCTATAATTTGTTTATCAACGATAATCGGTAGAAAGGTAATATTTAGAAATAAATTCCTTCCGCTTTTATTTAGCATAACGATATCAAAATTTTGTGGGTTACCCTGAAGCGCTTTTTCAAAACAATCATTCCTGATATCTTGATATTCTTTTATAATCATCGCTTCAGTCGAGTTATCAGGCAACTTTGAGCTTAAAGATCCAAATAATTCTACAGCCTTAGGATTCATATCGATGATATTATTACTCGGATCGTAGGTGATTACAGCATCCTGACTATGTTCAAAAAGAGACTGATAATGTTGTTGGTTTTCTTGAAGTTCTCTTTGGGTCGATCGTAGCTCATTCTTCATCGCTTCCTGTAATTCCATTTCCATTTTGACTCTTTGCGTAATATCCGTCCGAATACTTATATATTGGTATGGATTTCCTTTATCATTCAAAAAAGGAACAATGGTCGTATCAACCCAATACAAACTGCCATCCTTAGCTTTATTTTGAATTTCACCCTTCCAAATTTGGCCAGATCCAATCGTTTTCCACATATCTCGAAAAAAACCTTTGGAATGATGACCAGAGTTGAGGATTCGATGATTTTGGCCAATAAGCTCTTCCTCATTGTACTTAGATAACTCGCAAAATTTATCATTGATGGACATAATGGTTCCTTGATGATCCGTAATCGCAATGATTGCAGAAGCATCTAAAGCCAATTTAATGTCGGTAAGCTCTTTATTTAAATGACTAATTTTTTCAATGCCTTTTTTATTTTCATCGAGATCTTGAGCAATTATAATATCAAATGAACCTTGACCAAACGAAAGAGAGTGCGTATGAAATCTCAACGGAAATGGTTCCTTATTTCCCCTTATACCAATAACTGAGATTGCAGCACTATCATTGCTCTTGTCTATTTGGTAATGAGGCATAAGCTTATAGATTGACTGACCCATTTGTTTTTCATATTTTACATTAAAAATTCTTTCGGCAGTAGGATTCAGATACATGATGTTCCCTACATGATCCACGACTATGATACTATCAGATAATTTAGTAAATAGGTGGATAAATTGCTCTTGATGTGTAAAATGTAGAGAAGCATGTGAACTCATAAAAACCTCCGCTTTTGAATTTAGATTATGACTACAAGTGACATTTCGACTAGTACTAAATGACTAGGAATTTATTCCTATTTTGATAATATACACTTTTGTTCGGAAGGAAACCAGAACTTTTTAAATTATTTTGACAAATTGTTTGTCGAATGTAGATAATTCAGTAAAAACAGTTGATAAGTTTCTAGAAATGGTTGATATATCGGGGAAAACAGTCGAAATAATAACAGAAATCGTTGATAAAAGTAAAATCCAGAGCTCGGGTGCTCTGGATTGGTTTTTTTCTCTAAAAATGAACTAGTTAGACTGCACTTGCACCACTAATTTTCTAGCTAGCTGACCGATAGCTAATGGAAAGTTCTTTTTTTAGAGAATGATTTAATATAAATGGCATCAAAACAAAAGAGATAATGGACACTGCTAAAACGATGATCCAGATTTGAACGACAATTGGATTACTCCACACCCCTACAAAATAAAGCAACGCTGGAATCGTTAACGTTACCCAAGATTGAACAAGCGCAACATAACCAATATAACGTTCAATTTTCTTGTTAAGCGTATTGGATAAGAAGAATAGGAACCATAATAATACCCACATTCCCCATGTTAAACCATTCACAACATCATGAAATTGAACAAATGATGTAACCGAGTAGACAACCGCAACAATAGACACCCATAGACAGAACCAACCAAGCCCATTACCTTCGAGATTTTTTAATACCGTAATCCCAAAAAATAAATAGGTTAAGCCAAATAAAAATATAGGAGCACTATTATAGAAATCCAAATTCGTTTGATCAGAAGTAAGGATGATACAAAAAGGAAGAAACATTTGAATTATCCCGATAAATAGATTAAAGTAACCTACACTTTTCGCTTCTGCCTTGCCGAGTAACAATAAGCTATTTAAAAATAATACGGAACCGGATAGAAATAAAGCTATATTTCCCATATTACTTGTCCCTCCTCAAAAATAACAAAAAGCCATTTTCTTATAACACAACACTAACAATTACGGCAGATAGAACGCTAACTAAAGTTGCACCATATAAAAGTTTCAAACCAAATTTCGCGACTGTGTTCCCTTGTTTTTCATTTAAGCCCTTTACAGCACCAGCAATGATACCAATAGATGAGAAGTTTGCAAAGGATACTAGAAATACGGAAATAATCCCTAATGTACGAGCGCTAAATTCCTCTTGAACCTTTGTTAAATCGATCATCGCAACAAACTCATTTGTAACAAGCTTCGTAGCCATAATTCCACCAGCTTGGACCGCTTCAGCCATCGGAACTCCCATAATAAATGCTACTGGCGCAAAGATATAACCAAGTATTTCTTGGAAGGAAATACCGAAAATTAAATCAAACACATTGTTAACAGCAGCCATTAAAGCAACGAAACCAATTAACATCGCACCAACAATAATCGCTACTTTAAAACCGTCCAGAATATATTCGCCGATCATTTCAAAAAAGGTTTGTTTTTCTTCGTCCTGTATAACAAGAATATCTTCATTTTCTTCCACTGTATATGGATTAATAATGGAAGAAATAATAAATCCACCAAATAAATTAATCACAAGTGCCGTCACCACATACCTTGGCTCAATCATCGTCATATACGCACCAACAATGGACATTGATACGGTAGACATCGCTGAAGCACATAATGTATATAAGCGATGTGGTGGCAACTGGCCAAGCTGTTTTTTAACGGTAATAAATACTTCTGATTGTCCCACCATCGCAGATGCCACAGCGTTATAAGACTCTAATTTCCCCATGCCATTGATTTTGCTCAACAGTAAACCAATTGCTTTCATAATAAAAGGAAGAATTTTGAGGTGTTGAAAAATACCAATTAACACGGAAATGAACACGATTGGAAGTAACACATTTAGGAAAAATGGCATTTGCCCTTCATTCGCAAGTCCTCCAAAAACGAACGAAATTCCCGTTGCTGCATATTCGAGAATTTTGCCAAAAACATCGGCAATCCCTTTAATTAAAACTAGTCCAAATTTTGTATTAAGTAATAAAAAGGCTAATAGTACTTGAATAACAACCATAAGAATAATCGGCTTCGTTTTAATTTTTTTCCGATTAGTGCTCGCTACGAAGGCAAGCGCAAAAACAACTAATAGACCAATGATGGCAATAATGTATTTCATAAGATTTCCTCCACTTTGTTGTAGTTTTTCTTTGATGACTTAAAGGAATTTCTGGCTGTGCTTGTTTGTTTTTGTTAAGGGCTTACATTTTAGTTAACAACCTTTCAAAAGTAACTATAACACAAATTATGAACAAATGTTAAAACACTTTTGAACAAAATTCGAAATAAAAATTTACCATTTTTTAAATTCACACTTAGTTTGTTGAGAACGCTAACAAAATGACGACTTTTTGAGAAGTTTTCTGAAATTTTGTAAAGTAAAGAAAGAGATATTGTTCTTTCTACGTGATAAATTGAATATTGATGGGGTATCTAAAAAGAGGTCGTTATTGTTGTTCTTCTATGTAATTTTCGAAAGGGCGAATGACGAAAAAAAACAAAAAAGCCGCCCATAATTGAGCCGCTTTGGTTTCATTCATTAATTTTGATATCATATAATTATTGATATTCATCCATACTACTCATCTTATCCATATGACTAGCAATCATCGCGATAATAGTCCCAGCTTCTTCCTTACTGAAAATAAAGTTCGTCTCATCCTTCAAAATCTCATCTTCATCTGTCCAAATTCGATTGGTCCTCTTCAAGACCCCGTCACCAGTTTCAGGAATAATTCCGAATTGATACGTGATTTCCACTTCATTTTCCTCAAAATAAGCGGTTACTTCAGGCGTTTCCCATTCCACATCAATATCCTCGTAGATGACATCATCTTCCTCTGCATCACTGTCCAAATAAACGATATTGCCATCGTCCTCATCCTCCACATAGACTACAGCAGAATCTGTATAATCATCCGCATATGAAACTTCAGTCATATCGCCATTCATGTAGTCATGGAAGCTATCATGAACTACTTCAACAATATCCTCAATATCAGGTAAAATCATCTTGCTGAGATGTCCGAATTCTGGGTCAACCGTTTCAACATAGAACTCTTCGTTGCTTGGGTCAAAAAAGAGACTGCAAAAGTATTCTCTCTCAGAGTCATCTTGAATTTCCGTGTAAAATTCAATTCTTGGGTGCTTTGCACCTCGTTCAGTAGTCATTTGACCAGTTTGATCGTACTTATCACAAATTGACTCTAAGCTATCCTGCAGTTCCCCAACCACTCTGTCAAACCATTCTAAAGACATAAAATCCCACCTCTCAAGGTTATCGCTAATTATCTTACCCTTTTTTGGAATTATTTTTCATGTTAGTTAGTGGGAAAACATGGTGGTTTTTAGCAAATCACTTTCATTAGGGGCAGGTCCGGTTATTAGGGTAGCAATTTTGCAGTTACTCAAGAGGGGGCAAGCGGAATTGTTTGTCGAAAGTTGATAATTTGGGTGAAACGGTTGATAAATGGGCAGAAAGGGTTGATAAAATCACAGTTTGGTTGATATCCTATTGATAAAAAATGAAGGAATAATTCATGGTGAAAATTAGAGTGTCGATTCGAGAGGTAGACGTGTCACTTTTTCGGAGGAGAGTGCTTAAATGGTAATCGAGATTCTTTTCACCAATATAACCTGAGTAATACGTTCCATGTTCATTTTTAATAATGGGTAGTTTAGGGTGATGGGCGTCAAGTCGTGGTATTAACGCTTCACAAAATGGCACTTTTAATGGAATTTGGCGTGGTTTTTTAATCAATTAGATTCCTCCTACTTGAGATAAGTAGAATTTCCATATTTCCAGTAAAATCCCTGTTGAAAGTGGCCACTAATTTTGACAATTTTTCGAACAATCAACCGTGATTTAGCTCCTCAAGAGTTTTATCAACCGTTATTTCAACTTTATCAACCGCCCCCCCCTGCTTATCGACCCTTTCCCTCTTTTTATCAACCATTCCCCGATAATTATCAACTTTCGACACACAATTCAAGAGTGTTAATTTAATAAAAGAAGATATATCCCACTAACATGAAGTAAAATAGGAGCAGAAATATTTTTACAAAAAAGGAATGATCCTATGCAGTCATTTATCAATCAAGCCGCCACAAATCGTGGGTGGGACGTGGAAAAAATTATCGAAGAGGGAGATTTTCTAACCAGATACTCTAAAGGAGACCTATTCTTTTATTCAGAAGGAGTTTCGAACATATCGATTAATCACCAAAGTCCAACTATATCGAAAAATAAAGTACATACCTCCATAATCCTTGAAAAGGAAAACATACCATGTGTCATTACTAGGGAAATTCATTTATTTGATAGAGAAAACCTTAGAGCTTTATATCATCAATTTTCTAATAATGGACAGGAAAAAGTAGTAGTAAAACCTCTTGATGGTAAAAAAGGTGAAGGGTTAGTAGCGCTTAACTCTTTAGAACAATTAGAGGCATACTCCCTTTCCGCACCAAAGGAGAAACGCCATTGTATTTCTAGTTTTTTTGAACATAGATGCGAATTGCGATTTGTCCTTTTTCGCCAACAAGTTGAGTTTTATTACTTAAAGCCTAATAACACGGACAACGTTCTAAGGCCACACTTAGACAGCTCATATAAGATCAAAGAGGAGTTAATTTCTAAAATGAAAGAACTAGCCGAAAGGGCAGCCTTCAGATTAGGATTTGACTACTTAGCAGTAGATTTTTTAATTGGAGAAAACGAAAAAAAGGTACTAGAAGTAAATCTAAAACCAAACCTGTATTCCTTAATTAGAGCTCAGCCTGAAATGTTTGATCGTTGTGTAGAACTGTATGAGAGAATGTTTGATTATAAGGAATACTTGTTAAATTCCTCCAAGTTGCAAATCAATCATACGTTTGATTGATTTTTTCGCGCGAAGAACCACGAAAATCATTTCTAAAAGCCTACGATTCCATTTTAGAAAATTCATTTCAAGTTCTAGTTTTCTATGAAGTTGGTGGAAACAACTTTTTAGTAAAAAAACAAAATAAAAGCCTACTTTCTGAACTGCACCCCAATTGTTAGACACTATCTAACAGTTGGAGGTGCAGTTTTTTGTATGTCAAAATATCCAAGTGATATTAAATTAAATATTATTCAAAGCTATAACCCAAAAGTGTTTTC
>NZ_CAKJTG010000036.1 GCF_917563885.1 Pseudoneobacillus rhizosphaerae
ATATAAGCGGAGTTTTTCCGGTTAAGCAAAGCGAAATGACCCATTTTGACGTTTTTTGAGTAAATAGCCGGAATCCTTCCGTCTATTTAAGCTATTTTCAGTGCTATTTCGTAATTAAGGGAAATTTCTCCGCTTATTTATCAACCCATGTCGACTCCCTCCTCTTGTTCCTTGAGGGTTCGCTCTTTATTTAAAATTATCGGTTTCAAAGTACCAAAATAAATGAAAAAGGCGTGTCAAATCTGTTGTCAGATTGCACGCCTTTTTCATTGTCATTTATACACCTAAACGGAACGGTTCAGTAAAAATAATCACAGTAACAAATACCCTCTATTTGTTACCAAGGTGGCATAAGAACTAAACTGTCCCTATTCTCCATCAACTTTTTCCAAAATTATAGAAAAAACAGTTGATAAAACTAATAGTATTAGTTAAAATAAAACTAACGATATTAGTTAAAAGGAGTAGATGGTGATGAGATTGATAAAAAAGGGATATTTGTATCAAGTAACGTTTATGGCTCATATATTTCCGGTGAATTGTTATTTGGTTGAGGAAGAAGATGGATTAACTTTAATTGATGCAGCTCTAAGTAATTTTTCCAAAGGAATATTAAAGGCTGCCGATTCCATTGGTAAGCCTATTACAAAAATTGTCTTAACACATGCACATGAAGATCATGTTGGAGCATTAGATTTGATAATGGAAAAGCTACCTGATGTACCAGTCTATATTTCAGTCCGGGATAACCGATTAATGAATGGCGACCGTTCATTGGATAAGGATGAAGAACAAGCCCCCATTAAAGGCGGAGTTCCCAAAAAGTTAAAAACACGAGCAACTTTTCTATTAGAAGAAGGAGATCAAATCGGTTCGTTAACGGCGATTGAATCACCAGGACACACACCAGGATCCATGTCTTTTTTCGATAATCGGACTAAAGCATTAATTGCCGGTGATGCTTTCCAAACGAGGGGCGGGATTGCCGTTGCTGGAGATATAAAACCTTTGTTTCCCTTCCCTGCTTTTGGCACATGGAGTAAAATGACGGCCTTGAAAAGCGCGAAAAAATTAGCGGAAATGGAACCAAGCTTACTAGCAGTTGGCCATGGTGAAATGATAGAAAATCCCGTAACGGCAATGAAACAGGCTATCCATCATTTAGAGAAAAAAATAAGAATAGGAGCATAAGTGATGTCACCCAGACCTAAAATTGGACTTGAAATACCAACGATTCTTGAAGCTGCTGGAGAATTAGCCAACCAACATGGCATGCAAGAGGTTACTTTAGCAAACTTAGCAAAAAAACTAAATATTCGCCCCCCATCTTTATATAATCATTTTGATGGACTGCCAGGATTAAGAAAAAAGTTAGCTATATATGGACTTGAAAAACTTTATAATGATTTAGTCACGGCTGCTATTGGGGTGTCAGGCAACGAAGCCCTGCTTTCGATAAGCAAAGCCTATATCCATTTTGCCCGAAAGTATCCTGGTTTATATGAAGCGACATTAATGGCACCTGATCCTGAAGAAATGGAAGTGCAGCAGGCAGGGGCGAAAATCGTCCAATTATCCGTTCAGGTGTTACAATCATTTCATTTAGAAGGAGATCTAGCTTTACATGCCGTTAGAGGATTACGCAGTATTTTACATGGATTTTCAGCTTTGGAGCAAAAGGGTGGCTTTAAAATGTCTTTAGATGTGGATAAGAGTGTAGAAATAGTCATCATTGCCTTTATTAAAGGAATGAAAGATTTGTAGGACAGGAGTTTCCCCTGTCCTTTTCCTCATTCCCTATTAAAACGTTAATTTGCGACTTAGTTTTTAGAGCCAAAATCAATCCCAGAAATGATATATGGAATGGCTGATTTAACAAATTCCTCTGGCGATACATCCTTACTATTTCTTTTCCATTCTACAGAAGCCCCATAAATTCCCCAACTTAAGATGACAGCAGTAATTTTTAGTGCTTCATCCTCTTCCGTTCTTTTTTGTTTTAACAGCATCTTGTAAAAAATAACTTCGAGCTGTTCTCTAATTATTCGAGCAATGGTATCTTCGTATCCCCTATGGCATCGATTGGATAATGACTTTTGGAAATTGGTTATCGCTTGAAAGATACGAACAAAAGCTTCTTCATTTAGTTCGTCATTCTGGTAAATATCATAATTCAAATTAACTAACAATACTTCTGATAATACCTTTTCTAATAAGTCATATATATCTTCAAAATGATAATAGAAAGTTGCACGATTAATCATGGCTTCTGTCGTTATATCCTTAATGGTAATATCCTTAAACTCCTTTTTCCCTGAAAGGTCAATGAAAGAATCCATAATTAATTTGCGAGTACGTAAAACTCGCGGGTCTGTTTTAGATTGAGTCATTTTGTTATCACTCCTACTTTTTAAACAAATTCCTAATTGTGTTGTATAAACGACAAATTCAATGAAGTATTGGTATTGATGATTTTCATTATCACTTACAATTCAATTGTAAAGCAAATAAAAGGTATTGCGTCTTTGAAAGCACTTTAATCTTAATAATAAAAGAAATGAGGGAAATGAATTGAAGAACAATAATAATATGATTTGTGATTTGGAAACAGGTGTATGTGGAGTAGCTGGAGAAGAGGTAATCGAGGTTATTGATTTTAATCAACCCAAAAAATCGGTTAATCTTTATTACGTAACTGATCCTATTTGTTCTCATTGCTGGGCAATCGAACCCGTTCTTCGTCGTTTTGTAGAGCAGTATGGAGATCATTTTAACTTTCATACGGTTATGGGTGGTTTGCTGGAAAAATGGCATGACGGACCAATCGATCCTGCAAATGGAATTTATAAACCAGCCGATGTTGCAGGTCACTGGAGAGAAGTTGGAGAATTTTCAAGGATGCCAATCGATGGGACTTTAATGATTGATAATCCAGTTCAATCATCCTACCCACCCTCTCGTGTATTTAAGGTAATTCAAAAAGACCATAATGAGAAAACCGCATTTGAATACTTGCGCCGTACAAGAGAAGCACTCTTCGCATTTAATCAGAATATTTCAGAAAAATCTGTTATGATTGAAATCGTAAATAAACTTGGTCTTAACGGAGAAGCGATTGTAAATAAAGCTGAACAACCAATCGGACAACAATTATTGAATGAAGATTTTGGTCTAACTAGAGACTTAGGTGCCAGAGGTTTCCCTACCATTATCATGATCAATGAGGAAAATAAAGGCGTAAAAATTGTTGGTGGCCGTCCGTTTGAAAACTATGTTGACGGATTAAAACAAGTTCTAAATTTGGAAGAATTGCAACCAAAACAACAACCATCCCTTTCCAGCTTGCTTGAAAAAGAAAAACTTCTATTTTCTAAAGAAATTGAAGTAATGTACGATATCGAACAATCGGAAGTTAACTCTTTTATTGAAAAAGAGCTTTCACCAGATCGTTATCAAGTAAATGAAATTCTAGGAGAATTATATTTTATACAGAAATAATCATCTGTTAGTGTATACGTAGAAAGGCAACAAAGTATATAACACAACACTATAAGATACTTGTACGGTCATAGAAAAACTCCCTCAAACTCTAAGTCTGAGGGAGTTTTTAAATGTTCAATTAAATCCAGAATTCAATTTTTCTTGTAGACATTATAATTGACTTAGTAAATTCCCACCGAATCAAATCCAGAATGAACTGCTGCCACTTCAGCGCTTCCTTCACCATAAAGATCGACCGCAGACTGAACAATAGCCTGACGTGCGTCACTGAAATCAGAATTTGAGGTTAAATAAACAGTTAAAGCACGATAGTAAATCTTACCTAATTTTTCTCTTCCAATCTCTTGACCAATTAAGTATGCAGCATGGTTTGTAATCGAGGAGTTAACATGGACTCCTCCACCATCTACCGAAGTTGGCATATAGTAGAATTCATCCATGTGATCTGGATATACTCCGCCATTTGTACTGTACGCCCTTCTTTGCTCATTGCTGACTATTACACTGTTAGGATTACTCAAGCTTCGCAATCTTGTTACACCGTCAGCTTTAGCAGCCGGTGCCATAATATCCTCGCCCATTTCCCAATCCGCATCGTCAACGAGTACACCAAAGATGTCTGCGAATGATTCGTTTAATGCGCCGGATTGATTACGGTAAACTAAATTTGCTGAATGAGTGATAACACCATGAGTCATTTCGTGGGCAGCAACATCAAGACCAGCTGATAAAGAAGTCATGAATATCCCGTCACCATCACCATAGGTCATCCAACGCCCATTCCAGGAAGCATTGTTGTAATTGGTACCATAGTGAACTTTTGAAATAATCGCCATCCCATTTCCATCTAAGGAATTACGACCATGTTCATTTAGAAAATAATCATAAACCTTTTCGGAATTATAGTGTGCGTCGACAGCAGCTCGATCATAGTCACCGATAAATGCTGCAGAATTCCCAACATAAACTGTATCATTACTGGATGTGTTATCATTTTTAGCATCGTACGTTACAATTCCTCCAAGGTTCTCATGAGAGTAATCCGCTAACGCAAACTTCGTTCCGGAATTTGGCTCCTTCACTTGAGTAATATGTAATTCCCTGTGGTCGCCATGTACACCTTTTCCGACCCCTTTTTGTGTTTTCATTTCATCCGCATGCATTAAGCCATTATACTCATCAATAACTTCACCCGAATTTGCATCCACAAAAACAAACCAGTTTCCAGGCTCATCCCCCATGAAGTTAACATTTACTTTATACGCCGTTCGATTCTCTCCTTCAAAGGGAAGGATAACAAGCTCAGAAGTTGGCTCATAAGTCAGCTCTTCTGGCGCGTTGACAGAGGACAGTGCCACCTTTAGTGCAGCATCACTGCTTAAGGAAGCCGTTGTGTCGACTACAGCATCATCAATCGTCTGATTTATTCTTCCGTTAACAGATACTACCTCATTATCCTTACTAAAATGGACAATAATGTCTGCTCCCTCTACATTAACCCCATTTACTGCTTGATTAAAGCGGACGTGAGTCATACCCAATTCATCTTTTTGTACATTTTTTACTTTTAGGCTTTTCTCTGGGTTATTAATTCCGGTTTTCCCTTGGTTTTTCTTCAAATAGTTTAAGGCATTGGAAGGAGTACTAGAAGAGAATTTTTCTGCAAATCGCTCTTTTACAAAAACAGGAACATTTGCTTTCTCATTCCACTCCTTAGAAGCTTGTACACTACTAACCAAACTTGAATTATCCGGCTGCGCAAATACATTACTAACTGGAATAGTTCCTACCAACATCACTGACGACAGAACAACAGGTACAATAAATTTTTTCTTCAATATTCCATACCTCCCACAAATTTACATTCAATTCATTATAGAACGGGAAGATATTATTTACATGAATAATTAGAATTATTTGAAAACAATAAAAAACATAGACAATTATGCCCAGTTAACATATTCAGACAGGTATAAAACACTATTCAGCAACCCCCATTGTTCTTCTAATAGTTTTGAAGAAAAGTACTTAAACTAAGTGAGACGAGAGTTTAAGACTGTTTGGCATAGAGGAAAATATTTATTGAATCCGGTATCGACAAAAATATCTACTCATTTATAGAAGCCTTTGGAATGGGTCCAAAGGCTTCTTCCTTTTTTGTATTTTTTTATAGAAATATACTAGTAATAGTCTCCTAGAAATCATAAAGAAACACTTCTTATTGGGTACTAACCACATTCTCCTCTGCAGCAATTAACTCTTGATTTTCGGAAAGTGGCGAAAACCTTGCATTAAAGAATCGCAGTGTTGGAGGTTCATAATCCATTCTTAAACCACTAATTTGATTTCTCTTTTCAAAGAGTGAAATAACGGAATCCGCAACCACGTCCATGTGGCTATTCGTATACACCCTGCGCGGAATCGTCAATCGGACTAGCTCTAGTCGTGGTTTATTATGTTCACCAGTCTCTTTGTTTCGTCCTGCAGAAATGATACCACGCTCCATCGCTCTTACACCCGAATCAAGATACAAGGCTGCCGCAAGAGCTTGAGCAGGAAATTCCTCTTGTTGTAAATGAGGTAAAAATTGCTTCGCATCCAAATAAACAGCATGACCACCAACTGGTCTAACGATTGGAACATCAGCATCAATCAACTGCTGACCTAAATAGCGAACCTGCTCGATTCTGTGGCTAATATAGTGGTCATCGATAGATTCATAGATTCCTTGTGCCATCGCTTCCATATCACGACCTGACATTCCTCCATATGACGGCATTCCCTCATACACAACCACCAACTCACGAGAACGGGCATACAAATCTTCATCATTCATCGCTAAAAAGCCTCCGATATTAACGAGACAGTCCTTCTTTCCACTCATCGTACATCCATCCGAGTAAGAAAGCATTTCTTTTAAAATATCTTTGATCTTATGATTGCTGTATCCCGCTTCTCTTTCTTTAATAAAATAAGCATTTTCGACACAGCGAGTGGCATCGAACATCACATCAATTCCATATCGATGACATAGTTCATAAACCTCACGCAAGTTTTGCATGCTCACGGGCTGGCCCCCAGCCATATTGACCGTTATCGCTACACATACATATGGAATACGTTCCGGTCCAACGTTTTGGATGAGATTAGACAATTTTTGAAGGTCTACGTTCCCCTTAAAAGGAAGTTCAATAGAAGAATCATGTGCCTCATTAATAATAATATCAACAAAGGTTGCACCATTAAGTTCCTGATGGGCTCTTGTCGTGGTAAAATACATATTTCCTGGAACGTAGTCACCTGGCTTTATTTTCAGCTGCGATAAAATGTTTTCGGCACCTCGTCCTTGATGAGTTGGTAATATATATTTGTAGCCATATATCTCTCGCACCGCAGCTTCTAACTTCTTCCAACTTTTACTTCCCGCATATGCCTCATCCCCCACCATTAAAGCTCCCCACTGTCTGTCACTCATTGCGCTTGTTCCACTGTCCGTTAACAAATCGATGTAAACATCAGCCGAATCGATAAGGAATGTGTTGAAGCCTGCCTGTTTTAAAGCTTCCTTTCTTTCTTCATAGGTTAACATTGTTAAAGGCTCAACTGCTTTAATTTTGTAAGGCTCTGCCATTCTTCTCTTCATAAAAATATCCCTCCACCATTTTTTAATCTACTAAAAGTTTAGGATATTTTAATGAAGATTCTCAAGAATACGCCTTAAACCATAAACGCTTTAAGGCAACATATAAATAGTGGAAATATCGAGTTTTTATCACTATTTCCGATAAAATCTCCCACTATTGCCCAGGAAATGACAAAAATTATTATTCCTAAGTCGTATTTTGTCATGAAAAAGAGAAAAATTTGATAGGCTCTTTTCTGATGGGGAAATCTATTTGCAGGCATAGAACTTAAAAGAACACCAGAGAGCATTAATATCGTTCAGCCTGATAATATGAATATTTGTGACTTGGAGGAAAAGTTAGACGAAAAAGATTATTATAAAGGTATCCCTTCACTTGTCGTAGAAATACTTTCTGATAGCACCAGAAGTAAAGACATGATCAAAAAACTTGCTCTCCCCTAAATCATCTTGTGAAAAGGAGAATGTTTAAATGACAACCTCTGAGAAAAATTTAAGGACATGCAATAAAGGTCACAACTATTACAAAAGTAGTGACTGTCCAACCTGCCCGATATGTGAACAAGAGCGTAAGCCCGAAACGGGATTTCTTTCGCTACTATCCGCACCAGCTAGACGCGCATTGGAAAACAAAGGGATAACTTCTTTACAGCAGCTATCCACATTTAGCGAAAAAGAGATTTTACAATTTCACGGAATGGGACCAGCTTCATTACCTAAACTTAGGAAGGCTTTAGAAAACGAAGGTTTAGCATTTTTTTTAGATAATAATTAAACATATGTAGGGGAAATTGCTCCATTTTTTTGAACAAGTAGCCTCTTATCTTGACCGTTGTAATTCCAAAAATAGACTTCTACATTTTGAAGATTACAGGGATAGATTCGTCCTCTTCAAACCTTCGAAATGGGTTACTATGCTTTATTTTGACATACCTCCAAGAACTAATTTATTCTTAAAGTGCATTATCTAAAAATTCTGTTATATAAACAAATAGTAAAGGAGTATGCTAAATGAGCTTAATAACCCGGAATGAAGTTCCTGTTGATGAAACTTGGAATCTAGCAGATATTTTTTCTTCTGAGGAAGAATGGGAAAAAGCCTATATTCAAGTTGAAAAGGAATTGGATGAGTTTCTAAAAGGCACTATTCAGTTAGATAGTGCCAAGAGTACACTTGATTTACTTGAAAGATACGATTGTTTAATGGGGAGCTATAATCGTACTTCTAGCTATGCCTTTTATAAATATTCGGAAGATGGGACCGATCCAGTAAATCAAAATAGGATGGGGCGTACGCAAACTCTAGGAAAAAAATCCTTTAATGTTAGTACAAATATCGTTAATACTTTTTTATATTTACCTAAAAAAATCCTAACTAAGTACATAGATGAAGAGAAAGGTCTACTAACCTATCACCGATTTTTAGGAAAAGTTGAAGAATTACGTGACCATTCTTTAGAGCCGGAGATAGAGAATTTATTAGCTTCTTTAAATCAAACTTTAGATACACCTAATTCTGTTTATCTAAATATTACCGCTTCAGATTTGAAATTTGAGCCAGTGAAAGATAAATCCGGCAAAGAAGTACCTGTCTCATTATTCATGTATATGACCCAAATTGAAACTTCACCTGATACAGTGTTGCGCAGAAATGCCTATGAGTCCTTAACAGATGGTTTGAAAAAATATCAACATGGATTAGCACAAACTTTATCTAGTGAAGTAAATAAAAATGTATCGATTGCAAAATTGCGAAACTATCCTACGACGATGGATTATTTGCTTCATTATTCATCACCCGCTGCGAATCACTTTTATTCAGGGGATGGTGTTTCTACCTCGTTTTTTGAAGAGGTCTTAGATACCTTTCAACAAGAGCTTGCACCACATATGCAAAGATATGCTCGTTTACGCAAACGCCAACTTGGATTAGATAAACTGCTTTTCTCAGATGTGAAAGCGCCATTAGATCCTGAGTTTGATCCTCCTATTAGTTATGAAGAAGCAGGCGAAATCATTGTTGAAGCTGTCGGGGTTTTAGGATCTGAGTATCAAGAACAAATGCGAAAGGTATTTACCGATAGATGGGTATATAGAGGTGATAATATCGGGCGAAGAATGATTGCCTTTGGCGGTGGTGTTCACGGAGTTCATGGCTATTCCTTTTATCCTTGGGGTGGAAATTTATTTGATATGATACTCCTTGGACATGAGCTCGGGCACGCGTTACATTTCACCCTTTCAGCTCAAAATCAGAATATCATCAACAATGGCCAATCCTTATTGTTTGTAGAGGCACCGTCTACTTTGATCGAACATTTAATTGTCCAATACTTGAAAGATAATCGAGATGATCCTCGATTACATCGCTGGTTAAACATGTATTCCATGATGAGTTATCATCACAATTGTGTAACCCATATTTTAGAGGCTGAATTGTTAAGAAGACTTTATAAAATGGCTGATCAAATGATGCCTTTATCAACTGCGGTGATCAGTAACACAAAAGGAGCTATACTCTCGGAATTCTGGGGCGAAACGGTCGAAATAGATGATGGGGCCAAATTAACCTGGATGAGACAGCCTCATTACTATATGGGTCTTTATCCTTTTACTTATTCTATTGGCACATCGGCTTCCACAGTCATTGCAAACCGTATAAAAACTGAAGGAACATCAGTTGGTGAACAATGGACAAATGTACTTAAACTCGGAGGTTCGATGAGTGGGCTTGATCTATATAGGCAGGCTGGTCTGGAATTGTCAACGACAGATGTCATCAAACAAGCTATTGCCCATGTAGGAAGGATTGTGGATGAATTAGAGAATAGCTTTTAACTTTTAACAAACATTCATAAAAATTCGATTACCAACTCCAAAAATTTTTTACTATAAAGAAAAACACTATTATCTACTATTGTAGGTAGCATAATCTGCAAATTAGAGAAATAAGCTCAAACAGGAATGTTCAATTTATTTTGAAATATAGAAATATTCTATTTTACTTCGTCTATCGAAATGATAAACTAGACTTATAGATTGCCAATTTGGAGGTATTATAATGACAAAACGTCCGATTACAGCAGAAGATTTAATTAAGTTTAAGTTTGTAGGAGATCCTCAAGTCTCACCTACTAAAGACAAGGTTGCCTATGTTTTAACTCATGTAGATAAAGAAAAAGATGGCTATTATTCTTTTATCTATGTCACTAATTTAAAAGGGGAAGGCAGACAGTTTACTTCTCATTATTCAAAGGATAGCTTAGTAAAAGACGCAGCACCAAAGTGGTCCCCAGATGGAAGCACACTTGCTTTCCGTTCAAACCGTACAGGAAAAAATCAAGTTTATCTATTACATACTGAGGGTGGAGAAGCGATTCAATTAACCGACATAAAACAAGGAATTGGCGATTTTGTTTGGTCTCCAGATGGTAGTCAACTTGCTCTTACGGTTAGCGGCGAATTAAAGCTTACCACTGATAAAGACGAAGAAAAGAAAGAAGAAAAAAGTGATGTAAAGGTGATTACTAGACTTCGTTATAAAGGTGATGGAGTTGGTATTTATAACGACGATCGTAAGCATGTTTATTTATTTGATGTTGATACAAAATCTTACACAAAGCTTACTGAAGGTGAGCATGATTTTGGTCAACCACGCTTCTCTCCAGACGGAAAAAGTCTTTTTTATATTGGTACAAAGGCTGAAGATCAAGAGTGGGGTTACCTGCCAGCGATTTGGAAATATGATATCGCATCTAAGGAAGAGTCATTATTTTACCAAGGAAATGGCTATATAATGGCTCCTTCCGTTTCACCAGACGGTAAATGGTTAGCTGTTGCTGGTCATACACGTGGTGAAAGAAGTCAAGGTAATGCCAATGTTCTCCTACTATCTTTAGAGACAGGTGAGTTAACGAATTTAACAGAAGGCTTTGATTACACAGTTGGAAATCTCGTTGGTGTTGATGCGAAGTATGACACAGCAGAGCAACGTTTAATTTGGGATTCTTCAAGCACTAACATTTACTTTAATGCTACGGTTGGCGGTGATTGCCAATTATTTAGCGTGAATCTAGCAGGCGAGGTTTCAGCTGCCCTTTCTCCTTCCGTTGCATCTGTTACTTCATATGATATTGTAAGTGATGATCAAGCAGTTCTTGTTCTTGCTACTCCTCACTCAACAGGTGATGTAGTCACTCAAGATTTAAAAAATGTGAATAACGTTGTGAAGCTAACTAATTGGAATCAAGAGCTTTATAACGAGGTTTATTTAAGTACTCCTGAAAATTTCCATTATAAGAGCACGGATGGTCAAGATACTGAAGGCTGGATTTTAAAGCCGTTTGGATATGAAGATGGTAAAAAATATCCGATGATTCTTCAAATTCATGGTGGTCCTGCTACAGCATACGGAAATGGTTTACACCATGAAATGCAATTAATGGCCGCTAAAGGTTATGTTGTGCTTTACACGAACCCAAGAGGAAGCCATGGATATGGTCATGAATTTGTAAATGCGGTTATCGGTGATTACGGCGGAATGGATTATGAAGATATTATGGCTGGTGTTGATCATGCATTAGCAAACTACAACTATATCGACCAAGACCAATTATTCGTAACTGGCGGAAGCTACGGCGGATATATGACGAACGTAATCGTTACTCGTACAGATCGTTTCAAAGCAGCCGTTACTCAGCGCAGTATTTGTAACTGGCACAGCTTCTACGGAACAAGTGATATTGGTTTCTTCTTCACAGAATGGCAGCATGGACATGCGGACCTTTGGGATGATGTAGAAAAGCTATTAAAGGTTTCACCTTTGACTCATGCTCGTAATGTGAAAACACCAACACTCATCTTGCACAGCGAACAGGACTTACGTTGCCCAATGGAGCAAGCTGAGCAATGGTATATTGCCCTTAAGCGTCTAGGCGTGGAAACAAAGTTAGTTCGCTTCCCGGATGAATGCCATGAGCTTTCTCGTTCTGGCAAACCGAAACATCGCTTAGAGCGTCTACAGCATTTAATTGGCTGGTTTGACGATCGCCGAAATTAAGAATGATTAAATAATAGAAAGAGAATGAGTCCAAGAACTCATTCTCTTTCTATTATTTTGTAAAAGTACCTATTTCACTTTCAGGTGACAACATAGCTACCATCCTAATCAAACGTTTGATTGAATGCAATAAAATTCAGTCCTGGCGGTACTTAAGGTTACATTAATCAAACGTTTAATTAAGATATATGTTCGTACTTTTTATTTTGATTGTTAGAGATGTGGTGGTAGGTTTTATGTTATGAAACAACTAATCCACAAACACCCTACCATGCTATAATCAAATGAGATTCAGTACTAATTTTCTTAGAGGAGTTTTTTTATGAAACCAGCATTTTCAGATAAAACTACGATAGACCGTCCAATTACAGAAGTCTTTGAGTTTATTTCAGATTTACGCAATGGTCCCAAAATGAATGAGGACATCATAAATGTTGAAAAACTTACGGATGGACCAATTGGGGTAGGTTCTAAATTTAAGGAAACCAAAGTTATTCGAGGTAGAAATGCAGAGGCAATGATTGAGGTCGTTCAATATGAAGCTGCAACTGCCTTTTCCGCACAGAGCGAAGTAAATGGTTTAAAAGTGACTTATCACTATCAGTTAAGTGAAGGCAATAATGGGACAATTGTAAAGTTTCAATGTGAAGTAAAAACGAGTGGATTAATTATGAGCATTACGAAACCACTGATTATCAAGATTCTAAAAAAAGAAGACGGCGACCATCTAACATATATTCGACGCGTTCTCGAATCACAAGATAAGTAAAAAAGAAAGTTTCATCCTATTTTTAAAAATATGGTATACCTATAGCATGGACCAACTTAATAGGCTGTCGAGTATTAAAAGTTCGACAGCCTAGAGTTTCTATTTATTTAGCAATAATTCTTCTTTTAATAGACTAACCTTTGATAGATCATAATTACGGATAATATAATGTTTTGCTTCGCTTTTAAAACGATTTCTAATATTAACGGAATAGCTTTTATGATACTCATCTACAACAAAGTCTTTATACAATTTCGTTGTTAACGGTGTTTTGCTTATGATCATTAATGCCTTACAATCAAGATTTCTAAAATCCTGTGCTAATCTAAAATGTTCATCCTCACCGAAATCACCTGTAAACTCTTCATTACCATAGTCTGAGAAAATACAATCGTAAGGCGGGTCAAGAAACATAAAATCATTTGAAGCAGCCTTGTTAAAAATTGTAGAATAATCCGTATTGTAAATTTCAGTTTTATTTAATAATTCATGATGTTCATTCGTCAGTAATTTTGTATTAAAATTCTTATATCTTCCGAAAGGGACATTATATTCACCTTGTTTATTATAACGAATCATTCCACTGTAAGCTGTTTTATTAATAAAAAAGTAAACAACCGATTCTAACCATTCATCTGTAGGATAATTAAACAGGTTACGCATCTCATAATATAATTCTTCATTTTTATTCGGGATACGTTCAGTTGGATTATCCTTTTTTATTAATTCATATTCTAACTGATTTTTTTCATATATCTCTTGAAGAATGTCCAATTGGCTTCTTACTTTATGATAACTATTACGATCTGAAATCTGTCTATACGTATTAATTAATTTCTCATTAATATCATTAATAATTGATTTTGGGTGTTCTAAAAAGAAATATACAGCTCCACCGCCAAAAAAGGGTTCAATATAAGTATCGAAGGTTTCTGGTATGTGATGTTGAAAAGACTTAATTTCTGCTAGTTTCCCACCACGATATTTAAAAATCGGTTTCATTCGTTATCACCTCATCAATACTCTAGTAATTTGATGTCATATTACGATATCATAGATCCTATTTAATTAAAATAATTTAGTATGATTATTTTTTTCTAGAATATATTTTACTATTTTAACATAACAATTTTCAATCAAACGTTTGATTAAACAATACATTTATATACCATTATGTAGTCTTCATTTAACCAATACAAAATTCTACATTTTTCGCAGAGTATATTAATATAGATATTAGGGCTTTTGAAGAAGGAGCAAATCATTTGATTTGCTCCTTCTCTTATCTATGAGAATCAATATTCATTTGAACATCGATCAACGTAACCTCTGTGTTCTGAGTTAGAGCTTCCATCAAGGTTTCCTCAAACTCCGCTAGTTGACTAGTTCTTACCCCTTTTATTCCAAAACTTCGAGCCAGCTGCACAAAATCAGGGTTTCCAAATGCTGCACCAAAACTATTTCCGAATCTTTCTATCATCATTTGTTCCTCTAACTTTAATGTTGAATTATTTAAAATTATGATAGTAAACGCAATACCTAACCGTTTAGCTGTCTCTAATTCAGAAATATTCATTAATGCCCCGCCATCACCAGTAATACAAATAACCGGTGCCGCTGGGCAGGCTAATTGGGCTCCAATCGCTCCTGGCAGGGCAATTCCCATCGAAGCTAAACCATTTGAAATAATTAGACGATTTGCCTGTTTCGGTTGATAGGTTCGGGCAATGGATAATTTGTGAGAACCGACATCAGAAATGACGATGGTATCCTCTGTTGAGGTCTTTTCAATAACCTTTAAGATGTTTTCAATCGTCATCATTTGATTTTGTTTCAAATCTGAATCAATTTGATAGGCCTGTTTAATCTGATTTTTTAAATTCCCTATCGGAAACCATGATTTAGTTGGAATAGCTTGTTTATTAAGCGTCTTGAACGTTTGAGATATATCACCAACTAATTCTACCTTAACAGGGTAGTATTCATCCATTTCTGCTGGTAGTGCATCAATATGTAGGATAGATCTAGCCTTTTTATTCCACTCTTTTGGTAGTTGTTCAATAAAGTCAAACCCTACCACAATTAATAAGTCGGATTCCTCTATTAAAGGTAACACTTCATCCTTCTTACTAAAACCAAAAGTAAAAAAATTAAGGGGATGATTTTTGGGAAGCACTCCTTTTGCCATAAAACTATGGATCACTGGTGATTGAAGCTTCTCCACAAAAGCGTGGAGGTCAGCCACTGCATCTTGCCTGATAACCCCGTTGCCTACAATGATGAGTGGTTTCTGTGACTGGGCAATGAGAGTTAAAGCCTCCTCTATTGCTTGACCAATGGGTTCACTTTTTGGAATAGGGACTACGGGTAACGGTTGATTTGAAATCATTTGTGCTGCTAGGTTCTCTGGCAATTCAATTAAAACAGCACCTGGCTTTTCCATGGCTGCTACTCGGAAGGCTTTTCGAATTATTTTAGCAATCGATTGCGATTCTTTGATTTGAACGCTCCACTTTGTTGCAGGTTCAAATATTTTAACTATATCTAAATATTGATGAGATTCTGGATGCTGTCTCTCAAAACCTGCTTGTCCCGTTATAGCTACCACTGGTGAATGGTCTAGATTTGCACTTGCTATGCCTGTCAAAAGGTTCGTTGCTCCGGGTCCTAAGGTAGCCAAACACACGCCAACCTTTTTGGTTAATCTCCCATAAACATCTGCCATAAAAGCTGCCCCTTGTTCATGGCGAACATTTACAAACTGAATTTTATCAGATTTTGATAATGAATCCATTAGGTCAAGAGTTTCCTTCCCCATTATTCCAAAAACATATTCAACCCCTTCTTTTTCTAGGCATTGAACAAGTAGATCTGTTGCTTTCATTGGAATCCTCTTTTCGAGTTGATTTTTCTTTATTTTGCCCTTTAAAATGGCAAAAAACCCCCATTTATCAAAAGGGGCAAGGAGTTTTCCAAAAAATTGTATATAAATCGATTTGGCTAAATACCTATTACTTATAGTCACTATTAATGAGGTGAATCAGGTGTATTTTTTCAGGTCAATTTCAAAGGAGATTCAATCCATTCAGCTTGCTTTTAACGATTTTCCTAAAACAAAACGATTGGTTTTAGGCTCCATACTCAGTAGCTTGGCAACACTTTTCCATTTAGCAGGAGGGATTTTACCAGTAATCGGATATTTCATTAGTCCATTAGCTTCTGCACCCATTTTGATTTGTACCGTTTTTTCAAAGTCTCTTGGATTCATTTCCTACATGATTTCGATTCTCTTAATTTTTGTCCTTGTCCCAAGTGAACTCATCGTCTTTCCGTTTACAACTGGATTGTTAGGATTGGGCATTGGTATGGCTTTTCACTTTTTTGAAAAAAGACTTAGCATCCTATTATGCGGCTCCCTCTTTTTAACGATTGGAATTATGATTTTGTTATACGGAATTAAATTTCCTATTTTGGGTCCATCGGTTTCCAGTAGCTTCAACTATTCTATAGTTGGTTCCATATTCTTATTTACATTATTTTATAGCTGGATATGGGTTGAAGTTAGCTTTGTCTATTTGAAAATAGTCTCTAGAAAATTCAATTTATAGTTTGCAATTTCTTTATTGACCATGGTGCAATCCAGCCAAAGGATAAATTTATTGATAGGGATGTATTTTATCCATTAGTAACATTTGCCCTTACAAACGCTATTATCTGGCATACATTGTCTATGAATCTGAATTAGGAGTGAGAAAGTGGATAATCAGCCTAGTAGCCTTTGTATAGAGTTTGCAAGAATTCTTGATGCAACACCAAGTGTAATCAATGGAGTTTGTACAGCTACAAAATCAAGAAGTAACTTACATCCTATTGTTTTAGGACGAAGAGCAGAATCTTTTATGTTTGTTCCGCAGGCTTTTTCTTTTGAAAATATCGATGGTGATGGAAGAGCACTTTGCTTAGGAGAAACCGTCATCCTTCAAGAAGAAATTAACCCTTTTGTCTCGCAGTTACGTAAGAATGGTATTATTGTAACAGCCATTCACAATCATTGGCTTTTTGATGAACCACGTCTGATGTTCATTCATTTTGAATCAATCGACGAACCTTTATGCTTTGCCGAAAAAGTATGTGAGGCTTTAGAGGTGTTGACCGATAGGGAAATAGGTAGGAGAGACTTCCGCTTTGACTTTGGTTTTCATCGAGGTGGCTCCTCTAAACAGGCAGAAGAGTTATGTGAGGATTTTCATAAAATACTAGGCGGAATGCATACCTTTGAAGACGGAATTTGTATGGTGATGAAAGCTCGCACGAATATTAAGCCTACCGTTTTAGGTAGAAGAGCTCAATCGTTTTTATTAATTCCTCAAATGTTTGTATTCGAATCATTAACTAGAGATGGAACCGCTCTTTGCAGTGGTGAATCAGTTATACTTCAGGAGGAATTTAACCCTTTAGTAAGCCGACTCCGAGAGCACAATATCATCGTAACGGCATTCCATAATCATTGGTTATTTGACGACCCTCGCCTTATGTATATTCATTTTGAAAAAATAGAGGAACCAATTTGCTTTGCTGAGGCAGTCGATGATGCTTTCGAAGTTCTAACAACTAAAAAGATTTATCCAGAAAAATAATTGAAGTTTACCTATGCAGTTCTGGTTAATTCACTATTTTTTTAAAAAAATAAGTGGTAGCCCCGTATATGATTTACGGTGGCTACCACTTTTTTCAATTTAGTTGTCCACAATGCCCCTCTATGCATTGATGAAATGCATAAAACCTCCTGTGGATAACTCGTATTTTGTATAGTTATCCTCAGTTTTCTGTTAATTAAAACAAATCCTGTAGATAACTTGAAGGATATTGATTAATGAATCTGACTCTCAAAAAGGGCGTTCCGTTGGTTAAATTTTGCCATGAACTTCAATAAAATAAAGTTTCCTATTAAGAGGACAAGCCCAAGAATAAATAGAAGCAATGGATTAATAAAAAAGAGGCCAGATATTTGTCCGACAAAAAGCCCAATTATCGGCAGCAATAAAATTCCAGCAAATTGCTGTGCCTCCTGAAACGTTTTTACTTTTGCCGATATGAATACATTTACGAGAATATTAAATAAAACGAGAATTGGCACAACCCAAAACATTAACACTAACCATGTAGGGCTTAGAAAAAGTAACTCTTGAAAAATAGAATAGGTTAATAGATTGACTAGTATGACATCGAGAATGAATACGCTGTATGTCATTAACATCGTTGGGATAAACGATGCTAACACTTTACCTAAAAAAAGATCCTTAACGGCAATCGGTGCAAATAAGAGACTTTCCAATGTCTTGCGCTCCTTCTCACCTGCGAAGCTATTAGACGCCGTTACCATTGAATTGATAATTGAAACGAGCAAAAAGAATGGAGCTATCATAAAACTACAGAAAAGATAAAGAAATTGTAACCCCATGTTTGGAAGTGATAACACTTTTTCCTTTGTTTCACTTTCTGGAAATTGATTTATAAATGTATCAACGATTTGTTTAGTATCTCCTGAATCTTTACTTAAGAGTTCGGTTTGAGTCCCAATATAGGCAAAAACAAGAGGGAGCAATGTACAAATTACAACAGATACGATGACCATGGGTACCCATACTTTTTTGGATGTAAAGGTACTTTTTAAATCCTTATGAACTAACGCTTTTACTACTTCCTTATTCATGGGTTTCACCTCTTATTTTGAAATACAGGGATTCTAAATCGTTATTAATGATTTTACATGTATGAACCCAATGATTTTCTAATATTTTTTGCAATAGTGGAGTGATGGCATCTTTGGAAGGTAATTTAAATTCCACTTGATTTTTTCCAATTCTCTTCCCGTTAAAATCAAAGATTTTAGCATCAACCAGATTTGTCTCCATTTGAACCACTACTTCTTGTAAATACTTTTCTTCGAGTTCCTTTCGGTTCCCTTGTTCAATAATGGTGCCATCGTTAATAAATAAGAATGTGTCACATATATGTTCTAACTGATGTAACACATGAGAACAAATTAAGATTGTAACCTTTTCCTCTTTATTCACTCGTTCTAAATATTTTATGACCATTTGAATGCCTTCTGGATCTAATCCATTTGTCGGCTCATCTAAAAACAATAGCTTTGGTTTATGTAGCAATGCTTTGGCAAGTGCAATTCTTTTCTTCATACCTGTCGAAAAAGTTCCCACCAATTTGTCTTTATGCTCCCACATATCGAATTGTTTTAGAAGGTACTCAATCCGTTTATCATCGTGTGTACGATAGATTTTGGCAAAAAACTTAAGGTTATCCCAAGCAGACATCTCATGGTATAAAGAAGCACTTTCCGTTACGATTCCCGATATTTCTCGTATTTTCTCCCCATTTAGTTTTGGATCCAACCCAAGAACTTCAATGCTGCCATCAGTAGGATCAATGACACCATTTAATAAACGAATCATTGTCGTTTTTCCAGCTCCATTTGGACCTAATAGCCCAACAATCGATCCTTCTAGTATTGAAAAAGATACTTGATTGACCACCTTTTGCTTTCCAAATTCCTTGCTGACATTTTTAACTTCTAATATATTCATTTTGCACCCCTTAAAAGGGACGAGGAAACACACCCAGCTCCCTGTCCCGATTTTTCAAATTAATTACTGAACTTCAACCACAAATCCATAACAGAATCTAACTCTTTACTTAACTCCACTTTTCTGTCATGCATTTTACTAAGCTCCTCATATTCGATTCCATCGACACACATGGCTAAATCAATTTCTTTTAATTCCTGTTCAAGACTTTCAATCTTTGCAAGTGTCTCGAACTCATCTACCTCCTTTTCTTTCCTTTTAGCAACATCTTTTGGCAGCTTCCCTTTTTCACGGGTAACAGTGGGCTCTTTCACCGCTTTTTGACTTCGCTTTTCTTTTTCACTTTTATATTCATCATAATTTCCGAGATAGCTTTTAAACTCATTGCCCTCAATCGCCACTACACGTTCAGCCATTTTATTAATAAAATATCGGTCGTGCGAGATAAAGAAAATCGTACCTTTGAAGTCCTCTAGCGCTTCTTCAAGGGTTTCGATCGAATCAATATCAAGATGATTAGTCGGCTCATCAAGTATTAATAAATTGATATCTTGATATAACAGCATCGCTAGCTTAAGCCTGATTCTCTCGCCACCTGACAAAAATTTCACTTTTTTGTAGGGGCTTTTTTTATAAAACATAAATTTGGACAAGTACTCGCGTGCTTTACCCTCTAGGATCGAAATATCCTCTCTAAAGGTTTCGATCACTGTGAGTTCTTCATTATTAAAAGTGATTTTCTGTGGTAAATAGGCAGCCATTACATTAGCTCCCAGTTCGACAACACCGTTATCCGTCTGCTCTTCACCTAAAAGCATCCTTAGAAAGGTGGTTTTACCGCTACCATTTGGACCAACCATCCCCACTCTTTCTCCAAAATGAATCATTAAGTCTGTGTTCTTGAAAATAACCTTATCTTCATAGCTTTTAGAGAGGCCCTTTGCCTTGATGGTTTCTTTTCCAGACCTATCTGTTACTTTAAAATCAAGTTTCATATTCTTTTTCTCAAAAACGGGTTTTTCGATTCGGTCCAGTTTATCGAGCTTCTTTTGAATACTAGCCGCTCTTCTAAAAAACTTGTTATTATCTGCTCTCATTGCCCAGTCTCTTAAACTCATTACCTGCTTTTCTTGTGCTTTAATCGTCTTTTGCTGCTCTCTAAAATGCTCGTATTGGATTCGCATATTTTCTTCTTTTTGACTTACAAAGGCAGTGTAGTTTCCTTTATAGGTGATCGATTCCATATCCTCTACTTCAACAATTTTGGTTACGACATGATCTAAAAAATAGCGGTCATGCGAGACAATTAGGACCATTCCCTTATAATTCTTCAGATAGCCTTCAAGCCACTCGATTGAATCCATATCGAGGTGATTCGTTGGCTCATCTAGTAACAGGATATCAGGAGTATGAATTAACAGCTTTCCAAGCCCTACTCTCGTTTTTTCACCACCACTTAATAAATCAAAATCCTTATTTAAAAAGCTATCATTGAATTTTAATCCGGTACAAACCTTGCCTAATTTCTCTTCTTTCTCGTAGCCACCCTTTGCCTCATATAATTGAACGAGCTCACTGTACTTTATTAAGGCTCTATCCAAAGCTGTATCTTCTAAAGTCTTCATTTGCTCTTCCAACTCACGCATTTGAATCTCGATACCGTCAATTTCCTCAAAGGCCAAGTTTAATACATCAATTACCTTTAACCTTTCTGAATACGCAGGTGATTGTTCTAGGTAAGCAGTAGTAGCTCCTCTAGACATGTTAATTAATCCTTCATCATATCCATAGCTAGAGGTTTGCGGATAGCCTGGGTAGTAATTCATCGGTTCAATCCCCGCAATTAATTTAAGAATCGTGCTTTTTCCACTACCATTTACCCCTACAATTCCAACCTTTTCCCCTTGATAGACTTCAAAGGTAATATTCTTTAACACAAGTGTAGCTTCCATATATTTTTTAATACCATTTAACTTTAATTCAAACATACCCATTTCCTACTTTCATCCATAATATAACGTTACGCCTTTATGGACAGGGTAAAGAAGAACTTCTTTTACTATTTAATAATTATGCTCTGTTGATCAATTGATCGGCCGGCTCCAAGGATGGTTCTTGGCGACCACTAGCTCCTAAAAAGGAGGTCGTCGGGCTCCAAAGACCATATCCGGTGTGTCAATTATCCGCGAGTTAATCAACGCCAACATTAGCTAGTTTGTGACGAATGAACAACAGAGTTATCAAAGAACTACTAAAATAAAAAAGACCATAAGAAGATGGGTTCTTCTTACAGTCTGTATAGTCGATGAATGCTAATTTAAAGCGAATTCAAGTAAAAATAGTGCACGAGCGCCTATTTCCCCCTAGTCCTTACACCATATATCAAAAACCCGGCGTAATTCCTTTAAATTATGATTTCGATTTCAGTAAAGTAAGTTACCTTCTAAATTGCCTGATTCATAAAGAGCATAACAAATAAACCTAATCGAATTAGGAAAATTTACACTCAATACAAAATCCATATTAATTTTAAATTAAATTAATATTAGCAATTAGTTGGTTCCATAAACTTACTTTCCCCCTTCGAATTTTCTTTATTATCTCATTTTTACATATTTTTGTAAATAAATTTACTCCATTTTTTTGAAACATTGTCTCTACCATTTTCGTAAAATATAGAAAATAACGCTTTATGAGGTGATTTTCTGAAGAATCTAGGAGTTGTTTTGCTGATCATTGGGTTTGTTTTCATTGGAATTTCTATGTTTGACTTTTTCACTCTGGATACTTGGGAAGAGCCAAAATATTTCTGGATGTTCTTTGTAGCTTTACCATTAATTTTTATTGGTTTTGTATTAAATGGGCCTAGACTTCAAAAGGTGATGCTTGAGCAACAAAAGGATACTATTCGTGAGACAATGAAAGTTATGGGTGAAGGGTTATCTGAAGGGATAAACCCAATCAATAAGTATTGTAGAAACTGCGGGAAGGGTGCACCGAAAGAGGATAAATTTTGTTCGGAATGCGGGACGGCTTTGTAGGCTTTTTTTAATTCTTTATTTTGACTAACGCAAAAAATGGGGATATGTCTATACCTATGTAAACATGGACACATACCTTAGATAGAAGTTCAAAATATGAGGAGAGATAATCAATGGAAAAGAAGCCCGTTTCCCCAATTAAGATGCAACCCTATTTTCCTACACCTGCGCCTATAGCGCCAATCCAGCAGCCTGAAAGTCCACAAATGATGCCTATGCCAATGCCAGCACCAGAATATGTTTTACCGCAACAATGTCCACCTTATCCAATGCAGCCAATTTGTTGTCCACCTATATTTAACCCTTGCTGTCCACCTATTCCTAGACCTTGCGGCTGTATGGGACCTATGCATCACCAGTACCCTTTCTATCCACAGTATCAGCCTTATTTCAATCAGGGACAATATCCTTATGGATACTAAGTTTTTCTCTTGAGTATGACAAAATAAAAACGTCTGGACTGTCATTTGATTCCAGATCCCAGCAGTCTTCAAAAAAAAGCTTTACTCAATTGAGCAAAGCTTTTTTTTACATTTTAAGAAGTTCCTTCCTTACGCTTTGACTTCTTTTGATTTTCGATATTCGAAAGGGTTTTACCAATTATTTTTTAGAAGTTATCTACTTCGTCATTTTTTATCCAATCTAAGGCTTCTAATCCGTTCTCACATTCATGTACCACTTCTAAGGGAAGATTAAGACTTTTAATTGTCTAAATAGCCTCTTTCTCTGAATTCGAGGTACAAATAGCTCCCAACTTTAGATTATTTACTTTACCTTCTGGAATAAGATCTGCATAGTAACTTCCTTGTACACCCAGACCATGAATTCCGATTCTTACAATTTTCATTTCCTTTCAATCCCCTATTATAAAAATATTCTGAATTCTATTTTTTAAAAAAAGAAAGACAAACCTTCCCATTCACATAGTTGGTTTGTCTCTTCCTTGAGAATCCTCAATCTTATTCCATCCAGTTCGTATGGAAGATCCCTTCTTTATCTATCCGTTGATACGTATGGGCACCGAAATAATCACGTTGTGCCTGTAAAAGGTTAGCTGGAAGTGATTCCGTACGGTAGCTATCAAAATAGGCAATAGCACTTGCAAATGATGGCACTGGAATTCCACGCTCAATCGCTACTGCAAGAACCTTTCTTAATGGTTGCTGATACGTTTCAACAATTTCCTTAAAATAAGGATCTAACAATAGATTGGCTAATTCAGGATTCTGTTCATATGCTTCTTTGATTTTCTGCAGGAATTGTGCACGTATAATACATCCTCCACGGAAAATCATCGCTATATCGCCGTAACGAAGATTCCAGTCATACTCTTCAGATGCTGCACGCATTTGTGCAAAGCCTTGTGCGTAGGAGCAAATTTTACTCATATATAAAGCTTTACGAACCGCTTCAATCAACTCTTCTTTATTACCTTCAAATGGCTTAACCTCAGGACCATTCAATACTTTACTTGCTTTGACACGCTCTTCTTTCATCGCTGAAATAAAGCGGGCAAATACAGATTCGGTAATGATTGGAAGTGGTACCCCTAAGTCTAATGCATTTTGACTCGTCCATTTACCTGTACCCTTTTGTCCAGCAGTATCAAGAATCAAGTCTACTATCGGTTTTCCTGTTTCGTCATCAATTTTTGTGAAGATGTCGGCTGTAATTTCAATCAGGTAACTATCTAGTTCCCCTTTGTTCCACTCAGCAAAAACTTTATGAAGCTCCTCTGCATTTAAACCGAGGACATTTTTCAAAATGAAATAGGCTTCTGAGATTAATTGCATATCCCCATACTCAATCCCATTGTGGACCATTTTCACATAATGACCGGCACCATTTGGTCCGATATACGTACAGCAAGGATCACCATCTACCTTTGCAGAAATCGCCTTTAAGATTGGCTCTACTAATTCATACGCTTCTTTTTTACCACCAGGCATGATAGAAGGGCCCTTTAATGCCCCTTCTTCTCCACCTGAAACACCCGTTCCAATAAAATGGTAGCCTGCTGTTTCTAATTCCTTGTTTCTTCTAATTGTGTCCTGGAAGAAGGTGTTTCCCCCATCAATAAGAATATCGCCTTCTTCAAGGTAAGGCTTTAACGAATCAATCGTTGCGTCAGTTGCGGCACCTGCTTTAACCATTAATAAAATTTTTCTTGGTGTTTCTAAGGAGCTTACAAATTCTTCAACCGTACGAGCACCTACAAAGTTTTTACCTTCTGCTTCATTTTTCAGAAAATCTTCTGTTTTATCAAATGAACGGTTAAAAACAGCAACAGAATAGCCGTGGCTTTCAATATTTAAAGCAAGATTTTTCCCCATGACTGCTAAACCTATGACACCAATTTGTTGTTTCGACATATTCATTACCTTCCTTTTTTGGTCAAATAGCTTCCGTAATCAGTTTGTGCATCTAGTCGCCTCTCTATTATCCTTCGTTCTTATCTTTGTATAAAGTACTTTTGCGCATTTTCATATTTCTAACCTTTTGAAGAAGAAACTTTTCGTCATAAGGAACATAGCCCGCTTCCCATTCTCCTAGAAGATTGCACAATATTCGGCGGAAGTAAGCATGCCGGGCGTAGGATAGGAAGCTCCGGGAATCTGTCAGCATTCCGATGAAATGACTTAGTACGCCTACATTGGCTAAATCCTTCATTTGCTTTTCCATTCCATCGATATGGTCGTTAAACCACCAGCCAGAACCAAATTGAATTTTTCCCATAAATTTAACCTTTTTCTCACGGCAATATGAAACCATTTCTTTTGTTTCTTCAGCTGTCAGAGTGGCAGGCTTCTCACATAGAACATGCTTCCTATACTTTGCCGCTTCTAATGTCCATTTTTTATGTAGATGATTCGGCAGTGGAATATAGACAGCGTCAATTTCTGGATCCTCTAGAAGTTCCTCATAGCTTGTGTATGACGATGGTATGTTAAAAATGTTGGCTACTTCCTCCGCTTTTCCACTTGTACTCGCAATGGGCACAACCTCGGCATTATGTGCACGTTCAAATGCTAGTATAAGTGCCTTTTGTGCTATTTTTGCTGTAATTAAGATTCCCCATTTAACAATTTGCATTGTTTTAGTTTTACTCCATTTATCTATCTTGGGGAAGGACCCTCATAAAGAAATTTTGGTAAACAACTAAGTATTCGTTATGCTGTAAAATTTTCCTGCTCTATTTCCTGAATAAAGCGCACAGCTCATGGAGACTGCACGCTTTATTTAGGAATTTGCCTTTTAAACCGTCTCTTTTACCTTCTCCCTTTTCAATAACATTCCCATCGGAAGATAAGTAATGATAAATACAATTATACCCACGATTTCAAGATTTACATAATACTTAACTCCACTACCGAAGAACCATAATAATGTTTTCGTTTCTGATGGATTTGCTAAGAAGAAGAAATTCGTATCAAGCATTTTATTTAAGAAAAAAACAGGGACAGCTATAATATTCAATGTTAAAAAGCTGGATAGAACAGCTTTCTTAGGGACCCTGTACCCCTCAAATAGGATGAAATATAAAACGGTGATTGGAATGGCTGAGTGATGGATGAAATACTTTAGAAAACGATAATGAGGAAATTGATAGACAATGTCTGGTGTAACCATACTTAAAATGGGAGGAATGATACCGATAAAATATAACAAATTAAATACTTTCGTATTGTTCTTAAAAAATAGGAACAGGGCAATGAAGGTGCTTAACGAACAAACCTGAATTGGAAGATCGGCTACTTCCCACTGGTCGGTTAAAACTCTCCACAAATGATAAGATACCTCAGAAAGCATTAATATACTAAATAACGTCCATTTAATGATTGGCTGGTATGACTGAAGTTTCTTTCGGTAATAGACAAATAGGAAGCAGGTTATAAAGAAAATGACTAACGTAACAACATGTGGCATAGACAAAAAAGTGAAATCCGTCATCTCAGTAACTGAAAACATAAATTCTTCACCTCACTATGCTGATTTCTTACATTGTATTCAGCAACCAAAAATCTAACACGGATAATGAGGGGAAATATCATTTTAACAATAATAAACGAAGAAAGGTCAGGATCAGGCCTGACCTTCGTCCCCTTTCATCACTCTGGTGTACGAATCACTAATACATCACATTTAGCTGTACGCACGATTGCTTCCGATACAGAACCCATGATGAATCGTTCTATTTCATTTAGTCCCGTTGCACCACAAAGAATTAAATCCGCTTCTACTAAGCTAGCAATTTCTTTTGTGATAATACTTTTTGGTGAACCGTATTCGATGAGTACTTTTACGTTTTCAATACCTTCAGACTCAGCTTGAGCCTTGTAGCCATTTAATAGCTCCTCTGACGCCTGCTGTACACGTTCAATCGTTGAACGTTCATAAGCATAGATCGCACGGGTATCGATGACATTTACTATATTTAAGATTGAACCTTTATTACGTTTAGCAACATCCAGTGATTTGCGAAATGCGTATTCAGCTGATTTAGAACCATCTACAGCTACTAAAATACATTTATAATGATTGGCCAATTGTCGCTTCCCCCTTCTGCTCTTTTTAAGCCGCAGCTTGTGATTTTTTATTTGTTTGTACTTCTGTCGGCTTTTTTACAAAGAAAGAGCCTATTAAGCCAACTACTGAAATCCCTGTAGTAAAGTAGAAAGCATATTTTATACCAGCAGCTAATATTTCTTGCTGAGTGGCATCAGGATATTCCATGGCATAACTGTTCTGACCACTTGTAAATAGTGTAATCGCGATTGCTGTACCAGCCGCCCCAGCGACTTGATTCAATGTATTCATTGCTGCAGAACCATCCGAATATAACTCACGTGGTAATTGGTTCATCGCATTTGTTTGAGCTGGCATCATAACCATTGTTAACCCAAAGAATAGAATCATAAACGCTACGACCACTTGCCATCCAGGTGTTTGGCTTGAAAGTGTCATTACAAAGGTTAAATTTCCAATCACAACGATGATAAAACCAATAATTCCAAAACGACGTGCACCGACTTTATCAAATAGAGCTCCTACAATCGGTGACATAATAAAATTGACAGCATTACCAGGTAGTAATATTAAACCAGCCACAGCAGCACTAAATAATAAAGCACCTTTTAAATACATAGGCAGTAAAATACCCGATGATAATATGATTAATATACCAAGGAACATAGTCAATGTTCCTAATGTGAACATCGGAAACTTAAAAACACGTAGGTTAATCATCGGCTGAGCCATTTTCATCTGACGAACACCAAATAAAATAAGTGCGATTATGCCAACAAATAAAGGCACCAATACTTTAGTTGAGGAAAAAGCTTCTTCAGCCATTGTACTTAATGCAAATATTAATCCACCAAAACCGATTGTTGATAAAAGTATAGAGGGGATATCGATTTTAGGCTTCGTAATCTCCGAAACATTTTCGATTGTAGCTGTAGCACTAACAACCAATAGCACATAGAACATAGCACTAAACCAGAAAATATATGGCCAGCTTAACGTACTAATAATAATCCCTGAAAGTGTTGGCCCTAATGCAGGACCTAATGTAATAACAAGACCCATAATCCCCATTACGACTCCACGCTTCTGAATTGGAAAAATGATTAACATCACACTCAACATAACCGGTATTAAGAGACCTGTTCCAATTGCCTGTACGATACGACCAGCTAATAATATCGGATAATTAATCGATAATGCTGCTAAAACAGCACCCAACAGCGAAATAATTAACCCCCCGAGAACTAATTGTCTTGTAGAAAACCATTTCATTAATAGTGCAGAAATCGGTACTAAAATGGCTAAAACTAATAAATAGCCTGTTGTCAGCCACTGTGCAATAGGAGCTGAGATTGAATATTGTTCCATAATATTTGATAATGCCATATTTAATGCTGTTTCACCAAAAAGCCCAATAAAAGTACCTAACATTAAGATAGCTGCCATTGCCTTTGGATATTTTACTTGAGTATGTGTTCCCATTTTATCTCCTTTATCATTAATTACCTGTATATGGTAATAACTGTGTAATTTGTTCTTTGTATATTTACCTCATTATTTTTTTAACAAATTGGGTAATACAGACGAAATCATCTTTAGAGGATCGCTTGTATTTTGTGTTAAACAAAGCATAATTCCACCTTCAATCGTAGCAGTCATCATAAGTGCGGTGGAATATGCCTTTTCTTTGGAAAATCCATCTTCTTCTAACTTATTTGAATAAATCCCTTGGATGTTTGTGTATAACAAGGAACAGGCAATTCGGATTGAATCACTTAGTGAGGCCATTTCGCTAACGATGCTGGTAAAGGTATAACCAGTAATCGTACCTTCACGGTCAAAGTCGTCTACTAATTTTTCAAGCATGGCTTGTGAGGCCTCTAGTGTAGTTGGATATCCTCTGAAAATACCCTCAATGGATGCCGTAATCGATTCGTTCATGGATTGAAGACAAGCGATAAGTAATTCTTCTTTTCCATTTGGAAAATGATGATAGAGCGCTCCTTTTGTAATATTACATTCTTTTAAGATTTCGTTTAATCCTACACCCTTGTAGCCTTTTTGTTGGAAAAGATTTGTCGCGATGTCGACTATCAACGATTTTGTATCCATTTCCGTCACTACCTCCTCCATACCGACCGGTCTGTTTTATACTATATCAAAATTGTTTTTAGAAATTCAAGCTTTATTTTTTATTATTTTTTGTAAAACATTACACTTCAATCTAACTGGTACCCTACCAAGCACAAATAAAAAAAAGCGTATTTTGATATAACGATCAATCAAAAAATACGCTCTTAATTTACACTATAGGATCCATTTTATTACACATTAATAGCATTAATCAGGTTATTTACCCTTTCCTCTATTTCTTCGAAAGACGTATTCATAGACATGGCCATTTCATTAAATAATATGTTTTGAATCGTCTGTAACAGTTTCCGATCTTGATCATATAATCTCTTATTATTTTCCTTCAGTTCAAGATTTTTCTGCATCAAGGTAATCGCGATATCAGCGATTACTTTTCGATCTCCTGTTTGAATAAGTTCAAGATATTGATGGTAGCGTTTTTTATGTTCTTCAATCCAAGCAATACCTGGCTTTTTAAAGGATTCTAAAAGTTGTTCTGCTTCCTCTCGTTCCATCGTCTTTAGCATCACTACTTTATTGTTATCAATAGGAGTGCTAATTTGTAAATTTTCCTGTGCAAGTGGATGCAAAATATAATAGGTTCTGGTCACACCTGCAATCGTTTTTTCACAAATATCATCAATTTGGCATAATCCATGCTCTGAGTAGATTATCACATCACCAATATCAAACATCGTATTACCCCTATTTTTTTTGACTTATAAACAATCGTCAACTTAGTTGACCAAATTCATTTTAACTTTGTTTCTTAACTTTGTCAATTAAGTTGACAAATATGTCTGTAAATAGGTATAGTAATGAAAAAAAAGAAAGCAGTGAGTTGGTTGAACTCTGAATTTCAAAATTTAGATTTAGTAGATCTATTAGGCGAGCGCCATTTTCTACTTCGAAGCCTAACTGAAAGATTATGGAATGATAGTCATGAAATATACATATCAAATTCTGAATGGTTTATTATGGCTAGAATATATAAAAAACAGCCAACTATCGCTTACGTATCCAAGTATGTTGACATCTCACGCCAAGCAACTCATAAGTTTATTAAAAGTCTCGAGTCAAAAGGGTTAGTAGAGATTAAAAACGCGGAGAATAATAGAAAAGAAAAATGCTTAAGTTTGACTAAACTAGGTGAAGAGTGCTATGAAAAAAACGAAGCATTAAAAGCAACATTGGAAGAAAAAATTGCAGATAAAATAGGATCCGAAAATATATCCCTACTTAAAGAAATTCTAAAAATGGATTGGGGATTATCCCGCGATTACTACAACAATACAGAAAATAAATAGCTTAAAATAGGGAAGATCTTGCCTATTTTAAGCTCCCCCCTAAATTCACTCTATATCTTCTACCATTTTTTGAGTGGCTACCTATGTCATCTCTTTCCACCAGATTGAATCTTCAACAGAAATCGTCCTATTGAGTAGAACCAGTTCCCCGATTTTTGGAGTGATTAAATGAACATTACTTTCTTTTGCCACTCTTAATGCCCGAACCACAGGATCTGTCCATCCATGATAGGCCAAAGTAAATGCCCCCCAATGGATTAACATCATGTTATTTCCCCCTACATCTAGATGGGCTTGGATTGACTCTTCTGGGATCATATGAATCATAGACCAGCGCTTATCATATTGACCACCTTCTATTAAGGTAAGGTCAAAAGGTCCATATTTTTCACCAATTTGTTTAAAGTGAGGGCCGTAACCTCCATCACCACTCGTATACAGCCTGTTATTTTCCCCAATAACGACCCATCCAGTCCATAAAGTACTGTCTCGATTAGCTAGCCCTCTTCCTGAAAAATGTTGTGCCGGAACGGACGCAATGGTTAAACCTTTCCATTCTACTTCATCCCACCAATTACATTCCCTAATCTTCTCTGCCGCTACCCCCCATCGTTTTAAATGGGCAGCAACACCGTATGGAACAAAGAAATAGCCAACTTTATCTTTTAATCTAAGAATGGATGGATAATCTAAATGGTCATAGTGATCGTGGGTAATCAAAACCGCATCGATAAATGGTAATTCATCAATTATGTATAACAAATCCTTACTATACCGTTTACTGCTAACAAATGGAACTGGGGAGGGAGAAGATCCGAACATTGGATCCAAGAGAATCTTTTTACCCTCTAACTGAAGAAAAAACGTAGAGTGGCCAAACCAAATTAAACTGTCTTGATTACTATTGATCTGGTCCCAATCTATTGATGAAATAGGTATCGATGTTTTCGGTCTGCGGTCTTTTTTCCCTTTAATCGAATCCTTCATTAAGGACGAAATAGTAGATATATTCATATCCATATTCGTTTGGATTTCATTCCTAAACTTCCCAGCGAAGTAATTTTCAAAATGGCTAAACACTTCCTTCTCCTTCTTACTTGGATTTCCCCCAAATATTGGATGAAGGGTTATAAAAATTACAATTGCCATGACTAGTACAGCCAACATCACAATAAAAAATAACATACCAATCTTTTTCTCCCTAAAATCGATTTTTAATTCAGCTTCTAAAAAACCTTCTTGCGTACCGTTTACCCCTTTTTAGCTGTTGTTGGGCACGTAATGTATTTCAATTTTTAAACTATAAATTAAATTTACATCGATATCATATTTTTGTAAAAAAGAAAAAACCATTCTCTAACTAGAAAAACTATTCCGGTTTGAGGTCACAAGGGTAAATTGACATCAGAAATGGCAAAGAAATTTAAAGGACAAAGTATATTGTGCACTCAAAATTAAGAGTCAATTGGGATGTCAATTCTTATAACGCTTCTTATCCTTAATTTAGTAACCAGTGATTAAAACATAAGCGGAGATTTTTCCGTTAAACTTCGGAATAATGCTTGGTTCGGGGGAAATAAGCGGAGGTTTTCCGGTTAAGCAAAGGAAAATGACCTATTTTGACGTTTCTTGAGTAAATAGTCGGAAATCCTCCGTCTATTTAGGCTATTTTCAGGTCTATTTCGTAATTAAGGGAAGTTTCTCCGCTTATTGGGGGCTCGCTCTTATTTAAATTTATTGATGTCAAAGACTCCAACATAAATGAAAAAGGCGTGTCAAATCTGTTGTCAGATTGCACGCCTTTTTCATTGTCATTTACAGGATTTGCACCTCAAAACGGAACGGTTTAT
>NZ_CAKJTG010000037.1 GCF_917563885.1 Pseudoneobacillus rhizosphaerae
CTACTGGAGCAACTGGGGCTACTGGTGAAGCTGGCGCTACTGGCGCTACTGGGGCTACTGGCGCCACTGGAGCTACTGGGGCTACTGGAGCTACTGGAGCTACTGGCACTACTGGTGAAGCTGGTGCTACTGGTGAAGCTGGCGCTACTGGAGCTACTGGAGCTACTGGAGCTACTGGGGCTCCAGGGGCTGGAGCTATAATTCCACTAGCATCTGGTATTCCAATTGGACTGGCTACTGTTTTAGGAGGACTAGCTGATATTGGAGCTATTGTTGGATTTGGAGAATCTGTCCCGAATGTTATTTTAGGAGCAGGAACAATAAATCTTCAAGGTTTGGTGAATCTTGCGTTTTCAGTCCCTCGAAATGGAGCGATTACATCATTAGCCGCCTTCTTTAGTACAACAGTGGGAATACTTCTTGACCCTACTGTAACAGCAACAATTCAAGCACAAGTATGGCGTTCAACTTCAACATCAAACTTTTTCACTCCAATTCCTGGCGCTGTTGTAACATTAGCACCAGCACTCTCAGGATTAGTTCCTATTGGTACGATTAGCAGTGGTACTTCGACTGTAAATATACCGGTAACTGCCGGAGAGCGTCTAATATTGGTATTTTCTGTATCGTCCCCAGCCGGTTTAGCATCTGTTGTTACCGGTGTTGCAAGTGCAGGTATTGGAATCAGTTAATTTTAGTTTAGAATTATTATTCCTTGAAGTAAGATTGGGAAGGTTTACTATTAAGTATTCCTTCCTTTTCTTTTAGTTCTTTAATAGTGACCAGTTAGAATTTCAAATGATGGGTATTGCTGCATCATATTTAGCTAGTCCAGCCAATCCTTCAACTGGTGCTGCACAGACTACCATAAGATCCAATCGTAGTGATTACCTTTCCACATATATAAAGAAGCGGCTGATTGTAATGTTCAATCAGCCGCTTCTTCTTTATTTTTTATTAATCATCTTAGAAATCGAATTAAAGTCCAACTGTTTTCCATCTTTTACAATTGATTGTACGATTTTCTCTTCCATTTCTCTTGAAACGGGCTTGTTTGCAATTTGTGATACACGACGAATTACGTTACGTACAGTATTCTCATCTTTAAAATTAGCACTTTGTAACGAGTTAGCTAAATCAAGTATATCTTTCATATTAACGCCAGTTTTCTTTCCTATGTTTTTAAAAAATTCATTTTCCATCGGGACCATTCACGCTCCTTCATCAAACTACTTTATTGTATGAAGGAAGTTCAAAATGGTGATAAACGTCTACTGAAAACTATTTAGTCGATGTCTCCTTTTATTATACCAACTATATACTGAGTACCTCACTGAGTACCCCACTCCCTACCCTTTAGGTTTAAAAAGGAGAGCACCGATAAAACCGAAAATAATCGCAGCTGAAATTCCTGAACTTGTTACCTCGAACATTCCAGTTAACACTCCTACAATCCCGTGTTTTTCAGCCTCCTGCATTGCACCATGAACGAGTGCATTACCAAAACTGGTTATAGGAATGGTGGCACCTGCTCCTGCAAAAGCAATTAACGGCTCATATAAACCAAATCCATCTAGAATTGCTCCTACGACAACAAGAGTACTCAAGGTGTGCCCTGGTGTCAGTTTGAAGACATCAAACATAATTTGTCCAATGACGCAAATCAATCCCCCGATGACAAATGCCCAAAAAAACATTGCAACCATCTTTTTTGTCCCTCCTAATTACTCATTTCAATCGCAACGGCATGGGCTATACATGGGATACTATCTTTTTGTTGAAACGACAATGGTGATAAAAGGGCTCCTGTTGCGACGACTAGGATTTTTTTATAAGTCCCTTTCTTCATTTCATTGATTAGATGGCCATATAACACTGTAGAGGAACATCCAGCCCCACTACCTCCCGATTGTACGGGCTGATCCTCTTTATAGATAGCCAATCCACAATCGAAAAACTTCCCTTTCTCAAACTTAAGTCCATTTTTTTGTAAAAGTTCATAAGCCGTTTCATGACCAATTCTTCCTAAATCGCCCGTTACAATTAAGTCATAATAGGAAGGTGATAATTGCATATCCTTAAAATGAGCGGTAATCGTATCCACTGCTGCTGGTGCCATCGCTCCACCCATATTAAATGGATCGGATAGACCCATATCCATTACCTTTCCAATTGTTGCTGATGTTATAACAGGCTTTGTTAAATCACCATTATTAGCCGTTACAAGTGCAACACCAGCTCCTGTTACGGTCCATTGTGCCGTTGGTGGCTTTTGGCCTCCGTATTCAGTTGGATAACGGAATTGTTTTTCAACTGCCGCATTATGGCTTGATGCCCCTGTCAATATATTGTTTGCTCCTTGGTAATTAACAATAAAGGAGGCCAATGCCAGTCCCTCCATCGATGTAGAACAAGCTCCAAAAATCCCAAAGAATGGTATCTCCATCGTTCTTGCTGCAAAGCTTGAAGGAGTGATCTGATTGATTAAGTCCCCTGCAATGATAAATTCGACTTTGTCCTTTTGAAGAGTTACCTTCTGAAGGGCTGTTTGCATTGCTTCTTCGAATAATAAACGATGGGCCTTTTCATAAGAATCCTTTCCCATCCATAAGTCATCGTGTAAAATATCGAAATCATCAGCAAGGTTACCATTTGCCTCAAATGGTCCACCTGATACTCCAGTAGAAGCAATCATTGGCCGATTTTGATAAACCCAAGTTTGTTTTCCTTGAAGCAATCAAATTACCCCCCACATGATCAATACTGTTTTTATTAAAGCAACGACAAATGCTGAGAAAGTACCAAATAAAATAACCGAACCAGCAAGTTTAAACATATTCCCACCTACACCTAACACAAATCCTTCTGTTCGATGTTCAATCGCAGCTGAAATGACGGCATTCCCAAACCCAGTTACAGGCACGGCACTACCCGCTCCACCAAATTGTCCGATTCGATCATATACACCAAAGCCAGTTAATAACATCGAAATAAATACCATTGTTGCCGTTGTTGGATTACCTGCTGTTGCTTCGGTAAAATCAAAATAGGCTATGTAAAAGTAGGAAATCGCTTGTCCTATTAGACAAATGAGCCCACCAACAAAAAAGGCCTTAAGGCAATTTTTAACGACAGGTCTCGGTATTTCATGCTTTTGCTCAAGCTGTTGATACTGTTGTTGCTGTGGTGTCAATTTTTTCTGCTTTTTACCCATTGCCTCCCCCTCCTATGTTTGCTCATTCTTTAACTTAATTATTTTTTCAAAATCCTTTTCTGCTTTAGTTGTGGAATATTTAGGGTCTTTCATATGTTCTTTTATTTTTAGTGCTTCCATAAAAATTTTGTAATCGCTTGAAACCGTAAATTTTTCATCTGGATATTTTTTTTCTAATTCTTTAGTAACGCTACTTTCTATTTGCTTCATGCGAAAACGTTGAAAATGTTTTACTTTATAGACCACTAGTGTATCCTTCTTACCTTGTACAACTGCCACGTCAAAAATCTCGTCAAACTTTTTCACATCTTTTTTGACTTGTTTAGCAATACTTTCGTTTTGTTTATTTGGTATTTTTATCGGTTTTGGATTTGTTGTCTTAATCAGCGACAGTCTGCTTTCTTGGTCTTCTTCACTTTGATTGCATCCTGAGAGTGTTATCATGAGGATTAGTAGCATGAATAGGGCTAATCTATATATTTTCATATGTCATCCTTCCTATTTCATAACAATATTTTTACTTATTTTCCGCTTGATAGCCGTTTTTATACTTAAGACAATCGATACGAATTAATTAATAACTTTATTTTTTGTAAAATAGAAACGCCCATCTTAGGATAGATGGACGTAATAAATCCTTATTTTTTTTTATTTCCACAACCACAATTCTTTTTTATCCGCTTTGGAGGGTATTTGGGAGTAGATTGTTTGTTTTGATTTTTATTTTCTTCTTGATTTGAAGATGGCTTTTCCATTATGGACATCCTTTCGCTTTTAGACTTTTGAAATACTAGAAAAAAATAAAATTAATCATATGAAAGAATATTCAATCCTTTTCTAACCAGGTTTGAATAATGGATGCACAACCTGCTATAGCCAGTATAGTAATAACTGGGGTAGCATAACGTGGCCAAAATAAGTAGGAAGAATATATGACTACTGTGCTCCAAAATCCTGTACACCAATGACAGCTTAGTAATTCTCCAATCCAATACCGGATACCTGTCCCTTTAATCTCAATATAGCTTTCTGTTTTACCATCAGGCAAAACTTCTACTACCGTTTTATGGAATGGTCTACGTAAAAATTCTGTTAAAGTATCATATACCATAAGCCTTGTTAGTCGAAAACTAGCAAAAATTAACATAAGAAAATTGAGCCAATTTACCATACTGTTAGCCCCTTTAAAATAGTTGTCTTTATATCTTATGCGTGGCATTTTTTTGTGTATGGGTAGTTCCACAGATTTTGATAAAATTGCCTTTTTGCTTTTTTTCGAAAAATACAAAAAAACCGCTAACAGCTCTACTGTTAGCGGTTTTCATTCATTTCTTTATCCTAAAATATTATATCCAGAATCTACATGAATATTTTCACCAGTAATTCCACGAGATAATTCACTAAATAAGAAAAGGGCAGTATCTCCAACTTCTTCAGGCGTTGTTGCACGACGTAATGGAGCTTTCCCTTCAATTACTTTGAGAATCGAGTTAAAATCGCTAACTCCTTTAGAAGAAAGGGTTCTAATTGGACCAGCTGAAATGGAATTAACACGGATTCCTTGTTTTCCAAGATCCGCAGCTAAATATTTCACACTTGCATCTAGAGAAGCTTTTGCCACACCCATTACATTATAGTTCGTAACAACTCGCTCTCCACCCAAATAGGTTAATGTTACGATGCTTCCGCCTTCAGTCATTAGTTCTTTAGCTTCCTTTGCGACAGCCGTTAAAGAGTATGAACTAATATTATGAGCTAGAAGGAATCCATCACGTGTTGTATTCAAGTAATCACCATTTAATTCCTCTTTATTAGCAAATGCGATACAATGCGCTACTCCGTGAATAGTGCCAACCTTTTCCTTAATTGATGCGAAACATTTAGCAATATCTTCATCATTAGTAACATCACAAGGTAGAACAATAGATTCCTGGCTATCTAAAGATTCAGCAAGCTCACGGACGCTACTTTCCAGTCTTTCTCCCGCATAAGTAAAAATTAACTTTGCACCAGCTTCATGAAGAGAACGGGCAATCCCCCATGCAATACTACGTTTATTTGCTACTCCCATAACCACAAAGGTCTTATTATCTAAAGATAAATTCATTATGTATGCCTCCTACTCGTTTAAAAGTTATTAGTACCTATTAACACCTAGTACTAATATACACGATGCCTTCCAAATTGAAAAGTTTTTTACACTATCGCTGCTTCCTTAGTGTAATTTTTATTCTCAAAAGGATAAGATTCAGTAACAATATATCCAAATTAATTATTGTTCACCCAATTTTTACATTTAGATTACCATCTCTAAGGTACAAACATATTATATTAAAGGATTTTTGAAAGGGTGATTTTGTTGTGCGACAATTGTAAACATAATGATTCTGGCAATAGAAATGGAAAGAAGTGCTCTTGTGATAGCCATTCCTCTAAAAAAAACTCATCTGATTGCCGTGAGGAACATTTAACTAGAAAAAGAAAAAAAAATAACTGCTGTTGTGACAAATGTAAGCCGGGACCTCCTGGGAAGCCGGGACCTCCTGGGAAGCCGGGACCTCCTGGGAAGCCGGGACCTCCTGGGAAGCCGGGACCAAAAGGTGATACTGGACCTCAAGGACCTACTGGAGATACCGGACCTCAAGGACCAAGGGGACCTAAGGGAGATATTGGGCCACAAGGACCTAAGGGTAATACTGGACCTCAAGGACCAAGGGGACCTAAGGGTCATACTGGACCTACCGGGGCTACTGGCAATACTGGACCTACTGGCGCAACCGGGGCTACTGGCAATACTGGACCCACTGGACCTCCGGCAAAACAATCTTTATGTTGTATCAAATTAATAGAACATTCAACGCAATTAGTCCCTCCAGCCTTAAGAGGAACAACCTCTGTTCAGAAAGAATTATGTTCTCAAATAGTGAAAATTTGTGATGGTGTTGCCGTGATATCAGGACTAATTAGAAAAAGAATTACGTACAAAACCTACGATAACTGCGATAAAGTACTAATAGATGATGTAGCTTTCGATTGTGTAATAGTTCGGGATGATATTAACCCAGATGATGAATTTATAATAAACGAAAGTGTAATTTTATGTGAAGTTTTGCTACAAGAAAAAGCATTTACAAAAGAAGAGAATGGAAAACAATTTGCTTTCAACCTTACGGAAAAAGATGTTATTAAGATATGCATTAAAAAATGTAATTCAAATGATATAAATCAATGAAAAATATAAGGTTAGCCCACTCTTCGACTCTAGGAGGCTACTACTATTTTCAATAAAAACATTTCTATTCTTACAATATCCTTACCAATCTTATATACTACAATGTCGCATTTGACAATAAGGAGGTCTACTAGATGAAAGTAGCACTGTTAACAATGTTTAACGGTTTAGATAGTACTTATTCTCTAGTAAATGTTGTAGCAGAACAGCTACGCATGCTATTAAGTGCTGGAATTAGTACAAAGATTTTAGTGACGGAACATTGTCCACTTGAAGATCGTTACGGTGTTTTTTTGGATGAACGAATTGAATGGGTCAAAATAGTGAATCACTACGAGGGAAAGCAAATACATTGGGGAGACTACTCTCAACCTTCTGGTAAAGTCCATAGTACATTTTTTAATGAAGCAGATGTGATAGCTAATGACTTTGTTGAGCATCTCGCTGATGTAGATGTTTGTATCATGCATGATATTCACTACCAAGGTTGGCACTTAGTCCACAATGTTGCGATTCGAAAAGCTCAAGAACAATTACCAAACCTCAAATTTATTGCCTTTACTCATTCTGCACCTGTTAATCGTCCCACTAAGACAGTTTGGCCCTTTTCCGCTCGATATACACCGATGAAAAATACCATCTATGTTTATCCAACACAATCAGGAATCTCAGCACTAGCTAATCAATATAATGTTGCGGAAGGAAAGTGTAGAGCAATCAATAATAGTTTGGATATTTTAAGCTTTTCAAGTAAGGAAATTCAACTTCTCAATGAAAATACCGATCTAATCTCACCTGATATTTTAGTTGTATATCCTGGACGTTTAACATATGGGAAGAAATTTGAAAAAGTTGCAGCTCTTTGCGGTGCCATTAAGATGCATTGTGAAAAGAAGGTAAAAGTAATTTTTTGCGATTTCCCTTCTAGTGATGTCGCTCCCAACGTCTATAAAAAATTAATAAATAAACAAGGGATTATGAATGGGCTCGATGAAGAGGATATGTTTTTCACTTCTGATATCGAGGATTTTAAGAACGGTTTTCCAAGGCAGGCTGTGCTAGAATTATTCTCATTATCAAATCTCTTCATATGCCCATCATATTCAGAATCATTTGGGTTAACCGTATTAGAAGCTGCCAGTAGAGGAAATTTTATTGTTTTAAATGAACAAGTGCCTGCGTTAAATGAACTTGGAAAACAATTGAATTCTTATTTTATGAAATGGGATGCTAGAAATTTTGGATTTAATACGCATGAAAAATATCACCCTTCTGAACAAGCTTATTTGAAAGAACACGGGGAGATTATCGTTAATTTGATGCGAGAGAACCAAGTAATTCAAGCAAAAACATTGGCCAGAACACGTTATAGTCCACAATGGATCTGGAATAATCAACTCGATCCGCTGTTGAATCCATTTGGATAACGTGTAACATTTCATTTATATAGCGAAATAAAGAAACGGCATGAGCCCAATTAATATTGGATACATGCCGTTTTTTTAATCATGAATTATTGTTAGTTATCTGTTATGCCTATTTAAGTGCCCTATACACAAGGTGAAGTAAAAGTAAAGTCTTGGGGAATTGGTGGAAGTCCATCTATTAGGGCAGTAATAGTAATCGTTATACTTCCTGGTCCTGTCGGAGTAATGTTCGTACTAAAGAATCCACTAGATCCTGTAAAACCTGCAAGAGGTGAAACAGTGGCCGATCCACTTGTTATGGTTGTGGACATGCTGGTGGAAGTGGTTCACAGCTATCGCAGTCACCTTTTCTAATACAAACTTTTACAACGTCTTTTTCGGTAATTTTCCAGAATACATCCACAGTACCTATTCCGTTAAGGCCTGGTCGTGTTCCTCGATTTTGGAAGCGCGGTACACCTTCACATAAAACAGCAAATCCGCATACTTCGAATGTGTCTCCTTCATTAGCATCGTCACGGTCAATGAAGCATTGGAAAGGTCTATCGTCGCAAATAACTTTTTCACATTGGTTTCCTTGTTCATCCACCGCAGTAAACGTAATTCTCTTAGTTAATACCCCACAAATAATAACCTTCTCAGGGCAAACATCTTCCACAACAGGTGGACTTGAGAAGAATACCTCAGTTTTAATACCATCGGAAGCTAAAGCAGGTGGTACAAGTTGTGTTTTAAATTCAACAACCGCTTGACAGCAAGTTTGTGGATTTGGAATTGGACATCCAGTTGTAGTAGTTGTAGTAGACGTTGTAGATGTAGTTGTTGTTGTTGTGGTCGTTGTTGTTGTTGTTGTGGTCGTTGTTGTTGTTGGAGGTCCAAAAAAACTAATAAAGCAGTTACTTTGTCCTTGTCCAAACTGAAAATGTAAGCCTACTGCTATGAAATCTGTTTCATCAAGATTTGCATTTCCACAAACCGTAAATGTCTTTGTTTCACCTGGTTGAATCGTTTCACCCTGCCCTTGATTTAGGCGTATAGCAAAATTAAAATCGTTCCCACAATTTGAACATTGAACATTTCCAGTTTGATCTAAAGATCCAGGGGCACCTGTTAAGGAAAAAGGTCCTAAATTACTAGCTGATAATCTAATACAGATATCACCGATAAATCCCTCACTGTCAGAATCGTTAGCTACTGTAATATCAACACAACCAGCTCCTGAATTTGTAACAGTAACTGTTGCTTTTGCGGTAAATGGTGGACCTGGTATATTAAAATTTGCAACTACTGGCATAAATTTTACACTCCTTTTTACATAAAGTTGATTTAAAAAGAAAAATTTGAAAACGATTATTTCCAAATATTTTCAGTTCTCAATCATTATATGAGCTATACTCTTGGATGTATGGACAATCATACTAATGAATCAGCCTTTTTCCATTAATATTTAGCAAAAAAAAATCCCTTCGATAATGAAGGGATTTTCATCATAACTTTAGCTAAAAAGTTATTTAATCATACTTGAATATTTGTGCTTATGTGACTTATTTAATATCTGAAAATTTGTGGTAATATTCTTCGTTAAAGTGGGGCTGGAGCAAAAGTGCGCCTACCTCTACGCCTTTTGTTGCATTTTCAACAATACGATCAGTCCATTCCTGTCTAGCATTTTCACTAATTTGACCCATTCCAGATATATGATAAGTATTCATACCCCAGCGATAAATCATAGTTTTTTGTTCACGGTGAGATTCATAAATGTTTGCATTAAAATTAAAAGTCATTGAATAATCTTCGCCAAAACTGGTTTTAGGTATTTCAATTCGTGATAAGTACTTCTTTGTGTAGACATTTCCATTATTAACATTACCAGATAGTCCTTTAAATTTGTTATTTTCAAATAAATAATGACCATCACTTCGATAAATTTCATAACCTGGATGAGCAATAATGTCATCCCTTGTATGACTCAATGCCCAAGGAGCCATTAAATCATCATCATCAAGGCGGTATATATAGTTATATTTACATTGGGAAAATCCGAATTTAAGCTTGTCCCCAATTGATGGAAACCTTTCTTTTACATTAATGATTCGAATTTTGGGGTGTTCAAATACATACTCAACTATAGGACTATCATTAATAATCACCATTTCTGATTCACCTGAAAAATCTTGACGAAGAAAAGATTCAATGGCCTCCTCTAATAAAAAATGGCGCTGATAGGTTAAGGTTAACACACTAATCATTTTTAACTCTCCTCCAAACATACTGTTTGCATATTGGAACATATGTGTTAGATGTTCTAAAGAAATTTTTATATCTTAGGATAAATTTTAGTAGAATTGCTTAGTTTCAAATTTAGCATTCAACTATGGTAATATATACAAACTTAAGGAAGATTGTTCCTTTTACAAGAAAAATAGTCAGTATCCACTTTGATTGTAAAGTCTTATAGAGTGTGTATTGTTAAACACCTATCTCTTGGGGAATTTCCCCTTTGAAATTGGGGTCACACTCTTTTCTCCTGTACATAAAATGCTTGTACCAAATATTTTTATTTATTGTATTTCTCTATGTAAATGCTATAAAAGTTTTAGGATTGGTAGTTTACAAGTATCTAAAATTTATTAGAAAAAAGCTAACTCAGATGTCATTTATAGGAGGTCACAATTATGAGTGAAAAACCCATTGTTACAATGAATACCCTTGGAGAAATGGGCCGTTTTGGAAATCAGTTTTTCCAATATGCCTTTCTTAGGACATATGCAAATATATATAATTTAGAGGTTGAGACATCCAAATGGATAGGTCAATATTTGTTTGGACATAATGACCCACCAACCACTCATCAGTTTAAAACAATCAACGAGTATGATCATCCCCTATTTAAAAATATATTTTCCTATGAGAAACCACCATTTAAAAACGTAAACTTTTGGGGGTTTTTTCAATTTCATACCAAGGTCTATGCTCCTTATAAAGATTATTTTCGTTCTTTATTTCAACCGGTTGATAGTGTTAAGGCTATCATGGAAAAGGGAGAAGCTATTTTAAGGAGTAAAGGAAAAACCATAGTGGCTTTGCATATAAGACGAGGTGATTATAAAGGTTATGGGAATGTAGAAGGTTTAAGTAAAATCTTTTATCCCGCACCAACTACTTGGTATAAAAATTGGCTTAAAAATATATGGCCAACATTAGATAATCCTGTATTGTTTGTTGCCAGTGATGAATTGATTGATGTATTAGATGATTTCAAAGAGTATTATCCAGTAACATCAAAAGATATATTTGACAATTTTTCTCCAGCTGATTATTACCCCGATTTTTACATCTTATCCAAGAGTGATATTATGGCTATTTCTAATAGTAGTTTTTCGTTTGCTGCAAGCATGTTAAATGAAAATTGTAAAGGTTTTTATCGCGCTGATTATAATCACAATGGAGTTGTGCCTTATGACCCTTGGTCCAGTCAAGTTCTTGTGAATAGACACCTTATTGAGCCGTATTAAACAATAATAAGATATCAATGTTACCTATTTTGGACAAGTTTTGGAACTCGTTAAGTTACCGTTCCATACTATAGAATAATGGCAATCGACAGGAGGTAATTATGGGAAAAGTAGCATTAATAACGGGAATCACAGGGCAAGATGGAGCTTATCTTGCCGAATTACTGCTAGAAAAAGGGTATACAGTTCATGGCTTAAAACGAAGAAGCTCTCTACTAAACACAAATCGGATTGATCACTTGTACCGAGATCCCCACGAGCCAGACACCAAATTTTTCCTGCATTATGGTGATCTGACCGACGCTACTAATCTAATCCGGCTAATTCAGACTATTCAACCTGATGAGATTTATAATCTTGGGGCAATGAGCCATGTTCACGTTAGTTTTGATACACCGGAATATACGGCGAATACAGATGGTCTAGGAATCCTTCGAATTTTAGAGGCAGTCCGAATTCTTGGACTAACTAATAAAACTAGAATCTATCAAGCTTCCACTTCCGAATTGTATGGTTTAGTCCAGGAAACGCCGCAAACGGAAAAAACGCCATTCTATCCCCGCAGCCCTTATGCCGTTGCAAAGCTTTATGCATATTGGATTACCGTAAATTACCGGGAAGCCTATGGGATGTATGCTTGTAATGGTATTCTGTTTAACCATGAAAGCCCTATTCGGGGTGAAACCTTTGTTACACGTAAGATTACTCGGGCAGTGGCTAGAATTGCTCTAGGACTTCAGGATCAACTGTACTTAGGTAATTTAAATGTCCAAAGGGATTGGGGACATGCCAAAGACTATGTGGAAGCAATGTGGCTCATGCTTCAGCAGAAGGAGCCAGAAGATTTTGTAATAGCTACGGGAGTTACTACGAAAGTACGAGATTTTGTTGGATTGGCTTTCGCTCAAGTAGGAATTGACTTGGTATTTAAGGGGGAGAACGAAGAAGAAAAGGGATTCGTAAAAGCGTGTCATCACCCTGATTTCCAGGTCCCGATTGGTAAGCCTATTGTGTCCGTTGACCCTCGATATTTCCGACCCAGCGAAGTCGATTTGCTTTTAGGCGATCCGTATAAGGCAAAACAAAAATTAGGATGGGCCCATAAATACAATCTTCAAGAGCTTATTAGAGAGATGGTGGATAGTGATCTAAAAGAGGCAAAAGTAGAAAAGTATTTACAAAATGGCGGTTACCGTACTCATAAACAATATGATTAAATGGAAGCAAACCGATGAACTACGGAGATTTATGAAAGGGGGAATTTCTAATAGTGAAAATTCTATTATTATCTGGCGGATCAGGTAAACGGCTTTGGCCACTTTCAAATGATTCTAGGTCAAAACAGTTTTTGAAGGTATTAAAAACGGAACAAAGTGAGCAATTAGAATCGATGTTACAAAGAATTTGGAAACAACTTAAATCGATCAATCTCCATCAATCCTCTTATATTTCTACTTGTAAAGCTCAGGTTGACATGGTGTTGAGCCAGATTGGCAGTGATGCTCCCCTTATCATTGAGCAACAGAGACGCGACACCTTCCCTGCCATAGCATTAGCCTCAGTCTATCTATATTCCTGTATAAAGACAGACCCCAATGAAGTTGTTTGTGTACTGCCTGTCGATCCATTTGTTGAAAAGAGCTACTTTGAACAAGTTAAGGTTTTGGACGAGCTTGTTCAGGAGTCGGGTGCAAATATTGCTTTGATGGGTGGAACCCCTGTTTATCCATCCGAGAAATACGGGTACATTATGCCAGAAAAAGGAAAAATAAACCATAGTCCACTATCCTATTTGAAAGTCAGCAAATTTGTTGAGAAGCCCATGGAAGACCAGGCAATCCATCTTATAAAGCAAGGTGCATTATGGAACCTTGGTGTTTTTGCTTTCAAACTGAAATATATGATCTCCATTTTGCAGACTATGGGCTTTCCAGTTGAATATATTGAATTCGAAAAAGTATACGACCAGCTGCCTAAAATTAGTTTTGATTTTGAGGTTGTTGAAAAAGCCGACAATGTCATCGTTGTTCCTTATAATGGGACGTGGAAAGATCTCGGAACCTGGAACACTTTAACCGAAGAAATGGATACCACCCAAATAGGAAAAGGGATAATCAGTGAGAACTCTGCGAATACTCATGTCATTAATGAACTTGACATTCCGGTTGTGGTCATCGGTGTATCAAACATCGTCGTTGCAAGTGGTCCACAGGGCATTTTAATTTCAGATAAGGCTGCTAGTCACAAAATCAAGGATATAATGAAGCATGAGGAAGAAAGACCAATGTATGAAGAACGAAGATGGGGCTGGTATCAAGTCTTAGACTATGGCAAGATTTCTGACAATCTCCTCGCCTTGACAAAAAAAATTGTGATTGACGCTGGAAAAAATATCAGCTACCAGAGCCATTCGAAAAGAAGCGAGGTCTGGACCGTACTATCGGGGGTTGGTGAATTTGCCCTGGATGGCAGGCTTTACGAAGTAAAGCAAGGGGATACCCTCAGAATTCCGAAAGAAGCTAAACACGGCATTAAAGCTAATAGCACCTTAGAAATAATTGAAGTACAAATGGGTGAAGAACTGGTGGAAGAAGATATCACCCGCTTGTTTATGACCTGGGACGAAGTGATCAAGCATTGCGAGGAAAAAATTAAAGAAAAGGAACAGGAAGCTTAACTCTGCCTCCTGTTTTTTACATACCAATCAATCGTTTTCTGTAAACCTCCTTCCAAAGTCGTCCTCGCTTCAAATCCAAATAACGACTTTGATTTCGTTACATCGAGGCACCTTCTCGGTTGACCATCTGGTTTGGTGCTATCCCAAATGATTTCACCTGTGAAACCAGCTTTTTTTGCAACCAAGAACGCTAAATCTTTTATTTTTATTTCATTCCCTGTGCCAATATTAACTGGTTCCGCTCCGTCATATTTTTCAGCTGCCATCACAATGGCTTCGGCCGCATCCTCAACATATAAGAATTCTCTGGTTGCTTTTCCCGACCCCCAAGCGTATATTTGTTGCTCCCCTTTTTCCTTCGCTTCAACACATTTGCGAATTAAGGCAGGTATGACGTGAGAACTTTCTAAATCAAAATTATCCCTAGGTCCATAAAGATTCACAGGAAGCAGGAAAATCGAGTTGAAACCATATTGCTGACGATATGCCTGAGATTGGACAAGAAGCATTTTTTTAGCAAGTCCATAAGGGGCATTGGTTTCTTCCGGATACCCATCCCATAAGGCTTCCTCATTAAATGGTACAGAAGTAAATTTTGGATAGGAACAAATGGTTCCGCAAATGATGACCTTTTCCACTTGGGCCAACCTGGCAGCCTCTATCAAATGAATGCCCATAGCAGCATTGTCGTAGAATAATGTTCCCGGATACTTCCTGTTAGCTCCAATTCCTCCAACAGACGCTGCTAGATGGACAACCATATCAGGTTTCGTATTTTTCAGAAGTGAAGTAGCAACGGCTGAATCCCTTAAATCATAGTCTCGGCTACGGGGAATAATAAGGTCAGTGCAACCTTGTTTTATAAACCGATCCACAACATGAGAACCTAGGAAGCCTGCCCCTCCTGTCACCATAATTCTTTTTCCCTTCATGACAAATCCATCCCCTCTTTAATGACCATCTAACCCTATATTTATGCGGATTTGATTGAAAAGTGCAAATGGGCATCTTCTCAAATTAAAAAGTAAATGGCTGAACCAATCATGCAATTTGTATAAATTATCCATATGCGGACAAGAAATTATGTGTTTGGACAAAAGAACTTAATATTTATTTTATCTATTGTTCTTTTCTCAATTGAAAGAAAAACCGCTTACAGCATCTATGCCATAAGCGGTTAATTTATTTCTTACTAAAGAGTAAATAGCTAGCACCATTCACAAAATTCCAGTTCACGTTTTAATTCGTCAACGTATTCTTTTGAGCCTGTTACAATTAGTCGGTCGCGCATTTGTAGCTCGGTGTCCCCGTGTGGAACAATCGATTCATTGCCTCGGATGATTCGAACAAATATAATATCTCCGGTAAAAGGAAATCTTCTTAAACTTAATCCAGCGAATTGTTCATTCATCATCCGAATTTCATAAAGTGAAGTCTCTTTGTTAGTTAAAATGGATAATAAGCTTGGAGATTCGATTAAGGCTCTCATTAACGTTTTGGTCGACATGATGACTGAAAACACTTCTATACCCTTTTCTCGCAAACCTTCCTCTAACTCTGCACTATCAATTCGTACAATCACTCGGTTCAGACCTTTATCCTTTAGGGCCAGAGCTAATTGTGCATTCAGCTCATCATTTCCAGTTGAAACCACTACAATATCAGTACTTACTATATCGGTTTTTTCTAAAGTCTCTATGCGATAATCTTCTATTTCATTAATTTCAAAAACAGAACTGGCAATTTGAATGTCTGCTTTTTCTTGTTTCATGTGATACATAACTGTTTCATACAAGGAGGATTTTAATTCTAATGACACTGGCAACGTCATCTGATTAGCACCAACAAAAGCCACTTTGATTTTTTTCTGCTTTCCTACTTCTAGTGGGAACATTTTTTTAAAGATGATTGGCGTTATAACACTAGTTATAATAGCAACTAATATTAAGGTACCGCTCATCTCTGAAGTAATAATCCCCATTCTTTCTCCAATGGTGGCAGCTGCAATGACTAGCGATAAAGTTGAAGTTATTAGAAAACCAGATGCGATAACGGTTTTTTTATCATACCATTTTATTAAAAGATAAATTGGCACTAATTTTGATAGTAACAGGGCTAACAATAAAAGGGGTATTAATAAAAGCAGCTTTGGATCACTTAATAAAGACCATACATCTAACCCAACTCCAACCATTACAAAGAAAATCGGAATAAAAAAACCATATCCAAAAGAATCAAGTTTATGAACTAGTTCTTGATTCGGTGAAAGTAAAGAAACGAGTACACCGGCTAAGAAGGCTCCTAAAATATTTTCAGCACCTACTGTCTCAGAAACAGCGACTAAAATAATTATTAATGCAAACACAGCCCGGGTGCCAATTTGGATTGTTCCTTTTGACATCGTTTCTAGAAACGTCCGATTCTTAAAGCGTTTCCCGACAAAATACAACCCGACTCCCGCTGCAAAAAGGATGAGCAAAAGCCACGTATTTCCACCAGCTTTATCATTTAACGAAACAAATACTGCTAATAAAATCATCGTGACCAAATCTGCAATAACGGCAATCAACAAGATAATTTGACCAATGGTTGTTTTTGTTAGATGTGCTTCCTTTAAAGTCGGCAGGACAACTCCTAGAGAAATGGTCGAGATAATTAAAGTCATTAGGAACGCATTTTCAATAAATCCAAAGAAAACGAATAAAAAAGATAAGCCTAGTGAGAGCGCAAAAATTCCTATGAATATGACGCTTGCAACACCGAAAGCATTAGGCTCACTTTTGCCATTTGAAAGCTTATCTCGCTTCTTTCTCCCTTTAAAGGTCGAAAAGTCAATTTCTAAACCGCTTAAAAACATCAGAAAGATAAATCCTAAAGTGGATAGTGTGCTCAGCCAAACATCATCGTGAACAATATTGAATCCACTTTTTCCAATCAATAAGCCCATAATAATCTCGGCGACTACCACTGGTAGAAAGTTTAATTTTAAACGATGCATGAGGATTGGAGTTAGAAATGCCACAATCATAACAATAACTAATGATGTTACTGAAGCTGAATGTTCCAGCTAAAATCCCTCCTTTTTACGGTGAAAGGTAGTTCATAAACATGGTTGCCATACCGAAATAAATAAGGATACTAATAATATCATTAATCGTTGTAATAAATGGACCTGAAGCAACAGCAGGGTCAATGTTAAATCTATGCATTAACAGCGGGATGAATGACCCTGCTAAAGTTGCAACTATTAATGTTGAAAAAATCGAAACACCAACCAATAATCCTAAAAAGAAGTCATGCTGCCAAAAGAAAACGATAAACATGACTAATATTCCACAGGTGGTACCAGTTATGAATCCCGTCCCCGCTTCGCGAATAATGAGCTTCAGTTTGCTTTCCTTTTGTAAATCCCCTGTTGCAATTCCTCTAACAGCAACGGCAAGTGCCTGAGTACCTGTATTCCCAGCCATTCCAGCAATAAGTGGGATGAAAGTAGCTAAGATAGCTACTTTATTTAACGTTTCCTCAAACTTCCCAATTAAACTAGCTGTCATCATACCTAAAAACAATAAAATAATGAGCCACGGTAATCGTTTTCGAGCATTCGACATCGGGCTGCGGTCAATCGTGTCCATATCAGAAACCCCTGCAAGTTTCGAGTAGTCATCAGAAGCCTCTTCATCCATTACATCTACAATGTCATCGACTGTAATAATTCCTAACAAGTGATCTTGAAAATCAACTACTGGTACTGCTAAAAAGTTATAATCTCGTATCTTCTTAGCGACTTCCTCCTGATCTTCACTTACTGATACAGAAACAACACGATCATTCATAATATCAGAAATAAACGTATCATCATCACTAACAATCAAATCTCTTAGAGAGATAACCCCTGCCAAACAACGGTCTTCATCAACCACATAAATATAGTAAATGGTCTCAGCTCGTGGGGCTTCATTTCTCAAAATCGTCATGGCCGATCGAACCGTTTGGTTTTTAGATATGGCAATAAATTCGGTCGTCATGATACTTCCAGCGGTATATTCTTCGTAATGGAGGAGATCTTTAATTTCTTGTGCCGCTTCGTCATCCATAATCGTTAAATAACTCGCTACTTGATCCTTATCCAGTTCGTTTAATACGTCCACCGCATCATCAGCGTACATATTCGAAAGCATGTCCGCAGCATAATCTGGAGTCATTTCTGCTAAAACATCTCTATATTCATCTTCCTCAATTTCTAAATTTTCGAATAAGGAAGCCATTTCCTCTGGAGATAGATAATGATAGACCTTAGCTCGAATTTCCTCATCCAATTCTTTAAAGAAGGTCGCTTGATCGTAAGGATGTAATTCTAAGAATTCTTCTCGGAATTTATCCATTTCATCATTTAATAACGCCAATTTAAGCATATCAAAATCCATTTGATAAGTTCGTTCGTCTAATTTCTCTTTTTGGTCTCTCATTTTCATTACCCCCTCTCACTTATTTTCTAAACTTTCCTACATAATACTAACAAAACTTTTTTTTGTTGTCTTTTCTATTCTAATATTTTTATATATATTTGTTTTAAGTTACCCTTTTTATTTAAATGTGAATCGTTTAAGGGATTTATTTGAAAAATACTAATATGGAGATGATACAACAGCCTATTTTATACATTGGAGAGTGGCAAAATGAAGATTGATATTATTGGTGATATTCATGGCTGTTTTCAGGAATTCAGAGCGTTAACGACGGAGCTTGGTTACGAATGGACTGACAATATCCCCTTACATCCAGAAAAGAGAAAGCTTGCTTTTGTTGGTGATTTAACAGACAGAGGTCCTATGTCTTTAAAGGTCATTGATGTGGTCTGGGAATTAGTTATGAAGTACGGTGCACTTTATAGTCCAGGCAACCACTGTAATAAGCTTTATCGATTTTTTCTTGGCAACAAAGTCCAAATCTCACATGGTCTTGAAACAACAGTAGCTGAATATGAAAATTTGAACAAGTCCGATCAAAAAAAAATACGATCCAAATTTATGGAGTTATATGAAAAAGCTCCTCTTTACCAAGTACTCGATGGGGGGGAATTAGTGGTTTCTCACGCAGGTATTCGTGAGGATTACATCGGAAAAAGCCATTCGGGGGTAAAAACCTTTGTTCTTTACGGGGATATTACGGGTGAAAAGAACCCAGATGGATCACCCGTACGGAGGGATTGGGCAAAGCAATACAAAGGTAAAGCTTTAGTTGCTTACGGACATACTCCTGTTAAAGAAGTCCGTTGGGTTGGGAATACGGTTAACTTAGATACAGGTGCTGTATTTGGTGGAAAAATGAGCGCACTAAGGTATCCTGAAAAGGAAATTGTCTCTGTTCCTTCGTCCATGCCTTATGTTGAGGAGAAGTTTAGAGAGATTCCATAGATTTTTTGGGTGCTTTAAGGTATATGAAACTCCCCACGTGCACGTTTTCATCTCTTGGGCGGAGTTCACGTTCTCAAGAACTTCTTGCGTGCACGTTTTTACTCTCTTGGACGGGGTTTGCGTTCGCGAGAACTTCTCGCGTGCACGCTTTTACACTTTTGGACGGGGTTCCCGTTCGCGAGAACATCACGCGTTACCGTTTAACCCCTTTCCACCAATTTCTGGAACGCCAGGACCATTGAGTAACCTATAATATTTATCCAAAATGAGCCAATTAAAATCTATTAACAAAGAGCTGACGAAAATCATCGTCAGCCCACTAACTTTTAATTAATTTTTCCATATCCCCAGCTACTGGTACCTCAAACATCATTTCTTCACCTGTAAAAGGATGAATAAATACAACTTCTCTACAATGCAATGCCTGACGATTCATTAAATCTAAACTGCCACCATACAAATCATCCCCTAAGAGGGGATGACCTAAATACGACATATGTACCCTTATTTGATGAGTTCGTCCTGTCTCCAGCTGAAGCTCAACATAAGTAAATCGATCCATTCGCTCTAGAACCCTAAAATGTGTACAAGCATACTGCCCAGAATCTGAAACTTCGCGCTCAATTATACTATCAGATTTCCGCCCAATCGGAACCTTAATTGTACCTACATCTTCCATCAATCTACCATGTACAAGCGCAACATACGTCCGCTTAACTAGCCCACTTTTTTGCTGTTCGCTTAACAAATGATGTACATGTCGATGTTTAGCAACTAACACTAAGCCTGAGGTATTCCGATCTAATCTTGTGACAATATGGGTCGCAGCTATTAAACCAATTTCCTTATAATAACCTAATAGTGCATTTGCTAAGCTACCTGTTGGATGTTCCCTCGAAGGTATTGTATTCATAAACGCGGGTTTGTTCACAACAAGTACAAATTCATCCTCAAAAATAATCTCCAAAGGAATCGATTCACCCAACAGCCCCTCACTAGGCATCTCCAAAGGAAAAATCACGCTTAATTGGTCACCAATTTTCAAAGAATACCTAACATTCATTTCTTCGGCATTGACTAGGATTTTCCCACCACTAAATTTAATATCAGTCAACGCTGCTTTTGAAATTTGGTGCGCTTTGAGAAACTCTTTGATGGTCATTCCTACTTCTTCCTTCGACACTTCCCATTTAAGACAAAACTGTTTGTTCATTAATCTGAATCCGAAATAAACGAGTCATGCACTCTTTTCCAAAATGGAAATGGACGAAAGCGTGCAAAACGGATTTTTTCGTCAGCTACTCTAAATTGAATCGATTTAACATCTTTATGCAATAGTGTTAAATGGTCGATTGTTACCTGAAAATCTAATCGATTAACGGGTTTCAACATACACGTATGATGGTCTGGCAAAATAAGTGGAGAGCCAACTGTTCGAAACACTCGATTATTTATTGATGCCATTTCAGCTAATTGAATCGACGGTAATGATGGATGAATAATGGCCCCACCTAACGCTTTATTGTAGGCTGTACTACCGGATGGAGTAGAAACACATAAACCATCACCACGGAAACGTTCGAAGTGCTGACCTCGAATTTCCACATCCATCACAAGAGTTCCCTCTACACTTTTTACTGTTGACTCATTTAAAGCTAGATAACGGGTTTCTCTTCCACCATTTTGATATCGGATAATTACCTCTAGAAGTGGATATTCTATGACTTGAAAAGGTGTTTTTGCGATTGCAATGACAAGCTTTTCAATTTCCTCGGGAACCCAATCCGCATAAAATCCTAGATGTCCTGTATGAACACCTACGAAAGCCGTTTTATCTAATCGGCTGCTGTATCGATGAAAAGCATAAAGTAATGTGCCATCCCCGCCAATAGAAATGACGATATCAGGCTTATCCTCATCATATATCAAATCAAAATCCTGAAGATAGGTCCTCATTTTATGCATGAGTGTGTTCGATTTTGAATCACCTTTGGTCGTAATGGCAAATCTCATCAAAGTTAGCTCCTTAGAATCAAAAGTTTTTTTAAAAAGCCTTTATTTATTACCATCCTGAGCATCTTTTTTTCTCGTAAAAAATGCTTGTGCCTCTTGTATTTCACCACGAATTTGCGACATTTCCTCATCTAATTGAAAGGCAGCTTCTGCTGCACTTAATAATCTTTTCTTAATATCCTCAGGGAATTGCCCTTTATATTTATAATTTAGCGAATGCTCGATTGTGGCCCAAAAGTTCATCGCTAGTGTTCGAATTTGAATTTCGACTAAAATCTTCTTCTCACCATGAATGGTTTGGACCGGATAACGGATCACCATATGGTAAGAACGATAACCGCTCTTCTTCTCGTGTGAGATATAATCTCTTTCTTCTACAACTTCAAAATCATTGCGTTTCCTTAACAGTCGTACAACTGTATGAATATCATCAACAAACTGACACATCATCCTTAAACCAGCAATATCCTGCATTTCTTCTTCTAACCGGTCTAAGGCAATACCTTTATGATTAGCTTTATCTAAAATACTAGCAATTGGCTTTACTCTACCAGTAACAAATTCAATTGGGGAATGGCTTGTTCCCATTTCAAATTGGGTTCTCATTCCTTTTAACTTAATTTTCAATTCTTCAACCGCTTGCTTATAAGGAGCTAAAAAGTAATCCCAGTGTTTCATTAATGATCACCTCATTTGTATTCTCTCTCTTTTCGTTTTGTAAAGGATGATCACGAATGGTTAAAAAGTACTTTCCACCTTTTCGACCATTTCTTCTCCATAATTACTATTTCCTTTAATGTTTTCAATTAAATAGTTGAGTTCCTCATTAAACATTGGTAATGTCAATGAATCTTTATGATTAGTTAAGACGACAGATAGAGACTGATTTACTGCCTCTTTTAATATTTGCCAAATTTCAGCAGTCAAAACTAAATATGTATATTCCTCATTTATTTCTAAAATGTATACAAAGGAAAATTGGTCAGAATCGACTAACATCTGCTCCTTTGGAATTACATCTACTAACGAATTAGTTTCATCCACTTTTAACATTAAAGTTTCGTTTTCTATTACCGCCGACATAACAGGCATCATTTTCTTCATCAGTTCAACCTCCATTATTCCTCCTTATTTTAACATATCCTCAACCCTTGTCACAAAATGAAACCTTGAAAGTTTAGGTTTTTTTCTCCAGTCGAAACATGATAAACTTTGAATGGAAAGGATGATTTACATTGACACAGTCATTAGAAATTGAATTTAAAAATCTGTTAACTGAATTAGAATATGAAAAAATCAAATCACATTTTAACCTTAACGATTCTATGTTTTTTCAACAAGAAAATCATTATTTTGATACCACAAATTTTACCTTAAAACACAATCACTCTGCCTTAAGAATTCGCAAAAAAGGAGATTACTTTGAGCTTACGCTAAAGCAACCTGTTCCAGAGGGACTTTTAGAAACGAATCAGGTTCTGGCTGAATTTGAAGCCAAGGCGGCATTAGAGCAAAATGTCCTACCAAAAGGGCAAATAACTGATTTATTATCTAAAATGGATATCAATCCAGATCAAATCCAGTTTTTTGGTACCTTAACAACTAAACGCACGGAGTGGGAATATAAAGATGGGTTACTCGTTTTAGATTTCAGTAGCTATCTCAACACTAATGACTATGAATTGGAATACGAAGTTATAAACCGCGAAATTGGGTATGAGACTTTTATCGAGCTCCTTTCCACTTTACAAATCCCAATTCGTAAAACGGATAACAAAATAATGAGGTTTTATTTACAAAAGTATCAGCAGTTATCATTAAAACCATCAACTTTAGAAGACCTTGATTAAAAGTATCTTTTATCTGCCTGTTTCTTTCAGGCAGTTTTTTTGTTTTATAGAGTATTTATGATTATGATAGTATTACGGGTTTCGAAAAAACTACCGATTTGAAGCGATTTGTTTGAGTTATACTAAATGCATTGTTAAAATAAATTAACCAAAACTCACTTAAAGGAGTTCTCAACATGATTGAAAAAGTGCCTACCCCATATGAAGCCATTGGGGAAGAAAAATTACATCGTCTAGTCGATGCTTTTTATTCCAGGGTTAGTCAGCATCCTGATTTAGCTCCTATTTTCCCAACTGGCTTCAATGAAATTGCCAGAAAGCAAAAGCAGTTTTTAACTCAATATCTGGGCGGGCCTCATCTATATACGAATGAACATGGACATCCGATGATGCGAGCAAGACATTTACCATTTTAAATTACTCCTAAACGTGCAAAAGCATGGTTAGCTTGTATGACAGAAGCCATGGATGAAGTGGAACTAACTGGCCCGATTAGAAATGAGTTTTATGCTCGTCTTAATCTAACAGCCCAACATATGATTAATACACCAGATGACGGTGAGCAAGAGTGATAAATAATTTAACAAACTGTCATAACAGTCCTGACAAAAAGCCAATAGAAATCTATTCCTTTATCGATCCTTTATGCCCTGAATGCTGGGCTTTAGAGCCTATAATGAAAAAATTAATGATCGAATATGGCAAATATTTTTCAGTTCGACACATTCTAAGTGGTCGTTTAGCATCCCTTAATATTTCTAAAAAGAAAAGCTACGAAAGTCTCGCTGATTTCTGGGAAAAAACAGCTAGCCGTACAGGTATGTCTTGCGATGGAAGCTTATGGTTAGAAAACCCAATTTCCTCACCTCATATTGCATCCATTGCGATAAAAGCGGCTGAGCTTCAAGGAAGACGTGCTGGGATTAAATTTTTACGAAAACTGCAGGAAGTTTTGTTTTTAGATAAACAAAATATATCCAACTTTGATGTACTAAAATATGCTGCCAAAAGTGTCGGACTTGATGTCGAGGAATTTATTACTGACATACATTCTGAAAGTGCTGCTAAAGCCTTTCAATGTGATTTAAAAATAACAGCAGAAATGGAAGTAGAAGAAATCCCTACTCTTGTGTTTTTTAATGAAAACGCTGAAGATGAAGGGATAAAAATCACGGGGTATTATCCTTATGAAATCTATGTTCAAATAATAGAAGAGATCTTACAAGAAAAGCCCGTTAAAGCTTCTCCTCCTCCATTGGAAAGTTTTTTGAAGCATTATAAATTAGTTGCATCCAAAGAAATTTCAGTTGTTTATAACATGTCTATACAGCAAGTAGAACGCGAAATGAAGAAGCTTTTGTTAAAACAAAAAGTAGAAATAGTTCCAGTTAAGTACGGTATGTTCTGGAGATATATTGATCAATAAAAAGAAGCAACTTGAAATTTCAAGTGCTTCTTTTTGTGTCTGAAGAATTCATTTCAACATAATAAAAAAGCCCTTGCAACTTTCGACGCAAGGACTTCTTCTATAAATACGAACAAAGGGGATGGGAGAAATCGTTCACGGGTCAAACAAAGGGGTATATGTTTGTTGGTGATCAACTTCACATATAAAATATAACATGGTGATTTAAGTTACACAATAAGTTTGTGCCTTATTTCACAATATTGTCAAAAAGCAAGCATGTCTCTTTTGCTATTAGAATATAAGTTAGTAATAGACTATATAGGAGGCGAACTTCCCTTGAATAAGCTTTTCTTTCCATTCATCATCGTTTTTATCCTGTTCTCGTTTTGCTTACAGTTACTAGGATTAATGAATTTAATACCTTTTTTTATTACAGCCCCTATTCTGTTCCTATCATTTTTACTTCTCATTACTTATTTAAACAGCCGAAAACGGTTCAGGGGGTTTAAATAACCTGTTTAAGTGCTTGAAAAAAGGAACCGACACACTCGGTTCCTTTTTCTAAGTATTTAATTAAGATAGCAAGCTTTCCATTTCATTCAGCTTTTCTTCAAATACTTTACAAGCGTCAGCAATTGGTTGTGAGCTTGTCATATCAACTCCAGCTTTCTTTAAAACTTCAATTGGGTAATCCGAGCTTCCTGCACTTAGGAATTCAAGATAACGTTTCACCGCTGGCTCGCCCTCTTCAAGAATTTGTTTGCTAAGTGCCGTTGCTGCACTAAAGCCTGTAGCATACTGATACACATAGTAATTGTAATAGAAATGCGGAATTCGAGCCCACTCTAGGCCGATTTGTTCATCAATGATAACATCTCCGCCACCAAAGTATTTTTTGTTTAAATCGTAGTACATCTCAGTCAATGATGCAGCAGTTAGAGCTTCATTATTTTGAGCCTTTTGGTGAATTTGATGCTCATACTCTGCAAACATTGTTTGACGGAATACTGTACCACGGAAGCCTTCTAAATAATGATTCAATAAATACAATCTCTTTTGCTCGTCATCAATCGTTTTTAATAAGTAATCGTTAAGCAATGCCTCATTACATGTCGAAGCTACCTCTGCTACGAAAATCGAGTAGTTACCATATGGATATGGCTGCGTTTTACGCGTGTAATAGCTGTGGACCGAATGTCCAAACTCGTGAGCTAACGTGAATAGGTTATTGACGTTATCCTGCCAGTTCATCAAAATATATGGATTTGTTCCATATGTTCCCGAAGAATAAGCACCGCTGCGCTTTCCTTTATTTTCATGAACATCAACCCAACGATTATCAAAACCCTCTTTTAGGACGTTGATATAATCTTCACCAAGTGGTGTTAGCCCTTTTAAAATTAATTCCTTCGCTTCATTATAGGTAACTTCCATTTTTACATCCTTTACAAGTGGTGTGTAAAGGTCATACATATGAAGTTCTTCTACCCCTAAAACCTTTTTACGAAGCTTTACGTACCTTTGCAATAGATGTAAATTGTCATTCACAGTATTAACTAAATTGTCATATACACTTTCAGGAATGTTATTGTTTGATAACGCTGCATGTCTTGCAGATGAATAATTTCTGATTCTTGCATTGAAATTGTCCTTTTTAACATTGCCACTTAACGTACTAGCAAACGTATTTTGAAACTTGCCATACGTATCATATACCGCTTTGAAAGCATCATGACGTACACGTTGATCTTCGTTTTCTAATAAACGTCCATATCTTCCGTGAGTAACCTCTACCTCATTTCCTTCCTCATCCTTAATCGTTGGGAAAGTTAAATCAGCATTGTTCAGCATACCAAATGTATTACTCGCGCTACCCATGACTTCACTCGCTTCTGCAAGCAATGCCTCTTCTTTTGCACTTAATACATGTGGACGTTGAAGGTTAATCTCATCGAGGGCATGCTCGTAAAGCTTCAGTTCCTCTTTTTCTTTTAGAAAGCCTTTGATTTTACTTTCGTCAATTGAAAGAATTTCTGGAACGATGTAAGCCAGTGCACTGGCCGCTTGTGAATAAAGATTTTTAATTCGATCATCATAGCCTTGGTATAATGAATTTGTTGTATCTTGATCATATCGCATATGAGCATATGTATATAACTTACTGATACGCTCTAAAAGATGGTCCTGTTTTTGGAACGCTTCATATAAGGTATCGGCACTTTCTCCTAATTTCTCTTCATAATTTTTCATATTTGGAATTAATGCTTTCACTTCCTGGAATTCTTGCTCCCAAGCTTCATCTGTAGCAAATATATCTTCTAATTTCCAAGTATCCTCTACAGCTATTTCATTTCTTGTTGGAAGTGCTTTTACTTTTGTTTCATTTGTCATACATCGTACCTCCTAATTATCTTTCGTTATTCGAAAAAACAACTACCAAAATAATTCGACCTTTCTACTAAAAATCCTTCCTTTTTTAAAAATTTAGACCCATTACTATAGTATGCCCAGGACCATCGATTCATTTTATAAATATCATGTTGGCATATTTTTTATAAAAACTTTCTTCCAATTTCATATGTTCGATAACAGTTTGTGGTATTTTAATCGGTTTATTTAAAGTAAAAGTATGACAATCAATCACCCATATGACATTAGTTTTTATCAAAATCTCTAAATATTGAAGGAGTGCTAAGGTAACAAATCTTTCATCTTCAGCTAATGGTATCTTCCTCAACTGAATATCATTCTTCCTAATTCGTTTCATAAAGGAGAAATAGATATCCTGAAACTTAATTGGAGTTGTTACATTACAATTCATAAAAATATCCATGAATAAATAGGTTTGCCATATTAGTGGTGGAGTTATAATGCAAGTACTATTTGCAACGGGAAGACCGAGATATGATGGTAATAAAGATACATTGAGGTGATTGCTATAGAGTTCACGAAGAAATGGATTTTGAAAGTGGCCTGGAGTACGAATTAGTTGAGTTTTAAAATGATTAAGTTGTTTAAGCCATATATTAGGTAGGATTGGACTCTCTTTCTGCGGTGAAATTAATTCTTCAAGGAGCATTTTGTCTACCTTAACAAGCTTTTGATGTGAAAAAGCATATCTAATGGTTATCGGTTGAATCGACTGATGTAGAATGAACTTTTGACTTTCGGAACAGTAAAATGGAATTGACCAGAGATTTGAGGAGTATTTTTGAAGAAACATATAATGAAATTCACTAAAGGAGGTTAGATACGTATTTTTCCTCTTCCATTGATTTCCACCTAAGATCCATATCGGGATATATCCAACTGATAAGTAGCCCTTTGTTCTTTTAGTAAAAACCGATTCACTAATATTACTGCACTGATATTCTAATGCATAATGCTTGTTTTCAACGTTAAAAATGATATCGGCCCGTTGATTAATTTTCGAGTCATAATATTCGAGCACGGGGTTGAGTCCCAGCCTTTTTAACCATTGATATAGCTGAAGCTTTCCTCTTAAGTGGTATTCGGATTCATTTTCATGCTCAAATCTACATGTGTTGCCTTTTAAATGTGAAAAATGAAAAATCCTTTTATCTCCTAATTTTAAGATGACATCTTCTCTACATTGAGGACAACAAAATCGCTCTTTTTCGCGCATTAAAAGAAGTTTCTCTTTTGCCCAACCATCACCTAAACAAAGCCTTTCACCAGTCTCTAATAAAGCAGTTAACAAATGGATAACCTCCCTATTTTATATTTTCCCATCTGCATAATTCGCCTTTTGTATAGGAAATACCTTTTATGTATGGAGTTGTTCATAATTTTTTCACATTTAAAATGAGCTCCTGTATAAATACAGGAACTCTACTAAAACTATAACAAAGGTGATAACAGCCTTGATGTTGACTCTATAATACGTAATCCAATATGACGCTTTTTAAAGGCTTCTAAATTAATTTCCTTCGAATCCTTCAAATCCTTCAAGTAATCATTTACTAGCTTTTGTGCACTTCTCGTTCGATAAAGGAAGGCATTAACTTCAAAGTTTAAATGGAAGCTTCTCATATCCATATTTGATGTGCCAATCGAGGCAAGTTCATCATCTACAATCACGATTTTACTGTGCATGAACCCTCTTTCATACTCAAAAATACGGACACCTGCTTCCATTAACTCTGGAAAATAGGACCTTGAGGCATGAAAGACAATCCGTTTATCTGGTTTTTTTGGAACTAATATTCTTACGTCAATTCCACTCAGTGCGGCTATTTTAATGGCTGAAAAGATATCTTCATCAGGAATAAAATAGGGCGAAGCAATCCAAACCGATTTTTCAGCCGTCGTAATCATAGAGAAGAAGATATTTTTGATAACACTATGCTCATTATCAGGACCGCCAGCGATTAATTGAACACCACCATGAATGTTCTCTTCTAATTTTGGTGATAAATATTCTGATGTTAAAAAGCTATGATTCGTCATGTAATACCAATCCTGAAGAAAGATTAACTGTAAGGAACGAACTGCTTCCCCTTTGACCATCAGATGAGTATCTCGCCAAAACCCATATTGTTTGTTCCGTCCTAGGTATTCATCCCCAATATTTAATCCACCTACAAATCCAACTGCCCCATCAATGACAATAATTTTTCGATGATTTCTGAAATTGAATTTATTATTTAAAAAAGGGAGTTTTACTGGACCAAATGGAATTATTTCAATTCCAGCATCCTTTAATTCGTGGATATAGGATTTTGAAAGCTTCCAAGAACCTACTGCATCATATAAAAATCGAATTTTAATGCCTTCTTTTGCTTTCTTGATTAACGTGTTTTTAATTTCATTACCCATACCATCATCACGTACAATATAATATTCTAGATGAATATGATCAGTGGCTTTATTGATTTCATTGAGAATATGGCGGAAGGTTTCTTTTCCATTTGTAAGTGTTTTTGTATAGGTTCCAAAGGAAATGGGACTATTCCCAAGTCTCTGAGCTAACGCAAATAGTCTTCTTTGGTGGTCACCCATTTTGCGAATCTTTTCTTCACTTTTTGGATCCGTTTCACCCTCGACTTTAAGAAACGTTTGTTTATCGAGAAAATACTTTTTACGAAACATTCGTTCTTTTCGATAATTACGACCAAAAAGCAGATAAAATAAAAAGCCAACTAACGGAAAACTGCCTAATACAACAAGCCAGGTAATAGTTTGAGTAGGATGTCTATTTTCTAAGAAAATAACAAAGCTGATGAAAATAACCGAGAGAGTGATAAGGATACTCGTGTAACTAAAAAAAATGCCTTCTACATAATCCTTAAAAAACACTCCAAGAAATAAGAAAAAGATAAGAAATAGAAAAATGCGAACTGTATTGTTCATTCAAAATCACCTACCATCAAAAAACAATCTAATAATAGTAAAAAATACCGATTTCAACCATTGAAATCGGCATTAGGGTTACATAAAATGTTTTCTTAACGTTTCAAATACATTGTCTTCTATAACTTCTTTTCCGTATTCCTCTAATCTATGGATAGTCAAATGAGACTCAAGCCCATATTCTAAAAGAATACTTAGAAGATCATCAATTTCGTCTTCACTGAATATCTCTTCATCGAACTCAACATATAAATAATATTTATTCTCATAAGCAAATAATCTTGTGAATATATCATCTAGACCAGGTCGTTTCGACAAAGATATGACATCTTCAAAATCCTTAAATCTAAGTAAAAATTCCAATGGTTCATCAACTAATTCTTCGTCATCAAGTTCATCTTTTGCTGGATTAAATTGCTGATCTAGAAGCTCTTCAATCCTTTCATCTACAGGTAGGTCTTTTAGTTTATCTGAAATTGGCAGATCAAATCTCTGACCATCCTTACCTACTTGAGCTCTTGTAACAAGTACTTCTAGTCCTTTATCTAAGGCATGAACCTGAATCCATAATGGACCTTCTACTTCAAACTCTTCTTCTTGATGGACCTCATCCATCATCTCCCAAAAAAGCTCTTCACTTCGCTCACGATTGTACCAAATCTCTTCACGATCAAAGCCTCTTTGTTCTATGTCAAGATATGAAATATAAAATTTTACGGTATTTTCATTAATTCGTTCTATTTCCATCATACACTCTCCCTTCTGGTATATGATTGAAGGAATAAAATACCCCCGTTAGGTAAACTTCCCATATTAGAATTTAATAATGGATATTGTATACCTTGTACTCTCATTTTATGACAAATCAAGTAATATGGGAAATAAAAACTGTTTAAAAATGAAAAATCAACAAATGCCTATCTAATATAGATATTAAACCATTATAACAAGTATTTATAAAATTAACAATTTCAACGGATTATTGTTAATAAATTTAGACAAAAAAACCTTCAATTAAAAACTGAAGGTTTTATTACTTCTTAATTAACTAAGCGCTGTGCTTCACGAAGTTGATACGTACGGACCTTCCTAGGTAAAAATCTCCTAATTTCGTCTTCATTATAACCAACCTGTAAACGTTTTTCATCTAAGATGATTGGTCGTCTTAAAAGGCCAGGGTTATCTTTAATTAATTCGAAAAGATCCTGTAATGGCATGCTTTCTACATTCACATCTAATTTTTGAAACGTCTTAGATCTTGTAGAGATAATTTCATCTGTTCCATCTTCAGTCATTCTCAAGATTTCTTTAATCTCGTCAATTGTTAAAGGTTCAGCAAATATATTTCTTTCAGAATATGGTATTTCATGTTCGTCAAGCCAGGTCTTAGCTTTTCTACAAGATGTGCAACTTGGTGAAGTATATAACGTAACCAATTCCTTCACTCCCTTATAAAAATCAAAATATATGATAATAATTCGATATAATACAAATTAAAATAACTTTAATTAAGTAATTTATATCATTTATTATACACTAGTCATTATTAAAAAGGTATACCTTTTTATCCTTAATTAATAATTGATAAATCCAATATGATATTTATCCACATTAATAAGA
>NZ_CAKJTG010000038.1 GCF_917563885.1 Pseudoneobacillus rhizosphaerae
TAATGATTCCTACTCCTAACGGAATGTAGTCATAACGATTATATTCATTCGGACGGCTGTTCACAGGAACACCATCTTTAATTTGTAGCATTTGACGAGCATAGAATTCTAAGAAATCAATCGCTTCAGCTGTATCAGCATCTGCTTCGTTCCATGGCTTTCCTGCTTCTTTCGTTAAAAGAGCGGAAAACTCATGCTTGCGACGACGAATAATCGCTGCTGCCTTGAATAAAACATCCGCACGAATTTCTGGTTTTACTTTTCTCCATGTTTTAAATGCTTCAACTGCTGCCTGCATCGCTTGCTCAGCAAGTTCACGGTTAGCCTTTGAAACACGACCAATTAGTTCTTCTTTATTGCTAGGGTTATAAGAAGCAATTTTATCTTCAGTCGTAATTTTTTCTCCACCAATAACTAATGGGTAATCTTGACCTAAATAACCTTCTACCGTTTTTAAGCCTGTTAAATATGCATTACGATTTTCTTCCACTGAAAAATTTGTAAATGGCTCATGTTTGTATGGTTGTACCATCGTTAAACCGCCTCCTATGTATAGAACGTTTTCAAACCACTTTTTATTTTATCATGATTCATCAATAGGCTTCAATGAGTTAAGCTTCCTTTTGAATATTAAGAAAATACACATTACCTATCTTTAGTATTATTATAACCCTTTATCTTTCAATACTACTTCCTTAAGTCTAGCGGAATACTATAAAACAGCTCTATTAACCTAAGGTAATAGAGCTGTTTATTATTTTTACTCATAAATATGCACAAATGGCTCAGCTTGTTCTGCCTTCCGAACAATCAACGCTTCCGGTCCACTTACCGAAGAAATATCAACTTGAACAGAAATATAACCTGGAAAATGCTCCATTACTAGTCCCGTCACATATTGCGTAAATCCAATCGCTTCTGCTCTTCCATAGAACTGAATAGGAATAGAAATGTTTAAATTCTGTAGCTGGTCACCTGTATAAAAGGCTTTCCCAATTACCCCGGTAAAGTTTGGAAAGTACTCTTCTACATCCTGCTTAAAATTCAAGAATGATGTGACATCTTCTCGGTGATCGTCTGTTGCATTAGCAGAAGGGAATAAGTAATATTTTTCATCTACTTTCTCCCATTTATCAATATTAGTACTGCCTTTATTTACGACGGTATAAGAGAAGAAATGACCTGGTACAACGGACGACTTGCTTTCTTGCTCAAATAACCCAATCATAATCGGTATATCCTTTACTCCGGACATACTTCTTAGCCTTCTTATTACTTCGGCTGCAATCTTTTTGCCCTCTTTTTCCATGTCAGCCTTTGGTATTTTCTTTTCAAATGTTGGCCCGTAATCTTCGGGTTGATAATAATGAATTGAATTTAATGCTAATCCTATAACTATTCCACCTAGTTGAACGGTATCCTTGTCACTTTTTTTTAGATAGTTGTGTTCAAGAATATTGGCCAGATAAATCGGAGTACTATTTCGTTTCTTCGGATCGCCCTTTTCATCATCAAGGGGATTAAAGCCAATGTTTTCAGCTTCTTTTAATCCCTTTTCCTTTAATTGGGTAGGAGAAAACTTACGATTTAACCATAGTTTGACCGTTTCCGTTTCAAGTGTTTGCCCCTCTTGAAATAAATATTGATCAGGATCAAAGGAACGCTGAGCTAGCCTCATTAAACCTGTTTCAAATTCGCTAATATCATTACGAGTATTTAACCTTGCGACAACCATACCCCTAGCCTTACTTGGTTCAAATGGAAGGATGGTCCGATAGAATTCATCGGATATTTTATACTTTGGAATGATAGCCTTTGCTTTTTCATTTGAATCTTGCTTTTCTTGAACCACTTCCTCTTGCTTGTTAAAATTCGGCGCGCATCCGCTTAGCAAAAGAAAGAGGGACAGTAGAACCATGAATAATGGTTTCACTTCAATCCCCACCTTTATTTTTGGAGTTCTAAGAGTAATTGCTCTTCACTCCAGATTTCAATACCTAATTCTTGTGCTTTCGTTAGTTTTGACCCTGCATCTTCGCCTGCAATGACTAAGTCTGTTTTTTTACTCACACTGCCTGCTACCTTTGCTCCTAATGCCTCTAATTTATCTTTTGCTTCATTTCGTGATAGTTGCTCATATTTTCCTGTTAGAACAACGGTTTTTCCTGCAAAGAACGAGTCAGAGTTGGTTATAGAAACTAGTTTCGGACCTTTATAATCCATGTTAACCTCATAAGATTTAAGTTCTGCGATTAACTCATGTACTACTTCGTTTTCAAAATAAGTCACGATCGAGTCAGCCATTTTATCGCCTATTTCATTGATCGCCGTTAATTCTTCTTTAGTAGCAGTAGATAAGCGATCCATCGCCTCAAATTGTTGGGCTAATGTTTTTGCAGCTTTTGCTCCAACATGACGTATACCGAGTCCAAATAACAATTTTTCTAGTGAGTTTTGCTTGGATACATCTATCGCACTCAATAAATTAGTAGCTGATTTTTCACCCATTCGTTCTAAACTTAGTAATTGTTCCTTTGTAAGTTTATATAGATCTGCCACATCTTCAATTAACTTTTCTTGAAAAAGCTGACTAATAACTTTTTCTCCTAGCCCATCAATATTCATCGCATCACGAGAGACAAAATGGATAAGACCCTCACGAATTTGCGCAGGACATTTAGGATTAATACATCGTAGTGCTACTTCTTCCTCTAAGCGAACAAGCTCACTTTCACATTCCGGACAATGGGTTGGCATGTTAAATTCTTTTTCCTCACCCGTTCTCCGTTCAGGTAGAACATTGACGACTTCAGGAATAATGTCGCCTGCTTTTTTAATAATGACATAGTCACCGACTCTAATATCCTTTTCGCGGATTAAATCTTCATTATGCAAAGAAGCTCTCTGTACAGTAGATCCAGCCACCTTTACTGGCTCTAAAATAGCAGTTGGTGTGACAACACCTGTTCTACCAACACTTAACTCAATGTCAACTAGCTTCGTTACAACTTCTTCAGCTGGAAACTTAAAAGCAATTGCCCATCTCGGACTTTTTGCAGTTGTACCTAATTCTATTTGCTGGTCTAATGAATCGACTTTAATAACCATACCGTCAATTTCATATGGAAGATGCGGTCTTTTTTCTACCCAGCCTTGAACAAATTCGATGACTTCTTCAATAGAAGTGCATTTCCGTCGTTCTTGATTTGTTTTGAATCCTAGTTTATCCAGGTAATCCAATCCTTGACTATGAGAATCTACCCCTGTTTCACCAACATCCGCAATAGAATAAAAATAAACATCTAAATTACGTGAAGCTGCTATTTTAGGATCAAGCTGGCGTAAGGAGCCTGCGGCTGCATTTCGAGGATTGGCCGCTAACTCTTCGCCCTTTTCTTCCTTTATTGCATTTAAAGCTTCGAATGATTTCTTGGACATAAATGCTTCGCCACGAACTTCTAGTGAAACTGGCTCACTTAAGCGTAATGGAATCGAGCGGATTGTTTTTAAATTAGCGGTAATATCTTCGCCGACGGACCCATCCCCGCGGGTTGCACCTTGAATAAACTGGCCATTTTCATACCGAAGGGAAACTGCAAGGCCATCAATTTTCAACTCGCATACATAGGAAATGTGATCACCAACAACTTGTCGAATACGACGATCAAAATCTCTTAAATCAGTTTCATTAAAAGCATTTCCTAAACTTAGCATTGGGGTTCTATGTTCTACCTTATTAAAGGAATCTAAGATCGCTCCCCCTACACGTTGGGTAGGGGAGTCAGGTGTTTTTAAAGCTGGAAATTGCTCTTCTAATGACATGAGCTCTTTTAATAAACGGTCGTATTCTGCATCAGGAATGGATGGTTTATCAAGTACATGATATTCGTAATTATATTGATTTAACAGGTCTTGTAATTCTTTTATCCTAGCTTCTGACATTTAGCCCTCTCCTTATAAAAGAGTTTTGTCTAGCTCCAGAGGCTCGCCCCTTGGGGGAAAAATAAAGTTCAATTTTTCCTAGGTCTTAAGCCACTCTAGGAATGAAGGCAAAAAATGCCTTCTTCCAGGAGCGTCTTATGCTTGTCGGGGCTGAGCAAGGCGCTTTTCGTTTTTCGTTTTTATACTTTTTTAATAGGTGCAAACTTAGCTAATAAACGCTTTATACCAACTGGCTTCGGAAAAGCAATATCTAATTCTTTGCCTTCACCTTCACCTTTGACGCTAACGACCGTTCCTATACCCCATTTTCCGTGCTCTGCTTTATCACCAACATTCCATCCAATTCCATCTCCGCCTGTAGATTGTAACGTTGGGCGAACGACTGGGTTACGCGGACCTGCTGCGGTTTGCCGAGAAAAAGATGGGGCTGCCAACCCACTACTAGTCCCCATTCTCCCTGGCTTCTGAAAGGGTTCGATTAAATCGTCAGGAATTTCTTTAATAAATCGAGAGGCTGCGTTCATACTTGTTCGTCCAAATAACGTACGCATTTGTGCATTGGTAATATATAAATCTTGTTCTGCACGAGTAATCCCCACATAAGCTAAACGGCGTTCTTCTTCCATTTCTGCTTCTTCCATTAACGAACGTGAATGTGGAAATACGCCTTCTTCTAATCCAATTAAAAAGACAACGGGGAATTCCAAGCCCTTTGCGGAGTGTAGCGTCATTAGCACAATGGATTCAGCTGGCTTTCCATCATCATCTAATTTATCAATGTCAGCTACAAGCGCTAAATCCGTTAAAAAGCCAACTAAGCTTTTATCTTCATTCACTTCTTCAAAATTCTTCGTAACGGATAATAATTCCTCTAAGTTTTCAAGACGACTTTGAGATTCAATTGTTTTTTCCGCTTTAAGCATTTCACGATAACCGCTTTTTTCTAATACTTCCTCTACTAGCTCAGTTACTGATAAAAACTCCTGCATTTGTGAATAACCATTAATAAGGTCACGAAATTCTCGACATGCTTTCGTAATTTTTGGACTAAGACCAAGTAATTCAATCGAGTTAAGAGCTTCGAACATCGAGATATCATGAGAGACTGCAAATTCTGCTATTTTGTCTAAAGAACTAGAGCCTACTCCACGCTTCGGCACATTAATAACACGCTGCAAGCTGATGTCATCATCCGGATTGGCGATAAGACGTAAATAGCCAAGAATATCTTTAATTTCCTTACGGTCATAGAACTTGATCCCGCCGACAATCGCATACTCGATATTTGATTTAAGTAATGCTTCCTCCATTACACGGGATTGGGCGTTAGTTCGGTATAAAATGGCGATATCAGAGGCTTTTCGTTTTCCTGAATCAACCATCTCTTTAATCTTTCCAATGACGAATTGGGCTTCGCCTTGCTCACTATCGGCACGATAATAACAAATCTTATTTCCTTCAGCATTTTCCGTCCAAAGGTTCTTTGCCTTACGATTCATGTTATTCTCAATAACCCTATTGGCAGCCAAGAGGATTCTTTTTGTAGAACGGTAGTTTTGTTCTAAAAGAATAACACTCGCATTTGGATAATCTTTTTCAAATGATAAAATATTGGCGATATCTGCCCCACGCCAGCGGTAAATCGACTGGTCTGAGTCACCGACGACACAAAGATTTTTAAATCGTGCTGCCATCATTTTCACGAGCATATATTGAGCTCTATTAGTATCCTGATACTCATCGACATGAATATATTGGAATTTACGTTGATAATATTCTAAAACCTCTGGAACTCGGTTAAACAAGAGGATGGTCATCATGATGAGGTCATCAAAATCAAGTGCTTGATTTTTTCGTAAACGTTTTTGATATTCGGTATACACGTCGCTTACTACTTGGTCAAAATAACCACCTGCTTGCTTCGCGTATTCCTCTGTATCTAACAATTCATTCTTTGCACTACTAATCGCACCAAGTAATGCTCTTGGGTCAAATTTTTTCGGATCAATATTTTTATCCTTTAAGATTCCTTTAATAACAGATTGCTGATCAGTTGTATCCAAAATGGTGAAATTACGATTAAAGCCGATTCGATCGATATCTCGTCGGAGTATTCTTACACACATGGAGTGGAAGGTGGATATCCAAATTTCATCTGCTGTTCCGCCCATCATGCTTCTTATACGGTCCCTCATCTCACGGGCGGCTTTATTCGTAAAGGTAATCGCTAAAATATTGTAAGGATTGACCCCTTTTTCCACCATTAAATAACCGATTCGATGGGTTAAAACTCTTGTCTTGCCACTACCCGCTCCAGCCATTAGCAATAATGGACCATCCGTGGCCTTAACTGCTTTTTGCTGCTCTGGATTTAAACCGTTTATTAACCGTTCTGTCAAAAATTGCATGTATTGCCACCACCTTACAAACATATGTTCTTACTCTCTATTTTAACTTTACTTTTCTATACAATCAATTCTTTTTCACAGCACGGACTGTTTTTAATGCAACCTCAATGTTTTCATAAATGAGATTCCCTACAACAATTACATCAGCGTGCTCGGCCATTTCTGTTGCCTTTTGTACTGAGTCAATTCCGCCACCGTAGAAGAGGGTTGTAGTTTCAAGGACATTTTTGACACTTGCGACCAATTCAGGCTCGCCATAAGTACCACTATATTCTAGATAAAAAATCGGTAATTGAAACATTTTTTCTGCCATACGAGCATAGGCAAGTACATCTTCATGATTTAGATTCGTATTGGCTGAAGTATGATGAGCAGCTTTGCAGTTTTCGTTTAAAATACAATAGCCTTCCATCACCATTTCATTCCAATCCATTAATTCTCCATATTCCTTCACGGCTTCATGATGAAGCCCTACAATCCATTTCGGATCCTGACTATTTAATACGGTCGGTATAAAATAGAGATCAAATCCAGGCGAGATGGTATCAATTGACGAAATTTCGCACACACATGGTACCGTAAAACGTCTGATTCTTGCCATTAAATCGAGGACGTTTTCAAATGTCACTCCATCCGTCCCTCCGACAATGACAGCATCTGTACCTGACTCGCATACTCTCTCTAAACTTTCATCACTTATCTCTTTATTTGGATCCAATTTAAATACATGACGCCATTCACGTACATCATACATACGGTACGCCTCCTATACTTTTTCCCATTCCATCATTATAACATTTTCATACCGTGATAGACAAAACATACCCAAGACTTGTAGGTTTTATTGTTTAAGGATTAACGTTGTGACGCCTTCACATTTGGGGATTAAAGCTATGGTTCCCGAAAGCATGGAAAAGTGCGAAAGCCGACTTCATCAAGACTTCATGAAGACTTCATGATTCCCGAAAAACTGAAAAAATGGTCATCATGAAGTTATCACCATTATGGGCTGGTTCCGCGTTCGCGAGAAGTTCTCGCGTGCACGTTTTCATCCCTTTGCGCTGGTTCCGCGTTCGCGAGAAGTTTTCACGTGCGCATTTTCATCCTTTTGCGCCGGTTTCGTGTTCGCGAGAAGTTCTTGCGTGCACGTTTTCATCCTTTTGCTCCGGTTCCGCGTTCGCGAGAAGTTCTCGCGTGCACGTTTTCATCCCTTTACGCCGGTTTCGCGTTCGCGAGAAGTTTTCACGTGCGCATTTTCATCCTTTTGCGCCGGTTCCGCGTTCGCGAGAAGTTCTTGCGTGCACGTTTTCATCCTTTTGTGCCGGTTTCGCGTTCGCGAGAAGTTCTCGCGTGCACGTTTTCATCCCTTTGTGTTGGTTTCGCGTTCGCGAGCGAGTAGTTCTTGCGTGCACGTTTTCTTCCCTTTACGCCGGTTTCGCGTTAGTGAGAAGTTCTCGGGCGCTTTTTCACCCTTTTGGGCTAATTTACGTTCTCCCAGGGGTGACCTCAAACGTAAAAAATAGCATCATAACGTTACTGCCATAGGCTAAATCGAAGGGGAGCGGGCTCTAATACTAATTGATTTTCCAAAAAGGCAATCAACATTTCTAGAAACAAAAAAGGTCAACCGATTTAACGGTCAACCTTCCAATTTATTCTTCCGTAACAGCAGGTTGTTCAACCTTAATTCGTTCTAACGCCATTTCATAGGCATCATTACCATAATTTAAACAACGTTTTACTCGTGAAATGGTTGCTGTGCTTGCACCTGTTTCGCTCTCAATTTTGTGGTACGTTTTTCCTTCACGTAGCATTCTAGCTACTTCTAAACGTTGAGCCAAAGATTGAATTTCATTGATGGTTGCTAAATCATCGAAAAAACGATAACACTCTTCAATATCGTTTAATGAAAGGATCGCGTTAAATAATTGATCTAGTTCCTTACCTCTTAATTTATCAATTTGCATGTATTTTACCCCTTATTCTGTAATAGAAACCATTTTTTGAAGCCCTTGGTCCTTTGGAATGACATTAATCCATGTTCTACCCGGGACTAATTTGGCTTCTGTCCCATTTTCAAATGGAACAATTTGGCCATCGACATTTTTCCAGGTTATTTCTTTCCTTTTGCCCCTTTGAAGTAAATACCCATTTCCTCCACTCGTAAGGTTAATCTCCCTACGACCATAAGAATCAATGAATCGGTGCTCCATTTCTAAAACCATAATATTATCTAAAAGGACACGTTCTTTCGTATCGTAATCAATGGTTAGCTCACCATTTGAAAAACGTTTGTATTTCCCTAATACTTCATCATAATCAAAGATGACATTAAATAAATCACTGGAGAAATAAGAAACCATAATCGACTTTGCTGGGTTTCCTTGTAAAGCATCTAGTTCTTTTTTCTCGTAAAATTGATACGCGTTAGGCTGACCCTTCATCGAGAACTTATTTTTCTCTGCACCCTTTAAGATGTTTTCGAAGGTGATATACGAATTATGAGGTGCCTTACGAAAACTAGCCCGTTTAAATAAAGTGCCGTCATATTGCATCCCATTTAAGTCGTCAATATAACCAGATTCGAGCATTTGTTTTGCTTCTGGACTATAGCCATGGGCTATATAAAGACTTTTATATCCTTTAGCAAGTTGGATAAAGTAATCTCTCGCACTTCGAACCGGACCAACCTTTTCCGGCTTTTCACTTTGAAAAATCGCTAAAAACCTAGTTACATTTCCTTCAGCAAGCAACTCAAAAACCATATCGGCTTTATGGATACCTGATTGCGGTCTTGCACTTGGATGATTATTGATCATCACAGCAACTGCTCTATCCTCAACAGCTATATCTGACCCTACCCCAGTTAGAGGAAACGAAAATGGATAAAGCTTTTCCACCGGTTCTTTTGTTGGGTTCTCTTGTTTAGGATCTTCTACATTTGGTTCTTCTTTAATGGCTTCTTTGCTTTGTTCCTTGTCACTACATCCAGTGAGCAGCAAAATCAAAGCTGAACTAATGACAATCCATCTTTTAAGCTTCAAAAAGTAAACACCCCTATATTCCCATATCCTGTTAAGTTCACTCTCATGCTGTTTTAGTTGTTATGGTAATAATTTGATAAACGCTTTAACACTGTTATATTTTAACGCATTATTGATGGAAAGAGTATCATTTTATTCATGACATCATAGATTCCTTCTTGAGTAATTCGGATGTACGGTAAATGAGTGGATGAAAAAAATAATAACGAATAGATTGGGTCATGGAAATGATAGCCTAATTCCTTCAAATGAGAAAATAGTAATTTCTCTTTTTCAATAATTGTTTCCATTGTAGCATCTGACATTACACCTGCTAAAGTAAGTGGAATTTCTTCTAAAACTTCGCCATTCTCAACAAGTACAATTCCACCACCTATATCCTTCATTCGCTGGAACGCTTTAATCATATCATTTTTACTTTTACCAATTAGGATGATGTCACCTGTATTTGAAAAGGAACTTGCTAACCCAGAAACACGATTCGTAAAGCCCTTTAAGATTGTATTAATACGCCATTTCCCATTTTTGTCTACTAGCATAAAAAAACTTTCATCATGGGAGGTTGGCAACTCATCAGATGATACATCGATTGAAATAGAGTATGGCTTCGTAATTACGGCGTTTTCCATCTGAATTCCAAATGGCATTGAAAACTGAAGGTCATCAGACGTTAAATCCCAATCTAACCTGAGTGGTTTGAGACCGTGTTCCTCCCAATGAATCGAATCATTCATGTCACATCGAATTCCATCTTTCTTGACCCAACGTCCTTTTGCCAATACGGATTTCGGTGTTGGATTTGTTTTATCCTCTAGGAAATTAATATTGGCAATTCGTCCGGTTGCAATGTTTCCATGAAGATACTCAATATTATAATAACGAGCGACATTGATGGTGCCCATATTATATGCATCAATCAACGGGACTCCTTTTTCAATCGCGATACGAATCATTTGGTCGATTAAGCCTTGTTCATAAAACGAAGCCGATGAACCATCTGTGTTAAACATCATTTTGTCATAAGCTGTTATGTTCATTTTTTTCATTTCATCTAATAAAAATGGTAAGTCTGGACGTATGGAAGAGTAACGAAGTGAAACCATATAACCCTGCAGTAACCGATTATATATATCTTTACCTGTCATGGCTTCATGGTCACTATCAGCACCAAATAACATCATTTTAGCTAGCGTTTTTTCAGAGGCACCTGGAAAATGTCCCTCTATTTGCTTCCTCATTCGCTTTGCCTCTTGAATCCAGTGAAGCATCATATCATCACCGTCTAAAAGCTTCGGCCAACCAGTTAGTTCGCCGCCCTGCAAGACTGCATCATGCTCAAGCCATGACTTTATATTGCCATGAGAAAAGTACTTTTCTTCATCTAGCACTTCTGTTTGAGCATCAAAACGACACCACCAATACATTGTGACTGGATGATTACGCAGTTCACCTAGTAGGGAAAATGCCTTCTTTTTATCTAATTGTAAAACAAGCGCCATATTATCATTGATAAGGGTTGTTGTACCAAACTGAGATGCATAGGACGCTAGTGATTGGGGATTATAAAGTTGAAAAGGATGTGCATGTGGCTCAATGTACCCGGGAACTAAACATTCATCGGAACAATCAACGACCTCACAGCCTTTTAAATTGTCTGGGAGCCTTTCTCCAACATACACAATACGATCTTCATATATCCAAATATTCGCGCGCATCCATTGGCGAAAAACTTGATTTAAATAGTTAGCATTTTTCAATAGAATCGTCGGCGCGAGTTTACCGTCCAATACAGCTATATGCTCGCGAATTTGTTTGTTTTTCCAACGATAACGTTGCTCAAGCATTCGGTTCCTCTCCTGCCTTACGTAAAATTTTTATTGGTAGCTTCGTTTTGTAAGCACTTTCATTTACAGCTTAATACTAACATATTTCACCGTTTAACGCATTAAAGAGATGAAACAAATTGAAAATTCTTGTAAGGAGTGTTCATTATGAATATAAAACCAAATATTGGTATTCTTAACGCTTTAATTCGCATTACCTGTGGACTAACCATCCTTGCCTGGAGCACCTCTAAGCTTGTTAAATTCCCTTGGAGAAGTTCCTATCTAATTACTGCAATCATCGGTGCAATGAAGGTCGCAGAGGGAATTGTTCGCTACTGTCCAGTTACAGACTTATGTGAACGTATAGCTGAGAGTCAAATGGAAAACAACGATGAAGGAGAATCATCCGAAGTTCTTCCTTATAATCCAACCTAAGTTTTTCTAGGCAAAAAAAGTCTGACTCGGTATCCTCGAGTCAGACTTCATTCTCATTATAAGGAGTGATTTTTATGTTCTGGGAATACCTTTCCGACATGAGCTTTGTACTTGCTGCACTTATAGGCGGAATTATTGCTATTTCATACGTGTATATTAGACGGTCACGGAAGCGAGCTCGATAGCTTTGTTTCCAATATCTTTTCGAAAAAATAGGCCATTCCACTGCTGTCCCGCTAAATAATGATAGACGGATTTTTTCGCACTCTCTAGCGTAGGTCCCTTTGCGGCAATAAGTAGAACCCGACCACCATTGATGATCCAACTAGCATCATCATGTTGGTCTGTTCCTGCGTGGAAAATGTCTACTTCCTTCTCATGATCCGGAATCGAGAAGGTACTACCCTTTGACTGGAGTTCTCCAGGATACCCATCTGAGGCCAAAACCACACCGATAACGGGTGATGGGTCCCATGAGATTTTGACTTCTTTTTTATCTAAGACTTGAAGTAGGACCGTTAGTAAATCCGAGTTCATTCGTGGTAAAATGACTTGCGTTTCTGGGTCTCCAAATCGAGCGTTAAACTCAATGACCTTGGGACCATCCATAGTTAAAATTAATCCCGCATAAAGAACTCCACAAAAGCTTCTTCCCTCAAGCACTAGTGCTTCCGCAGTTGGTTTTAACACTTTTTCAATTGCGGTTCGAACGACTTCATCTGGAATTTGTGGCACGGGTGAATAAGCGCCCATTCCACCTGTATTTGGTCCTTGATCACCATCAAAAGCACGCTTATGGTCTTGAGCAATTTCTAACGGTGTCACCTGAGTACCATTAACAAAGGCCATTAACGAAAATTCTTCTCCTTGTAAAAATTCCTCAATGACCACAGAGGCCGATGAAGCGCCGAACCTTTGGTCCATAAGCATATCTTTCAAGGCGTCGATAGCCTCTTCCTTTGTCATCGCTACGACAACACCCTTACCCGCAGCAAGTCCATCTGCTTTAATGACGATTGGAGCACCTTTTTCTTCCACATATTGAACGGCTGCTTCGAATTCAGTGAAAACCTCATATTCTGCTGTAGGAATGCTATATTTTTTCATTAATTCCTTGGCAAAGGATTTACTTCCCTCAATTAATGCGGCCCGTTGAGTTGGTCCAAAAACTTTTAACCCCTCTGATAAAAATCGGTCCGCTAACCCTGCTAACAGAGGCATTTCTGGTCCAATAAAGGTTAGGGCTATTTCATTTTCTAATGCAAACTGAACGAGCTGATCGTGGTCGCTTTCCACTATCGCTATTTGCTCCGCAACATCCTTCATCCCCGGGTTTCCAGGAGCAACAAACACTTTCTCGACTTGATTGCTTTCAGAAAACTTTTGACAAATGGCATGTTCACGACCGCCTCTTCCAATCACTAAGACCTTCACGTTCGAACACCCCTTAATGTTTAAAATGTCTGATTCCCGTAAAAACCATCGTTATACCGTACTCGTCTGCCTTCTTAATGGAATCCACATCGCGGATGGAACCACCTGGTTGAATAATCGCTGTAATTCCTGCTTTAGCCGCAGCCTCAACGGTGTCGTCCATTGGGAAAAAGGCATCCGAAGCCATAGCGGCACCATTTGCTTTTTCCGCTGCTTGCTCTAGTGCTATTTTCGCAGCTCCGACACGGTTCATTTGGCCAGCACCAATTCCAATCGTCCGTACCTCATTCGTGAGGACAATCGCATTCGATTTTACATGCTTAACAACCTTCCAACCTAGCTTTAAGGCTTTCCACTCTTCCTCAGTTGGCTGGCGCTTTGTTACGACCTGTAACTCCGCATCTGCTAAAGTGAAATAATCTTCTTCTTGAACAAGCAATCCACCTTGTACAGAAACGACTTTCTTTTCTGTTACGATTTGTTTTTCAAACGGTATCGTTAATAATCGTAAATTCTTTTTTGATTGTAAGATGCTGAGTGCTTCTGGTGAAAAGGAAGGTGCAATGATAATTTCTAAAAAGATTTCGTGAAGCTTGTGGGCAGTGTTTTCGTCCACCTCGCGGTTAAAAGCGATTATTCCTCCAAAAATGGATACAGGATCGGCTTCGAAAGCTTTTTCGAATGCAGTGAATGCCGTTTCCCCTGTCCCCACGCCGCAAGGATTCATATGCTTCACAGCAACCGCTGCTGGCTCTTGGAATTCTTTGATGATTTGAAGGGCAGCGTCTGCATCATTAATATTGTTATAGGATAGCTCTTTACCGTGAAGCTGCTTGGCACGCGCGATGGAAAACTGGCTGCCTAGCGGTTTACTGTAAAAAGCTGCTTGTTGATGCGGATTTTCGCCGTAACGAAGGCTTTGAGTTAATTCGTATGTAAAGGTTACATTTTCTGGAGCTTCCTCTTGCACAAGATCAGTCATAAATTGTGAAATTAACGCATCATAAGCTGCTGTGTGTCGGAATACCTTTGCCGCTAGACGTCTTCTTGTAGCTTTTTCAGTTTCTCCATTTTGTTGCAGTTCTGTTAAGATAGTTCCGTAGTCTGCTGGATCCACCACTACCGTGACATATTCGTGGTTCTTAGCTGAAGCTCTGAGCATTGTCGGACCTCCGATGTCAATGTTTTCAATCGCATCCTCCACAGTCACATCAGGCTTTGAAATCGTTTCTTTAAAGGGATAAAGATTGACACAAACGACATCAATTGGTGTAATTCCGTGCTCTGCTAATTGCTGTTGGTGCCCTTTATCATCTTGCTTTGCTAGTAAACCACCATGGATAAACGGATGGAGTGTCTTCACTCTGCCTTCTAAAATTTCGGGGAAATCGGTAACATCACTTACACCGATAACAGGAACACCATTATCTAATAATGATTTCTTTGTCCCACCAGTAGAAATAATCTCAAAACCAAGCTGGGTCAATCCTCTGGCAAACTCAACAACCCCATTTTTATCGGAAACACTAATAAGCGCACGTTTTCTATTCATCCTGTCATCCTCCTCCTTCTTTAACGCAGTAAAGCACTTGGGGACAGTCCCCCGTTACTTTAAAGTGGTAAAGAGACGTTGTAATGTTTCTGGGTATAGCTGGTGTTCGATATGGTGAATTTTTTTCTGAAGTGTTTCTTTTGTTTCATCTTCGGTTAAGGGTATTTCGCGTTGTTCGATGATGGGTCCTGTATCCATTCCTTCGTCTACGAAGTGGATGGTGACACCACTTACTTGGACTTTTGCTGTAATGGCTTGACCGATGGCATCTTTACCTGGGAAAGCAGGTAATAAGGATGGATGGATGTTTACGATTCTTCCTTCAAACTCATTTAATAGAGTTGTTCCAATTAGTCGCATATAGCCCGCAAGAACGATGAAGTCAATTTCCCTAGCCCTCAACTCTTTCAAAATATCCAATTCATATTCCAGTTTACTTGGATAATTTTTAGGAGCCACAGAAATGGTTGGAATAGAATAACGTTCAGCCCTTTCCAATACAAATGCACCTGGTCGGTCACATACAAGCAAGGAAACCTCTGCTGCTAATTGTCCACCTTGGATGGCATCCACAATTGCTTGAAAATTACTCCCGCTCCCTGAAGCGAAGATGGCTATTTTTTTCATACGGCTGCCTCTTCTTGTGTAGCTACAAATTCAATGCCTTTCCCTTCAACCACTTTACCAATTTCAAACGCCTTTTCACCCATTGCCTCTAAATACTGAATAATATTCTGAGCCTCTTCCGCTTCTACCGCTAGCACAAATCCAATTCCCATATTAAAAATATTGAACATATCCATTTGAGTGATCTTCCCTTTTTCTTGAAGGAAATTAAAAATCGGTAGGATCGGCCAGGTGTTCTCACGAATGATTACCCCCGTTCCTTCTGGAAGCATCCTAGGAATATTTTCAATAAATCCGCCACCTGTAATGTGAGACATACCGTTAATTTTGAATGTTTCTAGTAATTGCAAAATGGATTTCACATAGATTTTCGTCGGTTTTAGAAGAACCTCACCTAATGTCCCATCTAACTCACTAATAAAGTCAGTGAATTGGAGCTGATTATCCTCTACCACTTTACGAACAAGCGAAAATCCATTGCTATGAACTCCACTTGAAGCTAATCCAATTAATACATTTCCTGGCTTTATTTCATCACCCGTCACAAGCTTAGATTTTTCACAAGCCCCTGTCACATAACCTGCTAAATCATATTCGCCATCTTGGTACATTCCAGGCATTTCTGCCGTTTCGCCGCCAATCAATGCAGCCCCTGCTTGAACACAGCCTTCTGAAATTCCCTTCACGATCATTTCAATTTTCTCAGGATCTGCCTTACCGCAAGCAATGTAATCTAAAAAATATAAGGGTTCAGCCCCCTGGACGATAATATCATTCACACACATCGCGACTAAATCAATCCCAACGGTATCATGTCGATCCATCGCAAAGGCAATCTTCAGTTTCGTCCCTACTCCATCCGTCCCTGAAACTAATACTGGTTCCTTCAGCTGTAATGCAGAAAGGTCAAACATGCCGCCAAAACCACCAAGACCGCCCATTACCTCAGGACGAATCGTCCGCTTTACATGCTTTTTCATGCGCTCAACCGCTTCATAGCCTGCTTCGATATCTACACCAGCCTGTTTATAGGCATTTGCCATTCTACTAACCTCCTAAAAAGGGTTTAATTAGACTTACAGAAGATTGATTCCGACTAAAATTACGTTTATTCCGACTGTTTTCGGTTTTATTCCGACCATTTATGAGTCTATTCTGACTAATTTCTGATTAATTCCGACTATTTCACATATCTGTCACATCTTTAACCCATTGAACAAATTAAATTTCTAAAAAAAGGGGCCGGCCCCGCAGCTCGCTAGCAACATGTCTGGATATATTTCAGTTGGATACTTCCCGGTAAAACAAGCAAGACACGATCCTCTTGTTTCGCCTTCCTCCTGACGCCCAATTGCCTCGACCATTCCTTCTACCGATAAAAACGTCAAAGAGTCCGCTTCAATCAACTGACGAATCTCTTCCACCGAATGCTTAGAAGCAATTAACTCTTCACGAGAAGACGTATCAATACCATAAAAACATGGATTTTGAATTGGCGCTGAGCTTATAACTACATGCACTTCCGTTGCTCCCGCTTCTTTTAACATCCGAACAATCCGCTTACTCGTCGTTCCACGAACAATCGAATCATCTACCATAATGACTCTTTTCCCCTCAACAACCCCACGAACGGGAGATAACTTCATTTTAACGCCCTGTTCTCGTAAAGATTGCGAAGGCTGGATAAAGGTTCTACCGACATAACGATTTTTAATCAATCCCATCTCATAGGGAATGCCAGCAGCTTCCGCATATCCAATTGCAGCTGAAATACTGGAATCAGGCACACCAGTGACAACATCAGCTTCAATCGGAGCCTCAAATGCAAGTCGCTTGCCTAAATTCTTCCGTGCCGTATGAACATTGACGCCATTTATATTACTATCTGGTCTTGAAAAATAAATATATTCCATCGTACACATTGCTTTCGTTGTATTGTAAGAAAACATTTCTGAACGCATTCCTTCATCATCAAAAATAACGAGTTCTCCAGGAAGAACATCTCTTACAAACTCAGCTCCAACGATGTCCAACGCACATGTCTCGGAAGCGACGATATAAGCATCAGCTAATTTTCCAATCGAAAGTGGACGCAATCCATGTGGGTCTAATGCGACCATCATCTCTGTTTCCGTCATAACCAAAAAGGCATAGGCCCCTTTTAACATGGTCAACGCATTTTTTAGGCGATCCTGCATTAAGGTAAAACCGCTTCGTTTAATTAAATGGGCTAGTACCTCTGTATCCGAGCTTGTTTGAAAAATACTGCCTTGTGTCTCAAGCTGGTGCTTTAGAGCATTAGCATTTACTAGATTTCCATTATGTGCAAGCGCCAAACTTCCATTTTGCGAATGGAAAAGGAGAGGCTGAACATTTTCATATCCGCCCCCACCAGCAGTCGCATAGCGAACATGCCCGATGGCTGCCTTTCCTTTTACATCCTTTATGGCATCAGAGGTGAAAACCTCTGTAACAAGTCCTTCACCTTTTAAACCCTTTAAAATTTCACCATCAGTCACAACCATACCAGCACCTTCTTGACCACGATGCTGAAGGCTATGCAAACCGTAATAAGTAATTTCCGCTGCACTCGGGTGACCCCAAATCCCAAAAACGCCACATTCCTCGTTTAATCCTTTTATTTCAGCAAGCATGGAATAGCTCCTCTCCAAGCTTTTTCGAGCTCGGTTACTTGTGATAAAATTAGTGTTTCGTTCGCGGAAGAAATTTTTAACGTAGCGGAATCCGTCACCTCACCAATCAGGGTGGCCGCATCTACTAAACTTTCAAACTGCTCTTTATTTTCTTTTTTTATAGAAATTAAGAAACGCGATTGAGATTCACTGAATAGGGCAGAAACTGCATTACCTTCTAACTTTATTTCAGCTCCTAATTCAGTTCTGAATAAACTTTCTGATACCGCAACAGCTAATCCACCTTCGGCTAAATCATGAGCTGAATCCACCAAACCTTGACGAATTGCTTGTAAAACCTGCTGCTGGTGCTTATGTTCCACAGTTAAATCAAGTTCAGGTGCTTTCCCAAAAATCCGACCATACGTCAGCTTTTGCAGTTCACTTCCACCAAACTCATCCTTCGTTTCGCCTAGTAAATAAATTAAATCACCTGCTTGTTTGAAGGTTTGTGTTGTGACATGATCTAAGTCCTCAACTAAACCAACCATTCCCACTACAGGTGTTGGGTAAACGGCCGTACCATTTGTTTCGTTATAAAGGGAAACGTTCCCACCAATAACCGGTGTCTCAAAAACACGACAAGCCTCACTCATCCCATCAACCGCTTTTTCAAACTGCCAAAAAATCTCTGGCTTTTCCGGATTTCCAAAATTTAAACAGTCAGTGATCGCTAACGGCTTAGCCCCAGAACATACGATATTACGAGCAGCCTCAGCAACGGCAATTTTTCCACCTGTTTCCGGATCTAAGTAAAGGTAACGTGAATTACAATCCGTTGTCATCGCAAGAGCTTTTCGTGTTCCACGAATTCGCACAACCGCCGCATCTGAACCTGGTGAAACAACTGTGTTTGTTCGAACCATATGATCATATTGCTGATAAACCCACTCTTTACTTGCTATCGTCGGTTGTTGTAATAATGCAAGAAGGGTTTCTTTATAATCATCTACGGATGGAATATCGTTTTCCATTGCTTGAAACTCTTCAAAATAGGCAGGAACCGCAGATGGTTTATGATAAACAGGTGCCTCTTCCGCTAATGCATCCGCTGGTACATTTGCGACCACTTCACCACGATGAATCAAGCGAAGCATTTTATCATCTGTTACTACCCCAACCGCCACTGCTTCTAGATCATACTTTGAAAATAAATCAACGATTTCCTGTTCGCGGCCTTTTTTCACGACAATCAGCATACGCTCTTGTGATTCTGATAGCATCATTTCATAGGCAGTCATGCCCGTTTCACGTTGTGGCACTAAATCAAGATTCATTTCGATTCCAGATCCTGCTTTACTAGCCATTTCTGCTGAGGAGCTCGTTAGGCCTGCTGCTCCCATGTCTTGAATCCCAACTAATGCATCGGATTTCACCAGTTCTAAACAAGCTTCTAATAAAAGTTTTTCCATGAATGGGTCGCCCACTTGAACGGCTGGACGGTTTTCATCCGATTGATCAGTTAATTCCTCTGAAGCAAAGGTTGCTCCATGGATTCCATCACGACCTGTTTTAGCACCTACGTACATTACAGTATTGCCAACTCCATGAGCCTGACCCTTTTTTATATCTTCATGATTAATTAAGCCTACACACATAGCGTTAACTAACGGATTTCCTTCATAAGCAGCGTCAAATTGCACCTCACCACCAACAGTAGGAATTCCTATACAATTTCCGTATCCAGCAATCCCAGCGACAACTTCCTCAAACAAATATTTCACACGTGGTGAAGTCAACTCTCCGAAACGTAACGAGTTTAATAGAGCGATTGGTCTTGCTCCCATTGAGAATACATCGCGAATGATCCCACCTACACCTGTTGCAGCACCTTGATAGGGCTCAATCGCAGACGGGTGATTATGGCTTTCAATTTTAAAAACAACCGCTTGACCGTCACCGATATCAACGATTCCGGCTCCTTCACCTGGGCCTTGCAACACCTTCGGACCGGAAATTGGAAATTTCTTTAATACTGGCTTCGAATTTTTATAGCTGCAATGCTCTGACCACATCACTGAAAAAAGACCAGTTTCCGTAAAATTTGGAAGTCTTCCGAGAACCTTTTCAATCATCGCAAATTCTTCATCTGAAATACCCATTTCGCGGTACAGTTTATCGTTTTTGATGTGTTCCACAGTTGGCTCAAGCTTTAACGACATTTGATTCCCTCCAGCTTCTTACGATTGATTGAAAAAGTTTCAGTCCATCTGCTCCACCTAAAAGCGAATCAACCGCTCTTTCTGGGTGTGGCATCATGCCAAGGACATTTCCTTTTTCATTTGTTATTCCAGCAATATTCGAAATACTCCCGTTAGGATTTTCGCCATTATATGTAAAGACAATTTGATTATTTTCTTCTAATCTAGCAAGTGTTTCTTCGTCACAATAGTAATTTCCTTCACCATGTGCGATAGGTACCGTGATGACTTCGTCTTGACGATAGCTACCAGAGAACATCGTTTCGTTGTTCTCTATCTTTAACTCCACCGGCTTGCAAATGAATTTCAAGCTTTCATTTCGACGCATAGCCCCAGGTAAGAGTCCAGCCTCTAATAAAATTTGAAAGCCATTGCATACGCCAAGTACAGGCTTACCAGCCTCAGCAGCTTTTATGATTTCCTTCATCACATTGCTAAAACGAGCAATAGCTCCACAACGTAGGTAATCCCCATAAGAGAAACCTCCTGGTAAAAGAATCGCATCAAATCCCTCTAAGCTATCTTGATCATGCCATACATATTCCACTTCTTCTCCGAGCTCATCTTTGATGGCATGAAACATATCGATATCACAGTTGGAGCCTGGAAAAACGATGACGGCAAATCTCACAGTGCAACACACTCCTCGATTTCAAATCGATAATCTTCAATGACTGTATTGGCAAGTAGCTTTTCGCATGCTTCCTTGACTACTTCTTCCACTGGTCGTTCCGATTTTTCAATCGTTAGCTCCATGTACTTCCCAATACGTACATCTTCAATCTCAGAGAAGTTTAAGGAATGAAGAGAATTTTTCACGGCCACACCTTGTGGATCCAATACACTTTCACGTAATGTCACATAAACTTTTACTTTAAACATGAGCTGCTCCTCCTAATTTGGCTAAGATTTTTTCATAAGCATCCGTTAACGACCCTAAACTACGACGAAACACATCTTTATCTAATTTCTCATTTGTTTGAGCATCCCAAAGGCGACAAGTATCTGGTGATATTTCATCCGCAAGGAGAATTTGGCCATCTCCATCTATTCCAAACTCCAACTTAAAATCTACTAAAAGAATTCCTAACTCGTTAAACAGTTCAGTTAAAGCCTCGTTTACTTGGAGTGCCTTATGTTTTAAAGTTATGATTTGTTCCTTTGTTGCCAGGTTTAGTTCTAAAATATGGTCTTCCGTAAAGAGCGGATCTCCTAAAGCATCATTTTTAAAGTAAAATTCAACTATTGGCTGACTTAGTTCTTTTCCTTCAGGTAATCCCGTTCTTTTCGATAAACTTCCAGCTACTACATTACGAACAACTGTTTCTAAAGGAATAATCTGTACTCGTTTGATCAATTGTTCTGTATTTGAAAGCTTTTTAATGAAATGTGAGGAGATTCCTAGTTCGTTAAGCTTTGAAAATAGTAGACTAGTGATCTCATTATTTAAACGACCTTTACCAGTGATCTCAGCCTTTTTCTCGCCATTAAAGGCAGTCGCAGAATCCTTATATTCTACCCAAACAATGCTATCATCGTTTGTAGCATAAATCCGTTTGGCCTTGCCCTCATACAGTAACTGACCTTTTTCCACGAAGAACGCCTCCTGTTTTTTTAAAAAAAGAATTAGGAATATTCAGTCGAAATTTGCTAGACGGGGCTAAAAAGCCCCTATCTTTTATAGCCCTAGTCGTTCAAAAATGGTATCTACATGCTGCAAATGGTACTTATAATCAAAGCAATCCGCGATTTCTTCTGCAGACAGTTGGGAAGTAATCGTTGCATCACTTTCAATTAATCCACGGAACGGAACTTGTTGCTCCCAAGCTTCCATTGCCTTCGGTTGTACGGTGTCATAAGCCTCTTCTCTTGAGAAGCCTTTATCGATTAAAGCTAAAAGTACTCTTTGTGAATAAATAAGTCCTAACGTTCTGTCCATATTGCGTTTCATATTCTCAGGGAATACCGTTAAGTTTTTCACGATATTACTAAAGCGGTTTAACATATAATTTAAGGCAATCGTTGAGTCCGGAAGAATAATTCGCTCAGCTGAAGAATGAGAAATATCTCTTTCATGCCATAACGGAACATTTTCATAAGCGGTCATCATATAGCCTCGAATGACACGCGCTAATCCCGTCATGTTCTCAGAACCGATTGGATTCCGTTTATGCGGCATGGCTGAAGAGCCTTTTTGACCCTTTGCAAAAAATTCTTCCACTTCACGCGTTTCACTTTTTTGCAAGCTACGGACTTCCACCGCGAATTTTTCAATCGATGTTGCAATTAACGCTAAAGTCGACAGATATTGTGCATGACGGTCACGCTGTAAAGTTTGCGTAGAGATTGGCGCTGCTTCTAGCCCTAGCTTTTCACACACATATTGCTCCACAAACGGGTCAATATTGGCGTAAGTACCTACCGCACCAGAAATTTTTCCTACTTCAATCCCTGTTGCTGCTTGGTTAAAGCGAACAAGATTACGCTTCATTTCCTCATACCAAAGTGCTAGCTTCAGTCCGAACGTTGTAGGCTCTGCATGAACACCATGAGTACGCCCCATCATGACTGTGTATTTATGCTCTTGGGCTTTCACCTTTAATATTTCGACGAAATTTTCAATGTCTTTTCTCAAGATCGCATTTGCTTGTTTAATGATATAGGAGAGAGCTGTGTCTACTACATCTGTGGAAGTTAAGCCGTAATGAACCCATTTCTTTTCTTCTCCAAGCGTCTCTGAGACTGCACGAGTAAATGCAATGACATCATGTCTCGTTTCCTCTTCAATTTCTTTAATTCTCTCGATATTAAAGCTAGCATTTTGACGAAGCTTCACAACATCTTCCTTAGGAATGTCACCAAGTTCTGCCCAAGCCTCACAAGCTAAGATTTCCACCTCAAGCCAAGCTTGAAAGCGATTCTCATCCGTCCAAATCGAACCCATCTCTGGGCGTGTATAACGATCAATCATATCTATTTCCTCCGTCTGTCTACTTTATTGCACTAACGTAACAGGGGACAGTCCCCCGATACGATACTGCATTAAAGCGTTGATTGGTTGGGGGACTGTCCCCCGTTGCTTTACTGTGTTAATGCGTTTATGGGTGTTTGCCAAATTGGGCTGTTTTCTATTTCTGATAGGGAGTTTTCGATATTGTCTGTCAGAATGGTAATATGTCCCATTTTCCGTTTTGCTTTTGGATCCTTTTTTCCATATAAGTGAACCTTCCAGTCTTTTATCTTTGGAATTTCAGCAAACAAACCATCATAATGCTCTCCTAATAGATTGACCATAACAGCAGGTTTTAACAATTGGGTACTTCCTAATGGCCAATTACATATCGCTCTTATATGCTGTTCAAATTGTGACGTTTCACATGCCTCAATGGTATAATGGCCAGAATTATGTGGTCTCGGAGCTAATTCGTTTATAAAAATCGTACCATCATTTGTTACAAACATTTCAACAGCTAGTGTACCCACTAATCCAAGCGAACTCGCAAGCTGTGATGCCTTTTGAACTGCATCTGAATGAATCTCCTCTGAAATTCTTGCTGGAACGATGGTTTGATGTAAAATATTTTCTTCATGAATGTTCTCCGCTACAGGAAAAATCGCTGTTTCGCCATCTATATTACGAGTCACGATGACCGATATTTCCTTCTCAAAACCAATCCACTTTTCTAAAACACAAGCACCATGTTGTAAAAGTGCTTCTCCCCTAGTTAAATCTAGTGGGGTTTTTATCACTAATTGGCCTTTCCCATCATAACCGCCTCTAGCTGTTTTCAACACAGCTGGGTAGCCTATCGTCTCAATATGGCCATATAAATCTTCAACACGATTGATGACCTCATACGGAGCTACCGCTACACCTGCTCTTACTATTGCAGCTTTCTCCTTTATGCGGTCTTGAGTGATCGTTAAAAGCTCTGACCCTTGCGGCACATGGCTCTCCTCACAAATCCACTTCAGCGTATCCGCATCTATATTTTCAAATTCATAGGTAATTACATCGCTAATATGTGCTAATTGAAGGATTGCCTCACGATCATCGTAAGCTCCAATGATTTCAAAGTCTGCCAATTGGCCACAAGGTGAATCTTTTGATGGCTCCAAAACAGCAATCCGAAACCCTTGTGCTTTAGCTGCCAGTGCCATCATACGTCCAAGTTGTCCTCCACCAATTATGCCAATCGTTTCGCCTGGTAAGATTGTTCTATTAGACAAGTTCATCACTACTTTCCATAACTTCAGCTCTTGTAGCTTCGCGTTTTGCCTCTAATTTTCTCGCAAGCTCTAAATTCTCAATTGCTAAAATTTGTGCAGCCAGCAGCCCCGCATTAACGGCCCCCGCTTTTCCGATTGCAACCGTTGCAACCGGTACACCACCTGGCATTTGCACAATCGATAACAATGAATCTAATCCACTTAAGGCTTTCGATTGAACAGGAACACCAATCACGGGCAAAGTCGTTTTCGCTGCTACCATCCCAGGAAGATGAGCAGCACCACCCGCTCCTGCAATAATCACCTTTAAGCCTTTTCCTCTAGCTTCCTCTGCATATGTAAACATCAAATCAGGGGTACGGTGGGCTGAAACAACTTTTTTTTCATAAGAAATGCCCAGTTGATCTAAGATCTCGCAAGCATGCTGCATCGTTTCCCAATCTGACTTACTTCCCATGATGACTCCAACACTATTCGTCACCCTTACTCCCCCTTGTTTGCATCTCTTTTTCCTTTTTCCCCTAAAAATATAAAATACCCGGAACAAATAGCTCTCAAAAAAGAGAAAGCCATTTGTCCGGGCATACAAGTTTAATAGACAACAAAAAGTAAGGCGTTGCCTCTATTTGTGCCGAACATATAGACTTTCCCTCATAGTCCAATCATTTACGGTAATTGGGTAGAAACTTATGGGCCATATCCCCATTGATATACGAGGGTAAAGATTGATAGCAATTCCAACACGTTTATTTTACCAAGCAATATGTTTATCTGTCAACCGCAAAATCGAACGTTATTTTTCTATTAATTATTTTCGTTCGTGTTTTACTCTATTAATTTTGCTTCAAAGACTATTTGTCGACCAACTGGCTCATATTCCGTTACACTACCTTTTTTCACTTCTTGAAAGATCGGTTTTTCGGTCCGTCTAATTGGCATATATCCAGCTTTTTTTATTCGATCTAAACAAGCTTCAATACTTTCATTTTCCTTTACTTCAAATTCCATTTTCTTTTTACTCATTTCCGAATCGTTCCTTCCTTTCAGTTTTTTTACTTTCTTAGATTTATTATTTAGATAATAGCACACCTTAACAAATATGGAGGTGGATAAGATGCCAAGAGGAAAAGAATTTGCCTCATTACCAAAGTCGAATATCGCAGCTGATGCAGGAACTGACAAAGGATTTATGAACCAAGATGATTCTTATGGATTTGCAGGCGCAGAACGCCCAAAACCAAGTAATGTAAAAAAAGAGGATAAACGTTAAACCTGAGGAAAGAGGCTTCCTGTTTCATATATTTAGTCTTTACAATCAGAAATAAAATAACAATTGTTGGCAAAACTTTAATTATCGGATATAATACTAAAAAATCAAACATCTAAAATCAATGAAAAAGAGAGTAGTTATCTGCACGTTATAGCGATTCGGGGATGGTGTGAGCCTGATACGTAGCATGTAATGAACCGCACTTTTGAGATGCCTTCTTGAAATTAGTAGAGAATGGCCGGGGGATTTCCTCGTTATTTATTAAGCTGGTTCCTTAATTAAGGAACAATTAGAGTGGTACCGCGGGATTTTATAACTCTCGTCTCTTTTATTAGAGACGGGAGTTTTTTATTTTATAAATGACTCTTTGTCTCTTCCCATTATCATTTAGGAGGCTTATGAAAATGAATTACCTATCACAATTTGCAAACACCTTACACCAAATCCTTCACCAAGAACTTGATTTATCCACCATCGAACTGCTAATCGAAAAACCAAAGAACGCAGATTTCGGTGACTATGCCTTCCCTTGCTTTCAGCTAGCAAAATCCCGTCGTCAGGCTCCACCGCTAATCGCTAAGAAAATAAGTGAAGAAATTTCTTCCCCTCTAATCGAAAAGGCAGAGGCGGTCGGAGGCTACGTGAATGTTTTTTTAACCAAAAAGACAGTTACACAAAAGGTACTTAGTACGATATTAACCGGGAAACAACATTATGGGTCCTCGACCATTGGTCAAAACAAAGTGGTCACCATCGATATGTCTTCACCGAATATCGCCAAGCCCTTTTCGATGGGCCATCTACGTTCGACTGTTATCGGTAATGCTCTGGCAAAGATATTTCAAAAATGCGGCTATGAAACAGTGAAAATCAATCATCTTGGTGATTGGGGTACACAGTTCGGAAAGTTAATCACCGCCTATAAAAAATGGGGCGATGAAAAAAAGGTCAAGAAAGAACCGATTAAAGAGCTCCTTTCCCTTTATATTCAATTTCATAGCGAAGCAGAAGGAAATCCCTCATTAGAGGATGAGGGTCGTGCCTGGTTTAAAAAATTAGAGGATGGCGATGCCGAGGCACTGGCATTATGGAGTTGGTTCCGCGAAGAATCCTTAAAAGAGTTCAACAAGATTTATCAACTTCTACAGGTTGATTTCAATTCTTTCGCTGGAGAAGCTTTTTACAATGATAAAATGGACGTTGTTGTTAATTTGCTTGAAGAGCAAGGATTATTAATGGAATCCAATCAGGCACAAGTGGTTGATTTGCAAGATGAAAGCCTTCCTCCATGTTTAATCAAAAAATCCGATGGTGCGACACTTTATGCAACTCGTGATTTAGCTGCAGCTCTTTATCGAAAAAATAACTATCAGTTCGAGCAGGCACTTTATGTGGTAGGCAATGAACAAAGTCTACATTTCAAGCAACTGAAAGGTGTTTTAAGAAAAATGAACTTCGATTGGGCAGATAGTCTTGTCCATGTTCCTTTTGGGATGATGCTAAAAGACGGCAAGAAAATGTCCACACGAAAAGGAAAACTCATTTTATTAGAAGAAGTATTGTCTGAGTCTATTTCGTTAGCGTCAAGAAATATCGAAGAGAAAAATCCTTCACTTACACAAAAAGAAGTAGTGGCTAAACAAGTCGGAGTAGGGGCAGTAATTTTCCACGACTTGAAAAACTTTCGCATGAATGATATTGAATTCTCACTTGAAGATATGCTCCGATTTGAAGGAGAAACAGGTCCATATATTCAGTATACGAACGCACGGGCATGCTCAATTTTAAGAAAAGGAAATTGGAATGGAAGCGATGGAACACAAATCAATTTCGAGAGTCCTGCCCATTGGGAAATCATATCGCTATTAAAGGAGTTTTCAGATATCATCCAAACATCTTTAAAGAAATATGATCCATCTCAAATTGCTAAATACGCCATCGACCTAGCAAGAGCCTTTAACCAATATTACAGTGTCGTAAGAATACTTGAGGATAACCATGAATTACAAGCACGTTTAGCCCTGGTTTATTGTGTTACTGTTGTACTACAGGAATCATTAAGGCTGCTTGGGATTGAAGCTCCACAGGAAATGTAAGAATATAAGAAAACATCGAACAGGAGAGATAAAGCATGTCGATTGCAGTTATTTATGGTGGAACACGCCCTAATGGCAATACAGAACTCTTAACCGATCAGGCCATTCAAGCTTTGGAGGTTGAAAAAGTATATTTAAAAGATTTTAACATTCTGCCGATTGAAGATCACCGCCATTCAGAAAGTGGATTTCCTGATGTTAATGATGACTATAACTCCATCATTGACCTTATACTGCCACATGATATTTTAATATTCGCTACACCTATTTATTGGTATAGTATGTCTGGAACAATGAAAAACTTTATTGATCGCTGGTCTCAGACATTGCGAGACTCTAAATACCCTCATTTCAAAATGACAATGGCTTCGAAAAAGGCTTATGTCATTGCTGTTGGTGGAGACAATCCATACATTAAAGGATTACCGATGATCCAACAATTCCAACATATCTTTGATTTTATGGGAACATCCTTTGAAGGATATATTATTGGTAAAGGCAGCAAGCCAGGGGATATTAAAACAGACACAGCAGCTTTCTCTGCTGCAAAACAATTACAAAATAAACTCAAAGGCACTCTTTAACACAGTAAAGCAGTGGGGGACTGTCCCCCACTGCTTTACTGTGTTAAAGGTTTCTATTGAAGGAGGTTTGTGGTGGATAGAATAATAGAGTGGGATGAACAGAATCAGGAATTAAGATTGTTAGTTCCAGAAGAATTCAGTTTTGACGAAAATTTAAAGTATTTATCGAGGTCCTCGAACGAATGCCTTTTTAAAATAAAAGATGAGCGAATATACAAAGCTTTGCCGATTGAAAAGGAAACACTCGTTATCGAAGTAAGTGGCGAGAATGGGGACTACATCACAGTACGATTTTTAGGTATTCCTTCACCTCCACAATCTGTTCGTAATGCCGTAGCACTTTATATACATGAATGGTTTGATTTGGGCAGAGACCTGGGCCCTTTTTATGATTTAGCAAAGTTGGATCCGCTCCTTGGGAAAGCAGTCACATCTTTTTATGGCCTACGTAATATGGGAATCCCCGACTTATTTGAAGCACTTTGCTGGGGAATCCTTGGTCAACAAATCAATCTTACTTACGCTTATACATTAAAACGACGACTGGTAGAAAGCTTTGGACGTCATGTGGTGTATGAGGGGGATGCCTATTGGGTATTCCCAAATCCAGAAAATATCGCTAAATTGACAGTAGCCGACTTAGATGGCTTAAGAATGACTGTTAAGAAGTGTGAATTTCTTATTGGTGTTGCCCAATTTATGACCGAAGGCAAACTGACAAAAGAGCAGTTACTATACACAGAAAATGTGAAAGCAGCAGAGAAAATATTAGTGAATATTCGAGGCATTGGTCCGTGGACAGCTAATTACGTGTTGATGCGTTGTTTACGATTTCCTTCCGCTTTTCCAATTGATGATGTCGGCTTACACAATGCGATTAAACTACTATTAGGAACTGAAAAGAAACCCTCAAAAGAGGAAATTTTAAAGCTTTCTGCAAAATGGTCTGGTTGGGAATCATATGCGACCTTTTATCTTTGGCGATTTCTATATTAATAACAAAGAGGCTGTACTAGGAGGATAGTTCATACTCCAAATACTGCCTCTTTTTTTAAAAATAAACGACAAAGATGACGAAGGCTAACACAATTCGATAAATCGCAAATGGTACAAGCTTCACCTTATTAATAAGTTTTAAGAAGAAACGAATCGATATCATTGCGAACACAAACGCACTGATAAAACCTGCAATAAAAAATGGCAGAGCATCCATCGTAAAGTACTCCCAGTTTTTCAAAAGCGATATTAAACTTGCACCAGCCATAATCGGTACTGCCATAATAAATGTAAAGTCTGCAGCCGCTCTGTGGCTAAGACCTATGAAAACCCCACCTGATATCGTTGACCCTGAACGAGAAAATCCTGGCCATAAAGATAAACATTGGATTAAACCAACTGTAAAAGCCTGTTTATACGTAATTTGATCAACTGACTCAATTTTAGACTGTGTTCTTTTTCCTCCGAAATAGTCTGCAATAATCATAAACACTGCACCTATGACTAACCCAATTAACACTGTTTCAATCGAGAATAAATACTCATCAATGTAATCTTCAAACAATACCCCTAGAATCCCTGCAGGTATTAATCCAACGATTACGGTTGATAGCTTTAGCTTGCTATGCGTTTTACCATCAACCTGCTTTTCTCCACGTTTCAAACCAAACATTTCAAGAAATCGGTCAAAGAAAACAATCACAACCGCTAAAATGGAACCTAACTGAATAACTACTTTAAACGTATTTGCCACATACATTGAGCCTAAAAACTCTTTAGATTGAAGCCACATATCATCAACTATAATCATATGACCAGTGGAAGAAACAGGAGCGAACTCCGTAACTCCTTCTACTAAACCTAGAATTATTGCTTTTATCATCATTAAAAAATCCATTATATAAAATTCCCCTTAATTCTTTAAGTTTTTATGCGGTTTTCTTTCTACGAAAAAACCAAACAAGGAATAGAATGCCGCCTAACGCAATTATCGCATAGGTGATATTCGAATATACATCCATAAATTCAACAATACTCTCCCAAGATTCTCCAACAGCAGCTCCAACTACTACAAGAATGATATTCCAGATCAACGTCCCAATCGTTGTAAAAAGTAAAAACATTGGGAACTTCATTTTGGACATCCCAGCTGGAATTGAAATCAAACTTCTTATTAAAGGAATCATTCGGCAAAACAGCACCGTCCAATAGCCATACTTATCGAACCAAGCATTTGCCTTATGAATATCCCCCTTTGTAACACGTAAAATATGCCCCCAACGATCAATAATCTTCTCTAGCTTGTCAACATTTAGAAGATATCCTATCCAATAAAGAATAATAGCACCAACTACAGATCCTAAAGTGGCAGCTATAATCACTCCTATAACGGTTAAGTCAGTATTGGTCGTCATGAAACCACCAAAGGTAAGGATTACCTCTGAGGGAATCGGCGGGAATACATTTTCTAACGCAATCATTAAAAATACACCTAAGTAACCAAATTGCTCCATAAAATCAGTAATCCAATTTTGCACTTTGTACCTCCAAATAATTTCTTTATCCCTAGATTAACGTTTTTTTCAAGTTCCGCAAATAGTGATGACGAACAAAAATAAAATAAATCACTTAAGTGACAAAGAAGAAGGACAAACACTCAACATTTCCGTCACTTTGGACATACTGAAATAGCTCTGTGACATCATAAAGGCAAATACGCTTTGAAAAAATCGCTACGATGATTGAAACGAAACAGTAAACTCGTTGGCGAGTAGCAATTTTGTTTAATTCCCTGATTGTTCCATATCAATACCTTTGGAAGATTCCTCTAAAATGATTGTACCAGATTTGGCGGAAAGAATTTAGTCTCTTACCGAGGACAATCACTCTTTCCTAGTTATTGACAAATACAAAAAAGAACAACCTCATTGGGTTGTTCTTTTTTCGCCTGGCGACGTCCTACTCTCACAGGAGGAATCCTCCAACTACCATCGGCGCAAAGAAGCTTAACTTCCGTGTTCGGTATGGGAACGGGTGTGACCTTCTTGCCATCGCCACCAGACTGT
>NZ_CAKJTG010000039.1 GCF_917563885.1 Pseudoneobacillus rhizosphaerae
GAATATTATAATACGAAACGGATGAAGGCAAAATTAAAAATGAGTCCGGTACAATACCGAACTCATTTTGAGCAAGCTGCCTAATGAAATAACCGTGTCTAACTTTTAGGGGTCACTTCACTTTTGGCCCTGCTTTTTTAGTTAACTATTATTTGTCCAACCATTCCTTCCCGGAAATGGAACCGACATATCAGTTCATATGTACCGGGCTGTTGTGGCTTTACAGTAATGCTTTTTACAGTTCCAGGCTTGAGATCGACGTCAATTCCGAGCTTTTCTACTGTAAAGGTGTGCTCTTTCACACCTTTATTTTTCAAAGTCAACATTGTGGTTTTTCCATTCGGAATGGTGATGACTTTCGGATTGAAGTTATCATCGTTCAACTCGACCTCAATCGCCTTAGCCGTCTCCAAAGACTGTGATACAACATCGGATTCAGCAGAAACGTTATGTGCACTAATAGCTGCCACAGCTATTGTAAGCAAAAACACCCATCCTATTACCCACTTTTTCATAAACATTTGCACTTCCCTCCTTTCTAATTAATATTTTTAACTAATTCATAAAATATTATCAATATTAATTAGATTCCAACATGTTTTCAGTGGAGGCGGCAGCGCAAAGGAAGAAATATACTAATTAGTAAACCTTATTTCTCAGTATGCTATTTATCTTTTCTGAACTTAGAAGCATTGCTGCAACAAAAATAACAATACAAATTGGGAAAATACCTATTGTTGACTGAGACGCAATAAAACCAAGGATTGGTGGTATGAATGTAGTTCCAGTATAAGCAATCGCCATTTGATAGCCCATAATTGTCTGAGAATGTTTCTTCCCAAAACGTGTTGGCGTTTCATGCAACATACACGGAAATATCGGTGCTAAACCTAGTCCAACAATAATGAAACCTACAAGTGAAAAAATGGACGGCAATGGTAAAAATAAAATAATGGCACCAATTAATGCAATTATTTGTCCATAACGAATAAGAGTACGGTTAGTAGTTTTAAAGGTAATAAAGCCTGTAATAAATCTACCAATTGTTATTCCTGCGTAATAAAAAGAAACCCACCCAGCAGCAGTTGCCGCACTTAATCCTTTGACATTTACCAAGAAACTGCTTCCCCAAAGTCCCACTGTTGCTTCAACCCCACAATAAAATAAAAATGAGAAAAGTGCCAGATTAACTCCTTTGATTTGTAAAGGTTTTACATCTTTAGTTTCTTCATCATTAATTACATCTATTAAATCTTCGGATTCTTCATTTATAGTAATATTCCTGTTTTTTTTCACCCTATTCCATAAAGGCAAAGTGAAAAGAAGGATAATAACTAACGCAAACTGAATGCCAGAAATAACAAAGTAGCCATCTCTCCAGGAATTATCCTCCAAAATAAACTGAGCCATAATAATAGGACCAAGAGCAGCCCCGACACCCCAAAAACTATGTAACCAACTCATATGATGTGCCTTATAATTTGTTGCAACATAATCGTTTAATCCTGCGTCAACAGCCCCTGCTCCTAATCCAAGTGGGATAGCTGATATAATTAACCAAACAACCGATGGAGCAAAATGAAACCCTAGTAAAGCACTAGCAGTCATTAAAACGCTAACAAACGTGACTTTGCCAGTCCCGAACCTTTTAAGTACCTTTCCACTAACTAAACTGGAGATAATTGTACCACCTGCAATTGTCATAAAAAGGAATCCAGCAGTCTCAAGTGGAACCTCATAGTCCGATTGCATCACGGGCCAAGCTGCCCCCAACAATGAATCAGGTAAGCCTAAGCTGATAAAAGCCAAATAAATGATGATTAAAAGCAATGTTGTCATTTTTAAACCTCGCCTAAACTTAATTAGAATAAATTGTAATGTCTAAATTGTGTTACTTGCTTGATTGATTCATGATGAGATCAAGTCCATGACTTTGTAAACCATGTAAATAATCTTGCTTCCAATCACTTATAGTAAGCTCTGGAAGATGTTCTGAAGGGATATAATTTGGGCTATGATAGGTCCAATTCCGCTTTCTAAAGCTTGCCGAAAATTTCGATTAGATCATTAAATAAATTTGAATGGATATAATACTTTTCCGTAACTACATTACCTCCGTAGCTAAAAACTTTCACTTCATAAATTGTTGTATTTCCTTTAAAAATTATCCTTCCATCTGGACCGTGTTCAAAAATTATTTTTGATATATCCTCTTTGGGGCTTGAATTTATTTTTTTTATTACTTCATTAATTACTTTTTTGTCGGAAATAACATATGGTACTTCTTGATCAGAAGTTAAATAAATGGACATCTGTGTGAAATCCTTGGCTTTTATTGGCTTGTTCAAATAATGGTAAAGGAACGCCGCAGATATTAGTGCCATCACAGTCATCAGTAATAAGTAAAATCGATGCTTCATATAACACACCCCCTTATGTTATAGACGAATAAAATTGTGGAAGTGTTTCTTTGAAGTAAATAATGGAACTAACTTGATCATTTAGCTTTTTGTCTCTGAGTTGAGCCGTTTGTAATAATTGCAACTTTTAAATGCCTAAGTCGAATAAAGACCTTACCTTTCTAACTCTATATATTCTCTCAATAATTTCCACTGTTTATTTTCTTTTCTCCATACAAACATACATTGAGCGTTATAAGGCTCACCATTTATTAAATTGGTTTCTCTTCCTAAAACTAAAAATTCATCTCCATTTTTGCGTTCGGTGATGGAAACAGCTTCAAAACTTTTTTCAGCATTATCCATTTGTCTCAATACATTATTAAGGTCATAGTTATAGAAGTATGGGTCAGGTTTATCTATATTTGAATGTGCCCAATAACCTACAAATCTTTCTGACATGTATTCTCTTATCCCTTCACCATTCTTGCTAATAAAACCTTCATTCCAAGCCCTAAAATAACTATTTAAAATTTCATTTATAATGTCCAACATCCATTCCCCCTTATCATTTATAGTTTCTCTCTACTGAAGGATTGTTCTTCCATTCCATTTAAAGTAAAATTGGCATCACATTTTAAAACAGAAAGCCCGGTAAATTGGTTGCTACAAAATTGTTCTATATAGTAAATAAAATGATTCTATTTACTGTTGAACGAATTTTGCTCAACCTATTACTTAATTTTTTTTTGATTTATAATTTCTAGAACAATTGGAAAACCCGAACCCAAAATCGTTATCGGTAAAATCCATTTTCCAAACCCATGTCCCCAGCCTAAAGCAATGGATACCGATTCATATAGGATTACAGCAATGATAATTAGACAAATATTTTTTAACTGATTTACTAGTTTTCGACTTAGTAAATAAAACTTTTCTGCGTTGGATTCATTAAATCTTTGAGGATAATTATGTACTGCAGGGTATTTTTCCAACGCTTCCATTAAAACAATAATGAATGCTCCAACAAAAGGTAAGATTAGAAGTTCCCATTTTGATCCCCATCTGTCTACCTCACCCAATGCATTATAATGTGCAGGGACATCTTTTGGAAGTCTGTTCCAAATGGTAATTAAAAAGATTACTGAACCTAAGTAAAACGAATATCCAATAATGTTCCAAGCCCATTCACTTTTTGTTTTTGATAATTTAATATCAGGACGTTTCCAAGCATTTGACTCCTTCCTCAACAACCACCTAATGATAATGAGTAAGTATTCCAAACACAATTAATTCACATAAAGTATGCACAGCTACTATCGCAGATATAAAAGCTCTTTTCCTTCATTACGATGGGAAATAGAAAAGGTTTCACTAAATTACTTTTTCTAATATCCGTCTCTAGAATTCTTTCACACTAATAAAAAGTCCACATTTTGCAAGTTAAAATAATACCTTGCGTAATGTGGACTTACTGAGATTGCATCTTGTTAGCTTAAAAGTTGATACACTTTCAAAATAATCCATATCGTAATTACAGCCCAAATGAATACAATTATTGAGCCAGCTACCCAATTCTTCGGCTTACCATTCCTCACCAATTCCTCTGCCTTAACTTCACAGTCAAATAAAACTTCTTTCGGTATCATTTTCAATGCCAACATTATTCCTATTGGAAGAAGAATTATATCATCTAAATAGCCAAGAATGGGTATGAAATCTGGTATTAGATCAATCGGACTGAACGCATAAGCGACAACACAAGCAATAAATACTTTTGCATACCAAGGGACTCGGTCATCTTTACAAGCATAGTACAGAATATATATCTGTCGTTTTAAATTTTTCGCCCAAGACTTAAGTTTGTTTAGCATTTTATCTCCTAATAATAATTAAATTTTATCCTAATAGATTTTCACCTTACATAACGTTTAAGATTTGAACAAATATTGATACACATAAACTTATAAGGAATGTTATAGCCCTTTTACTTTTTTAGTCATCTTTAATCAAATATTTAAAATCGTACCCAAAAACATATAAACAAAAAATGCGACTAATACCATAGTCAGTTCCATAAAAAAATACACCCAATGTTGTTTGAAGTTCCCTTCTTGTACGCTTGATTTCCTAATTATTAATTTGTATCTATTTAGGAATCACAGGAACCCAAAGTTCGTTTCTAGGTTTATGTTTTGGTGGATAATAACATTCGATACAAGGTATATCTGCAAGTTCATATCCAGAAGTTGGAACCCACTCTGTGTATAATCGCTTCCAAGCATTCACTATACCCGGAAAAACGACCCAGGTTCTATGAGTAATGAAGAGCGTTTCCATATCACTTGGGACTTCGCCTTCATATCGGACACCCATAAAGTATGTAAATTCTTCGTCCATAATGGTTGCCTCTTTTCCACAAACGCCCAATAGACTTTCAAGTGTGCATTTTGGTTCTTCCCAGGACATATCAATCAATCGTTGCATAAATCCATCTTTTTTGGCACTGCTCCAAAGCGTAGGAATTGTTTTAAAGGCCCTACTTGTTTTGACTACGTTACCTTTTCCTATAACTTTTAAATCAAAATCAAGATTCTCAATCCGATACTCCATTTCGGTATCCCCTTTTATTGAAATTTGAAAGGAGATTCTTGGAAAGGCTTTTAATTGTACTCCTTGATTACGAGCTTCCGAAGGTTTAATTCCATGTGTCTTTTGAAAAGCACGTGAAAAAGAATCTGCTGACTCATAGCCATATTTAATGGCTACATCAATAATTCGAATGTCACTTTTTTGAATATCAAATGCAGCAAGTGTTAACCGTCTCCGTCTGATATATTCAGATAGAGATATTCCTGAGATAGATGAAAACATTCTTGGAAAGTGATACTCGGAACTTTGAGCTATTTGTGCAATCTTTTTATAATTTATTTCGTCCTCAATATTGTTTTCAATGTAATCCAAAGCACTATTTATTCTATCTTTCCAATCCATTTTTCCTCTCCTTCCTCTTATCTAATCTATATGAAAAGGTATTTATTTGTCCGACATTTCCTGCACAAATATGTCGGACTCATCTTTACTACTGACATTATTCTATTACCTACGAGAAATCACCTGTATATGCTAACCTGCACGGTTACGTATTCTTTATAGTAACTTTTCCCTCTTTATTTTCTTCATGATTCCATTCAACTTGTATTTCAAATGTCCTATCTTCAAAGAATAAAGGGAATCTTCTTCGAATAGATTCCTGCATCGGAAGGCTATAGGCTTCCTCAATATCTACCCAAACTGCTTTTCCTTCTGGTGCATCTTCAAGTAGTTCTCCTTTGAAATCTTTTGTTATATAATTGAAAATCATGTATCTATCCATAGCAACTGGATTAACATATTCATAGAGACCTTTAAAAATAAGGTTACTAACTTCTAATCCAGTTTCTTCTTTTACTTCTCTAATTGCACTTTCTACTATACTTTCAGGAAATTCAACTTTGCCACCTGGTGGAATAAATCCTTTGAAATTATCGTGTTGTCTATCAAGTAGTAATACCTTGTTTTCCTTTTGAATCATGCAAACAGTCCACAATTTATAATTTACAGAATGACTCATTAGCTCCTCCATATTTTTTATTTCGATTTTACCAAATATTTTATAACTCTTATTGACTAAATGACCATTAAGTAAATACACAGCAAAAATACGGAAAATCAGGTAATGAATAAAATTTTTCAGTCTATCGATCATTTGGTTTCAGCTTAAGCAGCCGTTACTTGCTTAAAAAATATAAAAGAATTCTTATCTAAATGGAATACTTACGATGAATCCTATATAGTAGAATAATTCTCTAAAGAAAAACGGTAATGTAGTTTGCAAAGTGAGATAAGCAGAACTTGGTGTAGGCGAAGAATAGACCTCCATATTAAAAACTTTAGCCATAGAAATAGCTCTTTTCATATGAAGAGGATCACTAACAATGGTAAATGACTTCAAATTGTTACCTGTAGCAATCTCTTTAGCGTATTTTAAATTTTCTTCTGTAATATTTGATTTTGTCTCAATAAGAATATCCTCGGGTTTTACTTTCTTTTTGATTGCATAGACTTTTGCAACTTCTGATTCAGAATGAGTACTATCTTCCCCTTTACCACCAGTGAATATAATTTTATCCACGAAACCATTATGATAAAGCCAGATTGAGTGATTTATCCTTTCACGTAATACAGGTGAAGGCTTGTTACCCCATACAGCCGCACCAAGTACAATGGCTGCATCCGACTTCACTAATTCATTTTTAAAGCTAAAAGACCAGATACTGTATGCGGAATAACCGATAAATATTAAAAATGAAGCAATTACAATGAAAATCACTTTTTTCATCCGTTTATTAAACATATATTCATCCTTTGTTTAAGGTTCTACTTCTTTAATTAATTTTAACCTATTGTTATTGGCTCTGATATTATTCATTGTTGATTTTCGTATAGGTATGAGTATTCATAGTCGGAGAACTTCCGTCTAATTTAATAATTGGAACTAAAGATATAAATATAAGCGTAGATATTCCGATTAACTGCTCTAAATAAGACAAAATTCAAAGATTTGGATCATATAAACGGAAAAACCTCCTTTATTTTTAAGGTAATTGGCGTATTTTCCAATTTAAACGGAATTTCTCCGTTTGTTTTTTAAAACTGTGAAATTAACATTAAGTAAAACGACTTTTCATCTTGAACAATCGCCTTTGTTACCCCATTATAGGCTATCTACAATTCTTCTTTAATAAATCAATTATGTAAAATAGTTGGGTTATTATAAAAGAACCTAAAAATACTAATAAGGTTCCTATGATGATTTCAATCTCACCTAATATATCTCCAAGTAACAACGGTAATGTAAAGAACAACACAGCAATTATTAAAGTAGTAAGAAAAAAAATACTAACGTAACGCCCCATACATTCTCCCCCTAATTCTATTGTTAAACTATAGATATTCGATAAATCCATTTTATTTCCTTGTCAAACTAAACTCCCAATTAGCTGAAAATGACAAATAAGCCGAAAACTTACAAGTAATATATCTTGTATATTTTCAGCCTAATCAGTTGTTAGTTATGAGAAATAGCGCCCTTTTTCCTTTTCTTCAACTTATCACTTAATTGTTCAAAATCTTCTACTACATCAGGCATTGATAATACCTTAGCTAATGTAGTGCCTTTTTGTATAGAAATCCTAGCTTTATCAAATAAATTTGCCTTTATTTGAGCATCTGCAAGTGTATACCAATAGAACCAAGTATCCATTTTTGATATTTTATCATGATAAAACTTTTCAATAACAGGATAGTAACTAGCATATAGTTCTTCATCAAAGACTAATTTTTCTCCATTCCATTTTAGAACATTTACAAAATAGGTATCTGCAATGTACCACTGCCAAACAGCTAAACCAACTTTCTTATTAGTTAATAGCTCCATCATATGATACGGAACCTCTGCTATCAGCTTTAAAGAATTATTATTCCATTTAAAAATCTCTAGGTTATTTCCTGCTGCAGCACCAATTGTGACACCAAAGAGATACTCTTTAATACCATCACCAGTAATATCAGCAACACCTGAATAATCTAATCCTACCCCTTGTGTTTGGGTCTCCCAAATTTTTTCCCATCTTTTATTTACTTTTCTTAATACTATTACTCCATATTGTGATGGATTTGGCTGTTCTTTTGCCTTTATTTCAAAAGTAATAATAATCTCTTCTTGACCATCTTTATTAAAATCATAAAACTGATATGGTTTGGTTGATTTAGGTTTTTCAGGACTAACTAGTTTTGAGTTCGGTGGTATAAACTCATAAATAATTTTTTCTAATTCTTTATTTAATTTTACTTCAGCGTTAGTGAAAATTGGTGAGAGATGTAAATTGACCGATGTCAATATAATAAATAATAAAATTTTCTTCATCAATAATCCCCTTAATTTAGATAATATTAGGGATTATTGTTCCCTGGTGATTGCCTGAATATCAGTAACCGTAGTTCACTAAATTAATTTTTTCCAGATTTAGTATTAATAAAAGCTACTTTAATAATCTACTTTTCTTCGCATTAAAAGATAAATCCCAAGTCCAAGTGGTCCCGTTATTAGGGTTAATGGCCAAAATATGTGTCTTTTAATGCCGTCAAAGTAACTATCAGAATCATACAATACCCATAAAGACAAGATACTAAAAAGTATAAACAAAAAGACCATTGTAATTTCAAATTGATAGTTGCTAAAATCAGTGCCACCCATCAAACCTATACCTCTCATATTTTCAGCCTACCTTTTTCCTATAATTTTATCATTGTAGAAAACGGCTTTTCTCAAGTATTTCATCGGCATCCATAAAGGTCCACTCATTAATAGGAACATCTGGATTTTTATTTAAAAATTCTTGCATAATCTGATAACCAATTCTATAATCGGACCATTGAGGAATCATACGGTTTCCAGTACGAATCTCCGTATAGTCGTTTTCGTTATAAGAATACCGTCTTTCGTTTACTCAATTCCAAATGGTCTTTACATCCTCTTGGGGTACTTCTGCGATCCAGGGGATGTTCATATTAGGATAAATCAGGTTTGCAAAGGAATCCGCTCTTCCTTCTGATAATACATAATCAATTAAATCCCTTTGTTGAGTTTTATATTTCTCAAAATAAACAGTATGGTAATATTCATGTGCCATAGTGTAAGGAATCAGCTCTTCTTTATATTTTTGAGGAGCTATTTGCAAGACAATTAATTGTTCAGTTGCAAATCCTGCAACTCCATTCATAGTACTTATCGATAGAGATTGATCTGGATTGAATGGGAACAGATATATCGTCTTCTTTCCACTAGGCAAAAGTTTAGCTGATTTCTCTATGCTCTCTTTGATTAGATTACTGATATGTTCGTAATTTTCATCTAATAGGATGATTGATTCATTCAGCTTTTCAATGTTTATTGCTCCTGTAAGCATATCTTTTAACCATAATCCCCTGTCTTCGCTATATGCTTCTTTACGAAAAGGTTCTATTACAGTCGATATATATAACTCACTATGGTTTGCATCTGGGTTTTCTCTTAACTTTTGTACATATTCGAGGTGTGGCTCAAAAACTGGTACAATTTCAAACTCTTGTTCAGCTACTTTAAATTGAACTAGAGTAGCATTTTTGATTTCATAGCCTTTAATATTGTCCGATTCCTTTGAGTCGTTTTCTGTTTTCGTTTGTTTAATTGTTTCTGTAGACTTTTCTTCGACACAACCAGATAGTAAAGATACGATTATTACGACAATAATTAATAGATTCCTGTTCATTTTTACCTCCTCAGTGGTTGCACAAATAAAAATAATTAATGATTTTCAAAACTAGTATCACTTTCACTTTAGTATACAGGGTTATTGTTTTATACCTTATTTTAACATATTTGGAAAATAGTTAGTGTGTTTTGATCGTTTTCTTATGCAACAATTCTCCCACTTTTTCCGGATCACTTGCAAAAAAAAAAGATAACAAGTTTTAATGTGTTATGGCGTGAATGTTATTTTATTGTTCAATCTGGATACATCGAGCGTTTTTATGTAAAGAATAAAATTGTAAAACGATAAATTGAGGAGGACTTGTAATGAAACAGGATCAACAAACTAATGAGAATATAGGCTCTATTATGAAGCCAGAATTTGCCGGAACTGATGCTCAACAGGTAAAACAAGAAATTCAAAAAGATGTAAGTAACGGACAAGGAGCAATGACTTCCCGAGAAGCAGGAGCAATGCGCGATTAAAAAGCCACTTTGAGTGGTTTTTTAGTTTTCTACACAAATAATTGCATTTGGTGCTGAATTTGTTCCGCAAGCATCTTGAGTACTTATATGTAATTTGCTTTCTATTATACCGACGTTTAAATAACAAAAAACAATCTCTTCTATGAATAACACATTATTATTAATTACTCTTCTTGAGAATATGTCGCTAAATGAGTATGATTTACCAATTTAACCCTAGGTCCAACAGAAATCTCATAGGTCATCCTGTCTTTTCCTATTGAAACCCAATGTCCACCATTTGTAGGCTCAATCTCAAATGTAATTTGCAAAATAAAACCACGAAAGTGATTCATTCTTTTTGTTTCGATTACTTCGATTTTCCATGGAGCAATAGCAATATACTTTGAAATATTTGGATAATAATAATCATGTAAATCTTTTAATATATAAGGGTCAAGCATATTCATAAGCATATCCTGTAATTTAAGTTGGTCAGAATCCTCAGTGGGGTCTTTAATTGTCTTTATTTCACTTGCCGTAGTTTCAAAGGGGATATTAAATATAATCAATATTATAAAAATGCTAAATATTTTCTTCATGATTTTCACTCCTTTTTTATTATTATTCCCATAGGCAAAGAATAAATAGTCAAAGGCTCTCCATTACAAAGCTGGAGAGCCTTTTTCGTTTGTTCTTTCTATACAATTTCCTTTATAATTTCTTGATTGTCCACTTCTGCTTCTTTTTAAAGTAAAAGTGAGATTCCATCCATTTTGTTAGTCAATGATTAAAACAAGTTTCCCATTCCCTATTCCCTTTTCTAACTGTTCAAAACCATGCGATGCTTGCTGGAGTGGCAGGGTAGTACCAATAATTGGGCGAAGTGCCCCGCTATTTAGCATTCCAATTACACCGTGAATGCTTTGTTCATATTCATCCTTTGGTGCGTTCCATAGGGCTGTGGCTAAAATATCACATTCCTTTTGCATAGCAAGACGTGGATTTATTTCGATTGATCCACGATTTCCAATTATCACAATTTTACCAAATGGTGCAATTAGCTTTAAATCTGTTTCTAAATTAATATTTGCTAAAAATTCAATAATGACATCTGGTCCCTTGCCATCTGTTAAGGCTAATACATCTTCAATCGATTCTTCCGTCACATGATCAATGACAACATCTGCACCAGCTTGCTGAACCAATTTTTTACCCTCTGGCTTGCTTGCTGTACCAATTACTTTAGCACAGTGAGCTTTCGCCATTTGCACCACCTGTAATCCAACGCCACCACTAGCTCCATGAATGAATACAGTTTGACCAGGCTTGAGACACGCACGTTGAAATAATGCACGGTAGGCAGTCAATGCAGGTACCCCTAATGCTGCACCTTGTTCGAAAGATACATGATCTGGCAATAAATGAACCGAATTTGAATCACATACTATTTTTTGTGCAAATGTTCCTGTATTTTTACCTCGCATTAACGACGCAATAAATACACGATCACCGACACGAACATTTGTGACTCCTTCTCCAATAGCCTCCACAATCCCTGCTCCGTCTAAACCTGGGGTATAAGGCAGTTGAGGTATACTGAACGCATATGTACCAGTTAATGTGTATGTATCACTTGGATTGACCCCCGCAGCATGTAAACGAACACATACCTCACCCTTTCCTGCAACTATATCCGCTACATCTGAAAGTATTAATTCTTTAGGTCCACCAAATTGTGTTACTTGAATGGCTTTCATATTACCAACCTCCTCGTAATTATTATATATCGAAAGAAAAAAATTCGTAAAACAGATAGATAGTTCATTTGCATTAAATTCAACTAGATAAGTTTTTTATTGTAAAAGTCAAAAAAATTTAAAAATTCAATGTAATTTGGTACATAAATAAAAAATGTCCTCCGAAGTATATAGCGATTACATAAATAGGAGGTTTTTACCATTGAAAAAGTCTATTTTTAAAATTGCAGTTCCAACTCTTGCTCTTGGTTTAGCATTTGCACCAATGGCTAGTGCAGCACCAAATGATGTTTCACAAAAGACAGTAATCTCGGTAAAGAGTGATTCTAAGTCAAAAGGAGTTGTTCAAAAGCTAAATGCTAAAGAAAAAGAAGCTATAAAGAAATTATCTTCTATTACTAAAAATCTTTCTAAAGTAGAGGTTAATGTAAAACAGCTATCAACGGCAACAGTATATTTCTATGCTAAAGCTGCTACTACACCTATTTCTTCCAGAGTAGAAGCCGAGTTTTATTCAAGTACATCTGGTAAGTTAAAAGCAAATGCAAATCAGTTAAAAGCTCTAAAAAAGCAAGTTGACCATGTAGCCAAAAAATATAAAAATACAGATGCTGTTGCTGCTAGTTATAAGAAGATTTCTGATCTAAATAAGGAGGTTTCCGTAGGTAGTAAAAATTTAACTGACTTGCACAATCAATTCAAAACAATTGCTATTGCTGAAGAGGCAAAAAAACAGTTCATTCTTATCAATAATTCGATTACCAAGATTGAGGCAAATATAGCAGAGCTTTCAAAAGCAACAGTGGAGTTCTATGCAAAAGCGTTTTCTGATTCTACTATTACTTCTACTGTAGAAGGCAAATTTTACAGCATTTATTCTGCTACGTTTAAAGCTAATACAACACAGTTACAATCTTTAAAAAAGCAACTTGATTCCGTTGCAAAATATAATGATGCAGTTGCTGTAGCTGCTGCTAATAAGAAGATATCTGATCTAACTAACTTGAATTCCGTAGCAAGTAAAAATTTAACTGACCTGCACACTCAATTCAAGGCAAAAGTTACAGCAGAAGAAGCTGCAAAGCAGTTTATTTCTATTAACAATAAGATTACTAATGTTGAGGCTAGTGTAGCTGAGCTTACAAAAGCAACGGTGGAATTCTATGCAAAAGCTGCTAATGATGCAACTATAACCGCTCATGTAGAATCAAATTTTTATTCAAGCACATCTAGTAAATTAAAAGCGAATACTAATCACTTAAAAGAACTGAAAAAGCAGCTTGACGTTGTTGCTAAAAACTATACTGATACCAATGCTGTCGCAGTTGCTGATAAGAAGATCTCTGACTTAAATAACTCGATTTCCGTAACCAGTAAAAATTTGAATGACTTGCATACTAGCTTCAAGGCAAAACTTAAAGCAGAAGAAGCTAAAAAACAATTAGCCCCAATTACCGATAATATTTCCAAAGTAGAGGCTAGTGTTGCAGAACTTACTAAAGCAACTGTTGATTTCTATACAAAAGCTGCTACTAATTCTTCCGTAACGATTCAAGTAGAGGCAGAATTCTACGCAAAAACATCTGGTGCGTTACTATCTAATACAAAACAGTTATTAAATCTGAAAAATCAACTTGACGTGTTTGTCAAAACGTATGGCACTTCAGTTGAAGTAACAACTGCAATTTCAAAGATAAATGCTCAAAATAAGGCGATTGTATTAGCCGTTGATACCTTGACTAATTTTCACACCAATTTCAAACCAGTACCACCAACGACTACCAACCCATAAAATATCTAAAGACCCAAGTGAAGATTTATTCGCTTGGGTCTTTTCACACATCTAGTGCATATTACAGTACTTGTCCCAGTACATAAAAGCACCCATCATTCTGAGCGCCCTTTCTGCTGCCAATATTTCTTAAACAAACTTTATTAAAAAATAAATCTATAAAATTTCTATCACCATTTTAATCCTATGAGTAGATTACAACAATCCTCTTCCATTCCAGAGTTTTCTAGTATTATCTTAATGCCTGTTGGAGTAAAAGTAGTTTTAACTCTAAGGGTGATTCCTGTTGATAAAATTAATTCATTTACTCTGCTCTTATTTGACTGTTGGGCTGCACTCATAAGTTCCTTTGTAAACACTGGATCAGCAGCTAACTTATTTACTAGTAAATCAGCCTGCCTAATAAGGGTTTGGAATTTGTGCACGGATACATCTAATTTATGAATGTCTACCGGTGGATACTGTCTTTGAGGTCTTAACGTGTTCCATGTTTGTAAAGGTTCATTAAAGTGAGTAGGAATATACCTAACAGGTATGGTACCTATTCCCTGTGGATGAAAATATGGATAAACTGATTGTGGATTAAAGTAATAATACAAGGGAAACCCTCCTTCCGATTAACTCATACCGTTTATCTTATGTGTGATGGCTTGAAAAGGTTATGATTTCGTAAAGAAAGAGTTATTGTACAAACTCCCGATAGATAAGTAAAAGTTGAATGTTGTCGCTTTGAGTTTTTTAAAGGAAAATAAGGAGGCCAAATCGAATTATGCTTATATAATGGTTATTTTTAAGGAGCGAGATTCGAATGGACAATAGTATCAGAGAAATCTATGGTTCGTATGAGATACCTGAAGAAGTTTATAAGCTCTATACACTTGAAAGAGAACTAAACGAAATTGATTTGTCTCTATATATGATAGGATTCCAACCTTGCGAGAATGATTATTTTGACCCAATCAGCCCTCCAGATTTCATCCCTTTCGCAGACACTAGAGGTGATGGGATTCTTTTTGGTTTCTTGACTGATTTTGGTAGAGTATCTACTTTACAAGAGGCACCAATAGTATGTGTAAGCCCTACTAATGATCCACCTATTAGATATATAGCGGATAACATAAAGGAGTTCTTGAATTTAGTATCTTCTGTTCCGCATGCTGAAATGCTCGAGGGTTTTTGGGCAATTCCTGATGATACCCAAATCCAGCAAGTAATCATGGAGTTTGAAAAAGATACCCCCTCTGACTGGATAGAAAAGCGTAGGAAGGTTGCAGAACGTTTTAAGGGGAAATTCATTACAAAACACGTGCAAATAGGAACTTGCTTAAAGCAGGCACAGAAAAATCGAGCTTATTTAATAACTACTTCTACATTGGATGGATTAGGGATTGTAGGAAGCAAAGAATATACTACTACCTACACAAAATATCCTTTTGATTTTAATAAATATTTTAATAAATCAGTAGATGACCACGAATTAGCAAGTCTAAATGAATATTTGAAAAAGAGTAATAGAATAGAGAAGCTCGCTTTTATCCGTGATGTAATTTATGTAATTAGAACAGATTTTGTCTTTGAAGAGAATATTTTCAACCTAATTATTGATTTAATGGAATCCTTGAACCTACATGATGAAATACATAGATTTTCGAGATAATACTTTATGGGGATTCGATTTAATTAATTGAATCAATCCCCTTTGCCGAATCATCAAAAGAAGCACTTATCTAATAAGCTGACATGCACGATAGTGGATTTTGTGCTATGTCTATGAATTAAAAAGGTACTTCTCTTTGAAACTTTGACTTAATTCACTCCAAACATCGAATTTATTTCCATCTAAATCCAAAAAAACAAAGTTCCTTCCAGAGTGTCCTCTGTCTTCAATTTCTCCAACGCTAATTCCTTTGTTTGAAAATTCAGTATGTAATGATTCTAACGCACTCAAACCATTCACTTCAAACGTCATCGAAAAACGCTCCTGTCCATAAACATCAAAAAAATTGGACGTTTGGCCCTTCATTGATTTGACTAAGAAAATACTTTGGTTTGCAAGATTAAGAATGGCTTTATCCTCATCCTTAAAACTTAACTCTGCACCTAAATGAAGTACATACCATTCTGTAGAAAGTTCAACATTAGTGACTGGGATATAAGTTGTCCCTACACGTAATAGTTTTTCAGTCATGCTATTAGCTCCCTTCTATAACTTTCATTAATCTTTGAAAAACAAATATATTTTTTTCTACAAGATTATTAGTGAACTTAGCTGTTAAAAACATTTTGAGAACTGGTCAAAATTACGAATGAATTGGCAAATATATCTCTATTTCCTCTTCACCGTTTTCCAGAGGGTGATAAGTCTCAATAATAAATGAGTCAAGATCTCTTTCATAACCTTTTTCTTCAATCCATTTTAATAAACTCGAATGTAAACTCTCAACATTTGATATTGTCCCTCTTGTTGTCGCATATTCTTTATCGGTTTCAATATATTCCATTCCAGATGGGGCTTCGTTTACTAGTTTACTAACGATTAGTCCTACAAAATAGTTGCCTACCAAATGGTCTCTGTTTCTCTTCGGTTCAAATAAGGCAATTTCTATGTTAGTTCGATTTTGGATTTCGTCTGCACGTTTTAATACTTCTTTTGCTTGTAAAGGAACTTCACTACCAAAGTTAGCAAACTCTCCACTTCCTTTTATTCCAACAAGTTTAAATTCTCTTTTAACCTTCGTATAAGACATATAACTTCTCTCCTTTAATAAAAATTACATATTCTTTTAATTTTATTATTCAATAAAAAAACCCTACTTCCTGCATTAGTGTTAGGAATTCAATAATGTTTATTGATAAAAAGTTTTTAACTAACATTCTCATTACTCCTATCGCCATAAAAAAAATAAACCGTTCCGTTTTGAGGTGCAAATCCTGTAAATGACAATGAAAAAGGCGTGCAATCTGACAACAGATTTGACACGCCTTTTTCATTTATGTTGGAGTCTTTGACATCAATAAAAATAAAGAGCGAACCCTCAATAAGCGGAGAAATTTCCCTTAATTTCGAAATAGACCTAAAAATAGCGTAAATAGACGGAAGGATTCCGACTATTTACTCAAAAAACGTCAAAATGGGTCATTTTCCTTTACTTAACCGGAAAACCTCCGCTTATTTCCCCCGAACCAAGCATTATTCCGAAGTTTAACGGAAAAATCTCCGCTTATTTTAATCACTGGTTACTAAATTAAGGATAAGAAGCGTCATAAGAATTGACATCCCAAGTGACACTTAATTTTGAGTGTACAAAATACCTTGTCATTTAAAATTCTTTTTCATTTCTGGTCTAATTCTAGGAAGGGCTAGCTTCAGCTGTGAAGAGTAAGAACTCTACTTATTATTTTTAAAAGTGGTATTCGGTTTGATAGCTTCGTGTTTTATTTGTATACTTTAATAGTTAGTACATAATTGGGGGTATACAAATGATTAATGAACAACGCCTTTTAGACGAATTTTTGGAACTGGTTCAAATTGATTCCGAAACAAGATTCGAAACAGAAATTGCTAAAGTTTTAAAGCGGAAATTTTCTGATTTAGGTGTCGAGGTATTTGAGGATGACACAACAGCTCAAACGGGTCATGGGGCAGGTAATTTAATCTGCACTCTTCCTGGTACAGCGGATCATATTGATACCATTTATTTTACGTGCCATATGGATACTGTTGTTCCTGGAAAAGGAATAAAACCATCTATTCAAGATGGATATGTTGTAACGGATGGTACAACGATTTTAGGTGCGGATGATAAAGCGGGATTAGCTGTTATTTTTGAAGTGATTCGCGTACTTAAAGAACAAAATCTACCGCATGGAACCATTCAATTTGTTATTACTGTTGGTGAAGAATCAGGTTTAGTCGGTGCAAAAGCCCTTGATCCTACCCTTTTAAAAGCAAAGTTTGGCTATGCACTTGATAGCGATGGGAAAGTCGGAAATATCGTCGTGGCTGCACCTACACAAGCGAAAGTGAAAGCAACCATTTATGGGAAAACGGCCCATGCTGGTGTGGCGCCTGAAAAAGGTGTTTCAGCGATTACCATTGCTGCGAAGGCTGTTGCAAAAATGCCATTAGGTCGTATCGATGAGGAAACAACTGCAAATATCGGTCGATTTGAAGGTGGAAACCAAACGAATATCGTTTGTGATCGAGTTGATATTTTAGCGGAAGCAAGATCTCTAATTCCTGAAAAGATGGAAACGCAAGTAGCTAAAATGAAGGAAGCATTTGAATCGGTTGCGGCCTCTATGGGTGGAAGAGCAGAGGTAGATGTTCAAGTCATGTATCCAGGCTTCAAATTTGCTGCAGGGGATCATGTCGTCGAGGTAGCTCGCAAAGCCGCAGCAAAAATTAACCGCAGCTGTGAATTGGTCCATAGTGGTGGTGGAAGTGACGCTAATGTGATTGCTGGATTTGACATTCCAACAGTTGTACTTTCTGTAGGTTACGAAGAAATTCATACAACAAATGAAAAAATGCCAATTGAAGAATTAAATAAATTAGCTGAAATGACATTAGCAATTATTGATGAAGTAACAAATGGGTAATGTAAGCTAAAGTTAAGGCTATAAAAAATATAATAGGCAAAAAGGAGTGCTAATTCGCATAAAATAGTAGCACTCCTTTTTTTTATGGATAAAAAAGGATGGTTGTTTACATTTCGGCTTATTTTCTCCAATGGAATTGACAAATAATTAAAGGAGATTGCGATGAAAAAAACATGGTTACTAGGTTTTGGCTTTTTCAGCATCAGTATTGGATGGTCATTATATAATGGATTTGTTCCATTTTTCCTCAATAATTATCTTACGAGCACAGCATTAATTGGTTTTTTAATGACAATTGATAATTATTTTGCCCTATTTATACAGCCCTATATCGGCAATCGTAGTGATCGAACAAATACACGCTATGGCCGGCGAATGCCTTATTTGATGATTGGTATTCCGATTGCTGCCCTATTCTACGCTCTCATCCCATTCCACGTAAGTTTAATGACGCTAATCCTTTTCATGGTCTGCATGAACTTATCGATGGCCATTTTTCGCTCACCTACCATTGCTTTAATGCCTGATATTACACCAGAATCCAAGCGTACGAAGGCAAACGGGGTGATTAATTTCATGGGTGGCTGTGGTGCCATTTTAGCCTTCAGCGCAGGTTCTTTGTTATATAATGTGGACGAATCCTTGCCATTTTTAGCAGTCTCAGCTATTTTCCTGGTAGCTTTATGGGTTATTTTTAAAAATATTAATGAAAAACGTGATGCTATCCCTAATCACATAGTAACTACCAATCAAACATTTGATTATAAAAGAGAATTAAATTCTGCTACTGTTTTCCTTCTTGCTGCGATCTTTTTTTGGTTTATTGCCATTCAGGGAATGGAGGCTTTATTTACATTGTACGGAGTCAACAAACTCGGCCTATCCCAAAGCGCTTCCGCCTTTTCCTTAGCTTTTTTTTCTTTAAGCTTTGTAGTGTCCTCGATACCAAGTGGGATATTAGGGGCAAAATACGGGGAGAAAAAAATGATTTTGATTGGGATTACTGGTCTAGTTTTCGTATTTTTTCTATTAAGTTTTGTTGAGTCAGTTTTTTCTTTACGTGCCATTCTTTTAGTGGGAGGAATGTTTTGGGCATGTATTAATATTAATGCCTATCCTTTTATTGTTTCTACTGGAAATGCACACAGTTATGGAACACGTACGGGTTTATATTATTTTGTTTCTTCATTAGCTGCAATCATTTCACCACCGACTTTAGGGTTATTAATTGATTTTTTTGGATTTGGAATTCTATTTTATGCGGCTGCAGGAAGTATGATCTTTGCTTTAGCTTGCCTACTAAGAGTTAACACTGCTGAGAATAGTGTATCGGCTCATAAATTAAATGGGTAGTAATACTAGGAACCCCTTGAATAAAGAAAAAAAAGGACGTCAATTGGCGTCCTTTTTTACATATTCCTTAACCATTTCTACTGAAACATATTTTCTAAACGGTATAAATCTAAGGTTCATCTTATTGATTTGATCGGTTACTCTATTTATTTTGTCAGTTGAAAAAGCTTCCTCTTTTGTACATAACTCTATAGCTTCTTCTATTAAAATTTCTCGTTTTTGGTCTAATTCTAAAAATACTTGGTACATTTTATTCTGCTTTTCAGCGTGTTTTGCCAATTCTATATGTACACTCATTATGTCACCTCTAAAATGTAATTTTATTCTACTATCTTAGCACGATTAGACCTTAGAGAGAAGTGTTCAAGAATATGCTAAAGTTTTAATCGTGAGAAAATAATGTGGTACCTCCTATTATTTCCAATTCCTATGGAGAATGTGTTATTATGTTTCATAATATTGTAAGAGAAAGGATGATAAAGTTGACAATTGAAAGTGTTAAGGCTCATTTTAAGCAATGGAATCGTGAAGCCGATGTAATGGAATTTGAGACTACTAGTGCTACTGTTGAACAAGCCGCTGAAACAATTGGTGTTGAACCTGCACAAATAGCAAAAACATTATCCTTCAGAGGTGAAGAGGACAAAGCAATCCTGATAGTTGCAGCTGGAGATGCGAAAATTGATAACAAGAAATTCCGTCAAGAGTTTGGCTTTAAAGCTCGAATGCTTACACCTGATGAGGTAGTTGAGCAAACTGGACATGTTGTCGGTGGGGTTTGTCCGTTTGGATTAAAAAATAAAATAGTAGTTTATCTAGATGTTTCTATGAAACGTTTTGATACTCTTTTCCCTGCCTGCGGAAGCACAAACTCTGCAATAGAATTAACGTGTGACGAAATCTTTCAATATTCATTTGCAACAAAATGGGTTGATGTTTGTAAAAGCTGGGAAGTAGATAGCTTGAGCGGAGTAGAGCCTATTAAAAATGCACTTTAAATAAATCGGCATGAAAAACAATCAAATAGAGGAGGCTTAGGGATTCTCCATTTACAGTTGAAGAATCCCTAATGAAAGTAAGGTAGCTCAAAGACCGTTTCAACTTTTTCCTTTAAGAAGTTCAATAAAACCGTTTAGTTTCTCCAAAGATGTAAGGGTATCATTACATTTCATGCTATCTTGGCAGATATAGTTTCCTCTTCGGGTATAGGTACCTTGGATAGCTCCCTTTGTTTCTGACATAAATAAGCCAACTTGACTGTGTCCACTGCAAAGAGTACATATTCCTTTTTTGCTCGATGGGGTAAAGGATCCTTCTAGGCCAATAAATCCTTTTGGCTGTATCGCAATAATGTACTTCTTATTTGTGGCTTTATCATTCCAACCGAGGTAAGTCAGTTCTTTTAGATCTAATTCAGTTAACACTGGTAACTTTAATTTCTTCACTTTCGGAAATAGTTTTTTTAAAGTCTGTTCTGATACGTTTTTAAAAGGGATGACATAAGGCTTTAAAGAGTTTAATAAGTCTTCTGCCCCTGCAGTGTTCTCCACCTCAATGACATGGTCAACTAACTGTTTCTGTTCTGGTTCTAAAGATTTAAAAAGGTTCAATACTTTATCATATACCGTTGATTTTAATGCGTTCAGTACTTTTCTGTCATTGACGCTTGCATAACCATTTATGAGGTGTTGTGTTTGCTTTTTAATAAATTGGAACTGATCTACTCTAATAAATGGTTCCATGATAAACCCACCTTTCGCACTTTCTACTATATTCGTTTTTTTATGATGGTAAAAGAGTAGAGAATGAATCTAATGAAACTCTACATAAAAAGCACTGAGTGAATCAGTGCTTTGAATAAACAATTTTCTTGATGGTTTCCATTGAAAGGAAGTATTCAATTGCTAATTCTTGAATCGTTCTTCCTTGTTTAAAGGCAGTCCTGATAGAGGAGTTTCTACTTTCAAAGAACCTTCTACTCCCAGATTTTGATCCCCATTTAAGTGTTGTTCCTGATTTTGGGATATAGATGGATTCTCCCTGTACATATTTTTGAATTTCTATAATGAGTTCTTCAGGTAAAACAGCATTTGCTTTTAAGTACTTCAGGTTTGCCAGCCCCTTATTTATTTTTTTATCAAATAAGGTGCAAAGCCGATTATAAAAATGTGCGATCAATTAGTTAAAATGATACCCCATGCAAAGGATCGCCTTTTCGATAATAGGCTTTGCATGAGTGTATGAAGACTTAGGCAAAAGAAACGCAATTGCCATCTGATAGCCCCCTTTTTCAGTTGAGATTTATCTACCTCTAACATTATAAAATAACAGTTCCAAAAATGAAAAGGTTTTTGAGAGCTTAAGCTTTCGAAAAGATTAGGTAATAAAACAATTATCGAGGTGTAGTTTATGTTAAATAATGAAATGACGAAACGATTGAATATTGAATATCCTATCATACAAGCGCCTATGGCAGGAGGAATTACATCTTCGAAATTGGTTGCTGAGGTTTCTAACTCTGGAGGTTTAGGTATGATTGGAGCTGGCTACATGACTCCTAGTCAAATACGTGAACAGATTAAGGAAATAAAGCATTTGACATCAAGGGTTGTTGGTATAAATCTATTTGTTCCTAAGGAATTCAATGTAAATGAAAATGACATTAAATCTGCTAAAAAGATATTACAGCCAATTTGTGAACAATTAAATTTACTTCATAACGATAACTTAGAAATACCTACTTTTAATAATTTACTAGAAGTATTTCATGAACAAATTAAGATTGTAATGGAAGAAAAGATACCGGTTTGTTCTTTTACATTTGGTATTCCTTCTAAGGAAGTAATTAGTGAATTAAAGCGAAATAACATTATTCTAATAGGAACAGCTACTACTGTTAGAGAAGCAATTGAAATTGAAAAAAGTGGAATGGATCTTGTTGTAGTTCAAGGCAGTGAAGCAGGTGGGCATCGAGGGAACTTTATCCTAGGGCATCAGGAGAGCTTAGTTGGTTTAATGTCACTCGTCCCACAGGTTGTTGATAATGTGAGCATTCCTGTTATTGCAGCTGGAGGAATAATGGATGGGAGAGGATTAATGGCTTCTATTTGTTTAGGTGCACAGGGAGTTCAAATGGGTTCCGCGTTCTTAACTTGTACTGAAAGTGGAGCTCACTCACTACATAAAGAAGGAATTCTTAAAGCTCACGAAGATGAGATTGTTTTAACTCGTGCATTCTCTGGCAAGTGGGCTAGAGGGATTAAAAATAAATTTATTGTAGAGATGCGAAACCAAGAAACATCCTTACCAGAATTTCCAGTACAAAATACAATTACTCAATCAATAAGGAAAGCCTCTACCTTTCAAAATAATCCGGATTTTATGTCACTATGGTCTGGTCAAAGTCCGAGACTAGCTAAAATTCAAACTGTTGGTACGTTAATCAAAGATATCATTTCTGAAGCTAAGAAAATCAACAAATCTGTGATTAATTGAAATTAACCAATTGGGTATAACCGGATTATACAACACTACCTCCTAAGTGTGAACGTCTGTTTTAGTTGAATATACTAAAAATTAAAATAATATCAATGATAAAGCGCCTATTATTGGCGCTTTATTTTATGGATTCAGTTTTTGATAAGTAATACAAAATATTATAGCTTCCAAGCCGGAAAGTCTAAGTCTTTTTGTTTTTCATATTCTTTCATTCTTGAGTATGAGTTTCCTAGTTTACCTACAATAAATCCTTGAGGGCTTAATGTTTCTGTATAACCGTTAAATTCTTCTAATTTAATTTTTGCAAACATGTTCGCTACGGCTGCTAAACCTTCAATAGTGTCCATCAATTCAGGATTATCATTATTGTAACTTTTAGCAATGGAGTAAATATAATCAAGTCTATTTTTAATAAGCTTAAGCGTTTCGATTTCAAACTGTTCCGGTATCTTTTTCATAACATTCCACTCCTTATTAAACAGCTTATGTAGGAAAAGGGAATATTGAACAAAATAAAATAAATAAAGGCTATTTCACACAAAGTGTATTGTTTACCGTTAATATTGGGAAATTTTTGTCCAGCAAATTCCTAAATGAGCTTAAATTTATGGAAGACCTACAATCATCCTATACCTAAGCCATTCTAACTTGGGAAAATAATTACTTTCGACATTATCTGATAAAATATAAAATTTAGAATTATCTAACAGATTATGATATATTTACCAGGACTATAGGAAATAGCCGTTTACATATCGTTCTTATAGTCTTTTAAAACAAAAGGAGGGGAATTAAGATGAAAATTAAAGTGAGAAAAACGGAAAAATTAACTCCAACATTCTGGCCTTACTATACGTGAGTAAGATTTATTTATACAATCCATGGAAGGGAGTGAAGGTCGTGAAAATTAAAGTGAGAAAGACTGAAAAATTAACTCCAACATTCTATCCGTACTATATGTAAATAATGTAATACCTCCGTGAATGGACATAGTGAGCATGCCTAAAATGCTAAATGCACTTTTTCCTAAAGGCGGGTAATCTATATAAAACGAACAAACGGAGGATGACACTTACCTTTTGTGTCATTCTCTACCTATATCAAGGAGAGTGATTAAAATGCGTCCAGCGTTTAAAAAAACATTACGTCCCATTATCCGAAAAGGACAAGTGATTGAAATAAACTACCATGGAGTGGCTACGGAACTTGATGATCCTGATGGAAAAATCTATGAACTATTAGAACTTATGGATGGTTCCCTTTCAACAAGTGAATTGTCACTAAAGTTAGAACTCCCTCTTGAAGATATTGAAGACGCCATCCTTTCATTGAACGAACTTAATTACATAGAAGACTCATCAATACCCAATACCTATTCCCCAACAGAATTAGAGCGTTACCAATCCAATCTAAATTATTTTTCTGGGTATTCGAACCTGGATGTGAGCAGGTATTCCTTTCAGGATAAATTAAGAAATTCAAAAGTGGCTATATTAGGTCTAGGAGGCGGATCACTTGCAGCAGCTTATTTGGCAGGATTGGGTGTTGGTGAAATTGTTGGTGTAGATTACGATACCATTGAACGTACAAACCTAAACAGACAATTTCTATATAACGAGAATGATATTGGACGTCTAAAATCCGTGGTTGCGGAAGAGAAAATTAAATTAATTAATCCGGAGATTTCCGTAACTATGCATAATAGGCTAATTAGTAGCTATGAAGATGTACTAGATCTTATTGATGGTGCGGATGTCGTTCTTAACATGCTCGATCAACCTGCGATCCTTTCTGCGAGATGGGTGAATGCAGCCTGTGTTCAAAAGGGGATTCCATTTTATAGAGGTGGCATTAATAATCAAACCATCATGTGGGAACGATATGATTCTACGAATGGAGAACCATGCATTGATTGTAAAATACTAGATTCATTGAAAAACGACTTTGAAAATATCTACCGACTTGAATCCGGCTATGGGAAAACTTTTTCGAGAGTGAACACAGGCTTTGCACCTAATCTGTCGGTACTAACCGGCCTTTTTGTTTCAGATGTAGTCAACCTACTAACAGGCGCGGCTCCTCTATTTAAGCCAAATATAAACGTTGATACGATCACCATGAATACGCTTCAAACGGAGAATGAAAACCCTAAAAATCCTCTTTGTCCAACCTGTTCTAAGAAATTCACAGAACTGGCCAGCCTCGAAGAATTAAAGCAGATTGTTTATGGAAAAGAGGCTTTACTATGAATTTGGACATAACAGCTGATTCAAAGGTTGATTGTTCCCATCTGTCGATACAGGAAGACATCGATGATGAATTTACGATAGGTGATCCCCACACAGGAGAATTTTTACGGGTCCCTAAAGTGGCTGTTGATGTGATTGAAATGTTAGATGGGCAAATTTCAATTGGAGAAGTGAAGGAAGCTGTGAGTAAGAAATATAATGAAGACGTTGATGTGATTGACTTCGTCATGACCATACTCGATTGTAAAATGGTCTACAGCATCAATGGTAAGGTGTTACATACATCTATCAATCGTGAGCCGCTCCTTATATTGCGAAGGTTGGGCAGCTTCTTTTTTTCAAACGTTTTGGTATGCCTTTACGCAGTGGCATTTTTGGCGGTCCTGTTCTTATTCATTGTAAACCCTGCTTCGTTTCCTAAGTTTCAAGATTTATTTATCTATGAAACTGTGGGAATCAGCACATTAAATATAGTCGTAGTTGCTTGGATATTAACTTTGGTACATGAAGTAGGGCATTTGTTGGCAGCCTCTAAGGAAAACATTTCTACTCGTATCCGCTTAAATTTACGTATGATATGGCTGGTAGCGGAGACAGATATGACTGGATTATGGGCAAGACCAAAGAATAATAGATATGTACCTTTTCTTGCAGGCATGATGTGGGATGTTGTCATTATCTTCGCATGTTTAATCATTCAACAGGTCACCAATCATCCTTTAATCATTGGTTATTCCAAGCTCATTGTATTTCTAGTGTTATTTGCTTTTCTGTTTCAGTTTATTATCTTCCTAAGGACTGACATATATTTTGTTGTTAGCAACTGGAAGAATACATCAGCTTTACACCAAAACAGCTTAATGTTCCTAAGTAAGATAATTTTAAAAAAGAATCTTCCTGAATGGGACCATCTCCCCGAATATGAGAAAAAAAATGCTGTCTGGTTCGGATTTTTATACGGAATTGGCGGCATCATCGCCATTAGCCTTTTCTTATATTTCCAAGTTCCACCCGTTCTATATGGGGTGTCTCTCGTTTATAAATCTATAACAGTTTATGGTATCGACAGTTATTACTTCTGGGATAGCGCTATTGTATTATTTGTTTTCATTCTTCAAGGTATCGCATGGCTGTTTGGACTAAAGACATCATTAAGACAAAGAAAAGAACGAAGAAGTACAGTGGAAGCATAGTTTGTTATTTGCTGATATCATTTTCATTTTTGAGATTAATAATTGTCCAGAAATAAAAAAGGCAGCAAGTAGCTGCCTTTAAAATTCTATTTCACTAGTTTTCTTTGTGTTAGCAAAGAAAGACAATACTTGATTGTGGTGATTTATGATTTGTTGGGCAATCAAATCCCCAGAGTCATATGTGCTGTGAGCATCTGATACGAGTGTTAGTCCGTAATTCATACTAAATGCTCTTCGAGTTGTAGTATCCACGCATAAATCGGTTTGAATACCAGTTAAGACTAGTTGATTAATGGAATGTTTTTTTAGCTCTTCTTCAAGCGGCGTGTTATAGAATGAATCCGGTGTCGTCTTGTGAATGATCATATCAACCTCTGATGGTAAAAGTTCAGGGTGAATTTCCCAATCTTTTGAACCGTATTCCAATTGTTGACCCGCTGGCTCATTATGCTGAATAAAGAAAATGGGTGTATTAGTAGTACGTGCTTTGGATATTAGCTGTTTAATATTTTCCAATAGCTGCTTACCATTATGAACTGGAAAATCATCGATGAACATTCCAACCTGTACATCTATTATTAATAATGCCTTTTTCTCCACTTTAGTCCTCCTGTAGTCCATACGTTTGTTTTAAAAAAGCACCGGGATGATAATAAATGAAGTGACCCCTAAAAGTTAGACACGGTTATTTCATTAGGCAGCTTGCTCAAAATGAGTTCGGTATTGTACCGGACTCATTTTTAATTTTGCCTTCATCCGTTTCGTATTATAATATT
>NZ_CAKJTG010000040.1 GCF_917563885.1 Pseudoneobacillus rhizosphaerae
AATTAACGAAATACACTTGACTAATCGTAAGAAATAAGCGGAGATTTTCCGGTTAAATTCAGAATAGAGCTCTTTTCGGGGGATATAAGGGGAAGTTTTCCGCTTATGCCAAGAAAAATCCCCCATTTTCATGTATTTCGAGTCAATAGAATGAATATATCCGTCTATTTATGCTATTTTCAGTGCTATATGCTAATTAAGCGGAATTTTTCCGTCTATTTATCGGCTGGACCTTTTATTTGAATCTCCCAACTGATTGGAACAGATCCTCTCTAGTCTCCCCAACCGCATTTGACTAAAAACCAACCTAGTTAAGTTACTATGTTATTTAAGATTTGCACTTTAATAGAGAACCCGTTAGAACTTTTTGGGGGACCCCCTTTTTTCATCATCTTCACCAAAGGAAAACCACAGAATATATTATGCAGTGTTCTACTTGAATTTAGGGAGGAATATCTGTGTTTCAAAATTATAATTATCCAGATTATTATCAATATGGTTTTAGACAAACGCCTATGACAACAGGGGTTAGTCAACAATGTTTGCAGAGAGTTTCGAAGGCGGTTCAAGACGAGCGACACGATGAGCTTTTTTATCAATATTTGATTTCAAATGCACCAACACAAGAACAAAAACAAATTATTTCATCAATTAGAGATGACGAAAGAAAACATAATCAAATGTTTAGAAGAATTTATAGGGACCTTACTGGACAAGAAATACAGATAACAAGTGAACCTCAGTTTAAAAGACCAACCTCGTATATTGATGGTATTAAACAGGCTTTGTTTGGGGAATTACATGCAGTTGAAGAATATCGGCCGATTAGAGAATGTTTACCAGTAGCCTATAAGGATGCACTGTTTCTGATTATAACAGATGAGATAAAGCACGCATCAAAGTATAACTACTTATTTACGTTAAACAAATAAATCTCTTCCTTAAAGCCATTTCAATTGCTACAAATTTAAAACCTATTAATAACTTTAATATAAAAAATAATTGAGTTTAGAGGCCGGTTTCTAAAGAGAAGCCGGCCTCTTTTTTTTACAAGTTATTGAGACATGTAAGGGGAGTAAATGATTTTCTTTTCTTCCGTGTTGTCATAAAATTGTTCCTGAATTTCTTGATTAGCCTCATCGGAATTAGAAATTACTTCAGAAGAAAAACGTTCATTAAAGTCGTTGAATCGATCATTGATTTTTAAGTTTGCTTCATTAGTCGAAAGTTTGTTTTGATTTTCTTTTGACAATATTATCGCCTCATTTTATTAAATTAGTTTAATTAAAAGAAATGAAAAAACGCTATCAATATTATTGATAGCCTTAAATGGGGGAGATAAGAGATATGATTAACTAAAAGCAAAAATTTATTCAGAACATTATTTAAGGGTAATTTTTACTATTTAATAGGGTAATTTTTATATTTTTGAACAAAATAAACTTCATAAAGCATTAAAAATAGATAACTCCTAAAACAGTGAAAGCATTTTTATTTAGGTAAGAAAATTCGTCGAAGGATCCTGGGAGGAATATTAAATGAATAGGTATAAAAATTTAGTCATAACAGCGATTATGAGTGGACTCTTAGTTATTGCAACAGCATGCGGTACCGGTGGAACCGAGAATGCAGGAAAAACTACAGGTGCAGGCGAAGGAAATAAGCAACTATCAGGAGAGATAAAAATAGATGGTTCTTCTACCGTATATCCAATAATGGAAGCTGTTGCAGAAGAATATCAAATGGTTCAACCAGATGTAAGAGTATCAGTTGGACTATCTGGTACAGGTGGAGGATTTAAAGCATTCATTGCAGGAGAAACCGATATGAGTAATGCTTCTCGTCCGATTAAAGATGAAGAAAAAGCTCAATTAGAAAAGAAAGGCATTGGATATAGCGAGATAAGATTAGCTTTTGATGGTCTGTCCGTTGTTGTTAATAAGGACAACAATTGGGTTGATTATCTAACTATTGATGAGCTAAAGAAAATGTGGATTGAAGATGGTACGACAAAGAAATGGTCTGATATACGTAAGGGGTGGCCAGATGAAGAAATTAAATTCTATTCACCTGGTACAGATTCAGGAACTTTCGACTACTTCGATGAAGTTATTTTAGATGATCAACCAATTGTTGAAAAGGCAACATTATCTGAAGATGATAACATTCTAGTTCAAGGTGTTAAAGGTGATAAAAACGGAATTGCCTACTTTGGCTTTGCCTACTATTTAGAAAATAAGGAAAATGTAAAAATTGTACCGATTGATGGGGGTAAAGGACCTGTAGAACCAACAAATAAAACAATTGAGTCAGGTGAATACGCTCCTTTATCAAGACCCTTATACACATATGTAAAAAATGAGTCAGTAAAAAGAGCGGAAGTATATGACTATGCTAAGTTTCTCATTGAAAATGCTTCAGTATTAGCAGAAGATGTTGGATATGTTCGTCTTCCAAAGGAAGAGTATCAGAAAGACCTTGAAACTTTAGAAGGACTGAAGTGATATTAATAGTAATTAATGGGGAGCATATCATATATGCTTCTCATTTTTTTGTAAAAACGGGGGTCACTTAATGGTTTCAGAAAAAGGTTCTTTCTCTATTCAAAAACTAATTGAAGAAAAGAAAAAAAACAAAAGTGCACATACGATTATTGAAAAATTAGTCCCTTTTATCTTATTATTTACTGCTGTACTATCTGTATTAACCACATTAGGGATTGTATTCACGTTAATTTTTGAAACGTTTACTTTTTTTTCAAAGGTTTCATTTATTGAATTTATTACGGAGAAAAAATGGTACCCATTTTCAGAGACAAAAGGTACTTATGGAATCCTTCCGTTAGTGTCAGGAACGTTAAGGGTGACGTTAATTGCTATTATTGTTGCTGTTCCAATTGGTTTGGCCTCGGCAGTATTTTTAAGTGAATATGCATCAGAACGTACAAGAAGAATTATTAAACCTATTTTAGAGGTTTTAGCAGGAATTCCGACGATTGTTTATGGGTTTTTTGCTTTAACCTTTGTGACACCAATACTCCGTCAGTTCATTCCGACATTAGAAATTTTTAATGCACTAAGTCCAGGAATTGTGATTGGTATTATGATTACACCGATGATTGCTTCTCTGTCAGAAGATGCAATGACTTCCGTCCCCAATTCGATGAGGGAAGGTGCTTTAGCGCTTGGGTCAACGAAATTTGAGGTTTCGATGAAAGTTGTCTTGCCAGCAGCTATTTCAGGAATCGTTTCTTCCATTGTATTAGCCATTTCAAGAGCAATCGGGGAGACGATGATTGTCGCAGTTGCAGGTGGATCAACGCCTACATGGGGTTGGGATGTGACAAGTTCGATTCAAACAATGACAGCCTATATTGTTCAAGTAAGTACGGGTGATGCTGGATATGGAACGACTATCTATTATAGTATCTATGCAGTTGGAATGACATTATTTGTTTTTACCCTATTAATGAATCTCCTTGCACAATATATTTCTAAGCGTTTTAGGGAGGAATATTAATGAAATTAATTGATCATACAAAAGTTGTCGGACATATGAACCAAAGGTTAGTTAAGAACCAAGTTTACAAAGTAATATTTTTTATTGCTACAATGTTTGGTTTACTTATTTTAGGGATTTTACTGTATCGGATACTCACTCAAGGAGCTCACTATTTAAATTTAGATTTTCTTCAAAACTTACCTTCGAGAAGGCCTGAGAGAGCTGGGATTAAAACAGCTCTGATAGGAACAATTTGGTTAGTTGGTGTTACAGCACCACTGTCTTTATTACTTGGTGTAGGAACAGCTCTTTACTTAGAAGAATACGCCAAGAAAAATAGATTTACTGATTTTATCCAAGTAAATATTTCAAACTTAGCGGGTGTACCATCCATTGTTTTTGGGTTGCTTGGTTTAACTTTATTTGTTCGTGCTCTTGGCTTAGGCACTAGTGTTCTAGCTGCTGGATTAACCATGAGCTTACTTATTCTTCCGGTAATAATCGTTGCCTCCCAGGAAGCTATTCGTTCAGTTCCCAAAAATTTACGAGAAGCATCGTTCGGTATGGGGGCTACTAAATGGCAAACTATTGTTCGTGTGGTATTGCCTGCAGCCATTCCTGGTATTTTAACTGGAGGTATTTTAGCACTTTCACGGGCTATCGGGGAAACAGCTCCACTTGTCGTTCTAGGACTGCCATTGTTTATTGCTTTTTTACCTAAAACTGTTTTTGATACGTTCACCGTTTTACCAATGCAAATTTATAACTGGACAAGTCGTCCACAAGAAGAATTTCATGCATTAGCGGCTGCCGGAATTATTGTTTTGTTAATTATGCTTATTATTATGAATTCAATTGCTGTATTAATAAGAAATAAATATCAAAAGCGTTATTAATAGGATTGGAGGCTAATCAATGGCAAGTGTAATCGAACATATATCGGATGAAACAAATAGAGAAAACGTATATAAAACGAAAGAACTTAATTTATGGTACGGTGAAAATCATGCCCTAAAAAACATTAATCTTGATATAAACGAAAATGAAGTTACTGCCATTATCGGACCATCTGGATGTGGTAAATCAACCTATATCAAAACGTTAAATAGAATGATTGAGCTTATTCCTGGAGTGAAAACATCAGGTGAAATTTCTTATAGGGGAAGAAATATTTTGGATAGATCCTACAAAGTGGAGGATCTCCGTACAAAAGTTGGAATGGTCTTTCAAAAACCCAATCCATTTCCAAAATCCATTTATGAAAATGTAGTGTATGGTCCTAAAATCCATGGGATACGTGATAAAAAAATATTAGATGAAATCGTCGAAAAAAGCTTAAAAGGTGCGGCAATTTGGGACGAGGTAAAAGATCGGTTAAATCAAAATGCTTATGGGTTATCAGGAGGACAACAGCAAAGATTATGTATTGCGAGATGTTTAGCGATTGAACCGGATGTTATATTAATGGATGAACCAACATCTGCTCTTGATCCTATTTCAACATTAAAGGTAGAGGAACTTGTACAAGAATTAAAACAAAATTTTAGTATTATCATCGTTACGCATAATATGCAGCAGGCTGCTCGTATTTCTGATAAAACAGCTTTCTTTTTAAGTGGGGAAGTCATTGAATTTAATTTAACTAATAAAATCTTTTCTACTCCTTCTGATAAAAGAACAGAAGATTATATAACAGGAAGATTTGGATAAAATTTATCATTATGCAGTGAAAGGAGACTTCATGAATGGCAATTAGAGAAAAATATAATACAGAATTAAAAGAACTTCAAAATAAATTAACGGAGTTAGGTCATTTTTCTATTGATGCTTTAGAGAAGGCGGTAATAGCATTAGAGTCCCAAAATGTTGATTTAGCTTTAAAGATTATGGAAGAAGATACAAAAGCAAATATTTTAGAGGAGGAAATTAATGATGCTGCTATGCTGCTAATAGCCAAACAACAACCGGTAGCAATTGATTTAAGAAGAGTAATTGTCGCAATCAAAATAGCCACTGATATTGAGCGCATAGCTGATTTTGCCGTTAATATAGCTAAGTCTACCATCCGCATTGGAAATGAACCATTAATTAAACCCATTGTACATATAAAAAAAATGTATGATCTTAACCGCGACATGCTACGTTTATCAATAGAGTCATACAACGAAGAGGATCTAGATAAAGCCAAAAGAGTATCAAAAATGGATGATGAAGTAGATTCTCTATATGGTGAAACAATTAAGGAGTTACTGCAAATTAATTTAGAGAAACCTGAATTTAGATCCCAAATAACCCAACTTTCATTTATTTGCCGATATCTAGAACGATCAGCTGACCATATGACGAATATTGCCGAGCATGTTTTTTACATGGTTAAAGGAAAAAGATATGATTTGAATACTTAACAAAAATAGAGGAGTAAAAATATCCTACTCCTCTATTTTTTCTTACTTACTTTGGCATTGAAAGGGATAAGTGGCTGGAATCAAGATAGCAACTACCAGGAGTAGATTTACATATCCTTTTTATTTCTGTCGCTTGATGAACGATTTCATCTTTTTGAAAATAAGTCTTTTCCCTTGATTCGTGACTACTGAAATGGATAGAGATAACAGTGGGATTTTCCTTTCAATCCCCGATCGATCTTCGGAAAAAACAAATTTTTGCTCTAAGTGTTCTTGGGAATAGAAAGTAGGAAGCAACTGATCAAACTTTTGAATAATGGAGTGACAGCATTTTTCATAATCGTAATGATATAGGATTGCGAGAAAATCGTCTCCACCAATATGGCCTAAAAATCCGTTTGCTTCTTTAACGATACCTTGAAGCAAAGACGCTGTAGCTTTTATTACTTGATCACCTTTTGTAAAACCATAGATATCGTTGTATGTTTTAAAATAATCAATATCAATATAAAGAACAGTGAATGCTTCTTTTTCAAGAAGATCGTTTAACTGTTCATCTATTAATAAATTTCCTGGTAAACCCGTTAAGGGGTTTAAATAGCTGGCTATTTGAGTTTGGACCTCGGCAAACTTCATTAGTAAACGACTGATGCTTACAACACCAACAAAAAGACCATATTTTGTGATAATAACATAATCATATAGTTCTTCTTCTGCCCTTTGCATTGCTAATTTACTCACTTCAATAATGGAAGTAGCATAGTCAACTATTAATATGTGTGTATTCATTAGTAGTTCAATGGATTTACCAATATATAAGTTATATCCATATAGAGAGCCCAATTTTTGATAAAAATTAGTTCGAGTCACAAGCCCAATCGGGACATCCTTTTCCACTACTACAATTCCTGAGCACTTCATATCTTGTTTGAACAATCCATCGATTTGTTGATTGGAAGCGAGGGCATGGACTGTTGGAACTAATTCAGCTATTTCTCCTATTAATCCTGCCATTAGATTCCCCCCTTGATTAGTTTCAAGTAGATTCTATTTTAAGCCTATACTAAATTACTGTTTATTTTAGGATGAGGTTTACCAAGAGCATAGCCTTGCCCCAGATGAATACCTTCTTGTTTCAAAAAGTATAAATCCTCTAGTTGTTCAATACCTTCAGCAATAACTGACGTATTCGATTGATTAGCAAAATTCAGAAGCAAGCTGACCAATTTTTGCTGTGACACATTATCAACAATGTTATGAATGAGCGACCTGTCTAATTTAATAAACTCAGGACGCAGATGGATAATTGTTTTCAAGCTATTATAGCCTGTCCCAACATCATCAATCGCTAGTCGAAACCCCTGTGAACGATAATTATTAAGCACTTTCTCAAACATTTCAAAATCGGTAACAGCTTTCTTTTCTGTTAATTCAAAGACAATTTGGCTAGGTTTTAAATCAAACTCCTGCAATAACTGAATGGTTTCTCCTGGTCTATAATTGGAATCAATTAAAACATCTGGATGGATGTTAATAAATAATAATTTATCTTTTTCGCAAGGTGTCTCTTTCAAATTAGAAGAATACTTTTTAAGTGAGGTATTTCTACAAAATAATTCAAATAGAAACACTTGATTTGTATTTCCTATGTATTCGTAAAAATGATCTGTTGAAGGGAAATATTTAGAAAATGGTGGTCGATTTAAAGCCTCATATCCGACGATTTTATCTGAGTCTAAATCAATAATCGGTTGAAAAAAGGTAGTCAAAGCATCGCTCCTCATTATCTTGATTAACTCACGATATTTCAATAAATCGTCCAGTCCACTTTTTCTTTTCTTTAGTAAAAAGACAAAGTATGAGAAGAGAGCATTACTATTTAAATTCTGGTTGTTATACATATAGGACTCCCTTTTCTTTTTTTGAGAAATACCAGTTCATTTAATCATACATAACAGTTGTAAAGTGAATTTTAAGATATTGTAAATTTTGTAATTTCAATAGAAAGTACTTCAAGGTAGTAACGCTGTTCGAGTAAAGTTTGTATTTTTGAAATCTTTACAAAATTTTAATCTTCTCTTTAAATTCATTAAGTATAGTAGATTAAGAGATATCGAATAAGAACGGACAAAAAACTACTAATTATTCGGAGATCGATTAGATGAAAAATACCATACTAATAATAGATACAGAATTAAATAATTATCAAAGACTAAAAGAGCGGTTAGAACAATTACAGTTTTCCGTTCATACATTCTCAGATAATAAAGAAGGACTTTTCGCTATTGTTCACATGAAACCTGACTTAATTATTTTTAATTTCCATCTATTTCTCCTTTCTGAAAAGAACTTCAATGAAGAAAATAATAGACATATATGGTCTACTCCCATCATCATGATAAGTTCATCAAAAAAAGAAGAAGATCTCCTTTTTGCATTTAATATGGGGGCAGCTGACTACCTAACAAAGCCCATTCACTCAAGAGAATTAGAGGCAAGAGTAAAAGCTATCCTAAGACGCATCGAGATGAAGGATAATGCCCCAACAGATCAAATTAAAATAGGAGATTTTGTCCTAAATTCAAATGAATATATGATAGATTTAAAAACGCATAAGGTTAATTTGTCAAAAAGAGAATTACAAGTGCTTTTGCTCATAATAGAACGAAAGATTATTTCGAGAGAGGAAATTTTAAAATGTATTTGGGGCGATGATTATACGAGTGACAGCAGAATTGTTGATGTAATGGTCAGTCATCTAAGAAGAAAAATAGAAAAAAATCCAAAAAAGCCTCAATACATAAAAACGATAAAAGGTTATGGATACCGTTTTGACGAGCCTCGAAATTAAAGAAGTAAACCCTGCGCTGTTTAAATGAGGCATCATCGAGTAATAGATGGTGCCTGTTTTTTGTTTTGAAAAAAGGCACACAAAATAGGAAGCATATTTAATATGCTTCCTATTTTGAAATAAACAATTATTTTAATCCCTCTAACGTTTCAAGTGCATTTGTATATTCCTCCTCTGGAAGGCGAACATAGCCTACTTCTTCGGATAAATCAGCTGCGTTTTCAATTACGAATTTCGTATAATCATACACATCTTCTTTAGAAACTGAATCATTTTTAACATAAGTAAATAATGGTCTTGATAACGGAGCATATTCACCAGATTCAATTGTTTCATTTGTTGGTTCTACAGGGCCGCTACCACTATCGATTGGTACAACCTTTAGTTTATCTTTATTTTCTAAATAGTAAGCATAGCCAAAGTAACCAATCGCATTTTTTTCACCCGTAACACCTTGAACTAGAATGTTATCATCTTCAGATAATGTTGCCTTTTCAACAATTGGTTGATCATCAAGGATTACTTCATCGAAGTAGTCAAAAGTACCAGAATCTGTACCAGGAGAGTAGAATTTAATTTCTTCTTCTGGCCAACCTTCACGAATATCAGACCATTTTCTGGTCGTACCATCTTCAATCCACATTTTCTTTAGCTCATCAATTGTTAAATGATCAACCCATGTATTGTCTTTGTTAATGACAACAGAAAGACCGTCAAAAGCTAATTTGATCTCTGTAAAATCAATTCCTGCCTCTTCAAGTTGAGCTTTTTCCTCGTCTTTAATAGGTCGAGAGGCATTACTCATATCGGTTTCACCAGCAATAAATGCCTTAAAGCCTCCACCAGTACCAGACAACCCAACTGATACTTTAACATCAGGTTGTACCGATAAATATTCTTCAGCGATAGCTTCCATAATTGGATAAACCGTTGAAGAACCGTCAATTTTAACTTCTCCTGAAAGTTGCTTGTTTTCTGTGTCAGAGTTAGATTTTGATTCCTCTTGTCCACATGCTGCAGAGAAAACCAACACCCCACCCATCATGACTGAAAGTGCTAACTTTTTTAAGCTTGTCATTTCTATTTCCCCCTAAGTGATTTAGATGATTATTCTCACAGTTAGAATATTAAACCTCAACTATTAATCTGGTTTTAACGTATTGTAAAGATTTTATAAATTTAGAAAATTATGTAGAAGAAACAATGAAAGTCGGAAAAATCATAAATAATGGAGGATTCTAAAAAGGGAGAGGGTTACAATGCACTAATATGTGACTTCAATGCATTTAACAAAATTGTAAAAGGTATTAGAAAAACATTAAAATGGATAATAAGACATTTTAAAAATGGTTGTAAAGGAGAAGAGTAAAATGCGGACATTTATTGATGCAGTAAACCAAATCAAAAGTGAACTAAATATAGTAGAAGATACTACAAATCAAGCGAACAATTGGGCGAAAATCACTGTTCAGATTTTAAATGAAAATGTAAATATATTGGTATTAAAATCAACTGTTACAGGAACTGACCGTGCTAAACCTCAAATTAGGGTGTTCACGGAAAAAATCCTTCAGGAAGTCAACGAATCCTTAAATAATAATGAACGATTCTTTTGCTTTGTCCATTGTTCCCATGATGAAACCACTCTAAAATTCAATCATATTAAACCGAGTGACTACATCGTTTCGTTAGAAAGTGATTGGAGTAGTGCTGGAGGTAGAATTGATATCAGGAGTGTATATGATTTTCTAGAAGAACATCCTGAAGTCCATTTTAAAAAGTTAAATAAAACGGAGCATAGTACGAAGAGTATCCTTCAAGCTGCTATCTTCAAAAATACAGACAATGGTTTTGAGTATTTTGAGCCATATATTAGCTTTTTCGATAGTAGATTAATTAGTAGAGATGAGACTGTACCTGATGATTTAGCTGATGAAGTGACAGAGCAAGTGGAACAAGCTACTTTAACTAATTATGGTATAAATAAAATTTATTTTGGTGCACCTGGAACAGGGAAATCATTTAGTATACAAAAATTTATAAGAGAAAATGGTATTCCTAATTTTGATGAAAAGAAAGGTCATCCAAACGTCTTTAGAACCACTTTACATCCTGAATTTAGCTATTATGATTTTGTAGGACAAGTTATGCCGGTAGTTACTCCAATCTCAGAAGGTTCGATTGAAACGAAAATTGAGTATGGCTTTGTGCCTACTATTTTTACAAAAGCGCTTGAACGTGCTTTTTTAGATGGAGTTAAGGATCATCAGCCAGTATTTTTAATATTAGAAGAAATGTCACGCGCCAATGTTGCGGCTGTTTTCGGAGATTTATTTCAATTACTAGACAGAGACGTTGTAACAGGGGAAAGTGAATATAGAATCAACAATGATTTAATTTCAAATTATGTATTCAAAGAGGACCGGCAAATTTTCATTCCAAAAAACTTATTCATTATTGGAACAGTGAATACGAATGATCAAAATGTCTTTGTTATGGATACTGCCTTTAAAAGAAGATTTGAATTTGAGTACGTAAATGCAAATACTATTGTATACGATGAATCAGGACAACCACTTAACAATTTTAGTTTCACATTAAAGGATAAAGATAATGAAATAACATTAAACTGGGCTACATTATATCGATCATTAAATACGTTTATTACCAAAAAAGAAGAGAATGGCGGGCTAGGCTTAAAAGAAGATAAACAACTTGGTCAATTCTTTATTAAATTCCGCGAAGCTGATGCGGAATATAACTTTAATCAAATTAAGGGCAAGCTTTTGCAATACCTATATGAAGATATAGAAACCGTTTCATATTCCAGTACCTCTCTCTTTAAGTCAGACATTAGTAGCTTTGGAGAGACTTATATAAAGATTTCTGCATATCAAAACATTTTTTCAAATGAATTCTTAAATACCTATCAAATCATAGAAACAAACGATCTAATGGAAGGTAAATAACTAAATGTACAATAACAAATTTTATGTTGTGCAAGATGGAGAGTTTGTAAATCCAAATACAAATCACCTGTTTTCTAACGGTTTAGATCCGAAAGATTTCATAGTCAATCAGGATGGTGAGCGATATAATTTCGTCGGATTTATTTTTAATAGCGAAAAGATTTTAATCAGCTTTCCGAAACATAGTTTCAGTTCCACTGATTTGGAAAAGTTACCTCAAAATAGTGTAATGCTAAATAAGTATATTCGAATTTTATTTAACTGCATTAAAAGAACAGTCAATAATAGAAATGATAAATATGTAGGCATTAGAAATGAATTGAATTCGGATTATCCATTTATCGATTTTCTTGAAGTATATAAATACTATAAGAGGTATGGACTATTCACTAATGAGAAAGAGATAAAGAAATTTGGTTATGCGGGGAGAATTTCTTGGAAAGATACGATGAATAAATCGCCCAAAATAATAAATAATCATAACTTGTTATTTTTGCCGCTAATCATTAAAGAAAATATCGAGCAGCATGTATTTATTAGTAAATGTATGGCTTATGTGATTGATTCGACGTTAGAGAGGTTCTCTTTGTTCTTGGAAGGGGAAAAAACAAATTTACATACGAGGGATATTGATTTTTCAAATACCTCTTTAGTTATCACACAGCTCAAAAAAGTGAAACGAACATTATTTAAAAATATCCATCAACATCTGGTGGATTCATTAATTTCCTTTTTTGAACAGGAAAAGACTAAAGGTGGCAATTATCAATTAAAGATTTACTCCTTTCATCTCATTTGGGAAAGTATGATTAAGGAATACTTAAGAACCAAATTTTATGGATTAAATGATCGATTAGAAATAGAATGGTCTGATTCTGCGAGAAACAATCACTTTGAAAAAAAGGTAGCTTATCCAGATATGAGAGGTATGAATGGGTTTAGTATCGAGCCGGATTATTATTTAATTTTAAATAACAAAAGATATATCTTTGACGCAAAATATTATCAAAAGCTAACAAAATTGGATTATAAACAAGTAGCCTATTACTTCTTATTAAAGCACTTCGAAACAAATAGAGATGTAAACGGAAATATAATCAATGAATTAGAAACGTATAATGCTCTAATTCTGCCGACGGAGTATGAAATATATAGTGAAGTCCATTTTGAACTTAACCCTGAATATAATGTAAATGAGAGTAAATTTGTTATAATGGCTTATTATCTTAATACGCTTAAGGTAATGGAACATTATACAAATGCAAATTGATGTTGTTCCAAAAATGAAATTGGGCAGTGTTAATAATGCGGATATGAGGAATTTAATCCTTTTCTTTCATATATTGTTTCATATGGCAGAGAAGGAGCTAATCATATTGAATTGGAATAACATAGGTTTCATCATATGCAAGCCTGATGCAGTGTACTTGAATTTTGAACAAGAAATTCTGTCGTTTCTACAGCAAAAAGGATTAGAGATTCTTGCTTGTAACTATGTGACCATTACACCAGATTTATGCAGGAGTTTATATTGGAATGAAAATATTGATTTTACAGATAAGTGGTGGGAATTTGAATCGGAATTCTTTTATTTAGGAGAAAGTTTATGTGTGCTCGTTCAAGGTACACACGAAATGCCTTATAAATCGGTTTCTGATTGGATTGACCGAAAGTTAAAGGGTGACAACAAGCCTGAAAGCGCAAGGAGTGAGACAATTCGCAGCTCATTTGGAGCGATGAATAGGATTTTTAATTTATTTCACTCTTCAGATTGTACAGAAGCAACAAAAAGAGAAGCATCATTGTTTTTCTCGGCTGAAAAGCTAAGAGGTTTAGATCAATTGGGTACTCCGTGCTTAGTTAAACCTAAAAAGGAACGTAACCTTGATATGGTAGAAGTATATTTTCGAATTAAAAGGCATTGTATTCAAGTCTCGGACTTGAGTCCTAAGGTGAAGAGGAAATATGGAGACTATCTTGACGATAAGATACGCCAAGCCTTGAGTGTAAGTAATTCCAAAAAGCAAGTGTGGCTGTTCAAAACCTTGAAGGAAGAATATCGTTTGTTTTATGAGGATATTCATGAAGACATTTTATTGGAAACCATTACGGACTACAAATACTTTACTAAAATAGATTTTAATGCCCTATTTCGATCTTTTGTTGAAACTGGACTAAAGCTCACGAAATGGGAATTGTGCTTATTAAAAACAACCTTGTTTTTTGCGCCAAGTAACTTTTAAAAGTACAGGTAGATACTGTTGAATTTATTTACTTTGCGCAACTTTGCTAGGCTTATTTCCTTCATTTGGATATAAGCCTTTTTTATTTGACTGAAATGTAAAAATGATGGATGTATAATAAGCTACCTTCTTTACTTAAACAGTTCAATTTCTATTTGGAAAAATCCACCTATAGAAATTTCGAAACTTTTTACTAAGAAAAACGTCTAATATTTATGGGCAAAATCTAAATCTCTAACAAAATCCTAGATTTTTTACAGGGATTTGCCAATAAATCCCGAATAATAATCAATAGTGATATTTGTCATGTAAATATATGTAAGGGGGAACATATTGTGCGTAATCAAATGAATCCACAAATAGAAAGAATCATTCAAAATATAGAAAAAGTTATGATTGGGAAACGAACAGTCGCTGAGTTGAGTTTAGTAGCATTGTTAGCGAATGGACATGTTCTTTTAGAAGATGTTCCTGGAGTAGGGAAAACAATGATGGTCCGTGCTTTAGCTAAGTCAGTAAGTGCAAAATTTAAACGGATTCAGTTTACACCTGATTTATTGCCATCAGATGTAACGGGTGTATCGATTTATAATCCGAAAGAAATGGAATTTCAATTTAAACCAGGCCCGATTATGGGGAATATTATCTTAGCAGACGAGATTAATCGTACTTCACCAAAAACACAATCTGCTTTATTAGAAGGGATGGAGGAAAGTAGCGTAACGATTGATGGGGTGACTCATATTTTGGATAAACCGTTTTTCGTTATGGCTACTCAAAATCCAATCGAGTATGAAGGAACGTATCCATTACCAGAAGCTCAGCTCGATCGATTTTTATTAAAAATGCAAATGGGCTATCCGGAAATGGATGAAGAGATGGAAGTTTTAAATCGAGCTCAAAAGACCCCACCAATTGAAGAATTAGAGCCAGTTGTCAGTTTATCAGAGTTAAAGCAATTACAGCTTGATATTAAAGATGTGTATGTTGATGAAACGATAAAAAGATATATAGTTGAGCTTGCACAGAAAACCCGTACCCATAGTAGCGTTTACCTAGGGGCAAGTCCACGTGGTTCGATTGCGTTAATGAAGGCGTGTCAGGCTTATGCATTCATGTACAACCGTGATTATGTGCTTCCAGATGATGTTCAATATTTAGCACCATTTGTTTTTTCGCACCGTCTCATTCTAAAATCAGAAGCAAAATTTGAAGGGATTACGGCTGAAGAAATTGTCAAACGTGTAATAGCCAGGGTACCTGTCCCCGTCCAAAGGCTTGTGAAGTAAATGAAAAAGGTAATAGAAAGGATCCAATTACCATGGAAGCTACTAGTATTGTCCATGTTAGTAGTGATTACATTTTCCTATGCAATGTTTCAAGGTGGATTTGTAAGTTGGTTTTTGTTTTTTAGTTTTTCACCCTTTGTTCTACTAAGTCTAGCTGTCTCGTTTTATCCTCTTAAAGACATAGAGGTTAAAAGAGTATTAACAAAGACGGATTATCATGCAGGAGAGCCCCTTAAGGTTCAAATTCAGTTAAACCGAAAAGTTAGATTTCCACTCTTATATCTTGTGGTGGAAGATCTTTTACCTGTGCGATTAAGTTTCGCACATCAAGTGAAAAAATCTAAGATCATATTGATACCTGGATTTAAAAAGGAATTCTCTTTTGAATATGAATTAGAAAACTTACCACGAGGTGAACATCTTTTCCATGAGGTGCGATTAAAAACAGGTGATCTGTTAGGATTAATAGAAAAAGAGCAAAAAATGACAACACCGAATCAAATCATTGTTTACCCTGCCTATACGGAGATGCTTTATCGACCTTTTGAAAATCATTATGAGCAAGGGATGACTGCATCTCGCGAGCGCGTACAACGGGATACATCGATTGCGATTGGTGTTCGAGAATACCAGCCAGGAGATCGTTTCTCTTGGATTAACTGGAAAGCCTCCGCCAAACGAAATGACATCATGACAAAGGAATTTGAACAACGGCAATCTCATGATGTATTAGTAATAATGGACTGTAATCAAGATAATCGCTTTGAATTCGTTGTTTCGTTTACAGCCTCGATTGTAAGGGCCATCCTGCGTAAAGGAGCACAAGTTGGCCTTATTAGTTATGGTGTTGACCGGACTTCTTTTCCAATAAGAGGTGGAGAAGCGCAACAGCATCAGATTTTTTATCATTTAGCTAAAATTGAAGACACTAGCAAACTGCCATTAGATCGTGCACTAGAGTTAGAAAGCTTTTTAACGCAGCAAAATGCTTCTATTCTTTTAGTGACCGCACAATTAACGAAACCTTTACTCGAAAAAGTAAGCTTTCTATCGAAACGAAAAGGAACAATCGTCATTTTCCTTATGAAAGAAGCAAAAGGGTCATTGTCCTCCAATGAATTATCTTTAAAGTCGATGGCATCGACGAGAGGAATTCGTGTTGTGTTAGTACACGAGGGTCAGTTTGCTAATGCCTTTTCGGAGGTGAGCCGAGGATGAGGACAGTAAACTCGAAGCGAGATTGGGGAACCTTTTTTCTATATGCCTTTGGCTTTGTTTTACTATGGGAATGGATTCGACCACTAAAGGAATTAACGGATACAGGATATTTATATATGTTTATCTTTTATATTTTCCTTTCCTTTGTTATGGCTTTCTTCCATGTAAGAATGTGGATCAGTTCTCCTATTAAAATTTTTTATATTCTTAGTTGTGTGCATGTTTTATATTTAGAAGAAGCTTTCTTTTCGCCAACGTGGTTCAAGGGAATCTTCGCGGATATAATAAATAACTTCGGATTAGTTTTAGCTGGAGAATGGGTAGAGTTAACTAATGTGTTTCGTACCATTATGTTTTTCGTGTTAATTTGGTTAATGACGTATTTAATTCATTATTGGCTCCTGAATCGGAAACGAATCTTTCTGTTTTTTGTCGTAACCTTGATTTATATTACGGTTTTAGATACTTTTACTCCGTATTCAGCTAAAGAAGCAATTATTAGAACAATTGTAACTGGATTTGCAGCCATGGGGATTTTAACGTTGAATCGAATTTTGACTAAGGAAAACATCGGAAGAGACTTTTCCTTTTCGAAAAGGTGGATGACGTTATTATCTTGTTTAATTGTTCTAAGTGTAACGGTAGGATTAATTGCACCAAAAGCTGAGCCAATTTGGCCAGATCCCGTGCCTTTTATTAAATCACTAAATGATAAAAGCGGGGGAGGGACCAAGACAATTGGTTATGGTGTAGATGATTCACAGCTAGGAGGAGATTTTGTTGGCGATAACAAAGTCGTTTTCAGGGCTGAAGTGGAGTCGAAGCATTATTGGAAGGTGGAAACGAAGGATTATTATACAGGTAAAGGCTGGATTGCTTCCGATAGGCAGTCTGAACGAATCACTTTTCCAATTGAGAGTGTAGTCCCGATTTATGATTTTGAAGGTGATGTGGAAGTACGTGAACAGGAAGCGATTATTGAACCGTTTATCTCGTATCCTCATCTCGTGTATCCGTTTGGTGTTCGTCAAGCTCATGCTTTGGACATGGAGTTTCTAGAGTTTGACCCGTCCATAGAGAAGATATATTTTGAAAATAATAGAAGTACCATTGGACGTTACAGCCTGTCTTACAAGGTTCCAAAGTATAGTGTGACAAAGCTAAAACAAATAACATCTTTCCAACAGGCCAGATTAGATCGGATGTTCACTCAAAAATATCTCCAGGTACCTGCAACTCTTCCAGTAGAGGTAAAGAAGCTAGCGGAAGAAATAACCAAAGGTCATGAAACTTGGTTTGATAAAGTGAGGGCCGTTGAGAGGTATTTTGATCAAGCAATGTTTTCGTATAGTCAGAAGGATGTTGCCGTTCCAGGACGTAATGAAGACTATGTAGCTCAATTTCTTTTTGATACAAAAGTAGGTTACTGTGATAACTTCTCAACCTCGATGGCTGTTATGCTTCGGACCATAGGGATACCAACACGTTGGGTAAAAGGTTATTCAGGTGGAGAATATAAGCAACTTGGAAGCAACAGCCGAAAAGTATATGAAGTTACGAACAATAATGCCCATTCTTGGTTGGAGGTTTATTTTCCAGGCTCAGGTTGGCTAGCATTCGAACCAACGCCAGGTTTCAGCAATAATGTATCTTTAAATTTTGATACGTATAAGCAAGAAACACCAAAGGCTGAGACGCCTGCCCCTGTGAAAAAACCAGAACCTGTTAAGCCTGATCGAAAAGAAGAAGTGGATAATAAAGCTACTTCTACATTTTCTTTTAAATTGTTTTGGTTAAAAATAAAGCTGTTCTTTAAAAATGAATGGGAATGGATTTTAATAACTGGTTTGGCGTTAGCGCTATTGGCAGTGATTATTTACCGAAAGCGTTCACGTTGGTTACCGCATTATCTTTTATTCCGATTTAAGTTTAAAAAGAATGATGATAGTTTTGGTCTCGCCTACGTTGCGTTATTAAAGCAACTAGAATTATATGGACTAAAACGGAAATCTGATCAAACCTTAAGAGATTATGCTAAGTATGTAGATACCTTTTTCTCTACAAGAGAAATGACTCGATTAACGGACCGGTATGAGCTTCTTCTATATAAAGGTGCTCTAAAGAATGGTACTTGGGAAGAGACAAAAGAATTATGGGAAAATTTAATTAAAAAGACAATCGCTTGACCTATAAAAGTTCCTACGGTTAAAATATGAATAATTGTATAGCACCTTCGTATATCCTCGATAATATGGATCGAAAGTTTCTACCGAATCACCGTAAATGATTTGACTATGAAGGGCAGGAATCTTTTTTTACTGAACTGAAACTAGAATTCTGCCTTTCTATTTTTTTTAATGGAAGGGCAGATTCTAGTTTTTTTTCTTTTTTTTTAGTAGTTGAACAAAGTTTTGGGAATAATACGATTGTTATTTTTAGAAAGTGGTGAACAGTCATGAAACAAGTGCAGAATCAAGAAATGATCGTCGTGCTCGATTTTGGTAGTCAATACAATCAGTTAATTACTCGTCGTATTCGAGAGTTTGGGGTTTATAGTGAATTACATCCGCATACGATTACAGCTGAAGAAATCAAAGGGATGAACGCAAAAGGGATTATTTTTTCAGGTGGACCTAACAGTGTGTATGATGAAAATTCATTCCGATGTGACGAAGCGATTTTTGAATTAGGGATTCCGATTTTAGGGATTTGCTATGGAATGCAGTTAATGACCTTGCATTTCGGAGGAAAAGTAGAGAAAGCAAAGCATCGTGAATATGGAAAAGCTAGCATTGATGTGAAAAATAATTCACTTCTTTTCAGAGACCTGCCACAGCAACAAGTGGTTTGGATGAGCCATGGTGACTTAGTTGTCGAAACTCCGAGTGATTTTACAGTAGATGCAACGAGTTCGTCTTGCCCAATAGCAGCAATGAGTAATATGGATCGAAATCTATATGCTGTTCAGTTCCATCCCGAGGTTTTGCATTCCGTTTACGGGAATGATTTATTGAAGAACTTTGTTTTCAGTGTTTGCGAATGTTTAGGCGATTGGTCGATGGAAAACTTCATCGAGGAGAAAATCGCTAAAATCCGTGAAACAGTTGGGGATAAACAAGTACTTTGTGCATTAAGCGGTGGAGTGGATTCATCCGTTGTCGCAGTACTTATACATAAAGCCATTGGTGACCAATTGACTTGTATTTTTGTTGATCATGGTTTATTGCGTAAGGATGAAGCGGAAGGAGTTATGAAGACTTTTTCTGAAGGTTTCCATATGAATGTCATCAAGGTGGATGCGAAGGAACGATTCCTTAGTAAGTTGAAGGGTGTTTCTGACCCTGAGCAAAAGCGTAAAATCATTGGCAATGAATTCATTTATGTATTTGATGATGAAGCAACCAAGCTAAAGGGAATAGAATTTTTAGCTCAAGGTACACTTTATACCGATATTATTGAAAGTGGAACAGCAACGGCACAAACGATTAAGTCACACCATAATGTTGGTGGACTTCCAGAGGATATGCAATTTACGCTTATCGAGCCGCTTAGTACATTATTTAAAGATGAGGTTCGTGCTTTAGGTACAGAACTTGGTATTCCAGATGAAATCGTTTGGAGACAGCCATTCCCAGGTCCGGGCTTAGGGATTCGTGTATTAGGTGAAATTTCTGAAGATAAGCTAGAGATTGTCCGTGAATCAGATGCAATTTTACGAGAAGAAATTAAAAACCATGGCTTAGAACGAGAGATTTGGCAGTACTTTACTGTCTTACCTGATATCCGCAGTGTAGGGGTTATGGGGGATGCTCGTACTTATGACTATACAATTGGGATACGTGCAGTTACTTCCATTGATGGGATGACATCAGACTGGGCTAGAATTCCTTGGGATGTTCTCGAGGTCATTTCAACTCGAATCGTTAATGAAGTCCCACATGTAAATCGGGTTGTTTATGATATTACGAGTAAGCCACCTGCAACTATTGAGTGGGAATAACGGGAAAAGCGAAAGCGGCCTGATCAGCCCCGACAAGCATAAGACACTCCGTGAAAGAAGGCGTAGTTTGCCTTCATTCGCGGAGAGGCTTATGACCTCGAGGGGCTAGCCGCTGTAGCTAGACAAGGAAAAGAGGTAGCGGCTTGATCAGCCCCGACAATCATAAGACACTCCATGAAAGAAGGTGTAGTTTGCCTTCATTCATGGAGAGGCTTATGACCCAGGAAAAAGGGGTTCTATTTTTCCCCTCGAGGGGCTAACCGCTGACTGGATGTCTCCAAAAACACGAACGTTTAAAACGAACATTTAAAAAATGTTCGTTTTTTCTATTGACTAGGCATTAATATCTAGTTATAATAAAGATGAAATTAAATATGTCGATTTACGTCGTATAATGTTGGGAATATGGCCCAAAAGTTTCTACCGAGCTACCGTAAATAGCTTGACTACGAGGTAATTGTTTAAATCTTTAAGGGTCTTACATGCACTTATATTATTCCAATCCCTTATTATTTACACATGCCTTTAGTCAACGCTTCGGTAGATTAGCCGAAGCGTTTTTTATATTTTTATAGACTTAGGGGGAAAAATAGTGAAGAAGTATTTCCAGTTTGAAGAACTTGGAACAAATTATCGTCGCGAGTTTATGGGAGGGTTAACGACTTTTCTAGCGATGGCTTATATTCTAGTCGTCAATCCGATTACTCTTACTCTAGCAAATATTGAGGGTTTACCAGATTCGATGCGAATGGATTACGGAGCTGTATTCGTTGCAACGGCTTTGGCGGCAGCAATAGGATCCATCATCATGGGGTTGTTGGGGAAATACCCACTAGCACTTGCGCCAGGTATGGGCTTAAATGCATTCTTTGCGTATACAGTAGTATTAGGTAGTGGAATCCCTTGGCAGCATGCTCTAGGAGCGGTATTCATTTCAGGTGTATTTTTCTTATTATTAACAATGTCTGGCTGGCGTGAAAAAATCATTAACGCGATTCCGATTGATTTAAAACATGCGGTTGGCGCTGGAATTGGATTGTTTATTACATTTGTCGGTTTTACAAATGCAGGAATTATTGTAAATAATGATGCCACTTTAGTAGGTCTAGGCGATTTATCTAACCCAAATACATTGCTTGCGATTTTTGGAATTGTTGTTACGGTTATCTTAATGACAAGAGGAGTTAAGGGTGGGGTATTTTTTGGAATGGTACTTACGGTTATTGTAGGTATGATCTTTAACTTAATTGATACTCCAGACGGAGTTATAGATTCAGTTCCAAGCTTAGAACCAACGTTTGGAGCGGTGTTCTCATCCTTTGGAGATAGCTCTTTTTATACAACTGCTATGTTGGGAATTGTGTTAACATTCTTGTTTGTCGATTTCTTTGATAATGCTGGTACATTAGTTGCTGTTGCCAATCAGGCTGGATTAATGAAAGATAATAAACTACCTCGCGCTGGTAGAGCATTATTCGCTGATTCAATTGCATCAATTGCAGGATCTGTTTTAGGAACTTCTACTACAACATCTTATATTGAATCATCTGCAGGGGTTGCGACTGGGGCAAAAACAGGATTCGCAGCTTTAGTAACGGCAGGATTTTTCCTTTTATCACTATTTTTCTTTCCATTATTAGAAGTAGTGACAGCGCCTGTAACGGCACCTGCGTTAATTATTGTAGGGGTATTAATGGTCTCTTCTTTAGGGAAAATTAACTGGTCTCGCTTTGAAATTGCTGTTCCAGCCTTTTTAACGATTATTACAATGCCTCTATCATATAGTATTGCAACAGGAATTGCTGCTGGGTTCATTTTCTATCCATTAACAATGATCGTAAGTGGAAAAGCGAAAGAAGTTCATCCGATTATGTACTTCATGTTTGCTGTTTTCGTAGGTTATTTCATATTTTTAGTATAGGGTACTATGTAAAACAGTTCTAAAGAAATGCTTGACTATAATTGGTATAAAGCAAGGCAAGGCTTTTGGTTTACTAATTAACGTAGGCATGAGTAAAAGAAGTTAATTGAAATGGAAAATTTGGGGTAATCTATCCTTAAATCTATCCTTTCATAATTTCTTTTTCTCATGCCTTTTTTATTTGTTTTTGTAATCCTTTATTTGAGGGTGACTTTTTTACCTCTTGTGAAAAAAATTAAAGGAGGAATAATCAGATGTTTAAAAACGCATTTGGTGTTTTGCAAAAAGTAGGTAAAGCGTTAATGCTACCTGTAGCCCTCTTGCCAGCTGCTGGTATCTTACTTGCCTTAGGTGCGGCACTAAAAAACCCAGTATTAATAGATATAGCACCATTCTTAAATAACGATGGTGTGAGGATGGTTGCTTCTGTCATGCAAAGTGCAGGGGATGTAGTATTTGGTAACCTTGCCTTACTATTTGCAGTAGGTGTTGCTGTTGGTTTAGCGGGTGGTGAAGGAGTAGCAGGTCTTGCAGCTATTATCGGATACCTCATTATGAATGTAACAATGGGAACCGCTTTAGGAATAACAGCTGAAGATGTAAATGGATTAAACTATGCAAGTGTATTGGGGATTCCAACCTTACAGACAGGTGTATTTGGTGGTATTATCGTTGGTATTATAGCAGCGGCCCTCTATAATAGGTTTTATGAAATTGAATTGCCTTCCTATTTAGGGTTCTTTGCAGGAAAACGATTTGTTCCAATTATTACAGCTGGAACGGCAATATTACTTGGTTTATTAATGTTATTGATATGGCCGCCAATTCAGAATGGATTAAATGCATTCTCGCAAAACATGGTTCATGCTAATCTAACCACTTCAGCTTTTGTGTTTGGGGTTATTGAACGTTCTTTAATTCCTTTCGGGTTACATCATATTTTCTATTCTCCTTTCTGGTATGAGTTTGGTGAGTATGTAACTAAAGCAGGAGAAACAGTTCGTGGGGACCAAAGGATTTTTATGGCTCAAATTCTAGATAATGTACAAAACCTAAGTGCAGGTACTTTTATGACAGGTAAGTTCCCGTTCATGATGTTTGGTCTACCAGCAGCAGCTTTAGCGATTTATCATGAAGCTCGTCCAGAAAAAAAGATTTTAGTTGGAGGGTTAATGGCATCGGCAGCATTAACATCTTTCCTTACAGGTATTACAGAGCCGATTGAGTTTTCATTCCTATTTGTAGCACCACTTCTTTTTGGGATTCATGCTGTATTTGCTGGATTGTCATTTATGATCATGCACTTATTAGATGTAAAAATCGGGATGACGTTCTCAGGTGGATTAATTGACTATATCTTATTTGGTTTAATTAATCCGCAAACTAATGCATGGTTAGTTATTCCAGTAGGTTTAGTTTTTGCAGTGATATACTATTTTGGTTTCCGTATTGCTATTCGAAAGTTTAACTTAAAAACTCCTGGACGCGAAGTTGCTGAGGATGAAGGTGAAGTATCTACAAATAAAGCGGGAGATCTTCCTTATAACATTTTAAATGCAATGGGTGGAAAAGAAAATATTACACACTTAGATGCTTGTATTACACGTTTACGTGTTTCGGTTAATGATGTTAAGAGTGTAGATAAAGGGCAATTAAAGAAATTAGGCGCAGCGGGAGTTCTAGAGGTAGGTAATAACATTCAAGCAATTTTTGGCCCGCGATCTGAAACGATTAAAGGTCAAATGAAAGATATTATGAGTGGTAAAAAGCCAATTGCAGTAGAAAAGGCTCCTGAAAAAGGTGTTGAACAACAAATTGAAGAGGTGAATCCTGAAGCGCTACAAACAGAGCATCGTGGCGATGATCGATTTATTTCGCCTATTAAGGGAGAAATTAAACCAATTACGGATGTTCCCGACCAAGTTTTTTCTGGAAAAATGATGGGTGATGGCTTTGCGATTGTACCGACAGAGGGGACGATCGTGTCACCAGTAAACGGAAAAGTAATTAATATGTTCCCTACGAAACATGCTTTAGGTTTATTATCAGATTCGGGAAGAGAAATCTTAATCCATGTTGGTATTGATACGGTCAAGTTAAAAGGCGAAGGCTTTGAAGGGTTAGTATCTGAAGGTGATCGGGTAGAAGCAGGGCAACCCTTATTAAAATTCGATTTAGAATTTATAAAAAACAATGCTCCATCCGTTATCACTCCAATTGTGTTTACAAACTTGGGGCAAGGCGAAAGTGTACGTATTAATAAAACAGGTAATATTAATCATAAAGATGAAAATGTAATTGAAATAGTTAAGGAATAGGTTAGAAAACTGACTCTAAATTAGGGTCGGTTTCTTTTTATAGTAGTAATGCAGTTTTATTGTTGCGTATGGGTGGATTTTCCATGTATAGGATTGTTGACTTCGAGTGATAGCGGTGATATTATAGTTTAAGTCGACAGCGACACAAGTTATTAACGAAAAATAAGTTGTTGACATTGTAATAACGAAATGATATATTAATAAAGTCGCTTTTGAGCGATGGACGAAATTGTTCTTTGAAAACTAAACAACCAAACAATAACAAATTAAGTGAAAACTTTCTTCTAAGGAAGTTGGAACTAAGCCAGAGTAAACTTTATGAGCTAATCAAACACTTTATTGGAGAGTTTGATCCTGGCTCAGGACGAACGCTGGCGGCGTGCCTAATACATGC
>NZ_CAKJTG010000041.1 GCF_917563885.1 Pseudoneobacillus rhizosphaerae
AAACACTTTTGGGTTATAGCTTTGAATAATATTTAATTTAATATCACTTGGATATTTTGACATACAAAAAACTGCACCTCCAACTGTTAGATAGTGTCTAACAATTGGGGTGCAGTTCAAAACCGATGCTTTTTCTTATGCTTTATTGATTAATATGATTGTTCAAGTTCATCCACTAATGAACCAACAAAAGAAACAGCTTTTTTAATTGGCTCAGGTTGGGACATATCTACACCTGCATGCTTCATTAGATCATTTGGTTTCATTGTTCCACCAGCTTTTAGAACTTCTAACCAACGGTCGACAACTGGCTGACCTTCTTCTTGAATCATTTGGGCTACAGCCGTTGATGCAGTTAACCCTGCTGAATACGTATAAGGATATAATCCCATATAGTAATGAGGTTGGCGCATCCAAGTTAAGCTAGCACCTTCATCGATTTCTACTGAATCACCCCAGAAGGTTTTCAGTACATCTGCTTTGGTTTCACATAAAGTCGTAGCTGTTAAAGGCTTTCCTTGCTCTGCAAGAGTGTAAACACGGCGTTGGTATTCACCCTCAAGAAGGTGAGTAACGAAATTATGATAATACGTACCTAGTAATTGAAGGATAACCCAACGCTTCATTTGTGGATCTGTTGTATTTTTTAATAAATGTTGACCTAATAAAAGTTCGTTCATTGTAGAAGGTGCTTCCACAAAATAAGTTGATGGTCTTGTATTGAATACACGTTGATTTTTGTTTGCAAGATAGAAATGTCCTGCATGACCAAGTTCATGAGTCAAAACAAAAGCTCCACGCATTGTATCTGTCCAAGTAATTAATATATATGGATGTGCTCCATATGGACTTAAGCAAAACGCACCTGTCGCTTTACCAACATTGTCAGCTAAGTCTACCCATCTTTCAGTAAGTCCTTTTTCCATGATGTCGCAATATTCAGGGCCCATTACTTGTAAGGATTCGAGAATTACTTTACTTGCTTCTTCATAGGTTGTACTCGGGTTGAAATCAGGATCTAATGGTGCTTTTAAATCACAAAATGTCATTTTATCAAGCCCAAGTACTTGTTTCTTTAATTCAGCAAATCTTCTCATGTGTGGCGCAAGCTCTTTTAAAATGATATCAAGTTGATTATTGTACATTTCAACTGTTACTTGCTGTGGATCTAATAGCATATGTGTAACAGATTCATAGTTTCTAAGACGAGCTAATGCAACTTGTTTTTTTACCTCTGTAGCATATACGGTTGCATAAGTATTTTTATATTGTTTTAAAGTTGAAACGAAAGATTCATATGCTTTTCTACGAACAAATGTATTAGGTGAAAATTCATAACGATCTTCAAAAAGAGCAAATGAATTCGGAAGCTCATTACCTTCTTCGTCTAAAAACGAAGCGAACTGCATATCGGCAGATTTACTCATTTCATAGATTTTATAAGGTGCACCATGTACTTCTCCAAGGGATGCTAAAGCTAATTCTGTTTCTGGTGAAAGTTTATGTTTTCTTGAATCTAGTATTTCCATTAAGTTTTTTCGGAATGGTTCTAACTCCTGCACTTCATTTATGTATGCTTCAACTGTACCTTCTGGTAGTGTAAGGATCTCTGATGAAACAAAGGCCAGAGAGGCATTTGCTTTAGTCATTAATGCAGCGAATCTAGAGGAGTTTGCCTGGTTGACAGGATTTGTACCGTCCTCTGTTTGTCGTAAACTAGAATATGCACTAACAAGAACTAATCGTTGCTGAAGTTTTTCTTGAGCAAGTAAGCAGTTGTAAAAGCTGTTAGCCCCTTCCTGAAGGCGACCCTTGTATTGTGTTACGGAAGAAAGGTCTGTTTCAATAGATGTTAATTCTGCTTCCCAGGCTTCAAAGGTAGGGAATAGGTCATTAAGATTCCAAGTTAAATGTTCCGGTACTTCTGACCTTACATATCGTTTTTCTGCCGTTTTACTCATTCCAAAACCTCCATTTTTTCGTCTAGCTAATATTTCGTAAACCTAACAATACTATTATAAAACTGTGACTAGTTTTATAATAGTATTTTTTTCTGAATTTTTCCACTTCTAACTTTTTAATACTAAATAATTTATATGATAAAATGATGTAGAGATGATTGTGAGGACGTGGATAGTATGAGGGAGTTTTACCCTAAAAAAGGAAGGGTCATTTTGCATGTTGATATGAATAGCTTTTATGCATCGGTTGAAATGGCTTATGATTCTACTTTAAAGGGAAAGCCACTTGCAATTGCTGGAAATGTTGAGGAGCGCCGGGGGATTATTATCACGTGTAGTTATGAAGCAAGGAAGTACGGTGTGAAAACAACAATGCCTATTTGGGAGGCAAAAAAACTTTGTCCTAAGTTAATTTTGATGAAGCCCAATTTTGACCGCTACCGAGCGTCTTCATTAGCGATGTTTGAAATATTGAGACAATATTCAGATTTAGTTGAACCCGTTTCCATTGATGAAGGATATGTTGATATTACCGATAGCTATCATTTAGGAAGTCCATTAGAAATTGCAGAGACTATCCAAAAACGGTTAATTGAACAGTTAGATTTACCGTGTAGTATAGGTATAGCACCTAATAAATTTTTAGCTAAAATGGCTTCAGATATGAAAAAGCCAATGGGCATCACAATCCTACGTAAAAGAGATGTCCCAAATGTACTATGGCCACTAGCTACTCATGAAATGCATGGTGTAGGTAAGAAGACTGCCGAAAAATTACAATCGATAGGTATCGAAACCGTTGGTGATTTAGCCAAGGCTAATGAAGTACAATTAAAGGTTTTGCTAGGTATAAATGGAATACGTATAAAAGAACGTGCAAACGGTGTCGATACAAGACTTGTAGACCCTGATTCTGTTTCGGATTTTAAATCCATCGGGAATTCGACAACATTACCTAAAGACACAACGAATCAACAGGAACTATTTAGGGTTTTGGATCATCTTGCAGAAACAGTTTCTGTTCGTATGAAACGAAAAAAGGTTGTCGCCACAACCATTGGAATTACTATTCGATTTAAAGACCGAAAAACGATAACGAGGAGTAAGAAGGTAGAGAATCCGTTTTTCCTGAAAGAAGAAATTTTTTCGTATGCGAAGAGGTTATTTTTAAAACATTGGAACGGTGATCCTATTCGTCTACTAGGAATAACTTCTACTGATTTAACGGATCACGAGCATGCTGTGAAGCAGCTTGATTTGTTTTCGTATGAAAAAGAAGCAAAAAAAGAGCCGCTCATCCAAACCGTAGCCAGGTTAAAAGAAAAGTTCGGCAAAAATATTATTGAACAAGCTAGTGAAAAGGAAATTCAAAAAAATCAGGCTGGGACTTTTACTAGTTTTAATCGGGATTTTTTACAATAAAAGCGGATGCGCCTCGAGGGGCTAGGCGCTGCAGCTGGATACAAAATAAAGGGGAGGACAAAACATTATAAATGTTTTATCCTCCCCTATAGATTAAGAAGGTAAACCTTCAATTAAAAGGATTCTTGCAGGTGCCGCATCGACTCCCTGTAGTTTTAATGGAGCTGCCACCATAAAGTATTCCCCAGCAGCAACCTCTTTTAATTGTAAACCTTCAATAATAATAATGTCTTTACCCATTAAAGCACGGTGTGTAGGATGACCTTCTTGGGCACGTTCAATTCCAAGAGCATCGATACCAACGCCACTAATACCGATCTCTGCTAAATATTGGGCAGCGTCCTCGGCTACATAAATAAACTCAAAATTAAATTCTTCATCGAAGGAATTTTTCGTTTTAAATAGAACAAAGTCCTCTGCTTCAATCCCTAATGCGTCGATGTCATGCTTTGTAATTTTTTCATTTACCTCTGTTAAATCCAGCACCTTGCATGGACGAACCAATCTTTCAATCGGGAGTGTTTCTATCGTTTTTCCTTCATTCATCATGTGTAGGGGAGCATCGACATGTGTTCCCGAGTGAACGTCTAAGCTAATTCGCGACTCTGTAACGTGAGCATTTGTAACCGTTGAGATTTGTGGTTGTTTTTCAGGTTTATTTTTATAAACTGGCATTCCTTCAAAAATTGGTGCCGTAATATCAATAATTTTCATTGGATTTCCCCCCTCATATATTTAGCATTTATCTACTTCTAAAATCGAGATTGGCCACCAGAAAAAGCCGTCCTTTTCTAGCAACTCATCTGAAGCTTTTGGTCCAGTGGATCCGGATTCATAGTTTGGAAAGCTTTCTTCTTTTTCGTTCTCCCATACTTGTGAGATTTTATCAACAAAGCTCCAAGAAAGAGCTACCTCATCCCAATGGGTAAAGTTTGTAGCATCACCACGCATACAATCATAAAGAAGTTTTTCGTATGCTTCCGGTGTATTCATGGCATCAACACCTACATTTGCAAAGTTTAACTTGATAGGGGTAGCATCCATTTTTGAACCAGCTTTTTTAGCGTTTAAGTAAAGTGTAATACCTTCTTCGGGTTGAATGTGGATAACAAGAAGATTAGGATTTAAGGTTTGATCGGTTTTATAATATAGATTCATGGGAATATCTTTAAACTGCACGACTATTTTTGTTGACTTAGTGGTCATACGTTTACCTGTACGAATGTAAAAAGGTACCCCAGCCCATCGGAAGTTATCAATCAGGAGCTTTCCAGATACGAACGTTTCTGTATTAGAATTTGGCTCAACCATCTGTTCTTCACGATAACCTGGTACTGGATCATTGTTTATAATACCCTGTCCATATTGGCCACGAACAAAATTTTGCTTTACTTCATCGCCTTCTAAAGGTCGCATGGCTCGTAATGCTTTTACCTTTTCAGAACGAATTTCATCTGTGGTTAATCGAATTGGTGGTTCCATCGCTAGTAACGCAACCATTTGCAGCATATGATTTTGCACCATATCTCTTAGTGCACCACTTTTCTCATAATAGCGACCACGTTCTTCAACACCGAGTGTTTCACTTGAGGAGATTTGAATATTCGAGATATAACGATTATTCCATAGTGGTTCGAAAATGGCATTCGCAAACCGAATGGCCTCAATGTTTTGTACCATTGCCTTACCTAAGTAGTGGTCAATTCGGTAAATTTCATCCTCAGAAAAGGCGGTCCGAATTTGATTGTTAAGAGTTTTTGCTGATTCTACATTGTGACCAAAAGGCTTTTCAATTACTAACCGTTTAAAACCAGTCACTTCTGTCAAGCCATCTGATTTTAGGTGTTCAGCAATTGTTCCAAAAAACTCAGGGGCCATTGCTAAATAGAAAATACGGTTACCTTCTAGACTGTACTGCTGATCCAGTTCATGAGCTAATTTCTTAAGTTCAGCATAAGAACTTGGATCGGCAATATCATGAGATTGATAGTAAAAATGGGAAATGAATTCATCAATATCTTCACGTTTACCAAGAAATGTAGTGATGGATTCCTTTACATTCGCTTGAAATTGTTCCGTGGAGAGAGATCTCCTTGCAATCCCAACCACAGCGAAGTGCTTTGAAAGCTTTCCTTTAATAAACAATTGATAAAGAGAGGGAAACAGTTTTCGATTAGCTAAATCCCCTGTAGCTCCAAAAATCATAATCAATGCTGTTGGTTGTTCTGAATGTTTCACTATTTTGAGCCTCACTTTTATGTAATAAATAAAAAAAGTCTATCCAAATATTAAATGATAGCGTTCATTAGATGATAGTGCAAATAAAAACTTCTACCCTAGTCTTCGATGAAGCAAGGAAGACTATCCGTTTAAATTGGAAATATTCCTCCATCAGTATGCAGCAGGCATGATTAAGCGAAAATATGATATAGTAGGTGCGAAGAATCCATTTAAATTATGTTTCGGATTCCTTGTGATATTTAAGAAGGAGATGTTTATTTTGAAGCTGTTCTTTTTAGGAACTGGTGCCGGAATTCCTGCTAAACATCGAAATGTTACTTCAATCGCTCTTAAGCTTTTAGAGGAAAGAGGCACCATTTGGCTGTTTGATTGTGGGGAAGCAACACAGCATCAAATTTTACATACATCAATTAAACCTCGTCGTTTAGAAAAAATTTTCATTACTCATTTACATGGCGATCATATATACGGCTTACCAGGCCTTTTATCTAGCCGATCCTTTCAAGGTGGAGAAACAGAATTAATCGTTTACGGTCCTAAAGGTTTAGAGGATTTTATCCGAATAAGTTTAGAAGTTAGTCAAACTTATTTAAAATATCCGCTTAAAATAGTTGAAATAGAATCGGGAGTTATATTTGAGGATGAACAGTTTCTAGTTGAGGCTCGTCTCTTAGAGCACGGAATTCCTTCCTATGGCTATCGGATTGTTGAAAAGGACAAACCAGGGACTTTATTGGCAGAAAAGCTACAAGAGAAGGGAATTCAACCAGGTCCTATATATCGTAAAATTAAAAATGGTGAGCCTGTTGTTTTGGATAGTGGGGAGGTCGTAGAAGCGTCTGAATTTTTAGGTGACCCACAAAAAGGTAAGATTGTAACAATTTTAGGAGATACAAGAAAATGTGAAAATGCCCTTTTTTTAGCTAAGGATGCGGATACACTTGTTCATGAAGCCACTTTTGCACAAAATGAAAATCAGTTAGCTTACGATTATTTTCATTCTACGACTGGGCAGGCAGCAGAAGTAGCTGTTCAAGCCGAAGTGAAAAAGCTCTATTTGACCCATATTAGTTCGAGGTATGATCGTGATGCTGCACATGTTTTGGAGCTAGAGGCAAAAGAGATTTTTCCAAATTCGGAAGTAGTAGATGATTTTAAAGAGTATAACATATAAAAGGGGAGATAATTTTTGAAAACGATTTACTTTGTTCGCCATGCAAAGGCTGGGGGACAGGAGTTTTCAGCGGCTTTAACGGAGAAGGGTGTAGAACAAGCTGCTAAGTTAGTAGATTTTTTCGCAACGAAACCAATCGGAAAAATCTATTCAAGTCCGTTTAAGAGAGCGATAGACACCATTCAACCGCTAGCAGATTTTAAAGGCTTGAAGGTTGAGAAAGATGATCGTTTAAGTGAGCGGGTGCTGAGTGGGATTTTGCTGGAGGATTGGCAAGAAAAATTAAAACAAAGCTTTGACGATTTTGATTTAGAGCTAGAGGGTGGCGAATCCCATTCTGCTGGAATGAAACGGGCCGTGTCTATTATAGAAGAGGTGTTAGCTTCTAGCAATGATCATATTATTTTAGTGAGTCATGGCAACTTGACAACCTTATTAATTCGCTATTTTAACGAAAGCTTTGGATTTGATGATTTAATGGAAATGACCAATCCAGATGTGTTTGAGATCATTGTGGGCGATGAAAAAGCGATGTTGAAACGGATTTGGGATGATCGAGTTTGAGTGCTTGGATTTCGCATCATCCTTAGTGAAAAGACTCCAATCCAAAGGGATTAGAGTCTTTTATTATTACTTCACCATATTACCAGCCACGCTCATATTGTTTTGGTCCTTCGATTTTAACACCAAGTTCTTTTGCGGCTGTTCGTGGCCAATAAGGATCTCTTAATAGCTCTCTTGCAAGTAATATAAGATCGGCGCGTTCATTTTGCAAAATTTCCTCTGCTTGAATTCCTGTTGTGATTAAGCCAACAGCACCTGTTGAAATTTGTGCTTCTTCTTTAATCTTTTCTGCAAATTTGACTTGATAACCTGGATAGGCATGAATAGCAGCAGGAACAACTGCTCCTGAACTTACATCTATTAGGTCAACTCCTTGTTCTTTCATATAGCTACTGTATGTAACATAATCATCTGGTGTTAATCCATCTTCATGGTAGTCATGGGCAGAAACACGAACCAAAAGAGGTCCGTCCCAAACTGTTTTTATAGCATCAATAACTTCGCGAAGGAAACGGTAGCGTTTTTCAGACGATCCACCATATTCATCATTTCGCTTATTAGATAGTGGTGAAAGGAATTCATTAATTAAATATCCATGCGCACCATGAATTTCAATCACGTCAAAACCAGCTTTTTTCGCTCTTTCCGCTCCTAATTTGAAAGCTTCAATCGTTTTGCTTATATCATCGATACTCATTTCTTTTGGTGTTTTCATCTTTTCATTGAAGGGAAGGGAGGAAGGGGCAATAATCTCACCATCAATAACTGCTTTCCGACCAGCGTGAGCAATTTGAATTCCGGTAGCAGCCCCGTGCTCTTTCATTAGTTGAACGAGCTTTGATAGGCCCTCAATATGTTCATCACTCCAAATACCTAAATCTTGAGGTGAAATTCTACCTTGAGCTGTAACGGCTGTTGCTTCTAAAATGATTAAACCTACTTGACCAACTGCACGACTAACATAATGGGTATAATGCCAGTTTGCTACTTTGCCATCCTCTGTATGACTAGAATACATACACATTGGGGCCATTACAATACGGTTTTTTAAAGTAACATTCTTTATCGTAAAGGGAGAAAACAGCTTTCGATCTACCACGAAAATACCTCCTTATTTCGCTTTGCTAAATTTCAGTACTATTATATATCAACAAGTAAGTAATAGCGAAAATGAAGTTACTCTTTAGTACTTTACAGTAGTGCGGGACTGTCCCCCACTCCTTTAAAGTGTCGAAGTAAGTTTGTTTTTTAGTGCGCTTCCAAGTTTTTTGGATTGGTTGGTTGCTTGGATGATACATTGGATGAAGGCTTCTTGGACTTGGTGTTGTTCGAGTATACGGATTCCAGCTTCGGTTGTACCGCCAGGGCTTGTAACTTCACGGCGCAGTTGATGGGAGGGTTTCTGGGATACGTTAAGCATTTCGGCTGTTCCGAGTAAAGTTTGTATGATAAGCTCTTTTGCAAGCTTTGGATCAAGGCCAATTTCAATAGCGCTTTTCTCCATTGCTTCGACAAGGTAATAGAAATAGGCTGGGCCACTTCCAGATAAGCCTGTAACCGCATCAAGGTGCTCTTCCTCAATGAATCTGGTTAAACCAATAGTTTTAAACATTTTATCTACTAGCTCTATTTGTTCTTTTGTGGAGTTGTTATTGTTGGCTAGTGCTGTTGCCGACTTTCCAATTGTGGCTGAGGTGTTAGGCATTGCTCTAACAATCGCTAAATGGCTATTTGAAAGCTCTTCAAGCGTTTGAATTGAGATCCCCGCCAGAACTGATACTAATAAAGTCTTTTTGGATAGATGTGATTTAATATTTTCCATTGCTGCACCAGCATCCTTTGGCTTAATTGCCAAAATGACCATGTCTGCTCCATTCAGAAGCTCTTCGATATCATATGAGGTTGAAACTTGGTATTTTTGTTGAAGAGTAGCTAATCTTGAACGGTTACTTCTGTTTGTTACCCACAAACTTTTAGTTTCAATAAATTGATTAGCAATCATACCTGAAATCAAGGCTTCAGACATAGAACCAGCACCAATTATTGTTATTTTTCTCATTCAAATCTCCTCCTGGTTCATAGTATTTGTCAAACCTTCAAAACCTTGAATAAATACAAAAAGACCCTTCATCCATAAAAAGGACGAAAGGTCTTTGCCTCCGCGGTGCCACCTTTAATTCATCGCCTAAAGATCAGATTAATCCTAATAGAACGATGCAGCTCAAACCGATAACGCCGGTATACGGTTAGGTTTGCCTAACAAGCTCTTAAGGTAGGTTCGATGGTCAAGGGGACGGTGAAGCCTTTCAGCCGCTGGGTTTCACTCTCTTTCGTCATTTTCCATCTACTGTTCTTAGTCAAGGCTTACTATAATTAAATATTAGTTGTGATTATGAGGGGAAAAGGGCTTGTCTGTCAAGTGTTTTATTTTGAATTTTGCGAATTTACCAAAAGTAAGTTATGCGAAAATAATGACAACCTATACAAAAATAGGTAAACTAATTAATAAATCTAATGCAATAATCTTTTCTATGAAACTGGCCAGCTCCAGCGCCTAGCCCCTCGAGGTCATAAGCCACTCCAGACAAGAAGGCCATAAGGCGCGCCTTCTTGTCTGGAGCGTCTTATGCTTGTCGGGGCTGATCAAGGCGCTTCCGCTTTTTTTAGTAAATCCATATATTTTATAGAAAAATAATAATAAGGGGATTCTGCAATGACTCAATGGATTAACGGAATTGCTAAATTAACATTACCTACTCCTTTTAAAGTTGGGGATGTTAATGCGTACTTGATTAAAACGAATCGTCTTACCCTAGTAGATTGTGGGGTGAAAACAGAGGAAGCTTGGGAAGCGCTACAACAACAATTACATAGTTTAGGTTTAACTCCAAATGATATTGAGCAAGTCGTACTCACCCATCATCATCCTGACCATGTAGGGTTACTCGATTTTCTCCCTGAAACTATACCTGTTTACGGACATTCGTTATGTCAACGTTGGCTACAACGAACGGATACATTTTTTAAAGAGCATGATGAATTTTACCAAAATCTGTTTATTGAGTTTGGAATACCAGAAGAGTATTTTCCGTTTATTGGCCAATTAAAGAAGCCGCTAAAATATTCATGCAATCGCTCTTTAACTTCGTCCATACAGGAAGGAAGTATAATCCCTAGTCTGGAAGAATGGGAAATTATTGAAACCCCAGGTCACGCACAAAGTCATATTGTCTTGTTCAGGGAAAAGGATGGACTATTAATTGGAGGTGATCATGTCCTTGCACATATCTCCCCTAATCCTTTATTAGAGCCTCCCATCAATAAAGATTCTGAACGACCAAAACCACTCCTTCAATACAATCATTCATTGAAAAAATTATTGAATTATTCAATTCGAAAAATCTACACTGGTCATGGGGAAGAGGTTTATGACCTTCCTGAATTGATTGAAAAAAGACTGAAAAGGCAGCATGAAAGAGCTATGTCGGTAAAAGAATTTATTTCAATAGAGCCTCTTTCTGTGTTTGAGATTTGCAAACTTCTGTTTCCTACCGTATATGAAAAAGAGCTGTCTTTGACTATTTCTGAGACAGTTGGTCAGTTGGATTATTTAATGTCATTAGGGGAAATTGATAAAATAAAGAAAAATAATACATTCGCTTTCATAGCGGTTTGAGGTGAAGGAAATGCAATCCTTACAAGGGAAAAATATAGTCATAACAGGAGCTTCTGGTGGAATAGGAGCTGAGATTGCCAAACTTTGTGCAACTAGAGGGGCTAATCTTTCTCTTCTGGCTAGAAGTGTCGACAAGCTTGAAAAGTTGAAACAAGAGCTCGAAGACCGTTACTCCATTCAAGTGTTTATTCATAAGTTAGATGTTTCAAATACCGATGAAATCAACCAGATATTTCAGCTTATTTTTGAAGAAATGGGTACGGTTGATGTTTTAGTCAATAATGCAGGTTTTGGTGTTTTTAGAGAAGCACATGAAGCAACCATTACAGAAGTGAAATCGATGTTTGAAGTCAATGTGATCGGTCTAATGGCATGCACGAGTATGGTACTCCCTAAAATGCGTGAGCATCGCTTTGGTCATATTATCAATATTGCTTCACAAGCTGGAAAAATCGCCACTCCGAAATCTAGTGTTTATTCTGCTACAAAGCATGCAGTTCTTGGATATTCCAATAGCCTTCGAATGGAGCTAGCTAATCATCATGTATTTGTGACAACCGTAAACCCAGGACCAATTGCGACAAACTTTTTTAATATTGCCGACGAAAAAGGTACCTATGTGAAAAATGTACAAAAATTCATGCTTCAGCCGGAATTTGTTGCCGGTAAGGTTGTTGACGCGATGCTTACGAAAACAAGGGAAATTAATCTTCCTCGTTGGATGAGTCTTGGGAGTGTCTTTTATACCTTATTCCCAAGGGCATTCGAGCGAATCGGACGTAAAGCATTTAATCAAAAATAAGTAACTTCTCGCTGCTTACCTTCGTCAATTGTTGTAAGAGGGTGAAATCAATGAAATTTCTCAAATGGTTGATTTTAGTAGTTGGGATGCTGTTTTTCGCTGGTGGATATATTGCTGCATTTGAAAATAATCGATTATTAGTAGGAGATATTTATTTTTCGATTACCGATGCAAAAGTTGTTTCAGATACTGGTGAACAGTTAGAGCATTCCAATTTAAAAGTAGGTAAACAAGTAAAGATTGAGTTTGATGGAATGGTGGCAGAATCATATCCCGCTCAAGCAGGTGCGGATAAGGTCATTGTCATGACGAAAGATGATAGCACAAAAGCTGAAGAAGCAGTTAGAGCCATTGTTCAATTCGCAGAGAAACAGTATGGGAAACCGATTATAATCCTAAACAGTGATTTTTTAGATAACAGCCATTTTCGTTTGGAAATCCGGGTGTTTCCCGAGGAAGAGCCACTCCATTTCCAATACAATTATGATACGAAAAATATTAGCCTTGAATAGCCTTTAACCAGGCTTTAAGGCTTTTTTATTTTAGTGAAAACTTTTTTAGCTAATGAAATAGAAGATGCCATCTAAGGCGCAGGTCTTAGCTGAAGTTCATTCTAGAGCCGTTTATGACATTTCCGTTATTTCTTTACAATGAATGTAAGTTAAGAATAACAGGAGGAATGAAGATGAAAAAGAATATTGTCGTTGGTTTACTGATTGCAGCTAATTTATTGTGGGTAGCTGGATGTAGCTCAATTGTCCTTGGAAAAGTGCAGGATTCAAGCATTCAGATTGAAAAAGATAAAGCTAAACAATTAGATATCACCTTGAATGTTGGAGCAGGGAAGTTAAATGTATCTGAAGGTGCAAAGGATTGGGTTGAAGGTGAAATTCAATACAACGTCGATGACCTCAAGCCAAAGGTAAGCTATAAGCGTTCAGGGGATAAAGGTAAAGTTGTTATTGAGCAATCCAAAAAAGATTTCTCAGGTATTAATATTGGAAGTGTAAAAAATGAGTGGGATCTCGAGCTCTCCAATGATGTTCCTATGGAGCTTGAAGTGAATACGGGGGCCTCTGATACAACACTTAATTTACAAGGGCTTCAGCTTGAAAAATTAAACGTTAATACAGGTGTAGGAAATGTGACTGTTGATTTAAGTGGTGATTGGCAGGAAAGTTTTGATGTAGACTTGAAAATGGGTGTTGGACAATCAACCATCATTTTACCATCAGATGTAGGTGTTAGAATTAAATCCACAAAAGGAATTGGTCATGCCGATTTTAAAGGGTTTATTTCTGAAGGAAATGGTATTTATGTAAATGAGGCCTATGAAAACGCGGATGTCAAAATTGATGTTCATACTGATTTAGGTGTCGGTGAAGCTAATTTTGTGCTAAAAAAATAGAACATCGGTGAAAATAAAAAGAACCATCATATCCTTCTTGAGATGAATGGTTCTTTTTGTTTTCACGATATAAATAATCCTTTTTTGTTTTTGTTTGCCTCGTTCTCATATCAGCGAAAACAAAGGGACTTCTACTAACCTCAGGATTTCTTCTACCTTCACGAACTATTTTCTCACGCATTTTTTTTGCTTTTGATTTTGCCAAATGAATCACTCCTAATCATTTTTAAATTAGTATACACTATAATATACGTCCTATTTATCATAAAAGTTTCGTAGGCAACTTTTTATTTTCGATATTGTAAAAGTAACTCACGTAATTCCTCTGCATCTCTCTTACGCCTTTATCAGTTATCTTAAGGACAAATCTTCTCTCGAGAAAGTAAAGAATGTCTTTAATAGAGCCTCTTAAGGACAAAACCCACCTCAAGAGCAGTAAGAATGTCTTTAATAGGGCTTCCTAGCTGAACAACAATGAAAATAACCATCTTTAAAACTAATTAGTCAAATACTCATAAATAACATCATTAACGATATCATGTAAATCCGCATTCGTTTGTTCTTTAATTAGAATGATTTGTTCATATAACTGTTCAAACTCTTTTTCCTGGAGCGGGTCTACTTCTAAATCCCGATGATATTGCTTAAAGCTATGCTTAACCATTTTTAAAATAAATTTTTTATCCATCTTTCGCACCTCACCATCTTGATTATATATGGTTCCCACTCATTTTCCATTGTCAAAAGTCGACCGATTAAGAAAAAACGACTAAAATTTCCATTGAATACGAACGTATATTCGAGTAAGATGAGGATACAATAGTAGAACTAACGTTCGGTATGAGGGGCGAAAAAGCAAATGATTGATTACAACGAGATGCCAAGACAACAAATTTTATGTATTGACATGAAAAGCTTTTATGCTAGCTGTGCAGCCGTGATGGAAGGTTTAGACCCGTTAGAATCTTATATAGCGGTAGTAGGGGATAGGGATCGTCAGGGGAGTATCGTCTTGGCTGCTTCTCCGCGTATGAAAAAGGAATTCGGTATTAAAACAGGTTCGCGAATGTTTGAAATACCAAAAGATCCGCGTATTCACCTGCTAGAACCGAAAATGGCAACCTATTTGCGTATTTCTACGGAAATCACTCGGGTTTTTCACCGGTATGTCCCAAAGGAAGCCATCCATACGTACAGTGTCGATGAAAGCTTTGTAAAGGTCGATGGGGCAACAAATATTTGGGGCGATGCGACGACAATTGCTCGGAAAATGAAGAATGATATCGAGCGTGAATTTCAGCTTCCGTGTGCGATTGGCATTGGTCCCAATATGCTATTGTCAAAGCTTTGCCTTGATTTAGAAGCGAAAAAAAAGGGGATAGCCGAATGGACGTATAAGGATGTTCAAAACAAACTTTGGCCGATTTCACCATTACGGGAAATGTGGGGAATTGGGAGACAAGTGGAAAAAACGTTAAACGGAATGGGGATTTTTAATGTTGGGCAATTGGCCCGTTATGATTTGCAAAAGCTTGAAAAGAAATTTGGGATTATGGGAAATCAGCTTTACCACCATGCCTGGGGGATTGACCTTTCTGAAATCGGAGCCCCAATTATGGCAGGGCAAATCAGCTTTGGAAAAAGTCAGATTCTGCTGCGTGATTATAAGGAGGAAGAGGAAATTAAGCATGTCATTTTAGAAATGTGTGAAGAGGTCGCGCGTCGGGCGAGAACCCATCGAAAGGCAGGGCGGACGATTAGCTTTGGAGTAGGCTACAGCCAGGATGAGTTTGGCGGTGGCTTTTATCGTTCGAGAACGATTGGTCAACCTACCAATGTTACGATGGATATTTATCGCATCTGCTTAGAGCTGTTTCATGAATATTATACGGGGAAAACAGTCCGGCAAATCTCGATGGCCATTGGCAATTTAGTGGAGGACAATCAACTTCAATTAAACCTGTTTGATTTTAAAGCAGATAAACGGCGTGAACTTGGCTATGTCGTAGATTCCATTCGGAGGCGCTATGGTTCGGGTTCTTTGCTAAGGGCTGTATCGTATACCGCTGCTGGAACAGCGAAGCACCGCTCAAAGCTAGTTGGTGGCCATAAAATGTAGGGGGAAAGATTAGGAATGATACGCGATCGTGGACGAATAAAATGGACAGCGATGATGCTGCCAGAACACGTAAAATTACTGCGCGATTGGGCGCATGAAGATACTTTCGAGCAACAAAGGGAGATTGATGAACAGAAACTAGAGGAAATGAACAGCCTTTTAGCAAGTGCAATGGAAGAGCACCAATCCTTGATGATTACCCACTATCGGAATCGAAAGTATGAACTTGTTATTGGTCAAATTCATTATTGGGATGAATTCACGCATAAGCTTCATATCATCGACCATTTTGAAGCTATTCATCGGATATCGCTCGAGGATATTGCGGATGTTCAATTAAAAGAATAAAGCGGTCCTCCATTATGGAAACCGCTTTACACTTATTCTACTTGTTCAACCCTTACAACGGACTCAAAGTGACCTTTATGAGAACCATCGCAATAAGGCTTCTTTTTTGATAGGCCACAGCGACAAAGTGAAAAAGCCGGTTTAGCTTCAAATACATTGCCTTCCCCATCAATTAATTCAACATCACCTGTAACACGAAACGAGCCATTATCATTTACTTTAATTTGAACCTTAGTCAAATTGAACACCCCTCATGATTTGTTATAATTCTCCACTTATGGTAAAAGAGAAATACAAAAAAAGCAATCAAAAGCCCTTTATTCCAAGTAATAAGAAAACTTGTGCTAAAATAATTGTACGAAGGATGGAGAGGATAAACATGGAAATTAAAATAACTGAAAAAGCAGCACAAAAAATAAATGAAAAAATTTCTGATAAAAAAGGATTTTTAAAATTAAAGTATGATACCGAAGGCTGTGGCTGTGTCGTAAGCGGCATAGCAGCACTTTGGTTTGTCAGTGAACTAGATGACGATGATGAGGCATTACAGACGGATGGAAGGCCTATCTATATCGAAAAATCAAAAGCAGTTTTCTTTGATGAGCAAATGAAGATTGATTTTACAGAAACATTTAATTGTTTTCAGCTAAAAAGTCCGAATCAGATTATTAACGGAAGAATGAGCTTTTGGGATAAAACAAAATAAGCGTTTATCCCTAGGAAACGAATAAAGAAACCTCGTAGAATTAGGAAAATTTATTATAATTAGGTTTCAACTACAATCGTGTAATTTACTTGACATAAATTGATTACAAACATATACTTACTTACATAAAGTAACTAATAATAATTCGATAAGAATAGGTGAAAATATGATTACAAATGATGTGAAAAACATATTAAAAGATAAAATGACAATCATAAAGCAAGAAAACAAAAACGACCTTTGTTTAGTTGGGCCAGTCAATTTACCGGTTCAACTGGGGGATCAAACGATTACGTTTCAGTGGTATTCTTGGTTGGAACTAGAAAGAGAGTTATCTAAAGAGGATTTATTAAATTCACTAAATCAAGCTAATCTTGCTTCCTTACAACAGTCATCAGTATTGGTCTATGGCGACTTTAAACAATCGGATAACGCATTTATTCGCATGCATAGTATTTGTCATACAGGCGATATATTTGGTAGTAAGCGCTGTGATTGCGGATTCCAATTACGCCAATCTATGAAAATGGTGGTAGAGAACGGATGTGGTGCAATTTTTTATCTTGCGGATCACGAAGGAAGAGGAATTGGATTATTTTCAAAATCATTAGCGTATCTTCTTCAGCAAGAAGGTTATGATACGGTAGAAGCAAACCATGCTTTAGGTTTCCCTGATGATATACGCTCTTATGAAATAGCAATTAGAATATTAAAGGAACTACGACAAAAACCAGTGACGTTAATAACTAATAACCCGAAAAAACTCGAAGCATTAAGAAATCATGGGTTAACAGCAGATGATCATATCTCATTATGGGGTGATTTATCCGATCATAATAGCCATTATTTAGCGACAAAGGTTCAAAAGTCAGGTCATATTCCATTGCAACAAAGAATGTCAGTTTAAGGAGCTAAAAGGTATGAATAAGGATCACTATTATATGAAGATGGCCTTAGACTTAGCGGCAAGTGCAAAAGGTAGAACAAATCCAAATCCAGTAGTAGGGGCCATCCTAGTTAAGGATGGGGTAATTGTGGGTTCAGGACTACACCGAAAAGCTGGAGAACCACATGCTGAGGTCCATGCTTTTCGGATGGCAGGTGAACATGCGGAAGGTGCGACATTATATGTTACCCTTGAACCTTGTTCCCATTTTGGTAAAACTCCTCCATGTGCAAATTTAGTGAAGGAATCCAAGGTGGCTCGTGTTGTAGTAGCCGTGCAGGACCCAAACCCTCAAGTGGCCGGACGAGGAATAGGAATTTTGCGAGAAGCGGGTATTGAAGTAGAAGTTGGTGTCTTAGAAAAAGAGGCAAGACTGTTAAATGAGAGATTTGTTCACAACATGGTGAATCGTACACCTTTTGTGATTTCAAAAGTGGCAATGACATTAGATGGGAAAATTGCTGCTTACAACGGTCACTCGAAATGGATTACAGGTGAAGAGTCACGTCATAACGTTCATTTGTTGCGAAATGAAGTTGATGCCATTTTAGTAGGAATTGGAACCGTAAAGGCTGATGACCCAATGCTAACGACTAGATTAGAAACAGGTGGAAAAAATCCAATTCGAATTGTATTAGATACTACATTGAGAATGCCAATGGAAGCCAAAATAACAGATTGTTCTGAGGCGAAAACATGGATAGTTACAGCAGAAGAAAATGATGTAGCAGAGAAGATTAAAGCCTTAGAAGAAAAAGGTGTGGAGTTTATATATGTCCCGGTAACTGATTCTGGCCTCGACTTATCTGTGTTAATGAATAAGTTGTACGAAAAAGGTGTTACGGATCTTTTGGTTGAAGGTGGAAGTGAAATAAACGGATCCTTCTTAAGAGCAGGGCTCATTAATAAATTTTCTATATATGTTGCTCCCAAAATATTAGGTGGTAGAGATTCGCTAACTCCATTTACAGGAGATAATGTTGAATCGATGGATGAAGCGTTAGACGTTACGATCCATTCGGTCGAGAATTTTGGTGAAGATTTATTAATTACCGCATATCCCAAATATAAGGACAATTAAAAATGTGGAGGGTATATTTTGAAATTTGGATTTGATATCGATGATACGTTAATTCAATTAAGACAGCATGCCTTTCATCTGTATAATCAAAAGTTAAACAAACAAATTGACCTTGAGCATTTTCATGGTTTAAAAACACTTGAGATTCATGAACCATTTGGATTGACAGCTAAAGAAGGTGGTCAGCTTTGGAATAGTCTCGCTGAGGAAATTTATTTCACGGAATGCCCTCCATTTCCACATGCTGTAGAGGTTTTGAATAGTTTAGTAAAAGCAGGACATGAGATTTATTATATTACCGCTAGAGATAAGCAGTATGGAGATAGAACAAAGGAATGGTTAATCAAAAATGGTTTTCCGGTAGATGAAGAGAAATTTTACTGTGGAATGAAGGACGAAGAAAAGATAAAAATTATCCAAGACTTGAAGTTGGATTACTACTTCGATGATAAACCAGCTGTTCTGGAGACATTGTTGGAGTTGCCATTAAAAGTATTTGCGATTGATAACTCCTATAACAAGCATGTAAAAACGTCACGCTTAACAAGTTGGTCCGATTTAGAAGAATTAATAAAATGAGAGCGAACCTTAAGGTTCGCTCTCTAATTTTGAAAAACTATATAAAAGCTGTATCCTCGGTAAAGAAGTATTCCGCTAAAAACTCATCAATAGCCCGTTCATAACCATCTCTATTCTCGTTTAACGACTGTGCGTGAACACCATAATCTGCCAAATAGAGTTTCTTTGGACCTAACTTTTTATCAAATAAGTCCATTGTCATGGAAGGTAAAATGTAATCGTCCTTCTTGCTATGGATAAATAAAATTGGTTTTTTTATATTTTGAATAACTGCTATTGGAGAGACTTCGTTAATAGAATAACGATCCCGAATTCGTAAAAAGGCATCTCCTAACGGAAGGAATACCTTCGGTGGAAGCTTCATTTCGGTTTTTAAGCGGTAAGCTAATTGCTCTTTGAAATTTGAAAAAGGACAATCAGCAATATAGAAATTAGCCCCATCTTCAATCATTCCAGCATAAAGCAGCATCGTAGCAGCACCCATAGACTCTCCATGAATACCGAGCTGCAAAAGAGGACCAACATCTTCACGTAACCAATCCACTACAGCTTTCAAATCAAATTTTTCATAATGGCCATAGCTAGTTGTTTTCCCACCCGACTCACCATGACGACGGTGGTCGTAGATTAATACATTAAATCCGCGATTTAAAAACAAATTCATATATTTAATCGAGTTCGTTTTATTCTCTGTTACACCATGACAAATGACGACATAGGCATTGGTACGATGAGGTTCAGCTAGCACGGCTTTAATCCCATATCCAAAGGGAGATTGAATAACTATTTCGCGTTTCGGTAGCTTTTCAAAATCTAACGGTTTAAACCGTCCAGCCGACTTTTCACGTTCAAGAATCATATCTTCTTCCTTCTTTTTGATATACATAAGTCGATTAGAAAAATAAATTCCTAAGGCTCCTATAGCTGAAAAAATGGCCAATAAAGAAATAAAAGTACGAATGAGCTTTCGCAACAAAAGACCCCCTTAAAAGGAATAATTACCTATATTTTAACACTGTAGATTAGAAAAAGCCGCAAATAAATTGCGGCTTTGAGTGGTCAGAAAAACATAAATCACTGAGGAGAGTTCTGTCGTTTTGTCGGATGGATGGCTAATTCTAATTCTTCGGCCGAAATTAAGCGTTTACCAGTATTTGCATTGGGCTTACCTTTTTGACTATAACCTTTGTCGCGTTTTTGACTCATAAAAAATCGACTCCCTTCCATCATGTTCATTATTAAGATGGATTAAGAGCACTCGGGTTATACATGTTGGAGACGGTAATAAGTACTTTCTATCTTTCTGGAAAGTAATGGCGATATAATATCCACCGCAAGAAGCAATTTTTCTAAATCAATTCCAGTTTCAATTCCCATTCGCTCAAGCAGATAAACGACATCTTCCGTTGCTACGTTTCCTGTAGCACCAGGTGCAAACGGACAGCCGCCTAATCCCCCAGCGGAAGTATCAAAACGATCTATCCCAGCTTGTAGGGCTGCAAAAATATTCGTTAATGCCAACTTTCTTGTATCATGGAAATGAGCTGTCAGCAATATATTTGGAAATGCTGCTTTTAATTTAGAAAAAAGGGAGTAAGACTCATCAGGTGTTGCCATTCCGATCGTATCGGCAACACTTAATTCATCAACGCCTGCAGCTACAAATTCGGAACAAAGCTTAATCACTTCACTTTCATTTACTTTTCCTTCATATGGACAATAAAAGGAAGTAGAAATACAAGCACGCACGAAAAATTGTTGCTTCTTCAAATGTTGGATAATAGGTTTAAGTTCATCTAAGCTTTCAGTCGTTGTTTTATTAATGTTTTTTTTATTAAACGTATTGCTGACCCCAACAAACACCGCTACAGCCTTACAATCAGATTCCAGTACTCGGTCAACGCCTTTTTGATTTGGAGCAAGGACGATGTTTAGCGTTTGGTTATCAAGACAATCCGCAACAATTTCAGCCGCATCACTCATTTGTGGCACCCACTTTGGCGAAACAAACGATGTGATCTCCATTTCCTTAATACCAGCTTTTTTTAAAGAGTTAATAAATTGTTTTTTTATATCAGTCGGAATGAATGATTTCTCATTTTGTAAGCCATCTCTAGGACCAACTTCGATGATGGTCACTTTTTTCGGTAAGTTTAATTGCATGATTTTCCCTCCTAATCTCATATATTTATTGTAATGTGAAGAATTTTCAAAATGCAACAATTTTAGAAATTTTGACAAAATAAAAGGAATTTTGCTATTTCACTAGAACTATTAATAGGTGAACACAGATAGGAAAGGGAGATAAAAATGACACAAACTGAAGTTGTAATAGTAAGTGCGGTTCGTACAGCAATAGGAAGTTTTAGTGGGAGCTTAAAAAATATCTCTGCAACAGAGCTTGGGGCAGTTGTGATTAAAGGTGCATTGGAACAAGCTGGTGTGAATCCTGATCAAGTAGATGAAATTATTATGGGGAATGTACTTCAGGCTGGCTTAGGACAAAATCCAGCAAGACAGGCTGCCATTAAAGCAGGAATCCCTGAAAGCGCTTCCTCAATGACCATAAATAAAGTATGTGGCTCTGGTTTAAAAGCAGTCCATCTTGCGACACAAGCTATATTAGCTGGGGATGCAGAAATTGTGGTAGCTGGTGGGATGGAGAACATGAGCCAAGCACCTTACATCTTAAAAAATGCACGTGATGGTTTTAAAATGGGTGATCAAAAGCTTATCGATACGATGGTTTCTGATGGTTTAACGTGTGCGTTTAATGATTATCACATGGGGATTACGGCTGAAAACCTTTGTGATAAGTATGAGTTAACAAGAGATGAGCAAGATCAATTCTCCGCATGGAGTCAAGAAAAAGCAGCTAAAGCCATCGCTGAAGGAAAGTTTGTAGACGAGATTGTTCCAGTTGTCATTCCGCAGCGTAAAGGTGACCCAATTATTTTTGCTCAAGACGAATATCCAAAGTCGGGTTCAACGGTTGAGAAGCTTGCTGGATTACGCCCAGCCTTTAAAAAGGATGGAAGCGTTACGGCTGGAAATGCTTCAGGAATCAATGATGGAGCAGCAGCTCTTGTTGTTATGAGCAAGGCTAAAGCAGAAGAATTGGGCTTAACGCCGTTGGTTACAATTAAAGCCAATGCGAGTGCAGGGGTGGACCCAAGCATTATGGGTATCGGACCTGTTTCAGCTGTGAAAAAGGCATTAGAAAAATCGGGAACTTCACTTGCAGATATTGAGTTAATCGAAGCAAATGAAGCCTTTGCGGCTCAATCGTTAGCAGTTGGCAAAGACCTTCAATTCAACAATGAAATTCTAAATGTCAATGGCGGAGCGATTGCTCTAGGACATCCAATTGGAGCAAGTGGGGCAAGAATCCTTGTTACGTTAATACATGAAATGAAAAAGCGTAATGCAAAAAAAGGCTTAGCTACTCTTTGTATCGGTGGTGGGCAAGGGGTTGCAACGATTGTTGAGCTAGCTTAAAAATCTAGAAAGGGGAGAGAACCTTGAAGAAAATTGGTCAATCTTTTAGTGAGGCAGTAGCTGACATACAAGATGGCGCTATCTTGATGGTAGGGGGATTTGGACTTTGTGGAATCCCGGAAAACCTTATATTAGCGCTAGTTGAAAAAGGAGTAAAAGATTTAACCGTTATCTCCAACAACTGTGGGATAGATGATTGGGGACTGGGTTTACTTTTAAAAAATAGACAAATTAAGAAAATGATCGGCTCTTATGTTGGTGAAAATAAAGAATTTGAAAGACAAGTGCTTTCAGGGGAATTAGAAGTCGAACTACTCCCACAGGGCTCTTTAGCGGAAAAAATCCGTGCTGGTGGAGCGGGGATTCCAGCGTTTTACACACCAGCAGGAGTAGGGACGCCGATCGCAGATGGAAAAGAAATAAGAGTGTTTAATGGTAAAGAATATTTACTTGAAGAAGCATTAATAGCTGATTTCAGTCTTGTTCGTGCATGGAAAGGCGATAAAATGGGGAATCTCGTTTACCATAAAACAGCTCGGAATTTTAATCCGATGATTGCTGCTGCAGGCAAGGTAACAATTGCTGAGGTAGAGGAATTACTTGAAATTGGTGATTTAGATCCCAACAGCATCCACACACCTAGTATTTATGTTCAAACCATTATCGAAGGTAAACAAGAAAAGCGAATTGAGCGCTTGACGGTTCGGAAATAAGCTATTGTGGGAAGGAGAGAAACCTAATGAATAATCGTGAGAAGATTGCAAAAAGAGCAGAACAAGAGATCGAAAATGGCTTTTACGTAAACTTAGGCATTGGGATGCCGACGCTAGTGGCAAATTTTATTTCAGAAAATAAACAAGTCGTTCTTCAATCTGAAAACGGTCTACTAGGAATAGGACCATATCCAGGAGAAGAAGAAGTTGATGCAGATTTAATTAATGCGGGTAAAGAAACGGTTACAGCCATTCCTGGATCAGCATATTTTGATAGTGCGGAATCCTTCGCAATGATACGTGGCGGACATGTGGACATTGCTATTCTTGGGGGAATGGAAGTATCCGAAAAAGGCGATTTAGCAAATTGGATGATTCCTGGGAAAATGATTAAAGGAATGGGTGGCGCCATGGACCTCGTCCACGGAGCTAGAAAAATCATTGTCATCATGGATCATGTAAATAAAGCTGGAGAGTCAAAAATCTTAAAGGAATGCACATTGCCTTTAACAGGTAAAAGTGTTGTCAATCGGATTATTACGGAAAGAGCTGTAATGGATGTAACAGGTAAAGGCCTAAAGCTAGTAGAAGTGGCACAAGGATTTAATGTAGAGGATGTTGTGAATTCGACTGAAGCTACATTACTTGTTGATGAGAATGTTAGGTTAGAGGCATATTAGCATGAAAAAAGCAGGGAATAATGAAGTGACCCCTAAAAGTTAGACACGGTTATTTCATTAGGCAGCTTGCTCAAAATGAGTTCGGTATTGTACCGGACTCATTTTTAATTTTGCCTTCATCCGTTTCGTATTATAATAT
>NZ_CAKJTG010000042.1 GCF_917563885.1 Pseudoneobacillus rhizosphaerae
GTTTTACCTAATCACCTTTTATTCGGACAAGATGACCCATAATTCTCTCCATAACCGAGTGGAGCTGGCCCTATTGATTTTAATAAGCGGAGATTTTCCGGTTAAACTGCGAATAGAGCTCTTTTCGGGCTAAATAAGGGGAGATTTTCCGGTTATGTATAGCAAAATCCCCCTTTTTCACGTTTTTCAAGTCAATAAGCGGAATATCTCCGTCTATTTTAGCCTTTTTTGATTTTATCTTTTAATTAAGCGGAATTTTTCCGTCTATTTATCAAATCAATGTCTGAATGTAGACTTGTTTCAGAACAGTTCAATGTCCGAATGACGGGTTGCTTAGTAAAAATTTTGAACAAACCTTAAACGTTTAGCGGACGAGTAATATCAGGGCGAAAACAGTTTCCAATGCCCTTCGGAGACAACTTCGACCGCTCCGTCGATCACTTTGATGGCGGTTTGATCATCAATCGCATACGCCGGCCCATGCATCCCAGCGGCCCATCTTTCTGCGGCAGCCATGGTGTTATATGGAAGCATCTCGTGGTCCAAGTGCGGAAACATTGCAAAATCAACCAGTCCAAGTGTTTCATCACCACCGTTGGGAGGTGTCCAGCCAACGAAGAATTCCCCGATGTTAGGTGCCATCACCATGCTCCCGGCGCTCAGTCCCACATAGACTGCGTCTAGCGACGGTAAGAGGTCTGCCAGCCCGGACTGACGCATCCAGTAAGATAGATACAAGGGGTCACCACCGTTCACTAATAGAACGTCAGCCTCCTTTACCACAGGGACCCAAAGCTCTTCATTAATGCTAGGAAGCGCTGTGAGCTCCAGCACCCCCATGGACTTCCAACCCAACTCACACATCGGTGTGGTCGCTTGTCCAGTAAGGAACTCCCATGATTTAGTAGCACCACCTGGTATAGCGTATATCGCAGTGGGGATGCAAAGGGCGTTAGCCTCGGCAATCGGTTTGCCGAGCATATCAACGAGCGTATCGTATATGCTCTTGTTTTTAATGCCTGCAGATGTGAGCAGAAATTTCATAATTCAACTCCTTGTCGTTGTTCAGGTTAGAGTTTATTTTCTACTGATTACTAATTTATATAATATTCCGAAGAGTAAATATTTTCAACCGCTATATACACTCGAAGCACACATCATAGCCTTTTTTCTTACATAATTTAAATATTAAAGAGCCTCCCATTTCTGAAGGTTTTATACTTACGGAACATCTCAACCATTAGGGACAAGAAAATTTTTTTGATATATCGAATTCTGCAAAATGATCAATTCCTTTGTTATAGTTGGGTACCTTTCTATTTCTGGAATTGCTTTTTGAGATGAAGAACGTTCTAGACTAGCTGAATTTGCCATCATTTCACAGGCATATAGCAATTGTGAAAGTACTTTATCGGACAGAAGCGGACGACTCTTCACTTTTGAACATTCCTCCAAGAGATAAGCCAAATGCTCCATTGAAAATACAATGGACCAAAAATAATTCAAGGTTTCACGTTGTACTGGAATTTCACCCAAAGCTGTATTATACAAAGTTTTTAAATTGGTCAAATTAATTAGCATCTTTCTCAATTCCTTACTTTTTCTCGCATTAAAGCCTTTTCCCTGTTCAGAGAAAAGTACCAATAATAATTGTGCCTGACTCCGGATAGTTTTTTCAATAAGATGTGGAATACGGCTGGATGCAGACTTTCTTCCAATCAACCAAACACCGATTAAACCAATCATACTCCCGATTACTACATCAATAATTCTCGCTGAAGCAAAATAAGAAAAACTAAAGCTTCCTGCCGATGTACTTTCAGCCATTAAGAGAGCATTCGGAGTAAAAAACAGTGCTGCTAGACCATAGTTTTTTACAATAAAAAGTTCTGTAATAAATGTCAATATAAGAATAAAAAGTGCAATTATATACCCGGATGGCTCAAGTGCAAGAATCAAACTAGCAATGATAATTCCGGTGACCGTACCAATCCCTCGTTGAATAGCACGATGATGAGTTGCCACAATGGTAGCTCCTGACATAACAGCTACACAGGATAAAGGAACCCAATAAGAACGTGCCAATTCTAGTTCAAATGCAATTATTGCAGCAATGATTGTAATAAAACCAAAACGAGTAGCAGTGATAAAAACAATGGAGTTTTTATCAAAAGTCCCACCAAATATTGTCTTTTTTGATAATTTGGTTGGATGAATGGTTTGATTAATTTTTGCAGTCGGTTCATTCATGACCGCATCTGCATCATAAATTTTTGCAAATATCCGACTTACCTTTTTATTCATTTCACTAGGCTGAAGAATTTTTTCATATACACCCTTATTTTTCTTATTAAACGAATCAGCAAGTCCCCTTACCGACTGCCCTAACTCCCCTGGTAATTTTTCCTGAGAATCTATAAAATACTCGTTTATATACATAAATATATTATTTGCATGTTGATTTAATAAAAACAGCCGTTTAAATACATCCGTTTCCCGCCATGGTATATACCCTGCTGCAAGAGTTTCATCTGTCTCCCTTAATACTGACATCATATTATGCCTTGATTCATTAAAGTTGTTCGTACCGACAGACTCAATAAATTTCGCCAACTCTATATAAACTCTTTTTACGACGCGTTCTTCTGGTCCATGAGGGTCAAATAACCAACCAATCATGGCAATTCCCCATGATAGACCCCCACCAAGAAAGACGAGTACAGCCCGTAAAGGAGCAAGTCCCAGGTCCACTGGCATTCCTGAAACCATCGCAAAAACTAAAACAAAAAAGATTGCAGACGGCCCTGCAATTCGTAAGGATCCAAAGATAAAAATGACTGCCGCTCCAATCACCCCCATTAAAATAGCTACAGCTAGAGGGTAAGGAGCTGCAAGCGTTCCTAAAACAGTGACCAAAGACATTCCAATCACAACCCAAAATAACTTTTTAGCCCGCTGTGCATAAGGAATATCAAACACATACAAAAAAGTAAAGCCACCCAATCCGGCCATTAATCCATATTCCAAATGACCGAAAAGCAATCCGATCATAACGGGTAGACTTGCAGCTAATCCAGCAGAAAAGGCTTTAACCCATGGAAATGGCCTCCTGTTAACCTTTAAAGCTTGTTTCAAAATAGATATGGTTTCAGCGTTTTTATTTTTTTGACTTTCTCCCAAAATGAAATCACTTCTTTCTAAAAAAGCCATTTTTATCTACATAACCTCTATTTTCCCACCTCCCTGTATCAAAATATACGTTTTATCTCCTAGTCTTCACCATGGAAACACATAAGGTGTTTGGTGAGTTTTTCTCGTTAATTAAGCTTTGTCCTGTTAAAAAGTGGATTTTATCACCTTCCATTAACTAGAAATCAATATTATAATTATTTAGATAATTAAAATAATTTAAAGGAAGGTGAGTCATCCATGACACAAGATATAAGTCAAAATTATTATAAAGAATTAATTGATTTACAAGATGTAGAAGGGGTCGAAGCTCAAATTCGAAGTTTACTTGATGTCCCGATTGAATCCATTTCTGACCTAGAGTTGTGGTTAAAAGAGGAAAAGGATTTAATGATTAAAATCAATGAGGCGATGACGGGTCACCATCTCGATTTCTACCGAAACACAGAGGATGCTCTCGCCAAGTCAACTTATCTTCACGATCAGCAAGCCATCCAACCACTTTTAATGAAATATGAAGCAAAATTGAACGAGAAATGCTGTGCTTCTCCTTATTTAAACCAATTAGATGAAAACCGTTACGGATTAATGCGACGCGTTCGCGATTCCAAAGTTAAAGTGTTTAGAGAAGAAAACATCCCATTAATGCTAAAAGAACAGGACCTCTGTACTAAGTATAGTGAAATTATGGGAGGATTAACCGTAGAATGGGAAGGAGAGGAAAAGCCTTATCCGTCCATCAAATCTATGCTCGATCATCTTGACAGAGCAGTAAGAGAAAAAGCCTTTCACGCCATGATGTTAGTACATCGAGGAATTAAGCCTGATATAGATGCCATTATGGACGAACTTGTTCAACTACGCCATCAAATTGCTCTAAATGCAGGCTTTGAAAATTATCGTGATTATATGTTTGTGGTCAAAAATCTTGAGTATAGTGTTCAAGATTGTTATGACTTTCATGAAAATGTAGAAAAGCATATTGTCCCAGCTTGGAATCGACTAGCAGATGTCTTTAAGTCCAAACTTGGTGTTGATAAATATCGGCCTTGGGATAACACCGCTAAATTGTTGAAAAATCCACCATACTCCGAAGTATCTACTCTTTTGGATGGTGTTTCCGAAATGTTAGGCAAGACCGACCCATATTTTGGGGAGCGTTTCGATTACATGAGGGAGCATGGGTTACTAGATCTTGGGGATCGGAAAGGAAAAGGCCCAGGTGCTTTCTGTACCTACTTACCTGTTTCAGGGGATAGCTTTGTTTTTGCTAATTTTAGTCCATCCTTTGATTCACTAAGCGCATTGATTCATGAAATGGGCCATGCGGTGAATGGATACCTCGGATTTTCAGAACACGGTCCTTTTGAAGAATACCAACTAAGAATGGAAATCGCTGAACTGTATTCTTTTGGGATGGAATTGCTCTTATTGGATAAGTTAGATCGTTTTTATCCAGAAAAAGAAGATTTTAAGAGCGCACAGCGTGAAGAGCTAAGATGGGCATTTTCAATGTTATTAAAACCATTGACCGGAGATATCTTCCAGCATTGGATGTATACCAATCCTACGCACACTGCCAAAGAACGTGATGAAAAGTTCTTTGATATCTCAAAACGTTATGGCTTAAACCCTGTGGATACTTCTGGGTTTGAGAAGGAAATTGGGATGAGCTGGGCAGACACCCTTCATTATTTCCATGTTCCTTTCTATTCTATTGAATATGGCATCGCTATGCTTGGGGCTCTTCAATTACTTGAAAACTATCAGAAAAATTCAGTGCAGGCTGTCGAATCCTATAAAAAGGGTGGAAGTGCGGACTACAATCAATCCATTGCAGCTATTTATGAAGAAACTGGGGTCAGTTTTGATTTTTCAGAGCCGTCTGTTAAGCGTATGGGTGATTTCCTAGAAAAGGTCATTCAAGACATTCATTAAGCCGTGGGCGGTTCTTTGTAGAAGACAATTAGAAGTTTTCCGCGCAAAAGGTACAACTAGTGGGATTTTCCAGTAGCGCCTTTTGCTTTATAGTCAAAGGATAATGTTTGATATAGCAAAGGGTTTGCCTTCTGTAGAAGATCCTTTTGTTGCTTATCAATTCTATTTCTAAACACGAAAGGAGTTCAGCTATGAACTCCTTTTGTAATTTTCGCTACTATTTTCCGTCTACCTTCGAGATAAACTCCACATAGCTTGAGTGGTGATCAACAGTCTTATTCCAAAACTAACTGCGAGACGCATTCAACATGCGTCGTATGCGGAAACATATCAACCGGCTGAACTTCTAATGTTTTATATCCGCCATCTTCTAAAATTCGTAAATCACGAGCCAAAGTAGCTGGATTACAGGATACATAGACAACCTTTTTCGGTTTCATTTCGATAATTGTTTTCAGTAATGCTTCGTCACAACCCTTACGTGGTGGGTCTACAACTAAAACATCCGCACTATTCCCCTCTTTATACCATTTAGGAATAACAACCTCTGCTTCACCAGCCGCAAATTCTGCATTTGTGATTCCATTTAGCTCTGCATTCCGTTTGGCATCTTCAATCGCTTCCGGCACAACTTCTACACCAAACACCTTCTTAGCCTTTTGAGCTAGAAATAAGGAAATGGTTCCGATCCCACAATACGCATCAATAACGGATTCTTCACCATTAAGTCCTGCGTATTCCAGTGCTTTATCATAAAGAACCTTCGTTTGTACAGGGTTTACCTGATAGAAGGATAATGCGGAGATGGCAAATTTAACATCCCCAATATAGTCATAGATGACTTCATTTCCCCAAAGTACACTTGTTTTTTCACCTAGAATCACATTCGTACGCTTTGAATTAATGTTATGTACAATCGATTTCACTTTCGGAAGCCTTGCTACGATTTCCTCAACCAGTTTGCTTTTATTCGGAATATCTACAGTTCTTGTAATAATAACGACCATTAACTCGCCTGTATGCTTACCATATCGAGCCATAATGTGACGAACTACGCCCTTATGAGTCTCTTCATCATAAGCAGGAATCCTGAGTTCATTGCAGATTTCCTTAACCGCTTGAACGGCTTCATTGATCTCTGGCAGTTGTATCAAACTTTCATTTGTATCAACGATTTCATGACTTCTTGGCTTGAAAAATCCAGCAATCAAACGTCCATCTTTTTCACCCACTGGGACCTGTGCCTTATTGCGATAATGCCAAGGGTTCTTCATTCCTAGAATGGAATGAACCTTGATATCCTCTAGCTTACCAATTCGAGTTAAAACTTGTCTTACTTGATTTTCCTTAAATTTCAGCTGTCCTTCGTAGCTTATATGTTCAAGCTGACACCCTCCATATTTGTTAGCATCAGTGCTTGGAATATCCACTCGATATGGGCTTTTTTCATAAAGCTCTACTAAACGTCCAATTCCGTACCCTTTATTTACTTTTATTACTTTTACCTTCGCCTTTTCCCCAGGAAGTCCGTTTGGAATAAAAAGTGGATATCCATCCACTTTAGCCACTCCAGCTCCATCATGGGTTAAATCTTCAAAAACCACATCTATATAATCATTCTTTTGAACAGGTAAAGTTGCGCTCATTATTTACTTCCTTTTCGATTATTTTCAATAACCAAAATTCTACCACAACATAAGCTAAATTCGAAATTTTACACTTTAATGTTTTAAAGCGCTGAGGGACTGTCCCCACCTGCTTTAACGCATTAAAAAGCCCGTTCTCTGCTGGAACGAGCTAATCATTTATTTATTAATTTGACTTTTCCAATCAATCAGGGCGATCTTCTGGTCGAATTTTGTCTTTTGGCACATATACTTCTAGATGACGATATAAATTTTCAAATTCTGCTGGTAATAAACCACCAAATTCTCCATCCAAGTTTAGTTGAACTTTTTCTTTCGAGGTTACTTTTATCCGGTTGGCTTGGGTGTAGACCACCTGTTCATCATAAATATGATCGCCTCTAATGGCTAATGTGGCGATTCGGATAAAATCTGCTAGATTTGTTTTTTTCAAAATGAGTAGTGAGAACATTCCATCGTTAATCGAAGAGTTTGGTGCTAACTTCTCAAAGCCGCCAACTGAGTTCGTTAACCCAACTAAGAAAAGCATCGCTTCTCCTTCAAAAAGCTTCCCATCATATTCAATCTTAAAATCAGTTGATCGAATCGAGGGTAGCATTTCCACGCCCTTTAAATAGTAGGCTAGCTGGCCCAGCATTGTTTTCAACTTACTTGGAACCTCGTATGTAAGCTCAGTTAGGCGTCCACCACCCGCAATATTTATAAAATAACGGTCATTTATTCTACCGATATCAACTGGTATTGTTTCGCCTTTTACAATAATATCGGTTGCTGCTTCAATATCTCTTGGAATATGGACTGCACGTGCAAAGTCATTGGTTGTCCCAACCGGTATTATTCCAAGTTTCGGTCGAAATTCCTGTTCGGCTAACCCATTGACAACTTCATTAATTGTCCCATCTCCACCTGCTGCCACAACTAGATCATATCGTCGTTCTACCGCTATTCGTGCAGCCTTCGTTGCATCCCCAGCTCCTGTTGTCGCATGACATGATGCTTCATAGCCTGCCAATTCCAGCTTTTGTAGCACTTCTGCTAAATTCTTTTTGAAAATCTCACGACCGGATGTTGGATTATATATGATCCTCGCTCGTTTCATACCTATCAACTTCCTATATTCATATTAGTTGTTTTTATCTATCACATTTCTACCATATCGTACCATTTTCTATTTTACCTTATTACGGCTTTTCCAACAATTTTTAACTCATAAAAACTAGTATATCCTTATCCCCTTTAAAACATATTACTTTTCCTTATTTTAAATTAGTACTGTTGGTTTATATAAAAAACCTTGCCACTTCTAGCAAGGTATCTATACATTAATTCGCATTCAATCTAATACTATAGACATTCTGTATTTTGATATTATAAGTACCCTTTCCCGATTGGTAGGTAGCTGATTTTACCCTATTATAACCATTGTTATATCCATTTTCGTTTGTGCCTTCTTGCTCACTAATTTTCCATTCCCCTTCTTGTCCAAGCACTTCTCGAACGCCCTTTGCTGATACAGACAAGTCATCATCCTTTTCGATGTGAAGAGACACTTCTGACGCACTATCAATACTCCAATCACTTAATAACGTTCGTGGCTTTAATTGAATGTTATTATCCCTACCGATTACCTCTAGCTTTCGGTCAGATGGTATTAACAGAGTTGCTGAAACGGATGAATAGGAATCAAATGGTCCTCTTTGTCTTGGCAATTCCTTTACTTCAATAAATAATGTATCTCCTATATGTTTTACACTTAAAATATCCTCAGCTTGCTCTACTATTTTTTCATTTTCAAGTAAAGTAGCACGATATGTACCTATCATCGATAACTCGTTACTTGGTGTTCCTTCAATGGTAATTGGCTGATGCTCTGTTTTAAGAACAATTCTCTTGACCGAACCATCTAGCATTTGAGAAAACGCTGGTAAATCTAATGTTTGTTCTTTTTGGTCCAGAACCTCTGACACCTTCTCCATGATTCCAGTTGTACTTAAAATCGCAAACCCAATGCCAACCATTCCTAATATACCAACAAAGAATATACTTAAGAAATCATATTTTAGAAAAGGCTTTTCCTGTTTAGATAATAATAAGAAAACAAGAATTTCAATTCCTAACACAACTAAAATGATTGGCCACCAAGAAATCATTACCTGGTAGAGCTTAAGTTCTAGTACTTGTGAAAATAAAAGGACTAGTCCTAAAAAAAGAAGGGAAAACCCCATTGAAAAGGTTCCCACTCGCCAAATTCGCATAATTGTTCCACCTCTCTATTCCCTTTCATGAACTGATCCATTGGTAAAAGGGATTTATCTACAACTAAACTCTTTTCTTGCTTCCCATCAATAGCTTTATCCCTCCACCAATGAGCAATACGCATACGATTGTTGTTTGGAAGTAGCGGTTAAACCAGTAATAAAGATCGATATTGATGATATCCATTAGAATGGGCGATAAAGCTGGAATGAAGATATTACCAACAAGATAGTAAAGCCCTAACAGTAATAGCCCTATACCGACCCATTTCTGATGGTTAATAAAATTAGATATCACTGGTGTGTCCTCTAATTCTTCTTTTCCATAACGAGAAGCCTTTTGTAAACCATCGAAAAAGCTATAAAACCAAATAATTGGTATTAAGAATAAGAAAATGCCTAATCTTAAAATATCTAAAATGTAGATTGAAAATAAAAAGGCTGCCATTAATTGAATACCGCGACGTTGTAATCCTAAATATAGGTGACCTACACCTGGGAATATCGATAAAAAGGTAGCGATGGATTTGCTCTTTTTTCCATCCTCACGTCGTGTTTCAAAGTCTTCAAAAATGGACCTATCTATTAAAGTTTCACCACGAGACTTTTTATTAAATTGCTGAACAGCATCAAAAAATCCATATACCCATATAGCTGGAATTGCTGCTAGAAATACAAGGAATTCCTCTCTGCCAGTTAAGGTCGTTACAAAAATGATCATAATGCCAAGACCTAAAAATGATGCAAGTAAGGTTAACCCACGGTTCATCATACCCAGTTGAAAATGACCTAGGCCAGGTATAAATGAAAGAAGTATGGTGTAGAAGCGTTCAGCTTCCTGCGATTTTTCTCCTTTTTCATTCTCTACAAAAATAGCCTTTTGCTTCGTGTTTTGAATGACCATATCGATAAAGCTGATAATATAGAAGAAAACACCAATGACTGAAAAAGCAAGAAATGCGCCATCCTGACTTGTTATTGCTAAAAGAAAGGAAAGAATTATCGGTACACTAGTTGCGAACAAATAAAATAATCCACGAATCACTTTCCCTGAATAAATAAAGCCTAAACCTGGGAAAAGGGAAAGTGTCAATGCAACAGTTGAGTTTTTCATTATTTTTGGACCTCCTTATTTTTATGTTCAAACGAATCCATCCAATTAAACGTTTTATTAATCAGCCCTTCTGAGAATGAGGGTACCTGTTGAAAAGTCTGCGGACTTTGAACGGTATCTGCAACCTTCGTTAACGATTGGAAAACGCCAGTAGACATCATCATAATGGTCATGGCAGCAGCTAATATATAATGGAATGTAGACGATTGATAAAAGGATTTCTTCCCTTCCCCAAGACTAGCGTTTTTCTTATTTAAATCAGCTATATTAGCCATTAAAGAGGCTGTAAATTGAGTTTCATTTTGGATTTTGGGTAGTCCTGAATCCTCATTGTCAAGGACTTGTAAGTAGATGTCCAAACATTGGTCACAGGAATATAAATGGGTTTCAACATCCTCTCGAACACTTCCGTCCATTTCGTTTTTCACATATTGACACCAATCTTCATACGAGTAATGCTTTGTCATGAAAAATCGTCCTCCTTCCAATGCTTTTTCATCCAATGCCTAGCGCGATACAGCTTCATTTCAATCGTTTTTACTTGGACATTTTGTTCTATGGCCATTTGTTGGTAGCTCTTTTCCGCAATATAATAGCCATAAATGACATCGCGATAATTTTCTGGTAACTCGTCTAACTTATCGTGAACCTTCTGCTTTTTTTCACGAATAATTACTTCATGTTCCACATGATCTGGAGGGGTGAAAAGTTCCTTTTGCTCTATATTTTCAACAACCTCTTCACTCCTACGAGTTAATTTTCGTTTTACATCTATGGAGTGGTTCACAGCAATCCTTGTAATCCACGTTTTAAAGCCTTGGTTTTCATAGTTAGGGAGAGAAGTATAGATTTTTATGAACACTTCTTGTGTTGCATCTTCAGCTTCCTTCTGATCACGTAATATAGCAAAAATGGTCCGGAACACATCGTTGCGATATCTTTCAACCAAGAGCCGAAATGCATGTTCATTCTGGCGAAGAACCTTTTGAATTAATAGCTCATCACTCATTCTCTCCCCTCCTTCCTTAGCACCTTCATAGTAATAGACGAACTAAACAAACAGTTCCCCTACACCTTTTTAAAAAAAATTTTCAAATCTACTTTTAATCATAACATTTCCAAATAGAAAGGACGGAACTTGAAAGAGGAAAGGCCCTTTAACACACTAAAGCCATGGGGGACAGTCCCCCATGGCTTTAGTGTGTTAAAGGGTGTTTTATTTTGTTAGAATGCAGATGGTGAATATGTGAGGTACGTTGTGTGTGGCATTTTCTCCATATTGTCCTTTTAAGAATTCCAACAGTTCAAATTTAGAGGTTTGACGTTCTTCATCGTTTAGTTCTGTCATCCATGATAAGGAGCCAACACGGTCAACCCATTCTTCATTCGTAAAAGTCACTGAGTAATCAAATTTATAAAATTCACGGACATCTAACTCATGTTGACGCCATTCTTCAAACCATTCAACGGGGAAACCATTTATTCTTTGCTTGGAATAAGCCTTAGAGCCTGCTGGCTTAATTCCACCACGAATATATTTTTTTAAGACAGAAAACGTTTGCCCAACTACGGTGGATTCTCCTACAAATCCGGAGTCCATTACTAATAGTGTTCCTTTATTTTTAAGTATTCTTTTTACCTCTTTAATAGCATCCTCACGATTAAACCAATGCCAAGCCCGCAAAACCGTCACGATGTTATAGCAGTTAGATTCGAGATCAGTATTTTCTGCGCTTCCTAATTGATACTCGATTGGTAGATACTCTTTTTCACTTACTAATCTCGCTTTCTCTATCAGTTCGGGTGAAGGATCAACACCAACCACTATACCATTCCGAATTTTAACTTTTCTAGTTAATGCACCTGTACCACACCCAATATCTGCGATTCTTTTTCCCTCAAAGCTGATATTTCGAAGTAGTAAACTTTCAAATAGCTGATGGGGTATATCATTTCGGGAACGAGTGTAGCTTTCGGCAACTACTCCAAAATTGGCTCCGTTCATAAAGACACCGTCCTTCATTGTTTAAAAATTTAAAATATATTCTATCTTACCATTTTACCTTCTGGAAATTCTATACTTTTTTCAGCTTAAAGGACATTATTCTATCAGGATGCTTACTCCTATAACTATATCAAAAAAGTTAATTACTATATTTGGAAAGTAATAAATATGCATTTTTTTGTTGTAACGTTGATACTTTAGGTGTTAGAATATTTTTATTATAGAAAATATTATAATAAATGTTTTCTACTATAACAAAGGGGGAAACTAAATGACGAATGAAATCTATCAAATGATTTCGATTGGGATCTACATGGCTGCCATGTTATGGATTGGCTGGTATTCTTATCGAAAAACTAGTAATCTCACAGATTACATGCTTGGGGGACGTTCATTAGGTCCTGCCGTAACTGCATTAAGTGCTGGTGCTGCAGATATGAGCGGATGGCTTTTAATGGGATTACCTGGCGGAATTTATGTAAGTGGTTTAGCGGACGCCTGGATCGCAGTTGGATTAACAATAGGTGCATATCTTAACTGGAAGATGCTAGCTCCACGCTTACGTTCTTACACACAAGTTGCAAATGATTCTATAACGATTCCTGCTTTCTTAGAAAACCGGTTTAAAGATAACACAAAATTACTTCGTATCGTTTCTGGTATTGTCATCCTTATATTCTTTACTTTCTACGTCTCTTCCGGAATGGTTTCTGGAGCAGTCTTCTTTGAAAATTCATTTGATACACAATATCTAACAGGTTTACTAATCGTTGCTGGTGTTACAGTTGCGTATACTTTGTTTGGTGGATTCCTTGCAGTGAGCTACACAGATTTCATTCAGGGATTAATGATGGTTCTCGCTCTCTTAATGGTTCCAATCATTGGTATTTTTGAAACTGGTGGTCCTACTAAAACGTTTGAAACGATTCGCATGATTGATCCAACCTTACTTGATTTCTTCAAAGGTACTACCTTTATTGGGATCATTTCCGCGATGGCTTGGGGATTAGGTTATTTCGGTCAACCACATATCGTTGTTCGTTTTATGGCTATCTCGTCTGTTAAAGAAATGAAAAGCGCACGCCGCATCGGTATGGGCTGGATGATTTTCTCATTAATAGGTACCATCTTTACAGCCTTTGTCGGTCTTGCATACTTTGAGCAGAATCCTCATCTTACTTTGAAAAATCCTGAGGCTGTATTTATTGAACTAGGACAAATCTTCTTCCATCCTTTAGTAGGTGGATTCGTCCTAGCAGCTGTACTTGCTGCTATTATGAGTACAGTAGCCTCTCAATTAATCGTTACTTCTAGTGCTTTAATCGAAGACTTATATAAGGTACTTGTCAAAAGAGAAGCTAAGGACAAGGAACTTGTTTTCCTTGGAAGAATGTCCGTACTTGCTGTATCAGTCATTGCAGCTTTACTTGCATTACAAGAGAATAATACCATCTTAGATCTAGTTGCTTACGCTTGGGCAGGATTTGGAGCTTCATTTGGTCCTGTTATCATTTTAAGTTTATTCTGGAGAAAAATGACAAACTGGGGTGCCCTATTCGGTATGATTACTGGGGCAGTTACGGTGATCATTTGGTCTAACGTTGGCCTCGGCGATACACTTTATGAAATCGTACCAGGGTTTATTATCAACCTTATCGTGTCATTCGTAGTTAGTTTGATGACATATAAAAAGAACGACGTTATTGAAAAAGAATTTGATGAATCTTTAAAACTACTTAAGAAAGAGTAGAGTAGAAAATGGATGGTGCCTGGTGTGCAGGCTACCATCCTTTTTTATTATCTCTTTTGAATTTCCGTCATCAATAGCTGATTGACCATTTGCGGGTTGGCTTGTCCTTTTGTCGCTTTCATGATTTGCCCAACTAGGAAGCCAACTGCTTTGCTTTTTCCAGCCTTAAAATCTTCGATTGATTGAGGATTTGCATCTAAAATTTCAGCAATTACTTTTAAAAGTGTTCCCTCATCCGAAATCTGAACTAGACCTTTGTCTTTGACGATTTGCTCAGCATTGCCTCCACTTTCAATTAGTTCCTTGAAGACAACCTTTGCAATCTTGGAGGATATCGTTCCATTTTCAATTAAGCTAATCATACCTGCCAAATTTCCTGGAGTTAATGCAATATCGTTTAATTCCTTTTGTTCGGCATTTAAATAGGCTGAAACATCACCCATTATCCAGTTGGATGCTTGTTTTGGATCTGCTCCTGCAGCAACCGTAGCCTCAAAGAAGTCGGCCATTTCCCTCGTTACTGTTAACACCTTGGCATCATACTCTGGTAGACCCCAAACTTCCATATACCGATTTTTCCTTGCATCAGGTAACTCTGGAATTTCGGCTCTAATTCGTGCCTTCCATTCCTCATCAATATAAAGATCTGTTAAATCAGGCTCTGGAAAATAACGATAATCATCCGAACCCTCTTTTACACGCATTAACACGGTTGATCCTGTTGCTTCGTCATAACGTCTTGTTTCTTGTTGAATTTCACCGCCCGCAAGGACAATCTCACGTTGGCGTTTTTCTTCATGCTCCAAGCCTCTACGAACAAAGTTAAATGAGTTTAAGTTTTTCAATTCAGTTTTTGTACCAAATTCCACTTGGCCAACTGGTCGAATTGAAATATTCGCATCACAACGAAGGGAGCCTTCTTCCATCTTACAATCCGAAACTCCTGTATATTGAATGATGGATTTGAGTTTTTCTAAATAGGCATAGGCCTCATTTGGAGTACGTATGTCAGGCTCCGAGACGATTTCAACTAATGGAGTCCCTTGTCGGTTAATATCCACTAACGAATAGCCTTTTTCATGGTTTAACTTCCCCGCATCCTCTTCCATATGAATCCTTGTGATTCCAATTTTTTTCTTATAGCCATCGACTTCTATCTCAATCCAACCATGCTCGCCAATTGGCTTATCAAATTGTGAGATCTGGTAGGCTTTTGGGTTATCTGGGTAAAAATAATTTTTCCGATCAAATTTCGTATCTGTAGCGACCTCACAGTTTAATGCCATAGCAGCTTTCATCGCGTAATCTACTACTTTTTTATTTAGAACGGGAAGCACACCTGGATATCCAAGATCAATGACTGTGGTATTCGTATTTGGTTCCGCTCCAAAATGATTCGGACTGGCCGAAAAGATTTTTGACTCTGTTTTCAACTCCACATGGACTTCCAATCCAATGACTGTTTCAAAGTTCATAATCTCACCCCTTACAATGCTGGTTTTTGCTTATGGTAGTCTGTATTTTGTTCAAAGGCATGGGCAACACGGTAAATCGTATTTTCATCAAAGTGCTTGCCAACGATTTGTAGGCCAAGCGGTAAACCGTTTGAAAAACCGCATGGGACTGATAGGGCTGGTACTCCCGCTAAGTTAACTGGGATCGTCAAAATATCATTAGCGTACATTGTTAACGGGTCGCTTGTTTTTTCGCCAATTTTAAAAGCAGGTGTTGGTGCTGTTGGCCCAACAATCACATCGTAATTTTCAAAAACATCCTCGAAGTCCTTTTTAATTAATGTTCGGACCTTTTGAGCTTTTTTATAGTAAGCATCGTAATAGCCGGAACTTAACGCGAAGGTTCCTAGCATAATTCTTCTTTTTACTTCATCCCCAAATCCTTCTGCACGAGTCTTTTTGTAGAGGTCAATTAAGTTTTGTGCATTTGGAGTTCTGTATCCATAACGAACCCCGTCAAATCTCGAAAGGTTGGCTGATGCTTCCGAAGAGGAAAGTAGATAATAGGTGGCCAAAGCATATTTTGAATGAGGTAGACTAACCTCTTCCCACACTGCGCCTAGACTTTCTAATTTCTTTAAAGCGTCAAGGACAGATTGTTTAACTTCCTCCTGCACCCCTTCGCCTAAGTATTCTTTAGGAACGCCTATTTTTAATCCTTTTATATCACCTGTTAAAGATTGAATGAAACTAGGAACTTCAACATATGCAGAAGTTGAGTCCATCGGATCTACTCCAGCGATTGCTTCAAGAAGGTAAGCATTATCTTCAACAGAACGTGTAATCGGTCCAATTTGGTCAAGGGAAGAAGCAAAGGCGATAAGACCAAATCGTGAAATTCGACCATACGTTGGTTTCATCCCGACAACTCCACAATAGGCTGCTGGTTGACGAACCGATCCACCTGTATCTGAGCCTAATGAGAACAAGACTTCGCCTGCTGCAACCGCTGCTGCGGAACCACCAGATGAACCTCCAGGAACTGTTTCTAAGTTCCAAGGGTTTCGTGTTTTTTGAAATCCTGAGTTTTCAGTAGATGAACCCATTGCAAATTCGTCCATATTAAGTTTGCCGATTGTTATCGTTTCGGCAGTGGTCAAACGGTCTACAACAGTAGCATTATAAATTGGGTCAAAGTTTTCAAGAATTTTACTGCCACTCGTTGTCCTTAGACCTTTTGTGACAATATTATCTTTTAAGCCGATTGGCATGCCGAAAAGAAGTCCTTTTGATTCATCTGAACCTAACTTAACCTCTAACGTTCTTGCTGTCTCTCTTGCCTCTTCTTCATTCAAGGTAAGGAAAGCTTGTACTTTTCCATCAACTTCGGCAATTCTTTTAAAAGACTCTTCTACTAGGTCGGTGACACTTACTTCTCTTTTATGTAAAAGTTGATGGAGTTCTGTCATTTTTTTATCAAATAAACTCACAAATAGTCCCTCCTCACTCTAAAATGGATGGCACTTTAAATTGGCCGTCCTGATGGTCTGGTGCATTTTTCAATACTTCTTCACGTGGATGCCCTGCTGTAGCTTTGTCTTCACGCAAGACGTTTTTAATATTAAGCACATGGGAAGTCGGCTCAACACCTTCAGTATCCAATTCGTTAAGCTGTTCGGCAAACGTAATAATAGAATCTAATTGCTGTGTGAATATTTCTGCCTCTTCCTCCGTAATCGCAAGTCTTGCAAGATGCGCAACATGCTTTACTTGATCCTTTGAAATCCTCGACATTTTTGTCACCTCACGAACAATTTTATTATCAAATAATAACAAACCTTTTCCGGTTAAAGCAATGATTGGCAATCATTTTCTTTCTATTATTTATAAGTCACAGTATTTGACCCCCGCTTTAGCGCTTTAAAGTTCTTGGGGACTGTCCCCAAGAACTTTAAAGCGCTAAAGCGGGGGGGATTTTATTTTACAAATTTTTCAATTTTCCATTATAATACTCTTAATCTAGTAAGGGGTGGTCAATAATGGAAATTATATTACGTGATGTTACAGAGGATAATTTCTTCAATGTTATTAATTTAAAGTCGGAGCTTGAGCAGGAAAAGAAATTTCAATTATTTGAAACAATGGTTGGTTCGAATGCCTTTTTCATTGCGTACGCATCTGTTAAAGGTTGGAAAAATAGAGCAATATATGAAGGTGAAACATTAATTGGCTTTGCAACGCACGGTCTCGATGAACATAATGATCGATACGAAATGGTTTCGATGATGCTTGGTCATCAGTTCCAAGGAAAAGGGTACGGAAAACCAGCTTTAAAAGCAGTCATCGATGACCTGGTTAAGGAATACAATTGCAAAGAGATTTATTTAACGGTTATTCCATTCAACGAAAATGCTATCCGTGTCTATACTGCACTAGGCTTTGAACCAACAGGTGAAATCGAAAAAGCATTCCATGATGAGCATGTGTATCGTTTGATAGTGTCCCAATAACTACAGACAGGATCCTGAGTGTATTTCCATAGCACATCCATTAAGGTACTTTTTTCATTTTTGACAAATATCGGTTTTGGATTATTCATTGCTTTCATCACCATGAACAGGAATACCTTATGTCTTCATTCTAAACCAATTACCAGTTGGTTATCATTGATAAGCGTATTCCTCTGTTCGCAGTGTGTTAGGTTCTTCCTAGAATAGCTTTTTCAATTTATCAAAAAAACCACTACCCTCTTTATCTGCCTCTTTTTCCTCGTACTTCAAAACCTGTTTAATAAATATTTCATCCTTATCAATCGCATGATCGTACGCCACCACTAATCCAATGTCCGTTTCAACTTCTTGATTATTGACAATCGTAAATTGCATGCCTACCTTACTTGCCATTTTTAAGTACTTTGAAAGAGTCGGATACTCCATTTGACCATTTAAATAAAGTTGAGCTTTTGAGTTTTCTTTCATTACTTTTTCCAACTCAGTATTAACGCTATTATCCCTTACTTGAGCTTGTGTTAAGGCGACTACGATTCGTTCGCGTAACGTTCCTAAAAATCTTTTTCTCTCTTCGGGTTTAATCTCTTTTGGCCCATATATCCCCTGCTGTAAGATTTCATCTACTTTATTTCGTTCCAACTTAAAGCACCTCCAACTTTTACTACTCATACTTATGATTTTCCCCAATAAATCGTGAAAAAGTGGCAAAATTTTATTTATAATAAAAAAACGCTATATTACAAGCGTTTTCCCACTTTCTTATAACATCACATAATAATCCTGTGAATGATAGGCTCTGAATCCACAAGCTTCATAAAGTTTTAAGGCATTAGCATTTTTCGCTTCAACTTCTAGAAAAATAGGGAAGCCATTTTGATGTTGTTCTAACACAACATTCGTAAGGGTTTTTCTACCAATACCCCTCCCTTGATATTCAGGAAATATGGCAAATCCGTATATCCAAGCTTCTCCATCTGTATGAGAGATTCGCATCTTCCCAACGGATTTCCCATCCCAGACGATGATGGAATATTGATCAACTAGTCGAACCTGTTCATTATGTTCCCTAGCATCTTCCTCTTCATAACCAAAGCACTGTACATCTAATTGGATTTCGATTTCAAGGTCTTCTTCTGTAGAAGGCCTGAGGCTGACATCTTCTTGTTTCGATAATTCCTGTTCATTCCACTTCATTTGATGCTCAGAAAAGGAATAGGAACAAGTAATTGTTTTTAAAAATTCCTTAGCACTTTCCGATTTTGAAGGGGCATTTAGTAAGATTTGCTTATACTTTCGTTCCAACATCGCCTTTTCTGCTGTTTTAAACAGTTGAGTAAAAATACCCCTTCTGCGATACTCTGGATGGACCATTCCACATAACTCCACTTTATTTCCAAATCCATAAAGACCTACAAATCCAACAAGCTTCTCGTTTTCATAATGGAAGAAATCATAGATTTCATTCTCTGGACGCGTTTGCAGCATCTCCCAATTTAATTTTAATTCGAAAGGTTCTCCCATCTCGCAAGCTTTCTGAAGTTCCCTGATGTCTACTAATTGTTTACTAGTTAGCATGCCTTTTCCCCCAAAAATAGTTTCTCCCTTAAATTTATTCTTTTTCTGTTTCTAAATTCCTTTTATTCATAATAAAAATCCATATCTCCATATGATAATACTAGTTAAAAACAGTCACGCTCCTATTATAACAAGATAATAGCCAAATCCCTGTATTTCAGAATTTGGCTGTTTATTTACTTATTAAAATTGAGCTTCTTCCGTAGACCCCTTCAAAGCCGTAGTTGATGATGTCCCACCTGTAATAACCATTGAAACTTGGTCAAAATATCCTGTTCCTACTTCTCTTTGATGTCTCGTTGCTGTGTAGCCATTTTCTTCGCTCGCAAATTCCGCTTCCTGTAATTCGGAATAGGCTGCCATTCCACGGTCTTTATAGCCGCGTGCAAGCTCAAACATGCTATGATTTAAGGCATGGAATCCCGCTAATGTAACAAACTGGAATTTATAGCCCATCTTTCCTAACTCTTCTTGGAAGTTTGCGATCGTGATATCATCCAACTTTTTCTTCCAGTTAAAAGAAGGTGAACAGTTGTATGCTAACAGCTTTCCTGGAAATTTGTCATGAATAGCTTCTGCAAAACGTCTAGCTTCCTCTAAATCAGGTTCTGAAGTTTCACACCAGACTAAATCAGCGTAAGGCGCATAGGCAAGCCCACGAGCAATTGCCTGATCTAGCCCTGCTTTTACTCGAAAAAATCCTTCTGGTGTCCGCTCCCCGGTAATGAATGGTGCATCATAGGAGTCCACATCACTAGTAATCAAATCAGCCGCATTTGCATCTGTACGTGCTACCACCAATGTAGGTACACCCATAACATCAGCCGCCAGACGTGCAGCAACTAAATTACGGACCGCTGTTTGTGTTGGTAATAAAACTTTTCCACCTAAGTGGCCACATTTTTTTTCTGAAGAAAGTTGATCTTCAAAGTGGACAGCAGCTGCTCCCGCTTCAATCATCGACTTCATCAATTCAAATACATTTAATTGACCACCAAATCCCGCTTCTGCATCAGCAACAATTGGCGCAAACCAATCAATCGAATTGTCCCCTTCTGAATGATGAATTTGATCGGCTCGCTGCAGTGCTTGATTGATTTTCTTCACCACATTTGGAACACTATTTGCAGGATACAAGCTTTGGTCAGGATACATATGACCAGAAAGGTTCGCATCGGCTGCTACTTGCCAGCCACTTAAATAGATAGCCTTTAACCCTGCCTTTACCTGTTGAACTGCCTGATTTCCAGTTAATGCCCCTAGCGCATTCACATAGTTTTCTTCATTTACTAGCTTCCAAAGCTTTTCAGCCCCACGACGTGCCAATGTATATTCAATATCCACTGAACCACGTAGCTTAATCACATCTTCCGCACTATACGTTCTAGCTACCCCATTCCAACGAGAGTCTAATTCCCAGTTATCTTGAAGCTTTTTCACACGATCTGTCATTTTTAAATTCCTCCTTTTAAAATAACAATCTATTAACCAAACCATCTTATAAGATGTCGTAACCAGGTAACGTTAAAAAGTCGACAAACTCATCCTCTAAAATCAATCGGTCAAATAGTTTTACTGCTTCATCAAATCGTCCTTTTTGGAAGGCAACTTCACCAATCTCTAGTTTTATTTTTTCAAGTTCTTCTGACTTAAATTGTTGATACAGCTGTTCAGTCATGCTTCGACCATCCTCTAAAACACCCTTTGGATGACGAATCCATTGCCAAAGCTGGGCTCGAGAGATTTCTGCAGTGGCTGCATCCTCCATTAGATTATTAATTGGGGCTGCCCCACGACCACTTAACCAGGAAGCAACATATTGGATCCCAACATTAATATTCAGTCGTACTCCTGTTTCAGTAATTGTGCCACTTGGAACCTCTAATAGCTGTTCCACTGTCACCTCTAAATCTTCTAATCTTTTAGAATGAATTTGATTAGCTTCCTTCATTTCACGGTTAAATGCCTCAAGTGCCACTGGTACAAGTCCAGGATGTGCGACCCATGTACCATCGTGACCATCACGTGCTTCTCTCTCTTTATCAACCCTAACTTTATCAAAAGCTTCTTCGTTGGCTTTCGGATTGTTACGGACAGGAATCTGTGCAGCCATTCCTCCGATTGCAGGTGCGTTGCGGCGGTGACACGTTTGAATCGTCAACAGTGAATAAGCTCTCATAAAAGGAGAAGTCATCGTTACTTGTGAACGGTCTGGTAAGATCACATTAGCTTGTTGTCTGAGCTTTTTTAAGTAGCTAAAAATATAATCCCAACGCCCACAATTTAAACCAGCAGAATGCTCTTTTAATTCATATAATATTTCATTCATTTCAAAAGCCGCCATAATGGTTTCAAGCAAAACTGTCGCTTTAATCGTCCCTTGTGGTACCCCTATTGTTTCTTGTGCAAAAACAAACACATCATTCCAAAGCCTTGCTTCTAGATAACTTTCAAGCTTTGGTAAATAAAAATAAGGTCCGCTTCCATTTGCGATAAGCGTTTTGGCATTATGAAAAAAGTACATACCAAAATCCAGGAAACTACCAGAAATCGGTCTTCCTTCTAATAACAGATGCTTTTCATCTAGGTGTAATCCACGTGGTCTAACCATTAAAACAGCGATTTCTTCCTTTAATTCATATCGTTTGCCATTAGGATTTTCAAAAGAAATTGTTCGATTGACTGCATCCCTTAAGTTAATTTGACCTTCAACAACGTTTTCCCATGTCGGAGAGGTCGCATCCTCACAATCAGCCATGAACACCTTCGCACCTGAATTAAGGGCATTAATGACCATCTTCCGGTCGGTTGGTCCAGTGATTTCCACACGGCGATCTACTAAATCCTTAGGCAGTGGCGCAATTGTCCAATCCCCATTTCGTACCCCTTCCGTTTCAGTTAAAAATTGGGGCAACACTCCATCGTTTAATTCCTTCTGTCTCTGTGATCTGTTCTGTAACAGCTCAAGTCTTCTGTTTCCAAATTGCCTCTCTATTTTTTCAACAAATTGAAGAGCTTCCCCCGTGAGAATTTCAGCATAAGACGGCTTCATCTTCCCAATTACTTCAATACCTGTAGTCTGAGTGGACATCCAAACAGTCACTCCTTCTCATTACGATGTTATAAAACAGTGTAAATATATTTAATGTATTATATAACAGTCTAGTTAAAACGATACCAAAAAAAGAAAAAACATTAGCCCTTTCTTTCGACACTCTTCGACACTCACTTTATCGTATTAACGCAACCGGGGACTGTCCCCCGGTGCTTTAATGTACTGAAGGGACAGTCCCCTGCTAAAAATATTGTCCAGCTCCAGCGGCTAGCCCCTCGAGGTCATAAGCCACTCCCGATTAAAAGGCAAAAAACGCCTTTTTATCGGGAGCGTCTTATGCTTGTCGGGGCTGAACGAGCCGCTTCCGCTTTTCTATATTAGTACATCTCTGAAGTTGTTTTACCTTGCATGTGTTGTAGTAGGTAGTCTGGACCACCAGCTTTTGAATCTGTACCTGACATGTTGAAGCCACCAAATGGTTGGTAACCAACGATTGCGCCTGTACAACCACGGTTGAAATATAGGTTTCCAACATGGAAATCTTCACGCGCTTGTTGGATTTTCTCACGGTTACGTGTGATTACTGCACCCGTTAAGCCGTATTCTGTGTTGTTTGCAATTTCAATTGCATGATTAAAATCATTAGCCTTGCAGATACCAACAACTGGTC
>NZ_CAKJTG010000043.1 GCF_917563885.1 Pseudoneobacillus rhizosphaerae
CCCCAATAAGCGGAGAAACTTCCCTTAATTTCGAAATAGACCTAAAAATAGCGTAAATAGACGGAAGGATTCCGACTATTTACTCAAAAAACGTCAAAATGGGTCATTTTCCTTTGCTTAACCGGAAAACCTCCGCTTATATCCCCGAACCAAGCACTATTCCGAAGTTTAACGGAAAAATCTCCGCTTATTTTAATCACTGGTTACTAAATTAAGGATAAGAAGCGTCATAATCATAAGAATTGACATCCCAATTGATACTTAATTTTGAGTGTACAATATACTTTTTCCTTTAAATTTCTTTGTCAAAAAGGTATAAACAATCCTTATGTGAAAGGGAAATGGCATTCGTCAATTCGTACGCCATTTCTGATGTCAATTTACCATTATGCACCTCAAAACGGAACGGTTTAATAAGTAAATGGGAACGGTCCTACCGCTTCGTATTGAAGCATAAGTACTGTTCCCATTCCTCATCAATTCAATTTTAAATTCTAGAAATTCAAATTTGCAGACTCTTTCTTTTTGGTAGAAAGTAAATCTATTGCAGATACATTGAATCCTTTAACGATAAGCCAAACGGCTAAAATCATTTCATTGGCTGCTACAGGTATGGCCAATAGACCACCCCATAAAGAAACTTGTTCAATTACACCGAACATGACTAAAAAGGCACAAATAAAAATGAGAGTTGCCCCTGTCATACCTAGGATAGAAATAAACCTTGGTACGAGTTTGGATTTATAAAATATATAACTGTACATCATGGTATTGATACCTAGCATGAAATTAGGGCCAAGCAAAAATGTCCATTCATGTATCGCTTTTAATAGAGTTCCTGAAACTTGATAAGAGGCGATATCAGTAAAACCTCCAGCCACATATTCCCTGCTTAAGGTCAGTAGGGACAGTACACTGATTATACCAATTGTAATGACAACCGCTTCAAGAAACCGGAAGCACACATGCCAAAGAGCTATCGTTTCATTATACTTTCTTAACAATGGAAACATTGTAGTTGCCGTACCAATCGCTGAAACGACCAGAATTAACTCCAAAACTGCCCCCAATATCACCTGGTTATAGTGTTCAGAACCTTTTATCAGATAATCGGGACCTTTTAGGATAGGATCATATAATAGAAGACCTGCTACCGCTGAAACGGCTGCGAGTATAAATAGTACTCCGACTATTCTTGCTGCTTTTTTGTTTGAATTCATTTTCATCTCCGCCTTTTAATAAATTCATAAACGGTAAAGCAATATCAACCAAGTTTTTAGATCTAGGTGTTATCTCCATAAAAGAATACCTCTTCCAACGGTAAATCAAAGGCATGTGCAATTCGAAAAGCCAATTCTAGAGATGGGGAGTAATTTCCCTTTTCGAGAGCCACAATCGTTTGTCTAGTTACACCTACCTTGTCAGCTAATTGCTGCTGGGTCATTTCATCATGGTTGAATCGTAATCTACGTATATGATTGCCGACAAGATTTTTGCCCATATTAGACTCCTCTCCTATAGTGATATAGTTTCGTAACGGATCCGGTCACATCGGAAATAAATCCGGATAAGATTAGGATAATGAACATCACATGTAACGGCTGATAGATAATTAGTGATCCCATTGCAAGAAGAAAGCCGATGATAAACAGAAAAAAAGAATTACGGAATGCTTTCAACTCAATTAATTTATCCAATTCATCCGCAAATTTTGGTTCTTTTTCGTTGGTCGTAATTCGAAAAACAATGTTAAACATAATGCTGATAATAATGTGCGCGATAATTGAAACCAACGTCAAAATAAGGACGAAGGAACCCCAATAGCGAAATGTTTCAATCGATTCTACACCGCCTTTTGGGTACTGAGGGTACATGTACAAGCTATACATTCCGAAAATGAGTATGGCGCTAATCAAAGAAACGATACTTTTCTTTTCTTGATAGGTCATGGTTTACACCTCCTGTAAGGTTTTATTTACATCTTGTAATATATTATATGCATAATGTAAAGTAAAGTATACATAAAGTTATATATATTTTACATAAATATAGCATGGGGAGTGTTTTCTGCTTCAAATTGAAGTAGAAGAACACTCCCCATGCAAGATAAAAAAAAGGTTGATTCATTTGAATCAACCTTTACATATATGTGCTACAACTAAGCAGCTATTTTTTTGCCTTCTACGTCTTTACCAAATCTTTTCTTGAAGAAAGGTACTACATAACGATCAAGTCCGAATACACCAGCATTGTAACCAGCGACCATAATTAGTACTCCCATGATGATGTCAGTTGGGTTATGACTTACAGTTCCAGATAACAAGAAGCTAAAGTTCATGACTACCGCGAAGAAAGCAGCTATAGAAGTTAAGCATCCAAGAATTAAACCTAAACCAACTAAAGTTTCGCCCCAAGGAATTAAAGTATTAAAGATATCTGCATTTGGAATCGCAAAGCTTTCAAGGAAACTTACCCAGCCACCATAAACAATTCCATCAGGACCAGTGACTGGATTTGCTACAGCCCCTTTTAAAAATCCACTTGCATCAAATCCTCCAGTAAGCTTGTGAATCCCAGCATTTAACCAAGCATATCCTAAATAAATTCGAAGTACTGTGAATAAAGCAGCAGCAATTTTATTATTTCTAATGAACTTTACCAACATGTAAATCAACTTCCTTTCTATTGATAATTTAATTTAATTTAATTTAATTAATGATTACACTATCAATATACAAGAAAATCAGTAAACCATGTGGGAGTATTAGAAACCTTCACAATTCCGTAAAAACATTATGTCAAACGGTTGAACAAATATTATTTAACAAGGAAGAACAAAAATTATTTGCTCATATTTCTTTTCCCAACAACTGTGATTTTATCTAAATCAACAAAAACTTCGAGTTTTCCCGAAAAATTAGTCTCAGTATTGTTAAACGAAACAGAGTATACTTGATCTTTGTGATAATCCTTATCAAAAAAGGACTCAATTTCATCATTAACACGTATTTTCTGTACGATCGAATCTTTAGGGCTTACTGGGATTAAATCCTTTTCTTCATCCGAAAGGCGATTGAAAGCTACCATCTCAATCGGTATGGTACTTTTGGATTCAAAAAATACATTACAACCAGTTTGGAGGATGGATAAAAAAATTAACAAGAGAATGAAACGTAGCTTATTCAAAATACCCACACCATTCTATCGTTTTTAATCAAAACGTCTCGTTTCTAACCCATCCAATATATCCTCTAATTCTGTAAGGAAATTGAGTTGTACAGGAGCAGGGATTTGCTCCATCCATTTTTTTATTTCAGGTAACTCCTCAGTATCCTCCATATTCGTTGGTTTTGGATCAAGTGTCTCCCACCATTTTTTCAATTCATCGATAAATTCATAAAAGTAACGTTCAAACCTTTCCGCCCATTCTGCTCCTTCATCACCTGTAGTCTTTTGCATCATTGCCCAGGCTTCCATCGCAGTTTCAAAGTATTCATCAATCATTTTCATGTGGAACTCCTTTCTAAATACCAATGTATTCGTCTATAATGATGTTAGGTATATTTAAAAATACTAATGAAGTAATCTCCTTCAGGAAAATCACCTATATACTTTAAGCCATTCCTCAAATAAAACTCTTTTAACTTTTCATTTCCAGCCCAACAGTCTAAATATAGAGTTTTATTTTGTTCTTTTGCAAAAGAACATGAAAAATTCGTTATTTCAGAACCAAATTTCCTTCCTTGAAACATAGGTAAAATGGCAATTTGAGAAAGATAATTACTTCCTACATTAACTGAAAACTCATTTATATGATCTATATCCGTTATACAAAAAGTCCCTATTATTTTATCGTCATCTAATAACACATAGGAGCTGTTATTCTTTATTTGATTTACTATTTTGTTTTTATTCCAAGGATAATCCCACTGATCTATACCTTTTTGTTGTAAATCCAGAGTTGCTTCATTCAAAATTGATAAAATTTTCTGCAAATCATTCATTTTTGCAAGTCTTATTTGCATTCATATACACCCCTGAATAAAGCAGCACTCCACTAACTTTACTACTATTAGTATTTAAAAAAACACAAATATTTTCACCATTGATTGCTCTCTTTTTACCACCTATTGCCAGTGATTTTACCAAGTTATAAGGTTAAGGTGATTGAAAGAAATCAAAGCACTAATCCCTCTGTAATCTTTGGTGGAATTAGGCTTTTATTATTCCACTAAAAGACAGTTAGTTGACTAATGAGAACCAATTAGAAGTTGTAATTATTCATTAAATCTTCCCATTATTACGGTATTATAATAATTTCCATCTGATAGTAGCTTATCCTTCTTTAATACTCCCTCTACTTCAAAACCATAGTTTTTATAGAGTTTTATGGCTTTTTCGTTGGTTTCAAGTACATTCAAAGTAATTTTCTTAATTTCTTCTGTCTCAGCCCATCTAATGGTTTCTTTTAACAAGTTTGCACCAATGCCATATCCCCAGAATTCCTTTAGTACACAAACACCAAATTCAACTTTATGAGACATTCTTTTCAACTGATTGCCTTCACACCTAGAGAAGCCAACAATCCTTCCATTTGCTTCGGAAACTAAAAAAAGATTTCTGGCACTTACTGTATCTTCTTTGATTAGTTGTTTAAAACCTACTTCATCTATGTATGCTTCACCTTTTTCTCTATCCATATTTTCTGTTTCCCCATCTATCTGCAATCGAACTTCAGACAAGTTTTTCGCATCATTCTCTTGTGCTGACCTAATAAAATAACTAAAATTACGAACATGAAATTCTATTGGATTTACTTTTATTTCAAACTCCACCCTTCCTATACTATATTGCCCGTACAGTAGGCACAACTGTTAATGTGTAAAGCTCCCTTTAGTCGAAGAATTTAAGTTTACGGGATTAATGATAATAATTCCTTACCTCGCTTTTTATAAGCTTCTATGTGTTTGCTTATTATTAAATTATCATTTGTTTCTAAGATTTTAATTGTATTTCTAACGAAGTTCCAATTGATGCATCCTGATAACCATATAAGAGAGGATAGTCGGTCAAAATCACTTTTTTCTAAAAAATCATTTGCCTTGTAACCTTTTAAAAAAGCATTTGCAGCATGGGGAGACATTTCTGTAGAATGTATTCCTTTTGTTCTGGAATACCATTTGATTAGCCAAGCTAAGCCTTCAATTCTATCACTGTATCCAATTGATTCAAAATCAACAATTCCTATTACTTTTTTATCTTCATCCCATATAACATTGAGGGGATTTAAATCTGATTGTACAATATAGTCAAATTGCTTCGTCTTTGCATTTTCTATATGTTGTTCTGTTGTTTCAAGATATTCCTCTACCATCGCTAAATTTTCAAATGAAATTTCAAATTCTTTAACTTTACTTCGAAGATTATCAACAAATTGGGAATAACCAACTAGATGGGATTTTTTCGGGAACACAGAAGTTTTATATGAACTGGAAATATCATGAAACTTTCTTGCCACTTTTCCAAATTCCTCTGCGATGTACTCATCACAATACGTTATATGTTTACCTTCAATCCATTCAAATATAATAAAACGATAAACCTCTTCTTCCCAATCAATAGTAGTAAATGGTACATTCTCTGATACTGGCAATAGACGCATAAACTGAATTTGATTGTTTACAAGAAAACGGCAAAACTTGGTTTGTTCATATAAAATTTCATTTGAAATTTCACCAAATACATTGTTTGGAGAACGATTATGTTTAATGAATCTTGCAGAAAATGGTTTTCCATCAACAACAATTTTGTAATGTAGGTCACTATTCCAACTATCCGTATGTAACTCTTTTTCAATCTCCAATGATTTGTTCCCTATTGAATAAGGTTCAAGTGCTTTCTTTATTAATTGATACATTAATTCTATGTCTCCTTAATGTTGCAGTACATTTGTTTCATTATAGTCTTCTTTTGAACAGTCAATAAAGACGGATTATTGAAAAATCACTATTTGTTAAATCATACTTCGTTAAAATTTATAGTACCAAAAAATCGCCATTTCATTTGCTGTTGAAAAGTTTGAATAAAGCATAGTATCTACTGCACCTATTACAAAGTGATTTTTGGCATAAAAATGACAGGCTGAAACATTAATATCTTGTGTTTCAAGCATAAGACCACTATAATCTTTCTCCTTTGCCCACTCAATAGCTTTATTTAATAAAGCTGTTCCAACACCATTTTTTCTATAATCTTTTGCAACAGCTATGTCCTCAATTAGTGCATATCCATTCCAATTAGATCGAATCTTAATCCGACCAATGCAGTTGTTTTCAAGATAATATAAAAATACAACCTTCCCCTCATCTTCAATATAACTGCTCTCAATTTCGTCATCTTCATATTTCTTGAAATAAGGTTCAGAAAATACTTCCTCTGTATATTTCCAAACGTTGTTTTTAAATGTAGGGATAATTCTCCCTGATACAACGAAACATTCGTTTGGATTTTTATAATCCTTCATATTAAATAGAGTCATTTTTATTATCATATTAATCTCCTGCCCAAACGAAATATTAAGTAATGTATCTTGTATAAAACGATAATTTTTAGAATAATACCTTAAATTTCCACAGAATTTCTATTTTTCCTGCACGCATAGAAAAAAATAAAGCCCCCTTGATGGGAGCTGCTAAAATATACTAATATATCAGTTATCAAATTGTCATATTTAAAACCCTAAATAGTATTGATACTATTTTATTACTCCATCGCTCTAACTTTAAGTGAGTGTTCAATGATCAAGTCTAATAGCTTACTATAAGAGATACCTGCTGCGTGTGCGCTTTTTGGCAACAGGCTATTTTTCGTCATACCTGGTAATGTATTAACTTCCATCACATAAGGAATGCCTTCTTTAATCATCATATCGATTCGGGCGTATACGCTGCATTTCAGTGATTTATAACAGGTCATAGCAGCATGTGATACTAGGGTATGCAGATTAGGTGGGAGGTGGATCACTTCTTCTATTGCACCACCATCCTCATACTTAGCGGTAAAATCAAAAAACTCAGCACGATGGCGAATGGAAACAACGGGTAATAGTTTCCCATCTAAGATTGAGCAGGTAATTTCCTCGCCATTTACATACTGTTCTATCAACACTTCTGAATCCCATTCAAACACTTCGGAAATGGCAGACTTTATTGTTTTTTTATCATAAACTATCTTTACTCCTACACTCGAACCTCCTGAATTTGGTTTCACTACTAACGGGTAGCCAAGCATGTCTAATTCATTTAAATCAAGCTCATCTATACTTGTTAGGTGAATCCAATCTGGTGTTTGAACACCTTCATATCGAATGAGTTTTTTCGAGATATTCTTATCCATGCATAAACTGCTTGAAAGTACTCCGCTTCCTGTGTAGTAAACTCCCATGGATTCGAGGGTCCCTTGGACGGTGCCATCTTCACCATATTTTCCATGTAGAGCTAATAAAGCGATGTCTAGATTCTTGGACTTTTCAACCAGATCCTTTTTGTCATTTAACTCGATTGGTACAATCTCATATTTATTTTCATCTAAATTCAACATCATTTCTTGCCCTGTCATAAGAGACACATTCTTTTCGGAGGAAATGCCTCCCATAATTACGCCGACTCTCATTTTTTAGCCTCCATCATATTTTTTAATTCATCACCAATAATTTTAATTCCTTGAATAATCTCTTTTTCTTTCAATCTTGAAAAACCTAATCTAAACGTATTTTTTCCACTGCCATCTGTATAAAACACATCTCCTGGTGAAAATACAGTGCCCTTTTGATAGCATTTTTCCAAAAGTTTTCGTGAGTCGATTGTTTCTTCAAGTTCTATAAAAAGGTGAAGTCCTCCATCACCAGTCATTCTTTTGAAAGGAATATATAACTTGCAATACTGGACGGCTATTTCATACTTTTTCTTATAGACGGATTTTGCTTTTTTTAAATACTTTTCAAAATAGCCTTCTTGTAGATATTGATATAACACGGCTTGATCCAATGTTGACGTATGAATAGTACGAGCCCTTTTTACACTTTCTAAATAATAAATTAAATCTTTGTCAGCTAAAACCCACCCAACACGAAGGCCTGGAAAAAGGATTTTCGAGAAACTGCTGATATAGATGACATTGTTTCCGAGTCCAGCAAATGAAATTAATGGTGCTAAATGAGAACCTGAGTACCGTAATTCTTCGTTAAATCCGTCCTCAATAATGGGAAGGTTAAACTTAGAAAATAGGTCCATGAGTTCCATTCTTTTTTCAGAGGACGTAACGATTCCGGTCGGATTATGATAGGAAGGAATTAGATAGGCAAAATCATATTCCCTTTCTGCTAAAGATTGTTCTAGGTGTTTAACATGCACTCCATCATCATCCATTTTAATCCCATGAATTTCAAAGCCGTGTAATTGAAAGAGTTTGAGTGCGGAATGATGAGTTGGATTTTCACAAATAATCCGTCCATTATTTTTTTTTAGGGAGGAAAGTACGATATCCAGGCCTTCCGTAAATCCATTGGTAATTAAAATGGCTTTGTTTGTAATATCCACTCCCTTAATTTCCATATAGTGAAGCAGATAATCAATAAGAGGTTTATAACCTTTTGCATAGCCATAGTTAAGAATTGCGTTTCCTTCAATAGACATCCGATTTATAAATGCCCTTTTAAAATTATCTACATCAAAAAGGTTTTCATCTGGAGCGATACTTGTAAAAAAAATCGTTTCTTTATTCCAGTTAACGCCCTTCTTCATGAGGTCCAATTCATTTGCTAAAAAGGTCTGATCATTTATTTTATCTGACCAGTTCAACTCAATGGTAGGGGCTTTGGACGTTTCAACTTGGCTGACAAAGTTGCCTTTTCCTTTTATGGCATAAATATAGCCTTCTTGTTCTAAATCCGCATACGCAGTAAGAACGGTGTTTCGGCTAATGGATAATAAAAAGCTTAGTTCACGGGTGGATGGAAGTTTTTGGTGTACAAGGAGATGCCCATTAGTTATCATTCTTTTCAAATATTCCTTAAGTTGAATATAGACAGGACGGCCTCCAGTTACCTTAAAATCATTGAACACAGCGTTCATCTCCTTACATCCATTTTTACATAACTGTACCTTTCAAAAAAGGTCCACACAAGATGTATTTTTACGTACTTGTGGTGGGGTTATATCAAATAGAAACCATTTAATTCGTTGTTCCATCTGGGTGTTGAAATTTGTTAGAGCACATTCTTATTAAAATCAAAATTAATTTGATGGTAACTACGGTTAAAATATTGACTTGGCAGCCAATAATTCAATAAAAAAGCCAAAATCAAGCTTTTTAGCTGCTTGTTTTGGCTCAAAGGTAATAAATCTGTTCTCACAGTATTTTTATTCCAGCTACGGGTTCTTATTTGTTGAGATTAAAACTTGAGTTTTCAACAAGCTCAAATGATTTTTTGAAACCTATTAAAGGGGTAGTGCTCTTTAATCGTTCCGCTATTTCCTTGGCGCATTCAGATAAAGATTGATTGAATGTGTTAACCTCAACATCGTATATTTCTTGCTTATGAACATATTCAAGTTGAGAAGCTGCTAACCCTGTTCGGCGATCTCCCTTTGACTGTTCTCTATGTAAAAGCTCCTCAACAGGACAGTGTACTCCAACGAAAAGAACCGGATATCCGTTTAATGCTTCATAAAAGTTTTTTAATGTTAACGGGTCATGTATGATTTGATCAAGTATTAAGTTAACGCCTCTGTTTGAAAACATGGCTACATTTTTATAATAAAAATATTCTGTTTCAATCGGTATTAGCCGCTGCCCGACCCTATCTTCCATCTTTTCAATAACTAAATCAAAATCATCAATACTAAAAGCAAAAAAGTCAGGAAGTAATTTGATTAACTCCTTTGCTAAAGATGATTTTCCAGAACTTGAAACACCGTTTAGAACGATAATTGTCCCCTTTTCCACATTTAATCCTCTTTTCAATTATACTTATTTGTTATTTTTACTAAGATGACAAGTAATTCTGTTATCTCATCAATTATGTAATTTACTTCGACATTGTTCCATTGATTATCCTTTTTCCAAACTCCCTGCAAGAAAGCAAAAAGTCAGTGTCTTTCATTTATCCTAAATGTCTTAGTCGCCAAATTACATCATATTAAGGTCCCTTTTCCAGGAATATTCAGAACTTTATTATAACTTATTTCCAACGCCATTGTCTGCTTGAACTGGTTCAATTCTTTTTGTAATTTTTAATATAGGTTTTTATAGTAAATTTTAAGAAACGGTCGATAAAAGTGAAATAGTGGTCGATAAAATAACAATAATGGTTGATAAAATATGCCAGTTTAACTATTGGCTCTATTTAACTCAAATTTGTTAACTAAATTATATTTTTTTGCAAAATTCAGCTTTTTGTTCCCACATTTTATTGTGTAAAGTGTAGCAAACTGTATTAATCTGACAGGACATGCATACATATTAAAATAGAAAACTATGATAAGGGGTTTTGATCATGAATAAATTCATGGCTATTATTGGTGTGTTAGTATGCTTGGGTGTGGCATTTTACTACGATGCCTCCACAGATTCCCTTACGAAAGAATTTCGTTCCTCTATTCTATACACTCCTGATGAGATAGAAGCTGTAACTGTGCCTGATGAAAATGAGGTGGAAACGGAAATTGATCAGACTGAAACGATTATCCCGACGTTCGAATACATTTTGGAAAGTACAGAAGAAGTGGACGGTTACTTGGTTGAAACCTATAGGGAATTTGAGTTTTATAAAGATGTAAATGGGAATTTAATCAAAAAAGTTCCTACTAGCCATTTCGATTTTATTCGTTATAAGAAATAGATGTATGGCATTCCTCTCTGGGACGCTATTATTATATTATTGGAAAATTCGAACACTCATTGTTACATAAAGCTCTTTAACCGTTTTATTACCGTATGAACCGTCAATCTATGAAATGAAATAAGTCACTCCTTAAAAATAGCTGAAGATATACAGTCTGAAATCTGTATATCTTCAGCTTATTTAACAAATTCTAAAGTTCTTACAATATTTCGATATATCCTTCTGTTCCATGCACGCGAATTCTTTGCCCATCTTTTATCAGTTTGGTAGCATTTTCCACCCCGACAACTGCAGGTAAGCCATATTCACGTGCGATAACTGCTCCGTGGGTCATCAGTCCACCAACTTCGGTGACAAGGCCTTTTATGGATACAAACAATGGTGTCCAGCTAGGGTCAGTGAAGGTTGTAACTAAGATATCTCCCTCTTCTAAATTTGCATTCTCCATATTTAAGATGACACGTGCACGTCCCTCTATCACTCCAGAAGAAACAGCTAGACCTATAAGAGCGTCCGTTGGGAGATTTTCTCGTTTGTACTCACCTACAATGATTTCACCATCAGACGTGATAACTCGCGGGGGGGTTAGTTTTTCATATAATTTGTATTCCTCTTTTCGTTTACTAATCGTCTCGTAATCCAGTTTATTTGTGCGTACGACTTCGTGAAGTTCTTCAAAAGTAAGATAGTATATATCTTCCTTTTTAAAAATTACGCCTGTTTGGACTAGTCGTTCAGCTTCTTTTAGTAAAGCCTGCTTGTATACGAAGTAACGATATACCATGCCGTATTTTGGATATTCGCGATACCCCATGTAATTCCGGATTAAATCAATCCTAATTTTTGTTTCTCTAGCTTTTTGTTCACCCTCCGGCAATTGCTTCAATCGCTCTAATAACTCTTGTTCTTTTTTCAGAGCTTGCTGTCGACCTTGCTCAAATTTTCGATAGCTGGCATTTGGCTCTTGGTTTTTAATGTTACTGAGAATCATGGGGACTAGTGTAGTTGGTTTTTCGCTCCAACGAGTTCTAGTAATATCGATTTCTCCGGGACATCGCATACCATACTTGTTAAGAAAAGCTATTATTGCGTCTTGCGTTTCTTGACCACCTTCAAAATGAACCAGTTCCTCCAAGAAGTGATCCTCTTTTGCCTTTTGTAAATATTCAATTACCTCTGGAAATGGACGAATCACATCTGCGACATCCAAAAGGGCCAGACCCATTTCGGAAGTAATATTGTTTGGTACTGATTGAGAAAGCATATCCGCTGCGTTTTTTTCACCTAACCACTTGTTCATGTTTTCATTGATCCATGTGGAAGCATTCATAGCAGCCATAAAGACACCTGTACTTTGTGGATCAAATAAAATCTGCTTTAGCCGCTGGATATCCTCTGTAATAAAATCAAATAAATCCGAACCTGATTTTGTTACGATGTTTTGTTTTAACTCTTCTATCGATGCTTGATTCTTTTCAATCAAGTCCGAAACAATTGTTGGGTCGTATTCGTTTGGTGTTTGAGAACCTGCAGCCGACATGACTTTATTGCTTTTACTAGGAATCTGTTCGTTTTTATCATCTGGTAAAGATTTAATAAAATTACGCTCTATTATAGTATTCAGTGCGTCTTTTATGAGAGGCTCGGAACCTCCTATAGTTTTTAATAACATTTCTCTTTTAACAGGTGAAGCCAAATTGGCTGTAATATCAACAAACAATCTTCCACCAGCCTTACGCATCGGTGCAAAAGTCGTTAACAGGAAAAATGATAAACCGAGTGGTTTGATAGCGTCTGTCATCATTTGTTGATGACCAACCGATACGTAAACATGATCTTCTTGATCATTTGCTTCAGGGATGGGGAATAGAACCGTGATTGGCCGACTTTGCACGACATAAAATGTATTATCAACTAAACACCATTCGATATCTTGTGGATATCCAAAATGTGCTTCAATTTGTCTACCGATACGAGATAATTGTAAAATTTGTTCGTCCGTAAGTGTTTGAGCTGTTTGCTGATCAGGATTGAGCTGCTGAGTCTCTGTGCCACCTTCTTTTCGTCCATAGATAGCCAATTTTTTGGTCGCTATCATCTTGTTGACGATTTGATCACCCTGTACTTTATACCCATCGGCAGATACTAATCCAGATACAAGAGCTTCTCCAAGTCCAAAACTGGCATCGATGGATAGGAGCTTTCGATTAAAGGTAATCGGATCAGCGGTAAATAAAATTCCTGAAGCCTGTGGGAATACCATCCTTTGAACGATAACGGATATAGAAACTTGTCTGTGGTCGATTTGATTTTGGATTCGGTAGGTTACCGCACGAGCAGAAAACAAGGAAGCCCAACATTTACTAATATGATGTAAGATTGCTTCATTTCCGATGACATTTAAATAGGTGTCGTGTTGACCAGCAAAAGAGGTATGTGGTAAATCTTCAGCAGTTGAACTAGAGCGCACGGCATAAGCATGTTCTACGCCGTACTTGGAGAGAAAGTGTGAAACAGCTATTATAACATCAGTAGGAATATCTATTTCCAAAATGAATTGTCTAATCTCTTTGCTGATTTCATCAATTTGAGCTCGATCCTCTACCGTTAGCGGTGTAAGTTTTTCCAACAATGCTTCAAATGTTTCGTTTTGTTCAATGGCTTTTTGATATCCCACTGTTGTCACACAAAAACCTTCAGGTACTTGTATTCCTTGAATTTTTGATAATTCTCCTAGATTCAACCCTTTTCCGCCAACGAGCAAAAGCTGTGTTTTTTTCAATTCCTGAAAACCGAGAACCAAAGAACTCATACTGTATCTCTCCTTACATATCATTTCTTTTGGCTTCCTTTACTATCTTTACCCCTCTCAACGAATCTAATGATAGTTCTATTGTATTTTAGCAGTAGCAAATGGGAATAAATAGTCTATTTTGGCCATTTTTTATATGATATAATTGAGTTAGGAAGAGAAAGAGTTCCATTAAAAACTATAGCTTGTTCCGTAAAGTACAAGATAAACACCGCATACTTATCGGCCTTAAAAATGTATAACCCCGCCCTAATAATAGGACAGGGTTAGTGTAAATTGGTTTAATTCTCGCTGAAAAACTCTTCATCGAACTCAAAGCATAGCAATATAGTCGTAAGAACTTGGTTATTCGTTTTAAGTTACTTCTGCACGATTTGAATAAGGTTACCACATGTATCGTCGAAGACAGCTATAGTGACTTCGCCCGCCTTTGTCGGCTCCATTGTAAACTTCACGCCTTTTTCTAATAATTGTTTGTACTCTTTGTGAATATCGGCAACGCCAAACATTGTTGCTGGAATACCATCGGCAAATATCTTCTTTTGATACTCCTTTGCCGCAGGATGGACATTCGGTTCAAGTAAAAGCTCAGTACCGCCCTGATCTTCAGGAGAAACAAGCGTTATCCACCTATAATCTCCGACGGGAACGTCTTCCTTTTTTACAAACCCCAACTTTTCTGAATAAAACTCCAGTGCCTGTTCTTGGTCTTGTACGAACAAACTGGTAACAGTGATTTTCATATTGTTTATAGCCTCCTTTAATATTGTGATATCCCTAACATTCCCTCCAAGGAAAAATTCCTTTGTTAAGATTACCGATTCTGAAGGTTCATATCCTCACATCGTTTGTTTTTCTTTAATGGAATTCTATTATATCTTTAAATAACCCTGGAGACATACAATGCATTGAGTGTACTACTATGTTTTCTGAGTCGTCAATTTTCGTCTTACCTAAATATCCTCTTTCTTCAATATTACTCTCTCAAACTTTAAATATCGGGTCCCTTGAAAGGATAACATTCCCGTGTCATCTTCAGAAAGTAAACCGTATTCCTTCCCCGAAACATGGAACTCCGAACGGTCACCACTTTCGAATTCGAAACTAACAAAATATCTTGTATGTGTGCTTGAAGTATGGTGGTGATAGTGATGATGATGAATATTTGACCCTTTGGAAACATCTGTTCGCTTAGATTTTACTATAGCTGGCACACTTAATTTCGGAGACTGCTCATTTTTGTGCCACTGACCAATCCCTTTGAAAACTGAAAATAATATACCACCGATAACTATAATAAAAATAATCCCAATAAAAATAGGAACAATTTGAAACATAAAATCACCCATAAAAAATGGATCTAACATGCAAGCACTCCTTCCGTTACCTTTATAAATATCCTTTTCCGTTTAAATAGATTTCAATTAAAAAATAAGGATAAAACAACTTCATCTGGGTAGTATATGTTTAGGATGATGTGAGTCCATATTTAACATATACCCTATAAGAAACGAGGAGTGAATAGATGAATCACAGTAACGAACGCAATAACTTTGATGGAAATGTAGAAGAAAGTGGCAACAATCAAGCTGAGAGTATTGCTGGTCAAGGTACCAGTGAATTTGGTGATGCAGTTGGAACTTTTACTGATGCCGTTGCGGGTGCTATGATAGGTGCTCAATTTGGACTAATTGGTACGGTTATAGGCAGTATTTCAGGAGGTGTTATTGGTAACCAGATGGTGGATACGGCTGAAGCAGATAACAATACAGCATCCAATAATCGCGATGTGAGTACTAATATTAACCCAATAAAAAAGTAGCTATTTTAAAAAACCTCTTCCTTATTTGTTTCATCACAATTAACAAAATGCAAAAAACTCTTCTTTTACTTGCGCATTTTTGAAACAAAACTCCTCCAAGTTACCTGTATACTTTATTATCAATTCCATAAAATAATTTCAGAATACAATTGAAAGATTGGAGGTATTTCCTTTGGGTATTTTTAAGAAACCAAAAACCAACCACTTAACTGCTTCCGAAGTATCTGCTCTTTGGCTTCAGTATTTAGGTGATAGTATGGCAATATGTGTTTACAAATATTTTCTTAACAGTGTAGAAGACAAAGAAATAAAAGCCATTTTAGAGTTCGCATTACAGTTAGCTGAGAGCCATGTTACGAAAATCAGTGAATTCTTAAAAAGTGCTAATTTCCAAGTCCCAATTGGATTTACAGAGAATGACGTGAATGTCAATGCCCCACGTCTCTTTTCTGACCAATTTTTACTTTTTTACTCCTACATTATGACCATACATGGTTTAACCGCATATAGCTTAGCTATTACCAACTTGGAGCGACTAGACCTTCAGAATTATTTTTTTGAATGTATGGCATCCTCAAAGGAATTGTTCCAAAAAATAGTGGCATTGGCTAAAAATCAGCCAAATTTTACAAGTGTCCCATCTATTCCTTCACCGGATATGCCTCAGTTTATGGAATCACCAGGATTCATTGAAAATTTAGTTGGGGACAAAAGACCATTAAATAGTTCGGAAATTAGTACCCTTTTCTTTAATTCAACGAAAACTGGATTTATCAGTTCGTTAAGTTTGGCTTTTAGTCAGGTCGCGGAACGGGAAGACGTTCGTAATTTTCTGTTGAAGAACGTTAAATTAGCGGGGAAAGATGCTCAAAGCTTTGACGCTATCTTACAACAGGATCATTTGCCAATACCTGAGAAATGGGATAATGAAATTACTGATTCTACTGTAAGTCCTTTTTCTGACAAATTGATTATGTTTCACGCGGGATTTTTAGTAAATGCTGCGCTTACTTATTATGGTGCATCAATCGGTTCTAGCTTCAGATCAGATATAATCGTGAACTACTCTAAAGTATTTACCCATGCTATGGAAGCTGGTGTATTATCTTTCAATATTATGGTTAAACATGGTTGGTTTGAAAAACAACCAGAAGCGATTGACAGAAAATCTTTGGCACAAGGTTCAGAAAAAATGAGATAGGAAAAAGGCAACCTTGTCCAATGGCGCCACCTTCCTTATTAAAACTCATTAATCTCAGAAATGACACTTTTTAATATTTCAATAGATTTTATTGGTTCTTCATCGAGTTCTAAACTGTGATTTCCGCCATCAACTACTTTTAAGATAAGATCATCATTATTTTTCAATTTTTCATAGCGATCCACAATGAAACAAGTATCTTTATCTCCAATAATACAAAGTGCCTTATGATCACTATTTATCATGGCGTTAAATACATCATCTCTTTGTAGTAATGGAGTCAACCATATTACCTTTGCATTTTTAAACATTTTATTATTGAGCAGATGGCTTAAAGCTATGGTTCCTATTGATTTAGCCACTATATAATAATTACTATATTCATTGTTCTTTATTGCTTCATCGATTGCAAGTTGCACATCTCTAGTGAAGTCCACTCCATTTAACTCAGTCATCTCTTGCCTACTAAATGTATAGTTAATATGTAATACATCAAAACCTTTACTGTAGAATAACCCTGTTGTGAAGTGTAACAATGGCGCCTGAGTGGTGTAACCAGCTCCCGGTAGGACAATAACCAAATTATTTGTTTCTTTCTTTTGTTCTATCAATCTATATGGAATAAGTTTCAAACTAACCATTTCATTATGACACTCCCTAAGGTTTTTTAGAGTTTTATTCTTCATTTTGTAGGATTATTCCTTCTTCCATAAACCTCCTACATACTATTTATTACAAACCTTATTGAAATCGTCGCCCTGTTCTTCATCTACAGCAAGGATTTCCTGTTCTACGTGAAATTCTACTTGAGACTGACCCATTATTTCATCAAATGGAGTATAGAATGGAGTAACACTTTTCTTTTTTAAAAACACTTTATAAAAACTAATTACGACCATAATAAATATACTAATTGGTAATCCAGCTGAAATAATAACCATAGAATCCATCAATTTACCCCCTGTTTAATTCCGGTAACCTTATAATATTTCCGTTTAATATAATACGAATTAAAAAGGTAATTAGTTTCAATGGGTTTCGATTTTTAAGCCTTCCAAACCAACTAACATTACGATCCATATTATTTGTTTTCTTAATAGATATATAATTTCCTCATTCTGCTTTGTAATAATTTTTAAACTGTTCTTTATTTCTTCTGTTGAATCTGTAATTTATTATGATTTTTTTCAACAAGCCTACTCTTTACTTATAATAGGGGTACCACCAACATAATGACATAAAACCCACGCTAATACAAAAATTGGAAAAATACTAATGTATTTTCCAACGCTAAAGTACAAAACAAAAGACTGACTCTCCTCTTTTAAGGTGTACCGCCAACATTTCTGATATTTTGTACGCTAAGTAATATTTTCGCAATGTATGCAATACCACCACAAAATATTGAATATTTTCAATAAAAAAAGTATTTTATACCATTTCGTAACATTTGGAAGATTGGAATAAGAATATTTCTTCTTTTCAGTTCCTTTAGTAGTTAAACCGAAAAGAATAAAATAATTAGTTTAGCCAGATTTATAACAATAAAAAGCTGATTTTTCCTACTTAAGGGAAAATCAGCTTTAGACATTCTTTTAAGAAACAAAATTATATATTATCTATCAGTACATTATCTGCTTCAAGAAACAACTCACTCATATCATCAAATAGAACACGTAATTCAAATCCGATTTCTGTGGGATATATTTCAGCATAGAGCCACCAACGTTCTAAAAGTCTGTTTGGAATAGCCAGTTTCTTAACATTAGTAAATGTAAATTTTAATTTTCTGTCACCGAATATGATTTCAAAAGTTTTATCATTTTTCTTAAAGTCAAGTACCTTTGCATCATGTATTCCAATATCGTGTATTTTTTGAGCGTTAGGTGGAATTAACTTTTTTATGGACTTGAAAAACTTGTCGTACTCTTTCATTACACTTAATGTTTTTTCTTCTGTTTTCTTCACCCAATCTGCTGCCAATTTTCTTAGGTTTGGCGAAGGATATGTCGTATTTAATGTCCCATCATAAATGAAAGGATGAAATGGTTCGGGAAGATATTTCAACAAGTCCTGTTTTCGCTCTTCTAATTCTTCCTTACAAACTTTGATGAAATCACTATCTTGGCAAAATACTTGGGTATTTTCTTCCCATTCTTCTATTGTATCTGGAAAATCTAAAAAACGTATTATTGTCATTTCGTTATACCAGTCTTTTGTAAAATAATTCAAGATAGTATTCCTCCCGAAACAGCATTATTTAAAGTAAAATATGGGTTGCTCGATAGCAGAACAAAGATTACACATTAAAAGATAATAAATGTGACACATATTTATAACTTTGATTTTAATAGTGGAAAAAAGAATGCCCTCCACTACGATTCCAGGTATGATAATGATTTATATATCCCGAACCTCCCTCTTTTTCAGGTCCAATTGGTTTCCTTGCTGTAATTGAACCTGATGCCACAAAAGCTACGTCTTTAGCCAATTTGAACTTTTTGACCAAACATTATCGTGTTCTCCCTTTAAACCAGAAATATATTTAGGTCCTATTAATCTAGTTGCAGCTTCATTTAAACTAATAGATTTATTACCTATCATTACACCTTTACCATGAATTAAAATTGCTGGATAGTGATTACCACTTCTTTTTTTAAGTTCTTCTGCCACTTCTGTGGCAATTGTATATGTTACTCTAGCGATAACTAATGCTAATCCTATAGATATTAAGTGAGCAAGTAAAGCTTCGCCAATGATGATACCAATTGGTATCATCCAGACAAAATCTGCATAAAATACATCGCTATTTGACGTATAGACTTTACCAGAAGTAGTATCTGTAAAACTTGCTTCAATTTTCTCTTCGGTTGCCGTTTCAACATTCACATTATACTCTGTTATCGATTCCTAAGTGGATCCATAATTCTCATATGTTTTTACGGTTATATCACCTGTTTCCCTAACAAGAGTTAAAATTCCTTTTACCCCTTCTCGTACTGTTTCAATTTCAATTTTTTCTTCATTATCTACTAATAAATTGAACTCCCCATTAATACTTACTTCTCCAATACTTTGTGTTTCTGCAAATGACGTATTTTGAAAAGAAATGCTAAAAATCAAGACAAAACCTAAAATTAATAAAAGACATTTTTTATATGATTTCATTCTATTTAACCCCTTAATTAATAGTTATTAAACCTTCTCCGTAAACTTCTTACTAGATCTTTTGACCAAGATTCAAGTTCTCATAGACTGGTGAGTATAGGTTTTATTGATGGAAAATTTTTAATAGATGGTATTTTTTTTCATTCTTTGTAAAAATGGCCATTGTTTACTACGTAATCATAAACAATATTCCTATTATATGTAAATTGCCCAATCTAACAAAACTCTAATAAAAACCTATATTATCGATAAATCCAATGATTACTTAAAAATTGATGGTCTTTTAAAAGGAAAAATTAATACTAAGATAATAGAAGATAATTATGATGATATATTACGACTTGCGCACTCCATACAGGAAAGAAAGGTTTCAGCTTCTCTTATTTTAGGAAAATTAGGATCATATTCTCGCCAAAATAAAATGGCAACAGCTTTACGTGAATTGGGAAGAATTGAAAAAACTCTTTTTGTACTAGACTATATCTCTAACGAAACATTACGTCGTCGTGTTCAAAAGGGATTAAATAAAGGAGAAGCTATGAATGCATTGGCAAGAGCATTATTTTTTGGAAAACGAGGAGAATTAAGAGAAAGAGGGTTACAGGAACAACTCCAACGAGCTAGTGCATTAAACATCTTGATAAATGCTATTGCAGTTTGGAATACTGTTTATTTAACAGAAGCTACAAAAATACTAAAAGAAAAAGGATTGCTGAAAGAAGAATTGTTATCTCATATCTCCCCATTAAGTTGGGAACACATTAATTTTCTAGGTGAATATACTTTTGATTTTAAAAAAGCACCTAACTCAAATGAACTACGACCATTAAAATTATAAAATATTATGAACTGTAAAAAAGCTGATTTTCTATTAGCGTTGTAGAAATCAGCTTTTCATTTCCATAAATTGTATTAGCGTGGGTTTTATGTCAAAATGTTGGCGCTACCCCTAATAGAAAAGTGCGTAAATCCTACTCGGGACAACGCATCTAAATTTAAATGTTTATTAGAGCATTAAATTCATAACATACTGTTCACCGATTGGTCCCATTTTTCTTTCTCCAGTATCTTGAAATCCCACTTTTAAATACAGTTGTTGAGCCGGAATGTTCTTATGATTAACAACTAAGACAATTTCATTACAGTTTGGAAATTCAGATTCAACAAACTCCTGTAGTTCCAACATTGCTTGTTTCGCATAACCTTTTCCTTGCTTCTGATGATTAATGGATAATGAAGTTAGCAACATAGCCTTTGGATTACTAGAATATTCTTTTACTCGGTCAGTTGAGTGTAACAAAAAAAAGCCTACTGGTTCAGTATCACAAAGAATAACAATCCGATATTGACCATCAGTTACTTCTTTATAATTGATTGGTAACGACGTGAATTGACCTTGTTCTTCAGGTAGCTCAAATGAATTTAATACATTTAAATGTTTACTTGAAAAGTGGCATAACTCTATGTAATTCGTTTTTTTCATTTTCACATGTACTCCTCCTTAAAACTGTTAATCAAGTTTAAGATTTCATACTTATAAAAGTTTCAAAAAAAAGCATCAGGGATGGTCACTTGCTTCATTTTGAAGCAGATGACTATCCTGAATGCGCAATAAAAAAAGGAAGATTCATTTGAATCCTCCTTTTTTATGTGTGTGGCAATTAAGCTGCTATTTTTTTGCCTTCTACTTCTTTACCAGATCTTTTCTTTAAGAAAGGAACTACATAACGATCAAGTCCGTATACTCCAGCATTGTATCCAGCGACCATAATAAGTACTCCCATGATGATGTCAGTTGGGTTATGACTTACAGTTCCAGATAACAAAAAGCTAAAGTTCATGACTACCGCGAAGAAAGCAGCTACAGAAGTTAAGCATCCAAGAATTAAACCTAAACCAACTAAAGTTTCTCCCCAAGGAATTAAAGTATTAAAGATATCTGCATTTGGAATCGCAAAGCTTTCAAGGAAACTTACCCAGCCACCATACACAATTCCATCTGGACCAGTGACTGGATTTGCCACAGCCCCTTTTAAAAATCCACTTGCATCAAATCCTCCAGTTAACTTGTGTATCCCAGCATTTAACCAAGCATATCCTAAATAAATTCGAAGTACTGTGAATAAAGCAGCAGCAATTTTATTTTTTCTTAAGAAATTCACCAACATATGAATCAAC
>NZ_CAKJTG010000044.1 GCF_917563885.1 Pseudoneobacillus rhizosphaerae
ATTTATAATAGTGGATTAATGTTGTTTCAGGCAATGGATTTTCCAATTATACCAATAAAAAATGTAATTAATCAGGATATAAATGAATTTATTTATTCAACTATAAATAAAAAATTATTATTTAATAAGGAAGAAGAATTATTTCTAAGTAAAATTGAGTCAATATCATTATTATTCTCACTGACATCCGAAAGCTTCGCGACTTATAAACCCAAATTTAAAGATGTTATATTCTTAGCTATTGAACTAATTTCTTCTATAAGAGATAGGAGTTATAATGCTCATACTATTACTAAAATTTTAAGTAAAATTATCTCATCACCAATATTTGTTGTTTTTTATCATGAAAATAATATCTTATTTTCTTCCATATTAAATGATAATCATAATGAAGCGAATAACGGAGAAGTGTTTCTATCAGATTGGTATAATTTATATGAAATAACTAATAAAACTCTATCAAAATTATCTAGTTTATCTTATTGCAATCACAGTCAAGATAGTCTTAGGGATTTCTATTATGATCTCATATTTTCGATTTCAAGGGATTACTATGTTCATCCAGAATCTAATGAATATTTAACTTACGGTTTCTTATCAAATGAATTCCAAAATGTGTTATTGGAAGATGAGAGAACTACTTCGTTCTTATCGCTTAAAGATTTCGCAGAAGCAAATGGCAAATACTTTAGAAATCTCTATAATGATGATTTTGTTGATAATAATGAGGATATTGAACTCTTAGTAGCAGATGAAGATTTACTCCTACTTGATTTTGATGAATTCAACGACTTTGTGGTAGTTGGAGCTGAAATAGATGAATATGATGATTACGAAGAGTTTAAGGAAGAATTTGCTGAACTAGACCACCGATTAGATGATGAAAGCTCCAATGAAAAATTGGATGATTATCTTTTTGATGATCCATTAAAATTGCTAGATTGGTTAGAAGATAGCAAAGATTAGCTTTAAGGAGAAATAACAGATAGTTAATAAATTATATTACCATATTGATAAAATGTAAAAATAAGTGCCTTTGAAATTAATAAGGCACTTTTTTTTATGAACTAGGAATATTTGTTCTATTATTTAAGCTTTGTAGTTACTTTACGAATCAATTTGTTGTATAATTATTTCTGGAGAGGTTACCCAGTAGCGTGTAATGAAAAATATTATATTCTTTACTGAAATATGAGATAAGTTATTTCTGGATATACATAACCAGTAAAGAGTAAAGAATGTTAGAAGGGAAGTAATATAATGGCTTACGGAAGACATGAAAGCTTCTATTTACGAGATAAATGGGTTAGTAAGGGATTGAAGGCTATATCAGAAAATCCTCGTTTTTTCTTTGATAAAGATAATTTTGAAAAAATAGGATTAGGTAAGAATATGGTCAAATCACTAAGGTTTTGGCTAACTGCAACAAATCTTATGGTTGAAACTGGAAATAAAGAACACCGGCTTACAAAAGTTGGTGAAATTGTATTTTCTGTTGATAGACTACTTCAAAAGAATGAAACTGTTTCATTATTACACTATCATTTAGTGCGTAATCATGACTTAGCAACTGTATTTTATTGGTATTTTAATATATATAAAGAAACTATATCACAAAGAACAGAGTTAAAAAAATCATTTATTACATGGGTTAAGAACAATGAGACAAAATCGGTATCAGAAACATCGCTCAATAGAGATATTGATGTCTTAATACAACTTTATACTAAAGATGCAAATGAAAACGACCCTGAGGATTTCATTTTTAGTCCTTTTACAAAATTAACACTAATAAAAGAGGAACCTTCAGAAGAGAAACATGAAAATATACGTAAAATTAGTCCAGACATTCATAAGATTGGGATAATTTCACTATATTATGTTCTACTAAAATATGCTCTTGAACATGATGTTGAACTCATTAGTCTAGAAGAAATTATTAACGAGAAATTTTTGTGGGGGAAAGTTTTTAATCTTTCTAGGAATAGAATAATCGAAGCATTAAATAAACTAACAAACGACGATACCTATCCAATAGAATATGTAAGAACAAATAATTTAGATTATATTAGAGTTCCAAAGATAGATCCAATTGACTATCTCTGTCACGAATATAACTATAAGTTTGAAAGGGTGACAAATACTAATGGGATTTAAAACGAGTGTAAATATTAGGTTTGATGTTGGTAAGGATGAATTTATTAATAGGTATATCCCAACACCTTCTCATACAGAGGTATTAAAAGGGCTATTGGATGGGTTTGTAAAAGATAGTAACCGAGCTCATATAATTGTAGGGGCTTATGGAACAGGGAAATCGCTTTTAGCAACAGTAATAAGTAGCATTGTTTCTAAGAGTACAAAAATATCAGGTGTTGAAAAACTTATTAATAAATTTAATCATTTTGATGATTATATATCTGTACAAATGAGTGCTGCTAGTAAGTTAGATAAAAAATATTTACCAGTCCTGTTAACAGGTAATGAAGGTAGGTTTAGGCAAGCAATACTTTCAAATATTATTAAAACCTTAAAAACAGAAAAGATAGAAATCATATTACCTGGAGTTAGTGAAAAAATATTAGATTCAGTAAAAAAATGGGAGTTAGACTTTCCTGAAACCTATTCTTACTTTAGTAAATTGATACAGAGAAAGAATAAAAGCGTAGAAAAATGGATAGACGAGATAAAAAATCAAAATGAAGATGAAATAAAATTTTTCAACGATATATACCCTACTCTAACATCGGGGTCAACGTTTGATGTTGGATTTAATGAAAGTTTTTTAACACAAATGGAGCATATTACAAAAGTTTTGGATCAAAACAATTTAGGATTAATTATTGTTCATGATGAATTTGGCCGTTTTTTGCAAGGGTTAAGCAGTACTAATTTGAATGAAACTATGCAGGATATTCAAGACCTAGCAGAACTAACAGATCGTGAACAATCATTACATTTAATGCTAATTACTCATAAGAGTTTGAGACAGTATTTTAGAGGAATGCATGAAGATATAGCTAGGGAATTTCAGCGGATTGAGAAACGTTTTAGACAGTATACTATTACAAGTGACCAAGCAACATTCTTAAAAATTGCAGAAGTGATCATGACAGAAAATCTTTTGGAAAAGCCTGAAATTTCACAAAGTTTATATGATTATACAATAGAAAAGCTAAAGAACTACTCCCTATTTCCGAGTCTAAACCCATCTGAAAGAGAACAAATAATAGTAAAATCTATGTTTCCATTACATCCAGTAACTCTGTTTATTTTACCACAGTTATCGAGCGTTTTTGGACAAAACGAAAGAACGCTTTTTACCTTCTTAGAAAGTGAAGAAACAGGGGGGTTAATAAATCATATTTCCAAATCGAACACCTATTATAAACCCTACCAGTTGTTCGATTACTTTTTCTCAGATTCATCTGGTAACGACGTTGATTCTGATATCTCTAAGAATCTATTATCATATAAAAAAGCAATTGCAAGAATACCTGACACATTACAAAATAAAAAACTAGCATTCAACCTTATCAAATTTATTTCGATATGGAATTTATGTGGTCTACAACAAGAACAGAAGATTACAACAGACTTCTTATTATTTGCTATACAAGTTGACGAGAAAGAGTTAATTTCCATTCTAGAGCTACTAGCACATCAAAAAGTCATTAGGTTTAACAGGCTTGGTGAAAATTGGGAAATCCATACAGGGAGCACCATAGATATTCAAGAAAAGATTTTACAAAAAAAATCAGAATTTGTAATTAATCAGGTTGAAGTATTAAAAGTATTATCAAAAAATCTTTCAAAAAGATACTACTTTCCAGAGAAATATAATGATGAAAAAGAAATGACTAGATTTGCTAAGGTAGAATTACTTCTAGAAACAAATTTGAATACCTTTAATACGTTAAAGAACAAAAATGCTGAAACAGACCTTGTAATTTATTATGTTATTCCTGAAAACAAAAGCCATTCAGCCATTATTGAGGAAATATTAAAACTCTCCAAATCTGAAAAGGATATATTTGCGATTCATCCTAAACCGCTATCTTCAATAAGACAGGAAATTTTAGAAAGCTATATCATTGAGTCATTTTCAGCAGACAAAGAACTATTATCAGAAGATAAGGGTATTAAAGAAGAACTTATTATTTTATTAAAAGAAGTAAACCATGTAATCAGAAAATTTTTATCAACGCTGTCAACTTTTGATGAAAATATAACATGGCTAACATCAAGGGAAATAAAACAAGTAAATAGTGAAATAGAAGTATCAGAACTATTATCCAATAAATGTTATTCTTTATATGGAGAGGCACCAAGAATCGTCAATGAGTATTTTAATAGAATGAATAGTTCTTCCCAACAAATTTCAGGAGCAAAAGTTCTAATAGATAATATCATTAAATCACCTACTGAAAGCCAATTTGGTATTGGAGGCAATGGACCAGCTTACTCTATTTACGCATCCGTATTTAAAAATAATAATTCTTTCGATGAAAATGTAAATAATCTAGATTATAGTAATATTGAATATGCGCCATATAGGTTATTGAGAAAAAAATTAATTGAGGTGCTGGAAGAACAACCCAAAGGGAGCTTTTCAGAAATAATAGATATCTTTACAAAAGCTCCATTTGGGATAAGGAAACCGGTTGTACCCATACTTTTAGTATCAATGTTACGCGATCGCTGGAGCGAGTTTTTGCTCTATAGAAATGAAATCTTTGTTCCAGGATTAAATGGAAATAAATTATATGAGATATTGGAAGAAGAAGGTCCCGAAAACTACAAATATGTATATGAAAAAATTGATGAAAAATATATTCAATTTTTCAATTCTCTTGAAAACTATTTTTCTAATTATATAGAAGAAAGATTAGAAGGGCAGTATAATTCTAGATTAATACAGATTTGCGGTACATTAGTTAAATGGTTAAGATCATTACCTAGGTTTACGCAATTATCAGATTCAGTAAACAAGGAATTTGCATCTTTGCGGGATGCGATTAGGAAGACTGAGGTAAAACCACAAAAGAGCATAGCCGAGTTATATTCTCTTTATAATAATGATAATATTATAGAATTATTAAGGGTTAAGGAATATGCAGAATGCTTTATATTTGAATTGCAAAAACATATAGAAGGCTACATTCTTCAAACAAGTGGTAAAATGAATTTTGAACAACTATTGGAATGGGCGAAAAGTAAAGATGAATACTTGAAGAAAAATAATGAGTTAGTGAAGTCCATTTTGATTACAAATAATGATGATAATTGTTGGGTTAGGAACCTTATTGAGAACTTTTCGGGTGTTCGAATAGAAGATTGGTCAGATATAACCAAAGATAAATTTAAGAAGGATTTTCAATATAATTTTATCGAAACCATTAAATTTGATCAGGATGATAAAAATAGAGGCACAGGGTTAATCAAAGAGGATTCTGTCGACTATTACCAAATTGAAATGAATAATAAACCAAAAGTAATTACAAAAGTAGATCTCTCAGTTAAAGCAAAGACAGTTTATACAAATATTGATAGAATAATAAAGAACGCAGGTCGTAATATACCAAAAAATGAATTAGAATATATTATTTACCTTTTACTGGAAGAATATATTGAATAACTTAGAGGTGTTTAAATTGGATAATTCCAAAGAAAATTTCATTCATATAGCAGTATTAGCCGGAGGTATTACTAGCTCTTACGTTGCCAAGAATTTGGTTGACTCATATGGAAAAGAAAATAGTAGATTAGTGTTTATTGATACTTTCAGTAAACATAATGAAGATCCTAATTATTCTAGTAATCATAAGTTTATGGAGGATGTCGCTAATTATATTGGGATTCCTCTAATAAAAATTGAAGGGAATAACCAAGAACACATTCTTTATCCATATTCTGTTCCAGACGAAGATTTATCACAGCTTAGTTACTCAGTAGAAGTTCAATTGCAACATTTAGCTGCATATTTACAATCGATTCGTGATAATGAGAAATTAGAACCAATCCTGTATTTTGGAATAGCTCCAGAAGAAATGTACGAAAACAAAAATATTTGTTTAGAAAGTATTGAAAAGGAACTTGGTAAAGATTCGAGTATACTAGCATTTTTCGATCAACTTCCGATAGATTCAGTTAAGATTCGTTTTCCATTATTAGAAACAAAAAATAATCAATTAGATATTAAAGGAATAATCCAGGAAGAATGGGCAATACATCTTCCACGTTCCGAGCGTAAGCGTGTATATATTGCAATGTTCTCTGGTGGTGCAGGCAGTGCATACGTTGCGTATTACATGGTGCAAGCATTTGGAAAGGAAAATTGTAAATTATTTTTTACAAATACCCTTTGGGAGGATGTTGATAATTTACGTTTTATGGATGAGGTTTCAGAATATATCGGTCTTGAAATCACAGAGATTCTAGATGGAAGAACCCCAGAGGAAGTATTTTATGATTTTAAATTTCTAGGGAATTCTCGTCTAGCGAAATGTTCAGAGGAGTTAAAAGTTAGACAAACTCTTGTATATCTAGAGGAATTACGTGACAATGAAAATGTAGAACCAATTTTATATTTTGGTATTGCACCACATGAAAAACATCGTCGTGATGATACGCATCTAAAGAGAAAAAATAATATTATTGATGAAAATAGTCCTGATATGAATATAAGAAAAGCAGCAGGAATTCGATCATTTTATGAACATTTCCCACTTGAGCCTATCGAGACTAGATTCCCTCTAATAGAAACTCTTAGAGAGGACATAAATGCTAAAGGCATTATTCAAAATGAATGGGGAATTCAACTTCCACGTATGTATACAGTTGCTGTTGAGAAGGCAGAAAATGAAAATGATCCAACAGCTAGGAAATTAGTTGAGTATGGTATTAAAGGATTCTCGCACGCCAATTGTGGTGGAAGGTGTGTTAGGGGGGGCTTCCAACATTATGCTACTCTTTATGCAATCTGGCCAGATCAATATAAAGAGCAGGAAGAGATGGAAGAACGATTCCGCAAACATTTTGATAAAAATGTATCTATCCTAAAGAAAAATGGAGGAGCCTATACTTTAAGGCAGTATCGGGAAGATATTACAAAAGAAGGTATTGAAAAGTACTTGTTTAAACCGGATGACACAATACCATGCGTATGTTCTTTTTCATAAAATGAAATTTACTTACATTAATAAAAAAGCACCTTTGGATAGAGTAAAACTTCCTTAAGGTGCTTTTTTTATTATACTTCGGAAAAACATAGTGATATTTATATAGGTAGAATTTTGATTATTTAAAATATTACTGGTATAATAGATATAGAACGTATGTTCCTTGGAGGGGATAATATGAAACATGTAATAATGTATTCAGGAGGTATCGGTAGCTATATGGCTGCCAAAAGAGTTGCTGAGAGGGAAAGCATAGATGATATTATTCTATTATTTACAGATACACTTACTGAGGATGAAGATTTATATCGGTTTTTAGATGAAACTACAAAGGAAATTGGAGCAACGTTTATTAGACTTTGCGATGGTAGAGATGTTTGGCAGGTATTTAAAGATGTAAGATTCCTTGGTAATTCTAGGATTGCACCTTGTACTAGGATTCTAAAACAAGAGCCAGCAAAGAAATGGGTTATAAACAATTTTTCTCCTGAACAGGTAACTTTATATGTAGGAATTGATTGGACAGAGATGCATAGATTAGAAAAGATAAAAAATAATTGGAGCCCATTTAAGGTGTTAGCTCCATTATGTGAAGAACCTTATTTATCAAAAGATGAAATGCTTATAGGGTTAGAAAAAAAGGAGATAAAAAGGCCGCGATTATATGAATATGGCTTTTCTCATAATAATTGTGGCGGTTTTTGTGTTAAGGCTGGACAAGCCCATTTTAAAAACTTACTTCAAACTTTGCCCGCGGTATATCATTATCATGAAAAAAAAGAGCAAGAAATGATAGAGTACTTAGGAAAGGAAGTATCGATTTTAAAAAGGCAGAAAAACAAAAATACTTATCGATTAACATTAAGAAACCTTAGAAATGAAATTGAAAATGGATCAGATGAAATCGATCTTTTTGATTTTGGTGGTTGTGGATGTTTTATTGAAGAGGCATATTGTAATTATATTATTTAATATATTACACTTCAAAAAACTCAGGAACATATTAATATGTATTATTTAAGGAGGACATGTAGATATATATGTTCTCTTTTTCTTTTTAACTATAATAAATTGATCTTATATCTATATTATCAAAACTTTATACCGGAAATAAGAGAAAATATCAACCCCCACCAAAATAAATAATATTTGATGATTACAGCCGCAAAAAATGACAGCTCTTACATATTTTAGTGATATTTAGGAAAAAGTTAGTGACACCTCTGCAACGTTAAGAGCTTTTTTAAACACTTTCCGGACTAGACGTTCACATTACAATGAGAGGCGGGTATGTATGCCTTGTCGGCTCCAAGGTCAAGGTGGTTGCCTTATGACTCGCTTACACGCTTACAGAACTCCTTGGGGTAGCTTTTCAAACTGCGTCATGGCAATATTCATAATTGATGCAGCCCTAGATAACAAAAGTTTATCCTTAATTGAATTTACATAAATAACATTAAAAGAGAAATTCAGTCAAAATTACAGTCAAAGAGACCACGAAAATACATATTTTACCACCATATATGATCTCCTTGGTCAGGTTCAATTTTTTTATATAAGTTTTCAGTTCTTAAAATAAAGGTAATTTTAAGTGGGTATGCTTTACTGGATAAAGTTCATTAACTGTCTGAATTCGTGGATCAGGAAAAGTACATTCTACAATGTGATAATGTAAACCATAGTTTCTAATAAATACTTTAAGGTAAACTGGAATTATTTCCATGTCTTTTGGCACCTTGTCTGCAATAGATAGTATGGGATAAACTAACTTATGCTTTGCAAGTGACCTAAAGTTATCATTTGATTTAGCCTCGATAACAAACACTTTCTCTTTGACATTTCTTTTTTCGACAAATATCGCATCCACCTCAACCTGTCCGTTAATATGGGCATATTCTTCATCGTGTTCACTATGCAGTTTTAAATTAAAAGTAAAAGTAGATTTTCCTGTTGCTGGGGCAAGAGGAATTTCGTTTTTATCGAGACTAAGAGCACTAGTTATTATCCCCGAAGCTAGTCCTAAATTTACTAATGAAGTTTCCGATAATTTAGGGAGAATTTTAAATCCGTAAAGCTGTTTATAACTTACAATAGGTGAAAACTTCGACCCTTGTTTATCTTCAAATATGATTTCATCTCTTAAGAAATAGTCATCTAATATTGATGTATTAGGTCTAATTAATGCAAATTGTGTATTTTTACTAGAAGAAGAAACTCCTAGTCTAAGTACCATTATATTGTTTTCTCTTAAATCTTTATCTAAGGCTTCATATGCGTCTATTGAAATAAATGCGGCTGTATTTCTTTGATTATTTATTTTGTTGTCCTTTAAATAATCTTGAAATGAAAATGGACCACAAGTATTCTTTGCTTAGCTAATTATTTCTTCTAATGCGTACTTAAACACCGACATTATGTTTTCCGCCTTTTTAGAGTATATTACTAAATTACTAACAATTTGGCTACAGGTAAAGTACAAAGGGCTAACAAAATAGAGATATCTAGGACAAGTCATATTTTTTACAGGGATGGCATTTTTGTTATATTTAGGATATCCAAATAGAGTATAAAAAGTAGTAATGAACTAAGTGGGAATTTATAGTATAATTTCCAATAGATACATTTAATGTAAGAGGAGGGTATAGTTATGCCTAGTATAAAAGATTGCTTTGATTTAAATGAACAAAACAAATTGGTATTACCTGATTTTCAAAGGAGTTATGTTTGGGATTTTGATAAACAAAAAAGTTTATTGTCCTCCATTTTCACCTTATTACCAATGGGCGGGATTTTGATTTTAAAAGGGGAGTTAAAAGAATTTGCAGCCAAGGAATTATGCTTTTTTAAAGAATTGGAAATTCCAGATGAGGACAGGTCAAAAGAATGCTACTTTTTACTAGATGGACAACAAAGGCTTTCAACTATAAAGAGTACATTTAGTGACTTTTTTAATGAAAGGGAATCCTGGAGGAATATTTGGGATAATTTATATCCAAAATTAAAAACACGTTGGTTCATTAGGGTAAAACCTACTAATGAAGAAGACGATATTTTTGGATGGAATAATTTAAAGTTTAAAGGTCTAGATAACCTTGAGCCAGACCAAGTTGTTGATTTCTTAGAGGTTAAAAATATATTAAAGACTAAAGAACTAGATAAATGGTATCATCCAGGTTTTTCGCCAAAGGATGATAATGGGATACCATTGGAAGGCAATAAGTTGAGAAATTACATAGCAAAAAAGGCTTCCAATGACCATCTTGTCCCATTGTATAGTATATACCAACCACCTTCGTCTGAAAAAGAAGTAAAACCTTTACATGAATCAGTATTGCAAAAACTTGCAACAGAAAGAGTTGAAGAGTTACAGGCTGAAGTTCGAGATGGAAAAAAAGATATTATAGAACTACTGTACGAAGTAGAGGAAGATATTGGTGATTATTATGAGAATAACGATGAAAATGCAATTAGAAATGCTTGGTCTATGTTAGCTGCAAAATGGTGTGAAAAAGTTAACAAATATTTAGTGGAATTAATAGATCAACCAATTTCTACAATTGAACTACCATCAGATCAAATAAGTAGGGCTATCGCTATTTTTGAGAGCATAAATTCTAATCCAACTGCTTTGGATAATTTTGATATTATTGTTGCAAAGGCCGCTCGGAATAGTGAGGGAGGTTCCCTTTCATTAAAAATACATAATGAATTAAGAAAAGAAATTGATATTTCTAACGGTATTCTTGACAATATAATCGGCGTTAAGCCTAGCACTTGGTCTCCAAGTGTAATGGGGACTTTAGAAAACAATGAAATTTCTAAGACAGTAAAAAAACAATTTTTAAATTTACTATCGATATTTTCTCACTTTACCAATGGCAATGACACATTGCTTAAAATAGATCATATTAAGAAAAAGAAGCATTTATCACTGAGTCATATTCAAATACAGGAAAATACTGATATAGTTTTAAAGGCACTAATTAGGAGTTTTGCATTTTTGCAAATTAGATGTGGTGTAATAAAACTTTCCGCTCTTCCATATGAATTAATGATTTTACCAATAGCATATGCTTTAAAAGATGATAATGTTTGGTCAAATAAGTTTATGATAGATAAGATTGAATATTGGTATTGGATTTCAATCTTTAGTGGTAGGTATAGAGAAAGCCAAAATCAGAAATGTATAAAGGATATTTGTGACTTACAAGATCTAATAATTAATGGGACAAATAATTTTAAATCTTGGTACAATAACGTTTTAAATGAACCAAGTTATTCAAGCAAAGATGTACTTTTGTATAAGGACCCAAATCACGACATACCTTCAGCAGTGAAAATTAGCATACTACAATATATTGTTAGTAGACAACCGTATGATTTTCTCCCAAATGGAAATAGGCTATTTTTAAATGCCTGGGATATCGCTAAAGAAAAAGATGTTGAAGTAAACGGTGAATCATTTAAATTAAAGGTACAAGACCACCACATTTGTCCACTATATGAAGTAACAAAGATTGGTGAGACTACTGCCAAACTTAGAAATGAAAAACATATTCTGAATAGTCCTTTAAATAGAACATATATTTCAGCCTATGCTAATTCAAAAATCAGCTCAAAGTCACCAGCAGACTATTTAACATATGTAAGTAATTCATCGGTAAGAAATCATTTTTTACCAACGCCTTTTGAAGAACGATATAAAAAGAAAAGTGAAGAATCAGAAGATCAGTACTATGAAAGAATTTTGATTGAACGGTATAATAAGTTCGTAGATGGGATAAAAGACGAATTAGATCAACTAAATCCTTTTAGTAATCATTAATAACTTATTAAAAATATAGCTAAAGCATTGTAAACAATAATGAAAGAATACAGGCTAAACTCTAAAAGAGTTTGCCTGTATTTTTCTATTAATTTATCCCCCGAAATGCCTTTTTGAATATTTCTTTTAAAATATATTAATGGATAATACTTTTCTTTCGCAAATTCGCACAATATTACTATGTGATAATTCTGGATAGTTTTCTAAATTAATTTCTCTAATGTAACGAAATGAAATGTTTCTAGTACAAATACCAAAAAGGTTTGATCTGACTATAAACCTGTTTAATAGATTCTCCATGTAAAATTCATCTGTGAATTGGTCATCCTCATTAACAGCTATATATTTAATAAAATATTTTACTTACATACCATCAACATGATGTACCTAAGTTTGCTTTATTGTGGATTTTCTTATTCGTTGTTTGGGATCAGCACAAAGGAAATTGGATTCTTATCAATCTCAATTGTAATATTGAGTAATTGATTAATAGATTTGTACTATAGGGAGTGAAAAATCATGATCATATACAATGGGGCAGATGCGATTGAAACCATCCGAAAATGGAATACTCTAGGATGCTCCAGAAAGTCTTTGAAAAAAAATCCAACTAAACTAAATGGTGCCTTATTTAGTCAAACATTAAAGAGTTAGTAAATAACTAAATAAAACAAACTGGAGATGAGCCATTTGACTGTAGAAATTAAAAGCTATAACAAAAAACCAATTAAAGCAAATGAACTTGAGGAACTTTATCATCATGTGGGTTGGTGGGAAGAAAGAAAAGAACAGGATATTGACAAAATGTTAAAGCACGACGTGTCAGTTGGTGCCTAGCATGGCGAGGAACTTATTGGTTTTGCAAGAGTGATCTCAGATGGTAAATTTAGAGCCTATATTGAAGACGTTGTCATACATACTAGCTATCAAAAATCAGGTATTGGTACGAAACTTGTATCCCATTTGTTAGAAAGACTAACTCACATTGATTTGATTAGCTTGTTTTGTGAGGACGATTTAATTCCATTTTACGAGAAAAATAGCTTTAAATTTATAGTAAATCCCAATTTGTCATGCACAGAAAATGACCCTCGGACTACTGAAATAAAGTGACAAACTTCCATCACCTCCATTATTGTCTAAAAATGTATCGAAGGACTTTCCAACGGTAGGTGACTGAGTAGTATTTGAAATGAAAGAATATAGTAAGTTTGTATCTATACATGCTTTTTTGCCGAGATGTTGTTTTTCTCGAAAACAACCAATCTCAGGTGGTAGAAAGATAAAAAAGGCTTTATAGTGATGAGGGAATCATAGGTAGGGAAAGATTTGAAAGCTACAAAAAACAATATGGTGAACTTTATAGATTAACTCTAAAGAAAAAGAGAATAGATATACAACTTATTAAAAAGTTAAAACAGGGGAAATTGTTTAGATAGTAAGTCTCATGTCAGCTTCATATGTTTCCCATGTGTTTGATAGTTTCATTTTCATTTCCTTCTACTCAAGTTGCTAATTAATAGAGTTATTTGCTGGAAATCCAATGTTGCTAATGAGCCACACCTATTTTGGAGGATTTTAGCCAATATTTGGCGAATAGGAGTTAATAGATACAGAGAGATTTGAAAGACACCACTTTTGAAATATAGCTTGCTTAATTTTATTTAAGGTGTTCAAGAGCTACTTGAAGTAATAGTTTTTGGGTTGCCTACTCTGTAAATCTAACTAATAAAAAGGAGGAATTTTAATATGTCAAGAAATGCTTTTAATGCATCAGGAGCTGTCGCTGTGGGTCCTTACTCACATGCAATTGAATCAGGAGATTTAATATTTTTATCTGGGCAAACCCCAGTAGATTCAAAGACTGGAAAGCTTGTAGAAGGTGATATTGTTGAACAGACAAAACAATGCTTTGAGAATCTATTCCATGTATTGGATGCAGCAGGATTAACTCCTGACAATGTTCAAAAAGTGAATGTATTTTTAACTGATATGAATCATTTCACTGCAATGAATGAAGTTTATTCACAACAATTTTCTATGCCTTATCCTGCTCGTACAACTATAGGTGTATCATCGCTACCTCTTGGTGCACAGATTGAAATCGAAATGATAGCTAGAAGATAAAACTCAGGTAAAACGGATCATTACAAAATAGAGTAATCTAAAAGCTTTACTTCATCTTGAGGTAAAGCCTATTTCAGTTTCAAGTAAAGCAAACCCTAGGTTGAAAATTGTTTCAGCGTCCCGTTATGATCGACAAGTGGCAAACGCTTGTCGATTATGGTTAGTACTATAACAAGTGAAAAACTAAAAGACAAGATTTTAGAGAGACAAAACAAACAGAATGACTCTAATCAATAGAGGAGGATAAACCCACGTAGGTAGGTACATGATGAAGGAATTTAAACTAGATGATTCGAATAAGTTAGAGAGAAAGATATTTGTGTTGTATTCCCCCAAAAAATGATTGGAGGATTTCATTGAGAACATTTTTTCGTTATTTGTTCGACAGTTGCAAATGATGATAATTTTGATCCAAGATAGAAGGGACACATTTGGTTTTGGTAAATACCTTTTTAGGAACGATTAATTTATACTATGATAGATTTTTTCATGTCTTTTAACTTTGAAAGATTACAGAAAACAGTGAGGAGATTGATTTTATGCAAGTTGTAGCCAAAATGTTTTTAGAACAACTCGACATGCATTGCTATGAAAATGAGTGGTTTGCATCCATGGATCAGGCGCTTCATGGAGTCAAGGCAGCTGAGGCAACATGGACAAGTTCGGGAACCAGCAATTCAATTTGGCAGATTGTCAACCACTTGATATTTTGGAATGAAGACGTGATCCATCGAATTAAGGGCACAGAGAATCCGCATAAAGCAGAAGGCAATGATGAAACCTTTGGAAATCCGGGGGATCCAGAAGACGAAATTGGGTGGGCCAAGACAGTGCAGCGCCTTTATGAAGTCATGAATAAATTAAAAACGGTCATTTCGGATCTTGACGATGAAAAGTTAACAGCTCCGTATGCAGCTAACAGTTACTCTATGGAGCGTTTACTCAGCAATATCATGATGCACGATACGTATCATCTCGGCCAAATCGTTCTGTTGCGAAAGGTGCAATCCTCTTGGAGTGGTGTTGATTGGTCCTAACGGAAGGAATGATCTGTTTTCGTTAAGGCAGAACTTAATTATTTGTCTTGTCGGCACTTTCATTCTGTTCTGGTGTAAAGTTTGCTCATATTTCTTTGTTTCAATCATCGGACGCTTTTCTTTAATAAGAAGGCGTCTTTTAGTATGGAAAACCTATTTAAGCAAGTTTTTATTTTTATATTCGGCTTTCTATCTTACATAACACGCTAGGGAATAACATAACCATATTTACCATTAATAAAGAAAAAATGAAATCTACCTACGGAAGAATGGTATCAACTATCAAACTGGAAACATTGAAAAATTTCAACTTATCGAAATTCCCTTTTCTAATACAAAGATATAGGAAGTGAAACTAAAGTAATTGTGTTCATTGATTATGGGCTTGGCTATGAATTAATCAATTCAAGTAGTATTAATTGCATTAAATCATGTAGTAGGTAGTTCCACCTCAACTTGCATCGAAGGTGACTGACAAATACCAAATAAAAGGGAAAAGATTATTTCCATTTAAAACTTGTTCATCTCGTCTTTTTGGTAATCATAGCAGGATGTGTTTAACCAAAGATTAATGTTAATACATTCCCGAATGGTTAAAATAGGGATAAATGTAACCCTAATTAGAGAGAAGGTGGATTTATGGATTGGGGGAGTAAGATTGTTGAATCAAAACTGTTTATTTTTATTATTAAAGGCGCGTTCTGGGTTTCAATCGCCATCGTTTTATTAATTATCTTTATGATAGTTAATTTTCTCTTCAAAATATATTTTTTAGATTATAGATATTATGATACTGATGGAGGATTCAAGCCACCAATCGAAGATATAAAGAAAACACAAACTAATTAACTAACGGAAGGCTGAAATAAAATAAGAATCCTTTATCGATAGATAAGAGCTTCTATCGATAAAGTAAGATAATTGGCGGTTTTTTCATAACTGATTTCACAAAAAGCTGAAACCTACAAGTTTTTACCTGCATGTTTTCAGCTTTTTATTGTGCTTTATGAAAGTATTGGTTTAACAAAAAAATAACAAAAGGAAACCGTCAATTATTCTCTGTTATTCTTATATATAACAGGTCCATATTCTACATCATTAATCCAAATGTTCGCTTCTTTCTGCTTATCATCCTTTACCCATACATCACCCATGTATGTTCTATCTTGCTTACGAACCCATGTGAGATATGAACCAACGACTTGAGGATTGATATCTAATTCCTTATCTTTTGGAAATGTGATTTGCTTCTGAGCATTTGAGCTTAAATCTATCTGATATAGGGAGGTAAACATTGTTGGAGTAGGACCCTCTTTCCACGCTTTGTTTTCCTTTGACCGTGCGACGATCACTTTGGAAGGAGACATCCACTCTAAATCTAAGTCTACAAACCCTTTCGGTGTATATTCTACCTGCTTGGTAGCTACCTCAATATCAGCAATTTTAGTCACCTTATTCTTAACGAAGAACCGTCCTTCTCCTGAAATATAAGCTAATTGGTTGGCTTGTGGAGCCCACTTGAACCAATCACTAAATCCTAACATCCTACCGATGTCTTTGAATACTTTGCCATCAGAAGATAAAACACATAAAGGATTGCTGTCCATTGCCCAAGAAGGTGTAGGAGTCCCAAGAAAGCTGACCCATTTTCCATCATGACTCCATTTAAAATTACCAATAGTAACAGCAAATAATTTATTTTCATTAATTGGAATCGAGTATAATAGCTTCGGTTTGCTCTCATTCAGATTCATATTCTTTGGGATTTGATACAACTTAATTGGCTCCCAACCTGTAGGAAGGCGGCCAGATTGGGTAGAAACAATAAACTCTTTTCCGTCTGGAAACCATTCAAATTCACTAACCCCTAATGAAACATTTTCAAAACCGTAAGGCCTCCCATCCTTGGTCTTTGTAACATTTAGCACCCAACCAGATAAATAGGCTAGTTCATTTGCAACAGGGGACCACTGAAACAACGAAGTCTCAATCATTGGATACGGTTTATAATTTTCTTTTTTCATTGTATCGTATATCCAAAGTTGAGATTTTTCCCCCTTCTCGTCACCATCTATATAGGCAATGAATCTACCATCGTAGGACCAATCGGGAGAATAAACATATTTATTTGTAGTAAGCTGAACTTCATGATCTCCCTCCCTCATCCATAACTGATGATCACGAACAAACGCTGCCTTCAAAGGTACTTCCGCCTTAGTCACAGAAATGAACTGGAATATAATAAGCATCATAAGGAATAAAATTTTTATTGGCACGGCATTCCCTCCTGCTAATAGATTTACCTAATAGATTCAAGTTGATGCTATGTATGTGTTCGAATCAAATTGAAGAATTGTTACATCACTTAATAATGACCGCTTGAAAAAGATGACACAGTTTTCGCTTGATAAATTGGATAATTTTCCAAGTCGGAGGCATGCTTATGCCACTTTTGGATGACCACTCGATACATTTGTAAATCAGTTAATCACTTGTTTTCGGTGTGTGTGCTGGCAGTCAATACTCTAGAGGAGTGTATACATACTAATATTTATGCACACAAGTAATTTCTTGCTTGCTGTACTAACGGGCAGTTTAGTGGCAGAAGAAGTTTAAATTTATTGTAAATAAAACATGACCAATATATGGTAAAATGTTTCTAATGAAAGATGTGTTCTTGATGGAGAAGTGTATTTTTTTAAATAGGGGGAAAAGGTTGTGATTTTTAAAAAAAGAAAGGTATTGTTTGGGGTAATTACAGTATTTACTGGAATAATCTTATTTTTTTATATCAATAATCTTTTAATAAACACTCATAAATTAACACCTGTGGGTGAAAAATTGTTTGATGCGAAACAAATAAAAAATGATGTTGCATTTATCTTCCGAGATAAATATAGAATCGAATCAAGTGTGACAACATTTGAAATTAAAAAAATTCTACATCTTGTTATGTCTGAAAAAGATAAAGTAAGACTATTAAAAGCAAAACAAAATGAAAACGATAAGGTACTTCAATTTGCAATAACAGATAAGCATATAAGAAGCAAAGATATTAACGAAAATAAAGAAGGTAAAAATATTGTGACTAATCAATCAATCAAATTTCTTTTATACTTCATTAACCGAGAATATGACCCATCCATTAAAGCAGTGGACCTTGTATATTACCCTAGAATGTTCAATTTAGATTCCAATGAAATTGGTACTGTAATTGTAATTGATGAATTTAAAGAAGAATATCAACTACTAATAAATGAAGGATGTGAAGGTAAAGAACTTGAAAGAAAACTTGAAGATAAGTTCGTTTATTATGATTAGTAGGGAAAAATATAACTGATGTTCTAAGGAACTAACGTAAGGCTTTACAATTGGAGGTAACCGAACAATAGGTTGTAAGGGGGAAGTAATATTGTTCAATGGAATTCTGTTTGCAATACTTGTATTTCTTATACCAGTCCTTTTTTTCTATATAGATCAAGGTCAATATGTATTTATTTCCTATTTAGTAAGCTCACTTATATTTAATATTTACCTAGTAGTGAAAATAAGTAAGTCTAGAAAATATGAACACTAAAGAAGTAACGTAAGGCTAAAATTCCATAACAATCAATCGTTTAAGCCGAGAATATAGGGGATTTTATTCATCCACTATATGACCTCGGTTTCTTTGTTTAATAAGGATGTATTGAAGCAGGTTAGTGACAGAAGGATTGTCAGAAATGTAGAATATATAGGGTAAACTTTAACCTATCCTCAGAACATCCAGTTATTGGGTATTTTGATTTATCAATTAAGCACAAGGACTTTTTCCAAAAGTATTTGAAACATAAGATGAATTTTGATAAACATGAGTATGGTCTCTGGGGCGGACAATAATAACTTATTATTAAACTAGGGCTTGTGAAACTAACGGGAGCTAAACTGACATAACTATCAATGGCGATAAAGCCGAGAATATACGGGATTTTATTCATCCCTGGTATAATCTCTGTCTATTTGTTTTATTAAGGGAAGTATAGGGCAGCATTCCTTTAATGAAGGAAAATTATTGTTTTATTGCGTAACTAAAAGAAAAGTTGGGAGGTATTTATTCCTTGTCATTCGAATTTATATATTAAAAAACTGTAAAGGGGTGGCAAAGATAACTATGCAATTACAACCACTACGAATCCCTGGTGGATGGGAAATTATATGGAACAAATTCATAGAAATTGATCCTTTGATGATTAATGATAAAGATGATGACCTTTGGTTAGATTTCAGTGAAGATATTTTATTAATTATAAATAAATTCAAAAATGTTACCTTAGACTTAGGATGGTATCCAAGTATTAATCCCAGTGGTACTTTTCGAATCTATTTAATATCAAATGAAGACTTTAATAATCCTATGGAGATATACGATTCAAGGAGTAAAGATGAAATTGTTTCGAAAATAGAATACCTCCTGACTAAATTTTCTTAATATATGCATGGAGTATTTAC
>NZ_CAKJTG010000045.1 GCF_917563885.1 Pseudoneobacillus rhizosphaerae
ATAAAGAGCGAACCCTCAATAAGCGGAGAAACTTCCCTTAATTTCGAAATAGACCTAAAAATAGCGTAAATAGACGGAAGAATTCCGACTATTTACTCAAGAAACGTCAAAATGGGTCATTTTCCTTTGCTTAACCGGAAAACCTCCGCTTATTTACCCCGACCAAGCACTATTCCGAAGTTTAACGGAAAAATCTCCGCTTATTTTTAATCACTGGTTACTAAATTAAGGATAAGAAGCGTGATAAGAATTGACATCCCAATTGTCACTTAATTTTGAGTGTACAATATACTTTGTCCTTTAAATTTCTTTGTCATTTCTGGTCTTACATCTCTGTAAAAGGTATAAACAATCCTTATGTGAAAGGGAAATGGCATACGTCAATTGTGCGCCATTTCTGATGTCAATTTACCCTTGTGTACCTCAAAAGGAACAGTTTTTGCTGAGCACTTAACTGTTTTTTATTTTTGAAAAGTTAAGCCGAAAGCTGCTTATCTTTAGGCTGACCGGCATAATAACGGTTAGCTAAGTATCCACTAAATGATGCGAGAACTTGCTGAAACAGCATCCCAACGACTACAGGCACTGCTACTTGCGGTGGAAAGTAGGTGATGGCAATAACGGCACCAGCACTAATATTTCTCATTCCGCCAGTAAAGGTTAGAGCCATCACCGTATCCCGATCTCTTTTGAAGAGTCTTCCAAGCAAAAAGGCAAATAAATATCCAGTCATGGCGATAAAAAATACTAGCACCGCTATGATAACAAGCTTCCAACTAACATCTCGTAAATAAGGAGCTACTACAGCTCCATTTAACATAACAACAATACCAAGCCCAATTTTGGAGAAGGGAGCTAGTCTCGGGCTCCATACTTCCTTCACTTTACCTCTCGTCCACTGATTAAGCGTCATCCCAACAAGTGATGGAATGACAATCATTCCTACTAAACCTATCATGATGCTATAAACATCCATTTCAATATTTTTCCCAACCATTACTGAAATCGTAAAGGGTACTAGAATCGGAGAAAGTAAGGTATCGATAAGAACAATGGAAAGGGTGAAGGGGATATTCCCCTTATAAATGGATACCCATATGAGACTAGTAATTCCTGTAGGGATGGCCATACCCAGAATTAGTCCTGTGATTGTAAAATTGTCGCCACTAAAGGCGATATGTCCAATTCCCCATGCCCACACAGGCATGATTAGATGTAGTATTGCAAGGGCAATAAAGATTGGGAGAGGATGAGTGATCACATTTTTTAAAGAATGGTAGTTCGAACCAAGACTCCCCGAAAACGTCATAACAGCAAAAATCCATGGAATTAAAAACGAAAGGTCATTTATGTGTTCTGATAATAAAACTCCAATAACCACACTTATTGGGGTAATGAGTGGCATGATTTTTTCTAGATGTGTATTGAATTTTTGCAACATGTGTCATTACTTCCCATCGCTATATTTAGAGTTTACAAGGTTTTTAAAAATTCCTTCCAAGCGGTAACTCCACCTTCTAATACTAGAATATTATCGTCCTTTTTTGATAGAATGGCAGCACATTTCGCCGCAGAGTTTCCAGTTGTGCAGGTGATAATTACTTCCCCTTCGGTAGGGACTGTAACCATTTCCTCCCCACCTTCTAGAATATTAGTTTTAGGAACATTATGTGTGACCAATCCAGGTCCCTCTATATGGAAATCCATGAATTTTTCCTCTGCCCTTACATCCAATAAATAAGTCTTCTCGCCCATTTTCATTTTTTTATACAACTCTTTTGGGGAAATCATACGGTAAGACATAATGGTCATCTCCTTTTTAATCTCACCCTTAACTATAACCAATAGGAAAATAAAAGTCAGTTAGCAATTATTGATAATTTGGAATTTCTGAACCAAATATTCAGACAACGTCTTTACAACGTAACAGTGTTATGTTACATTGTTTTTATAGAAAGGAGCCGTTTATATGAGTAATGAGTTAATTTCCAAAAAGGATTTGTTAGATTTGACTGGAATTTCATATGGGCAGCTTTACAGATGGAAGCGAAAAAATTTGATTCCTGAGGATTGGTTTATCCGTAAGTCAACGTTTACTGGTCAAGAAACATTTTTTCCAAAAGAGAAAATCCTTGAACGCATTGATAAAATTCAAACAATGAAGGAAAATCTCTCCCTTGATGAGCTTGCCGATATGTTCTCCCCTTCTGCAGGAGAATTCAAGTTATCAGTTGATGAATTGTTAAAACGTAACATTGTTTCAAAGCCTGTCCTCGATTTTTATTTAAGCGAAACAAAGTCCATAACTGACTTTGCTTTTGAAAATCTATTGCATCTCTTTATTCTTGAAAAGTTACTTCAATCCGGAGAGATTAATTTAGATGAAGGAAAAATGCTTCTTCAAGTATTAAGTGACTATAAGGACGATGCTAAACAGAGCAGCGTGTTATTCTTCATTCGAAAGCTAGGTATCTCATCTTGCCTCATCCTTTCCAGCACAGCAAATATCTTTTTTGAAAAAGGAACAAAAGTGGTTGTCCAAATATCAATAAGTGAATGTACAGAAGAACTCAAAACAAAGTTAATCTAGGGGGAAAAGTAATGAATGTTCAAAACGAACTTGGAAATTTATCAATCAATGGCTTAGGCAGTTCAAGTGGTGGGAACTTTGACAGCGTCGTAATTAATGGTAAAGGCACTGTGAACGGGGATATTGATTGTCATTCTTTTTCCTGTAATGGCGCTGGAACAGTGAATGGGGCTGTTAAAGCGGAAAAAATGAAAATTAATGGAAGTGCAAAGATAACAGGAAAAATATATGCTACAACCCTGTCTGTTGATGGTAGAGGTTCTTTTAAAGGAGATGTTTATTCTGACAAAATGAGCATATCTGGATCGGGCTCGATTGGCGGAAACGTAAAGGGTGAAGAGTTGAAGATTCAAGGCCGCATCGGTGTTGAAGGAAACTGTGAAGTGGAGCACTTTAAATCTGAGGGTCAATTTTCTATTGGTGGGTTATTAAGTGCAGAAAATATTGTGATTCGAACTTATGGTGAATGTAAAGCGAAGGAAATCGGCGGTCAGACCATTATAGTGAAGCAAGAGACTAGCTTCTTTCTTGATATTTTAAAAACAGTGAAGTCTGTCAAATTAGCAGCAGATGTCATTGAAGGAGACGATATCTCTCTTGAAAATACAAAGGCAAAAGTGGTTCGTGGGAATCATATCATCATAGGAGAAAATTGTGATATTGATCTTGTGGAATATAAGGATACGTTTAAAATTATCGGAAATGGCCGAGTGAATAAAAGCGTTCAGCTGTAACGGAAAAGAGGGATCTTTATGGGAGAGAAGCAAAATCTTATAATCAATGGTTCCGGCAGCTATGGGGGCGGGACCTATAATAAAATCAAAATCAGAGGAGATGGAACGATTACAGCTGATTTTGAATGTGAGGTTTTTAAAACCTTTGGTTCTAGCAATGCCTTAAAAAATGGCAAAGCGAATCACTTTGATGTTTTCGGAGAAACCGAAGTTCGCGGAAATCTTAGTTCTAATGTCATGAAGATTTTTGGAACGACGGAAGTCGGTGGTCATGCTTCGATTAAGAAAGCAAGAGTTTTTGGAACACTTGACGTAGGGGGTCGATTTGCTGGAGAAGAGGCCGATATTAAAGGTACCCTAACTGTTATGGGTGATACCGAATTTGAGATTTTTAAATCAACTGGATCTTTTGACATAAAAGGTCTTTTAAATGCAGGTACAATAGAGGTTAGTCTTCGATATGGTAGCAGCATTGCTAATGAAATCGGTGGCGATAAGATTACTGTAAAGAAAAAGTCATCGTTCCTTCCTTTTGCAAAAGGTGGAGGTTCACTTGAAGCGAAGGTGATTGAAGGAGATGAAATCTTCCTAGAAAACACAACGGCTGATGTTGTCCGAGGGAAAAGCGTTCGAATAGGAGCAGGATGTGAAATTGGCCTCGTTGAATATCAAACTAATTATAAAGCAGATTCAGATGCTGTTGTGAAAGAAAATCGTAAAATTGGGAATTGAGCTAAATCTTACACCCTCTCCTGAGTAGGTTATAAAGTTCCCTTTTGAGGTGTAAATAAAAATACCAACAAAAAACAGACTACTGAATCGTAAATGATCTAGCAGTCTATTTTTTGTTGGAAATGAAAAATTCGCGGACACACATACCGTTATTTCCGTAAAAACCTTTAATTTTAGTGGTTAAACGGACTCACGTTCCCCTATTTTATTATTTAATGGCAATTTTTACGTAATTCGAGGTGAATAACGGAACTGGTGTCCACAAAAGCTAAGAATTATACGTTTTTTTGTAAAATAAGGGATTTTGTGTCCGCCAAGTAAATAATTTAAGAAACAGATGCTTAGTCTAAGTTGAATTCTAGCAAGAAACTACAAAATTGACTCCCTCATATAGTCTAGCAGCTTCTCACGAAGTTCTGGCCGTTTTAAGGCAAAATCAATGGATGCTTGTAAATATCCAAATTTATCTCCAACGTCATATCTTGTTCCTTCAATATTGTAGGAATGGATGGATTCCTTCTGAAGCAGTTTATCTAATGCATCAGTTAGCTGTATCTCCCCATTTTTGTCTGGAGCAACCTTTTCTAGAATATCAAAAATGGATGGGGTTAGAATATATCTGCCGATGATGGCTTGTGTTGAGGGGGCAGCTTCAATGCTTGGCTTTTCAACCAGCTTCTGAACTTTATACAAGTCTCCCCTTTTTTCTGTATATTGTACGATTCCATATTTCTCTACCTCTGACCATGGGACTTCCTTACATCCGATTATGCTGGATTGGACTTGATTGTATTGATTTAACATTTGCTTTAGTGCTGGAACTTCGCTATCGATAATATCATCGCCAAGAAGGACCGCAAATGGCTCCTGACCAATAAATTTTTTCGCACATAATACTGCATGACCTAGACCTAGAGGTTCTTTTTGTCTGACGTAATGGATATCAACCATATTGGAGATCCCCTCTACCATTTCAAACAAGTCATTTTTATTGTTTTTCCTTAAAAGTAACTCTAGTTCAATTGATTTATCAAAATGGTCCTCAATCGCCCGTTTATTCCGGCCAGTGATGATGATGATGTCCTCGATTCCTGAGCAAATCGCTTCCTCAATAATATATTGAATCGTAGGCTTATCTACAATCGGCAGCATTTCCTTCGGCTGGGCTTTTGTCGCTGGTAAAAATCGTGTCCCCAATCCTGCAGCTGGAATAACCGCTTTTTTAATCATCCTCTTCCCCCATTTTCATGACCCCAATTTTGACTGATCCTTCCTTATCCTATGCACATAGATGGTTGGTTTATTTCGGTTTACCTTATATATCAGTAGCGAATCAGAAATTGTTTCACTAATTAGCTGATAAAAGGAATATAATGCCTTTTAACTGCAAACCTTAAGAGCAACATTAAGATGGTAAAAAAATGCTTTATGAGGTGTAGCGATTGTTTTCGTTTAACAATAATAATGAGCAAAAACTACTGATTATTGCATTTGTTGTGATAGTTCTATGTGTTTCTCCCTTGTTTATTTTAGGAGAAAATGCTCACATTCGAGTACATGATAATTTAGATTCAAACCTAGCATGGTATAGAGTGCTCACGGAAAGTGGACAAATTCTTGGACCAATCAATGCCACTATTCCTCAGATCATCAATGGGCTGCCCAGAAATGCTCTCGGTACAGAATTTAGCCTTATTGTTTGGCTTTATGCCCTATTTCCAACGATGCTCGCTTACGCCATAAGTCAATTTATCACTCGTTTTTTTGCCTTTTTTGGCATGTATCTACTTTTGAAAAAACACTTTCTCACCAATCCAGAATGGGCACTTCTTAGAATTGGGACGGCCCTTACGTTTGCCCTTACCCCCTTTTGGCCATCGGGAATGTTGAGTACGCTTGGAATGCCATTAGCCTTATGGGCCTTTCTTAATATTCGAAAAGGGGAAAATGGGTGGACAAACTATGTAGTTTTAACTCTTTTACCTTTGTATTCGAGTATCGTCCTCGGGTTTTTCTTTTTTTTAAGTGCGATGGGTATCTTTTGGCTCACTGATGTTCTCCGAGGAAAAGGGTGGAACTGGCGTTTTTTTCTATCGATTGCTTATATGACGTTGATTTTTTTCATAACGGAATACCGTCTCGTTTATTCCTTTCTTTTTGATGATGAACCTAATAGTCGTGATGAATACTTTCATGCCCGTTTGTCATTTTGGCAATCGATCCGTCTCACGTTGAAAAACTTTATTGATGGCCATCATCATGCAGCTACCATTCATACATTGATTATATTGCCTTCTATCATACTAGCTTTTGTATTTATTTTTTATAAAAGGAATTGGAAACAAGAGAAAGTGTTTGTTTTTTTGTTTTGGTTGAACATTGCTTTATCAGCATGGTACGCCTTCTGGTTTTATAAAGGCTGGTTACCGTTAACCGAGCGGTTTCACTTTTTAGATACCTTTAATTTTGCCAGATATCACTTTTTAAGGCCGCTTGTTATCTATGTTTTGTTTGCTCTCTCTTTGAAGATTCTTTGGTTCCACTGGAAGAAACTCACAACCTTTTTGGTCTTGGCTCAAGTTATTGTCGCTTTTCATTTTAATGAGGAACTTCTTTTTCAAAAAAAGCCGACCTTTAAACAGTTTTTTGCAGTAGAGCAGTTTAATGAGGTGAAAGAGCATATTGGGTTGCCACAGGAAACGTATCGAGTTGCCAGCATCGGACTTCACCCAGCCATCGCCCAGTATAATGGCTTTTACACTCTGGATACGTATAACAATTTTTATCCATTAAGCTATAAATATGAATTCCGGAAAATCATTGAAAAAGAACTTGCCAAAAATAAAACGATTCGTACCTATTTTGATGAATGGGGCGGTCGCTGTTATCTCTTTACGGCTGAGCTTGGGAAGCATTATATGTTTAAGAAAAGTTCGAAAAAGCGATTAAAAAACCTTGAGCTTAATCTGGAACCTTTTAAAGATATGGGTGGAAAATACATTTTCTCGGCAATCCCGATTGATAATGCTAATGCAAACAATTTGGAATTGGACAAAGTGTTTAAGTCGAAATCTTCAGCTTGGAAAATTTATTTATATAAAGTTCTTTAATACTTGTATTCTCAGCTAGATCGAGCAACTGGAGGTAGCATAATGAATGAACCTATATTGACAATTGTTGTTCCTTGTTTTAATGAAGAGGAGGTGCTGCCAAAGACAATATCAGAAATGGACTCATTTCTAACAGCCCTCATTTCGGAAAATTTGGTGTCTAATATGAGTAAGATTCTGTTCGTTGATGATGGTAGTAGGGATGGAACTTGGTCGATGATTTATAAGGAAAGCTTGAACAATCAGCATATTAAAGGATTAAAACTTTCTCGAAATGTTGGACATCAAAACGCCTTACTTGCTGGCCTATTTACCGCGAAGGATGCATCTGATTGTGTTGTATCCATCGACGCAGACCTTCAAGATGATATTAAAGTGATTCGGGATTTTATAGAAAAATTTAATGACGGCTACGATATTGTTTATGGTGTTAGACAAGGGCGACAAACGGATACTTTTTTCAAACGAAGTACTGCCGAGTTATTTTATAAAGTAATGGGAATGATGGGCGTCAATATTATTTTTAATCATGCGGATTTTCGGCTAATGAGCAAGAGGGCTTTAGATGAGTTAGAACGATTTGGTGAAGCCAATATGTTTCTAAGAGGTATTGTTCCACTTATCGGCTTTTCTTCCACCAATGTCTATTATGACCGGAAGGAACGTTTAGCTGGTGAGACAAAATATCCATTAAAGAAAATGCTTTCGTTTGCTTTTGATGGGATTACTTCATTTTCGATTACACCGATTCGACTGGTATTAATGATAGGATTCCTTTCCTTTTTAATTAGTCTGGCATTTGGAGCCTATTTTATCGGATTGAAGTTTTTTGGCGAAACAGAAACAGGTTGGACCTCTCTTATTACCTCCATTTGGTTAATTGGTGGGTTGCAATTAATTGCCATTGGTCTCATTGGTGAATATATAGGAAAAATTTATAAAGAATCGAAACGGCGTCCAAAATACATTATCGATATTGATACCTTTAACTTACCGTTACCTCGCCATCTGATAAATGCGGAGGGAAAATTAGATGAGCCTATTGGAGTTGAAATTAGAAAGCTTTCTGAAACGAACTAATCGGTTCACTCGTTTTCTCCTTGTTGGGGTTATTAATACTATAACGGGTTTATCGGTAATTTTTGTCCTGTTAAATGTATTTGAGTTTTCATACTGGACCTCTACTTTCATTGGAAATGGCGTTGGAGCAGCGGTCAGCTATTTACTGAATCGCTCCTTCACGTTTAATAGTCAAATCGATTTTACTAAAGGCATTCCGAAATTTATTACCGTAATCTTGGTATGCTATTTCCTATCTTATTCCATAAGTGAATTCGTTGCGGATGGAGTTTATTATTTGTACAGTACGATCCCCTTTATTAACGAAGAAGAGTTTGCAATTTTATTGGGTTCGGGTTTTTATACCATCGCCAATTACTTTGGTCAAAGGTACTTTGTATTTAATACATAGGGTGCCATTTACATCTGAACAACTAGATGTAATCTGGCACCCTTCTATTTATCCAATATATCCTTGTGTAGCTGGTTGATACTTTCTCATAGGTTTATTACTGATAACATCCTTCATATAAAAATCACCATGTGGATTGGTTTTCTTAAGTAATTCCATCAAGTATGTAATATCATCCATCGCTCTATGTGTTTGAAATTTAGTTATTTTGTGATGTTGTAGCAGAGTCAGCAGCTTACTATTAGGAAACCCGTAAGCTTTCCAAGGTATACTTCTCATCGTACAATACCAATTCAACTCGTTAATTTCGGGATACATCCGATATAAAAAGCTACGGTCAAAGGAAGCATTATGAGCAAGAGCTGCATCAGCTAGAGTAAAATATTTAATAATCTTCGCATCATGAAAGCTTTTTCCACGAACAGAATCATAGGAAATCCCATGTATTCTGAATGCTCGATCGTAATTATTTTTTGCTGATTGGGTCAGTGGTTCCCTCAAAAAGGAATCTTCATCTTTAATATCAAGTATTTCACCTGTATCTGTACGATAGGAAAACAGTTTCAAAGCTAATTCAATAATTTCATCAGAATCAGGACCTAATCCTGTTGTTTCCACATCCAACAATAAACCTAGTTTTTCACTCTTACTCACATTTATCCCGCCCTTGTCTAATCAATATGCCTATTATAGCAGAAAAAATGGCTATGGAACGTCCTCCATAATTTGGAACATTGAAAGTTAAGCAACGAACGATTTGATGATGATACCGATTTTAGCGATTAGCAATACATGAACCATTTGCGCAATAACCAGTCTTTATTCCTGCTGTTCCCGTAAATCTACCTACCATAAGGTTTAATCCTGAAAAAGGGCTTAAGGGAACTACTTGTAAAAATAAAAATAGCCTTCTTCTCGTGAACAATGGTATGTTATAAAAAAATAGTTCTATTAATGGATGGCCATATAAAGGGGGAATTTTTTGGAGAAGAGACAAGCTATTGAAATAATTGAATTACTGGAAAGATGGGCAAATTCAAATCCATTAAACTATGAAATAGATAGACTTGAGTTAAGAGGTGACCGCTTACCTCAATTTCATCAATGGACAAATGGTAAGCCTGTTGCAGCAGGTTATAATATAGCTCAAATCGGCGAACATCATAACCTTTATTTTTTGTTTATTGACTGGCATCGGAAGGATAATTATTATTTGGTAATCTATTCTCCTAACAAATCAACAACCCATGCTGAAATACAGGAGATTGTGGAACATGAAGGAAAGCAACAACTTCATTGGAAGTATAATCCGTTAAAACGTGATGGGAAGAATCTACAGAGAAAGGCCTATTTTAAACAAGTGTTTGGTTCCACTTCTGTATATATTCCACTCCCTTCATCGGCTGAGCAAGTAGAGAATTTTATTAAGCAGCTATTTAGGTTGTGTGCGAATCGGGTTAAAGCTGATGGAATCGTTGACGTTTTTCAGGTGGAAGGGTAGAGGAAAACAGGCTGTTTTAAAAGTCATGTTATTGAGTTTTTGACAGCCTCCATTTTGCCCGTAAAAGTCCAATTAACGATTTTGCGGAAAAAAGAGATCCTCAATTATCCCCCCAATTGCCCCTATAACGATTCTGCGATAAAAAAGCGGTCCCCAGTTTTTATAAAAAACTTTATTATGATGGATTCAATCGAGCTACTAATATTCAGTCTTGTTTGTTGAGTTTTTCCAAGTTCTAAAAGGCAGGTCATAGTTATCAGGACAAAATTGAATCATTTTTATCCCCCGCTTTTCAACTGGTAAGGCTAATTCTTCATATATAAATTGGTCGTCGAAGCCGATTTGGGCAGCGTCATTTTTTGTACAAGCGTAATATACGGCTTTTGGTCTTGCCCAGTAGATGGCTCCGATGCACATCGGGCAAGGCTCGCAGCTCGTATAGATTTCACAGTCGGTCAATTGAAAGGTGTTTAATACCTTGCATGCGGCTCGAATGGCTTGAACCTCCGCATGGGCAGTCGGATCGTTTGTTGCTGTTACTTGGTTACGGCCCTCACTGATTATTTTTCCGTCCTTTACGACAATTGCCCCAAAAGGTCCACCACTGTTTGTCTCAACATTTTCTGTTGCGATGGTTACAGCCTTTTTCATAAAAAAATCCTTAGCCATCTGACCACTCCTCTATCAAGAATTGCTCAATTTTTACCTATAACCTTTTTATCGCTTTAAATTAAAAATATTATCAGGCAGGATAAAAAAGAATTAAAAAGAATATTCATAAATAGGATTCTTAATAACTAGAATTCTTCGACTACATTTATTGGCCATTACAAAAATACTTAAATGGGGGGGATATCTTTTGAAGCGTTTAACGAAGGAAGAGAATAGCTGGGTATTTTATGATTGGGCCAACTCTGCTTATTCGATAATTATTACGACGGCTGTTTTTCCACTGTTTTATAAAGCGGCTGCCAACAATGCCGGAGTAAGTGCTGCTGATTCAACTGCCTATTTAGGCTACACCATTGCCATCGCAACCTTTATTTTAGCTATGATAGGACCTATTCTCGGGTCAATCGCTGATTATCAAGGCTATAAAAAGCGCTTTTTCAAGTTCTTTTTTCTGATGGGTGTTGCCGCTACTGCTATCCTTGCGTTTATTCCTAGTGAACAATGGCTCCTTTTATTAGCCTGTTATACCTTTGCTGCGGTTGGGTTCGCTGGGGCAAATGTGTTTTATGATGCATTCCTTGTAGACGTGACGACGGAGGAACGTATGAACCGGATATCCTCGCGTGGCTTAGGATTTGGGTATATTGGTAGTACGATTCCTTTTATTATCAGCATTGTCATTATCATCTTAGCCCAGAGAAACATTATCCCTATCTCTGTCTCAATGGCTAGTAAGATTGCGTTTTTAATAACTGCAGCTTGGTGGGGGTTATTCGCCATTCCGTTGATTAAAAACGTTCATCAGCGGTATTACATTGAGCGCGAGCCAAACCCCGTAGTGAATAGCTTTAAACGTTTAGGTGGTACTTTAAAGGAAATCAGGAAATTTAGAGCACTTTTTTTATTTTTACTTGCCTATTTCTTTTATATTGATGGAGTTGGAACAATCATTTCCATGTCCACTGCGTACGGTAGCGATTTAGGGATTAGCTCGACAAACTTGTTAATTATCCTGTTCGTTACTCAAGTCGTTGCTGCTCCATTTGCGATTTTATATGGAAGACTTGCCGAGAAATTTACAGGTAAAAAGATGCTTTATGTCGGCATTATAGTTTATATTATTGTTTGTATTTATGCTTACTTTTTAAAAACAACGATGGACTTCTGGATTTTGGCCATGCTTGTCGCTACTTCACAGGGCGGTATTCAAGCATTAAGCCGAGCTTATTTTGCGAAGCTCGTTCCAAAGGAAAAATCAAACGAATTCTTCGGCTTTTACAATATTTTTGGAAAGTTCGCTTCGATTATGGGGCCATTATTAGTTGGAGTAACTGCCCAGCTAACTGGAAATTCAAGCAGTGGTGTGTTCAGCTTGGTTATCCTGTTTATTATCGGACTTATCATTTTAGCTCGTGTACCAGAGCCTAAGGCAGACGTTTCGATTTCTACTAATCAAACTGTGTAGTGGCAGTGTGAGAATCTGCCATTTTTCTCGACTCTTTAACGCAATAAAGCGATGAGGGACTGTCCCTCATCGCTTTATTGCGTTAAAGTGAATTGTGCATCATTCTGTAGTTAAAACTTTAACCGCTTTAATACTTCATCTACCTTACCTGTTAGGAGCTCGTATTTGCCTTCAAACATTGATAGGAGTCTGATCAACTCACTTTCTCGGATTTCTGCCTTTTTTTCCATCTTTTCCATCTCTTCCTGATACCTTTTTTCTACTCTTTCAATTTCCGCTCTATGTCTATCCTCCATCTCTTTCATATCTTGCTTAAACTCTTGTTTTAACCTAGGAATGTTAAAGATTAGAAGATAAAGAAAAAGAGCTAGGAAAACACCTTCTTTTGCATAAGTAAAGAATATTTGTTCCATAGACTTCTTTCCCCTTTTGTTTTCATATTTATGACATTGTATGTCTTGGTACAGTCTATGAAAACAATGCTTTACTGCTTGTACATTTCTCTACTTATTTAACAAATTCCGAATGATTTCTGCTAGTTTTCTTAACCCAGTTTCTAATTGTTCCAAGGTTCTTTTTAAGCTATTTTTAATTTACAATATTCTTTTGTTAAGAAATGGAATAAACAACTATTTATTGTTCATTCTATATAAAGAAGAAATGAATGATAAAAGGGAGATTATATCTTGAAACCATATGAAATCACACACATGATTATTGATGATGAGTTTTATGGAGAAGAAACGGTGACGACTAATTTTACGCATAATGAAAAAGAGTATAGTATTACTTTTGATAAAAGTGATCTTGAAATTCTTAATACTTGGGTATTTGAGAATGATACATCGCTACCTGCTAACTTATCTATTGAAATCATTGAAGCGATAAGAGAAGATGTAAAAAAGAATATTTAATAACTGTTTTAAACATAATGAAGAGCACCTATTTGGTTTGGTGCTCTTTTTCTTTATTTTATAGTCTTTCTATAATGGTTGCGTTGGCCATTCCATGACCTTCACACATTGTTTGTAGACCATAACGACCACTCCTTCTTTCAAGCTCATGCATCATACTTACCATGATCCGAGCACCACTGCCTCCAAGTGGATGACCAAGAGCGATGGCTCCCCCATTTGGATTCAGCTTACGGGGATCGGCGCCAGTTTCCTTTAACCAGGCTAAAGGGACAGGAGCAAATGCTTCGTTTACTTCAAATACATCAATATCCTGGATGGAAAGTCCAGATTTTTGTAATGCCTTCTCTGTTGCTGGAATAGGTCCCGTTAGCATAAGCGTTGGGTCTGAACCTACCACTACTCTTGTGTGGACTAGGAATCTAGGTTTTAACCCCAATTCCTCCGCTTTCTCACGGGACATAAGAAGCAAGGCTGCTGCACCGTCACTGATTTGGCTAGCGTTACCTGCATGGATCACGCCATTTTGTTTAAAGGCAGGTTTTAGCTTGGAAAGTTGTTCAAGTGAAGATTCTTTTCGGGGACCCGAATCTTCCTTTATTTGTGTGGTCTCTCCATTAGATAATGTTACTTCGATTGGGAATATCTCTTTTGTAAAATAACCTTCTGCTTGTGCTCTTAATGCCTTTTGATGGCTTTCGAAGGAATATTGATCAAGCAGTTCACGAGTAAAGCCATACTTTTCAGCAATTCGTTCTGCTGAAAAGCCTTGATGAATGATTTCATGTTGTGCTTTAAGCTTATCGCTGAAAGGAGCTCCTTGATAATTCGAGGCTATCGGAACTCTTGACATACTTTCAACTCCACCAGCAATGACGACATCCATATCTCCTGAAAGGATGGCCTGGGCCGCAAAATGAACCGCTTGCTGACTTGAGCCACATTGGCGGTCAATAGTGGTTCCTGGAACATGGATAGGAAACCCAGCAATTAACGCGGCTACGCGAGCAATATCGCCAGCTTGTTCACCTGATTGGGTTACACAACCAAGGATGACATCATCAATGATTGCTGGGTCGATTCCCGCACGGTTTACTAGCTCCTTCAAGGTCGCTGCCGCTAAATCGTCAGGACGAATATCTTTTAGAACACCATTTTTTCGGCCGACTGGGGTACGCACTCCTTCTATAATTACTACTTCACGCATTGTTATCCACCTTCTTCCTATTTTTAAAAATTCTCTCTACTAATTTACTTTGTTTATTTTTGGGAAGCCAGACTTTAGATGCCCGTTTTGAGTTTTTTGAGTAAAAATGGTAACCTATCTGGCTTTAGATGCCCGTTCTGAGTTTTTTTGAGTAAAAATGGTAACCTATCTGGCTTTAGATGCCCGTTTTGAGTTTTTTTGAGTAAAAGTGGTAACCTATCTGGAGTTAGGTGTCAGTGATAGATTTTTAGGATAACTCAAAATCTAAAGCCCCATATTCTTAGCAATAATCGTTTTCATAATTTCATTGGTTCCAGCGTAAATGCTAGCAACAGGGATATCACGGTACCTTCTCGCAATCTCGTATTCTTCCATGTAGCCGTAACCGCCATGGAGCTGCATGCATTCGGTTGCTACTTTTCGGGCTGTATCTGTTAGCTTCCATTTTGCCATGGAAACCTTCGTCACTACGTCCTTCCCTTCCATATGCAAACTAATTAATTGATCAAGAAAGGTTCTGCCCATTTCAATCTCCGTTGCCATTTCAGCGATTTTAAATTGGGTGTTTTGGAATTGGCTTATTTTTTTTCCGAATGCTTGCCGAGACTTAACGTAGTCGACAGTCATACGCAGCATTTCCTCAGCCGCAATTTGGGCAGCGATGGCTACTACTAGACGTTCCTGCTGCAATTTTTCCATCATATAAATAAACCCCTTACCTTCTTCACCAATCAAATTCTCCTTAGGAACTCGGCAGTCTTCAAAAAATAACTCAGCTGTATCCTGACAGTGAAGACCAACCTTATTCAACTTCCTGCCACGTTTAAATCCAACGGTATCTCTTTCAACAACGATGAGACTGACACCTTTATGTTTAGGTTCGGCTTTTGGATTCGTTTTACAAGCTACAAGAATTAAATCTGCGTGGATCCCATTAGTGATAAATGTTTTCGATCCATTCAGGATATAGTGATTTCCGTCTAAGACCGCAGTCGTTTGGATATTGGCAAGGTCCGACCCTGCCCCCGGCTCAGTCATAGCAATAGCCGTTATGCAATCTCCAGTAGTACAGCTCGACAGCCAACGTAGCTTTTGTTTCTCCGTCCCATAAGCATTAAGATAAGGAACAACAATATCATTATGCAAATTGATACCAACTAACCCCGAACCTATCCGTTCGAGTTCCTCATTAATGACAGTGGAGTAGCCCCAATCGACTTCACTACCGCCATACTTCTCTTCAAGGTCTGGACAAAGATACCCTTGTTCCCCCATTTTCTGCCAAAATGAACGTGGAATCAGTCGTTCCTCTTCCCACATCTCGTAATATGGAACTGCTTCTTTTTCAAGAAACTTCCGAAGCGACTTACGAAATATATCGTGTTCACTCTTTAAGTATGGATGGTTCATCCTTTCCCTCCTTTTTGCATAAAGCTTATATTAGATATATACTTAACTCCTATTCATCAATTGGATTTATTATACAAAGGATTCAGTTTATTTAGCATTAAATATAAATTTCCCTAAAATTTGGATAAGTAATTAAATGTTGGGGAAAGTAGTAATTGTATCATGACTTTTCAGGAGGATTGTTTATTTTGAATTTATATAACAACATGGAGTTTGAAATGAAGGAAAGCTTTATTCCAAACCTTAGTAACTCAGATACTTTGCGCGTATTGGAGGTTACGGAGGGTAGTGTCATTGTGCAAATGCAGAACTCAAATTGCCGAGGAGTTTTTCCTTTAGACAGCTTCCAATACTGGATCAAGAAAAGTTCACTCATTCATATAAATGAAAACGAGAAGAAAACCTCGTAAGATCAAGAGTCAGGTGGATGCCTGGCTCTTGTTTTTTATTGGTGGAAATTCAACTTTGTTTTTATAAAAATTCGTTTTGAAAGTTGAGCATAAAAGAATACAAGTTCAAATAAATTGATATTAAACAATCGTGAAAGGGTGGTTTTTAATGAGTGAATTTATTCGATGTAGTAGCTGTGGTGATATAGCAAGTTTTGAAGATATAACTTATATTAATAACACCCCACTTTGTAGTAGCTGTCAAGATGAAAGAGTGTATTCATTGCATTCTGAAGCTGATGAATATGCGAAGTAGTTTTCAAATTTCATATTAAAATAGAGGTAACCTTTATGGATTACCTCTATTTTTTATATTCAAAAATAAAGTGCTGGGGCACCTTATTTTTTCTGAATATCAACGAGATAAGCATAGCCATTCTTCACTTTAACCTTAGCTACTATCTCACCCTTAGATGATGCTTCCTCCCATTTAAGCCCTGTATTGTCCTCAAGAAAATATTTATCAAGACTATAGGTTAAATAGGCAACAGGCTTTTGTTCATTATTAGATCCTAAATATTCAAGTTTTCCTTTTAGATAGATACCATTTTTCGGTTTGTTGAGACTCACTTTGACTGGAGTGTGGATACCATCCTTTTTTTCCAAAAGGACATATACCGTTAAATCATACTCCCCCGCTTCGATTTCAGCCACAACAGCTTTATCCACCAATGCTCTAGGTATTTCTTCGGCTTCATATTGTAGGGCAACATAATCACCACGGAACAGATTGGACGGATCGACTGGAACGGTTTGAAGGAGAATTTCGTCTCCTTTTATTAAAGTATAAAGAGGTACAATAGTCATTCCAAAAAGGATTAAGACGGGTATAGCACAAGCTAGTAACAGCTGTTTGGAACGCTTAGTCATGGGTGCCCCCTCCTTTTTTTCTTTGTTTTTCAAAATAAAAGCCGAAGCCAAGAAGGAGAATACCACCTAAGATAAATACAAAGCTTTTTGGTAGAAACGAAAAGGTAATATCAAGGTAAAAACGGAAAATCATTACGCACAGGATAATGATACTGAGTAAGCTACCTCGATTAATGAGGTATAAAACAAAAAGAATATATGCTATCGAAAAAGGAATATACATCCAATCCTCTGGCCAAATATCCGCGAAGCTTAACACTAATGCTGCTATACCATGGATGAGATGGCCTAAGGTTATATAAACTGACCTCATTTTTACTTTTGATAAAACTAGTACTAATCCGATTGCCAGGTAGAGGAGCGCATGTAGATATACCCAATCATCATGACCATTTGTTAAAGAACTCAAAATAGTTCCGATGAATAGTAGCATTAAAACTCCATTGATAAAACCTGTTACTTTAGAAAAACCAATTTTTTCATTTAGTAGATAAATAGCTGCAATCCATAAGAGGATCCAGTAAGGAATGGTTCCTCCACTGCTAAATGGATCATATCTTAAATATATGAATGTAAATAGGGCTGCTGCCATTAGGATCCATTTATCTCTTAAAACGTAAGCCAAAGGCATAATTCCAAGCGACCACCATAAAAACGCATCCCTGAATTCTCCTCCAAAATGGAACATTTGGCCAATGAGAAAAATTCCAGCTCCAAAAACAATTCCGCCTAAATAAAAAAAGCTTTTGGATGTTTTGGGATATGCGTTTTCCATCTTAAATCCAGCCAGATTACAACCGATATACAATCCAATAATAAATAAAAATTTTGTTAGCTTACCAATTTCCCCCCAATTGCTAGCAATGAAACTAAGAATTCCAGCTCCAACAAGAATCGAACCAACATACAGTAACGTTTTTGTAAAAGTTAGTCCTTCCTCCACATTATAGAGCTCATCAATTTCCTGAGATTTACCTGGTGGGATAACCTGAACTTCTTCTAAATATTTTAGCTCCCTTCTTAAAACCTCTAGCTCTTTTTCTTTAAGAACTCGCTTCATCAAAATCCACCCCTTTCTCTGCTTACTCCTTGTGACCTTTCAGATATTTTATTTTATCTTATCAAAAATGCTTTTCGTATGTATGCGAATTATGTAGGAAATCATTGCTCAAAATGATTTTTTTCATAACAAATTCATCTTTCGAATCAAGTCAAGGTGAGAATGGACAAATTTTTAAACAACTACACGTTTGTCCCATTCAAATAAGTGCTTCTTTACATAGGATAAACCAATGAAATGTTCCTAGAAATTTCAGGTGAATTTTTTATAAGGAGGGGATTATTGATGACTAGAATTTCAAATACAGAAATTCAAAATGCTGTTGAACAAGCCAACCTATTAGGTCTAAGTAGTTTTATGCAACAAGACCCAGATCGTTTTTTTGAAATGAACCATGGTGACTGTACTGGCGATAAACGTACTGGTGGGAAACGTACTGGTGGGAAACGCACTGGCGGCAAACGCACTGGTGGAAAACAAACTGGCGGCAAACGCACTGGCGGCAAACAAACTGGCGGCAAACGCACTGGCGGCAAACGCACTGGCGGCAAACGTACTGGTGGAAAAGGCACTGGTGGCAAACGTACTGGTGGAAAAGGTACTGGTGGAAAACGCACTGGCGGAAAAGGCACTGGTGGGAAACGTACTGGTGGCAAAGGCACTGGTGGGAAACGTACTGGTGGAAAAGGCACTGGTGGGAAACGTACTGGGGGAAAAGGCACTGGTGGGAAACGTACTGGTGGAAAAGGCACTGGTGGGAAACGCACTGGCGGCAAACGCACTGGCGGCAAACAAACTGGCGGCAAACGCACTGGCGGCAAACAAACTGGCGGCAAACAAACTGGCGGCAAACGCACTGGCGGCAAACAAACTGGCGGCAAACGCACTGGCGGCAAAC
>NZ_CAKJTG010000046.1 GCF_917563885.1 Pseudoneobacillus rhizosphaerae
CAGTTGCTCCAGTAGCGCCAGCTTCACCAGTAGCGCCAGTTGCTCCAGTAGCGCCAGCTTCACCAGTAGCCCCAGTTGCTCCAGTAGCGCCAGTAGCACCAGTTGCACCAGTAGCGCCAGTAGCCCCAGTAGCGCCAGTAGCACCAGTAGCACCAGTAGCTCCAGTAGCGCCAGTAGCACCAGTAGCTCCAGTAGCGCCAGCTTCACCAGTAGCCCCAGTTGCTCCAGTAGCGCCAGCTTCACCAGTAGCCCCAGTAGCGCCAGTAGCCCCAGTAGCTCCAGCTTCACCAGTAGCCCCAGTAGCGCCAGTTGCTCCAGTAGCACCAGCTTCACCAGTAGCGCCAGTTGCTCCAGTATCCCCAGTAGTACCAGCTTCACCAGTAGCGCCAGTAGCGCCAGCTTCACCAGTAGCCCCAGTTGCTCCAGTAGCGCCAGCTTCACCAGTAGCGCCAGTAGCGCCAGTTGCTCCAGTAGCGCCAGTAGCGCCAGTTCCACCAGTAGCCCCTGTTGCTCCAGTGTTTCCAGTAGGTCCGGTTGGTCCAATAGCGCCAGTACTACCTGTTGCTCCGGTATTTCCAGTATTTCCGGTTGGTCCAGTACTACCTGTTGCTCCGGTATTACCAGTCGGTCCAGTCGGCCCGGTACCACCGGTTGCTCCAGTATTACCCGTGTTTCCAGTATTACCAGTCGGTCCAGTCGGTCCAGTCGGCCCGGTACCACCGGTTGCTCCAGTATTACCCGTGTTTCCAGTATTACCAGTCGGTCCAGTCGGCCCGGTACCACCGGTTGCTCCAGTATTACCCGTGTTTCCAGTATTACCAGTAGGTCCAGTCGGCCCGGTACCACCGGTTGCTCCAGTATTACCGGTGTTTCCAGTATTACCAGTCGGTCCAGTTGGTCCAGTAGCCCCGGCTCGTTTCTTTCTTCTAACTAATGAATCACAGTCATCAATGTGATCACACTCACAATGACTTTTTCTACAATGTCTACATGACAAATAAAACACCTCACAATCTACAAGCTTTCACGTGAATTTATTTAATAATATTGAAAAAACAAGGTAGGGTTGTCTTTCAACACTTCCAAATAATGATAGCTTGTTCGATATATTATTTAAGGAGGCAAGGAATTGACACGGTATATTGCTTAGATTTGTTTTTGAATAAAAAAATAAAAAATAAACCTATAAAATTGGGTAACTATTCACATCTTGTAAAGTCTAATAATCTATATCAAGAAAATGTAATTGGGAGGATTAATGAATAGGGAAGAGAGTAGACAATCATTAGTTTTAAGAAACAAATTGGTATAAAAATTGAAACTATGAATTAATTACAATTGAATTTGTATAAGTGGGGGCTGCTTATACAAAGCCCCCAGCTCAAACTACCAAAACTTTGAATTTAATTCAACAGCATTGGCTATATAGTGTGGTAACTGTTCAATTTTGGATTCGAGTCGTTTTTGTGCAGCGCGTCCAATATCTAGTTTTGAAGTAATATAATTTGCACAGATTGATATTTCAAAATCAAAGAGATAATTATAGACGTGATAATCGACAAAAAGAATATCATCTTGAGGGAAGGAGATTTCCTTACCTTGTAAAGCATACATCAATCCTAAATTGTGTTTTGATTTCATCCGATACATTTTTGCCAGGTGATATAATGGCTCCGCTCTACATGTTCTGTATTCCCAAGCATTTTGAAGGTAGGTAGTTGCCAGTGCGAAAAATTGTTCTTCTTCATGAATTAATTCTTCGATAATTGAAGGGGCAACTATTGAAGAATTTCTTTCTGATTCCTTAATTAATTCGTTGCGACGATCTCTAGCTCGGTTTGACAAGAGTTCATAAAGTAGACCTATCTTTAAAAGTGAATAAAAAACTTCTTCGACCCAACCACCAGCTTCGACCCTCTTTTTATACCAATAGATTGAATCTTCATACTCATCGAGGCATAAATAGGTTTGCCCTAGATAGAACATGTATCTGATTTTAAGATCAGGTGGGGTTAATGGGTCTTGGACTCCTTCTAATAATAATCGTTTGTCTCGTTCAAATTTATCTGTTCTACTGCCACCATCTTGTTGATCATTAATGACTAAATTATTCAATCTCCCCTTTGTATTAAAATAGGAAAAAGGTCCAGCCTTTAACTTCGAATAATCAATATCCCAATACTCATGGGTAACACCTACAGATCTCCAGGGCAATGAAGCTTTAAGTAATCTAGTTAACCAAAATTTTATTTGGTCATTATATTGGGGAGTAAGATACTGATCCATTTCTAAGCTACTCTTATCAAAAGGGTGTTCCACTTCTAAAATCATATCAGCATCTAGCAATAACATGTAATCTGCTTGAGGGTAGGTTTTTTGAGCCATTGATATGGCTAAGGTTCTATTGAATCCAAAATTTTTAAAAGCCGCAAAATGAACCGTTCCTGGTATATTGTGTTCTTTGCACCAGTTATTAATTATTTCGGGGGTTCCATCATTAGAACCTGTATCACAAATGGATATATAATCAATAATTGATTTTGCTGAATTTAAGCATCTTTCAATAATTTTGGATTCATTTTTTACAATCATACAAAGGCATATTTTCTTTACTTGTTTCTTACCGGAAATTGCAGCTTGTGATTGAATATTGTTCACAATAGTTTTCTCCTCATAATTAGAATTGGAGGTCGGTTTAGTTTAGTACCTTCCTATTTCCTTATTTATATTTATTTAAGGACATAATAATGTGTAACGGCATTTTGACTATTGGATGGAAGGATATTTGATAGCTAATTTTCATAATAAGTTTAATAGTAAAAATAATAAAAATAACATAATGGTGAATTTAAAGGGATTGGTTTTCAGCCAATCCCTTTAAATTCAATAAATAATCCATCCTCGAATCTAAAAGTATTCTGTTAGGGTGTAGTCAGGATAATTGTTGCTGCCGCACCGTTCTCTAAGGCGCCAGTGTTACCAGCAGTTCTGACAACTCTAACGGATAATAGATCACATTGGTTGACGACAAGGGTACCCGAACCAAATGCGAAACAATTTGGTGGATTTGGCCCATTAACTACAGCAAAGATTCCCGTAGCTGTGAAAGTAACACCACAATTTCTGCTTTTATAAATTTCACCTCTATAAGTTATTATCAAAATCTAGTGGAAATCTTATGATAAGGTTGATTGCACCTTCACATACACCAGGGCAGTCATCTCCAAAGCCAGGGATAGTACCAGAAGCATTTGCAGGACAGGTTACGGAGATTCTATTAAATCCTGAAAGGTTAAAGGCAACGCTACTGTCTTGGAATACTTGGATGCTATTACCAACTTCATTTGGACCGTCGTAAAATCTAACAGTAATAAATCTGGCATCACCACAGTCATAGCTAATGAAACCGGAAGCAATTATATTATTGTTAGTAGAGAAAACCGTTTGTTCTTTATCATGAGGAACAGTGAACTCAATTGAAATGCAGTCTTTAACTACAGAAACTACTGGTTTGCATTCTTTTTCCTTGCATTTGCAATCGCACTCTTTACATTCCTTACATTCTTTTTCCTTGCACTCTTTTTCTTTGCATTTGCATTTGCAATCGCACTCTTTACATTCCTTACATTCTTTTTCCTTGCACTCTTTTTCTTTGCATTTGCATTTGCAATCGCACTCTTTACATTCCTTACATTCTTTTTCCTTGCACTCTTTTTCTTTGCATTTGCATTTGCGATCGCACTCTTTACATTTATTACATTCTTTTTCCTTGCACTCTTTTTCTTTGCATTTGCATTTGCAGTCGCATTCTTTGCATACGTGACATTTTTCCTTACAATCACACTTTTGTTCGCATTTATGTTCCTTTTTATCGCAATGCTTATGCTTCGGCTTTGGTTTTGGCTTATGCTTGTGTTTGTGTTTGTCGCAATCATGTTTTTTCTCTTGATGTGAGGACATCTTTTCACCACCTTAATACTTATTTGTACTTGCCTTATATGTATATTGATTAGTAATCGAGCTCGCATCGGACAAACGTTGAGTGGGGATGTCAAAGAATCTAAAATGATAAAAATACCTATTTTTTTCAAGCAATAGGATCTAACTTAGTTAGAAAATAAAAAGGGATGTCTCAAAAAAGGCGATGGTTCATACCTTTTCTAAGACATCCTCTAACTGTATGTCGTTGAGTCTACTTCGGTTTTTTTAATAGATTAGTTAAAAAACGAGATCGATTGGCTATTTTTCCACGTCTATTTTCTAGAATAGACAAATAGAGATGATGTTTTGCCCGTGTCATCGCCACATATAGAAGTCTTCGTTCTTCTTCTAACGCATCAACATTTCCATTTCTGAACTCTTCCAATGCAAAATCGTGGGGAATGCTGCCGTCGACTACGCCAAGTACAAATACGGAATCGTACTCAAGTCCTTTTGCACGGTGAATCGTACTTAACGTAATAGCATTATCGATATTTTTACTTATCTTTTTCATTTCTTTATTTTGTGCCGACATATGTTCGGCATGAAGTAAGAATTCTTGGAGATTTCCGAATGACTTAGCAGAAACCTTTAAATCCTTTATATCATCAGAACCCTTTTCAAGCTTATTACCTTCACTTCCACGCTTTTTAAGGTAATCCTCAAAGCCAATATCCTTTGTAATACGATCAATAGCCATCACTGGGCTAAGCTGCTTTAAGGAACGAATAATACTAGGAAATAGTTTAAGTTTTTTATCTTGGAAACTAAAGCCAGTATTAATCAATGAAAGGGCTTCAATTAGACTACAGTCGTTTAATATGCTTTCTGCTTTCAAATCCCTTAACACACTTTGCTTCAAAAATAAACTTGGAAGTATCGTATTTAGGGCATCTGCATCATCTTCATTCATACTAAGCTTTAAATAGGCTAGGACACTCCGAGGGATAAATCGGTCATAAAATGACTCAGCGTCTTGTGTAATTCGGAACGGTAAACTTGAAGTGACTAATCGTTCAAAAATAGCTCTTGCACTAGCATTCGTTCGAAAAAGAATCGCAAAGTCAGAAGGCTTTGCACCATTTGCAATCTTCTCTTGAATTTCTGTCACAATCATCGTTGCTTCTTCCTCTTCATCTAATGGAAAAAAGATGGCAGGAGGCTTCTCTAATGAAAATTGTGCCTTCATTACTTTAGCTCGACGCTTTTTATTGTGAGAAATGACTTCATTAGCGGTAGAAACAATTTCATGAGAAGAGCGATAGTTCTCTTCTAATTTGATAACCTTTGCATTAGGAAAATCTCGTTCAAAGTGAATTAAGTAGTCGGGATCACTACCTCGAAAAGCATAAATCGATTGATCATCATCGCCAACGGCAATCACATTTTTATGAATCCTAGATAAAAGTTTAATAAGTTCATATTGAACCTTATTAATGTCTTGAAATTCATCGATTAAAAAATATTGAAATCGTTGTTGGTAACGTTCTAATAGAGAAGGATTCTCTGAAAATAGCTGGTAACAACCAACTAACATATCATCAAAATCAAAAAGTTCATTCTTTTTCTTCGTTTCCTCATATTTTTTATATAGGAAGGCAACTTGCTCCTCCCATTTAGATTCGGTTTTTACTTCGTGAGGAAGAAGGAGGGAATTCTTCCAAAAGCCAATTTGCTGTAACGCAAGATCGAAGGCAAACTCCTTTTCGTTTAGCTCCAATTCTTTTCCTGCATCACGAATAATCCGTTCTTTTTGCCAATCTTTATTCAATATTTTTTCGAAATTCCATTGATCAGGCTGATGATGCATGAGAATTCGATAAAAAATACTATGAAAGGTACCAGTTACTAATTGATTAATTTGAGTAAAGTTCATATCTGGATAAGATTGTAATCGTTGCTTCATTTCATTGGCTGCCTTCGCTGTAAACGTGACAAGCATCAACGTTTTTGGCTCAACCCTTTTTTCGTTAATTAAATATGCTGTTTTCGTTGTTAACACTCTAGTTTTTCCACTACCAGCACCAGATAATACAAGTAAAGGCCTGTCCGATTCAAGAACCGCTTGCAATTGATTGTAATCGAGAGGAATCTCAGAATGAAAGAGCCTTTGAACATAAGAGTCGGAAATGTTGGCTTTTGCTGGATTGTTTTTTGAAAAAGAAGCTTTGATTGGTAAGAGTTTGGCTTTACGAAAGGAAGGTTGTCGTGTTTGAGTGTCTGAAATGCTCCGGCTTTTCGGTATAATAAATCCGTTTTGCTCAATTGATACTTCAGTAACTTGAACTGGAGCTTCCGTTCCTTTACAATCATTTAATGAAGAATTGGAATGGAAAAAATAAGGATCTCGTTTCATCCCTAAATAAAGCTGAACTGGTTTTTGACAGACAGAACAAAACAGCGTTTCCTTTTTTCCAGCTAAGTAGAGCTGATGAAAAAGCTCACGAGGATAGTTTTCTATATTAATGGTTTCTTGACGATAGATAGCAGTTTTCATGAGTATTCCCCTTAGGCGTAATTCATAGAGACTATCATATCAAAAATAAATCAGAACCTAAAGAGGAAAAAATGTGGAGAATCATCAAATGAAAAAACTCCTGTCTAGTTAGACAAGAGTTTTCTTCATTGTTTTATGCGGGATTCCTGCATCCATAAATTCTTCGGAAATTATTTCATATCCAAGTTTTTCATAAAAAGGAATCGCTGATGTTTGAGCATTTAACTTAAGCGTTGAAATTTGTTTCCCTTTTGCATGTTCTTCAATCCCATGCATGATTACTTTACCTGCTCCAGTACCACGAACATTTTGTGCCACACAGATCCGTTCTACTTTTCCGAACCCGTCTAACTCGCGGAATCGTCCAGCACCAACAGGTCGATTGTTTTGATATAGAGCAAAATGAATGGAATCATCTTCGAACTCATCAATTTCTAATTCTTCAGGGACGTTTTGTTCATGAACAAAGACCTCTTTCCGAATGGAAAAAGCATCATTAAGTTCTTCTTCAGTTGCAACTACCTTTAAGATCATTAATTTTATTCCTTTCCAAGACGAAATGTTTCATAAACTGTCCAAGACCCATTCTCAAGTTGATATAAAAGGTGGAATCGATCAACGACTTCTTCATGTTGAAATTGACTCATTCTGAGTGAACCATATACATCTGAGTGTTCATCATTTGATAAATTTTGACCAATGGTGATATGAGGTACAAACGCATATTCGGACTTTTCATGGTCTAATTTTTCATTGACTTCCGATTGAAGACTTTCCAAATCAGACGTGGATTCCACCTTCATGTAAATAACATTATTGACGGGATGAAAAGAGCTGTACTTACTTGTCTTCAATTGTAATGGGCTATAATTGTTGGCAATCTCTCTAAGTTGAGTTGCTAAGTAGGTAGCTTCTTCCTCGGTAGCAGTAAAAGCATTTTTGATTGTTAAATGTGGAGGAATCAAGGCATAATGCGGATCATAACGCTTTCGGTAAGAATTTGCTAAATCTTGAAGTTTTTTTGATGGGAAAATCACTACTCCAAATTTCATTTCAATACCTCCATAAGATTTTATTTTGTGAATCAATAGAAAGTATGTTAAGTGATATTTCTAAATATTATAACAAACTTTTGTTATAATAAGTAAAATTTCACAAAATTGACCTAAAATACTTCATTATTTTAGCATTCGAACTAATGCTCTTTCTAAATCAGGCTGCCAAAAGGTCCATGTATGGTCACCCTGAAACTCCTCATAAAAATACGAAAAATTCTTATCTTTTAATAGGGTGGACAATTTCCGATTAGCTTCTAAAAAATTCCTCTCATTTGCGTTTTGTGTTTGAACATCCGTTTCCTCAGTTCCAACAACGTGGTAAACATCAATTAAATGCGTTGTGTCAAACTTATTAACCTCAGATAATACCGTTTCATTAACATAAGGAGATTGCAAAATAACCTTTCCAAAAGTGTGGGGATATTCTAATGCAGCCATCAATGAAACCGTGGCAGCAAGGGAATCTCCAATAAGTGTGCGTCCCATTCCCATCTGATAAGTAGGGAATTCACGGTCAAGAAAAGGTACAAGCTCATGTGCTAAAAATCGTATATATGCACGGTTTCGGTCACCATTTGGATGGTACTTCTGTCTTCGATCCTGAACATCTCGATAAGGTAATCCGACAATTATCGTATTTGCCATTTCTTTATTATGTATACATTGATCAGCCAATCGGGCGATTCTTCCAAGCTGAAAATAATCCTGACCATCCTGTGCGATGAGCACATTATATTTATAAAGTGGCGTGTAGGATCCAGGGAAGTAAATGAACATTTGAACCTCTTCCTGAAGCGCTTCACTGTAAAGCCGATAATCCTTTGTGAATCCTTTTATCATCCATTATCCTTCCTTTAAATATAATTTGCTTTCTTAAGAGCTAATAATCCTTCTTTTAAAAATTGTAACACAAATTTTTCATTCACTGAAATATCTTCTGTAATGTTAATGCATAATGTTTGGCCAAATCGCATTGTATTAATAGTGGAAAGTGATAACAATCCAACTAAAAATTTTTAAGGGGGATGTAAGTTGAGAAAGAAAAAATTTCTATGGATGACCATTATGGTATTGATGATTTCAATGTTTTTAGCTGCTTGTGGAGATAAAAAAGAAGATGAGGACAAAGACTCAGTTGATGGAACTGGCGAAGAAACAGAAAATCCTGAATTTATGAGTATTGTTACTGGTGGAACAGGAGGAACCTATTATCCACTAGGTGGTTCGATGGCAAACATTATTAGCGATGAAACGGGTATTGAAACAAATTCAGAAGTTTCTGGAGCCTCTGCAGAAAATATGACAACCCTAAAAGATGGTAATGCTGAAATTGCCTTTACGCAAACAGATATTGCATCGTATGCAAAAGAAGGAAAATTAATGTTTGAAGGTAATGTAGTAGATAATGTAAAGGCAATTGGAACTCTTTACCCTGAAACGGTACAAATCGTCACAACCGCAAAATCGGGAATTAAAACAATTGCTGATTTGAAAGGGAAAAAGGTATCAGTAGGGGCGCCAGGTTCGGGAACTTTTGCAAATGCAGAACAAATTCTGGAGATTCACGGTATTACAATGGAAGATATCGATGCAAAACATCTTTCATTTGATGAATCCACTGCGGGAATTCAAGATGGTTCTATCGATGTAGCCTTCGTTACGGCTGGAACTCCAACAGGAGCCGTAGAGGGATTGGGAGCAACAGAAGATGTCGTCATCCTAGCTATTGAAGCGGATAAAGCGGAGGAACTAATTGCTAAATATCCTTACTACGCAAAGGATGAAGTTCCTTCAGGTGTTTATGGATTAACGAATTCCGTGCCAACAGTGGCCGTTTTAGCGATGTTAGTCGTTCGTGAAGACTTATCTGAACAACTTGTATACGATATTACAAAGGCTATTTTTGAAAATACAGACGAGATTGGTCATGCAAAAGCAAAATTAATTAAAGCGGAAAATGCGCTAAACGGTGTAGGAATTGAAGTTCATCCCGGAGCTCAAAAATATTATGATGAAAAAGGCATTTCAGCGGACTAGCTATCTTTCCGTTTAACAAAATATGACCGGTCTTGATCCCAATATGGGTTAAGGACCGGTCATATTCTTATAACATCAAAATAGAGAAGGGGAAGAAAATGATACTTTTAACAAAAAAAAATAAAAGACTTCTTTTCATCCTATTGATCCCTGTCTTAATAGCGTTAAGCCTGTTTCTTCCCTTCAAGAAAGCCCTTGTTTTTGAATATCAAAATACCGGTATCTTACTTGCCTATCTTCCTTTAGGGAGAATGGATACTTTCAAAATGAAATATACACACTCTATTCATCTATCAATTGTAGTGGAAAGCTACAAAATCACGAAAAACAATCAAATAAAACAGTACGAACTAATGTATGAGGATTTTGCGATTGGGATGCCGGCTAACTCAGAAGAAGGAGAAGTTTTTGAAGAAAAGGATGGGAAATATTTTATCAAAAATATGAAACGGTCGTTTCCTTCCTTTGACTTAAGGGTTGGAAAGGTGAAGGCTAATCACACGCTGATTTATAAATACAAGGAGTACCCACTATCAAGTAGTATTACCCCTGGCACATCGGTCCACGTTGAGGTGAAAAAAATCAATCTAGTACAATTGATGAAAGGAGTGGACATACTTGAATCTTAATGAAGGAACGTTATCAGAGAACGAGCAACAAGAGCTGCTGGAGAAGTATGACCCAGAAGCTGGTACGAGAAAGCTAAAAGGAGTCATAGGATGGATTGTCTTTCTTGGTCTATTATCCTTTTCGCTCTTTCAGCTCTATACAGGAATATACGGTCAACTTACTGCTCAATTGCAACGGTCCATCCATTTAGGATTTGCATTAGCTCTTGTTTTCTTGCTTTTTCCAGCTAGAAAGAAGAATTTAGGTAAGAATAAGGTAGCTTGGTATGATATTTTATTAGCGATCATTGCAATTGTGGTCGGCGCTTATTGGCCTTTGATGATAGACGAGCTTGTAATGAGGATAGGTCGCTTAACGGATTTAGACTTTTATATCGGTCTAGCAGGGATTTTACTAGTTTTAGAAGCGACCAGAAGAACGGTTGGTTTACCCATTACCATTATTGCGATGATATTTTTGGGATATGCTCTCTACGGACCGTATATGCCCGGATTCATTGCCCATCGTGGTTTAGATATGACTCGATTAGTTCAAACGATGTTTTACACAACGGAAGGGATATTTGGCACACCTCTTGGCGTATCGTCCACCTTCATCTTTCTATTCCTATTGTTTGGATCCTTTCTAGTTAAAACTGGAGTAGGTCAATATTTCAATGACTTAGCGGTAGCATTTGCCGGTAGAAGTGTAGGAGGACCGGCAAAGGTAGCGATTTTCTCTAGTGCTTTACAAGGAACAATAAGTGGAAGCTCGGTTGCAAACGTAGTGACATCGGGTGCTTTTACCATCCCGATGATGAAAAGATTAGGATATAAGAAGGAATTTGCTGGTGCGGTAGAAGCTGCTTCCTCAACAGGTGGTCAGCTCATGCCCCCAATCATGGGAGCAGCTGCCTTTTTGATGGTGGAGTTTATTGGCGGAATAACTTACTGGGAAATTGCCAAAGCAGCGGCCATTCCAGCGATTTTGTATTTTACAGGAATTTGGATCATGACCCACTTTGAGGCAAAGAAACTAGGACTTAGAGGACTAACCAAAGACGAGATGCCAGACAAAAAGGAAATCATCAAAGACCTTTACTTGTTACTTCCCATTGTTGCAGTATTAATCTTATTGATGACAGGAATGAGTGTCATGCGCTCAGCCCTTTGGTCGATATTAATCACTGTGGTATTAAGTGGATTAAAGAAGAAAACAAGGATGGGCTTTAAGGGAATTATCGAGGCTCTCGTTGATGGAGCTAGGACGGCTTTACCAGTAGCGGCTGCAACCGCAGCTGCCGGGATGATTGTGGGAGTAGTAACCAAGACAGGACTAGGCTTGAAGCTCGCAAATGGATTACTTGATTTAGCTGGCGGAGAAATATTATTGGTATTATTCTTCACGATGATTGCTTCACTAATTTTAGGAATGGGTTCTCCGACAACAGCCAACTATGTTATTACCTCAACGATTGCAGCCCCAGCCATCATATTATTAGGAGTACCAGATTTATCAGCACATTTATTTGTGTTTTATTTCGGCATTATCGCAGACATCACCCCACCAGTTGCCTTGGCTGCCTTCGCTGCAGCAGCCGTATCAGGTGGGGAACCAATCAAGACAGGAATCGATTCATCCAAATTGGCGATTGCAGCCTTCATCATCCCCTATATGTTTGTGTTTTCGCCCGAATTATTAATGATTGACACAACGTGGACGTATCTAATTTGGATGATCTTTACGGCAGTAGCTGGAATGACTTTAATTGGTGCTGGGATTATTGGGTACTGGATACGGAAGCTGTATTGGTATGAACGGATCTTTGGAATGATTGGTGGATTATTATTAATCTATCCAGAGGGTATCTCTGACATGGTTGGACTTGGATTATTTATATTACTATTTGCACTGCAATTTACGAAGAAAAAACATGATAAGGGAAATCCTTTGGCTACGAATGCATAGGAGGACTATGAGGGATGGGGAGTTTGTTTTTCTTCATCCCTTGTTTATTTTTATTTAATAATCTATATGATTGAAATCCAAACCCCTTCTAGTTTCCCTAAGGAGTTTTTTTCTATTTTTATATAAAATGCTGTAAAGCCATATGTACCCCAATGGATTATCAGTCAATACTGACATTTGCCCTTACGAATAATCTGCTTTTTCATACATTAAATTAGTGCACATTAATATTTGAATGAAGGAGGCTTCTGATTGCCCTACTATAGTTTTGTTCTATTATGCTTTAACAAGTGGAACCTTACGAAGCAAGCAATTACTACGCTAATTGAATCACTAAATCCTTCCTATTTTGAATGGGGGATAGAATTAATTATTGTTAACTATGGTTCGGTGGATGAAACTAAATTCAGTTTGATAAAAATGGAAAGGAAGTACAAGGATAAACTTCAGATGAAAACCGTTCATTTAGATGAAATTATTGGCTATCCAGTGGGCATTAATAGTGGTTTAGAGCATTGAAACGGTGAAATGATCACCATTATCAGTAATAATTTAGTAATCCCAGAGAATTGGTTGGATAGCTTAGTTCGTGCAATTGAAAACGATTATACAATTGGAGTTGCGGTACCATATCTTACTTATGCCTCAGGCCCTCAACATACAGGAGCAAGCTTTCAGTCATTAGATGAAATGAACGAGTATGCACAAAATTTTATGGAATCTAATAAGGATACTATTTTTTCCTTAAATAGAGTAATAGGCGCTGTCATGGTCTTTAGAAAAAAAGTGATTGATTTAATTGGTGGAAATGACTTCTGATATGGTGTAAGAAATTATAATGATGATGACTGGTCTCTAAGAATACGTATTTCGGGTCATCGGCTAGCACTTGTAGGAAGTTCATTTGTACATCATCTCGGGAGCATGATTTATTAAGAAGATTCATACTCTTATAGCTCTGCATTAGAGGTCAATTATCAAAAGTTTATAAAAAAATGGAAACTAACCTCCTTTAATTATTTTGCCAAGGAAAATTGATTTACGATCCTTCCTTGAAACATGAAGTTCATTTTCTATCTGTAAAAATAGAGCATTTTGAGGAGCCAGATCATAAAAGACTAATTAATTTAGACAAACTTAAATGTCTTTTGTAGCTGATTGGTCAAGTTCACAATCTTCATGGAGGAAAAAGCTAGCTGAGCTACAAACATATGAATTAGAAGGTACAATCTTTTATTTTTGGATTCCTTCCAACTATTCATGTACTTTCTTTTATTTCTGAATTTGATTTATTTGGTGATTTACAAAGCACCGACTGAATTATGAATCAGATCTTTTGGATTGGTGTCTATCCTGGATTAACAAAAGAAATGTTAGATTACGTGATTACAACATTACATCGTGCTTTTGAGGGAGAGGGTGTCTAAATGAAAGTTGTCATTCTTGCAGGTGGCTACGGAACAAGAATTAGCGAAGAATCTCATTTAAAACCAAAACCAATGATTGAAATTGGAGAATATCCGATACTTTGGCATATTATGAAAATCTATTCAAGTTTTGGTTTTAATGATTTTATTATTTGTTTAGGCTATAAAGGTTATAAAATTAAAGACTATTTTTTGAATTACTATCTTTATCGATCAGATGTCACAGTAGATTTTACACAGGGCAATCAAAGTATCAAATACAACCAAAAAACTGAGCCGTGGAAAATTACTCTTGCAGAAACAGGACTAGAGTCGATGACAGGTGGACGTGTAAAACAAATTCAAAAATACATTGGAAACGAACCGTTTTTATTAACCTATGGGGATGGATTAGGTGATATCGATATAAAGGAACTGGTTGATTTTCACCATTCCCATGGAAAAATGGCTACCCTAACAACCGTTCAACCTACTGGTCGGTTTGGTTCTCTGGATATTTCTAAAGAAAAAGAAGTATTAGCTTTTAAGGAAAAGGTAAAGGGAGATGGGGGCTGGATTAATGGTGGTTATTTTGTCCTGCAGCCAGAAATTTTTCAGTTTCTTGAGGATGAAAAAACAGTACTTGAAAAAGAGCCACTAGAAAAACTAGCAAATTTAGGACAATTAATGGCTTTTAGACATACTGGTTTTTGGCAACCGATGGATACTTTACGTGATAAAAATTATTTAGAAGAATTATGGAAATCTGGAAAGGCTCCGTGGAAAATATGGGAGTGAAATGAGGATTAACCAATGAAAAATCAAACCTTTTGGAAGGATAAGAAAGTATTTGTAACAGGTTATACAGGATTCAAAGGTTCATGGCTTTGTCTTTGGTTGCATTCCTTAGGAGCCAATATTACCGGCTATTCCTTCGAACCACCTACAACTCCAAGTTTATTTGAACAATGTAAAATAAGTGAAATTACTAAGACTATAATGGGGGATATAAGAGATTACAAACATCTTAGTTCTAGTATCCTCGAGTGTGACCCTGATATCATCTTCCATTTAGCGGCTCAGCCACTTGTTCGAACATCCTATACTACCCCAATCGAAACGTATGAGACGAATGTAATGGGAACCGTCAATCTATTTGAAGCTGTGAGACTGCTAACTGAAACAACATTAAAAAATAGAGCTATTGTGAATGTAACAACAGATAAATGCTATGAAAATAAAGAATGGATATGGGGGTATCGTGAACATGATACTCTAGGTGGATATGATCCGTATTCCAATAGTAAAGCATGCTCGGAGCTAGTTACCACATGTTATGTAAATTCATTTTTTAATCCTAATAATTATTCAAATCATCTATTAGCAATAGCCTCTGCACGTGCGGGTAATGTGATTGGCGGTGGGGATTGGGCGAGGGACCGGTTAGTACCCGATTGCATTAGATCCATTTTAAATCATGAATCTATAAAGCTTAGAAATCCGTATTCGATTAGGCCATGGCAACATGTATTAGAACCATTAAGTGGCTATTTATTACTTGCAGAAAAGTTATACAAAGATGGTGTTGAATACAATGGTGGCTGGAATTTTGGTCCTAATGATACGGATGTCATACCTGTAAAGGAAATTGTGCATTTATTGTATAACACACTTGGAGAACAGGAAAAACTTGAAATCACGAGCGGAGATCAACTTCATGAAGCAAACCAATTTAAGTTAGATTGCTCTAAAGCAAAGAAAATACTAGGTTGGGCACCTCGATGGAACATTGAAGAGGCCATTAATAGAGTTGCGGAGTGGACAATAGCCTATCAAAAGCAAGAAAATCTTAAAGAAATGTGTTTGTCCCAAATAGATGCTTATCATGAATTCTAGGAGTGCGTGAACCATGGGATTTGAAGAAAGTAATAACTATACCAAAAGGATTCTTGTCACTGGTTCCACGGGATATATCGGCTATCAACTTACAACCCAGCTTGACTTAAGTAGCTATGATACTCACATTTTAAATCGGCCACAATTTGATCTTTCTCCTCTAAAAAATATTCTCTCCAACCTAAATGTATATTGTTATAATGGTACAACAGAAAATATGATTGAAATTCTTCAAAAGTCAAAACCAGATATCGTGTTTCATCTAGCTCCATTGGTGATGGTCAATCACTCACCTGATGAAATAGAACCTCTAATAAGAAGTAATATAGTATTTGGCTGCCAATTTGTAGAGTCCATGATAAGGCACGGTTGTTGTCATTTAATTAATACAGGAACATCTTGGCCATATTTTGAACAAATCGATTACAATCCTGTTAATTTATATGCGGCTACAAAGGAAGCTTTTGAAACAATATTAACCTTTATACGGAAACTTCCTCTTTAAAAGTGACAACACTAAAACTATTTGATGCGTATGGTCCAAACGATTCGCGCTCTAAAATAATCCCATTACTCTAAAAAGCTTTTAAAAAGCAAAACGAACTAGCAATGTCCAGGGGAGAACAATTAATCGATCTAGTTTATATTGATGATGTAGTAAATGCGTACTTGATTGCTGCGGAGCGTCATTATAATGGTCAATGTGGAAAAAAAGAAGCGTTTGCAATCAGTTCCGAGAATCCAATTCCTTTAAAAGAAATTGTTAGAACTTATGAAGAATTAATAGGTAAAACATTACCTATCAATTTGGGAAAACGGCCATACCGAAACAGAGAAGTAATGATACCTGGAATAGGGGGACTAGACTCCCAAATTGGTACCCGAAATTTGATTTAAAAGCAGGAATGTCTAAAACGATATTTGAAACGCTATAAGTCAACCTTGATAAACTGAAAGCTCGAAAGTCTCAAACCTTACTATGAAGGGATGAGGCTTTTTTATACCCTAATAAAAGAAGTACTTGTCCAAAGTTCTTTAGTTTGCCTTGACATCACTATAAATATCCATATAATAAGAAATATACTTTAAATACTATTTTGACTTGTTAGCTCAGTGGGAGAGCACTTCCTTGACAGGGAAGGGGTCGTGGGTTCGAATCCCTCACAGGTCATCAGAAAAGAGCATTGATAACATCAGTTATCAATGCTCTTTTTTTCGTCTAACAGAGATTTATCTGAATTTTAGCACAAAGGAAATCGAGTGAGAGAAAATGGGGGAACAAGGTAAAAATCTAAAGAATATCTTATAAAAGAATGAGAATGGGACATTAAGTTGATCTTCCACTAATGTAAATGAACAACGGGGGGATATATTTAAAGGTTTAAATTATTACCTGTACGATGAGAGAAGAATTTATGAATAATGTGTTTGAGAATTATGAAAGACAAATATATGATGACAAAGGATTAATAATCGTTTTAACAAAGAGAAATATGAATATAGCAAATTGGCTGGAAAAGGCGAATAACTATGAGAATGTAAGAGTTTTTTTTGAATAAAGGATATAAATTAGGAGATTCTTTGTATTTGCCATTGAAAAGTCAGTGTATGACTACTTTGCAAAATTTGATGATGATGATTATGGACCATTCTATTTAAAAAATTCAATGGGCGGGCTTAGGTATCCAATTGTATGGTCTCTTCTTGTTTGTCCTGCTTTAGAAATCTATACTCTTGCTACTAAGAATTTCTAGAATTGACTTAATGGAATCAATTTATACAAAAATACGCATAACAGAAAGTTTAGAAAAGTGACAGAGAAGGGGTCGTGGGTTTAAATCCCTCACAGGTCATTAAACTTAGTCGTATCAAGATGTTTTGCAAGGATTTTGAAACCTTAGTAAGTAAGTGGTCTTTTTATGTTGTTGAAATTTGCTATACAAGATTATAAAGATGACAGGGAGTTTCAGAACCTATTTAAACAACTATCAAAACGTATCAAATCAATTTAGGAGAGTTTCAATATATTGTGCTGAAAAGAAAGTTCTAAATGTAGAAGTTGTAACAAACAATACAGTGAAATCATATCTCCTTTACTGCTTGAAATCTAAAGGGAATAATCCTGTAACCATAACAATAAAAATTAATAATCTTAGAGCGTTCTTCAATTACATGGTTAAACTTCAGTTGTTGTGTTACTACCTTTCCTTTTAAATTTCTTGTAAGAGTAGATTAATAGCTGTTTACACATTGTATAGGCCTGTTTATTATTTTTTAATATTTGACATCAGAGTCAGCATTTACCGTTCCAATTTTTATCCTCCTTAAATATTATATCGAACAAGCTATTCATCATTTTGGAGTGTTGATAGACAATCCGCCTTCATTGTCTTTTCAATATCGATAAATATATTTAAATGATAGCTGAAAAAGTGAGGTGTTTTATATGTCATGCGGACATTGTAGAAAAAGTCATTGTGAGTGTGATCACATTGATGACTGTGATTCATTAGTGAGACGAAAGAAAAGACCAGGGGCTACTGGACCAACTGGACCAACTGGACCAACTGGTAATACTGGAGCAACGGGTGGTACCGGGCCGACTGGACCGACTGGTAATACTGGAGCAACCGGTGGTACCGGGCCGACTGGACCATCTGGTAATACAGGAAACACAGGTAATACTGGAGCAACCGGTGGTACCGGGCCGACTGGACCATCTGGTAATACAGGAAACACAGGTAATACTGGAG
>NZ_CAKJTG010000047.1 GCF_917563885.1 Pseudoneobacillus rhizosphaerae
TTAACACCTTGCTTTTGAAGCAACGGGATTGGCATAACACCCCTACCGATAGGAACAGATGTTGCAATCGATATATCTAAAGAAGCAAGTCTATCTGCAAGTTCAATGCCCTTTCCTTCGGTTAAAGAAGCAAGTGAGAATGCATGACTAATCGTCACTTTCCCCTCTAAACCAGCATCCTCCGTGAGATCTGCCAGTCTTTGAATTGCCTTAATTCCTGTCTCTCCACCTTCATGAAGGTGAATATCTACACCTACATTATGGTCAACTGCGATTTGTACCATTGTTTGTAATGATTTCTCCATATCGTCATCAACTAAGGTTGGATCAAGTCCTCCTACATGTGTTACTCCAAGCTGCATTGCATCTCGTAAAAGACCCTCTACATTTGAACGCAGTAACCCATGTTGTGGGAAAGCAACGACTTCATATGAAATTTTATCTTTATACTTCTCAAGTGCGCAATGAAGATTCTCGAGATTTTTCAAACCAACAACTGGGTCAATATTACAATGACTTCTAACAAACGTTGAGCCATATCCTAGGATCAACTCTACTAATTTTTCCGCACGATCCTGGGCAGTTGGTAGTAGCTCTGGCAGCAGCTTCTGTTCCAAAGAAATCATATCAAATATGCTTGCCCTATTCGCTCCCGCCTTCCAAGGACCACCATAATAAGTTTTATCTAAATGAATATGCATTTCTCTAAAAGAGGGAAGCAAAAGCATACCTTTCGCATCAAATAAATCAATATCCTTACTATAAGGTAACTCTGTCTTTTGGATCTTGGTAATAATACCATTATCGATTTGTATGTTTCTCAAGACCGTTTCAGTAGCAACTACCTGTCCTTTTTCATACTGATATCCATTTTCCAATCTAACATTTAACAGCATGAGCGATTTGTTTGTATGACGTTTCGTTTCGTGTGACCATTGTTTATCTTCCTGATGCATTTGAAATCCTCCTCCACTGGTTATCTTACAAGGTTAAATAATAGGGACCTCAGAATTTAAGTTTAGCAAATATGATTGTGCATGACCGTATCACGTACATTAATATTTTCTGGTTCAAATACTGGCAGTCTTTAATGATTTCTTATTGATTTTATGATTTTTGAAGAATATACAACCGTCTCCCCTTTGCGGATTACGATACCAGAAGAAACTGGTTTCAACTTTAGATCATATTGTTCTTGAATTAAAAGTAGCACCCTGTGGTAAACGGAACTTTGGTTCTTGTTTACCATCTGTCGATTGAGTGAATCCTAAATAGTTTACCACCATAGGCTCTCCGCCTTCAGGTGTAATCATAACACTTCTATTTCGCAATGAAGCAATAATTTGAAATGGTTGATTACAGAGTTTGTTTGTTGTCTACTGTGATTTGTAATATAATGATTCACTATGGACAATCGCATCCTTTCGTTGATGAGTTGATAAAAACTCATAAGGTTGCCATTAACCATTTAACAGCTTCATTTAAATCCTCCGCAACATAATCGGGCTTTACTTCTTCCCAACGTCCAAAGAACCCATTGTTTTTATATTTATCAAAAGTCTCTTTCCCACTACCCGTTTTCACTAAAATCTTTATACATCCTACTTCATCGGCAGCTAACATATCCGTCCATCTATCACCAATTACTACACATTTCTTTAAATCAAGGCTATTTTCTTTAGCCGCATTTTCTAGCATGGCTGGTGATGGTTTTCTACATATACATCCTTCATTATGTTGGTGGGGGCAAAGGTAAATTTTATCAAATCCAAAATCTTTGAGTTCCGTTTCAAACCTTTGAAATGTAGACTCACCTTTAGAGATTCCTGGCTGATTTGTAAATGAACATATCAAAATTCCAGACTTTTTCAATAACTGGACTGATTCAGCAACATATGGGAAAAGTTCAAACTCCCCAGGATAAATAACCTTATCACTACCTCCAATAGTTCCATCCCTATCTATGAAAACAGCTTGAATATTCATTAATTACCTCCGAAAATTACGTATTTTCATAGTAAAATATTCCGCATCTTTCAAGGGAATTCCTGTATTTTGGAAAATAGTTTTATTTATACCTACCTAGCCTGTATCCGTTTAACAGCAAAAAAATCCAACATACACAGGGTTTTGAGTAGAACCATGTATATTATAGACTCCTTCAATTAGTTTGTTATGGAAGAATTGCATTCGTTAGATTACTACATTTTTTTATCACAGTCTTTTAAAGGATTAATCTATAATAGATTGTGCATTGGTTATTTATCCTTCGATTATTTCTAGTAATAATCCGTTAAATAAATATTAATAATGAAGAGAATTTGCTAATATCACAGTATATGGCCAACAAAATGATTAGAAGAATCTAGAAAATAACGCTTAATGGCCTGTCCCCCAATTCTCTTATTTGTAGAATGATAACGAAGATTATATTATTAGTTAAAAGGAGTTTTTTATGAACAATAATAATAAGACATTCCGAATCGTCCTTGTAGGGATGCTTTCTGCCATAATCATTATTCAAACGACAATCCCGTTTTTAGGATATATCCCTATAGGACCACTTAGCTTGACGATTATCCAGGTAACGGTCATAATCGCAGCAATCGTCCTCGGAACGAAGGAAGGAGCCATTATAGGCGGCATATGGGGATTCATCACGTTCATTAGGGCATTTGTCGCCCCGACAAGCCTAATTGCACCAATTGTTTTCACGAATCCGCTTGTATCCGTTTTGCCTCGGATTTTAATTGGTGTGGTTGCTGCTTATGTGTTCCATAGATTACTCAGCGGGAAACTCAATGAAACGGTAAGAATGAGTGTTGCCGGTGTGCTAGGATCTTTAACAAATACTGTTTTAGTGCTTGGATTCATTTATTTATTTTATCGGGAACCATATGCGAACTTTTTGAAAATGGACTTAGAGCAGCTCCTGCCTGCACTACTGACCATTGTAGCCACTAATGGAATTACTGAAGCGATTCTTTCAGGTGTGTTTACTCCGATTATTTCAAAACCTTTATTAAGGATGAGAAAAAAATAGCAACCTTGGCTGCTTAAGGTTGTCGACAAACTTATGTGTTTTACGTATTTCGGCATACTTTTATTTCGCTTAGTATCTGGAAGAGGGATAAGTATAATTGATAAAAAGTTGAAGTTATTATTAATAAAAAATTCCGGTCTTCAATATGAGGAGGTCGGCTTTTTTCTATAGCTTTGTGAAGGATTCTTCTTAAGGTAAACAGCCCCGTTAGCTTAAGTCCTCAATGACACTAACGAATAATTATTCAACATTATTCACTTTATTAAAACCGAATCAATGCCACCATGAACCCCAATCATGACAAGAAACCCTACTCCAGCTATCCTAACCAATTATTGAATACTCGCAAACCGAACGATACTTTTTCTTAAGTTATAGTTCATTATAGGTATTTAAAAAAATACAAACTTCTGTGAGATAAATTTCCATATTTAAAGAGAAATCTTTTAAAGTTTGAGAGCTAAAACATTTATAGTTCCATTCAATATTTATCTGATTTTCTCCGCCAACTCTAAAATAATTCCCTCTGGACCACGAACGTAGCATAACTTATAACTTTCTTCATATTGTTGTATCTCACTAAAGATTTCCGTGCCCTTCTGTTTCAATTTTGCAACAATAGCTTCAATATCTTCAACAGCAAAGCAAATATGTCGGATACCCAGCGTATTTGCAAAAGGTTGCTGAATATCTTTTTCATCTGACGGCGTATAAAATTTGACTAGCTCTATCCATGTCTGACCATCTGGCATCCCTAATCCTACACATGTCGTTTTAACATTATTAAGCCCAACTATTCTGTCCAACTGTTCTCCATCTAATTCCCATTCGGCTTGCACTTCAAGTCCTAAATCAAGGAAAAACGCTTTAGCCTCTGAAAGATCATTTACGTTTATACTCACATGATCTATTTTATTGATCTTCATATCTGCTACCTCCTATGTTCCTGTGTTTTCAATACCCGTATTCGTGTAAAGTTTATTTGAAATTTTAATTCGCTTAAAACAGGAAATACCCTTCTTCAACAAACATTCTCTATACTTTCCATATAAAAATAAATAAACCGAGATCATACAAAGGATGAATATTATCCCGTATATTCTCGGCCATATAGGATTAAAACTTATAGAAGATTAACACCCAGTTAGTTTGAGTATAATTTTTCACAAAGCTTCATTAGTAATTTTATAATTTTTATGATTGACTATGGTTGTAAGTGGTTGGTTCTTTTCTTTATTGTATCCGTAATCAACAATAACAGAATTTTCTCTTACAACCGTAACATTTCCTTTATAGCTTTGCCCCTCACGCTTAAATAATATATTGTCCCCTATTTTAGCAGTCGCCATTTTATCACCCCGATCTTATTATTTTCTGCTAGGAAAAAAAATGCAGAACATTAAAATACAAAGTATTTTTTATAGTATTTAACGTATTCAAAGATATGGAAATAGATATATTTAACAGGGAAAAGATACGCCCTTGAAGTTTAGTGTGGAAGTGTACTTCTTCTAGACTAGTTACCTGATGGAGAGACTGCGTAATCACAAGATCTACTGGTACCCAAATATTACTTAATTCAAGTCCATAAATCCGGTACCTATGAATACATGTAAACAACGATAAAAGGTGGATTCCTTCAACACTTTTTAAGTTGATACTAAATATAACTGCACTTTAGTTTAACAAGATGTTCTTTTATTTTATGGGTTCAAAATTTTTAACGGTACTCATTTTATGAGCTAATAAATAAATAACAAATTAAATAGGGAAGGAATAATAAGTATGCCAATCATTCATAACATAAAAACCTAACCAAAGAAATAAGGGTTCACCAACAAAGGCACTAAAACCGGCGAAGAAAAGACCTTTAATTAAAGGGGAAATCGACGGTTTAAACTGAATCAAGGTCATGACAAAAACAGGGAAAATGGTCCAATCCCAAGGAAGATATGAAGGGATAGTTGGTAGTGCTTTACCTGTGTAATACCACTTTCCAAATTGAACTCCTACAAAATCCAGGTAAGAAGCAATAATGAGTACAAAAAATCCAACAAATAAAAGCCGATTTGAACTTTCTTTTTTTCGAATTTTAATCCAAAAAATAATCGGTACTATTATGAATATTAAGGCTACCCAAAAGTCCCAATGGAACAATGTATGCTCCTTCCAAAACTCTATATATTCTTGATTTGCTTTAGTATTCATTTCGTAGAAACTGCCTACTTTTTTCATTTTTTCTGGATCCTGTAATGTCTTCATACTAATATTCTCCTTAATGAGGTACTGTACCCCCACCTTCATCATTTTCATTAGAAGTTATTATTCCAAATTTTTGAACTTAAATTCTTTACATTAACCTGCTCCAATACTATTTTTTAGAAGCTAAAAAGTCCATAATATACGAGGTTATGAAAATAAACTACTGCATATTTTGGACTTCTTCAGATCGTTTACTATGAAATTATTGCCTTACTTTAGTTACATTGGGATCTCGTCAAATTCTTGCTCATTTTCAGCATCAGGATAATCAAACTCTAAGAACCTAACTAAATCACACTTTGTTTGAACTACTTTATTCCATTAAGATTGTCTCAAATTCTTTGACTACATCAGTTGGTAAAAATGGCATTACGATATCGTAAAAAATCTCATTCCCATTGATCTCATTCCCATTGACAAATATGCTGTTATCTTCACCCCACATGGTAAATAAAAAAGACAACCACCCTAAAAGTGATCGTCTCTAAATGTTTATCTATTACCAGTATATTTGTACTGTATAGTAAAACTAATTTTTCATGTCAGTTTTTCTCTATTGAATAATTTACAAATACTCGTAATACTTCTAACATTCTCTAGTTTGGACCTTATCATCCTCTCTTTTTTGGTCTTCATAAATCTTATCGGTCAAAATAATCAGAATTTTTTTTAAATTTAAAATAGACTTAAGCAATAGGGTTCGATAATATAAATATTAAGTAACGAAAAAGCAGAAAGGAAGTGATTTAATGTCAAAAGAATTAAGTCAAAAGTATTATAAAGAATTAGTTGATTTAAAGAATGTAGAAGGGGTAGAAGCTCAATTTCGAAGCTTACTAGATGTTCAAATCGAATCCGTTTCTGATCTAGAAAAGTGGTTAGAAGATGAAAAGGAATTAATGTTTAAAATCAATGAGGCGATGACAGGTCACCATCTCGACTTCTACCGAAACACAGAGGATAAGGAAATTAAGTCGACGTATCTTCACGATCAGCAAGTAATCCAGCCACTCTTATTGAAATATGAAGCTAAACTCAGTGAGAAATTCTGTGAGTCTCCCTATTTTCATGAACTAGATGAAAAACGTTACGGCTTAATGCGACGCGTTCGGGAGTCTAAAGTGAAGTTGTTCAGAGAAGAAAACATTCCTTTAATGGTAAAAGAACAAGAGCTCTGTACGAAGTATAGTGAAATTATGGGAGGATTAACCGTTGAATGGGAGGGGGAGGAAAAGCCTTTTCCGTTTATCAAATCTCAGCTTGCTCATCTAGATAGAGAGGTGCGTGAAAAAGCTTATCATGCCATGATGTCAGCCCATCGTCAAATTAAACCCGATATGGATGCCATCATGGACGAACTCGTTAGTCTGCGCCATCAAATTGCTTTACATGCAGGCTTTGAAAATTATCGTGAGTATATGTTTGTAGAAAAAAATCGTGAGTATAGCGTTCAAGATTGCTATGACTTTCATGAAAATGTAGAAAAGCATATTATCCCAGCTTGGAACAGGCTCGCAGATGTGTTTAAGTACAAGCTTGATGTCGATACTTATCGCCCTTGGGATAACACCGCTAAATTGTTGAAAATACCACCATACTCCGAAGTGTCTACTCTTATGGATGGCGTTTCAGAAATGTTAGGGAAGACCGACCCCTATTTTGGAGAGCGTTTCAATTACATGAGAGAGCATGGATTACTAGATCTCGAAGTTAGGAAAGGAAAAGGCCCACATGCTTTCTGTGAACCCTTACTTGTTTCAGGGGATATCTTTGTTTTTGCGAACTTTAGTCCATCCCATGATTCACTAAGCACATTAATCCATGAAATGGGCCACGCGGTGAATGGGTACCTTGAGTTTTCCGAACACGGTCCTTTTGATTACCACCAATGGCGAGCGGAAATTGCCGAACTATATTCTTTTGGGATGCAATTGCTCTTATTGGATAAGCTAGATTGTTTTTATCCAGATGAAGAAGATTTTAAGAGCGCACAGCGTGAAGAGCTAAGATACGCATTTACAATGTTATTCAACCCATTGTCTGGGGATCTCTTCCAGCACTGGATGTATACAAATCCTACGCACACTGCCGAAGAACGTGATCAAAAATTCTTTGAAATTTCAAAACGTTATGGCTTAAACCCTGTGGATACTTCTGGGTTTGAGAAGGAAATTGGGATGAGCTGGGCAGACACCCTTCATTATTTCCACATTCCTTTCTATACTATTGAATACTCTATGTCGATGCTTGGTGCTCTTCAATTACTTGAGAATTATCAGAACAATCCCGAGCAGGCTGTGGAATCCTTCAAAAAAGGTGCAAGTGCGGACTTAAATCAATCTATCGCAAAGGTTTATGAAGAAACAGGAGTCCGTTTTGATTTTTCAGAGCCAGTCATTAAGCAAATGGGTGACTTCTTAGAAAAAGTTATTCAAGACATTCATTAACAACGTTGATGCACCTGGACCATTCTTATAGGGTTTTACGCGCAAAAAGCACAACTGATGAAGTTGTGCCTTTTGCTTTAATCTTTAAAGGTACCGTCCGCAACATTTTTGATTTCCTGGTATTCCTTCACAAATTCACCCAAAAATCAAAATACTTATTGCGCAGTATACGTCTACTACGCATTAAGCAATTGAAGATTTCCTTATTCCACATTACCCTTAAATTTAAGAGAGTTTTAACAATTTTGATATCGGCAAGATCGTAGAAAATGATAACACCGTTCTTATCGACAATCAGTACATTGTCATAGTCAGCCAGATTATTTAGTTCCTCGATGGTTGCATCCACTAACTGCACCCCCTACAAAAAAAACCTTGCAAATTAGTTATGATTTTGAAATTATAATAAAATAAAATAGCCTTCTTTTTCAATCATGAATATAGTCGTGAGTATTTTGATCCACCACTTACTAATGATTGCCAAGTGTAAAGTGCACCAAAAAATATATTCAATATTCGTTCAATTAATATATAATAGGGAGACTAAACTACGTGGAATCACTAGAGTGGAACCTACCAAGTACAATATTTTTCCTTTTTGGTAAGTTGTAGATTAGTTATGCAGACGTTGAACTACTTTTGTTGAATTCGTATTTAAATAAGAAAATATATTTTTAAGGAGCCTTTCGTGTGGTAAATGTAACAATAAATCTCTTAATAAATCTGTTAGCCATTCTTTTAGGAATTATCATTCATCAAATTTGGAGGGAAAGTAGTCCCAATAGTCGCTACCCCCATAAACTCTCAATTTTAATTACTTCAATTATAGTAATGACAATATGTATGTCTTTTTCTTTTTATGAAGTAGTAGGAATACATTATGATTTACGCCGGATCCCTTTTTGGTTTGGTATTTTATATGGTGGCCCTTTAACTGGACTATTCCTTACTTTTTTAGGAATAGTAATAAGGTTGATCCAAGGGGGAACCGGTGAATTTATATCTATATCGATTTTAATCTTACTGTTCATTTTGGCGGTATATTTATCACCATTATATTTCCGAATTTCTTCAAAACAAAAATTGCTCCTGGGAGTAGCTGTAAATATCGTTTTTTCATTTATATTTCTCGTAGCCAATTCCTATTTTCAAGAAGGTTTGTTCCACCTGGGAATGTGGATTGGGTACATTTTATTCAATGCCTTTGGAATAATCCTGGTATCTTGTATGTTTGAATTGATTCATAGGAATTATTTATTGAGAAGGAAAATAATCCAGTCAGAAAAGATAGAGGTTTTAAGCCAATTGGCAGCCGCTGTAAATCATGAAATTAAAAACCCATTAACAACTTCAAGGGGAGTATTACAGTTGTTGAGGGATGACCCAGACCTCCTCCAGGAAAAGAAGGAATACTTTCTTCAATTGGCGCTTGATGAAATTGACATGGTGGATAAGGTTGTAACTAATTACCTAACATTTGCCAAGCCTTATACGGAGAAGAGAGATACATTTGAATTAAAATGCGCCATTTCCAGTTCAATCGACTTGTTAATACCAGTTACTTCCAGTAATAACACTCTAATTAAAGCAGAAAATATACCATCATGCACCATTCCTGGTAATCTTGAACAGTTTATCCATGCTATTGTCAATATTTTCAACAATAGCATTGAAGCCAAAAGCACATTGATTGAAATTCATTGTGAAGTTACCGATACTAATTGTAAGATTTTAATAATAGATGACGGGAAAGGGATGGAGGATGAACAACTAAAAAATATAGGTATGCCGTTCTATTCGAATTCATCACACGGGACAGGACTTGGAATGATGGTGGTTTACAGGATTATTGAGAACTTGGGCGGCAATATAGAGGTTACGAGTACTAAATATATGGGAACAAAAGTGAGCTTTACCCTTCCTAAGATTAATGGAAAGTTAATAAATCCTTCCTTAATTGAGAAATAAATGCAATGGAACGAATCCTGCTTCTTCGTTAATAGGTTATTGCTTGGTACACTAGTATATTTTTGTTTAAATGCAAAGGACACTTGGAAACTGGAGGTTGTGAATAATGTCTTAAAATTATCGATACTAAAGTTTGAGAGATAATCGAATTTAACTGAGGGAGTTAAGTACATTGTTTCACAAAGTCACCTAAAAATCATCATATTTATTGCGCAGTAATAGTCTACTACGCAGTAAGCAAATGAAGATTTCCATATTCCACATTTCCCTTTAATTTAAGTGAAGTATTTCATGAATTAATATTAACCTAGATAGGTTTATCACATAACAAAGGCACTCATCGCTGAGTGCCTAGTATTAATAGGATTATTCTAAGAAGAAAAATCAAAATAATTTCTCTTCAACAATCGAGGACCTCCATTAGTTCCTTAAAACTTATCGAACTACCAATCTTTTTTTTATCAACTAAAAACAATTGATCCTCAATTTCCTTAGTTACATTATCAGACTGGTACGCCATCTCACATTCCTTACATATAACGGTAGGTGTTGCCGTAATCTCAATAGCCCTCGAACCATCCGGCAACTCCCAATAAACCGTCCCTTCCCCTTCGAAGGCTTTTCCTCCACACCATTCACAAGTTATATCCTTATTCACACTCCTATTCAACGGTAGTTGAGCCTTCCTTATTGGCTGGGTGGCTATCAACAGTTTTATTTTGTTGTGCCTGGAACTTCTTCTCCTTCAACTCATCGCGCTTCTCACGTTTATCCTTCAAAGAGGAATGTGATTGATCCTCCTGATACTTCTGTCTACGATTTAAACGGTTCAGATCTTCTGGGATAAGGTTGAATTTACTGTCGTTCATGACTGCGGCTATTCCTACATTTGACTTATACTTTTCATGATCATTGTAGATTCCTTTGAAATAGTCATCCGCTAGGCCGGGGACGTAATTCTCCGGTTCCGGATAGGATGTAATCACCCCTTCAAAGTTTCGCAGTACCACTTTTTCAGGACTCTGTGAAATGAGATAATTAGGTTGTAGAGCTATCTTCCCACCCCCACCAGGAGCGTCGCAAACAAAAGTAGGGACTGCGTTTTTTATAGTAAGTATGAAAAACAATAAAAAACTGCAAATCAAGTAGAGAATGATCTTGATTTGCAGCTCCCAATAGACATAATTTTTTGATTTAGGTTAATTACAAAATGTTTCCGCACTCCACCTGGCTTGAGTAGTGATCGCAGACAATTAGATGTGGAAGTGTTTACCTTACCTATTATTCGTAAATTACATGCTATATGATTGATTGAAACCTATTATGAAGATTGTTTAATAAGAGTAAATGTTTTTGTTGAATGTCCTTCTTCATCATAAAAATCTAATGGATAGGTCTCAAGATCAAAAACACCTTTAAATTTTTTAATTTCTAATTTTTCAGCATCTGATTTTATCATCTCACATGTTTTTGCAGCAATATAGATTGAAGAATCTTCAGGAATGGAGGCCTTAGATGGAATAAATTCATTGCCCCAAAACGATGATCTTGCAGCGTATTTAACCCGAAGTTTTTCCTTAAATTGAATCGGTTCAAAAAATGATAACTGTGTTTTTTCCTTTTCCATTTGCTTTTGTTCACTTGGTTTTAGCCCTTTTTCACTAATTAAAATCGCGCATGGAAAATTTGCTACACTCGCCATTTTAATGGCAATCGCTTCATAAGAAGCCCCGAAGTAGGATGATAATTTTGGGATACTCGAGACTGCAAATCCCAGCTCCTCCAATTGCTCCAAAAAATGTGAGGTGGGAATTAACAGTTCCGAAGCTGCAAAATCACAAAGGTATTCTTCCTCGTCTTCTATGTTAATTCTGTCGCTCCAGAACAACTTCTCTCTTTCTGCACGAAATTTCTTTTTAGTAAAACCCGGAAAAAAAGTATGCCCTACTTCATGACCGATGGTAAAATTTTGTCTGTAATTAGGATCTAATATATTGATTTGGGCAATCATTCCCTCACTAGCTGGGATTAATTGACCTGATATTCCATCTGGCATAATTGTCTTTTTTACTTTCACGCCTGCAATCGAGGCTAGCATATCCATGTTAATAGGAAAAGAATCTTCATCATGTAGAAAAAAGTAAGATTCGTGTAGTTCTTGCACTTTATGTTTTATTACTTCTTCAGGATTTTGAAAATTGGGATTTCCATCCATCAATTGTTGAACAGCGGTACTCCGGTATCTCCTCAACGTTTAATCCTCCTGTGTTGCGAGTTTTATTGTATTATAAACAAATCCCCAATCTTTTTCTGTCTGAGGTTGCTTTCCGCGATACTTTATGCCTGCAAGCATTTCAATTTCTTCTTGTGTTAAATTGTTTTTCTCTGCAAATTGGCGTAATTCCACTGGAATGTCACCCGCTTTTGAAACTGGTACTTCTTTTCCCATTAAAAAGCCCATTGTTGTGCCAAGTGCGTTTGCAATTTTGAACAAAATGTCCGCTGAAACTTTTTTATCAGGACTATTTTCTAGCTGTGAAATATAGGCTTTAGAAACATCACTTGTTTCAGCAAGTTGCGTAACTGTCCAACCCTTCTTTTCACGGATTTCTTTAATTTTACCTCCAATATTCATTGCTTTCCCTCCTAATCCTATTGTACCCCAAAATCGTAAACTACAGCAAACGAAATATTTACGTTGACAAACATAAAATAGGCTTGTATGATGTTAATCATAGCAAACGAATTTGTTTGCAGTTGTAAAAACACTTTTTTTAGGAGGCTTCTATAATGAATGAAAAAAAGGTTACGTTAACAATCATTTATAACGGAGAGGAGGTAATTAAAACTGTTCCAAACAACCGAAATGCTCATTCGATTATTGCTGAAGTCTTAAATGGTAGTCCTGATCTGAATCCTAATGATTTTTATTTAAAAACTGATTCAGGTACGGTTTTTCAAGCTCATGATAAATTAATTGACCACAATATCACGGGTCAAGCAATTTTATTCATGAATCGAAATGATGGTGGTGGTGGGAATGAATAATCCCGACCAACAAATCTTAGATTATGAAATTGCAAGTATAAAATTTAATCGTGAAACAACCCTTTTTCAACAGAAGCCAGACTATTGGAAAAATCAAGGATGGGAATTTGCTGAAATCAAATTCCCTTTTTTAAAAATTATTTTTAATGGGGAAATCGCAATAATTGTTAACTGCAGAAATTATGATCTATATCCACCATCAGTTTATTATGCTAATCCCATCGATTTTACCCCGTTGACCTATCAAGAAATACGTAAATTAGTCAAGAAAACCGGAAGGCTCATTCTTGATGATCATCCTGTTACACATTTACCATTTATCTGCATGCAAGGTTTTTGGGAATATCACACTCATACAAGCCACCTCAATGATCTATGGCAGAATTACAAGCAATCGATGAATATTATTTACTGTGTTGAACGTGCATACTCAGTCATTTACGAATAAAGGAGATAAAATATGAATTATCAAGGTATTCAGAAATGGATTATTCCAAAGCACATCCTGGATGAAACAATATTCGCTGTAAAAGAAAAAGGACACCACGGTTACGAATTGTTTGTCTTTTGGGCAGGTAAAAAAATAGAGCAGCATTCTTTTGAAGTAACTGAGCTCTTAATTCCAAAACAAACGGGATATAAAAGCCCGCAAGGTGCATGGGTTGACATTCCAGGTGATGAACTTAATCGATTAAATATGTATTTGTATAAACATAAACTATCAATGCCTATTCAGGTACATTCTCATCCCGGAAGAGCTTACCACTCTCAAAGAGATAATGAAAAATCCGTTCTAATTTTTCCCGGTTCTATTTCAATGATAATCCCTAATTTTGGAAAAACGTCGTTTAAATCGTTTGCTGATTGGGCAATTTATCAAAAATCTAATGGTTGGGAGCAAATAGCTCCTCAAAAGGCACGAACACTTTTTATTATAAAGGAGTGACCTTCTATGAATGTTGAAGAAAAGAATCTCTTAACATTAAATCGGATGACAAGCCTTGACGAATCAACAATTAACAACCTACTTAATGACACACTTATTTGTTTGTCAATTCCAGAAAATCCGAGTAACAATGAATGGGTAACAGCCAAAACAACGATTAACCTTTTGGCTCGTTTATACTCTAGAATTTATTTACAAGGTAATGTAAAGCTAACGAAAGAGCTGCAAATTTTAGCAAAAAACATTCGCTCAAGCTTGAGCATAAATAGAGCAACTCCCAACCAACATTTTGATGTTCTACTAGCAGTTGGTAATGAAAGTGGACAAGATTTAATCGCAAAACAAGTGATCCGATTTGATTCTGATGGGTGGATTGTTAGATTAACGAGAAACCAACCTCATTTTATCAAGGGTCACTTTTACAACCCGTTAGCTGCCGCAGCAGTTGCATGTTTTGCTGCAAATGAATTATTTAAAATTTTATTTTCCCCTTTTTTAAATGTCACATTAGCGGACCAATTTACATTGTCTTTACTCAATTACTCTGTAAATATTGAAGAAATTGAAAATGACCATCTATATCATGCTGATGTTGGAGAGGTATGGCTTGCAGGGGCCGGTGCTGTGGGAAATGGCTTTTTATATGGACTATCGCTAATGGATACTGTAAATGGAATGTTAAATATCTCGGATAACCGTGAAATCACGGAATCCAACTTACAACGCTACATTCTAACAAAAGAAGAAGATATCGGAAAAAATAAAACAGAAGTAGCTGCAAGGGCTCTTTCAATAGCAAAACCTTTTCAAAAAACCATTCAAGATTGCATTATTGAAGAAGTAGAGGATAGAAAACTGGACACACTTGTTTGTGCCGTCGATACAATCGAAACACGAAAAGAACTTCAATCTCTTCTCCCACGCCTAATTATTAATGGATGGACAAGAATGGATGAATTTGCTGTCACAAAACATGAATTTGATTCAGAATATCGGTGTTTATCCTGCCTTTACGATAAACTCCCTAGAAAAGAAAAAAGCGAAATTGATAATTTAGTTGAACAAATTGGGTTTAGCCACGGGGAAGTGTTAAATATGATTCGTGGAAATGTAGGACTTACAAGAGATCATATAAAACGAATTGCACAATATCGCAATGATAATCCAGAAAAACTCACTCCCTGGATTGGAAGAGCAATTCAATCTTTCTATCATGAAGCTATTTGTGGTGGTATCAGTTTGAATACAGATACTGGAGAAGAAACCGTTCCACTTGCACATATTTCTGCTTTAACAGGAATTCTTTTAGCAATCGAATTAATTAAAGAGAAAATGTACCGCAATTCTATTAAACATAAAATGCAATTTCATATGTTAAAAACCCCAAATAAGTATTTATTACAACCTGAATTAAAATCTCCCAACTCAACCTGTATATGTTCTGATGAGGATTATTTATCTGTTTATAGAAATAAATGGATGAAGGTAACTCTTAAATAATGAATCTCTTTTAAAAAGAAAACACTGTTGGAATTTCAACAGCGTTTTTTTCTTGATTCTTTTATTGGAAATACATCGAAACATTAATTTACTCCTTTGAACCGACTCTTCGGATAAATCTACCTGTTTAACAGGAGCTACCTTATACTTATCCAATTCACTTCAAATAATAATTCGAAGTATTAGTAAAAAAATTTATTTATCAGGAATTCTTATAATTTTAAAGTTACTTTTGTTTTTTCTTCAAACTCTTCCTTAATGCCCTTTCTTGCTCTCTACGCTCCCTACGCCCAATCCTTTTTCGCTTTGATACAGGTTGTGTTATTAATTCGTATTCACTAGGACCTACTTGCTTAAATTGATTAATAGGAACCTTATCAGGATCCATTTCTATTCCGTGAAGTATCACTTTCTCATCATCAGGAACAGATAAACTATAGGATGTATCTTGTGGTTTAAAAGAGTCTGCAATTACTGTCACTCTTCCCATTTTGGATTCATCTTTTCCAAATGAGAAGTCAACATCTAGCTTAGGGTAGTAAAAACCGCTATTTAATTTTTCTGAAGCATCATTTATATTGCCCATAGCATCATATAGAGCTTTTTTAAGCATTCTATGATTTACTACATTAAATATAGTAGGCTCTATTAAGCCGCTACCAATTGTTACCCTAGTTAAAACAAAGTAATATGTGTTCTTGACCTCTAATACTTCATTAAAAGCTTTTAAAGTAAATTCCTTTAAATTACTTTCCACTGATTTTTTATATTTTGGCAACTGAATATGTAATCCTTTTTTTATCTCCTTATCTTTACTTTTAATTTCCACAGAAGTCGCCGGTTCAACAAACCATTTCATTTCAAATAAAACTAAAGCGTTTGTTTCTCTATCATAAATTCCATAATCAATATTAGTGCCTTCAACAGGTACACTATTACATACAATTAGATTGGAGTATTTTTTTGTAATATAACCTAATTCATTTATGAATATTATTTCTTTCAAATCTGAATCATTATTTGCTTCATCACCATAAATCCTATTTAGAGTTGAAAGTATGTTTCTGCCTGGTTGGTGGTATAGAATAAATTTAGGACTTATTATTTTTCGACCATCAGACAGTTGGAATATTGGTTCTGTTATTGGTGAGGAAAATTTTTGCTGTCCCTTATTTTGGCCAGTATAGGTTAGGTCAGTTATTAATTTTGTACCAACTTCCTCACTTACATCATCTAAACTCCAATTTTCTATCTTTATTTCACTCAAATTAGGATAGTTATCTGTGTTCATTAGTTTTTCAATTTTATTATTCCGATCTGCCCACCAAGCATCACGTATTACTCTTCTCCAGACATTTTTAATGTCTTTAATTGTATATGGACCTACCTTATATTCATCAGGAAAGTCAAAATCAAATTCTACTCTTGCCATACTTCTTGTCTGATATACCATCTCTGGAATATTATCATATAGTTTGCTAATTGTTTTATCAGTTTTTTCATATTTTTTCAGTTTAAAAGAATTATGTTCATTCAACAAAACAGAATTGATACCTTCGTAAATAGCAAATCTTTCAGAAGGGAAATTGAATTCTATTTTTTCTTCATTATCTTTCTCATTAATGATACAAGCAGTATACAATTTCTGACCATAAGGCATAAAAATTTTTTCTGCTTTACTATGTAATAAAGACTTATCTAACGCCTCTTTAGTAAATTCAATTAATTGGACTTTACTTTTCAATGTAAAACCGTCTATTTTACATTTTAAATAGCACTTTTTAATAAGCCATTCAAGCCCTTCCATTAAATCCAGTAGCTGATTATCAAGCAATATCTTTTTGGCAATGGAAGTAGCTTTAGCTTTTAGTTCAGCATTTTGTAATGCGAACTCTTCAAACACCGAACATGCTAGAATAATAGCGTCATCTGGATTAATACTCCAAAAATCCAAACTCTCAAAATCTTCATCAATTATAGCCTCAAGTTCCCTTACCTTTTTTTCATCGCTCATACAACACCTCTTAATGGGTATTTTTTCATTATATGGATAATATCACAAAAATCTTCGTAGAGATGTTGTTATTTGAGCAAAAACTATAAGAAATATCTTTGTGGTCCTCCGATAAACTTGATTGCGGCCTACAACAAACTAAACACCTTGTTCAATAAGCAATTTGAACAGATTCTTAGTCTAATTTTTTATCTATACTTCTTAAAATTCTCTGCTTGTTCAAATATTTCTTTAAATATCTCATCTTTTTGTACTAGTGGATAATCATTATCAGCAAGAGTCAATAAACATATTGCCACAAGGATTTATTAAATGATTGGTTTAATATTTATCCAGGCCAAGCATATATTGGAATATATTAACAAGTTAGAGGTGATAAAGATGAAGCTTGGAATAAACTTGTGTTACCAACATTAAGATAATCCCAGAAACATGCTTATGTAATATATGTTGTAAATTGAAGTTAAATGAATTTAAGGAAACTTTAGACTAAAATGGAGCGAATAAAAATGGCCTTCTTAAAGGGGGATAATTTATGATTTATTTTAACCTAAGTTTACTAGGTGATTACGGCCATAGGAATGTACCACCTGCGCCATCTTTTGTACCACACTCGGACAAAGAATTTACCAGGATGCGCCAACTCTTTACCAATTAAAACTCCTCCCAATACTATCATTGTAA
>NZ_CAKJTG010000048.1 GCF_917563885.1 Pseudoneobacillus rhizosphaerae
TGCTCGGGTTGCTCCCCAGCATTGCCCTATCCCCCTAGTAGGTAAGAGCACATTGTTTAAAGTATAGTCTTTCAATAATTAATTTAATCATTTACACAAAATAATTTACACCGGCTGGGTTCGGGCACGATTAGCTGCTATTCGTTACCGTTTTCTCTCTTTTTGGCTGGGTTCGGGCACGATTAGCTTCCAATAGTCACCGTGCCACTTGCAAAAAGGCGAGAAAGTGGTAACTTACTAGGAACTTTTATGATCCTATTGAAAGCTTTATTAGGAACCACTTGAAGGCTTCATCCTGCTTTTTTACATGAATACCAACAACTGTGTTTAACAGATTATATAAAGATAGCCGCATTTCAAATAGAAATGCGGCCTCTTCTTCTTGACTAGATATCTATTAATTTTAAAAATTTATATTTTATTAACCGATTACTTTAATGTGCCAGATGTAATAATTTGTTCCCACGTTTGGCCTCCATCTTCCGATACATGCATGGAAGTCCCGAAGGTAGTAACTGCGATATGATTAGCATTTTTAGGATTGACTGAAATGACGGATGCTGCATCTTCCCCTAGATCGAGACCCATGTTACTCCATGTTTGACCATGGTCTTTACTAATCATGACGCCCGCACCATCATTGGAAATCGAGTATCCAATAATGTCTGTTCCATTTGGCATAACATTCATAGCGGTAATTAGTCTACTATTATCATAGGGACTAAACGATTTTCCTCCATCCTCAGAGATCAAAACCCCATTTTCTGTCCCTGCCAGCAGTTTCGAATCATCATGCGGCATAACCATTAAGGAGTATACTTGATGTAAATCTTCTGGCATCCCAGTTGGCTCTATTTTCTCCCACTTTTTACCGCCATCAGTGCTTGTATACAGACCTGCACCATATTTCCCTGTTCCCATTTGGTTAATTCCATAGATGATATCTGGATTAGCTTGAGATGAAGTGAATAAATGAAAGTCAATTTTTCCTACAAATTCGACTGCTTCCCAATTATACCCCTTATCTTTGCTAGTCAAAAAACCCATTGGATTCGGTAAATCAGTCTTAGCTCCTGGATGACCACTTGTAATCATTGTTCCATCTGATTTTAAATGGAACCCCATTAGATCCGCTTCAAACGTACCTACCTTGTTCCATGTATCTCCAATATCTTGTGTGGAAAATAAGCCTTCGTGTGTCGCCACATAAGTGGTACTATCGTCTGATATTGCCATTCCATGGATATCTTCAATTTTTTTACCGCTTTTTACAGAGGAAAGAGTTTCTTCCCCTCCATTTCCACTACAAGCAGATAATATGACACCTAATGATAATACGGAAACGATCGTTAATTTTTTCATTATCCTCACCTCATATTTAATCTCACTGTCTATGTAGGTTAATCTAACAAATATATGTCGAGAAAGTATGCATTTTTCCGATTGTCAACAAATGTACATATTAACTATCCGATTAATACTTTACTAGTAAAAAAAAATGCGACCGCTTTGGTCGCATTTCATAATGGTGGTTAGGCTGGGGAACCATGTTCTATCAATTGTATAACCATTTGGCCCCCGACTTCTTTCATACCTATTTAATTTCTACCACATACGGAAAAACAAATACTTCTCCATCAAATTGGAATTCTGACCAAATTTTATAGATTCCTGGCTTCGAAAATTTGGTTTGAAATACGGGCTCTTTTCCTTCAAGTGGGTGTACATGGATGTAATTTTGCGCCTTTTCATCGAGAATGACCACATGACCTAAAGCTCCTAAATATTGCTCTGGTGTTTCACCATGCAAATCAAAATTCAGTTGAATTTCCTCATTAGCACTCAATGATGTAGGCTCAAGCGTTACCTTATGATTGTCGACTTGTTTCATTAGCTCTTTATCGAGTGATAATGCGCCATGATGATGTCCTTCACTAGAATTTCCAATCATCAACTCAATAGGCTGAACCTCATAAGAAAGATCTTTCGGTTTGACATCTACAAATAGTTTATATTCCCCATCCTCTAATCCATGCTTTAATTTAAATATACCAGGTTGATTTGAAACAGGATGAAGATGTTTATACACACCTAAATCAGTACTGACAACGATTAAATGCATGAGTTTCTCATGATTAACTTCTAAATTAGAAACAGCATCACCGTTTTGATCTTTTAACGTAATGACAATATCCCCATTTTCTTCGGTAATCACGGGTAACACTTCACTACTTCCAGCTGTAACTTCATGTTCTGAGTGACTATTTTCGTGATTTCCCTCTTCACTGTTTCCTGAAGTTTCTTCATGCTCCGTATGACTGTCACCATGCTCTTCTTCTTTGCTATTATCCATATGTTCGGATTCTGTATTATGCTGTTCATCCATTGTTGCATGATTAGCCTTTTCAGGTTCAGCACCAGTAAACGAGGCATAAGTATAATAGCCACCTGTGACAACTAGGAGATATACTACAGCAGAGATTGCCCATTTTTTCATTTTATTCTTCCCCTCTATAGTTTAACTCTTTGCAAACGAAGAGCATTTAGAACAACTGACACTGAGCTAAAGGCCATTGCAGCTCCTGCAAGCCATGGTGCTAATAAACCAATCGCAGCAATGGGAATTCCAAGCGTATTATAAGCAAATGCCCAGAACAAATTTTGCCTAATATTACGGATGGTTTTCTTACTCATAAATATAGCATCGGCAATACTATTTAGATCTCCACGGATTAAAGTAATATCTGCCGCTTCCATCGCTACATCCGTTCCGGTTCCAATCGCCATACCAATATCCGCAATCGCTAAGGCAGGTGCATCATTAATTCCATCCCCGACCATCGCTACTTTTTTACCTTGTTGTTGAAGCTTTTTCACTTCTTCCGCTTTTCCTTCTGGTAAAACCTCTGCAATCACCTGATCGACACCAGCTTGCTTTGCAATTGCCTGGGCAGTTTGTTGATTATCACCTGTAATCATAATCACTTCAAGCCCCATGTCTCGTAAGCGTTTAATCGCACCCGCAGAGGTTTCTTTAATCGTATCAGCCACCGCGATAATTCCAGCAAAAGTTCCATCAATTGCCGTTAACATCGCTGTTTTTCCTTGTTTCTCAAGCGTTTCCATTTGCTCTAACACATCGTTCATCTCGACGTTATATTGTTTCATTAAACGCCTAGTCCCTACGAGGATTTCTTTTCCTTCAATTATCGATTTGATACCATATCCTGGGATGGCTTCAAATTCTGACACATCCCTCAGCTGAATATTTTTTTCTTTTATTCCTTCAACAATCGCCTGTGCAAGTGGATGCTCCGATTGTTTTTCAGCGGACCCTACAAGCGATAAAAATTCCCCTTCATCCATTTCTGTGATGACATCCGTTAAAACGGGTGCTCCGTTTGTGATGGTACCTGTTTTATCTAAGATCACAGTGTTGATCCGATGGGTCATTTCAAGGTGCTCGCCACCTTTGAACAATATCCCATATTCAGCTGCACGCCCAGACCCAGCCATAATGGAGGTGGGTGTCGCTAACCCAAGGGCACACGGGCAGGCAATTACAAGAACAGCAATCATTTTTTCGAGTGCTTCCGCAAAGTTGCCTGGCTCTACACCAAAATACCAGACTAGGAAAGTCACAATCGCAATACCAACGACAATCGGAACAAATATCCCCGAAATGTTATCAGCTAATCGTTGTATCGGTGCTTTAGAACCTTGAGCTTCTTCCACAACTTTGATTATTTGGGCCAATGCCGTGTCTTTCCCCACTTTTGTAGCTTTGATTTTGATAAACCCATTTTTATTTATGGTAGCTCCAATGACTTTATCACCTATTGTTTTATCTACAGGAACACTTTCACCCGTAATCATGGATTCATCTAAAGCAGAACGACCTTCTACTATTTCACCATCGACAGGTATTTTCTCCCCTGGTTTTACTAATAGGATATCCCCTGTTACTACGTCCTCTAAAGGAACTTCAAGCTCTTCTCCATCACGCAGAACTTTTGCCGTTTTCGCCTGTAAGCCCATTAATTTTTTGATGGCTTCTGAAGATCGACCTTTTGCTTTTGCTTCAAATAGTTTACCTAAGATGATTAAGGTAATAAGAATCGCACTTGTTTCAAAATAAAGCCCGACAGCATGTGCACCATTTCCAAGTGTTTGTAGCGATAAATACACACTATAAAAATAGGCTGCCGACGTACCTAATGCCACTAATACGTCCATATTGGCACTTTTGTTTCGAAGGGCTTTATACGCTCCCACATAGAACTGTTTTCCAATATAAAATTGAACTGGCGTTGCTAGTGCTAATTGTACCCAGGGATTCATGAACGCATCTGGTACATATAAAAAGGAAGTAAAACTAAAGTGACCAGCCATTGCCCATAGAAGTGGTAGGGATAAAATGATTGAAAAGATAAACTTTCCTTGTTGAATCTCGACTTCTCTTGTCCGTTGATCCATTGTCTCTTGAGCATTTTCATCATTTTTTACACTAGCACCATAACCCAATTTATCAACCTTTTGAATCATATCTTTTGGCGCAAGTAAGGATGGGTTATATTCGACCGTCGCCTTTTCAAGAGCGAGGTTAACATTTGCCATCAGCACTCCATCCATTTTATTGAGCCCTTTTTCGATTCTAGTGGAACATGCAGCACAGGTCATGCCTGTTATATCCAATTCTATCTTGTTGGTTACTACATCATAGCCGAGGTCTTGAATTTTTTTCTGAATAGCAGAAGGATTCATGGTGGCCGCATCATATTTAATGGTAGCTTTTTCGAGAGCAAGATTGACGTTTGCTTCCTCGACCCCCTCCATCTTTTTGAGCCCTTTTTCAATTCGTATTGCACATGCTGCACAGGTCATCCCAGTAATTTGAAATTGACTTTCTTGGACTTTTTCACTCATTTCTATTCTCCTTATACCTGTATAGGGTATATTTTTTTGAAAAAGAGAGCGTGCTATTGTCTTAGCACGGTCTAATCTTCCTTACTATTAATTTACATCATAGCCTTGATCATCAATCGTTTCTTTAATCACATCAAGAGTTAATTCAGAAGAGTCGAACTCGACATCAACTGTTCCATTTTCAAGATGTACTTTCACATTGGATACACCTTTCAATTCTCCAACGCTTCCTTCCACTGCTTTCACACAATGACCACATGACATACCTGATACATTTAATGTTACTTTTTCCATTTTTATCGACTCCTTATTTTTTCATTAATCGTTGAATTGTTACTAGGACTTCATCTAAAACTTCCATGTCACCTTCTTGTATTCTCTCAACCACACAGCTTTTTAAATGGCCCTCAAGAAGCAATCTTGCTACGCTATTTAATGCAGATTGAGTTGCTGAGATTTGTGTAATCACATCATCACAATAGATGTCACGTTCAATTAATCCTTTAATCCCTCGAATCTGTCCTTCTATTCGGTTTAATCGGGTAACGAGATTTTTCTTTACTTTATCTGAATGATGACTTTTTCTGTCACTTGTAACCGAACAACAGCCCTCTTCGGTTAATAATTCATCGTTTTCTATTTCTATCGTCATTGTTACCCTCCTTAATTCAGATTATATTATACCCCCCTATAGTATGTAAAGGAGTAAATTTACTTTATTTGTGAACTTTTTGTAAATTTTATCATTTTAATTGTTCTAAGATATAGTCTGTTCCCATTCTTTTAATAAATTTATGAAAGGCCTCTCGTTTTTTTCCTTGTTCACTGTACAACTGAATTATTTTTTCTACCTTTATATACAATTCTTCAGGAGTTAGATGATCTAAAAGTAAAAATCCGACTTCAGCATCTTTCCCCTTCGATTTCCCACCTACATACAAATTGAAATGTTCCTTCATTTTTATAATCCCAATATCGTTTAATAAGGGCTCTCCGCATCCTACTGGACAGCCTGTATAAGCCGGCTTTAATGTAAAGGGAACAGGAATACCAGCAATTCTCTTATTTAATTCAATCGCTACTGGCATTCCTTCTTCCTCTGCCCCTTTGCAAAAATTACAGGTGCGCAAACTCTTAACAAAATTCCCTACTGGATAACAATGTAGTCCTACTGATTCAAATTCTCTAATGACTTCATCTTTCTTTTCTTCTGGAACTTCCATATATAATTGTTGAAAGGTCGTAACTTCAATTTCTTGTTCGTCATCTAAATACTTTGCCATGGTGACAAGTTGCTTGGCTGATAATTTGGAACCAAATTTTATCCCACCATTAACGGCTATCTTTATTTTCTTTTGTTGATTTTCCATTCTATTTCTCCCTATTCTAGGATGTTTTCTCTAACCAGTTAGAATGGCAATGACACGCTACAGCATGACCATTACCGAGAGCTTCTATTTCTGGAGCTTTACTATGACAAACCTTTTCCTGATGGGGGCATCTTGTCACAAAAGTGCAACCTGTGTCTTTTCTTGTTGAATCTACTTCCCCATCTAATATTAACTTTTCTCGGTTTTCAATAAAATAATTGAGATCTTTTACAACTGATACTAGAGCGATTGTATACGGGTGGGATGGTGATTGAATAATTTTTTTGGTAGGTCCTATTTCAACGATTCGTCCTTGGTACATGACCGCAATTCTATCACACATATAGCTTGCAGTGGATAGATCATGTGTGATGAACAACATCGTTAAACCCATTTTTTTTCTTAAATCAAGTAAAAGATTTAAGATTCCTGCCCGAACTGACACATCAAGCATGGAGGTAGGTTCATCGGCAGCAATAAATGAGGGCTTCAAAATGACTGCCCTTGCAATAGCAATCCTTTGCCTTTGTCCTCCACTTAGTTGATGAGGATAGCGATATAGATAATCTTCCGCTGGTTTTAATTCAATTGATTCAATCGCTTCTATAACTCTTTTGAGTTTCTCGTTAGAAGGCAAGTTCTTTTCATGTGCATTCAATGGTTCCATTAAAATATCAACAATCCTCATACCAGGGTTAAGCGTATCATAAGGATCTTGAAAGATCATTTGCATATTCTTTCTAAGGCGATTGGTTTCCGCATTCTTTATTGTACAAAGGTTGTTACCTTCAAACAAGATTTCCCCACTTGATTCTTCCATCAAGCGCATCACCATTCTAGCAGTCGTTGTTTTTCCACAACCACTTTCTCCAATGATTCCTAATATTTCACCTTTTTTAATTTCAAAATTGACATTATTAACAGCATAAACCTCGGTTTTCTTACGGTTAAAAACAGTCCCTGATTTTTTAATAAAGGTCTTCTTTAGCTGGTTCACTTTTAGTAAAACTGAATTATCCATTTTTATCTCCCTCCAAAAAACAGGCTGTATAATGTCCTGGAGTAACTTCCCTAAGTTCAGGTGATTCGTTTAGACATCGATCAAATGCATACGGACATCGAGTATGGAATCGACAACACTTAGGAATATTGACAAGGTTTGGAACACTCCCTGGTATGGATACAACTTCTCGATCTGGATCAGAGAGGTTTGGTGTAGCATTTAGTAATGCCTTGGAATACGGATGTTTAGGATTGTTTAAAATTTCTTCTGTTGTAGCCCACTCTACCAATTTTCCAGCGTACATAATGGCAATTTTTTCACAAATAGCAGTGACCATCGGCAAATCATGCGATATGAGAATCACGGAAAGATTCATCTTTTTTTGTAAATTTTTTATTAAGGCAATGACTTGTGCTTGGGTTAAAACATCGAGGCCAGTCGTTGACTCATCCGAAATAACTAGTTTAGGATTGCATGCTAGCGCCATGGCAATGGCTACACGTTGTTTCATTCCCCCACTAAATTCATGAGGAAAACTTTTCTGTCGCTCCCCATCGATTCCGACTAACTCTAATAATGTCTTCGTCCGTTTAACTGCTTCGGATTTAGAGACCTTTTCATGAAGTAAAATAGCTTCAATAATTTGGTCACCGACTGTGTAGACAGGATTTAACGCATTCATGGCACTTTGAGGAATGACGGAGATTTCCTTCCACCGTAAGGAGTAAAGTTCATCGTCCGTCGCTTTTAGAAGATCTTTTCCGTTCAAAATTACTTTTCCTGAGACCACTTTTCCTGGATATTCAATTAACCTTAAAATGGATTGAGCCACAGTTGTTTTTCCGCAACCCGACTCACCGATGAGACCAAGCATCTCTCCTTCTTCTAGGGAAAATGTAACATCTTCAACTGCCCTCACGATACCTTTATCCGTCTTAAAAAAGGTGGAAAGATTTTCGATAGAAAGTACGGTACTCATGGTTATCGCTCCTTTCGCAGTCTAGGATTCAATATTTCTTCTAGGGAATAGCCAGTAAAGGCAAAGCCAATAACGAGCGTGGTAATCAATAATCCTGGAGGAAGAACCCACCAAATCCAAGCATCCGTTAAAAAAGCCCCTCTTGCTTGTGCGTAGTATAGAATAGTTCCCCAGCTTTTGGTAAAGGGATCCCCCAGTCCTAAAAAGCTTAATGATGCTTCAATTAAAATCGAATGACTTGCGGCCATGACGAATTGGGATAATGCGATCGGGATAACCCCAGGTAATATGTGCCGGAACAAGATGACTTTAATACTGGTGCCGATTGATCTTGCTGCTTCCACATAGCCCTTGGTTTTCAGGGTTAATACTTGAGATCGAATGACCCTCGCTGGAGATGCCCAGGACAATAAGCTGATAACCAAAATAATGTTCCAAAAGCTAGGACCAATAAAAGCTGCCAATAAGATCATTAATGGGAGAAATGGTATAACCAGCACTAAGTCTACCAATCTCATAAGAAATGAATCTACTTTTCCACCATAGTAGCCCGATACGATTCCCACTAAACAACCTAGGATAATCGAGATTAACGCGGCGAGAATTCCAATTAAGAGAGATACGCGTGTACCATATAGAAGTTCACTCAAAATATCCTGACCAATATCATTCGTTCCTAATAAAAAATCACCGTTTGGTTTGCTAAATGGTGCACCAACCCTTGCCGTTGGATCAAACGGGGCTAGTAGTGGGGCAAGTAAGGCAATTAATAAGAAAATCACCAACAGGCTAATTCCCAATAGTCCCAAATTATTGGAGGAAATCACGTTCCAATATCGTTTCCATTTTTGTTTTTCCATTATTATTTACCTACCTTTGGATCCAAAAGAGGATAAAGTAAATCGGCTAAGAAATTAGCAATCACGACACTAAATGTAATGATAAGAAATGTAGCTTGTATAAGTGGATAATCACGGCTAAGGACGGATTCAAACATCAATCTTCCCACTCCTGGATAAGCAAACACCGTTTCAATTACAGTTGCCCCACCAAGTGTAAACCCTAGACTTAGCATAAATACCGTTGCAACTGGCAATAAAGCATTTCTCATCGCATGCTTATATTTAATCACTTTTTCCTTTACGCCCTTTGCTTTTGCCATCATAATGTAGTCTTCTCCAAGTACATTTAACATGGAGTATCTCATAATCATAAAGGTACTCGTAACAGAAATGAGGACTAATGTCGTTAGGGGTAACACTAGATGCTCTACGATATCTATGAATCGATCGACTCCTTTAAAATTAGACCACGCTGCTTCAGCACCAAATACAGGGAACCATCCTAATTGTGCAGCAAATATGGATACTAAAATCATGCCTACCCAGAAAGACGGCATCGCACTTAAGAACATAAACATCGTTAATAAATTTGCGTCTGTCTTTGTCCCTCTTCGCCAAGCAGAAATAGTGCCAAATAGTACCCCAATGACTGTAGAAATGACTAATCCAAGACCTGTTAATAGAAGAGTCCATGGTAGACGCTCCATTAATAAGTCTGTAATCGGTCGCTTTTGTTGATAAGAATAACCGAAATCACCTGTGAAAATATGTTTGATATACGTTCCATATTGTTGCCATATCGATTGATTTAGTCCGTGCTTCTCTAATATGGCTTCTTTCTCGGCACTAGACATAAACCCTACATCTTCCCCTGCCAGAAATATAAGAGGATTTCCAGGCATTAGTCTTGGTAATAGAAAGTTCAATGTTAACATGAGGAAGATCACAATCACATATTGCAAAAACTTACTCGCTAAAAACTTGCCCACCGTTCTCCCCCCTTGCTTTATATGAAAAAATTTCCCGTAAAAAAAATTCTTTTACGGGAAGGAATCCTTTTAAAAATCAAAATCGTCCTGATTATTGTCCTTTTCCTTCTTCCTTCTTAGTAAGAAGTATCCAACAATCACAAGTAGGGCAATTCCACCGATCCAATAGATACCACTGTTATTTTTCGATGCGGTATCTGTATTGGTTTTCGTATCTTTGTCAGTTGCTTTTTCCTCTTCATCGGTTTCGTCATTTACAACAGGTTCTTCCGGCTTTTCGCCACCGACAAAGGATAGTTTGTTGATGATTCCTTTTCCTACTTGGAACACAAAACCATCATACTTTTCAGGGTTGTAGGCATTCACGATTTCTTGATAATAAAGAGGAACAATCGGGGCTTCCCCCGCAACAAATGCTTGCATTTCTTTGATAAGATTTGTTCTCTCTGTTTCGTCATACGTATTTTTTAATTTTTCTCCTAGTTGATCAAATTCTGCGTTCTTATATCCACCAATATTAACGGATCCCACAGCAGGATCGGAGTGAAATAATTCCACCATTCGATCTGGAAATAGCTGCATCGTATTAGACCAGCTCCAAACACCTAAATCAAAGTCTCTACCTTTACTAACATCAAAATCTGGCCACATTAATGAATCTACCGTTGTGGCATCCATCGCTTTAACCGTATTCTTAATACCCACCTGATTCAAAGCTTCAGAAACTAATTCAGCCGTACGAATTCGAATCGGATTATTGGAATAGACCAGTGTTGTTAAATCAATCTTCTTTCCTTCCTGATCTTCTCTAAATCCATCACCATTAGTATCTAAAAAGCCTGCTTCGTCCAAAATTTGTTTAGCCTTTTCAGGATCAAACACAGGATTTAATTCGTTATTATGGTAAGAAGAGGATGGATGAATGAACCCTGGGCTGCCTACTTCGGCAAACCCTAGTAAAATCGTATCTACTAAATTTTGTTTATCAATAGCATGATCAATAGCTTGGCGGAAAGAAGCTTCCGTCATTGGATATTTTTCTGCATTAATTTGGAATAAAGTAGTGCTATAGCCAGGTCCTCTAGCTACTTTTAGGCTAGGGTTTGACTCAAACTGGTTCACTAACTCTGGCGAAATACTCGTAGAGATGGCATCGATTTCTCCAGCCTGTAGGGCATTAAACATAGCTGTTGTATCTTCAATGATTGGAAAGATTAGTTCTCCAATTGGGGGTTCACCTTTAAAATAATCAGAATTTGCTTTCATCGTGTAATATTGTCCCGATTTATGCTCTACCATCATATAAGGTCCGCTTCCAAGTGCATTAGTTTCATCGTCAGGATTCGTAACGTTGGACCAAATATGTTTCGGTAAAATTGGTAAGTCTGCAAGAGGTTGTAACATGAAGTTAGGGTCTGCTTTGGATAGAACCAATGTTAGGTTTGTTTCATCTTTCACAGTTGTTGAGGCAATCGTTTTAAGCGGATTCGTAAAACGGGATTTAGGGTGTTGATTAAAATAATCAATCGTGAACTTTACATCCTCCGATGTAAGTGGTTTACCATCATGCCATTTCACATTTTCATGGGTTTTAAATTCATACGTTAAAACATCATAGCTAATTTGATATTCTTTTACTAACCAAGGCTCTGGTTTATTATCTTTGTCTAAATGAAATAAATTATCGTATAACAAATTCACTAAATCTAATCCAGGATACCCTGTCACATACGTATATGGATTCAAACCATTTTCATCTTTTGAAATCCCCACTTTTAGCGTTTGAACAGATGGTTCTGCACTAACTACAGTAAAACTAGAAAAAATGAGAGCAAGTATTAACCAGCTACTAATAATAACCTTTTTCATTAGAACCCCCCATTTTCAACAGCATTATTTTTTAAACAATTAGTTCCTGGAGATGATAATTTCCTTCTCGTCTATAGGCTTCCGCAAGGGCGAAGTGTCCGTGAGATGGTAGACCGTGGTAAACATGTACGGCTTTGTCTAGAATTTTATGCATTGCTCTTCCCTTTTCATGGTTGTTTGCTAGTTTTGAAAACCCTGGACATAAGATTTCAGCCGCTTTTGGATCCAACATTTCATCAAAATGCATACCACTAAATTCCATTTGGCTCTCTAACATATCCATCGCTTTTTCTTTTTTCTCCCATACCGCTGTAATATCTACAACTGTATTAGGATGATGAGGTGTCATGTAATAGATCGTTGGAATTGGATGTGGGTTTAATCCAGGTGTTTCTTCAAGTGCAAAATCTCTGCTTGAAAGAGCGATAGATTCAAGTAACAGCGTCATGGCTGGCCTGCGGTCCGGGTCTAAATCATGAAAGGAATGTTCAGGGTCTTGGGTAATAATAATGTCTGGCTTTACTTCGCGAATCACTTTAATCAATTTCAATTTTGACTCGACACTTAAATCTACTGTACCGTACTGAAAGTTGAGGAATGTAACGTTTACGCCAAGGACCTCTGCCGCCTTTTGCACCTGCGGTTGACTTGTCTCGCGGCATAACATAATCGTTGCGAATGATTCGCCCCCATTTTGAACATTTTTTGCTAAAGCTCCTCCGCATTCAACCACTTCCATGCCATACACACCTAAAAATAAAATTCTTTGTCCTTTTGACATCAAAAAGACCTCCCTTTTCATTTTTAACTTACAATACCCCACTATCGTATCTAGGAGTAATTAAGATTAATACTAGTATGGACTGGTTAAATTGTAAATACAAAATATTTAGAATTTTTTAAAAACATTTCGACTATTTTTGCATTTAAAAACGGTATTAAATTCGGAATAAGTTTCATAGCTTGTCTATTAAGGGCATAAATGATAGTTAAAAAAGGGGGAACAGAACAATGAGTTTGTTCGATTATTTTGTGTTAGCTACTCTCTCATTGGTAACACTAATTAGTGTCTTCAAGGCCATTCAGCTAAGAACACAATTAAGTAAAATGGCTAGTATGATCGTTTCAATGGCTATCGGAATGAATGTAGGTTTAACTGCTGGACTTTTATTTGGTTCCATCTATCAAGGTAGCTTATACTATTCAACCATTCTCTCGATTCTTGCTGGTATTATAGCAGGTACAGCATGCGGCTTAATCTTTGGAGTACTTCCTACACTTGATGGATTCATGTCAGGTTTAATGGGTGGTATGATGGGAGCCATGCTTGGGGAAATGATTACTCAGGACCAAGCTCACACGATGATTAATATTTTTCTTACTTTAACGGTTTGTTCCTTGTTGTTATTTCCCATCTTGCATGAACCTCTGAAAGATGACACGACTAAGAAAAACAACTTTTGGCTAGTAAAGCCGCTCTTAACTTTTCTATTAGTATCTTTCTATTTACTTCTAGGAAACCAACTCGATAAGCAAAAGGAGTTTACGTCCGATTCAGCTAAGGAGGAAAAACACGACCACAGCCCAGCTGATGAGAATGGGCATTCAAATCACGAGAATCCTAGTTTATCAGAGGAAAATACATTCAAAGATATGTCTATCAAAGTACATCCTTCCAATTTTTCATATGACCCTAAAAAAGTTATATTAAAAAAAGGACAGCAAGTGCGACTCACTCTTACAAACCACGATTCCGTTGAGCATGACATCGAAATTAAATACTTTCCGGTTACGATAGAAACAGGTGAACAGCATGAGGGACATCTAACACAGGAGGCTGACTTTCATCTCCATGCCTCTCCAAATAAAAAATCAGAAATGATTTTCACGCCTCTGAAAATCGGGACTTTCGAATATTATTGTACCATTCCTGGTCATAAGGATAATGGAATGACAGGGATCATGATTGTTGAATAAGGGTTCTTTTCCCCATGTTTTATCATGGGGAAAAGAACCTTTTTTTGTTTGAAAGTTCCTACAGAGTATTTCTTCTCCCTAAATACTTAAATAAAAAGAGGTATTAAGCCCTTATTATGAGAATAGTATAAATACTAGAATTCTAACCCCCTGGGGGGGTTAGAACATCGGAGGAGATTTCATGAAGGACCATCATAAACAGCGTAAGAACATTGTCAATCGCTTAGCCAAAATAGAAGGACATGTTAGATCTGTAAAGGACATGGCTTCTAATGAAAGAGACTGTGGCGATTTATTGATCCAAATAGCAGCCATCCGCTCTGCACTTGATAGTTGTGGAAAATTAATATTAAAAGACCACCTTGAAGGCTGTGTCAGCGAGGCCCTAAAGAAAGGAGATGAGACTGTAATAAAGAAATTAAACGTAGCGATTGATCAATTTATCAGATAAGAGGTGACAACCCAAATGGAAACCATCCATTCTAAAGAGTCGAATCTCCAAATCTTAAAAACAATCTTCCTCTTAGCAATGCCAGCAGTGATTGAAAACTTCTTTCAGACCATTCTTGGTTTTGTTGATACGTTATTTGTTTCAAAACTAGGATTAATTGAAGTATCAGCTGTTGGTGTAACGAATGCCATCTTAGCCGTTTACTTTGCTATTTTTATGTCCATTGGAATCTCTGCCAATGTTTTAGTAGCAAAACATTTAGGAGCAGGAAATAAAGAGAAAGCAAAAGAAATCAGCCATCAGTCCATCCTTCTTGCGACGATTATTGGTTTATTATTTGGCTTCATCTCCTATTTTTTTGCTGAACCTCTTTTACGATTAATGGGAGTTGAAAAAAACGTATTAGAACCAGCCATCTCCTACTTTCAAATTGTAGCCACCCCTTCCATTTTCATTTCATTAATGTTTGTCTTAGGTAGTATCTTACGGGGAAACGGCGATACTACAACCCCCATGAAAATTAGCATTTATATCAATCTAATTCATATCGGTTTGGACTATATCTTCATTTTTGGTTTTTTCATGATTCCCGCACTTGGACTGGAAGGAGCCGCTTACGCAACAGTAATAGCAAGATTGATAGGTGTTATTGGACTTTCATTTTATTTAATAAGAGATAAAAAGGTCGCCTTGAACCCCCTTTATTGGAAATTCAAAAAAGAAATTCAATGGAATATCATTACTTTAGGGACTCCTGCAGCTGGTGAGAGATTAGTAATGAGGATTGGTCAGGTTCTCTATTTCGGGATCATTATAGCTCTTGGTACCAATACATTTGCTGCACATCAAATTGCAGGAAATATTGAAGTGTTTTCTTACATGATTGGTTATGGATTTGCGACAGCTGCAACAACCTTAGTCAGTCAAAAATTAGGCGCAAATGACTTAGATGGAGCCAAAAGATATGCTAATCTCTCTATTCTTTCAGGTATTATTTTCATGACATTCTTTGGAATCTTATTATTTATATTTGGGGGATGGGCTGCCCATTTTTTCACAGAAAATGTAACGGTTGTTCAACAAATTAAAACCGCTCTTCAAATTGATGCCTTTATACAACCAGTTTTAGCAGTTGTCCTTATTTTAACAGGAGTCTATCAAGCCGCGGAAAATACCAAATTCCCTATGTACACCACTACTATTGGAATATGGGTAATACGAACACTCGGTGTCTATATCCTAGGGGTCCACTTCAATTGGGGGATTTCAGGAGTTTGGATAGCCATTGGATTGGATAATTTATTTAGAGCCATTTGGTTGTGGTACTTCTATCAAAATAATAGATGGTTAAAAAATAGTAAACCGATTGCAAAACAACAGGACTAGAAGGGTGGGTATTGTTTATTGTTTATTTTCGTAAACTTTGTTGCTCTCTGTACTAATTTATACACTTCTTAAGGAGAACTTTAGATAGATTGTCTCATTCGAGAGTAGTCGAGTCCGAATTAGTGGCTTATTCGGACACCAGTGGTCCATCTAAGCAATATCAGTTCCGAATCAGATCGTTATCATACGAAAAACAACAACCTTATGAAAACAGGCTTGTTTATAGAAAATGCCTTATATAGATACGCTATTATGAATTATCTCACCTTGTTATTTTTGAATATCAAAAGATGGAGCCCTTTAGTTTTATATTTAACGGGTTCTCTTTTGGAGTGCAAAAGGTAAAAAAATAGCTCAAATAGCATGACGAATAGCAGAGTGAAAATGAACATTCTCATGCTGCTAGTTTATATACTAAAACGGTTGTTAATACTTCGTTAAATTTGATAGGAATGGCAGATTTTTAAACATAAAATAGATGCATCTAATGGAAGTGTCCTTATCCTTAATAAAGTGATCAGCGGAAGCAAAATAAGCGGAGTTTTTCCGCTTATATTCAGAATGGAGCTCATTTCAAGAAAAATAAGAGGAGATTTTCCGCTTATGCCAAGAAAAACCCCTCATTTTCATGTTTTTTGAGTCAATAAGCGGAATATCTCCGTCTATTTTAGCTATTTTCAATGTCATTTTATAATTAGGCGGAATATCTCCGTCTATTTTATCAGATCGGGTGTTTATCTGTTCTCCCCTATTAAACTGATAATTTAATTCCAATTATTACGACTTTGAAATATCACGGATAATATTCAGAAGCTAAAAAGCATGATGATTAAATTGCTAATCACCATGCTTTTTAGGTTATATCGGTTCTTTTTACTTATTCTTACTCACTGCTTTATCCTTTTCAAAAAATACAATTAACCCCGGCAACAAAACGCCACGAATTAAGAATGTATCTAATAG
>NZ_CAKJTG010000049.1 GCF_917563885.1 Pseudoneobacillus rhizosphaerae
CTGGTAATACTGGAGCAACGGGTGGTACCGGACCGACTGGACCAACTGGTAATACAGGAAACACAGGTAATACTGGAGCAACGGGTGGTACCGGGCCGACTGGACCAACTGGACCAACTGGTAATACAGGAAACACAGGTAATACTGGAGCAACGGGTGGTACCGGGCCGACTGGACCAACTGGACCAACTGGTAATACAGGAAATACAGGTAATACTGGAGCAACGGGTGGTACCGGGCCGACTGGACCAACTGGTAATACAGGAAACACTGGTAATACTGGAGCAACAGGTGGTACTGGCGCTACTGGACCAACCGGACCTACTGGAAACACTGGAGCAACAGGTGCAACAGGTGAAGCAGGAGCAACAGGTGCGACAGGTGAAGCAGGAGCAACGGGTGCGACAGGAGCAACAGGAGCAACAGGTGCAACAGGTGAAGCAGGAGTAACAGGAGCAACAGGAGCAACAGGTGCAACAGGTGAAGCAGGAGCAACTGGTGCGACAGGTGAAGCAGGAGCAACGGGTGCGACAGGAGCAACAGGTGCAACAGGTGCAACAGGTGAAGCAGGAGCAACAGGTGCAACAGGTGAAGCAGGAGCAACTGGTGCGACAGGTGAAGCAGGAGCAACAGGTGCGACAGGAGCAACAGGTGCGACAGGAGCAACAGGTGAAGTAGGAGCAACAGGTGCAACAGGTGAAGCAGGAGCAACTGGTGCGACAGGTGAAGCAGGAGCAACAGGAGCAACAGGTGCAACAGGTGCGACAGGAGCAACAGGTGCGACAGGAGCAACAGGTGAAGCAGGAGCAACAGGTGCGACAGGAGCAACAGGTGAAGCAGGAGCAACGGGTGCGACAGGAGCAGCAGGAGCAACAGGAGCAACGGGTGCTACAGGAGCAGCAGGAGCAACAGGAGCAACAGGAGCAACGGGTGCGACAGGTGAAGCAGGAGCAACGGGTGCGACAGGAGCAACAGGTGCAACAGGTGAAGCAGGAGCAACAGGAGCGACAGGAGCGACAGGTGAAGCAGGAGCAACAGGTGCGACAGGAGCAACAGGAGCAACGGGTGCGACAGGTGAAGCAGGAGCAACAGGCGCGACAGGAGCAACAGGTGAAGCAGGAGCAACGGGTGCAACAGGTGCTGCTGGAACAGGTGGGATATCTGAATACGCGTATATTTACAACTTACTTCCTCAAACGGTTGCAATAGAGGCAGATGTTGATTTTAGTCATAATGGTCCTATAACACCTGGTATTATTCATGCTCCAACCACCGAATCTATTATATTTGTCAATCCGGGTATTTACGAGGTTACTTTCTCCGTGACGGGTGTAGAACCCAACCAATTCGCATTATTTTTAAATGGAACAACGGAAGTTCCGGGAACAGTCTACGGTACAGGTGCCGGCACTCAGCAAAACAACGGTCAGGCTATATTGGTTATATCAACCTTCGATGTTCTTACACTTCGGAATCATTCTTCTGCTGCAGCAGTTATCCTTCAGACTTTAGCAGGAGGCACTCAAACAAACGTAAACGCTTCTATTGTCATAAAAAAATTAAATTAGTTTCTAATGGGTATGAGATTCATAGGAAATCAAAGTGAAGTTGTAAAGCAGTATACAAGCTTTTGATCTAGCGATCCAGGTGGATGTGAGGAAACATTTGGTGGATATCATGGTTTCAGGGCTCTAACAGAAAATTCAACAAAATTGGGGTAAATTAGTAGCTTTTACAGATGATTATTTACCCTTTGTTTCTTCTAATCCAAAGGACTAATTATTTGCATGAATTTAAAAAGCCTCAATTACTTGGTAGACAAGTGGTTGAGGCTTTTTAATTCTTGATAAAATTATGGTGAAAACTTCATACTTCAAAAATTGTCCTATACAAAGGTGTGAGTTGCCCTACTTGCTCACTTTTTCAAGGCACAATTTTAATACAGCGTTGAGCAAAACGTTAGCCCCTTTTGCACAGTCTTTATATGAAGTTAATTCATCCTCACGATGACTGTATCCATTAACACTTGGTACAAAAATCATTGCCGATGGAATATAAGAAGCGATGAATTGAGCATCATGTCCAGCACCGCTATACATTCGATTTTCTTTATAACCTAACTCCTTACACGCATATTCCACAGCATTTACTACTCCTTCATTAAAGTCAACTGTATCTCGATCCCATAAACGTGTTGATTTAATGGAGCAGCCATTTATATTTCCTGGTAATTCTTCCACCATTCGTGTTACTTCTGCGATGACCCCAGGATCTCTGTGTCTTGCCTCTAAAGTAAAGGTTACTTCTGAAGGAATTACTGTATGAATATTTGGATAAGCATTCATACGTCCGATGGTGTAAACAAGATCTGAATCTAGTCTTTGTAGCTGCTTTTGCATATCTGCAATCATATTAGCAGTAGTGAACATCGGATCCTTTCGCATGCTAATCGGCGTTGTACCTGCATGATTGGATTCTCCATACACAGAGATTTCATAGCATACCATCCCTAGTACACCTTCTACAACACCAATATCTAAGTTTTTCCGTTCAAGTACGGGTCCTTGTTCAATATGGAGTTCAATATAAGCACTAGCTTCTTTTAATCGATTTTCCTTCAATCCTTCGAAACCACTTTCATTTAATGCTTGAGCAAATGGAATCCCATTTTTATCTGTTGAAGCAATCATCTTTGTTTTATCAAACTTGCCGGATAACACACCAGAAGCCATAAGGGATGGCTCAAACCGAGCTCCTTCTTCATTAGTAAAATTCACGATTGTAATGGGGTAGTCTAACTCGATATTTTCTTCTTTTATTGTATAAACTGCCTCTAAAGCAGTTAAGACTCCTAGCACACCATCGAAACGCCCGCCTTTGATAACAGAGTCCAAATGAGAACCTATTACGATAGGCGGCAAGTTTTGCTTCCCGGCTAATGTTGCATACATATTCCCCATATCATCGTATGTTACTGTCAATTCTATTTCTTCACATAACTCTTGGAATTTTTTCCGTGCTGCAATATCTTCATCAGATAATGAAAGTCTAGTTACTCCGTTATTTTCCGTTTTGCCATACTCACTAAATAACTCAATTAATTGCTGAAGGCGATTAGAATTACATGTTTTCATAGAGACCTCCCAATTTAGTTAGGCAACTTCTTCAGTTACCTGAGAATTTCCTCTTTCAATCATTGTATTCGTTACTAAACTTACGCTCAATTCAATGAAAATATTAATACTTATTACTACAAAATCTTTAATTGGAGGTTAAAAGAAAAAGAAAAAACCTGCCAAATTTTCTTTGCAGGTTTTTTTCTTTGCCATATTTGCTATTATTGGATTAAACCCGTTAATCTAAAATATTTAATCCATGCTCTTGAATTCTATTTTTGATTTTCTCCTGAGTAACCTGATCTTCATTGTATGTAATTTTCACTTCACCATCTTCTACATCAACTAAAGCTCTTTCAATGCCATTCATTTGGGTCAAAAGCGTTTCTATTGCTTGAATCGGTTGCTTACTTGTTGCTTCTTTTATAAAAATTGTCATATCTGCCACTTAACATCTTCCTTCCTGTAATTTAAATTTTCTTCTATTAGCTTTACTCTTACTAAACATCCTTATGTAAGCATAGATAGTGAATACATAACATGATTTTAGTTTCTATTATTCCTAAAAAGGGATATAGAAATTACTGGAGTTTCCAAACCTACATTAAGAAACTTAACTATTTATGTTTAGTAGAATATTATCTTTAAGGGAATATTTAAAAAAAGGAAGGTGGAATATTTACAGCATGGATGAAAAACATTTAACCGAGCAAAAGTAGGTTCTCAATTACATCGTAAAGTACCTAATTGACTATTGGAAAGAATGGAAAAATGCTTTAATGCATAATAACCTTTTCGGTTATTTCGATTTAATAAAATACAACAACTTGGAGATGAAAGCCATGTCTACTTTTTGTCCAGAATTATGGCCAGAAGAGCCGACCCCTCATAACCTTGAAAATTGTCGTGAATGCGGTCTTTATGAGCACGGATCACGGATGGTCTGGGGAGAAGGAAATCCAGAAGCGCCTATAATGGTGATTCTAGATAATCCCGGTGCCCGAGAGGATCGTGAAGGAAATTCAATTGTTTGCGGGACAAGGCAATCCTTACAACAAGCAGCAAGTTCTGCAGGCTTGAAAATGGAGGATCTGTTTGTGACTTTTATTTTAAAAAGAAGACCAGTCCGTGCTTATGAAAAGAATCAGGTGCGCCAAATCTGTATGATGCATTTAGAACAACAGCTTCAAAAGAAAAAACCTGAACTTATTGTATGTTTAGGAAATGTGGCCGTCCAATCCTTTTTTCAAAACCCAGAAGCTGATGTTAAAACATTGCGAGGTTCTTGGCATAATGTTCTTGGATATCAGACAGCTGTTGCCTATCATCCGTTGGCAGTGAGGCGTCGTCCTAACTTATGGTCCATGTTTTTAGATGATTGGAGGTTTGTGGCAGAGCGATATCATTATTTGAAATAAATCTGGAGTGAAGTTTAATATTGGTACAAATGAATATAAAATAGAATGGAAAATTAACAATATTGTTAAAATTAAACCCTCAATCATGTTGTAAAAAAATGTAATATGATATTGAAAGGCATTATGGAATGTGGGAGGGTATAATATGAACCTGTTTTTTCTTCTATTCATCCTGATTCACGGACTTTTACATATCATTGGTTTTCTTCATGCATTTGAGCTAGTGGAAATTAGTCAATTAACATATGAAATTTCAAAACCTATCGGCATAATTTGGTTTTTGACAACTATTTCATTTGCACTGGCTGCTTTCCTATGGTTTTTCCATCAAGAATGGTGGTGGATTCCTGCTATCGTTGCTCTTTTTACTTCACAGGCACTTATTATTTCTACGTGGCAAGATTCAAAATTCGGTACAATACCGAATGTGATTATTCTAGTAAGTGTCGCCATTGGACTGGCAGTTTGGATGTTTCAACTACATACCTATCAGGAAATTAAGAACATGATAACAGAAGCGAATAAAACAGAATCAACCATCATGACAAAAGAAATGATTCAACCCTTACCCATACCTGTCCAGAAATGGCTCACAAACATTGGGTTAATTGGTAAGGAAACGATTCAGACCGTTCATTTTCAGCAAAAAGGAACGATGAAACTTAAGCCTGAACAAAAAGAATGGACAGAGGCGGTAGCGGAACAATATGTTACCACCTACAAACCTGCATTCATTTGGAAGGTCACGATGCACATGTTCCCCCTTATCAATGTTTATGGTCGAGATCGTTATGTGGACGGGAAAAGTCAAATGCTCATTAAAATTTCCTCTATTTTCACTGTTGTGAATGTCAGAGATAATGAAAAAGTGAATAAATCTACATTGCAACGGTATTTAATGGAATTACCTTGGTATCCATCTGCCGCTCTAAGTCCCTATATCACTTGGGAAAGTATTAATAAATATTCCGCAAAAGCAACGATGAACTTCAAAGGTGTATCAGGTACTGCTATTTATCATTTTAAACCCAATGGTGATCTAGAAAAAATAAGTGCCTTCAGGTACAAAGAAATTGATGAACATTCAGAACCTATTGAATGTATTGGAGAAGTGGTGGATTCTACGATAATAGATGGAATTACAATACCGACTAAATTAAACGTTTCTTGGATGTTAGATGGTGAGAAATTCACGTGGTATCGACTAGAAATATTAGACGTGAAGTTTAATAGAGTAAATCTATCAAAATATCCTTAAAAAGAAAAGCTGGTAGAGTCTTCAGATAACAAGTAGGGTTGTTGCATACAGATTATAATTAAATGATATAAAAATTTTCTTGAAATTTAAGGACTAAATTCTTAAGGGAAATGCAAAATATAAAGGTGCAGCTTATAGCATTTTTCACGAAATTTAAAACTTAGATAAAAAGTAGGTGGATTAATGGAAGCTTTTCCAATCATACATACAAACTTTTGGGATGCAGTTATTGCTGTACCTTTAGTAGTCATTCTGACACAAATCTTAAAATGGATCTTTCCGATTTCAAAGCCCTTTGTTCCAGGTATAGCAAATGTAATTGGATTAATAATTTCTATTTTCTTTGCACACCGAAATAATCTATGGGCAGGCTTATTTATGGGTGTTTTTTACGGAAATGCGGCTGTTGGATTGTATGCATCTTTAAAAACACAACTAAAAGCATTTAGAGGGGATAAGTGAATAACAAGATTAATTAAGGGAATCTTCCAAAAAGATTTTCTTTTTTTTATGAGATCAACAAATCATAATTGTCAGAATTCCTAAAAAACTAGTTATAAGTCTAGACCTATGGGATTTTGGTAACATAAAATGCGAGTGTGGGTTGATAAATGTAGCTACAACTTAAGGAGTGTGATTGTTTTATGGAAATTGAAGACCAAAATGATTACCGTGAACAATTGTTGGATTGGTGTAAAAACATATATATTTATTGGGACAATATGAAACCTAGATTTTCAAAACTTTTCGATATAAAAAGCTTAGATGAATGGGAGGAGTCATGCAGAATATTGATGGATAAGTTAGAGTCGGATTTTGAAGTGAATCTTGAAGATTATCATAAAGCAACAAGATTATACGAACAGTGGGAAATATTATTTAATGAGTCTAAAGGTTATCAGGAAAACGTTGAATCTCTTGAAAGAAATAATGGTTCAATCTCTTTCTCCTATTAAAAACAATTATCAATAGCCGAACTTCATTTCTATCTTGAAGTTCGGCTATTTTTTATCATTCAATCTGATTAAAGGGTGTGGATAAAGACATGCAACGATGATGAATGGAAGTACACAGCCGTTGTCCCTAAAAAAGAAAGGTAATAAGTATAGTCCTTAGTTGGATGGATAGCCTAAATACAGGTTGAGTTTCCAAAGTATTCTAAGTCATTATTAGATTGCTCAATTTAGCGGGCTTTACGAAGATTATTTTATCAATTGAAAATACTATGTAGGGGGAATAAAGATGAAGAGAAATTATTTCAAATACCTTATACTTCTTTCAATTATGTTATGGATGTCGCAAGGATTCTTCACAACCGAATTTAACGCCATGTCTCCAAATTCTAGTGGTAAAAGTAACTTATCATCCTTGCCACATATAAATAAAGATGATCTTCATAAAAAAATCCAAGCATTCAATGACCAGCATAAAATTGAGCCGATTGATGCAAAAGTCGACAGAGTATGGAGAGCGATACCTGGATACAATGGATTGGGTGTAAATATAGAGGCCAGTTATAAAAAAATGGAGAAAAGAGGTGTTTTTGATGAAAATAAAGTTGTTTATGAAGAAATATCTCCAAACGTCCATTTAGAAGATTTTGCGTCCGAACCAATCTATAGGGGAAATCCGCAAAAAGCAATGGTTACATTGTTAATCAATGTTGCCTGGGGTAACGAGTATATCTCAGAAATTCTAAAAATTCTAAACTCCCATCAAACCAAGGCAACATTCTTTTTTGATGGGAGTTGGGTTAAAAAGAATCCTGACTTAGCTAGAATAATTAAAGAAGCGGGCCATGAAATTGGCAATCATGCCTATAGCCATCCCGATCTCAAACAACGGTCTAGGGGAGAAACATTAAGTGAAATACAAAAGACTAATGATATTATTCAAGAAACCATTGGTATAAAACCAAAGTGGTTTGCACCTCCAAGTGGAAGTTTTAATCAGACAACAATTCAAGTTGCGGACCAACTCCAAATGAAGACGATTCTTTGGACGGTCGATACGGTGGATTGGAAAAAACCTTCAGCCACCGAAATGGTTAGACGAGTTGTCTCAAAGATTGAAAATGGCTCAATGATACTAATGCATCCTACAAAGCCTGTTGCTGAAGGGCTTGGAATGATGATAACGGAAATGAAAGAAAAAGGGTATCAGCTTGGGACAGTCAGTGATCTAATGAGTGAAAAACGGATTGAATCCCTAAGTAAATCAAACAACTAAAAATGAGACATTCCTAAACATGGGGACGTATCTCATGCTTCTTTTTTAAAAAAAGGAAGCAGAAGATACGTCCATCATGTTTTATTTTTTTTGTATTGAGACAAAGTGCAACCTATTAAGCTATTAAATCGTCAAATTAAGATGAAAGGAGAAAAAAGAAACAGTATTTACAAATTTTCTTATTACAATTAAGGGATAGTCATATATCTTTAAGATGTTAAAAAAGGTGGTTTTTATGGGGAAAAAGAGATTGAAAATCTATATTTTTGTAGCAGTACTCGCCATAATAGGTATTTCATCATATATGGCAATTAAGTACTATGTTTACGGTGAGGTATATACCAGCAGACCAGAGATTCTTGCTGGAAGTGACTTAGACAGAATTATGCAACAACATGAAGAGAATATATATAAACCAGAAAAAGAGGCTAACCAAAGACCTTATAGTGTACTATTAGTAGGATTAGATTCAAAAACGATGGATTCAGGTCGCTCTGATACTTTAATGGTCGCTTTAGTAGATCAAAAAAACAAAAAAGTATCACTTTTGTCAATACCCCGTGATACCCGTGTTCAAATTGCAGGTCGTGATTTAGATAAAATAACACATGCACATAACTATGGTATTAATAGCACAATTATGACAGTTGAAGACTTCTTAGATATTAAAATTGACTACTATGCACAAATCAATTTTGAAGGCTTCCAATCTCTAGTTAATACATTAGGTGGAGTCACCGTTGATGTAGAAAAAAACTTATCTTTCCGTGATAGAATAACTAACACTCAATTTTCTTTAAATAAAGGTACCCAGAAATTAAATGGGATACAAGCGCTGAATTATGCACGTTTCCGCGATGATTGGGAATCTGACTTTGGTCGCAACCGAAGACAACAACAAGTCATCAAAGCACTTATGGATGAAACAATGAATATAAGAACCATTACAAAAATCAATCCAATTTTAAAAGATATCGGTGAATATGTAGAGACTGATATGGATTTTGATGTACTTGCCAAAACATTGACTAAAATGAAAAATGTATCTAGTAAGGATGTATATTCTATTCCAATGAAAGCTTACCCAACAACGATTAATCGCATTTCATATGTCACAATTGATCAAGACTCATTGGAAAAGGTAAAAACCTACATAAAAGATGTATTTGATGGGAAAAATCCCGTTAAAATGGAAGAATGATATGCATGGGGACGTATCTCTTGTTTCTTTTTTATAAAAAAAGGAAGAGATACGTCCCCTTGTACTTCCGCGATTTAAAAAAGCTGTTTAAATGGGCTTGCTTTGTTAATCTTAAATTCATTTTTCAACTACATACACCAAAATGAAACCAAACATCCTTTAGTTTTGTCTAACCATTACGAAGGAAAGGAGAGAAAGGATTTGGATAAGCAGGATAGAGATCGGTTGCTATCGGCTGCGATGGATGAGTATGGTCATTATTTAATCCGCCTAGCTTATGCCTTTTTAAAGGATCAATCAAAAGCAGAAGATATTGTGCAAGAAGTTTTTATCCGTTATTACCTTCACCTTGAAAAATTTGAAGGAAGATCGAGTGTAAAAACATATTTATATCGGATTACGGTTAATGAATGTCATAACTATTTTCGAAGCTGGTCTTACCGAATGATGGAACTTACGAATTTCACCAATTATTTGATGGTGAATAAACACAGTCCAGAAACAGAATTGTTGAAGCAAGAGAGTACAAAACACGTGGCAGAAATGATTAACAAATTACCTCTAAAATATAAGGAAATAGTGTGGTTGTATTATTATGCTGAATTAACCATTCAAGAGATTGCTGATGTGATAAATTGTCCAGTGAACACAGTGAAAACAAGATTAGCAAGAGGAAGAAAACTGGCTAGAATCTCACTTAGTGAGGAGGACATTGAACATGCATGAGGATATAAAACGAATTCTTGATGATTCATTACCAGAACATATTACGTTAACTGAAAAACAGAAAAGTAAAATTTTCAACAGAGCAAACCAACGCTTCACTCAAAACAAACGCTCAATTCCGATAAAGTTTAAGCCTCTCTTAAGTGGTATTGCCATTATTTTAATAGCTGGTATGTTGTCGGTTCCTTCTTTTGAAAATTGGATTGAGCAAGGTGCCTATCAACAAACAAAAACGAAACCAGTAATTGAAGTGACCATTCCCGAAGTGGAGTATCCATCTTTAATTAATGCTATTTATGTAGAAGAGACGAATGAAATGATTTACACCGACCAACAAAGTATTTATTCTTATTCGTTATCGGAAAATACAAAGAATGTGCTTGTTGAACATAAAGAAAACGCACAAATCTTTGATATAGCTGTTAATGAAAAGTGGCTAATCTGGGAAGAAATCAGTACGAGTACTTTGAAAATATTAAATCGTCTTAATCATAGCCTAAAGGAAGTTCCTAACATCCATACGAGCGATTTGCAACTGGTTGATGACAAATTGATCTTTTTATCTTTTGGAAATGATGATCAATTCGCAGGCTATAAGCTCATGGACTTAATTAGTATGGACGAAAGCATCATTCATCAACAAACAGGTGATGGTGCAGGTAGTAAAGCATCCTTTAGGGAGAATTTCATAGTTATTCCGGAAAGCTTTAAATCTGGTGATCAATCGACCATTCACTTCTATTTATATGACATGAAAAAACAAGTTAAAGTCGACGAGTTTATGGCTCCATATGAGAATGCAAACAATGTAATATTTTCCAAAAACAAAATTTGGGCTCTACTTTACAATGATAACGAAGATTCAATATTGGCATATTTTGATTTAGGGGACAAAAGAATGCAAAAACTAAACGTCCCAAAATTCGAAGATTATGCCGTATATGGGGATTATTTAGCGCTAAGTGTTCCAAAAAAAGATTCGAATACGGTGAAATTATACAAAATCACAGGGGATAAGGTGGTAGCGCTAAAAACGTTCGATCACATAAACGAACGGTTAGTAAAACCAAGATTTACGGAAAATGGAATTTTAATTGTAAATGGTGAAGGTAAACTGCTTACGATGTATCTAAAGGATGTAAATCAATTAAATCATTAGGTGGAGTGAATGATTGTTGATTAAGTTGAACCAGACATTTTTGTCTGGTTTTCTTAATAGTTATGAATATCATGTAAACATAACCTAGCTTTTTAATGAAACTTTATTAGTTTTGAATCGTCAATATCCATAATTGGAATAGAAGGAGGGAAATTCGTTGAAGAATGTCCATTTTTTTAGAATTAAAACGATGACTTGGCTTCTACTGTTCTATTCTTTTATATCTGTTATGCTAGTTTATTTTCCAATCCCAGCTTACGCATGTGATTGTGTAATACCACCTAATGTAGAAAGGGAACTATCTCAATCAGATGCTGTTTTTAGCGGAAAAGTAATTAGTATTAAGGAAAAACGTTCTGCGGGTGGATATATCAAAAAGGAGATCATTTTTGAGGTTTATCAAACTTGGAAGGGCGTGGAGGAATCTCAAATCAAAATTACTACCGGTCAAGGTGGTGGCGATTGCGGTTATCATTTTATCCCTGATGGAGAATATCTTGTCTATGGTCGTAATTCTGATATGTATGGAAAAAGCCTATTAAGCACTGGAATTTGTGATAGAACTGTAGATTTAGAAGCAGCTAATGAAGATTTGAAAATATTAGGTAAGGGTGATAACCCAGAAAAACAAGTTGACATTGTGTCAGAAAATAAGAAAGGGACCATTTTTATCGTCGTTTTTGTAACCTTTATCATAGGGATTATTGGATTGTTGACTTGGAGGAAAATGAAAAAATCATAGTCTTTGGATATGAAAAACCTAATAAATGAGGTAAATGTATGAAAAAAACAAAAATATTATTATTTGCCTTCATGTTACTCAATTTGGTTATGGCACCATTAGTATTTGCAGCACCTCCACCGACCGAGGTATTGGAGTTTAAAGAAAAATCCCCTTTACATGTAATTGGCCAGGTCGAGGAGGATGTACTTCTTATAGACGAGACGGAAGAACGAGGATACTCAAGTCAAATACGTACTATGCAATTAAGGATTGATAAAATTATTAAGAAGCCTCCTAATCTTGGTCGTAAATCTGGTGAATCGTTGAATATCGTCTATTCCTACGTACCTTCTTGGGTTCCAATGGAAGGTGGAGCTAAAATGGATATTGTTGTCGGAGATCAAATTGAAATTTGGCTGGAATTAGGGGATAAAGGCTGGGAACCTTCCTACGGCGGAGAAACTGTGAATCATGTGAAATATATAGAGCCGAGAAAAGAACCAATTCCTGAACCTATTCATAAAAGGGTAAAACGTAATATAGAGGGGAATTTGGAACTAGTCATATTCGGCGGACTTGTTTTTATTCTGTTATTAATGGTGGTTTTACAAAAATTCTTCAGGAAGAACTAGGTATCGGGTCGTATCTCACTTTCAAAATATCATAGCAAAAAAACAATTAAAGCCCTAGAAACCCCTATTTAGGGGACTAGAGCTTAATTTTATGTATATACTTATTTTAAGAAACCGTTAACGTATTGATATAGTTCTTCCAATTCGTGCTCTTTTCCAACAATACAATTCGGATACTGTTTAATTTCGCCAACACTGGTTAATTTAAAATCATTAGGTGCAGGTAAACCAGAAGCACAAATGAATAAATAGTCAGCGAAAAAGATTAAACCCGTCAATGATGATGTTTTAATCGTCATCTGCCCCATTGTTCTCCCTGCAAATAAACCTTTTACTGCACTTTTTCCACCGGTTCTTTCAATAACGAGTTTACTCTCATCAATCATTACTTTTGTACCCGATTTTAATTCAAATGTCTTCATTTTTTCGCCACTCCTTTCTTCAATAACAGTTTTTACAAAAGATATATAAATTACTAATAAAGTTTTGAATTAATAGTTAACTACTTACGTTCTCAAGTTGAATCCAGAGTTGCGACCAGTTTTCGATTTCTCTTAAAATCGGTTCTAATGACATTCCCTTTTCTGTTAGTGAATATTCGATAATTACTGGTGTGTCTGGTATGACTTTTCTTTTCACTATCCCATGATGCTCCATATCCTTTAAACGTTCAGATAGTACTTTTCCACTTATACCGATAGATGATTGAATTTCACTAAAACGTTGCGTTCCTGATAATAATTGATAAATGACTAGTGCAGTCCATCGTTGACTTAAGAGCGATATGGCTTTTTCAAATTTTGGACAAATAGTGGGTCGATTCATATTTATTATCACTCCTTTTTAATTAGTATACCACATGAATAATTGTTATTTGATTTCAAAGGTAAAACTAGTTACTTGACATTAATTTATTACACAAATATACTTACTTACATAAAGTAACCTATTTAGATAAGGGAAATAAAAAATGAATCCCAATGAAATTGGGAAAGTTATAACTAGATTTGCTTTATCATATTTATTTCCTTTTATCAAATAAATCAATCTTATCTTTAGAACATAAATGATTTAGTAATGGACAATAGGAGGGGTATTATGGGATTTCACAGTAAACCAACTACATTTGTAGGACATGTAAAAATTAAGGTGGAAAATTTGGAACGTTCATTAAAATTTTATCAAGAGGTAATCGGGTTTGATGTTTTAGAACAAACAGATTCAATGGCTAAACTAACAACTGACGGAAAAACAAGTATATTGTCACTGGTACAGCCTATAAATGCAATACCAAAACAAGGAAGAACTACAGGTTTATATCATTTTGCTATCCTTTTACCAGAAAGATCAGATTTAGCAAATATAGTCGTTCACTTTGTGAATAAGGGAATACGATTTGGCTCTTCTGATCACCTTGTTAGTGAGGCATTGTATTTAGATGATCCAGATGGAAATGGTATTGAAATTTATATCGATCGGGACCCATCTGAATGGAGCTGGCATGGCGAAGAGGTGGCAATGACAGTCGATCCACTAGATTTTGAAAATCTATTGACTACTGTTAGTCCAGGTAAGAGTTGGCTAGGTATGCCAGAAGGAACGGTAATGGGACATATTCATTTACACGTTTCTGAATTAAAGAAAACGGAAGAATTTTATGTTAAGGGACTTGGGTTTGATGTGGTAAATCGATATGGTACGCAGGCATTATTCCTTTCTACCGGAAAATACCACCACCATATTGGAGTCAATACATGGAATGGTGCAGGGGCACCAGCTCCTGCTGATAATAGTGTAGGTCTAGAATCTTTTATCCTTATTTTGCCGAATGAAGAGGCACGTAACAGATGTGTATCAAATCTGAAACAGATTGGAGCCAATGTTACCGAAGAAAACAATACTTTTATTACTTATGATCCTTCTGGGAATCGAATCGTTTTAGCGTTATAAGATGGGGGAGAGCCGATTGAGTACAATAGATAAAAACGGTATAGCAAATGCTATCTACACACTAGCTGATATTGGACCGGATCCCCTTACAGGAGAAACAATAACTGCCAAGCAAAGAGTAAAAGAGATCATTGAAGCAGCAAAATTGGCTGATGAAGCTGGTCTAGATGTTTTTGGAGTAGGGGAACATCATCGGTTAGATTATGCTGTCTCTTCCCCTGCAGTTATGTTATCTGCTATTGCTAGGGAAACAAAGCAAATTAAATTAACAAGTACAACAAGTGTGTTAAGTACTCTTGACCCAGTTCGTTTATATGAGGATTTTGCAACGTTGGATTTGCTTTCAGACGGTCGTGCTGAAATCATTGCTGGCAGAGGAGCGTTTATCGAATCATTTCCCCTTTTTGGATATAGTACAAATGATTATGACGAGCTTTTTACAGAACATATGGACTTGCTTTTAAAACTTAATCAAAATGAAACGGTTACTTGGTCGGGAAAATTCCGAGCTCCCTTTAGGAATGCAGAAATTTCACCACGACCGATACAAGATCAAATACCTATTTGGATTGGTGTTGGTGGTACGCCAGAGAGTGCCGTACGTGCTGGGAGATTTGGAGTTGGTATGGCACTGGCCATTTTAGGGGGAGATCCATTACGTTTCAAGCCGCTTGTCGATATTTACCATAAGGCGGGAATGGAAGCGGGATATTCTTCTGAAGAATTAAAGGTAGGTGTAACAGGACATGCCTACATTGCCAAAACAACTCAGCAAGCAAAAGACGAGTTTTTTCCTTATTACTCAAACTACTGGTCTTATGTAAATCGTCAAAGAGGGATGGGAACTAGGATGTCTAGGGAAGACTTCGAGTATATGTCAAGTCCTAGTACAGCATTGTTTGTCGGAAGTCCAGAGCAAATTGTGGAGAAGGTACTTCGACAACATGAGCTGTTTGGTCATAAACGTTTTCTAGCACAAGTTGATATAGGTGGATTACCTTTTCAAAAAGTTGCCAAAAATATTGAATTATTAGCAACTGAGGTTGCTCCAATGATTAAAAAGGCAATAAGTAAATAAATTTATGGAATTGTATCAGTCAGGAAAATAATACAAATAGGGACGTATTTTCTGCTTCTTTCTTAATTAAAAAAGAAACAGAGATACGTCCCTTTGTTTTACCTTCCGTTGTGCCTAACGATATACAATCAATCTAATATAAATTTTTATTCTGAAAAGGTTATGTACCTGCATTTGTTTAATATAAAATAGATTCCAAACATTAGCATAGTAGGAGGATTTTCATGGAACCGAAAATAATCGAAAAACCAACTTTTCATGTCCTAGGATATGGCATTCAAACAACCACACAGAATGGGCAAAATAGTACAGATATTCCAAGATTTTGGCAGGAGTTTTTACAAAATAATCTTCGGAATGATATTCCTAATCCAATCTCACCAAATGTTGAATTAGGTATTTGTACGGATTTTAACCTTCAAGATGGTGGGTTTACGTATTTAATCGGTATGGAGGTAATTTCAACAGAGCTTGTGCCAGAAGGAATGATTTACAGAACATTCCCAGCTGGGCAATATGCTGTTTTTACAACACCGCCAGCAACTAATAACACCTTCGTTCAAAGCATCCAAGAAACATGGGGATTTATTTTTCAATCATGGCTTCCTTCTTCAGGGTACGAACATAGTGGGGGGGCTGAAATGGAGCTATACGATGAAAGATGCTGGGGAAATGAAAATAAGCAAATGGATATTTATGTACCGATAAAGAAGGTAGATTAAGGTAACCGACCTTGCGCTTGATTTTATACAGAATGAAATAACATCAAATGCGCTGATAAGATATCCCTGTGTTAGTTAGCCGATAGATTTCCTGTTTTCTTAAACATAGAAAGAGAAAAGCTCAACCAGAATCTATAGCCTAGTTGAGCTTTTTTGCGCGCAAAACTTCCGATTACCCTTATAAGAACCGTTCTCATGTTTGATGATCTAAAATTTTCTTAACAAAAATGGGGACGTGCAGATGATGCCTACCACATATAAAATTAATGCAAAGTAAGCCGGTAATAAGTGTATAAAATTGGTATAACCAATGAAATAGTGGGTCGCTATCCCTGCTGCAAAAGCAGGAATGGCACCGATTGTGAAGGTCCACCAAACCCAACGTTCTCCCTCACGAATTCCCCATAACGCAAGCATCAATACTAGCAAACCAACACTTAAAAGAGCACTTCCAAACCCTGCATGGTCATGGGCAATAACCGGTATTAATCGTTCATTAAATTCATTTAATGCCTCTGGAGTCATACATAAGTAGGA
>NZ_CAKJTG010000050.1 GCF_917563885.1 Pseudoneobacillus rhizosphaerae
CAGTCTGGTGGCGATGGCAAGAAGGTCACACCCGTTCCCATACCGAACACGGAAGTTAAGCTTCTTTGCGCCGATGGTAGTTGGGGGATTCCCCCTGTGAGAGTAGGACGTCGCCAGGCAATTAGAAACAACCTTTATGGGTTGTTTTTTTTGCATTTATATAATCTACCCCCATAATGTACAATTTGTAACGAAATGTATAGTAAACCAAATACATTTAGAGGATTATAGGGAGGAAATAATAATGGAATTAGTAAAGTTAGATATTGATAAATTGTTAGAAACAACTTCCTATAGTAAAGAGGAAGACTTTTTTTGTAATATGAAGGAAATAGAAATAGATATGCTTTTAGCAGTAACAAAGGATTGGTAAAACTCTAAAAAACAAGCTCTAGGTGAGCTTGTTTTTTAATTACTTTAAATGTCCAATTAAATATTGATAAACCAGAAAGGGGCCTTTATTAAGGGCAATTGATAAAAAATTACAAATAAATGGATAATCTTTATTTGGCATCATTTTAACCAATTCACTCCACCATTCTGTCTCATATCTTGCAATCATACTTAAATTATATAAAAGTAAATAATGAATTAGTATTTCAGGAAAGTGTAGTAGATCGCTTTTTACTATTGGTAAGTGAAAAGTATCTTTATCGAAATTATAGCGTAATGGGACGGGATCTATTCCCTTATCTAATTCAAGCTTCATTTCAATGTCATCCTTTAAGTTATTAATAAAATGACTAGGTACCTGCGACTTTGTTTTATAAAATTCTTGAAAACGACTTTCAGTCATATGGTAATGGTCTAAAATCTTTTTGGAAAATGTGAACTGATTCTCTTTATGTTGTACCTTTAAGAAAATTGATGTTCCATTAAAACAAGAAAATAGGTCATTCAACTCAGGTATTAATTGTAATAAGTCCTCCATATTTGCCTTTTCTCCTTCCAAATGTTTCATGTGAAACATTTTTTCTGCCATGAAAGGGAAAAGACCATTTTTTTGTATTTTAACTTCATCTTGGAAAAAATGATATTGCTGCTTCTTTCGTTTTCTAGTCGAAACACCATGTGCTAACACAGAAGTATTTTCTGGATAGGTAGGTTGTATCGTTAATATACTAGCTTTTATCAAATGGACAAATCCATAAAACATGAGTATCGGTTGAATGAGTAGAGGAGAATGTTTAGCTTGATCATAATAGGTTTTTGCATGCTCTAAATAATAAATAAACGGGTAGCAATTTTCGAAGCTTTTTTGGTCAGCTTGCTCAATTTGAAGTTTTTCATAAGACCTTTTCAACATTTTTTGACTATGCTCAGCTGAAAAAAAGGATAAATAATTAGTCCAATCTTTATAATTTGTATACATAGGTTTTCTCCTCTTTGTTTTTTGAATAATCTAACATATCGATTCTCCCTTGACAGTATTTTGCCCAATTGATAACCTACACATAATATTTTTTTTGTGAATGGAGAGGAAATCGAATGTGGGAAAGTAAATTTGCTAAAGAAGGATTAACGTTTGATGATGTTTTATTAGTTCCAGCTAGGTCAGAAGTACTTCCTAGAGATGTAGTGCTCCATGTTGAATTAGCAAAAAATCTTAAATTAAATATTCCATTTATTAGTGCAGGGATGGATACTGTTACTGAAGCTGAGATGGCCATTTCTATGGCTAGACAAGGTGGACTTGGAATTATTCATAAAAATATGACCATTGAACAGCAGGCTGATCAAGTTGATAAGGTAAAGCGCTCCGAAAGTGGAGTTATTACCGACCCATTTTATTTAACTCCTGATCATCAAGTTTTTGATGCAGAGCATTTAATGAGTAAATATCGTATCTCAGGAGTTCCAATTGTTAATAATGACGATGAACAAAAGCTAATTGGCATCCTTACTAATCGTGATTTACGTTTCATTCAAGATTATTCCATTAAAATTACCGATGTAATGACAAAGGAAAATTTAGTAACGGCTTCTGTTGGAACTAGTTTAAAAGAAGCCGAAAAAATCCTTCAAAAGCATAAAATTGAAAAACTTCCATTAGTTGATGATGAAGGGGTCTTAAAAGGATTAATCACAATAAAAGATATTGAAAAGGTGATTGAATTTCCTCATTCCGCAAAAGATTCACTCGGACGGTTATTGGTAGGTGCTGCTGTTGGAGTAACATCAGACACCATGAAGAGAGTGGAGATGCTTGTAAAGGCTCAGGTAGATGCGATTGTCTTAGATACAGCGCATGGCCATTCTAAAGGAGTTCTAGATACTGTAAAGATGATTCGAGAGGCATACCCAAGCCTTACGATTATTGCGGGTAATGTGGCAACTGCTGAAGCGACTAAGGATTTAATTGATGCTGGTGCTGATGTCATTAAAGTTGGAATTGGTCCAGGGTCTATCTGTACAACTCGTGTTGTGGCAGGCGTAGGTGTTCCACAAATAACAGCAGTATATGATTGTGCAACTGAAGCTAGGAAGCATGGGAAGTCTATCATTGCTGATGGTGGAATTAAGTATTCTGGAGATGTTGTGAAAGCATTGGCAGCAGGAGGTCATGCGGTCATGCTCGGAAGCCTTCTAGCAGGTGTAACCGAAAGTCCAGGTGAGACTGAAATCTATCAAGGCAGACGATTTAAAGTTTATCGTGGTATGGGTTCAGTTGGAGCGATGGAAAAGGGGTCTAAAGACCGCTATTTCCAAGAGGATAATAAAAAGTTTGTTCCTGAAGGAATCGAGGGAAGAGTAGCCTATAAAGGTCCATTGTCTGATACTATTTATCAATTAGTTGGTGGCCTTCGTTCAGGTATGGGCTACTGTGGTTCTAAAGATTTAAGCGATTTAAGAGAAAAAGCTCAATTTGTAAAAATGACAGGTGCTGGCCTAAGAGAAAGCCATCCACATGATGTTCAAATTACTAAGGAAGCACCAAACTATTCATATCAATCTTAAAAAAAACAGTAAAAGCAGAGAGGCTTTCTCTCTGCTTTTATCGTTGTACTTTATCTGAAAGTAGGAAATCCTGTCCTATCCTTTCAAAAATAGATATGTTAAAATAGTCAAAGTGTGAAATTTTTTAAAGATGGAGGGTAAAAAAGGTGAAGAGGGAAATTAGAAATAAATTATTAGCCATCTCAATGGCTTTTGTCATGATATTCGGTTTATTCCAACCAACCAATTTCGTTCAGGCTGAAGCGCAATTAGATGTTAGGGCAGACGCAGCCATCTTAATTGAAGCATCTTCAGGTAGAGTGCTTTTTGAAAAAAATGCAGATACTGTTTTAGGTATTGCTAGTATGACCAAAATGATGACAGAATACTTATTACTTGAGGCAATTAAAGAAGGTAGAGTGAAATGGGACCAGGAATATTCAGTTACTGAATATGTATGGCGATTATCACAAGATCGCTCTTTATCAAATGTTCCTCTTAGACGCGATGGTAAGTATAATCTTCGTGAGTTATATGAAGCTATGGTAATCTACTCAGCAAACGGTGCAACGGCTGCTATTGCAGAAGTTATCGGCGGATCAGAAGCTAACTTTGTGAAGAAGATGAATGAAAAAGCACAAGAATTAGGATTAGAAAATTATAAATTTGTTAATTCTCACGGATTGAATAATAGAGATTTAAAGGGCATGCATCCGGAAGGCACAGGTCCTGAGGAAGAAAATGTGATGTCTGCTCGGGCAACGGGTAAATTAGCATACAGAATATTAAAAGATTTTCCAGAAGTTTTAGATACGGCTAGTATTGATAAAAAGAAGTTCCGTGAAGGCACGGATGATGAAATAAAAATGGAAAACTGGAATTGGATGCTTCCTTCTTTAGTTTTTGGCTATGAAGGTGTAGACGGTCTTAAAACAGGTACAACTGATTTTGCTGGTTATTGTTTTACAGGTACAGCTTCTCGTGATGGAAAAAGATTCATAACAGTCGTCATGAATGCAAAGAATGCTAATGGACAAGGAAACTATAAAGCAAGATTTGATGAAACTAGAAAAATGCTTGATTATGCTTTTAGTAATTACGCGATTGAAGAAATACTCCCTGCAAATTCAAAAATTAAAGGTAATGAATCACTTCCTGTCATCAAAGGAAAAAAGGATAAGGTGAAGCTATTCACTAAAGATCCAATTGAAATGGTTATCTTAAATGGCGAAAAGGGTCAGTATAAGCCGGTTGTTGTTCTAGATAAAAAGAAACTCAATAAAAAAGGTGAACTAACAGCCCCAGTGAAAAAAGGAGATGTTGTTGGTTACGTTACAATTAAAGCAAAAGGTGATAAAACCATTTCTTTCTTAGATGACAAAGCAACCAATCAGATTAAAGTAGAGTTAATTGCTGCTGAAGATGTTGAAAAAGCAAATTGGTTTATTTTAATGATGCGTGGAATTGGCGATTTCTTTAGTGGAATTTGGAAGAGTGCAGCATCATTATTTTAACTTAGTATAGTAAATTGTAGCCTCGTGTCTTGACATGAGGCTCTTTTTATTGTTTATTTACCATTAGGGGAATGAATAATCCCGAGTATATTGGTAATCATTATCTTGCAATTTTGGATAATCATTTTCTTTTCTAAATGAAGCGAATAAGGTAAATGATAAGGGGGCAAAAACAATGAAAACAGGTACGGATCGTGTTAAACGTGGGATGGCAGAAATGCAAAAAGGCGGCGTTATTATGGACGTTGTCAATGCAGAACAAGCGAAAATTGCAGAAGAAGCTGGTGCTGTAGCAGTAATGGCTTTAGAACGTGTACCATCTGATATACGTGCAGCAGGTGGAGTAGCTAGAATGGCTGACCCAAGAATTACAGAAGAAGTGATGAATGCGGTATCTATTCCTGTTATGGCTAAAGCTCGTATTGGTCATATTGTTGAAGCACGTGTGTTAGAAGCGATGGGTGTGGATTACATAGATGAGAGTGAAGTTTTAACACCTGCAGATGAAGAGTATCATTTAAATAAGAATGCCTTTACGGTACCATTTGTTTGTGGCTGTCGCGACCTTGGTGAGGCTGCTCGTCGTATTGCTGAGGGTGCTTCGATGCTACGTACAAAAGGTGAGCCTGGAACAGGGAATATCGTAGAAGCAGTTAGACATATGCGTAAAGTAAATGCTCAAGTTCGTAAAGTAGTGGGCATGAACGAAGACGAATTAATGACAGAAGCTAAATTACTAGGCGCTCCGTACGAGCTACTTCTTGAAATCAAGCGTTTAGGGCGCTTGCCAGTTGTAAACTTTGCTGCTGGTGGTGTGGCAACACCTGCTGATGCGGCTCTAATGATGCAATTAGGAGCAGATGGAGTATTTGTTGGTTCTGGAATCTTCAAATCTGATAATCCAGCTAGATTTGCTAAAGCAATTGTTGAGGCAACTACTCATTATCAGGACTACAAACTAATTGCTGAGATTTCTAAAAATCTTGGTGTTGCAATGAAGGGAATTGAAATTTCTAACCTAGCTCCTGGAGATCGTATGCAGGACCGTGGTTGGTAAGGAGTAATTCTATGGTTAAAATTGGAGTATTTGCTTTGCAAGGGGCTGTCCGAGAACATGTTCGAGCAGTCGAAGAATGCGGTGCCGAAGCTGTTGTTATCAAATTAAAGGATCAGCTTAGTGAAGTCGATGGTTTAATTCTCCCAGGTGGAGAAAGTACTACGATGAGACGTTTAATTGATAAATATGATTTTATGAGTGAGCTAAAGGAATTTGCTGCAGCAGGTAAGCCGATGTTTGGTACATGCGCAGGTTTAATTCTTTTAGCTAAGAGACTTGTTGGCTATGATGCCCCACATATTGGTGTGATGGATGTAACAGTCGAAAGAAACTCTTTCGGTCGTCAACGTGAGAGCTTTGAAGCCGATTTAGATATCGCTGGTGTAGCTGAAAATTTTGCTGCTGTTTTTATTCGTGGACCACATATTGTTCAAGCGGGTGAAAATGTGGAAGTATTGGCGAAGTATGATGGCCGTATTGTTGCGGCTAGAGAAGGGCAGTTTTTAGGATGCTCCTTCCATCCGGAGCTAACTGATGACCATCGGATGACTGCTTATTTTATTAATATGGTTAAAGAGTCTCTGGTAAAATAATCCGTATAATCTAGTTGCAAATTGCTTATAATTATAGTAAATTAATTTACAATCATTCATATTGAAAACGTTGAGAGGAATTAGTACTAAGAATTCGTTCTAAAGAGAGCTGGTGGTTGGTGTGAACCAGTGAATAGAGCTTAGGAATCCATCCTCGAGTGAAGTATTGAACACTACCTTGTTAGTAGATACTTTCGGTTAACAGCCGTTATGAATCTAAGTGGAAGGCATCTGCCTTCAATTAGGGTGGCAACGCGGGTAACTCTCGTCCCTTTTCATCAAGGGGATGGGAGTTTTTTTTATTGGAAAAATTTTGTTAGGAGGAAGTAGTAATGTTAGATATTAAAGTTTTAAGAGCAGATTTCGAAGGCATTAAGAAGTTGCTTCAACATCGAGGGGAAGATTTATCAGCGTTAGACAATTTTGAAGAGCTAGATAAAAAGCGTCGTGAATTTATCGTTGAAGCAGAGCAGTTAAAGAGTAAAAGAAATGAAGTTTCTGCACAAGTAGCGGCATTGAAACGAGATAAACAAGATGCTAATCATTTAATTACGGAAATGCGTGAAGTCGGAGATCAGATTAAGACAATTGATGACGAGCTTCGTATTGTTGAAGAGGCATTAGAAAATCTACTATTAGGCATTCCGAATATTCCCCATGAAAGTGTTCCAATTGGGGAAACAGAAGACGATAATATTGAGGCAAGGAAATGGGGAGAAATCCGTAACTTTGGATTTGAACCTAAGCCGCACTGGGACGTTGCGGACCAGCTTGATATTTTAGATTTCGAAAAGGCTGGAAAAGTGACAGGTAGCCGTTTTGTTTTTTATAAAGGACTTGGAGCTCGCTTAGAACGCGCTTTAATCAGCTTCATGTTAGACCTTCATGTAGATGAGCATGGCTACACAGAAGTGCTTCCACCTTATATTGTTAATCGTGCAAGTATGACAGGTACAGGGCAACTACCAAAGTTTGAAGAAGATGCCTTTAGAATTGAAAGTGAAGATTACTTCTTAATTCCTACTGCTGAGGTACCTGTAACCAACATGCACCGTGATGAGATTTTATCTGGCGAAGACTTACCTTTAAACTATGCTGCCTTCAGTGCATGTTTCCGATCTGAGGCTGGTTCTGCAGGACGTGACACTAGAGGCTTAATCCGTCAGCATCAATTTAATAAGGTTGAGCTTGTGAAGTTCGTGAAGCCAGAGGATTCTTATGCTGAGCTTGAAAAATTAACTGGCCATGCTGAAAAGGTATTACAGTTATTAGGACTTCCGTATCGAGTGTTAAGCATGTGTACGGGTGATCTAGGGTTTACTGCTGCTAAGAAGTACGATATCGAGGTTTGGATTCCAAGCTATAGCACGTACCGTGAAATTTCTTCTTGTAGTAATTTTGAGAGCTTCCAGGCTCGTCGTGCGAATATTCGCTTCCGTCGTGATCCAAAGGGGAAACCAGAGCATGTTCATACTTTAAATGGATCTGGTTTAGCGATTGGGCGTACAGTTGCTGCAATTTTGGAAAACTACCAACAAGAAGATGGAAGTGTTATTATTCCAGAGGTATTACGTCCATATATGGGGAAACATGAGGTCATCAAGCCAGAATAAAAAAATATTTCAAAGAGTGTTGACAGGAAAAGATATAAATGATATATTATATCTTGTCAATACGGAGGAATACCCAAGTTCGGCTGAAGGGATCGGTCTTGAAAACCGACAGGCGGGTCATACCGCGCGGGGGTTCGAATCCCTCTTCCTCCTCCATAATTTTTTAATTACGTATTACCATAGCGCATAAATGGAGATACAAGAACCCGTTACATTTTGTAACGGGTTTTTTTTATTGCCTTTATTGTACCGCGTTAAAGCAGTGAGGGACTGTCCCCCACTGCTTTAAAGCAAAAAAGACGCCTTTAGGCGTCTTATCTTTTTAATAGTTGCGATTGTTGGATGAAGTGTGAGATACGTTCTAAGATTGGTTCAATGGATTGTTCGTTTTGGACTACGTCGTAATCGTTTATGTTTAGACGTAATACTGGGCAAGCACTAAAGTTATTGATCCATTCTTCATAGCGTTGGTGCATTTCTTCCCAATAGGAAACAGGTGTTTGTTGCTCCATTGGGCGTCCTCTTTCTTTAATGCGATCTAATATATCATCTAATGAACCTTCAAGATATATTAATAAGTCAGGATGTGGGAAATAAGGTGTCATGACCATCGCATCAAACAGGCTTGTATACGTATCATAATCGACCATCGACATCGTACCTTTTTCAAAATGCATTTTAGCGAAAATTCCTGTGTCTTCATAAATGGAACGATCTTGAATAAAGCCACCGCCATATTCAAAAATACGTTTTTGCTCCTTGAAACGTTCAGCTAAAAAATAAATTTGAAGATGAAAGCTCCATCGTTCAAAATCAGCATAAAATTTATCTAAATAAGGATTTGTATCGACTTTTTCAAAAGAAGTTCGAAAGCCAAGGGCATTTGCTAGTGCGTTTGTCATGGTAGATTTTCCAACACCTACTGTACCAGCAATTGTGATAACAGCGTCCTGTGGAATCCCATATTTACTTCGAAGATTCATGATTGTAGACTCCTTTTTTTAAAGATGTTGTTAATGTATCTAGAATTAATTTCAGATCGTCCTCATTTTTAACAAAGTCAATTTCATCGCCATTAAAACGCAATACTTGAACTTCTGGATGTTCCTTTTCAAAGATTGTGATTGCATTTTCATAATCGATGGAAAGCTGTTCTAAATATAGAGGACTAATCTTCTTTTCAAATTCGCGACCACGCATTTCAATTCGTTTTAATAGGGTATCTAAACTAGCATTTAAGTAAATAATCACATTTGGTTTCGGCATACCCTCTGTTAAGATTTGATAAATCTTAAAATATTTCTGATATTCTGCCCCACTTAAGCTTCTCTGTGCAAAGATAAGATTTTTAAAGATATGATAATCAGCAGCCACAGGGATATCCCGATTTAAGTAATGACTATTAATATCTCCTAATTGTTTATATCGATTGCAGAGAAAGAACATTTCAGTTTGGAAGCTCCACTCTTCGATATTTTCATAGAATTTCCCCAAGAATGGATTTTCATCAACAATTTCTTTCAATAATGCAAAGTGGAAGTGGTTGGAAATAGCCTTAGCAAGTGATGTTTTGCCAATCCCGATAGGACCTTCAACCGTAATAAAGGGTGTTCCTTCCATCGCATGTCCTCCTTCTCCAGCTACCTTTTCTTTTTTATTTATGGCTATGCTTTTATGCAATAGTATCTATGTGTAATTATGTCATCTTTTGTCTAAAAATGATTCCTTTTCTTTTGACACAAAATTTATTTTAACACAATATGGATTGGAAATGGGAAGGAATATTGAAGGATATATTTGGGGATTGGAAAAAAGCTAGAGTCAGTAGACACCCTAGCTAGAATAATTATTTATGTTCGTTTTACGACATTAAAATTTTCTCTAATTAATAGCCAATTTTGCGGGAAGGAGAGACCTAATTTCCAATAGCTCATGCCTCTTAGCCCTAATTCTTTAATTAAATCAAATTTAGCTTGGATAGAGCGTGCATCCTCAAACCATACTTCATGTCGTTTTCCATCAGCGGTATAGTGGAAGAATGGGGCTTGTGCTTTATTATCATATTGGATGGCTACGTGATTATTAGCTGCTAATAAAATGGCTTGTTGTGGGCTCACGGCCTTTGCAACGGTGCCTTGAACAAACGGTAATGTCCAATCATACCCATATAGATTTTGGCCCATTAAAATTTTATTTGCTGGCATTTCAGTTATAGCATATTCAAGCACGTCTCGAACTGGTCCAATGGGTGATACTGCCATTGCTGGCCCACCACTATAACCCCATTCATAGGTCATTATGACAACAAAATCAACGATTTCTCCATGCGCCTTATAATCATGAGCTTCATACCATTCACCTTTTTGAGTGGCACTCGTTTTCGGAGCTAAAGCGGTCGACAAAAACCAGCCCTCTTGGTTAAACCGTGCTTTTGCTTTTCTTAAAAATTGATTGTAGGCTTCCCTATCGGTAGGACGTAAAAATTCAAAATCAAAATGAATATCACGGAAACCATATTTCTTTGCGGTTGTCACAATATTATTTAAAAGCCGATCCTGAATTGGAATATCGTTTAAGATAATTCGTCCTAGGTCAGCACTAAATTGATCATTTTCTTGATTGGTTAACACCATCATTAACACATTATTATGTGCTTTTGCGATAGCAGGGAATTCGTCCAGAAGTGGTTCCTTCAAACTACCATTTCGTAATACCTGAAAACTAAAAGGAGCTAAATAGGTCAAAAATGGCCCAGCTTCTCTAGCCGCAGTCTCTAGTGCTGGCGCAACTGTGTTACCTCTAGGTTCCACATAACCGTTGAATTCACCTCTCACTTTTCTTCGAGGTGGGATGTATAACCGGTAACCCACTCTTAAAGCCTGATTGGGGGATATGTTATTTACCCTTGCTAGTTCTTGATACGAAATGCCAAAGAGTCTAGAAACCGACCATAATGTATCACCGGCCTTTACCCAATAAAAGCTTCCGATAATCGGAATAACTAATGCTTGCCCAACCACTAAAACACTAGGGTTAGGAATTTCATTTGCTTCCACAATATCATTTACGGTTGAGCCATATGTTTGGGCAATTCCATACAACGATTGTCCCCTTTGTACAACATGAATCTGCATGTAACGTCCTCCTCACCATGTAAAACGTTACAGCTATTTTATGAGCAGAGAGGAACAAACATGATTAATTTTCGATGTAATCGTTAGAAAAAATAATCTCCGCTTTTAGAACATTTTTCATCATCGTTAGAGCATAGGATTGGTCTCTATCATCAACGGATGCCATACAATCTCTCGGAATAATCAGTTGATAGTCACGCATATACGCATCATTTGCAGTAAAGAGGACGCAAATGTTACCGGCGATTCCTGTTAAAACAAGTGTATTCACATGAAGTTGTTGTAATAATGTATTTAAGGCTGTTTCATAAAAGGCGGAATGCATTGGCTTTATTAAAAAATAGTCATCTTCATCAGGCTTAATTTCCTGTAAAATCATTTCACTTAGAGGATTCAGACAAGACTTAACAATCCTATCAAGATTTGCCTGCCAAAGATTATAGTGATCATTAACATAAATAATTGGAAGCTGTTGCTTTTTAAAATATTTTTTCAATTGTTTTAATGGATTTACGATATGTAAAGTTTTTTTCGCTAGAATTTTTCCATGCTCAAATTCAAAGTTATTAATCACATCAATAATAAGTAAGGCACTGTTTGGTGGAAATGTAGTCATAAGTTATCGCTCCTCTTTGCTATTTTGGGTTAGAAGCGGTATTTTTATGATGAATAGTAATGAGTGAGGTTTTTAAAATGATGTCATTAAAAGATGAAGAATATATGAAAGAAGCCATATTGGAAGCCAAAAAAGCGGAAGCTAAAGCGGAGGTTCCAATTGGGGCAATTATCGTTTTAAATGGAGAAATTATTGCTAGGGCGCATAATTTGCGAGAGTGCGAGCAAAATGCAATTGCTCATGCCGAATTGTTAGCCATCGACCAAGCTTGTAAAAAAACAAAATCGTGGCGATTAGAAAATGCCGAACTGTATGTAACACTTGAGCCTTGCCCAATGTGTTCAGGGGCCATTATCCTGTCCCGTATAAAACGGGTTATATATGGAGCGACTGACCCAAAAGGAGGATGCGCAGGTACACTGATGAATCTCCTTCAAGATGAACGGTTTAATCATAAGAGTGAAATCACGTCTGGAGTATTAGAGAAGGAGTGTAGTTTATTGCTTTCGGAATTTTTTAAAGGAATTCGTGATAAGAAAAGGCTAGTTAAACTTGCTAAAAAAACGCAATTGGATAATCATGAAGGAATTAACAGTCTATAAGCTGTTGCTTTTTTTGATTTAAATTAGTATACTTTGTATGTGTCAGTTACGACACAACCAAATATGGTTTCAACTTTGCCGTGCTAAGCGGGGAGGTAGCGGTGCCCTGTACTCGCAATCCGCTCTAGCGAGGCCGAATCCCTTCCTTAGGCTCGTATTCTGTAGGGCTGCCTCAAGTAAGTGGTGTTGACACCCGGGTCCTGCGCAATGGGAATCCATGAACCATGTCAGGTCCGGAAGGAAGCAGCATTAAGTGGACACTCTCATGTGCCGCGGGAGCGCCTGGGTCGAGCTGACTGCTTGAGTAACGCCTATGGGTGCGTGTCGACGGAAGGTGCACGGCATTTAAATAATTATAAACGAAGCTCATCTCTATTTTTAGAGGTGAGTTTTTTGTTTATATTTTGTAATATCTAAAATAGATACGGTATAATAGAATGGCTAAAGGAATAAAAGATTATCTTTAAAAGGGAGGCAATGTAATGAGTTATCAAGCTTTATATCGGGTTTGGCGTCCACAAAGCTTTATTGACGTTGTCGGGCAAGAGCATGTAACGAAAACATTGCAAAATGCCCTTGTACAAGAAAAAATATCACATGCTTATCTCTTTTCGGGGCCACGAGGGACAGGGAAAACAAGCGCAGCAAAAATTTTAGCAAAAGCAGTGAATTGTGAAAAATCACCTGTGAGCGAACCTTGTAATGAATGTTCAGCGTGTTTAGGAATAACAGACGGTTCCATTCCAGATGTCATCGAAATTGATGCAGCTTCTAATAATGGCGTCGAAGAAATAAGGGATATTCGTGATAAAGTTAAATATGCTCCTAATGTCGTAAAATATAAGGTTTATATTGTCGATGAAGTGCATATGCTTTCCATTGGGGCCTTTAATGCCTTATTAAAAACATTGGAAGAGCCGCCACAGCATGTCATCTTTATATTAGCAACAACAGAACCACATAAGATTCCACTTACGATTATTTCAAGATGTCAGCGTTTTGATTTTAAACGAATAACACCTCAAGATATCGTTAGGCGGATGAAGTTGATTGTTGAGGAAACGAATGTTCAATGTGATGATAAAGCTTTACATATTATTGCAAGGGCAGCAGAAGGCGGGATGCGCGATGCACTAAGTCTTTTGGATCAGGCCATTTCCTTTAGTGATGAAGCTGTTACCACGGAAGATGCTCTTACTGTAACAGGGTCAGTCTCGCAAAGCCTACTTAATCAATTAGCCCATTCATTAATTGAAAAAAATGTTGCTTCTGCTTTAGAAACAGTCGGTGAGTTATTATCACAGGGGAAAGACCCAGTACGGTTCATTGAAGATTTTATTCTCTACTATCGTGATATGCTATTATTTAAAGCAGCTCCAAATCTAGAGGAAACTTTCGAGCGAGTGATGCTTGATCAAGAATTTCAAGTATTATCGGACAAAACATCTGCAGAGCGAATTTATCAGCTAATAGATATTTTGAATAAAACACAGCAGGAGATGCGATGGACAAATCATCCAAGAATTTTCCTAGAAGTTGCAATCGTTAAGCTAACACAGATTGAAACGAAGGAATATGAAGGTGATGCTCCTTCCTCAGGGGAAGTGCAACAGCTACTTGCTAAAGTAAATCAACTTGAGAGTGAAATAAAGCATTTAAAAGAAAATGGGATTACCTCAAAACAGGATACCGGACAAGCGGCATCGCAACCAAAAACACAGCGAGGTACAAGGAAGGGATTCCAAGCCCCGGTAGGTAGAATTAACGAAGTATTAAAGCAAGCAACGAAGCAAGATTTACAGCAAGTAAAAAGTCATTGGGGGCAATTGATTACCAAGTTAGTGCAAAATCAGATGCGATCACAAGCAGCGTTATTAAATGATGCTGAGCCAGTAGCTGCCTCAGATAGCAATGTCATTATAAAATTTAAGTACGAACTTCATTGTCAAATGGCGATGGAAAATAGCCGTTTTGTTGAAGTAGTCTCAGGAATTATAGGTGAGAATACCAATAGAACAACAAGTATAATTGGCGTCCCAGAGGACCAATGGCTATCCATTCGAGAAAGCTTCATTCAAGAGCAGCAAAATGATCCAGATCAAACAAACGAGCCTCAAGTTGAAGACCCGATTATCGCTGAAGCCAAAAAGCTTTTCGGTTCAGAACTTGTTGAAATAAAAGATTAAGCTCTTTTCGTAATAGAAAAATTAAATTGGAGGAATTTATAATGATGCGTGGAAATGGAAATATGCAAAATATGATGAAACAAATGCAAAAAATGCAAAAGAAAATGGAAGAAGCTCAAGTGAAACTTGGTGAAGAAAGAATTGAAGGTACTGCAGGGGGCGGAATCGTAACGGTTGTCGTTTCAGGTCATAAGGAAGTTTTAGATGTTGTAATAAAGCCAGAGGCTGTAGATCCAGATGATATCGAAATGTTACAGGATTTAGTATTAGCCGCAACAAATGATGCATTAAAAAAGGCGGAGGAATTATCTAACAACACAATGGGTCAATTTACAAAGGGTATGAATCTTCCGGGGATGTTCTAGGGGGATAAAAAATTATGCATTATCCTGAACCGATATCAAAGCTGATTGATAGCTTTATGAAATTGCCAGGGATCGGCCCGAAAACGGCTGCGCGCCTGGCTTTTTTTGTTTTAAATATGAAGGAAGATACTGTCCTTGATTTTGCTAAGGCACTTGTTAATGCCAAAAGAAATCTTTCATATTGTTCGGTTTGTGGTCATATAACAGACCAGGACCCGTGCTACATTTGTGAGGATCAAAGAAGAGACAAAACCATTATTTGTGTAATCCAGGATCCTAAGGATGTTATCGCAATGGAGAAAATGAGAGAATATAATGGCCTTTACCATGTTTTACATGGTGCCATTTCTCCTATGGACGGAATTGGTCCAGAGGATATAAACATTCCAAACCTGTTAAAAAGACTCCAAGATGAAACCGTACAAGAAGTTATACTAGCTACAAACCCGAATATTGAGGGTGAGGCAACGGCCATGTATATTTCGCGTCTCCTGAAGCCATCTGGAATAAAAGTAACTCGAATTGCCCATGGATTACCTGTTGGAGGAGACCTTGAATACGCCGATGAGGTAACACTCTCTAAAGCGATAGAAGGACGTAGGGAAGTATAAAAAGGCTTTATTTTTATAACACACATTAATAATGACGACCGGAGGAATGAATCATGTTTTTTCGGAGGAAGGGATGGCTTCGAAAGGAATACAATGAGAAGCTACTCGTTCAATTAGAAAAATTAAAACAAAGTAGGCAGCAGCAAAAGAAATTACTAGAAAAATGCTTAGACCCTTCTGATGATGTGGTTTTACATTTGAAGGTGGAAGAGGCAAAATACTTCTTTTTATTAAAAGAAGCTAAAAAACGTCAATTATCTTTGTTAAGATAATTCCTTTTCTATTGGTCTTTTCTAATTAGCTTGTACATAAGTTAATAGAAAAGGATTGAATAGAGGGATACCTATGGAGCCTATTATCGTTATTTCTATTATCGGAGCATTAATATTACTTCTATTATTTATTGGCACTCCAATCAAACCGGTTAGGTTTGTTGGCCAAGGAATAATGAAAATCTTAATTGGCGCCTTGCTTTTGTTTTTCCTTAATGCAATTGGAAACCAATATGGATTACATGTACCGATTAATTTAGTTACTTCAGCTGTTTCTGGATTATTAGGAATACCGGGTTTATTTGCATTAGTGGCGATTCAAATGTGGATTGTATAGGAAATACAGATTCACAGCCTTGAGGGGTAGACGCTGAAAATACCTGACCCGAATGATTTTGGGTCAGCTTTTTTATTAATAAAATAATAATTATATTGACTCCTTAATTACCATGGTGATATTATATAAAAGTTGTCGCAACAACTTAACAAAAACACACTATAAAAGTTGTTGACACTAGAAAGCGAAAATGTTATATTAATAAAGTCGCTTCTAGGCGATAAGTAACAAATTGCTCTTTGAAAACTAAACAACCAAACAATAATAAATGAAGTGAAAACTTTCTTTTTAGGAAGTTGGAACTAAGCCAGAGTAAACTTTATGAGCTAATCAAACACTTTATTGGAGAGTTTGATCCTGGCTCAGGACGAACGCTGGCGGCGTGCCTAATACATGCAAGTCGAGC
>NZ_CAKJTG010000051.1 GCF_917563885.1 Pseudoneobacillus rhizosphaerae
TTATAGTAATATTTATTTGGGTCATCATCATGTCCTCCGTAAAATGGTTTCTTGGTCGAAAACATTGTAACACGGTCATGATGGTGACCTATTCTTTTTACACAATTATATGGGCATAATCCTCCTCCACTTCGTTTTGTCCAATATAGCCCTTCTATCGGACACTTTCACCTCTCCTCCAATTCGTTTTGTTCAATACAGCCCTTCTATCGGACAATTTCACCCCTCCTTCACTTTGTTTTGTCCATTAGAACCTCTCTATCGGACAAAATAAGCATTCTTTTGACAAACTTTGTTCAATAGGTGCCACCTATGCAGAAAATGAACAATGAATTTCATTGAAAGCGCTTCATAAAAATTTACAATTCAAATTTATATTTTGCTTTGTCCCCATTCCATCAACATTGGAAACGTTATCATTTTATCCAATTGTTCTGAATTATCAGTTTTTTATCTTTTTTAGTATTGACCCTTTCTGTCTACGGTTGTATCATTACTCTCAATATCAGAAAAATTGAAAAATTAACCAAGCTTTTATTTTCTACAAGGTCTTTGACCATCCCTTTTTTTAAAAAAGGTCACATGGTATAAGGCTGTTTCTTTACAATTTCATTTTAGTAGTTTAAAGCGTCTAATGGCTAAAGAGGAGTGGAGAATGTTGGACAGTCAGATGATATTTCTTAGCGGGAAATTTGTGAAAAAGGAAGAAGCCGTTGTCTCGGTTTACGATCATGGTTTTCTTTACGGGGACGGAGTATTTGAAGGAATTCGAGTGTACAGTGGAAATGTTTTTAGGTTAGAGAATCACCTGAAAAGACTCTATGAATCTGCACATTCCATTATGTTAACCATTCCTTATACGTTAGAGGAAATGACACAAATTATTGTCGAGACAGTTCGAATAAACGAGTTACAAAGCGCCTATATCCGTGTTGTCGTTTCTAGAGGACAAGGAAATCTAGGACTTGATCCTTCTTCTTGCTCGATGCCTCGTGTCATTGTGATTGCAGAAGAATTAACCCTTTATCCAAAAGAACTATATGAACGAGGCTTAAAAGTTGGATCAGTTGCCACTAGAAGAAATCGTCCAGATGTACTAAGCCCGCAAATTAAATCACTAAACTATTTAAATAATATTCTTGTAAAACTGGAAGCCAATCAAGCAGGTGTGGATGAGGCGTTGATGCTGAACGACCAAGGTTATGTAACGGAAGGTTCAGCTGACAACATTTTTATAATCAAAAACGGAATTATCTATACTCCACCTGTTTATCTAGGTGCCTTAGAGGGAATAACCCGAAATGCCATTATAGAGCTTGCCAGAACAAATGGTTATGAACTAAAGGAACAGCCATTCACAAGACATGACGTTTATATTGCTGATGAAGTATTTCTAACTGGAACCGCCGTAGAGGTCATAGCCGTAAATGAAGTGGATACTAGACAAATCAAAGATGGTAAACCAGGTCCAATTACAACTCATCTCCTAAACGAGTTTAGAAAATTAGTAACCACAGATGGTGTTCAATGTTACCCCGTCTCAGAAAGTAAAGCAGTAGTAAGTTAAGGAGGTTCTTATGCGAAGCGACATGATAAAAAAAGGGCTCGATCGTGCCCCACATCGTAGTTTACTCTACGCAACAGGTGTGAAAACCAGTGATTTAGAGAAGCCATTTATTGGTGTTTGTAACTCCTATATCGACATCATTCCAGGACATAAGCACCTTAATCATTTCGGTGAGGTTGTAAAACAAGCGATACGAGAAGCTGGTGGCATTCCTTTTGAATTTAACACAATCGGAGTAGATGACGGGATAGCAATGGGACATATCGGAATGAGGTATTCCCTTCCTAGCCGAGAGATTATTGCCGATAGTGCCGAAACAGTCATTAACGCTCATTGGTTCGACGGAGTATTTTACATCCCTAACTGTGATAAAATCACGCCTGGCATGCTAATGGCTGCTGCGAGAACCAATGTTCCTTCCGTTTTTGTGTCTGGTGGTCCTATGGAAGCTGGTGTTTCCTCAAGCGGTAAACCCCTCTCCCTCGTCTCAGTTTTTGAAGGAGTTGGGGCTTACCATAAGGGCACGATTAATCAGCAGGAACTATTAGACCTTGAAACAAATGCCTGTCCTACCTGTGGCTCTTGTTCAGGAATGTTTACAGCCAACTCGATGAACTGTTTGATGGAAATGCTCGGGCTTACCGTACCTGGAAATGGTACAATAGTCGCCACTTCTGACCAACGTCACGAATTGATTCGTCAAGCAGCAAATCACTTAATGGACTTAATAAAAAACGATATTAAACCAAGAGATATTTTAACAAAAGAAGCCTTTGATAATGCATTTGCTCTTGATATGGCAATGGGTGGCTCTACTAACACCGTTTTACATACATTAGCCATCGCCCATGAAGCAGGCATTGACTACGATATAAGAGATATTAATCGCATTGCGGAAAAGGTTCCGTATTTATCAAAAATTAGCCCAGCCTCAGACTACTCCATGCAGGATGTCCATTATGCTGGCGGAGTAAGTGCAATCATTCACGAACTTTGTCGAATTGACGGACTCATACACCAAGATCAACTCACAATCACCGGAAAAACTCTTTACGAAAATGTAAAAAATGCTGAAATCACAAACGATAACGTTATTCGAAGGAAAGATAATCCCTATAGTCCTGTTGGAGGTCTCTCGATTCTTTTTGGAAATCTAGCCCCAGATGGCGGTGTCATAAAGGTTGGTGCAGTAGATCCTTCCATTAAAACATTTGTCGGGAAAGCTATTGTATTTGAGTCACAAGAAGAAGCTCAAGCAGGCATTGATAATGGATCTGTTCAATCCGGTCATGTCGTTGTGATTCGCTATGAAGGACCAAAAGGCGGGCCAGGAATGCCAGAAATGTTAGCCCCAACATCTGCTATTGCAGGTCGTGGCTTAGAAAAAGAGGTCGCACTCATAACTGATGGACGTTTTTCAGGTGCTAGCCGAGGGATTTCAGTAGGGCATATTTCACCCGAAGCAGCCGAAGGTGGACCCATCGCCTTTGTTGAGGATGGCGATCTAATTTTAATAGATTTAGAATCTCGAACTATTGAGCACCTTGTAGATGAGGATATTTTAGAAAAAAGGCGGTCCGAATGGAAGAAACCAGAGCCAAAAATCAAAACTGGCTATTTAGCAAAGTACGCAAAGCTTGTTACCTCGGCTAATACAGGTGGAATCATGAAATTTTAATATATGCTAAAAACTATGACGGGAATAAAGGAGTAAGAATCTAGTATTTTCAGAGAGCCGGGGTTGCTGGAAGCCCGGTAATACTACTTACTCTGACATCGTCCCTGAGTATTAAGCTGAACGGTCTTTCTTATTAGGCTTAATCGGGTGTTTCAACACTCGTTATTAAAAAGAAGCGGTGAGTTTTTTCATTAAGCTTCATGAGGCAGTATTCGTAAGAGTGCTGTAAAACCGGGTGGTACCGAGAAGACGCAAATTGCCTTTTCTCCCCGATTATTCTGTATCTGTGCAGTTTATTCGGAGGGAAAAGGTTTTTTTTATTTTTTAAAAATTGGAGGGATTAAAAAGTGAAAGTTGAAGCTAAGCCGGCATTTACAAGTATTGAGGAGTCGAAAACAGGTGCAGACCTTCTAATCGAAGCCTTGCTTCAAGAGGGGGTTGAAACCATATTTGGTTATCCAGGTGGTGCTGTTTTGCCAATCTATGATGCCATTTATCGGGCAAAGGATCGAATCAAACACGTCCTTTTCAGACATGAGCAAGGCTCGATCCATGCAGCTGAGGGATATGCCAGAATAACTGGAAAGCCTGGTGTCGTTCTTGCCACCTCTGGACCTGGTGCAACAAACCTCATTACCGGAATTGCCGATGCAATGATCGACTCTTTGCCACTTGTTGTTTTTACTGGCCAAGTTGCCCGGAGCGTAATAGGGACGGATGCTTTTCAGGAGGCAGATGTAATCGGAATCACCACTCCAATCACAAAGCACAACTACCAGGTTCAACATGTACAAGATTTGCCGAGAATCATCAAAGAAGCCTTTCATATCGCTTCAACTGGAAGACCTGGCCCTGTCGTCATCGATATTCCAAAGGATATATCAGCTGAAAATGTATACGAAGAGGCTTTCGAAACAGACTTTGACTTACCAGGCTATCACCCTAATACGAAACCGAATCCCCTTCAAATTAATAAGCTTGTTGATAGTTTAACTAAAGCAAAAAAGCCTGTGATTCTTGCAGGTGCAGGAGTCCTCCACGGAAAGGCATCCGAGGAATTAATCCAATTTGTTGAGCGATATCAAATTCCAGTTACAACCACTTTATTAGGACTTGGAAGTTTTCCAGGTGATCACAAACTCTCTCTTGGAATGGCGGGGATGCATGGTACCTATACAGCCAATATGGCCCTATATGAGTGTGATTTATTAGTTAATTTTGGTGCTCGCTTCGATGACCGACTTACCGGAAATTTAAAGCATTTCGCACCGAATGCTAAGGTGGCACACGTCGATATCGATCCAGCTGAGATTGGCAAAAATGTGACCACTCATATTCCAATCGTAGCAGATGTAAAAGAAGCTATACGAGAGCTACTCCATCACGAATTTGATATGAATCTTCATTATCAGTGGTCCAATCAACTCGAAGAAAACAAAAAACATTTTCCGCTTTGGTACAACGATTCTAACGAGGAGATAAGTCCACAATGGCTTATTAGCCAGATTCATCGAGCTTCAAATGGTGAAGCCATCGTGACAACTGATGTCGGCCAACACCAAATGTGGGCTGCCCAATACTACTCTTTTTCAAAGCCAAATCATTGGGTGACTTCAGGAGGACTAGGCACAATGGGATTCGGGTTTCCAGCTGCAATCGGTGCACAATTGGCAGCACCAGAAAGTCAGGTTATAGCTATCGTGGGTGATGGTGGGTTTCAGATGACTCTTCAAGAGCTTTCTATCCTTCAAGAAAGAAATCTGCCTGTAAAAATCATCATTGTAAATAATGGAGCTCTTGGGATGGTTCGACAATGGCAGGAAAAATTCTACGAACACCGCTATTCTGAATCGCTATTTCCAATCCAACCAGATTTTGTGAAATTAGCTGATAGTTATGACATTAAAGGGATGAAAATAAGTACTCAAGAAGAACTTCAACAAGTCCTTCCTAAAGTATTAGCCTTTCCAGGGCCAGTCGTGATGGATTGTCGAGTAGTTCAAACCGAGAATGTATATCCAATGATAGCCCCTGGCAAAGGATTACACGAAATGATTGGGGTGAAACCATGAGGCGTATAATAACAGCCACCGTGCAAAACAAAAGTGGCGTTTTAAATCGAGTAACTGGATTACTTCAGCGGCGACAATTTAATATCGAGAGTATTTCTGTTGGTCCAACTGAGGTGGAAGGAATCTCAAAGATGACATTAGTCGTTGAGGTGGAGGATAAACAAAAGCTTGAACAGTTAACGAAACAATTAAATAAGCAGATTGATATTTTAAAGGTTTCAGATATTACCGATAAAGCCATCGTCTCAAGAGAGCTAGCCTTAATAAAAGTCGTTAGCAGTGGGCAGCTCCGGAGCGAGATAAAGGATATTATTGAGCCATTTCGTGCCTCTGTTATAGATGTTAGTAAGGATAGTCTCGCCGTACAGGTTACTGGTAAACCAGAAAAAGTTGAGGCACTTATCGAGCTGCTTCGTCCCTATGGAATTAAGGAATTGGCCCGTACAGGAGTGACTGCGTTTTTACGAGGAAACAAACCTCAGGTTGCCGAGTTACCATCGTATTCTCTCTTATAAAGTATTTTTCTAGAACTATATTAACCTTGTAAGATTTCTTCACTCTAACTTATTGCGTTTTGCATTACGGACATACCCATAAATAGATGCTTATATTTCTAATAAACTACAACCATATTCGAAAGGATGATTAAAATGGCAAAGGTACTTTATGATCAAACTATTTCTGAAGAGGGATTAAAGTCTAAAAAAATCGCTGTAATTGGTTATGGATCTCAAGGTCATGCACATGCCTTAAATTTAAGTGAAAGTGGATACGATGTTGTTGTTGGATTACGTAAAGGGAAGTCATGGGATAAGGCTGTCGAAGATGGTGTCGAGGTCCGTTCCGTAGCAGAAGCAACGGCTGTGGCAGATGTGGTCATGGTCCTTCTCCCAGATGAAAAACAACCTAAGGTTTATGAGGAGAGTATTAAAGCTAATCTTAAGACAGGAGCTGCGCTTGTTTTCGCTCATGGATTTAATGTTCATTTTAGTCAAATCGTTCCCCCTGTAGATGTTGATGTCTTTTTAGTAGCACCAAAAGGACCAGGACATCTTGTACGTCGCACATATTCAGAAGGGGCTGGGGTCCCTGCCCTCATAGCTGTCCATCAAGATTACTCTGGTCAAGCAAAAGCAACAGCGCTTGCCTATGCAAAAGCAATTGGTGCAGGGAGAGCCGGTGTATTAGAAACGACCTTCCAGGAAGAAACAGAAACAGACCTTTTCGGTGAACAAGCGGTATTATGCGGTGGACTTACTAGTCTAGTAAAAGCCGGCTTTGAAACGTTGACCGAAGCTGGTTATCAACCAGAGGTAGCCTACTTTGAGTGTTTACACGAGCTGAAGTTGATTGTAGACCTTATGTACGAAGGTGGCCTTGAAAACATGCGTTATTCTATTTCGGATACAGCCCAATGGGGTGACTTCGTTTCTGGACCTCGAGTGGTCAACGAAGAAACAAAAGCCCGCATGAAGGAAGTGTTACACGATATCCAAACAGGCGTGTTCGCAAAGGGCTGGATACTTGAAAACCAAGTAAACCGTCCACAATTTAATGCCATCAATCAAAAAGAAAACAATCACCCTATTGAGAAAGTAGGAAGGGAGCTCCGAGAGTTAATGCCGTTTGTTAAACCGCAAAACTCGAAGAAGGTAGTGGTCTCTCATGGTTCACATTAATATTTTTGATACCACGCTTCGTGATGGTGAACAATCACCAGGTGTCAATTTAAATCAGTTAGAAAAATTGGAAATTGCCCGTCAGCTTGAACGATTTGGAGTAAATGTAATGGAGGCTGGATTTCCGGCTTCCTCACACGGAGATTTTGAAGCAGTTAGAAGTATAGCACGCACAATTAAAAACGCATCCGTTGCTGGCCTTGCTCGAGCAACAAAATCCGATATTGATATTACTTGGGAAGCATTAAAGGATGCAGCCGACCCACGACTGCATGTTTTTATTGCTACATCCCCTATCCATATGACTTATAAGCTAAAGAAAACACCTGATGAAGTAATGAGGCAAGCAGTCGAAATGGTTTCGTACGGGAAATCTAAATTCTCAAACGTCGAATGGTCAGCTGAGGACGCTTCTCGTTCTGACCTTGACTTTCTTGTTCGAATGATTGAAAAAGTAATTGAAGCTGGGGCGACTGTTATTAACTTGCCAGATACTGTGGGCTATACAACACCTGAAGAGTATGGCCGGATGTTCAGGTATGTCAGAGAAAATGTCCCAAACATCGATAAGGTTGCCTTATCCGCCCATTGTCATGATGATTTAGGAATGGCTATTGCTAATTCACTTGCAGCTATAGAAAATGGTGCCACTCAAGTAGAAGGCACGATTAACGGCATTGGTGAACGTGCAGGCAATGCTGCATTAGAAGAATTAGCCGTAGCTTTAACCATTCGAAACGATAAATACCCTTATTCTACTAATCTTCATTTAAAAGAAATCAAGCGAACTAGTGACCTAGTCCGGAAATTGACTGGTATGACAATTGCACCTAACAAAGCAGTGGTGGGACAAAATGCATTCTCCCATGAATCAGGCATCCATCAGGACGGTGTTTTAAAACACGCTTCCACCTACGAAATTATTACTCCTGAACTAGTAGGAATCCAAGCTAATCAACTAGTTCTTGGCAAGCATTCAGGTCGCCATGCCTTTAAAGATAAAATAATGCAATTAGGATTTTCCCTAACCGATGAGAAGCTATTAGATGCGTTTAAAGATTTTAAAGCTCTTACAGATCGTAAAAAGGAAGTCACTGATGAGGACCTCTTCACGATTCTCACCGATATCCAGACGGATATTACTGACGTTAAAAAATATGAGCTACTTGCTTTCCAAGTACAATCTGGTTCTTCCAACTTGCCAACTGCTACCGTTGCTCTGATGACACCTGAAGGTATTCGAGTGGAGACAGCCCGTACAGGTAAAGGAAGTGTGGAGTCTTTATACAACACTTTAGAAGCTTTAATAAAAGAAGAAATCCATCTTACGAAATTCCACCTGAACTCAGTCGGGCAAGGCCGAGATGCATTAGCAGAGGTTCACGTTAAAATGACCGTCAATAGTATTACTGTAAGTGGCCGCGGTTCTGCACAGGATGTATTAGAAGCTGCTGCAAAAGCCTTTTTGAACGCAGTAAATCGTGTTTTTTACAACCAAACCTTGGTTAGAAAAGAGCCAGCCCAAATTTAACGAAATAAAAGGAGGCCACAACCATGAAAAAACATATCGTCTTACTTCCAGGTGATGGGATTGGAACAGAAGTAATGGAAGCTGCTAAAGAGGTTTTAACTACCATTGCCGACGAATTCAATCATTCGTTTAGCTACGAAGTCCATGATATTGGCGGTGTTGCCATCGACTTTCACGGAACTCCGTTGCCTAAACAAACTGTAGAGGCTTGCAATAATGCGGATGCTGTACTACTAGGTGCAGTTGGTGGCCCTAAATGGGACCAACTTCCCTCTCACCTTCGTCCAGAAAAGGGACTTCTTGGCATTCGTAAAGCGCTAGACCTATTTGCTAATCTAAGACCTGTTAAAAGCTTCGACCATTTACTACATGCATCCCCTCTAAAAGAGGAGCTTGTAAAAGGTAGCGATCTCCTTATTGTTCGCGAGCTTACGGGTGGACTTTACTTTGGAACCCCTAGTGAACGCCAACAAAACGGGCAATCAGTAGTAGACACCCTATTCTATACTCGTCAAGAAATTGAAAGAATAGTAGATAAAGCCTTTCAATGTGCCCAAACTCGCAGAAAGCATCTCACCTCTGTCGATAAGGCAAACGTACTCGAATCTAGCAAGCTATGGCGCGAAATCGTTGAAGAGAAAAAGCAGCAATATCCTGAAGTCACCGTCGAACACCTCCTTGTCGATGCAGCAGCAATGAAGCTGATTACTAACCCAACTCAATTTGATGTCATCGTGACGGAAAATATGTTCGGCGACATTTTGAGCGATGAAGCTTCTGTATTAACAGGCTCCCTAGGTATGCTCCCTTCTGCCAGTCTAAGAGAAGATGGTGTAGGACTTTACGAACCTGTTCACGGCTCAGCTCCAGATATTGCTGGTCAAGGAAAAGCCAATCCAATCGCCATGATTTTATCCTCAGCCATGATGCTCCGGCATTCCTTTGGTTTAGATGAGGAAGCTAGATTAATAGAAGAAACCGTTGAGTCCATCCTTAACGCAGGCTTCCATACGGCCGATCTAAACATGAAATCTGGACAACAAATTGGAACAGTCGAAATGACCCAATTAATCGTCGAATCAATTAAAACGCGAAGCGCAGCCAACTGCATTATGAGCTGCTATGCATAGATAGGAGGACCTCCATGCAAACCCAAAAAACCATCATCGAAAAAATTTGGGATCAACATGTTGTTTACCGCGAAGATGGGAAGCCCGATTTACTATATATAGATTTGCACCTTGTTCACGAAGTCACCTCCCCTCAAGCTTTCGAGGGGTTAAAGCAAAATGGTCGGAAGGTACGTCGCCCTGATCGAACCTTTGCAACAATGGACCATAATATCCCGACCAAAAATCAACACATCATTAAAGACTTAATCTCTAAAAAACAAATCGAAACATTGGAGCAAAATTGCCAAGAGTTCAACATTCCACTCGCAGATATTAACCACCCTGACAATGGCATCGTCCATGTGATTGGACCCGAGCTTGGTCTTACCCATCCTGGAAAAACCATTGTTTGTGGAGATAGCCACACCTCCACCCACGGAGCATTTGGGGCATTAGCTTTTGGTATTGGCACTAGTGAAGTTGAGCACGTTCTGGCAACACAAACCCTTTGGCAAGCCCCACCTAAAACAATGAATGTGAAGGTAATAGGAAAGCTCGGGACTGGAGTATCAGCCAAAGACTTAATTTTAGCTATTATTGCAAAATACGGTGTCCGTTTTGGCACTGGATATGTCATCGAATATACAGGCGAAGCCATTCTCTCCCTCTCAATGGAAGAGCGAATGACCATTTGCAATATGTCTATTGAGGCAGGGGCACGCGCAGGTTTAATCGCCCCAGATGACACGACGTTCGAATACCTTCGTGGAAGAAAGTACTCTCCAGTAGGGGCAGCTTTTGATGAAAACGTAAGTAAATGGCGCTCCCTAACTACCGACCAAGGTGCTTCTTACGACTCAACAGTTGAAATCGATGCAGCTGAGGTTGCTCCACAAGTCACTTGGGGCACAAATCCAGGAATGTGTATTCCAGTTGATGGGCAGATACCAGAACCAGAAGCAGCCGCTACAACAAATGAAAAAACAGAAATCCAACGTGCCCTCGATTACATGGGGCTTGAAGCAGGTCAACCGATTACTTCTGTAAAAATTGACCATGTATTTATTGGCTCCTGTACGAACTCAAGATTAAGCGATTTACGTAAAGCTGCCTCTATCATACAAGGAAGAAAGGTAAGCCCTTCCGTACAGGCCATTGTCGTTCCAGGATCCAAAACGGTGAAATTAGCAGCTGAACAAGAAGGAATCGATAAAATCTTTATAGACGCAGGTTTTGAATGGCGGGATGCTGGCTGTAGTATGTGCCTAGCAATGAATGATGACGTGGTTCCAGCTGGAGAACGATGTGCTTCTACCTCTAATCGTAATTTTGAAGGTCGACAAGGAACAGGGTCACGTACCCATCTAGTTAGTCCCGAGATGGCAGCAGCTGCAGCGATTGAAGGCCATTTTGTCGACATACGCCACTACTCTGCTGTCACAATGAAAGCATAGGAGGGAACCAAATGGAACCAATAAGGATTCATAAAGGACTTGTCTATCCTTTAAATCGAAGTAATGTGGACACAGACCAAATTATTCCAAAGCAATTTTTAAAAAGAATTGAACGACAAGGGTTTGGACAATTTCTGTTTTATGATTGGCGGTTTGATCAGGAAGGGAACCTACACGATGATTTTTCTTTAAACGCCTCAAAATACGAAGGAACTTCTATACTTGTAGCTGGTGAAAATTTCGGCTGTGGCTCTTCTCGAGAGCATGCCCCATGGGCCCTACAGGATTTTGGTTTTAAAATTGTCATTGCTCCTAGTTTTGCTGATATTTTTAAAAACAACTGTGTTAAAAATGGCATCCTTGCTATCGAGCTATCTGAGGAACAAACGCAATCACTAATGAAGCGTGGGGAAAAAGAGCTTTTTCATTTAACGATCAATCTTGAATCTAAAACCATCGAAGATTCCGATGGCTGGCAAATACCCTTCCATATCCTTGATTACACACGAGAGATGCTACTTAATGGACTCGACGAAATCGGCATTACGTTGTTACATGAGGAAAAAATTTCACAATTTGAATTGTCATATTCATGAAGGAGAGTGACTCCCTTGGGGATTCCTTAACGGCTGATAAAATTTCGGATGCGATGGAACAGCTGGCAAATATCGTTTATCGTACCCCGTTAACTACATCTAATTTTTTGAATAAAATGATTGGCACAAATATCTACTTTAAGATGGAAAATCAACAAAAGACTGGCGCTTTTAAGGTTCGTGGTGCTAGTTATAAAGTATCGCGCTTAACGGATCAAGAAGCAAAAAGAGGAATTATCGCCGCTTCAGCTGGAAATCACGCACAGGGTGTTGCATTAGCTGCAGCAAAGCAAGGTATTATCGCGAAGATTTTCATGCCCCTCAACACACCAGTAGCTAAAATACAAGCAACCGAATATTACGGTGCAGAGGCTGTGATTACAGGTGATTCCTTTCAAGAAGCATATGAGGCCGCTTGTGTAGAACAACTGAAAACAAATAGCTTTTTTTTACACCCTTTTGATGATTACGATGTAATGGCAGGTCAAGCAACGATAGCGATAGAGATGCTAAACCAACAACCCTTCCTTGATACAATCATTGTTCCAGTTGGGGGTGGAGGATTAATTAGCGGGGTCGCTGTTGCAGCAAAACAGATTAATCCGAAAATCAAGATTATCGGCGTGCAGGCTGAAGGGGCAAAGGTGATGTTCAATCACTTTCATGGCTACGCTTCATCTCCACAGGAAATCGCCACTATCGCAGAAGGAATTGCGGTGAAAGAACCGGGAAAATTAACGATGCCGATTATTCAAGAATATGTGGATGATATGATTACCGTAAGCGATAACGACATTGCAACGGCAATGATCTACATGCTCGAAAGAAAGAAAACCTTAATAGAAGGAGCTGGGGCAGCCGCCTTTGCTGCTCTCCTCGTCCACCGAAATACAATCCGTTCGAAAAACTGTGGAATTATTGTCAGTGGCGGAAATATGGACTTAGCCAAACTTGAACATATTCAGCTGCTAACAAATAAGGATGCCTTATCTTGTTTGGCTTAGGAGGAAATTAAATAATCCTTGTTTCCAAAAACCGCACTCCATTATTAATTTAAACCGTTCCGTTTTGAGGTGCATAATGGTAAATTATCCTTAATTTAGTAACCAGTGATTAAAAATAAGCGGAGATTTTTCCGTTAAACTTCGGAATAGGGTTTGTTCGGGGTAAATAAGCGGAGGTTTTCCGGTTAAGCAAAGGAAAATGACCTATTTTGACGTTTTTTGAGTAAATA
>NZ_CAKJTG010000052.1 GCF_917563885.1 Pseudoneobacillus rhizosphaerae
CTCCGTATCTTCTATATTTCCACCTATTATACAATAAAAAAAGTACCCTATAGAGGACGTCCCTTAATCAAGGTGTCTACTCTATAGGGTACAGTTTACTGTCCCCCAGGCCTTTAAAGTGTTACAGGAATGACGAAGTTCTCTTTAAATGTTGCTTCGCGATATAGCTGTTCGTGTTGTTGTTTTTCTACTTCTTCACGTCGGGCATTTTCGAATTGCTTTAATTGGGATGCATTAAATTTATCACTTTTTACGGCATTGATGATTACATCAGCTAATATATCTGCATCCTTTAAGGCACTATTTACTCCAATTGCTCCAGTAGGACTCATCGTATGAGCTGCATCACCCATAATAACTAGCCCATCCTTAACCCATGTTTCACATTGACAGCTTTGAACCTTTAGCACAACGAAATCTTTACATGCTGTAATATGTTGCTTTACGGTTTCTGTTAATTCTGGAAATGCCAAACGAATACGATCTGTAAATTGGGTAAAGGATTGTTTTCGTAATGCTGAATAAGAATCCTCTTCAATCCCCCATCCAATTTGAATAAAGCCACCATATTGAGTAAATAAAGCTAATTGTTTTTCATCGACCATTGCTAACTTAATGGTGGGTTCCCATCCTTCTGGGCTTGGAATTTTAGCCCAAAGTAAATCATACCCATGTTTAATGATAGTGGTTGGAATCTTTGCTAGCTTACGCACTGTGGAGTACCGACCATCAGCCCCAATAATTACTGAGCTTTGGATGGTTATTTCTTCACCATGTCTATTGGCTTTGACACCTATGTATCGACCTGTTTCATCGATTAATAAATCTGTAACCGTTGTTCCTAGCAATGCCTGATGAGAAGCTAATTGTTCGGATTCGTCAAAGATCACTCTTAAAAGATGATTTTGTGGAACATGGATTCCAACGTGGGACTTACCTGCTTCAGGAACAATCTTTTTTATCATTTGACCATGGTCCCAATATTCAATTCGTTCCATTAGAAGTAAACCGTACTCTTTAATTTGTTCATAGAGACCATATTTTTTTAAAATCTGTTCGCCTTCTTCATTTAAATGCTCGCCTCTAAACTCTTTATCGATTCCTTCATGTCGTTCCAAAAGGACAGTAGATATATTGTTTTTGGCCAAAATATAAGCTAGTAATGCTCCTCCTGGACCACCACCTACGATACATACATCTGCTTCTAACTTCATACTATTCACCTTCTGATTTTCCTAAAAAGTTTGCAATTCTAATTATTAGTATGCATGGAATAAGTTTAAACTATTTTTTTATTTGTGGCTAAATTTATTGACTAAAATGAATGAAGTTTTAGTTGTATTTGTTAATTTATAAATATTTACCGGTTTTTTCTCGTTGGAATAAAAAAAGATTAAATTCAGCATAATGAATTTAATCTTTTTTCGTCTACTTTATCTTACTGTATTCGTTTTATGTAGTTCTAAGTATGCTAGTATGCCATTTTTGAAAATTTGAACTTCTTCTTTTGTGTTATAGGGTGCAAGACCAATTCGAACCCAGCCGCCTACCTCATGAACTCCTAAAATTCCAGCCATCGTTGAGGCATAAAAGTCACCATCTGCGACGCACATATTGTATTCCTTTGCCAACCAGCTAGTAACATCTCGTGAGTTTTGGTTATCAATTGTAAACGCAAAGGTTGGTGTCTTCGCTCCAGAGGGTGCCCGGAAAAGACGAACATTTGGGAGATCATTTAAGAAACCCTCGATGTCTTCTGATAGTTCTTTTTCATATTCTTCAATTGCTGCCATACCAGCAAGTATTCTGTCTCTTCGTGTCACACCATTTCCAAGATCCTCAATAAATCGGATAGCCCCGATAACGCCAGCAATACCTTCGTGGTTTTGAGTACCAGTTTCTAATTTATATGGAAATTCAGTTGGAGCTGGATGTAATTTATATACAGGTAGTTTTTCAAATAATGCTTCATGGATAACCGCGATGCCGACATGTGGTCCAAAAAATTTATAGGCAGAGCATAGTAATATATCACAGCCGATATCGCGGAAATCAATCGGTAAATGAGGGACAGCATGTACGGCATCGATCATGACCATTGCCCCAAATTCCTTTGCCTTTGCTGTAACAGCCTTTACATCTGTGATGGTTCCAGTTACATTCGAAGACATTCCGACTGCAACTAGTTTTGTCTTTTCGGTAATGATTGTATCCAACTCATCTAATTTCAGAGTAAAGTTGTTTGGATCAAATTTAATAAACTTAACAGTAGCTCCTAAATCGTTAGCGAGGGTAATCCATGGATCAACATTGGCGCGGTGGTCAAGCTCGGTTACGACGATTTCATCACCTTCTTTAATGAAACTAGCTAGACTTCTAGCAATTGCAAAGGCAAGAGTTGTCATATTCGCACCAAAAGCTACTTCGTTACATTTACAACCAAGTAAATCAGCTACTACTTCTCGAGCTTCCTCTAGCATAGAATCTGTAGCGATACTAGTGGAAAATGTCCCATGAAGGTTTGCCATTCCATTCCGAATATAACGATACATCGATTCCATCGCATAGTCAGACATCTGAGTCCCACCTGGTCCATCAAAGAAAATCACTTTATTCTCTTCATCCAAACTACCCAAGGCTGGAAACCTACTCCTTACCTGTTCAATCGGGAAACCTAATTCCTTCATAAAACTACCTCCTCCAAATAATTTAGTGCATTAAAGCGCTGAGGGACTGTCCCTCAGTGCTTTAAAGTGTTAATTTATTCTTGTTTATTATGTCACAATTTTCTGTCTTTTTACAAGTAAAAAAAGCCGAATCGATTCCAGTTTTGGATTGATTCGGCTTAGGGTTTAGTTTTCTGCTAATTTTGTTGTGACTTTTTGTGCTGCTGGTGGATTCTCTTCTTCTGCTTGTGTTACTCGTTTGATGAAGAAGGCAAGAATAAGCGCAAGGGCTGAAATAAAGACCGTAACATAGAATGAAAAGTTAATACCATCTAACGTAGCTTGCATGGTAATTTGTTGCTTCATTTGTGCTAATGCCTCAGCAGTAGGCTGACCTTGAACATTTTTCATGGCATCGGCTGCCAAATCCTTTGCAGTCGACTCAGTACGATTGGACATGACTGTAATCAATAATGCGGTCCCAATGGCCCCCGACACTTGCTGTAAAGTATTATTCATTGCGGTACCATGTGGGTAGAATCGTTTAGGTAATTGGTTTAGACCATTTGTCGATACAGGCATCATGACCATAGACATCCCAAACATACGAAGTGAATATAAAAAGATTAAATAATTGTAGCTTAAATCGAAAGTAAGTTTACTGAAATAATAGCTAGTGATGACCATTATGCTTAAACCAATAATCGCTAAAACTCGACCGCCATACTTATCAAATAATTTACCTGTAATTGGTGACATTAACGCCATAATAATAGCACCAGGCAACATCATTAAACCTGCATCCATTGGTGAGATTCCGCGTAATGATTGAACATAAATCGGTGTTAAGATCATCCCGGAAAACATAGCCATAGTTACAACCATAGAAATAGTAATCGATAAAGCATACGCAGGATATTTAAATATTTTAAAGTTCAGCATTGGTTTCTCTTGTTTTAATTGACGAATAATAAAAGTGATTAAAGAAATGGCTCCAACGATGATCGTACCATATACCATTGGATCATCCCAGCCCTGTTTTCCTGCTGAACTAAACCCATATAACAATCCACCAAAACCTATACTAGATAGAAGAAGTGCGAAAAAATCGAGTTTTATATCCACTTTTTCTTTTTTATCTTTTAATAAGAAGAAACCGATTAATAATACGATTATCGCGATAGGTGTAACGAAGTGAAATAACATTCTCCAATCATAATGTTCCACGATCCAACCTGATAAAGTTGGTCCAATCGCTGGTGCACCCATCATAATTAGACCAAAAACACCCATAGCTGCTCCCCTCTTTTCAATTGGAAAGGCAACTAACATGACATTCATTAAAAGCGGCATCATGATGGCTGAACCTGCTGCTTGAGTCATCCGACCAGTTAATAATAATGGAAAAACATGAGCCATTCCAGCAATAATGGTCCCAATTGTGAATAACCCCATTGCAACTAGAAATAAATGGCGAACGGAGTATTTTTGAATTAAAAAGGCAGTAGATGGGATTAATATCCCGTTTACTAACATAAAACCTGTTGCTAACCATTGGACAGTAGATGGTTCTACCTTTAAATCAGTCATTATGGAAGGCAAGGCGATATTTAAAAGCGTATTATTTAAAAAAGTAATAAAAGCTCCAATCATCAAAACCGTTAAAAGTCCATAAGGTGGTCTATCCATTTTTTTTATCTTTTGGTCCATTGTTTCTCCTCCTGTACGTGCAGTTCAAAAACTTATACTCTAATTTCATAAACAATATCATATACCATGAGTTCAATTTAATCAATCAAAAATTTACAGTTAGGACTTAGTTTGTGTATATAGTAAAAATAATGTACTATTAATTTTATACTTAGAGTCTAACTGAAATAAAGGTGATTTTATGAATGAGAGGAAGCAGCATGTTTTAAAAATGGCCCATCAATTATTTATTGAAAAAGGGTTTCAATCCACTTCCATACAAGACATATTAGACTATAGTGGAATTTCGAAAGGCACATTTTATAATTATTTTTCTTCTAAAAACGAGTTATTAATCGCTCTTTTTAAGACTATCTACAAAAAGATGGAACAGGAACGAAATGAATTACTGATTGGCCAAGATCCTTCTAATATTGAGATTTTTATGAAGCAAATTGAATTACAAATGCAAACAAATAGAGCAAATAAGTTACTTTCTTTATTTGAAGAAGTATTCTTTTCGAAGGACGAGGATCTAAAAGATTTTATCAAAGTAGGTCAATTATGGATGATTAAGTGGGTATATCGACGTTTTATTGACATGTTCGGTGAAAATAAGAAACCCTACTTATTAGATTGTACAATCATGTTTTTAGGGATTTTGAATCATAACATAAAATATAACGCAATGGCTTTTAATTCGAATGTAAATATTCAGCAGATAGTTCAATATAGTGTAAACAGAATTGTAAAAACGGTAAACGAAGTTTCGTTATCAGGAGATCAATTAATTAGCCCTGAATTGATAGATAGATGGTTGCCTGATACAAAGAACTGTATTAAAATTTTTCACAAGAAGCTGCATGAGGCAATTATGATTCTCAAAAAAAATCAAAAACAAATGGATGAAAAGTCGGAAGAGCTTTTGGAATTTATTGAAGATGAATTATTGAAATCGAGGAATCCTAGAAAGTTTCTTATTGAAAGTGCGTTATTTTCTTTGCAAAACAATAGCATTTTTCAAGATAATAAAGAACTGCAAAAAATGGATGAACTGATAAAGGAATATATTAAGGAACGTTTAAAGATGGAGACGTAAGCCCCTAATTCTAGCGAGTTAAGGGCTTTTTTTAAAACTAAGTTTTAAGACGTTTTATTTTACAAAAAAACATTAAAAATTGCAATCAAAAAGACCGCCCTCTATGAACGGTCACGGTATTAAGATGTAGTTTGTAAGCATTAGTCTTTGTCAGGACTATTCACCATAATGCCAGCTACTTGTGTTAAACGATCGTAAAAAGCCCGTCCTGCAGGTTGGTCATAAAGTCCAATTTCATGAAACGCTTCCTTCATACATCTTAACCAACACTGAGCACGTTTTGGTGTTACTTCAAAAGGGAGATGACGGTCTCTCATAGCAGGTGGTCCAAATTCTTGACTGTATAAAGCAGGTCCACCTAAAAATTGTGGTAAGAACATGCGTTGCTTCCGTTTGATTTCCTCCATATCACCTTCAAATAATGGTCTTAATTCCTCATCTGCATATACACGCGGATAAAAAGCTTCTACCAATTTATCAATCGTCTCTTGCCCACCAATTTCGTTATATAGTGATTTAAAGTTATATTCCAATTAGGTCACCTACTATCATTTTTCATTTGATTATAATGAAAAACCAATATATTTTTAGTGATATATATCACTATTATAGGAAAATAATTTAATTCATAGTATTTCTAGTGAAAATTACGTTCACCTTATATATGACAGTTTAGCTTATTACATAATACGCCTGCTATTCCATATAATAATCCCAATAGCTTTGCCTTGAGAGGAGTTAATTATTTGAAAAAGTGGCTGATTATCTTCATTTTCATCTTATTGTCGGTTTATTTGACCCCACTTGCAACAGACGCACATGTAAAATGGTTTACTAAACTAGAACCAATAAAGGTTCCGTTAGAAGAGATTTTATCTACTGAATTTATTGTTATTTCCTTACTTATAGCTATTTTGTTAGCCGTTTTAACTCAATGGATTCCGAAGCTAATGGATATTCCTGGCGTGTCCAAAGTAGACCTAAAACTAGATAGTTATCGAAAATACTCTCGTAATATTTTGAAATATGGAACAGCTATTGCCTTCATTTTACAGGTAGTAAATCGAACTATGTTTGCCCCAGAATTTACAATTTCAGATACATGGCAAACGGTTGTTATGTGGGTTATCATCGTCATGTTGTTGATTCCGCACCATATTGCAACAAAGGTTGCCGCTTTGATTATGTTAGGACTCTTCATCTCAATTTGGAATGAAGCTGGTTGGTTTCATATGTTGGATTACGGATTTTACATTGCAATTATAGGAGTGTTTTTGGTTGGGAGAACTCAATTAGAGACTGCGGGGTTTCCGTTTCTTTACCTTGGAACTGGTTTGAGTTTATGCTGGGTAGCAGTTGAAAAATGGGTTTATCCTATGATGACTACAGACATTATTCACGAGCATCATGTTCCCACTTTTGGTTTTGATCCAGAATTATTTGTAGTGCTTGCAGCTTTTATTGAATTTGTAGTTGGTTATCTTCTAGTCGTGGGGATTCTAAATCGCTTACTGGCAGTTGTCGTAACAATTTTATTTATCTTAACAACTACTATATTTGGCTATACAGAAGTAGTCGGACACGCGATGATTCATATTGTGCTAATCATCTTTATCATAGAGGGTATTTCCTTCTACCATCCTCCCATCAAGATGCATCGTACCAGATTGGATCAAATGATATTTGTCTTTCTTAACTTTTTGTTTGTTTTAAGTACATTTCTTCTTATCTATTATCGTTTCGGTTAGTTTGTTCCATAATATAAAATAATGATAATGCCTTATCGGTTTTTAACCGATGAGGCATTTTTTAATTAGTTCTACTTTTTTAATCGTTTATTTTTCCCAGGATGAATATCTTTATCATTCCCTAACTCACCTGCAGAATTTTCTCTACCAGCTTCTTTCACTATTTCTCCTCCTAAACTAACGTTTGGAGAATATTGTTTTTTTTCACGTGGCATGATGTCACCTCCAGTTTTAAGGTGCTCCATTTTGCCACTATTTTTACATGAAGTAGTAAAAAAAATTGGTGTATACTAATTTCTATTGAAATGGAGGTTAATAGTTACCGTTTTCTCTCTGTCCTACTAGTTTCCGTCACGATTAGCTATTATTCGTTACCGTTTTTTCTTGTGTGAATATGAAAATTTTGTTGGTTTTTATTTCCGTGAAACAATTTTATCAATGATTCCGTATTCCAATGCTTCTTCGGCTGTCATATAGCAATCACGATCGGTATCTCTGGCGATTTTTTCGACTGGCTGGCCTGTTTTTTCAGAAATTATTTTATTCAATTGTTCGCGCAATTTAAGAATTCTTCGAGCAGATATTTCGATTTCAGTTGCCTGACCTCTTGCTCCCCCGAGTGGTTGATGAATCATGATTTCACTATTTGGGAGTGCGTACCTTTTTCCCTTCTTACCCGATAGTAATAACATAGCCCCAAATGATGCTGCCATTCCGATGCAAATGGTACTAACATCCGGTTTGATGAGCTCCATGGTATCAAGTATGGCAAAGCCTGCCGTGGTTAATCCTCCAGGACTATTGATATAAATTGAGATGTCCTTTTCAGGATTATCGGCTTCAAGAAATAGTAATTGGGCGACTACACTATTAGCGACTTGGTCATTAATTTCATCACCTATCATAATAATCCGATCCTTCAATAGTCTTGAATAAATATCATACGAACGTTCTCCGCGATTTGATTGTTCGATTACATATGGTATTGTACCCACTTAAATCCACCCTTTCGTTTAAGCTGCAAGACAGAAAGTGTTGAGAGGTGAACGAGAATGTTTTGATTTAAGTAGTTTTGGAACTTCGAATATGGACGGTATTTCGTGAATTCGTTGGATGATCACTTTCGGATCATTTGCTTTGAGTGACTCATATAGCAAATCAAATAGTAATTGTTTTTCATCTTTATCCCAAACTGTATGAACTGAGTGAAGAGTTTCGTCTTTACTCAAACGATTTTTGGCTCGATGGAGAATTGATTTAACTGCCGTTTCAGTTGTGTTAAAAACATTGGCAATCTCGTTAGACTGATAACCGAATGCTTCCTTCAGCATCAAGATAACGGCTTGTTTTGGTGTTAATTGATCGAGCAATAGTGTAACCGTATCGATAAGTGTATTAGGATGAGGTGGAACTTGATTCTTAGATAGTTGTTCTGGAATGCCAAGTACCTCGTGTTGTCTCTTTCTCAATGTATCAATCCAATGATGATAGGCAATTTTCTTCAATAATGATGAACTTACCTCTGTTGGTTGATATTTTTGAGATGCTTTAATGATAACTTCTTGTGCCAAATCATCTCCATCCCATTGATTTTTTGAAAGAAAGTAACAATATCGCTGAAGTCCTGGTATTAATGCAGTTAGATGCGTACTATCCTGTAAATGTTCTGTTTTATCATCCTTTTTATTGGTGACTATATGCATTCTGTTCACTCCTTCAAGCCTCTCTAACCTTATAACGGATTTATTTGGGGGAAAAGATACGGGATAATTAAATTTTTTTAAAATTTTTCTTCATTGTAGTTCTCTTATCGTAAATTATATTTTGTTTCTTTTATCGTATGTGTTCTAATATACTTTAGCAATTACTGGAGGATGTTACTTATTAATTTTATTAGAAATTAGAAACTTTCGTGAAAGTGATACGTAGTTAAGATGAGAAAAATTATTTTCAAGGAGTGGTTCCTATGAGTGAAAAAGGTTGTATTAAATGTGGTGGTAGGGACACAGGTACAAAAGACGTGGCCATGACTGGAACAGGTCTTTCCAAAATGTTCGATATTCAACATAATACCTTTACCGTTGTTTTTTGTAAAAAATGTGGTTACTCGGAATTTTACAACAAGAAAAGCTCCAATGCTTCCAATATTATGGATTTATTCTTCGGTGGTTAAAGGATAGAATACAGAAAGGGAATCCGTAATGGGATTCCCTTTCTGTTGTTTTATGACAATCTTGCTTTAATGATTAAACGATGGGTTGGATTTTTGAGGGGATGACAGGTGATTAAAGTAATGATTTTTTCATTTTCACTATTTTTTAATACAGATATGTCTGTAGGCTTTACGATGAATTTGTCAAAAACCACATAACGAAATAGCCCTTCCTTTGTTTCAATAACGATTTCATCCCCTGAATGGATTTCAGCTAACCGATTAAACATTTTACCAAAAGTTCTACTTCTATGGGCAGCAATCGCTGAATTACCTTCATGGCCTGGGTAGGCGGTTCCTTCCAAATAACCAGCACCTACATTTAACACTTTTTCACTAGTACCTTTTAGAATCGGAAGTTTAAGATTAATAGTTGGTATTTCGATAATTCCTACGATATTAGGGGGAATAGGCTTCAATTGTTCTTTTTTTTCTGGTTCGACTAATTTTGTTTGATTTATTGGAGTGTTGACGGGGCTTATTTCTAATTCACTTTCAAATGTACGATTGAGTTCAGTTAGGCTCTTTCTTGTAGCTATAGGAAGTATGTTAGACTCTTCATTAATGGATAGGCTACCTGTCTCCCATTGTTCAATTAACTGATCCTGATTCTTGTCTTGAACATAATCTTTTATTATTGGAAAAAAGAACAATGTAATCCCGGCAATTATGCAACAGACAGGAACTAGCATTTTCATTTGGGTACACCTCTCACATTTAAAGAAAATGTGTATTTTTCACTGTTTCATACATCAAATTTCTTTTGTTTTTCTCCACCGCAGTAAAAACGCACCTGTAGCCATGAGTAATATTCCAAACAGGTAAAATAATATATTACCTGAATCCCCTGTTTGGGGCAATGTTCCTGTCGGAGCTTCTGGTTGACCGTCTTCTACATTAGGAGTTGTTGGAGTATCTGATTCATCCTTAGTTGGTGGTGGTGGAGTATTAGAATTTTCGTCCTTATCAGCAGCATCTGGTTTAGGACATTGTTCAAACCAATAGTTTATCGTTCCTTCTGCTTCAACCCCAATTTTGAATGCACTTAGAGGTACGATGATTTCTTTATTGTCACTAGTTACGAATTTAAAGAGGCTAATATCATCTTTCACATATTCGCCACCATCTAATGTTTTAAAGAGTGGTGATTTTCCTTGTCGGACTAACTCAACCCATTTGCCTTTTAATTTAACAAATATTTTGGAATACCCATCCACACAGTCCTTTAAATGAAGATGGATTTGAGTGTGCTTCTTTCCTTCATCATTGTCTTCTTTAATTGGTAGTTGATTATTTAGACACTCTTCAAGCCAATAGTTTATCGTTCCTTCTGCTTCAACCCCAATTTTTAGGTTACTAATTGGAATGATGATTTCCTCATTTTTTTCGGTAATAAATTTAAATTCAGTAATATCGTCCTTCACATACAAGCCACCATCTGGTGCTTTATACAATGGTGAGTTTCCTTGTTTTATTAGTTCTACCCATTCCCCTTTGATCCGAGCAAAAATTTTCAAATATAGGTCTTTACAATCCTTTAAATGGAGGTGGATTTGCGTATTTTTTTGAGGATCTACACCAGGTTGATTTGGATCTGCCGCCTTTGGGCAGTTTTCTAACCAATAGTTTATCGTTCCTTCTGCTTCAACCCCAATTTTCACTTCACTAACAGGGATAATGATTTCTATGTTTGTTGCCGTAATAAATTTAAACTCGGTAATATCATCTTTTACAAACTCACCGTTGTCTAATGCTATGAATAAGGGAGAATTCCCTTGTCGGGTCAATTCTATCCATTGTTCTTTAAGGTTCGCATATACATGAGTAAAGTCATTGGGACAATCCTTTAAATGAAGGTGGATTTGCGTGTGCTTGTTCGTATTGACATCCACTGTATTCGTATCTGTCAATAGGTTGATCTCTGTAGTGGATTGAACTGTATCATTGGTTTGTTCCTGACTATAAGCCTTGCTTTCTGCAGATACGTTTGATGACGGTTGAAGATAAAAAAATAGTAAAGAAAATAAGGTAATGAGGTAAAGATATCGTTTAAGTTTCAATATTCATTCTCCTCCTTTATATATGGAATGCAAGATTTAACCATTCCTTCTAAAAGTTAACAATTCATAAATTACCCAATATTCTGAACGATAAACCTATTGAGGCTGTCCTTTTTTTGAGGAAGTTTCAATTAAAAAAAAATTAAGTCCTTCTCAGTCGAGAAGGACTTATGTATTAAATAAACCAATTAATCCACAATCTTCAAACCCATTAACCGAGAAAAACCAATAGCTTGTTCGGGTGTTACTAAACAGCCATATAAATCTTCAATTCTTGTTGTTAACTGTTCGAAGGTACAAGAGCTTAAATCTACCCCATTTAAGGAAGTGTTCGCAAAGTTAGCCTCATTTATATCACACTTAATGTACTCAACCTTATTAAGTTTAGTTTCATAAAAATCTGCCTGGCGGAGAATACAGTTATCGAACCTTACTTGTGTTAATTTTGCATAGCCGAAAGAGCTTAAGTTAAGAATACTATCTTTAAATAACACATTTCCAAAAGTAGCTTCCGTAAAATCAGATCCAATTAATTTGGATTCGATAAATTCTACCCGATGAAAAATCCCCTCTTTAATATCCAAATTTGATAAATCACATTTTTCGAAAACGACATCTACTAAATCCATTTTTTCAATTGTTACGTTGATAAAGGTCACATTTTTAAAAACAACTTGGTCAAAATGTAATTTATCAAACTCTGCTTCCGAAATAATACAATCACTGATCAAAGATCTATAAACATAATGATCATCGATTTCTTCCAGATTTATTGATGTTAGACCTGCAGGTATTTTTGGTTTTTGAATTTTTATCATGAATTGATCCTTTCTTGATCCAATATGTATGTAGAGATAGTTTTTTAGATTTATGCATAAAAAAAGGGATGTACAAGCATCCCTCTTTTCTTCTTTATTATAGATTTTGTGCTTCATTCAAACAATATGTAGGTAAAATAAGATTTTATCATTAAGTGCAATCTGACAACAGATTTGACACGCCTTTTTCATTTATTATGGATTCTTTGACACAGATAATTTTAAATAAAGAGCGAACCCTCAAAGAACAAGAGATGGAGACAACATAGATTGATAAATAAGCGGAGAAAGTTCCCTTAATTACGAAATAGCACTGAAAATAGCTTAAATAGACGGAAGGATTCCGACTATTTACTCAAAAAACGTCAAAATGGGTCATTTCGCTTT
>NZ_CAKJTG010000053.1 GCF_917563885.1 Pseudoneobacillus rhizosphaerae
TATTATAATACGAAACGGATGAAGGCAAAATTAAAAATGAGTCCGGTACAATACCGAACTCATTTTGAGCAAGCTGCCTAATGAAATAACCGTGTCTAACTTTTAGGGGTCACTTCATTTAAAGAGTGCTTTTACTATTGTTCATGCTAACAAACTGATTTCCTCCCTATTCCAACACTAAATTCTCCATAAAAATGAGATGTCTCATACTCTCATATTTTTATTAATAACAAAATTATGGTAATGTGTATAGGAATCATTTAATAGGAGGAATTTTTACAAATGACAAATCAACATGAAAACACGACTTTACCCCCAAAGACTTGTACGATTGAACGCCTAATTACGATGCCTTCTGACATTGAACTAGTACTAGCAGGTAAAAAAACCGCTACACGTCGTAACGGAAGATATGCTGATATTGGTGAAATCATGAGCCTTCAAGGCAAAGATTTTGTCATTGAAAATGTCTATTCCCAATCACTTGGTGATCTTACAGACGAGCATGCAAAACAAGAAGGCTTCGAAACAGTTGAAGACTACAAGCAATCCATTCTAGCCTACCACCCTGGAATGCCATGGCTTCCACAAATGAGAGTATGGGTACACGAATTCCGTCCTGTACAAGGGTAACACTTTAAAGCACTGAGGGACAGTCCCCACGTATATTAACGCTTTAAAGCACTTGGGGACAGTCCCCACATATATTAACGCATAAAAGCACTGGGGTTCCCAGTGCTTTTATGTGTTATATTCCTTTTATGTTGTTTTCTTCTGGGTTTTCGACTACATGCTTGAGTTTGGTTAGCTTGTTGCTCCAGAATTGTTCGTAAAAGGACAGCCATTGTTTTAATTCTTTTAGGGTTTCTGGCTGTAGTCTATATCGTTTTTCTCTGCCTACTTTATGACCGCTGACTAGTTCTGCTTCTGAAAGGATATGAAGATGTTTAGCTATGGCTGTACGGCTCATTGTAAAGTGAGACGTTATTTCTGATATAGGCAATTCTTTTTCTGCAAGTAATCGAAGGACTTCTCTTCGGGTTGGGTCAGCAATAGCTTGAAATACATCATGCTTTTCAGCTGAGGATGACATTTAGCTCTCCACAGTTTTACGAAGTTTCTCAACAATTCCAACCCAGCCGCCTGACATTTTTTCCCGAATAACAGAAGCTTTCTCGTTCGCTTTTGGTTGAATATCATCTGGGTGTCCCCAGCCACCGTGGATTAGTGTAAATTCAGTCTTGTCATCCAACTCTTTTAAAATAAATGAAACGACCCAACCTGCCGTATCCCATGTAAATACAATTTTATTAGGCTCATCAATTTCAGTTACTTTGCATGGTGATGGACCAAATGGTGATTGCAGATGGAATTCATGTCCTACTACTGGCTGAAAATCATTTGGCATGAACCATGACCCAATACCTTCTGAAGTTGATACAGTATCCCATACCTTTTGAATTGGTGCATCAATGATTACTGATTGTTTTACATCCTCTAAAGTGTTTACATTTGCTCCCATTATTTTTCCCACTTTCTAATATAGATATGAAACCTTTTGGTTTTACTTTAGTTATTATATAAAACCATTTGGTTTCATGTCAACCTTAATATCTCCTAAGCATTTTTTATTATTCAATGAAATTTTAGTTTTCGCAAAGTACCTTAAAAGAACTTGTCCAATTAAATAAGGGTGTGAGATTCCTCTTAAAAAACATCTGATGAATTAAAGTAGGGAACAGACATGAGAGTGTCATAAACGTCTCTCTGGCCTGTTCCCTATAATTGTTACTGTCCATTTGTTATTTCTTCTTGCATAAATTGATAAAGTTGGAAATTATTTTTCCCTAGTCTTTTTGCATTGTACATAGCTATGTCGGCATTTTTTATCAATGTATCCGGATCATCACCATGATCGGGGTAACGACTAATTCCTATACTAGGAGTGATTACAACTTCATGCTCCTTTAATCGTATGGGCTGGGATAACGATTTAATGATCTGATTGGCAACCTGTATGGTTTCGTCCAACGAGACCCCTTCTACTAAAATTAGAAACTCATCTCCACCTTGGCGACAAATGATGGTCTCCATATCTAATGTAAACTTTAGCCTATTCGCTACCTTTTGTAATAGTAAGTCTCCTAAACTATGCCCTAGTGAATCATTGATAATCTTGAAACGATCTAAATCAAGAAAAAGCAATCCAATCTCTGACCTTGATTCTTTAGCACGAATAAGGGCTTCTTCAAATTCACTATTAAACAATCGTCTATTTGCTAGTCCAGTTAAGGCATCATGAAAGGCCATGTGATTAATTTTTTCCACCGCTTGAAAATGAAGAATGGCTAATTTTGCGAGATAGGTTGCCTTATCGATTAATTGGATATCTTGTTTAGAAGGTAAGCATTCATGCTTGTAATAGACCGCAAATGTCCCTAGAATTTCATTATGATTATCTAAGATTGGTGATGACCAACATGATTTTAAGCCATGCTTCAAAGCAAGCTGACGATAATCTGTCCAAAGTGGATCGGTAGCAATATCAGCAACAAACACTCGCGTCTTAAGATAGGAAGCTGTTCCGCAGGATCCACCGTTCTCGCTAATTAATCCCCCGTTAATCGATTCATTGTATTCTTTTGGCAATCTTGGGGCGGACCCTGTTAACAGCCTTGTTTTACTATCATCTACCACAAGTATCGAACATAAGCCTCCATTAGACTGATATTCAAAAATATCGATAATTTCTTCAAATATTTCTGTAATCGAGTTACCTTTTGCAATCATTTCAAGCACTCGCGTTTGTCCATCCAACAGCTGCTGTGCTTTTTTACTCTCAGTCACATCTTTTAATATGGTGAAAACACCTACAATTTCATGGTTTTTGTATATTGGCATATTTTTCACATTAAGTTCAATGACGTCTCCATTTTTGTGATGAAATGCCGTCTCATAATTTTGTGCCGTCCCATTTAGCACTCTTTGAAAAAAATGAGAAACCTTTTCTAATTCACCTGGAACGAGCATTTTTGAAAAATTCATCGTTAACAACTCTTCCTCTGAATAACCGGAGCACTTTACCGCTTCAGGATTCACACTCGTGATATTCCCTAAAATATCAAAACTCAAAACAGGGTCAGGATTATGAGCAAAGAGTGATTTATAGCGTTTCTCACCTTCTAATAATTGGTCTTCCATTTTCCTATTCTTATTCGAATGTAGTTTTAAGATGATTGCAAGTATAGCAATACTCAATAGCAGAATTCCGTCTAAAAACCCATGGTCCTCAACTCGGAAAGAATGAAATATGTTTCCTGTAAATTCAATAGCTGCCAGGACAAATAAACCGTATATAATAAAATGAAAGTATTTCATCAATTCTCCTTTTGTTCCATACTTATTTAACCTATCCAAAAAAATGACTATCCCATTTAGAATGGAATAGTCATCAGTTCAAACATAACAAGATGCTATTCGGTAACCCGGCTGTCGTAGTTTGATAGAAACCTTAGACCCATGGCTTTGCGTCCTAGACTTTCGCCTAGTTTGCCTTTTTCGAATATATTATTTCTTATTGGTATTTTATCAATTAAATAGTTGGAATGAAAGAGATAGACGAAAAAACAGCTTGTAAATATATGGGTTCTACAAGCTGTTACTTTGCAAGAAAACTATGTTAATTTACTTCGAGTCTTCCTCTTGTATCACTATTTTATATACTACCCCATTTTCTTTGAGAAGTTTGTTAATCATACCGAAGTTATCTAGCATATATTTATTTCTTTCAAACTCCATTATATGTCCATCCTTAAAAGTAAGGATTAAGTTTCCTGTCCCTACTTTTGGATCGGTTATCAACATTTCTCCCTCTTTTACGTCGTCCCAACCATAAGTAAACTCATCAAATGAAAATAGAGGTTTTTCTACTAAACTTTCTTTTGACATTATTAAAAAGTAATTGAAGCTTAAATAAAATAGGGCAGCAGCGATTAATACAGACGGAATGGAAAAGGCTATAAACCTTCTTCCCCAGTACATTAAAGCACAAAACAATACTAGAAACACAGCCCCACTGAAAAAGAGAATATTCGCGAGCATCGGTGTATTTATGTACAATGTCTGACTAGTTTTTCGAAAAAGCTCTTGAAAGAGATTTGGCCCTACAAAAGATAGGATTGGGCCAATAATCCCTATCATAATCGCCCACGCAATCCACACTAACTTCTTCTCATTGAAATCTTGCAAAAATATGACTCCCTTCATACATAATAAAACTCAGACTAATTTTTATTCGCTATTTACAAGGTTCTTTCCTTCTTTTTACAAAGTTTTTTCCAAAAAACAGGAAAGTGCTGTAACCCTTATAACCATTTTTTACATTTGGTACCTTTGATTTATCTGTGCATGTCCTTACTAGAAATAGTGTTAAATAAAAAAATACCTACATATGATTAGTTTGAATAGGATTTAAAAGGGGGATGTCTATTGAAAAAATCTGCCGTAATGGAAGGAAATTATCGTTATTCTTTAAAAAGAACGTGGAACAGTCATAACCCAAGAAAAGCGGTTTTCATCATGTTAAATCCTAGTACTGCAGATGATATCGAGGATGATCGAACGACTAAAAGATGTATAACATTCGCAAAGAATTGGAACTGTGGCTCGTTGGAAATTGTCAATGTGTATGCTTTTCAATCAACTGACTATAGCTATTTAAAAAGTTTGACGAAAGAAACAGCTACAGGGCTAGAAAATAGCTTTTATATTGAAAAGGCATTAAAGGATGCAGCCATTAGGGTAGTAGCTTGGGGTACCAATGTAACGGTACATCATAATGACTACAAGGAATTAGAAGAACTCTTAAAAGGCTATCGCTTATTTTGTCTTGGCCAAACTACAGAAGGTCATCCACGGCACCCGCTTTTCGTAAAAAAATCAACTCAACTGGAAGTATTTAATTTCAATAAACGGAGTATTGGTCATAAAAAACTGCATTTGAGTTTGAATTTGAGGAATGTGAATGAAGCTTGATGAAGTTGTAATATGTCAGGCACTGAAAAGGACATAAAGTCATTAATCAGTGCCTAACCTGGATTTTTAATCTTTTTTTAAAAAGGTGCTTGGCATGACTACTGCTACAACTTCCCCACGAGCACAAAGTGTTTCTTCAGCAAAAACCTCAATATCTACCTTCCACTTTTTTGGATGGATCTCATGGATTGTTCCAATTGCTTTTAATGAGATACCTTGAGGAGTTGGCTTTACGTAATCAACTTTTAACGAAGCGGTTACAAACCGCGGGGGTTCAGTTCCATCCCCTGGTTCATGGCCATTTTTTCGATGTAAAGCAAGTGCTGCAGATCCTGTCCCGTGACAATCAATAAATGACGCAATCACACCGCCGTACACAAACCCTGGAATCGCTGTATGTTCTGGAAGTGGTGTATACAAACTAATTGTTTGTTCCCCTTGCCAGCCCGTTCGGAAATGATGACCTTCCGAATTTCGACGACCACACCCGTAACAATAAGCAAAATCATCTGGATAATAATCTTGAATTGCTTTAAGTACTTTTTCTGTCATTTTATCTGTCTCCTTTTACTATTTTAAACTGTATTCTATACCAAACTTTCTTTTACTCTTTTTATAGGAATTAATGTCCCTACTAGGGCTATCATACTGCAAGCAATCAATATCCCATTTAATCCATTAAAGGCAACACTAGATAACAGCCCAAATATAACGAGGTCAAAGGCAGAATCTAGTACGGAAATTAATGAAAGAGTTGTTGCACGGATATGCGATGGAATCAGATCATTGGTTAATTGAGAGTATATGGGATGTCTGATTGCTTGGCCAATTCTAATAATAAAAAAGGCCCCAATAACAATCCACAATGACTCTCCAAACATTGCGGATAAAAATAATCCAGCAGCTGCTACTCCACCCGTCACCCACATTAATCCTTTTCGAGCAAATCGACTTGTAAACCAACCAACCGATTGGGAAACAATAAATCCTCCGATGGCGGCTAAAGCGTATAAAACACCGATGAACATAACGGGTAAACCGGCATCTTTGAATAATGGTTGATTAAATGCTTCATAGACTGAATCCGCTGGGATAAAAACAAGTGTGTAATTTAGAAACAACAATAGTAATACCGGTGCCTTCCTTATGACTTTGATACCAGCAACCACTTGTGTAAAAGGATTATCGCGGTAAGACCCACTGGAAGCAGGATTTTTAACAAAGAATAGAAGAATAAATTCTACTAGGTGAAAAACTAATCCTAAGATAATTAGTAGAATAAATTGCTTATCCGCTAAATCCTTTGCCATATACGCCCCAAATAACACAGCTAAAATCATACTAATAAACCCAGCTGATTGGATTTTTCCCATGGCCTCGTCCATTTTGTCGTGTTTATTATCTTCTTTCAATGATTCATATAGTAATGCCTCATCTGCACCAGAGAAAAAGGTTACAGATAATCCATTTAAGGCACTAAATAAGAAAAACATCCACGGATCATGAGCGAATATTAATAAAACAATACTAGAAATTTTAACTAATGCCCCGATTAAAAAGGAAACCTTTGCTCCATAGCGGTCTGCGACAATACCACCTGGAACCTCTCCTAACAGGACCGCACCACTCCAAAACAACTGCAGCCACAAAATATGTGTTGCTTCAAGTCCTCTCCCATAGTAAAAAAGAGTTAATACTGGTGCGATAAAATTAATAGTTCCAAAGAATCGCACCCAAAACAAAATCCGAATATTATGTGTTGAAATCATCTGTACCTTCATCTCTATTATTTTGTTAATCTATCTATTATTATACCGACTCCTACTTAAAAACAGTACAAAAAATGGAAGAAAAGAATCCCATTACACTCTAAAGCTACTTTAATTCCGCTGCTATAGCTCGACCTACCACCCGTCCTGTGAAAAGACAGCCTCCTAAAAACGTCCCCTCTAATGCACGATACCCGTGAACGCCTCCTCCTCCGAATCCTGATACTTCTCCTGCTGCATATAACCCAGGAATCGGTTCTCCGGCAGAATTTAAAACTTGACCTGACAAATCAGTTTGAAGTCCACCTAATGTTTTGCGGCTAACAATATTCAACCTCACCGCAATTAGAGGGCCATTTTTTGGATCAAGTAATTTATGCGGAGGGGCAACGCGAATTAATTTATCGCCGATATAATTTCGAGCTCCTCGGATAGCTGTAATTTGAAGGTCCTTTGTGAATGTATTTTCCATTTCACGGTCTCTAGCTCGAATTTGTCGTTCAATCTCATCAAGGTTCAATAACTTTTCCTCGGTTAGCTTATTCATACCCGTGACTAGGTCCGCTAAATTATCGGCTATGACAAAATCCTCACCTTTTTCCATGAAGGCTTTTACAGGACCTGGTGCTCCTGGTAGAGCTCTAGACAGCACTTTGGGTATACTTTTTCCAGTTAAATCAGGATTTTGTTCTGAACCAGATAGCGCAAATTCTTTTTCGATTATTTTTTGGGTTAAAATAAACCAGGAATAGCTGTAACCCGTCTTTTGGATGGTTTCAAGGGTCCCTAATGTATCAAACCCCGGAAAATTCGGAGCAGGAAACCGTTGCCCTCTGGCATCAAGCCACATGGATGATGGTCCAGGGAGGATTCGGATACCATGTTTGTTCCAGACTGGAGACCAATTTTTAATTCCTTCAGTATAGTGCCACATTCGATCTCGATTGACGATTCTGCCTCCCGCATCTTCTGTTATGGCTAGCATCCGTCCATCTACATGGGCTGGAACACCGGAAAGCATTTGCTTAGGTGGTTCTCCCAGCCGACTTGGCCAATTTTTACGAATCAAATCATGATTTGCCCCAATTCCCCCACTCGTGACAACTACCGCTTGAGAGCGGTATTCAAATTCACTGACTACCTCTCGGGAACTTGCTTCTCCGCGAGCTACAGTGCTTGCTACAAGTATGGAACCGCCTACACCTAGAACGACACCATTTTCATGAATGAGCTTGTCGACACGGTGACGCGGTCGATAATCAACTAGCCCATTTTTCATCTGTTCTCTAACACGACGTTCGAAAGGAGCTACAATGCCTGGTCCTGTTCCCCAAACGATATGGAAACGTGGTACCGAATTTCCATGTCCCTCTGCAAGGTATCCGCCTCGCTCTGCCCAACCGACAATTGGAAAAAAGCGGACACCCATACTTTGCAGCCATGCTCGCTTTTCACCCGCTGCAAAATCGACATAAGCCTCTGCCCATTTTCGGCCCCAGTAGTCCTCGTCTTTTTCCCGATCGAAGCCAGCTGTTCCCATCCAATCCTGCCAAGCTAATTCTTTTGAATCTTTAATCCCCAACCTGCGCTGCTCTGGTGAATCTACTAAAAACAAACCTCCAAAAGACCACCAAGCTTGTCCACCTAGTGAGGTTTCCGGTTCTTGATCTAAAAGCAATACCTTTTTCCCTGCATCTGCCATTTCTGCTGTAGCTACTAAACCAGCAAGTCCTGCACCAACTACGATTACATCGAATTCCACAATGCTACCACCTTTTTTGATTTCGTCTGAATTTTATGAAAAAACTCTACTATATATTATTAAAATGCTAACCATGTATTTTTAGCAATCTATTTTAATAAATTGAGGAAGAAAATCACTATATAAGTAAGTAAACTTATACCAAAAAGGGGCTAGCGCGAATTATTCCGACTCTTAGTTCCGTAATTCCGACTTTCTCTTTGTTTATTCCGACTTCTTTTGATTTTATTCCGACTTCTTTTGATTTTATTCCGACCTTTTTGGTGATTATCCCGACTTTTTCACACTTTCGTCACAATTAACTCTTCATACTGGTTTTTTTCAAAGGCTGATTGCTACTAATTTAGAATAAAATTTCCAAAATAATCAAATAGTAATGGGAAGTAGCCAATGGAGGTGGGAAGGATTGCATATCAATTCGTACTGGTATCTTGGCTTGGGCGTTCTTAGTCTCATTCTTCTTATTTATGTTTTTATCAAAACAAGAAGTGTCAGGAGCTTATTTCTTTATCTTTCTATGGTGGGTCTAGGCTTCATGATTGAAGCTGTTATCTATAATTTTTTACATAGCTATCAGTATTATCCGAAGTTTATCAAGACTGATTCCTTTTACGACAGTAACATGGGAGCCATAGCTTCTAACGTCTTTGCCTTACCTGTGGTAGCTACCTTTATTGCAACGTTTCGGAAAAATTGGATTTGGATTCTATTTTTCGTGTCACTCTTTGCTTGTATTGAGTGGTTATTTTTGAAGCTAAATATCTATTCTCATAATTGGTGGCGTATCGCTTTCACAGCTATTGGCCTCCCTTTCTATTTTTATACGGCGAAATTTTTGCATCAAAAAATCATGCTCCCTCTAAATGGAATAACTCATTCAATAGTTTTGTTTTTCATTTTAGGGCCCATTAGTGGGAACCTGCACATATCCCCTATCATGTTATTTGGAAGTAGGCATTATTTACCTGGCTGGTTTGACGATCCAGCGGAAGATACAACTGCATTTGCAGCCATTTTTTATTTATGTGCGTGTCTATTCTATGTTGTAGTGGCTAAGCTAAAATGGAAATTTGAATGGATGAAATATGTGTTTGCAGCATTATGTATGTGGCTTGCTAATTTCATTCTAAAAAAAGTGGGAATCCTTCACAGCTATGTTTGGTGGGACCTTTCATATTATATTCTTATCTCAATCGTTATATTAAAGATTGCTATTATGATAAGTAAACAATTAACTATCGGACCTATCTCAAAAGGTGCAAGGCATTTACCAGGAAACTGAACAATGCCTTGCACTTCGTTTTTCAAAAGAGGGGACAGTTTATGTTATTATTTAATTTACATTTATATCAAATTGGAGATGTCGGTTTTGATCAAATATAAAGGGCTTCATCATGTTAGTCTATCTGTTACAAATCTAGAACGAGCAAAAAATTTTTACAGTAATATTCTCTGTTTAAAAGAAATACAGCGTCCTAATTTTGACTTTCCGGGTGCTTGGTATGAAGTTGACCAACAGCAACTTCACCTGATTGTTCTCCCTTCCTCACAAACGATTCGTACAGATAAAAGCTTAAGCAGTAGAGAAGGTCATTTTGCTCTTAGAGTTGAGAATTATTCAGATACTTTAGCATGGTTGCAAAAGAATAATATTGAAATACTCGATCGTTTTAAAAGCAAAAGTGGCTTTGCTCAAATCTTTTGCGCGGACCCTGATGGAAATTTAGTGGAATTAAATGTAGATAGGAAAGATCTAGAATAAACAAAGCGGTTGTTATCTACGATTTTATAGACATGATTTATTTCTTTTAAAAATAGACTTTAAAGGAGGACAAGTACGGTCAAAGGAGGGGTTTAAGTGAGTAAGCCTGAAATCATATTAATTCTGGGAGCTGAAGAAGGTTCCATCACCTTATATGGCGTAAAACTAAAAAATGAATGGCATTTTTTATTAAAATATGAAGAATCCACTTATCAAAAGGGCTTTCAAAGTGCCATTGATTTATTAGATGAGTATTCTTGGCATAAGTTGATTCCAAGAATGATTCACCCAGAGTTTGCCGAACCACTACTTTCCGAAATCGAAAAAAGATTACATTCTAACCATTTTAGATTAGCGTACTGGAGACGATTAGTTGCACGTAGTCTTAATTTAACAAAGATGATTCAATAATGTTTTAACTGACCTTCTTACTATGAGGGTCTTATTTTTTTTAAAAAGACATATTATAGAACATTTGTTCTATAATAAAAGTAACAGAAAGGAGGTTTTATTATGTCAAGAATACGAGATCGTGGAAAAATGAAGTGGCAATCAGCGTTCTTCATGCCAGAGCATGTCAAAATGCTTAAAGAATTAAGATCTGACTATCAAAAGATTAATAAGCCTATTGTTGATGAATCCCAAATCGATGAATTTGAGCAAAAGCTATGTTTGGCATTAGAACATAAACAATCCATAACCATTACTATTTGGGAAGAGGGCTTCTTTAGAATGTTCATAGGATCTGTACAGAAGCTGGATGAATGGAACAAGACGATTCATTTAGTGGAGGAGGATGGTTGTTTAACGACCATCTGGTTTAATCAAGTTGTTGGTGTAGACTTACTAGAAGAAAAGTAAGATCATTTGATTAAAATGATTGAAAGCTTTTCCAAGTGAGGAATTCAGATAAACACCCGATCTGAAAAATAGACGGATATATTCCGCTTAATTAGTCAGAAGCATTGAAAATGGCTTAAAATAGACGGAGATATTCCGCCTTTTGATTAGAAAACCATGAAAATGAGGGGTTTTTCTTGGCATAAGCGGAAAATCTCCTCTTATCTAGCCCGAAACGAGCTCCATTCTGAATATAACCGGAAAATTTCCGCTTATTTCTTACGATTAGTCAAGTGTATTTCGTTAATTCATTTATTTTTTTATTTAGATGTATTTGGGAGGGGTACCCCTCCCAA
>NZ_CAKJTG010000054.1 GCF_917563885.1 Pseudoneobacillus rhizosphaerae
TGTTACTCACCCGTCCGCCGCTAACCAAAGGGAGCAAGCTCCCAATGATTCGCTCGACTTGCATGTATTAGGCACGCCGCCAGCGTTCGTCCTGAGCCAGGATCAAACTCTCCAATAAAGTAGTGTTTGACTTGCTCATAAGTTGTCTTTTTTATAAAAAGACTAAATTTAAACGTTGACGTTTCTGTTTTGTTTAGTTTTCAAAGAACTATTTTTTGAAAGACAGGATATTAATATAACATCTCGCCCTCAAAGTGTCAAGCATTCTTTTTAAAGTTTTCAAACTGCCGTACTTCTTAGCGGCAGGAGTTAATAATAACAAAAACTATTATTAAAATCAACTACTTTTTAAAAAAAATGTTTTTTTGCAATCGCGTAAAATTCTCATCGCGGCAGATTTATATATTACCTTTTCGCACGAAACAAGTCAATACTTTTTACATAAAAAATTATTTTACAATACTATCATTAGCTACAGTCTCTTCTTTAATTGAAGAAAGAGTGGCATATTCTAGTCTCCACTCTTCGGAGTTATCGATACTACTTATTATAATTTCGTTTCAACAGATTTCAGCTTTCGCTCCATTGAGTGTTCTTTATCTCTCCGATCATCGATTCGAATATTGGTACAAACTCTTTGTAAACCTTTTTGAAAGGGAACTTCATGTATCTCTTGAACAATTTCAAGTAACAATTTTAAATCCCCTTCTATTAATGTGCTCATCGGTGTTAATTGAAACTTGATTCTTCCTTCATACTGTCGAAGGACTTTTTGTATTTCAACAACATACTCACTAACACTTGGTGTACTTGTCCCTAATGGTATCACGGTAACATCAATTATTGCCATCTCTATTTCCTCCTATAAAATTATTTTCTCCATTAGAATAGAATACACCCTATAATTAGGGAAAACTATTGTTTATTACAATAAAATCCCTTTTTCTTATAGAAACTAGCAAAAGGCACTGTCTAAATGAACGACAGTGCCTTTTTTTATTATTTTTATTGTAAAAATCTAATGTTCATGGCTTTTGCCATTAATCCAGGAATATCTGTGTTCTCATGTAAACCGCTAAAAAGCTCAGATTTTGGTCCAAATGCATATAACGGAATATCTACACCTGTGTGATTCGTGCTAGTCCATCCTACCGAAGCACGTTCAGAAATAACCTCATTTATAGCAATATCAGGTTTTAATGCCGATTTTATTTTTTGAACCTCAACCTCGGTAAGGTCTAGAGTTGTATATTGCTTTACAACTTCTTTCACATTACTGCGGGTAGAATCTAATTTACTTACCATAAAATCACCTGTTGCTGATACCTGACGAAGCACTTCCACCTTCACATCACCATGACCGTATCCTCCAACAGACATTCCACCTGTATCATGGTCACCCGCTATAACAACTAACGTATTTCTATCCTTTTGGGCAAATTCAATAACTGCTTCAACTGCTTGTTCAAATGTCTCTGTATCTTTCATAGCCCAAGCTGCGTCTTGATCATGCCCAGCCCAATCGATTTGACTTCCTTCAACCATAAGGAAAAAGCCATCCTTATCCTTTTTTAGAACATCCAGTGCTGTTTGAGTCATTTCTTTTAAGCTTGGCTGGTTGGTAGTATCACGATCCAATTCTGGAGCCATACTATCTTCAGCAAATAATCCAATTAATTTATTTGCTTTTTTCGCGTTACTTAATTCGTTTTTGTTTGTGATATATTCATAGCCTTCTTTTTTCGCATCGTTTAACAGGGATTCAGGAAAATACTTCTTCCCTCCACCAAGGATAACTTCTACATCATTATCAATAAGTTGTGGAGCAATATCAGCCTCATTCGCACGGGAAGCCACATGAGATGCAAAAACTGCAGGTGTCGCATGCGTGATCGTTGAAGTCGCTACTAATCCAGATGCTTTTCCTGTTTCTTCAACCGCTTCAAGGATGGTTTTCAACTCTTTACCTTCAGGTGAAGTGCTAATCATACCGTTATTTGTTTTCACCCCAGTAGCAAACGCAGTTCCTGCTGCAGCTGAATCTGTTATTTCAGAATTAGCGGAATAAGTACGGTGCATTCCAACTAGCATGGAATCCATAATGGATTCTTCCCCTTTAAACAATCGATAGTTTGTTGCATAAGCCGCCGAATAACCATCAGGTACCATAAAAATAACATTTTTCACTTTTCCATTATTCATATTAGATTTTGCTTCCACTTTAGATTGCGACAGATTAGCCCCTGCGAATGACCCTAATGTAAGAATCGAAACAGCAGCAATCGATAATGCCTTCTTTTTGAAATTGTATTTCATGTTATTCCCTCCATATTGTGATTTGATATGTACAATATGGAGTATAAGTGTTGAATTTTAAGGCACCATTATAGGAGTGTAAATATAATAGAAACTCATAAAAACACGTAGTAAGATTCACATAATTAGAATTGTAACCCTATTTCTAAGGCTAAAAACCTATTATCTTTGGATGAATAATCCCCTATAACTTCTCTGTTAGCAGCATTCGAAATCATATATCTATCAAATGTACTAGAAATGTTTATAAAATCATATTTACCTTTGATTAAACTTCCCTTAACACTGAGACCAACCTGTAACAAAAGCAATACATATACTGATTCCTTTTTTTTAAAACAACCTACTTTACTTACCTATTAAACCTACGTTCTCGAATCCAAATCGGTAAGCGAATAATAAAGCTTAGGAATAAAATGGTTAACACCATTACCGCAGCTGACTTGTCTGCAATTTCTTTCGCGTCCTCCACTAATGCTTCTGATTGAATATACCAAAGATGGACAGGTAGTGTTCCACCTTGTGATAGTAGATTGAAATCCCACATAAAACCAGATGTACTCGATCCTCCAGCTAGCAGAATGACTGCTGACTCTCCAAAGGCACGACAAGCCGTTAAACTTATTCCTGTTAATATCCCGTTTAGTGCAGATGGTAGGACAACACGTACAATGGTTTGAGCTTTCGTTGCCCCTAAGGCTAAAGATGCCTCCCTTAATTCCTGAGGGACCATTGAAATCGCCTCTTCAGTCACTCGAGTTAAAATGGGCAAGTTCAAGATCGCTAATGAGATGGATGCCCCTAGAACGGTTAATCCAACATCAAAATATTCAACGAACAATACGTATCCAAATAAACCAATAACAATAGATGGAACCGAAGCCAAACCTTCTACACAGGTTCTTACTAGTTCTGTAAAACGATTACGAGGTGCATATTCAGCAAGATAAATCCCCGCTCCGATCCCCATTGGAATCGCAATTGACAAGGAGAGGACCAGTACATATATCGAATTAAACAAGAAAGGACCAATTCCTCCTCCAGCTTCGATTTCATCAGGAAGGTCTATCAGAAAATCAAGAGTCATTAATTTTAACCCTTTGCCTAAAATCAAGAATAATAAACATCCTATTAAAAATATAATCAATAAGGAGCCTGCCCAAAAGAGCGCCGTCCAAACCTTATCACCTATGAGTGCCAAAGTATTTTTTTTCCGATGTTGATGAAATAATGATTCCCTCATAATTAAACTCCTTTTACACGAAGCTTGCGAATGATAAAAATTAATACTAGTGATATCAATAAAAGAAGAAACGCCATCATATATAAAGCATAGTTCCAAGTCGAATCGTATTGAACATTCAGGATTTCCATAACAATATTACTCGTTAATACAGAGGTCGGTGAATATAAATTGGCCGGTAGAATCGCTGTATTTCCAATCACCATTACAACAGCCATTGTTTCCCCGATCGCCCGAGCCATTCCCAAAATAACTCCTGTTATGATTCCTTGTTTTGCTGCTGGCAACAATACTTTAAATATCATCTGCAATCTTGTGCTACCTAGTGCATAGCTTGCTTCGCGAAAATCTTGCGAAACGGCCGATATCGCGTCATCACTAATACGGGTAATAGTAGGTAAAACCATAATCGTCAACACGATCGCTGCTGCTAATAAACCTTCCCCTATCGAGGTACCAGTTACCTCTCGTATAAATGGAACTAAAATGGTGATTCCGAGATAGCCATAAACAATCGATGGAATTCCAACCAATAAGTCTAAAATCGGTCTTACTAAATTTCTCAACCAAATCGGAGCAATTTCAGCAGAAAAAATGGCCATAACTAAGGAAATGGGGACTGCAATCAAAAACGTTAAAGTCGTTAAAGCAAGCGTCCCTAGAATAAAAACTCCCGCTCCGTAATGATCTTCATATGGCTCCCAATTAAGAGAAAAAAAGAAGTCGGCAAGCGAGACTTCCTTAAAAACCAAAATCCCCGTTTTTCCAATAAAAAATAGAATCATTAGCAAAATAAATCCAAGTAAAAGAACACTCAATAAACTATAAAAACGAAATAAATGATTTTTAATGTAATTCTTGTTAAAAGAAGCCTTCGTTATTAAAAGTGGATTTTTTAAAAGATTAGTTGTGTTTGAAATGATTTTTTCCATAAGGAAACCTCCGATTTTCAAAGAAAAGCGTAAGCGCCCGTTTAGCGGCGTATGAACTGGAGCTCTCCTCCCTTTCGATAAAGGAAACACGAATCGCGTTTTTTGCGATTCGATGTTGACTTATCGTAGGGAAGGTGAGTGAAGTTCACTAGGCGCTGGAGCTGGACAACTTTCGAAGTCAAAAAAAGTTATACTTTCTTATTTTTTAAAAACCAGCCCCTTATGAAAATTAAGGGACTGGCTTCTCCCAATGATGTTTACTTCATTTCACTAAGAGGAATAAACTTTAATTTGGCAGCCGTATTTTTTTGAAATTTGGCAGATTGAATGAATTCGATGAACGCCTTATCTGCAGCCTTTGGTTGACCTTTCGTTAACAGATATCCATAACCCCAGATACCATACTTTCCATTCTTAATATTTTCAACCGTAGCTGCTACTCCATTAAAATCAACCGCTTTTATGTTCCCTTTTACATATGGAAGGTCAACATAACCAATAGCGTATTTGTTTTCTTGTACCTTTGTTACCATCTCACCGCTTTTTCCAGCTTTCACAACATTAGATGATTTATCATTTATATCAACCCCATTTAGGGCTTTTTCGATATAGTTTACACGTGTTCCTGAACCAACTGAACGAGTTACCACTACGATTTCTTGGTCATCCCCGCCAACGTCTTTCCAGTTCTTAATTTTCCCTGTATAAATATCTTGTAATTGCTTAGTCGTAAGGTTTTTCACTTTATTATCTTTATGAACAATCGTCGCAAAAGGAATAACCGCAATCTTATGAGCTACCAAACCTTCAAATGCCTTAAAACCTGGTACTGGCTTTGTGGCATCCCAATCACTTGCACCGATTGTAGCCGAACCTTTTAAAACCGATTGTGGACCAGCGATCGAAGATGAGCCTGATACAGAGATAGATACCTTGTGATTGGTTTTCTTGAATTCCTTCGCAGCCTGCTGTGTCAATGGAAGTAGAGCAGAAGATCCAGCGACAACAATTTTTCCAGAAAGAGTTTTCGCACTAGCAGTAGATTCCTGTACTCCAAATGAATAGCCAAATAATAAAGCAAATGAGAGGACTAGCAATGTCAATTTTTTCATGTTATCTTCTCCTTAATTCGTTTTAGTTAATGCTTCTAAACTACCATTCTTTAAAACCGTTAATTTCTCACCGTCTTCAGTTGATACCATAACAACCATTTGCTTTTCATCTAATGAGATGTCAAAGCCTGTTACAGCTTGCGGAGTATTTAATTTTTTCTCAAGCTTTTTCGTGCTTACATCCAATTTGTAAATACTAGAGCTTTCGTCTTTTTCTGTAACTAATAGGTACACGTTGCCATTTTTAGTCATGTTAATAGACTCGATTTGCATTTCTGCTACTAATGTAGTTTGGTTATTGGATTGAACCAATTTTAATTCTGATAGTTTTTCTTCATCTTCTACATCAACGCCTAAATAGAGGACATCTCCGTTTGGCAATAGAGTGGTGAAAAACTTGTTTTCCTTCGATGAAGAAATCGCTACTGGCTTTGAACCTTGTACATTCGCATCAACTGAGTAGATTTGTGGCTCCGTTCCATCCGTCACAATCGTTTCTACATCTGATTTTGCCTCATCTGTATATTTTGTCTCAGCTTGTTTTGCTGCCGTATAAAACACTTTACTTCCATCAGCTGAGATCACTAGGTCCGATTTATATTCTACTTTGTCATCAAGGATTGTCGTTATACTCCCATCCTTTACAGACGTTGAAGAAATCGTTTCATTCTTGTCCCCTTGCAAGAAGAAAACCTTTGTTCCATCAGATGACCACTTAAATTCTGCCTTAAAGGATTCATCACTACTAATTTGCGTCGTTTTTCCCGTCTCAAAATCTAGTAAATAAACAAAACCAGTATCATCTGTATAAACAGCTTGCTTCCCGTCAGGAGAACTGACCATTTCTAAAACTGGAAACTGTTTGATTACTTTTTTCGTTTTCACATTAAATACGTAGGCATTTTCATCTTCACTCGTAAACAAGATTTGACTTCCGTTCAGCCATTTCGCATTAGAAAAAGACCCTGATACTAAACCTTTTGAAACGATGAATTTTGCTCCAGTGACTTCGTTCTTCACAACGTCCCCACCTAGCGCCGAAACTAAAGACTCTAAATCGATGTAAGTTTGATTGTTAAAAATATTGACAGGTGCAGCTAGTTCCATTTTTGTATTATTAGATGTAATGTGAGTTGATTGTCTTGTAAAAGTAGCTTTTTGACCATTAACTGCTAGAGTGTAGGTCTTAGATTTTACGTCGTATGTAAACGTAGCTTGAGTATATCTCGCAATTTCTTTAACGGAATATAAGGTATTTCCGTTCACTTGAAGAGAAGCTATCTTTTGGGTAGTTCCATCCACAAATACATATTGAGTGGAAGCTTTCATTTTTGTATCTTGGCTGACTTGAGCTGCATTGACGACATTCATTGGAATAATTGTTGGAACAGAGCTAACAAGTACACCTGCAACAATTAAACTTGATAGAGTCCTTTTCATGATTCTCCTCCTGATATTGTTTTTTATTTTAAATCCTAAACTTCCAAACTAAAGTCCCAATCTCTTCCCCTCAAACTCCTTAGTACAAATGAATTATAAATCCTGATTGTAAAGCCCGTTTATACCTAAAATTAATTTTGTAAATTTCAGGTATAAATAGTGTAAATAATGGTATTAAATCCATTTAATAGGTAATGAATATATTTTTTTATGAATAGCATGTCATAATACCTAGCTTTATAAATCCATAACACAATCGCCACAATCCCTTAATATTGATTTGGCATAATAAACGTAGAAATTTATTGTGCAAGGTTATTAAGCTACACAACAATAAAATAAAAAAGGTGATGATTATGGATAAAAGTGTGTTGAATGATTTGGCGCAAGGGATAAATTTGGAGTATCAAATCGGAGTTTTAAGTGAAATTAGAAGCTTTTTTGAACACAAACAAGAGCATCATATTATTCATGATGCCTCCATAAAATTTAGGGATAACACGTATATAGTCAAAATGGAAATGAATCATTTTAATTCACCTGCAGCAAAGACTCTATTTACAGAATTTGTTCGTTTTATCGAGTATCCTGGTGCTACATTTTATATAATAGAGGCTTCTAATTATTGTGTTACATATTACTTGCTTTCCTGTACTAACGACAAAAAAGGCATGTTCAGCCAAATAAAGATACATTAGAGATAAGCCCGTCTTAAATATAAGAGAAAAGAATTCCATCAGTAAGTCCTTGGAATGCTTGTTCCTAGTAGGCGTTATTTGCTTGTCATTCAAGAATTTTGCATACAAAAAAACGCTCGGATCAATATCCAAGCGTTTATTCTTATTTACGTGCCTTAGAAGATTCGAACTTCCGACCTACAGCTTAGGAGGCTGTCGCTCTATCCAGCTGAGCTAAAGGCACATCATATGTATAGTAAAATTAAACAAAAAAATGGCTCCGCAGGTAGGACTCGAACCTACGACCGTTCGGTTAACAGCCGAATGCTCTACCACTGAGCTACTGCGGAACAATTGGTAGGTTATTTTGCTTTCGCAAAAATCTCTAATTATTTTGCTTTGCAAAAAATTCTGGTGGGCCTAAATGGACTCGAACCATCGACCTCACGCTTATCAGGCGTGCGCTCTAA
>NZ_CAKJTG010000055.1 GCF_917563885.1 Pseudoneobacillus rhizosphaerae
ACTTCTACTATAAAAAAAATAGTAGCACAAACCATGGCCTTGGTCTGTACTACTAATGTTAGTATGTTTTACATCACTGGTTACTAAATTAAGGATAAGAAGCGTCGTAAGAATTGACATCCCAATAGACACTTAATTTTAAGTGTACAATATGCTTTGTCCTTTAAATTTCTTTTGTCATTACTGGTCTTACTTCTCTATAAAAGGTATTCCAAATCCCTATGTGAAGGAAAATGGCATACTTCAATTCGTACGCCATTTCTGATGTCAATTTACCATTATGCACCTCAAAACGGAACGGTTTACTATTTTATGGTGGCTGGATTTTTTTTGAAAAAAATTATATTTAGTACCTTGCATTAATCAGTACTGTATATTATTATATGTATATGGAAGCAAATGTATTTTTTTTGACTAGCTAGTATACATCGTTCAGTAGTGATTGGTATAGCTAACTAAGGAAAGGAGGACAATTCCTTTGAATGTCCAATTTAAAAAAGGGGTTTTGGAATTATGTGTGTTGATTCTCATTTCCAAAAAGGATCAATACGGCTATGAATTAGCTCAAAATATTTCCAGTAAGATAGAAGTGGCGGAAGGAACATTGTATCCGCTCCTTAGAAGATTAACAAAAGAAGACTATTTAACAACTTACCTAGCAGAATCCACAGAAGGGCCACCTAGAAAATACTATTCGTTAACGTTAAAAGGAAAAGAATACATGAATTTGCTAGTCGATGAATGGCAGCAGTTTTCGTTTGCCGTCAATCTATTTATTGAGGAGGGTTTAGGAAATGGTCAAAAATGAGTTTTTGGATAAATTGGAATATCTTTTAAGTAGAGTTCCTGAACAGGATCGCAAAGAAATGCTTTACGATTATCAGGAACATTTCGAAATAGGATTTGCAAATGGAAGAAGTCAGGCAGAATTAATTGCCGAGTTAGGTGACCCCCATGTGATTGCTCGTGATTTGTTAGCCGATTATCGAATTGGTAGAGCTGAAAAGGATAAAACGCCAACGAATATGGGGCGTGCAATTGTTGCTACGATTAGTCTTAGTTTTTTTAATCTCGTTTTTATTCTGGGGCCAGTGGCTGGCTTATTTGGAGCATATGTTGCTCTATGTGCGGTTTCATTTGGTTTGACAATCTTACCATTAGCTATCTTAGGCTCCTATTTTTTTGACTATAGCTATGAGTCATTCCTTGTAAACTTTTTTGTTTCTTTAACATCCTTTAGTTTAGGAGTGTTAATGAGTATCGGGATGATTTATGTCGGCAAATTTTTCTACAATGTTGTTCTTCGCTATATAAAATTCAATGTCAAAGTGATTAAGGGGGATAAAGCAGCATGAAAAAAGTCGTTTATCTTATGTTAATGTTATTTATTATTGGGGTTGTAGGAACGTTAGTGTCTGTAAGTGCTTCTGGTGGATTTTCGCTAGATACCTATAATGTGAGTGATAAGGCTGTTGTTAATAATGTAGACATCTCTCGAGTCAAAATTGATTTATCAAGTAGTGATGTAACTGTTCATTCCTCAGATACAGACGAAATCACAGTAGAAATGAATGGTAAAATAAGTAAAAAATTAAAGAAAAAGCTGAAACTTGATGTACAAGAAAAAAGTAAAACTTTAAAAATTGGTCTAGCTGGTGAGGACCAAATTAAATTTAACATCGGTGTATTAATCGTAGATACGAATGTGGAAGTTTTTTTACCGCAAAAAATATATGACTCTATTCAAATAGATACCTCTTCAGGGGATATTTTAATTCAGGATTTAAAAGCGAAAGAGACCATTTTCGATACTAGCTCTGGGGATATCATCGCAAGAAACATGTACACGGAAGTGAATCGTTTCCATAGCTCATCTGGTGAAATGGAATTATCAAATGTGACAGGTGATATCCAAGCAGAGAGCTCATCAGGTGACATGATTATTGATTATGTTAATGCAAATGGAAATCTTGATGCCAAAACGAGCAGCGGTGATGTTTCTGTAACCTATCGAAATGAACCTAACTCGTTGGCGATTGATTTCCAGGGTAGCTCTGGTGAAGGTGAAGTTTCTTTAAAAGCTGTAAGTTATGAAGAGAAATCAGAGAATTCTATCAGGGGCGTAATTGGAGAAGGCTTTTATAAACTGAAAGTGGAAACTTCCTCGGGAGATTTTTCTTTAAGATAGTCGGTCTGCTTAGCAGGCCTGTTTTTTTTAACTCAGTTAGGTTAACTGGAGCAGGTTTTCACCCGAATGATTTAAAAACTTCCCTCAGTTCGCCCAACTGCAGCGGGCTTTCACCCACCCGAAGAAATATCAATAATGAAAATGGCCGCTATCTACACAGAATAGCGGCCTTTTACATTATTTCAATCTAACTTTAACATCCCCTTCTATCCAACTAGGGAATGAATTAATTTCAACTGATACAGTCCCCTTCAATTGTTTTAAATTTTCAATTTCAATTCCAAAATTCGTTTCACCGAGATCTTCACGTGTACTTCTCAAAAACGAACCTGATTGGAGTTCGTTCCCTTCACTGTCAAACACCCGGCCAAAGATATAATTTGAAAACGCCTCTTCCGTTACCATTTTAAAATGAAGATATCCACCTTCCACCTTTACCTCACGGAGAAAGTCCCCTTCAGGCTGCTTAAGAATTTTTCCAGCTCCAACATCGACCATAACAAATTCCTCATCTCGTTCAATCGCTTGCAGCTTATTTAAAGCTAAATTTAGTTCCTTCGGCTGACGGAAATAATTACTTTGGAGGTAGATAATATGTTCATTTTCGGAAATATTGGTTGCTGTTACTCCGTTATTGACTTTATTCCATACCTCACCATTTTCATCTACTAAGCGTAAATCTTCTAGGTTTAAGATTTTTTTCGTATTGCTCGGATCATACTTTAAGTGAACAGCAACACTTAAAGGATAGACAGTTGCACTCATAAAGGTAATTTTTTGTCCTTCAATATCAACGGTTTTATTCACCTTATAGGTTTTCTTCTCTTTCAGATCTTTTGTAAGTGAAAATGGGATCGTTAACTCAGCTGATGTATCACCACTGATTTTTAGTTCCATAACAAATTCATTTGTATCTATATCCTTCTGAAAATAATAATCAATAGTACCAGAAAAATGGGTTTCACCTTTTTCTGAATGGTGAGCCCCTGAGGAAGCACCATACAACAATTCCTTACCATCCTGCCTTTCAAGCTTAAAGGCATCTAAATTTAGATTTTTTTGCTTTTTATCGGCTTCCAAGCTATAGAAAAGGACCATTCCTTTTTTATCCGCTATTGCCCCGTCAATGGTTATTTTCAACCCATTAGCTCTAGCGGATGCCCCAATTTCTTGATAGTAGTCATTTTCGATTGCTGACAGCTTTCCTTTATCTAAGCGAATCATATCAACAATTTTTTCCATTCCAGGTAATACAGCTACATAGTCTGCTAATGCTGGTGAAAGTCGAACCGATGTGAAAAATCCAATTAATAAAACAGCCGCTGCCACAAAGCTATATAGCCACTTCTTCGGACGTGGCTTTTTCACTTCTTCTATTTTTGCTCTCTGGAAACCAGCCATAATCGCAGCATCTAAGGAATCTATTGAAACGGGTATGTTGTCATACATTTTTTTGTAATCTTGAAGTTTCTCTTCTTCTTTGTTAAACATTTAGATTCCCACCTTTCTCTTCAAGTTTTCCTCGAAGTGATTTTAGAGCTTTGTTCAGCCACGTCTTCACGGTTCCTTCAGGGCACTGCATGGAACTGGCAATTTCTTTAATTTTTAGATCGTGAAAATATTTAAGGGTTAAAATTTCTCGTGAGCGGTCGTCTAAGGCTAACATCGCATCCTTTAACTCCAGCTCTTCATGATTCTCAGAGATACCTTGTGCTTGTAATATGTCTTCATTTAATAGCACTCGTTTGTTCTTTTTCAGCTGATCATTACAATAATTAATCATGATGCGGATGAGCCATGTTTTAAAATAGGATGGCTCTCGCACCGTTCCAATACTTTTATAGGCACGGTACGTAATCTCCTGTATTGCCTCTAACGCTTCTTGCTCATTTTTCAAATACGATAATGCTGTTTTAAATAAGTCTATTTTATATAGTTGCATTAGTTTCAAAAAGGCATCATCATCACCGTTGATGGCGTTCTGAACTAATTGTTCATCCATATTCACGTTTCTCGCCCCCTCGCTTAGCGTCTTTCTATATATTAGACCTGTGAGTTAGGAAAAGGTTTTGCGCTTCAAAAAAAAAGATGGTGTCACCCATCCTTTTTTGTTTGTTTTTGTTCAATAGGTGGCAATCCATCAATAAGCTTTTCGGCAGCCCGGCGATACATATTACTGATATTAGCTAAGGAAGCGATGAGTAAAATTTGCTCTAATTGGGGGTCAGCCATTTCCCCGATTCCTTCACTGACTTCCTCTGAGTGTTGCTTAATTTCCTCATGAAAGCTCTCTAGATTTTTCGTATGTATGTCGAGGTAACTGTTATAAAACGCTTCTAAATCAATTTCCTTTTTTACTACCTTTTCATTTACACCGCCAAGAGTTGATTTAATATCACTAATCGATAGAGCCCCTTTTAGTTGATAAATCAGACTGATTAGGATGATATGCTCTTTTGAGTACTTCTTATTTTTTATCGGGAAAAATAACTTTCCTTTTGCGTAGTTATTAATCATCGTCTTCGTTAGGACTTTTTCCTCATCATTCCTTTTAGACCCTGAATATTTATTTTCAAAAAGCTGAATCACTTGATCCATGTACAAATCAATTCCCGGAATATCATCAATTTGCAGATTACTTTCTAGACTCAGCTCGTTTATAAACTCATTTATATTTTTCATAAAAAATATCCCTCTATCTGCTTCATAATTAATCATATTATACCTGAAACTTTCTCCATTGACTAGATGATGGTGTGTATGTATTATTATAAGTAGTATTAAAAACTACATAAGGGAGTGTTAGTATGAACACCTATATTCGCGAACCTATCAATGGACTTACTCATCTTGCAGGGGCTATTTTATCATTCGTTGCACTGATTGCGATGGTGATTAAAGCCTCATTGACTACTGCTTCGCCGCTTTCGATTGCGGCAGTCATTATTTTTGGAATTAGCATGATTTTACTTTATGCAGCTTCGGCCACTTATCATATGGTTATCGCTAAAGACAAAGTCATTTCTTTCCTTAGACGACTTGACCATTCTATGATCTTTATTTTGATCGCTGGTACCTACACTCCCTTTTGTTTAATTAGTTTAAAAGGTGTAACGGGATGGTTATTGTTCTCTTTAGTGACAGGAATAGCTGTGTTAGGGGTTATTTTTAAATTAGTCTGGTTCCATTGCCCCCGCTGGCTTTCAACCGGACTTTATATCGGGATGGGCTGGTTGATGATTTTTTTCGCTGCTCCTTTGTCAGATTCTCTTCATTCAGGTGGTCTTTTCCTTCTTATTCTGGGAGGAATTTTATATACTATTGGTGGGGTCATTTATGGAGTGAAGCCGAAGTTTTTAGCAATGAAATATTGGGGCTACCATGAAATTTTTCATCTATTTATTTTGCTAGGAACGCTTGCACACTTCTTGTCCGTGTTTTTATATGTGATTTAGGTTTTCAGATATGGAGGGAATAGATTGGCAGAGCATCATTTTCATTTAAATGCAAATTGGCCAGGTGGCCGTAATGATGTAGGGGAGATTTCAGCTGGGAACTTAGTTACGAAGGTATCGATTCCACCCGAAATGGCTGGACCAGGAGTTGGTACAAACCCTGATGAAATGCTGCTTGGGGCTGCAGCTACTTGTTATATCATCACACTAGCCGCGATGATGGAACGAAGCAAGCTTGAGAAGATTAGTTTAACGATGGATTCTGAAGGAATTGTCGATGTAACAAATGGGGTCATTACCTATAAAAAAATCATCCATCGTCCACGCGTTGTTTTGAAGGCAGATGCTTCTGAACGTGACGTTCAGTTAACTCAAAAACTTGCTGAGAAAGCCGAAAGCTCTTGTATGATCAGTCGAGCTCTAAAAGGTAACGTGGAAATTAAGCTAGAAGCTAACATTTTAACGCATTAAAGCGATGAGGGACTGTCCCCCAGCGCTTTAATTTTATTGTAAGTCTATTCAATTTCTTCCCAGAAAGTAAGTTTAATCCATTCATCAACATGGTATTTGCTAAAGAATTTTTCATCCTTCACTTTAATATAAGGAATAAAACTGTACGTGTCATAACTAGTTAGTTGAGTTCTTATTGCATCTTGTTGAATGATTATTCTCTTAAACTGATCTTCTGTCATACTCAAGTACTTCGCTGTTTCTCCTAATGTCATTAACCCTTTTTCCATCTCTGTACCGCTTACCTTTTGCATATTCTCAGGGTGCTCAGGCTTTTTGGAAAATTGACATCCAAAAAATACGATGGACATGCTTAACAATAGGATCGCTAATGATAAAAAATGTTTATTCACTTTGAACCTCCTAAAGATTATTTCAACACAAGATTAGTGACTATGGTTCATTATATTTTATCTTCATAATAAATGTCCTTTGATGGTAGAAAAATTGTAAATAGTAAGCATAGAGCGAGCAATACACTTAATACCGAAAATAGTATGCATACAAGCTGTAGTGAGATAAGTTCGGCAAAGAAACCAATAATCAATGTCAAGCCGATTTGAATAATCCCTTGAACCATCTCGGCTACACTTCCGAATCGCCCCATCATTTCGACAGGAACATTTTTTTGAAAAAATGTCGTGTATCCTGTGTTGGCAAATGTCATAAAAAAGCCTAGAAAAACAAATGCGACCGTGGCGGTAATAAAATTAAACGAAGAATAAAAGCCTAGGTATCCTATTGCAGTTAATAGCATTCCTGCCCCAATAAATACTCTTAATGATACTTTCTTGGCTACAATAGCTGCTAGGGATGCTCCGACTAATGCTCCAATCCCGGTAATACTGACAATCAATCCATAATCTTGATCCGTTAATTCCAAGTTCTTTTTGATAAAAGTGACCTCCTGAGGGTCGAGAGCAAATCCAATCAGTGTTGCCGCTTGAAACAATAAATAAACAGTAATAAAATACTTGGCTGACCTTGTAAAATCGATGACGATCTTCCAATCATTTTTGATTGTTTCCCACTTAATAACTCCCCTAACCTTCTCTACTTTCTCATCCACATTCGGCAAAAGATAGATAATGAAAGCACAAACGAAGAAAGAAATCGCGTTGATTATGATGCATAAATCAGTGCCGAAATTCATAATTAAAACACCTGCTAAGGCTGGACCAAGTAAAAAGGCACCTGAATTCGTCATACTCATGATGGAATTAAATCGTTTACGATTTTCTGAAGGTACTAGTTTCGTAATATAAACGGAGGAACTCGGACCAAAGAAGGCAGCAGCTAGATTAATAAAAAACATGATTAGGTATATTGCCCATAAAGATGACAGAAAGGGTATCATAAAAACAAACGCACCCCTAATTACATCTACTAATACCATCAATTTACGCTTGTTTACTCGATCAATAACACTACCGGACCAAGTATTGGTCAGCAAAACAGCAATGGGTCTAATAATATAAAGACCTGCCACAGCAGCTGCTGATCCAGTTAAATCTAAAATGACAAGATTAAGTGCTATTAAGTAAAGCCAATTGCCTAAGTTTGAAATTCCAATTCCCGATATCATAAGGAGTGGATTTTTCCAATTTCGCATGTATTAACCCCTATTAACTGAAAATTTTAAAACTATCACTACCCCATATTCTACCAATTTTCCTGTTTTTCCGATATAATCTTTCCAAAAATAAAAACCAGTTAGTGCTTAGCATAAACCGTTCCGTTTTGAGGTGCAAATCCTGTAAATGACAATGAAAAAGGCGTGCAATCTGACAACAGATTTGACACGCCTTTTTCATTTATGTTGGAGTCTTTGACATCAATAAATTTA
>NZ_CAKJTG010000056.1 GCF_917563885.1 Pseudoneobacillus rhizosphaerae
TAAGTATTCTTAATATTAATATATTAAAATATTAGCTGTCATATGTAAAATCGGACTTGCATTAATTTTTCTAACTATTTATAATAAACCTAACAAATGAATCTTTACGAAGTTTGTAACATTTAATCGAAAATAACATGAATACATCTAAGGTTATGTTAGTAAAAGTTAGAAGTTTCTAACTTTTTACACAATAGATTAATATTGGAAGCAGGCTAATAGAAAAGGTATAATACTATATTAGTATATCATTTTACCTAAAGAAGTCTGACTATTCCATTAATATATTGTGGATGTACAAATGTGTTTTTGGGAAATGTAAAAATGTAAAGATCCTTTGTAGGAGAAAATTTAGGGGGTAAACCAAAATGAAGAAAAGATTTTCAATCTTTTTTAGCATGTTACTAGTATTAAGCATGTTTTTAGCAGCTTGTGCTGGTAAAGACAGCGGCAGTGGCACAAAAAACGAGGGCAATAAAGAATCAAACGTACCTCAAGAGTTACGAGTAAATATTAACTCTGAACCACCTGCACTACACCCAGGATTAGCTAGTGATTCAACTTCAGGTGGAGTATTATTACAAACATTTGAAGGTTTAACACGTGGTGGTAAAGACGGTAAGCCTGAAAATGCAATGGCAGAAGATGTACAAGTTTCTGATGATTTAAAGACTTACACGTTTACTTTAAGAGATGCAAAATGGACAAACGGAGATCCAGTAGTTGCTGAAGACTTCGTTTATGCATGGAAATGGGCTCTAGACCCAGCTAACCAAGCATCTTACGCTTACCAACTTTACTACGTTAAAGGCGCTCAAGCTATTAATGAAGGTAAAGGAGCTGCTGATACTCTTGGAGTAAAAGCAATCGATGAAAAAACTTTAGAAGTAACATTAGAAAACCCAACTCCTTATTTCTTAGAATTAACTGCTTTCTACACTTACTACCCAGTTAATCACAAAGTAGCTACTGCAGATGCAAACTGGCACACTGAAGCTGGCGAAAACTATGTATCAAACGGTCCTTTCAAAATGACTGAATGGTCACACCAAGATAAAATCGTTCTTGAAAAGAACGCAGATTATTGGGATGCAGAAGCTGTAAAATTAGAAAAAATCGAAATGTATATGATTAACGACCCTAACACTGAGTTATCAATGTATGACAACGGTGAATTAGATCGTGCAGGTTCACCATTCGGAACACTTCCAACAGATGCATTGCCACAATTGAAAGAATCTGGTGACTTAATTGTTAAACCAATCGCTGGTACTTACTGGTATAAATTCCAAACGGAAGTACCACCATTAAACAACAAAAACATACGTAAAGCTTTATCTTATTCAATTAACCGTAAAGCTATCGTTGAAAATATTACACAAGGTGGACAAATCCCAGCAATGGCAGCTGTTCCTCCATCAATGATACCTGAAAATGAGCAAGGATATTTTGCTGATGCTGATCTTGCAAAAGCAAAAGAATTTTTACAAGCTGGTTTAGATGAAATGGGATTAAAAGACGCTTCAGAATTGCCTAATATTACACTTTCTTATAATACAAGTGAAGCACATCAAAAAATTGCTCAAGCAGTTCAAGATATGTGGAAAAACGACCTTGGTGTTAATGTAACTCTTGATAACGCTGAGTGGGCTGTATATATCGACAAGTTACACAAAGGTGACTACATGGTTGGTCGTATGGGCTGGTTAGGTGACTTCAATGACCCAATCAACTTCTTAGAATTATTCCGTGAGAAAAATGGCGGAAACAACGATACATTCTGGGAAAATGCAGAATTCAAGCAATTACTTGCAGATTCACAAAAAGAAACTGATCCAGATGCTCGTATGCAAATGTTAAAAGATGCTGAGGCAATTTTCATGGATGAAATGCCTGTAGCTCCTATCTACTTCTATACAAACGTATGGGTAGAAAATGAAAACTTAAAAGATGTTGTAGTTTCTGGTCTTGGTGATGTTCAATTAAAATGGGCTCATTTTGAATAAGCTTTGAACTGAATAAGAATGATAATAAGGTATATGGGCGCATGCTCATATACCTTGATTATTGAGTGGGACTTTTCGCAATTTACTAACAATTGGAGGTGTGCATATGGCGAAATACATTACTAGACGTTTGATTTATATGGTTGTGTCTTTATATTTAATTGTAACAGCAACATTTTTCCTCATGCGTTTAGCACCAGGAAACCCTTTTACATCAGAAAAAAAGTTGCCGCCTGAAATAGAAGCTGCACTAAATGAACATTTTGGTTTGAATGACCCATGGTATGCGCAATATGGGGATTATTTACTCCGAATTGCTCAATGGGATTTCGGTCCATCCTTTAAATATAAAACAAGAACGGTAAACGATCTTATAAGTGAAGGTTTTCCTGTTTCCTTGGCGTTAGGGGCGCAAGCCATTCTAATTGCTTTAGCATTAGGACTCATCCTTGGAATTATTGCAGCTTTATATCACAATAAGTGGCAAGATTACGGAGCAATGATAATAGCCGTACTTGGTATTTCTGTACCTTCTTTTATTATGGCCACCGTCTTACAATATTTCTTCGCCATTAAATGGGGACTGTTACCGGTAGCTCGTTGGGATTCATTTATGCATACTATTTTACCTTCCTTAGCTCTTGCGGCCTCACCAATGGCATTTATTGCCCGGTTAACAAGGTCAAGTATGCTTGAAGTATTAGCAAATGACTATATTCGTACGGCAAAATCCAAAGGTTTAAGTAAAGGTGTTATCACGGTAAAACATGCGATTCGAAATGCGTTATTACCTGTTGTATCATACATGGGGCCTTTATCTGCTGGTATCATTACAGGAAGTTTCGTAATTGAAAGAATATTTGGGATTCCTGGACTTGGATCGCATTTTGTTACGTCCATTTCTAACCGTGACTATACGGTAATTATGGGTGTTACTGTGTTCTATAGTATTATCCTATTAGTTTCTATTCTTCTAGTCGACATAGCTTACGGTTTGATTGATCCACGTATCAAAATAGCCGGCGGGAAGAAAGGAGAGTAAATATGCAACAGATATCTAAAGATAAATTTCAAATTGTCGGAAACGAAGGTATTAATTCTGAAAAGATAGAGAAACCAAGTCTTTCTTTTTGGAAAGATGTATCGATCCGTTTTCGTAAAAATAAGCTTGCCATGTTTGGGATCGTTCTTTTAGTTTTATTAGTCTTTTTTGCTATTTTTGGGCCATATATGACCGAATATGATTATGCAAAAAATGATTTAATGAATACAAATAAAGCACCATCTTCAGAACATTGGTTTGGAACAGATGACCTTGGACGTGATGTATTTACACGTACATGGGAGGGAGCTCGTATTTCCCTAGCTATCGGGGTATTAGCGGCTCTTATTGATTTTACCATCGGTGTACTTTGGGGTGGTATCTCCGGTTTCAAAGGTGGACGTGTCGACGAGTTTATGATGAGAACTGCCGACATTTTATATGGTGTTCCTTATTTGCTACTCGTTATTTTATTAATGGTTGTGTTAGGACAAAGTCTAGGTACGATGATTTTGGCCATGACGATTACTGGCTGGATCAATATGTCACGAATTGTGCGTGGACAGGTTTTATCACTGAAAAACCAAGAATATGTACTAGCATCTAGAACATTGGGTGCGGGTTTAACTAGAATTATGGGGAAACATCTAATTCCAAACACAATGGGTCCAATTTTAGTAACGATGACTCTAACTGTACCAGCGGCAATCTTCACTGAAGCTTTCCTTAGTTTCTTAGGATTAGGATTAACACCTCCGCTTGCAAGTTGGGGGACTATGGCTTCTGATGGACTGCCAGCATTAAAATATTATCCATGGCGTTTATTCTTCCCGGCTACTTTTATCGCATTGACGATTTTTGCCTTTAACGTAATTGGAGACGGTTTACGGGATGCATTAGACCCACGACTACGTAAATAAGGAGTGAGAATATGGAAAAAATACTAGAAGTCAAAGATTTATCTGTCTCATTCCAAACGTATGGGGGAGAGGTTCAAGCTGTTCGTAATGTAAACTTTGATTTATATAAGGGTGAAACATTAGCAATCGTTGGAGAGTCTGGATCAGGTAAATCCGTTACGACTCAAACAATCATGAAGTTAATTCCAATGCCACCTGGTAAAATTAAAAGTGGACAGATCCTATTTGAAGGTAAAGATATTGTTCCATTATCAGATAAACAAATGGAGAAGGTTCGTGGAAAAGAAATAAGCATGATATTCCAAGATCCAATGACATCTTTAAACCCAACGATGAAAATTGGCCGTCAAATTATGGAGGGTTTAATTAAGCATCAAAATATGTCAACTTCTTCTGCTAAAGAACGTGCAATTGAAATGCTTCGTTTAGTTGGAATCCCAATGCCAGAGCGGCGTGTGAATCAATATCCACATGAATTTTCAGGTGGGATGAGACAGCGTGCAATGATTGCGATTGCCCTTGCAGCTAATCCCAAGCTATTAATCGCAGATGAACCAACCACAGCATTGGATGTTACGATACAAGCGCAAATTTTAGAATTGATGAAAGATTTGCAATCGAAAATGAATACTTCTATTATCTTTATTACTCATGATCTTGGGGTAGTAGCAAATGTTGCTGATCGTGTAGCAGTTATGTACGGTGGTCAAATTGTGGAAACGGGAACAGTAGATGAAATATTCTATGACCCACGCCATCCATATACCTGGGGATTACTTGCTTCCATGCCTAGCTTAGAAAATGATGATAAATCTGAACTAGCTGCAATTCCTGGAACCCCTCCGGATTTAACTAACCCTCCAAAAGGGGATGCGTTTGCTGCCAGAAATCCATATGCAATGCAAATCGATTTTGAAGAAGAACCACCATTATTCCAAATTTCTGAAACGCATTTTGCAAAGACATGGTTATTGCATCCTGATGCTCCAGCTGTCGAGCCACCAGACGCAGTAAAAAGAAGAATGCGTAAACTATCCTCCACTTTTGATAAGCCTGTATTAGTAAAGGGAGGTAAATAATATGGCAGAAAAATTATTAGAGATTAAAAATCTAAAACAACATTTTAATGTTGGAAAACCCAACCTAGTTAAGGCGGTTGATGGTGTTACGTTTGATATTTATAAAGGTGAAACGTTAGGGCTTGTTGGAGAATCAGGATGTGGTAAGTCAACTACTGGTAGAACTATCATTCGTCTTTATGATGCAACAGATGGCCAAGTCTTGTTTAACGGCGAAGATGTTCATGGTAAAAAGAATGTCAGTGAGCTTAAAAAGTTCAATCGTAAAATGCAAATGATTTTTCAAGACCCTTACGCTTCCTTAAATCCACGTATGACTGTAGCAGATATCATTGCCGAAGGTATTGATATCCATGGACTTGCAAAAACGAAGCAAGAACGGATGGAGCAGGTTTATGATTTGTTAAAAACAGTTGGATTAAATAAAGAGCATGCAAACAGATATCCACATGAGTTTTCTGGCGGTCAAAGACAACGTATCGGTATTGCGCGCGCTTTAGCTGTACAGCCAGAATTTATCATTGCGGATGAACCTATCTCTGCGCTAGACGTTTCTATTCAAGCACAGGTAGTTAACTTGTTGAAAAAGCTGCAGAATGAAAAAGGTTTAACCTACTTATTCATTGCTCATGATCTATCGATGGTTAAGTACATTAGTGACCGAATTGGGGTAATGTATTTTGGAAAGCTAGTCGAGCTAGCACCAGCTGATACATTGTATAAAAACCCGTTACATCCATATACGCAATCATTATTATCTGCTATTCCACTGCCAGACCCAGAATCTGAGCGGACTAGAAAAAGAGTATCTTATGACCCGAGTGTTCATAACTATGAGGATAATGAAAAGGTTGAAATGAGAGAAGTAGCACCAGGACATTTTGTCTATTGCTCTGAAAAGGAATTCAAGCAATATAAAAATGCCTATATTAAATAACAAAAAAACGATCCTTTGCGATCGTTTTTTTGTGGAGTTTTTTAATTGGGAAAACGGTTATGTAAACGCAGAAAATCCTCGCGTGCCCTAAACAATGTGAGATTAGAATTTTCAACAAACTTCATTAACATAGCCAAATGAAAAAAACTAACCTTATAGGTTAGTTTTCTTTGTTTGTATATTTAAGATATGAAAGTAAAACTTATTTCTTACGGCCACCAACATATTTCCAGCCAGTTTGCACACTAGCTGATTTTTCTACAAACTCAGATTTATTTTTACCACCAAATACTTTTTGGCCAATAGCATTTGGGATGACTCCCATAAAGGCTGTTAGTCCAATAATAACAAGTGCAACGATAGTTAAATCAGTTATGTATTCAAACATTCAAACCAAACCTCCATTATCCTGCTAGGCAGAATAGTTAATAATAACATCCCTTTCTTTATTGTAAAAGAACTTTCAACTTAAAGAAAGAGGAAAATGCAATTATTCTCGAATTGAATCGGAATTATTTATGAAGATTAGATTGAACTAATAGTATTTACAATAAAAAAATAGAAAGCGTTTTCATTTTAATGTTTTAATTGAGAATAGTAAGAAGTAAAAATACATAAAAAAAAATATAATAAATTTGCTGGTAAGCCTACTTCCTCCGGACGAATATTCCCTAAAATAGAACGAAATGTATCA
>NZ_CAKJTG010000057.1 GCF_917563885.1 Pseudoneobacillus rhizosphaerae
TCCCTCAACGCATTAAAGCGATGAGGGACTGTCCCCCAGTACGTTAAAGTGCTAAATCTCAACATATTTTGTGTCCTGCTTTAATAGAAATAGAAGACAGACTTTGGAAGGGTTCCTTCCGAAGGCTTGGTCACTATTAGGCAAAAGTACAATTGTCAAAATTATTTGTAAATTATTTCGTATTCCTGCATAGGATAAAGTAATCCATCTTTATTCTACTAAAGGGTTAGACTCACTCGTTATTGTATGTGAAATCTGTGGGAAGTGTGCAAGAATTAAAAAATAATTTTATAAGGAGGGTACAGAAATGACCGATGTGAATAATCATCAATTTGTGATTTCCAAGGAAGATTGGTCCCTCCACCGCAAAGGCCACGATGACCAACAAAGGCATCAAGACAAAGTCCAAGAGGCAATTCGTAATAATTTACCCGATTTGGTTACGGAAGAGAATATTATTATGTCCAATGGTCGGGATGTGGTAAAAATTCCAATTCGCTCATTAGACGAATACAAAATCCGCTATAACTATGATAAAAACAAACATGTTGGCCAAGGAAACGGGGACAGTCAAGTTGGCGATGTCGTTGCTCGTGATGGATCAAGTGGTCAAAAAGGACCTGGTAAAGGTCAAGGTGCAGGAGATCAAGCTGGTGAAGATTTCTTTGAAGCAGAAGTATCATTAATGGAAATTGAAGAAGCTCTGTTTAAACAGTTAGAGCTGCCAAATCTAAAAAAGAAAGAACAAGCAGAAAACATAGTTGAAAATATTGAGTTTAATGATATTAGAAAAACCGGGCTAATGGGGAATATTGATAAAAAGCGGACAATGATGACCGCATTTAAGCGAAATGCCATGACTGGTACTCCAGGCTTTTATCCCATTTATCCAGAGGATCTAAAGTTTAAAACGTGGAATGAAGTGAAGAAGCCAGACTCAAAAGCTGTCGTAATCGCGATGATGGATACAAGTGGTTCGATGGGCATTTGGGAGAAATATATGGCACGTAGCTTTTTCTTCTGGATGACACGCTTCTTACGAACAAAGTACGAAACCGTTGAAATTGAATTCATCGCCCATCATACGGAGGCAAAAGTGGTCTCAGAGGAAGACTTTTTCTCTAAAGGCGAAAGTGGTGGAACCATTTGTTCCTCAGCATACCGCAAAGCGTTAGAAATCATTGATGCAAAATATGATCCTGTTCGTTTTAATATTTACCCCTTCCATTTTTCAGACGGTGATAACTTAACATCAGATAATGCAAGATGCGTGAAGTTAGTAGAAGAATTAATGAAAGTATCCAATATGTTTGGATACGGGGAAGTCAACCAATACAACCGCCACTCTACGTTAATGTCCGCTTACAAAAACATCAAGGATGAACATTTCCGCTATTTCATTCTAAAACAAAAACCCGACGTCTTCCATGCGATGAAAAGCTTTTTTAAGAACGAGGAATCGAAGGTATTATCATAAAGACAATCGACAGGTTAGAATGCCTGTCGATTTTTCACGTTTTACACTCGAATTGTGGCCGAGCTTCTATTTTTGTAGAAAAAAATTCATCCTTTCTGCATAGATTCTCGACATTCAATTGATATAGTAAGAATAGGGTAAAACAATGAATACTCCGTAAAGTAGGAGGAACAGGCATGTATGAATGGTTTAGCCAGATAAGTAACTTTTTAAGCCAACCGTTTCTAAGTATGATCAGAAGTACGGAAGGCATCCCGATATTAACGGCGTTTATACTTGGAATTGTAGGGGCGTTGGCACCCTGCCAATTTACAGGGAATTTAGGAGCCATCACGATTTACGGAAATCAATCTCTTCAAAAAAAAATCGCCTGGAGTGAAATGGTCTTTTTTATTTTAGGTAAGGTCGTCGTTTATTCTTTGTTAGGTTTTATTGTTTGGATACTCGGTAATGAGGTTCAAACGGATTTAACGCTTATTTTTCCTTGGATTAGAAAAGCATTTGGTCCACTACTAATCATTGTAGGTCTTTTTATGGTAGGTGTAATTAAGCTCAGAAAAACGATATCTTTAGGGAGCATACCTGAGAGATTTTTTAAAAAAGGAAAATTAGGGGCATTTCTAATGGGGGTTAGCTTTACCCTAGGCTTCTGCCCGACGATGTTTATCTTATTTTTCGTTACCCTAATGCCTATTGCCGTAACAGTTTCTTATGGATTCATTTTACCCCCTATCTTCGCAGTAGGTACGTCTTTACCACTAATTATCGCGATTTTTCTCATATGGTATTTTGATTTAAGTGGGAAATTGATGAAAAAGAGCGGTAGAAAATTGGGTGTGATTGTTCAAAAAGTAGCTGGTGGGTTGATGGTTCTGTTGGGGATATTAGATACTTTAACTTATTGGGGAATTTAATATTAATGAATGTGCATTAAAGCGTATAAGCCAATGTTAACTCATAAAGAACATTGGCTTTTTTCCTTCGTATATTTTGTTTTTGCTAAATGAATGTTAAAATTTCGAAGCCCCATTATTTTTTTTCCAAAATAAATAAATCATCCAAACCATAATCAAGATAACAACAATAAGTATTTGCCATCCCACACTGAATTCAAGGGCACGTTTTACCGCATAGGCTTCTATAATTAAGGAAGGTACTTTTCCTAATGTACTCGCCGCACTAAAAGAGAAAATGCCCATTTTACTGTATGCAGCAAAAAGTGTCACGACACCTGAAGGCACAAACGGTAATGTTCTTAAAACCAATACGAGAAATACTGCCTCCCATCCTCGTGTGTGTTGAAGCTTAAGAAGCAACTTGTTTTTCTGAGTGATCTGGGGAGAAAATTTTAACAACCCTTTGCGATAAAAATAAAAGCTTACAATGGCTCCTACGGCTTCACCGATAATGGAAAGGGATAACCCGATTTGGAAGTCAAATAGAGCGATATTAGCAGCAGTTAAAAAAGCGCTTGGAAGGATACCAGAAAGTGCAATCATGACATTGGCTAAGATACTTAGCAATGCTATGAAAAGTCTGTTCTCAGGCATCCATTCCAGAAAAAGTTCCGTCATTCTTTATTCAGCTCCAAGCCATTTATATCCGACACCCCATACTGTTAGTAAATATTCATCTGAAGGGAACCCCGCTTTACGAAGTTTATCACGTAAATTTCGCACATGTGAATCTACGGTACGATCCTCTGTGGAGACACCATGCCCCCAAATAGTAGAGATTAAGTGATCACGTGTAAAGACCTTATTAGGATTATTTAAGAAAAGCCCCATCATAGATAATTCTTTTGGCGTTAACGAAAGCAATTGGTCGCGAAAATGAAGTTCATAGGATTCCTGATTGAGTACAAGACCTTGAAAGCTAATAATTCTAGTTGAATTATGGTTTCGCCTTAGGTTTGCTTCAATTCTAGCGATGAGCTCATCTCCGTCAAATGGTTTTGAGATATAATCGTCTGCTCCTAAACTTAATCCTTTTACCACATCAGGCTTATTGGATAATGCCGTGAGCATAATTATTGGATAATCCCACTTTTTGCGGATGATTTTGCAGGCTTCCCATCCATCCAATTCAGGCATCATGATATCCAACAGAATAAGATCCACTTCATGCGATTGTAAGTATTGAATGGCATCGATAGCAGACGTATATTTAATGCAGTGAAAATCCTTCGGTAAAAGATATAAGGAAATCAAGTCTAACATACGTGGTTCATCGTCTATAATTAAGATTTTTTTCATCATTCGGTAGCTCCTTTTAGGATGATCGCAAACTCTGTTCCAATATTTTCTTTGCTGTTAACGGTAATCTTCCCATCATGTGCATGAACTAGCTCCTTTACGATCGCAAGACCCAGACCAGACCCACCGAGTGCTCTTGTTCGTGATTTGTCTACTCGATAAAAGCGGCTAAAAATATGAGGAAGATCTGTCTCTGGAATCCCTTTGCCATTATCCGTAACGGTGATATGAAGGTTTGTTCCTTTTTTCTCTACTTTTAAGTCCGTTCTTGTCCCATGTTGAGAATACTTCATCGCATTGTCCAATAAATTAAGGAAGATTTGTTCCAAACGTATTGGGTCAGCCATCAGAAACAGATGGGGGGGACAAGTAACCTGTAAATTCATATTCTTCTCTATGAATGCGGGTAAAAGTTTTTGTTCCATTTTTAAAAGAAACTCACTAAAATCAATTCGTTTCTTTTGGATAACAAATGTATTTTGATCAAACTTTGCTAGGTCGAATAATTCTTTTATTAAAATGGAAAGTCTAGTTGTCTCTTCTAAGATGATTCCTAAGTATTTTTCTTGTTCGTCACGAGGCAAATTTCGCTTATGGACGATATCTGTATATCCTTTTATATACGTTAAAGGGGTTCGTAGTTCATGTGAAATACTCGCTAAAAATTCATTTCGTTCCTTTGTAAGATAATCTAACTGATGGGCAAGTAAATGAATCGAGTGTGCTAAATCCCCGAGCTCATCCTTACCCGTTTTCGGTAAGGAAACAGAGTAATCTCCATTACTCATCCTGGATGTTGCCTCTTTCATCTCAATTAGCGGTTTTGTCAGGGCTTTGGAAAGAATAACAATGATAATGAATGTTAATCCAACAGAAATTAAACCAGCTAATAGAAAATGTTCATTCAAATGCATAATTAAGGATTGAACAGAGGCCGTATCTTGAAACATAAATACATAACCAACCGTTAGCCCATCTACTTCAATGGGACTCACTGTGGCAATAAAGGGCTTTTCTCTCCAATTATCTTCGATGATCTTTCCCTTTCTTGGAGAAGTCGTGATTGTTTGATTGATATATTTGGAGAAATGGATACTTTGTTTGGATGAACCAATAAATTTGAAAAAGGAATCTGTAATGACCACATCGGTATCTGCCTCTGATTCCATTAAGGCAATATGGTTAACAGTCGTAGGATCAAAATTCATCTCCAATACAGCTCTGTGAGAATTTCCCCGTGCCTGAAGTTCACTTAGTTCTTCCTCTACCCTGGAATCTACTAGAGAGGAATGTAAATAAAAAAATATAAACGATTCTAATCCGATAATAATGATGAAAAAAATTATACCAAGTTTTACTGACAGCTTTTTCATGAGGAGATCACCCTTTTTTCAACTTGTTCTTTTATTTTACTTTAAAAATATGAAGAAACTATGCAGACCACTCATAAAAAGTATGTGATTCATTTATTTTTCAATTATACATACGTAAATGTCTATAAAATTACTAAAATTTATGAAATTAATAGAAACAAAAAGAGGAGCCTTAATAAAACTAACGGGTTCTCTTTTGGGGTGCAAAATCGTAAATATTAATACAAATAACGTAGTAAAAAGCATGATGATTAGCAATTTAATCATTATGCTTTTTGGCTTCTGAATATTAT
>NZ_CAKJTG010000058.1 GCF_917563885.1 Pseudoneobacillus rhizosphaerae
TTCGGGTCGTAAAGTTCTGTTGTTAGGGAAGAACAAGTACCGGAGTAACTGCCGGTACCTTGACGGTACCTAACCAGAAAGCCACGGCTAACTACGTGCCAGCAGCCGCGGTAATACGTAGGTGGCAAGCGTTGTCCGGAATTATTGGGCGTAAAGCGCGCGCAGGCGGTTCCTTAAGTCTGATGTGAAAGCCCCCGGCTCAACCGGGGAGGGTCATTGGAAACTGGGGAACTTGAGTACTGAAGAGGAAAGCGGAATTCCACGTGTAGCGGTGAAATGCGTAGAGATGTGGAGGAACACCAGTGGCGAAGGCGGCTTTCTGGTCAGTAACTGACGCTGAGGCGCGAAAGCGTGGGGAGCAAACAGGATTAGATACCCTGGTAGTCCACGCCGTAAACGATGAGTGCTAAGTGTTAGAGGGTTTCCGCCCTTTAGTGCTGCAGCAAACGCATTAAGCACTCCGCCTGGGGAGTACGGTCGCAAGACTGAAACTCAAAGGAATTGACGGGGGCCCGCACAAGCGGTGGAGCATGTGGTTTAATTCGAAGCAACGCGAAGAACCTTACCAGGTCTTGACATCCTCTGACAACCCTAGAGATAGGGCGTTCCCCTTCGGGGGACAGAGTGACAGGTGGTGCATGGTTGTCGTCAGCTCGTGTCGTGAGATGTTGGGTTAAGTCCCGCAACGAGCGCAACCCTTGATCTTAGTTGCCAGCATTCAGTTGGGCACTCTAAGGTGACTGCCGGTGACAAACCGGAGGAAGGTGGGGATGACGTCAAATCATCATGCCCCTTATGACCTGGGCTACACACGTGCTACAATGGATGGTACAAAGGGCTGCAAAACCGCGAGGTTGAGCGAATCCCATAAAACCATTCTCAGTTCGGATTGCAGGCTGCAACTCGCCTGCATGAAGCTGGAATCGCTAGTAATCGCGGATCAGCATGCCGCGGTGAATACGTTCCCGGGCCTTGTACACACCGCCCGTCACACCACGAGAGTTTGTAACACCCGAAGTCGGTGGGGTAACCGTAAGGAGCCAGCCGCCTAAGGTGGGACAGATGATTGGGGTGAAGTCGTAACAAGGTAGCCGTATCGGAAGGTGCGGCTGGATCACCTCCTTTCTAAGGAATATATACCGTGACTAAGAGTCACATACTTTTTAAATCTTTGGTTTGTTATTGGGTTGGTGTTTAGTTTTGAGAGAGCAATTCTCTCCCTTAGCAATGGATATTGCTATTTTTGTTCCTTGAAAACTAGATAATCGTAAGAAGAAGGCAAAAAGTAAAACCATAATCGCCATTTTAGTTTTTATCTCTTATTAAAGAGAATTAACCTTTCGGTTAAGTTAATAAGGGCGCACGGTGGATGCCTTGGCACTAGGAGCCGATGAAGGACGGGACTAACACCGATATGCTTTGGGGAGCTGTAAGTGAGCTTTGATCCAGAGATTTCCGAATGGGGAAACCCACTGCTCGTAATGGAGTAGTATTGTTACCTGAATACATAGGGTAATAAAGGCATACCCGGGGAACTGAAACATCTAAGTACCCGGAGGAAGAGAAAGCAAACGCGATTCCCTGAGTAGCGGCGAGCGAAACGGGATATAGCCCAAACCAAGAGGCTTGCCTCTTGGGGTTGTAGGACACTCAACATGGAGTTACAAAGGAACGGGGTAGACGAAAAGGTCTGGAAAGGCCTGTCAAAGAAGGTAAAAACCCTGTAGTCGAAACTTCGTTCCCTCCTGAGTGGATCCTGAGTACGGCCGGACACGTGAAATCCGGTCGGAAGCTGGGAGGACCATCTCCCAAGGCTAAATACTCCCTAGTGACCGATAGTGAACCAGTACCGTGAGGGAAAGGTGAAAAGCACCCCGGAAGGGGAGTGAAAAAGATCCTGAAACCGTGTGCCTACAAGTAGTTAGAGCCCGTTAATGGGTGATAGCGTGCCTTTTGTAGAATGAACCGGCGAGTTACGATTACATGCAAGGTTAAGTTGATAAGACGGAGCCGCAGCGAAAGCGAGTCTGAATAGGGCGAATGAGTATGTGGTCGTAGACCCGAAACCAGGTGATCTACCCATGTCCAGGGTGAAGTCCAGGTAACACTGGATGGAGGCCCGAACCCACGCACGTTGAAAAGTGCGGGGATGAGGTGTGGGTAGCGGAGAAATTCCAATCGAACCTGGAGATAGCTGGTTCTCTCCGAAATAGCTTTAGGGCTAGCCTCACGTAGTAAGAGTCTTGGAGGTAGAGCACTGTTTGGACTAGGGGCCCTCATCGGGTTACCGAATTCAGACAAACTCCGAATGCCAAAGACTTATCCGTGGGAGTCAGACTGCGAGTGATAAGATCCGTAGTCAAAAGGGAAACAGCCCAGACCACCAGCTAAGGTCCCAAAGTTTACGTTAAGTGGAAAAGGATGTGGAGTTGCTTAGACAACCAGGATGTTGGCTTAGAAGCAGCCACCATTTAAAGAGTGCGTAATAGCTCACTGGTCGAGTGACTCTGCGCCGAAAATGTACCGGGGCTAAACGTAACACCGAAGCTGTGGATTGACATCGATGATGTCAGTGGTAGGAGAGCGTTCTAAGGGCGTTGAAGCTAGACCGTAAGGACTGGTGGAGCGCTTAGAAGTGAGAATGCCGGTATGAGTAGCGAAAGACGGGTGAGAATCCCGTCCACCGTATGCCTAAGGTTTCCTGAGGAAGGCTCGTCCGCTCAGGGTTAGTCGGGACCTAAGCCGAGGCCGAAAGGCGTAGGCGATGGACAACAGGTTGATATTCCTGTACCACCTCTTTATCGTTTGAGCAATGGGGGGACGCAGAAGGATAGGGTAAGCGCACTGTTGGATATGTGCGTGTAAGCAGTTAGGCTGGTAACGAGGCAAATCCCGTTACCGTGAAGGCTGAGCTGTGATGCCGAGGGAAATTTAGTACCGAAGTTCCTGATTCCACACTGCCAAGAAAAGCCTCTAGCGAGATAAATGGTGCCCGTACCGCAAACCGACACAGGTAGGCGAGGAGAGAATCCTAAGGTGTGCGAGAGAACTCTCGTTAAGGAACTCGGCAAAATGACCCCGTAACTTCGGGAGAAGGGGTGCTCTTTGGGGTGAATAGCCTCGAAGAGCCGCAGTGAATAGGCCCAGGCGACTGTTTAGCAAAAACACAGGTCTCTGCGAAGCCGTAAGGCGAAGTATAGGGGCTGACGCCTGCCCGGTGCTGGAAGGTTAAGAGGAGGGGTTAGCGCAAGCGAAGCTCTGAATTGAAGCCCCAGTAAACGGCGGCCGTAACTATAACGGTCCTAAGGTAGCGAAATTCCTTGTCGGGTAAGTTCCGACCCGCACGAAAGGCGTAACGATCTGGGCACTGTCTCAACGAGAGACTCGGTGAAATTATAGTACCTGTGAAGATGCAGGTTACCCGCGACAGGACGGAAAGACCCCGTGGAGCTTTACTGTAGCCTGATATTGAATTTCGGTACAGCTTGTACAGGATAGGTAGGAGCCTGAGAAGCCGGAGCGCCAGCTTCGGTGGAGGCATTGGTGGGATACTACCCTGGCTGTATTGAAATTCTAACCCACGCCCCTTATCGGGGCGGGAGACAGTGTCAGGTGGGCAGTTTGACTGGGGCGGTCGCCTCCTAAAATGTAACGGAGGCGCCCAAAGGTTCCCTCAGAATGGTTGGAAATCATTCGTAGAGTGTAAAGGCACAAGGGAGCTTGACTGCGAGACCTACAAGTCGAGCAGGGACGAAAGTCGGGCTTAGTGATCCGGTGGTTCCGCATGGAAGGGCCATCGCTCAACGGATAAAAGCTACCCCGGGGATAACAGGCTTATCTCCCCCAAGAGTCCACATCGACGGGGAGGTTTGGCACCTCGATGTCGGCTCATCGCATCCTGGGGCTGTAGTCGGTCCCAAGGGTTGGGCTGTTCGCCCATTAAAGCGGTACGCGAGCTGGGTTCAGAACGTCGTGAGACAGTTCGGTCCCTATCCGTCGTGGGCGTAGGAAATTTGAGAGGAGCTGTCCTTAGTACGAGAGGACCGGGATGGACGCACCGCTGGTGTACCAGTTGT
>NZ_CAKJTG010000059.1 GCF_917563885.1 Pseudoneobacillus rhizosphaerae
GAAGGAAAGGGCATTGAACTTGCAGATAGACTTGCTTCTTTAGATATATCGATTGCAACATCTGTTCCTATCGGTAGGGGTGTTATGCCAATCCCGTTGCTTCAAAAGCAAGGTGTTAATGACTTACAATGGAGAAATCCCTATGCTAATAAAAGTATAGGGATTTCTTTATTTTTATATTATCAATTAGACTAAAAAGTGGAATGAAAAATTCCCCCTCGTAGATATAGGGGGATATAGATCTCCTTTAATTTATCTGTAGAATAAGAATCATTTGATTTATCTATTCCGACCTCTATTGCGGTCTCTATCGCGGCCTCTATTGCGGTCTCTATCGCGGTCTCTATCGCGGTCTCTATTGCGGTCTCTATTGCGGTCTCTATCGCGGTCATTATTGCGGTCATTATTGCGGTCATTATCGCGGTCTCTGTCACGGTCTCTATTGCGGTCATTATTGCGGTCATTATCGCGGTCTCTGTCGCGGTCTCTGTCACAGTGTCTATCGCGGTCTCTATCGCAATCTCTATTGCAGTTTCCAAACGCTAAATCGTCCCAGAACGTCATAATTTTCACCCCCTTAGTTTGTATACAAATAAACTATTCAAAATAGAGAAAATAGCTTGTGCTAACTTAACCATAAAGTGAAAAAATTAATACCTTGAATTGAATTTGGATCCTATGTTGCTAGAAGCTGTAAAGGGCATTATGTCCCTTGCACCGTTCTATTCACACTTTTATCAAAATAAAAATAAATTGGATTATCGCTGAATTCAAAGAATAATAGTGACATTTATCCAATCTAATTACATTTAGTTACATAACCTTAAGAGAGGATTAAATTTAGTGTTTCTTATTTTAGTGGATGCGTAGTAAATCGAATTACTAAAAATAGACCCATTATAACAATTAAAAGGAGGATTTTTCCAATGTTTTCCAGAAGACCACAACGACCAACACCCTCTATTTTTTCACTTGGCCCAGTACGAAAGCAAGACACCCCTAATTTCATGTCCCATTTTCGTACATCCGATGGGGACTTCGATCTAATAAAGATTACTGGAACTGCTCAACAGGTAATGGATATGTATAATCAAGTGCGTCCCTTCGTAAGTCCGGTAATTACAAGATTTTTAAAAAAATAACACATTTATATCCGTTTCCAAATTTCGTTAATAGAGATTTAAAGCTTGTAGACAAAGGCTAAAGAATTTAGCCGGTTTACAAGCTTTTTTTGTATTAATAAGCAAGACAAAAATTTATAAATCCTTTTTTGGAAACTATTAACGAGATCAATACTAATCGATAAAAGAGGTAAATTCATTAGTGGTATGTGATTTAAATCACTTATTCGGTTTTATATATATAATACAATCACTATGAGAATAGGGTTAACTATATAAAGGAGTGTTTTTCTTGTTAGATAAAAAGACGATAGACATTGTTAAATCAACAGTACCTGTTTTAGAAAAGCATGGAGAAGCCATTACTACTCGTTTCTATCAATTAATGTTTGGCAACCATCCTGAATTACTTCATATTTTTAATCATGCTAACCAAAAACAGAATAGACAACAAAAGGCTCTTGCAGGTGCTATCTATGCCGCGGCAATGTATATTGATAATCTTGAGGCCATTTTACCAGTAGTGAAACAAATTGCACATAAACATAGAAGCTTAGGAATTAAGCCAGAACATTATCCAATTGTTGGAGAACATCTGCTATTAGCGATTCAGGATGTTTTAGAAGAGGCTGCTACTCCTGAAATCATAGAGGCTTTGGGAAAGGCCTATGGTGTGATTGCTAGTGCCTTTATATCCGTGGAAGCTGAAATGTATGAAAAGGCATCCGGGCAAGAAGGTGGTTGGGACGGTTTCCGAAGCTTTGTAGTTGATCGTAAAGTAAAAGAAAGTGATGTCATTACTTCCTTCTACTTAAAACCAGAGGATGCTCAAAAAATTGCCGGTTTTCTCCCAGGTCAGTACATCAGCATTAAACTGGAAATAGAAGAGGAGGAATATACACATATCCGCCAATATAGTTTATCTGATGCACCTGGAAAAGGTTATTACCGTATTAGTGTAAAGAGAGAAGCCGATCAATCGAAGCCTGATGGAATCGTTTCCAACTATCTACATGAGATGGTAGAAGAAGGGTCCGTCCTAAAGGTAAGTGCTCCTGCAGGAGACTTTGTTCTGGATACCGACCGTAACACTCCAGTTGTATTATTAAGTGGTGGTGTTGGTCTAACTCCAATGATTAGCATGCTGAAAACAGTGGTTGAAATCCAGCCGGAACGCACCGTTATCTTTATTCATGCATCTCAAAATAGCCATGTACATGCATTAAGGGAAGAGGTTGACGCTTTATCATCACTAGAAAATGTTAATTCGTATGTTTTCTACGATTCACCTACCGCAGAAGACCGTAGTAACAATCGATTTAATGTAGAAGGATATATAACAAAGGATTGGCTTGAAAGAAATGTACCCGTTAAAAATGCAGACTTTTATTTCTGTGGTCCAGTGCCGTTTATGAAAGCAATCAATCGTTCCTTAAAGGATTTAGGAGTTAGTGATGAACAAATCCATTTCGAATTTTTTGGACCAAAGGACAGCCTGGAAGAACTAGAACAAAAAGAACTTGTTACCGTTTAAAATTCGGTGAATTTTCAAAAAGGATTCATAAATAACCGTTTCCTTTAAGGAATCGGTTATTTTTATTGAAAGAACACTAATTAATTATAAAAAAAGGTAAAATAAGAAGTGGAGGGTTAAAGTTTTCTTAAAGTGGATGGTCAAAATATTAGTTTTTATATTATAATGATTATTTAAATGAAATGGTCATTATTTTAAATCAAGGAGTACCTGGTTTAACTTTTTAACCTACCAATAAAGAGGTGCATGATGAATATATTAATTGCCTTAGTCATAATCATTTTATTAGCTTCTTTTGTAGTAACCCTATTAATAACTGGAAAAAGTGACAGTAATTATGGTAGTTCAACGAAAAGAAATGCAACAAACTTGACTTTAATATATGTTGTAGTTATTTTGATTTCTTTAATTGCTCTTGGAGTGTATATTAGATTTTTTGCTTAGTTATCTCAAAAAACCTATTGGTCGTGAGGACTCAATAGGTTTTTTGCTTATTGAAAATAGGATATGGCGAGTAAGGTTACAATAGTTAAAAAGTTCTTTTTATAGGGAATGTGATTACGGCCATAGGAATGTACCACCTGCGCCATCTTTTGTACCACACTCGGACAAAGAATTTACCAGGATGCGCCAACTCTTTACCAATTAAAACTCCTCCCAATACTATCATTGTAA
>NZ_CAKJTG010000060.1 GCF_917563885.1 Pseudoneobacillus rhizosphaerae
GTGATTACGGCCATAGGAATGTACCACCTGCGCCATCTTTTGTACCACACTCGGACAAAGAATTTACCAGGATGCGCCAACTCTTTACCAATTAAAACTCCTCCCAATACTATCATTGTAAAGTGGAGGAGTTTTTTGATTTAGTTCAATTGGTTTAAGCTTTGAAGTAATCTATTATAATTTTCCTTGACCCTTCGTAGATGTCCTGTTCAGTATAAGTGTATGGGAAATGTTCTCTCCCATATACATCTAAAAGCTTATTCTTTAATTCTTTAGGGAAAGGATACCACTCCTTATAGCCTATCAAATAATAGTATTCTTCCATTTTGATTAATTCTTTCCGTGTCAAAATGGACATATCTCAATCACCACTACTTAATCCATGACGCTCACGCATGGAAATTTCACCATCTAATAAGAATTGGTAAGAATCATGAACAATACGGTCAAGTATCGCTTCTGCGATAGTTCCATTACCTAATTTCAAATGCCAGCCGCTAGGATCGATTTGAGAACAGAAAATAGTGGAGGCGGTTTTATGCCGAGCTTCAGTAATCTCCAACAATATATTCGCTTCGTCCTTTGATAGTTCCGTTAGTAGCCATTCATCAAGTATAAGTACATCTGTTTTTGTGTACTTCTTAATTAACTTACGATAGCTGCCGTCGGCGGCTAATTTTGCTAGAGCTAGCTCATCCAGCAATTCAGGTAACCGAATATACTTTACATTATAAAACTGACGACATGCAGATACACCAAACGCACAAGCCATAAAGGTTTTCCCTGATCCCGTAGGTCCTTTCAGTATAACGTTATGATGCTCTTGAATATAAAGACCACTAGCTAATTTTAATATGAGTTCCTTTCTAAGTTTGCGATCCTCAAAGTACTCTATATCTTCAATGCACGCTTTTGAGTCTGAAAATGTGGCATTTTTAATTAATCGATTCAGATTATTGCTTTTACGACGGGAATATTCTAAATCAACTAATAGAGAGAATCGGTCTTCGAAACTCATAGATTTATATTCTTTATTTAGGGACTGTTCCTTGTAAGCTTCAGCCATCCCACTTAATTTCATTTCCTGTAGTTTGGACAACATTTGATCATTCAACATTTATCTTTCCTCCATAATAAGAAGCCCCACGGGTGAAGCCGTAATTGGTGTCGGTCGTTTCTGTGTTTTGATTTAATTCCTGTTCTGCATCTTTTTTCTTGTTGTTTTTTAGAATCGTTTGTATGCTCTTGACCGTCGGTCTTCTTGTCATAGTGAGCACCATTTTACATGCAAGTTCTATTTCGTATTTGGTATAACGGTGTTCCATCTTCTTAAGGGAAAAGATAGATTGTAATGCTTGTTTTTCAGATTGATAGGAATCTAAAAGGTATTGCACAACACTCAATGTTGAAGATCCAATGTTTTCTGCCCATTCAATCGCAACTTCAGGAGTTTGATCAACGAATAATTTATGATTGTCTGGCATATGTTCCCGGACGGTTGATATCTGTCCAAATCTCCCATATAATCTTTTATGTGATGTCAACCACATGTGATTAAAGTAGATAACTACCATATCATCAGAAATCTTCACGTCTACTTGTCGATTAATGTATTCGTATGGAACTGAATAAAACATGCTTTCTACAGATATATGATAATCAGGACGTACTTTGGCTGTTCTCCATTCTGATATCATATAAGGTTTGTCTGGAAGAGGGGAAAGCGCAAATTTCTCCTCTTCTTCGAATGCAGAAAAACGGCATCCTTCTTTTCGAGTAAAAGGGCGATGATTATATTCGACTAATTTCTTTCTAACTTCCTCATTCAACTCTACAATACTAAAACAGTGGGTATTCCTTAATGCCGCTATGATCCAAGTGGAAATATCCCCGACAGAGCCTTCGACACTCGGTTTATCTTTAGGGCTACGTACACGTGCCGGCATTACAATGGTATTGTAATGACTTGCCATTTCCTTATAGGTAGGATTCAGAACAAGTTCCCTTGAAGTATGTTTCGTCACCCCTGTCTTCAAATTATCCGATACAACAATCTGAGTAGAACCACCGAAATATTCATACGCACGAATATGGGCTCCAATCCAGGAATGTAAATCCATTGATAAGGTAGCTTCTGTATAAGAGAGTTGGCTGCAGGGCAATGTCGCCACGAATATATATGCTTTTACTTTTTCCCCTGTATCCCTATCAATGATAAAGGCTGTGGAACCTGCCCAATCCACTTCCATTATTTCACCTGGTTTTCTGCGGATACGCAAGGTAGCTTTGTATTTCTGCGCATAATTTCCATAGTGGCGGATGAAACTTCGATATGAGTAAGGGATTTTGTTATTTGCCCTACTTTCTGCTTCATATTCATAGTGTAGAAGAGAGAGAGTAACATTCGGTTTGGCCAGCTCTTTATGAATGTATTCAAAGTTAAGAGGTTGCCTCCCGGAAGCTTCTAATGACTTTTCTGGAAATAGAAATTCTTCGATCCATTTATCATCCATTTCCTCATCTAACGGACACACCAATCCTTTCTTCTTGGCCAATTCAATGACCTCTGTTACTTTCTGCCGAGCATTACTAGTACTTGCGGAAATCCCCCTTAAACTGATCCCCTCATCATATAATTCCAGTATCTTACGATATTGGATCATAAAAAAATACCTCCCATATAAAGTGTCATATCGAAAGATATGCTCACTAATTATATAGAAGGTATTGGGTGGTAAATAAGCTGTCGATTAGTGGTAAATTTCTTGTCATTCTTTGGTACAAAACATGTCATTAGTGGTACATTCCTATGGCCGTAATCA
>NZ_CAKJTG010000061.1 GCF_917563885.1 Pseudoneobacillus rhizosphaerae
AATTCCGCCTATTGACTAGAAAAACGTTAAAAAAGGGGAATTTGCTTGACATAACCGGAAAATCTCCCCTTATTTAGCCCGAAACGTGCTCCATTCTGAATATAACCGGAAAATCTCCGCTTATTTTTCTTTCTCTGGTGACTTTTAAATTTTTTTTTTTTCAATCTGTATCGATTATTGAAAACAAGTGAAACAATGCTCTTCAATTATTTTTAGGGAGAAAACAGGAATGACAACTATTTTAATTGTTGATGACGATATTCTAATTTTAAATCTTGTTCATATTCACTTAACTGAACAAGGCTATCATGTGTTGCAAGCGAAGGATGGTATGGAGGCTTTGGAAGTTTTTAAAAAAGAGGCATGTGATTTGGCAATTGTTGATGTCATGATGCCATTCATGGATGGGTATACTCTCACGAAACAAATTCGAAAAGAATTTGATATTCCTGTGATCCTTTTAACCGCAAAAAACCAAATCGAGGATAAAGAGCAAGGATATCAAGCTGGAACGGATGATTATCTAGTCAAGCCATTTGAACCAAAGGAACTGAGCTTTCGGATAAAAGCTTTGTTACGTAGATATGATAATCAAGCAGATGAATCCATACTAAGTATAGGTGATACAACTATTAATAAAAAGAGCTATGAGGTTCAGATTGGAAACCGAACATTGCTTTTACCCTTAAAGGAATTTGAACTTTTAACTTACTTAGTTTCTAATCCTAAACAGGTGTTTTCCAGAGAACATCTCATTAACCACATATGGGGGATGGATTTTGAAGGGGATGAAAGAACAGTAGATGTGCATATCAAAAGATTAAGGGAACGTTTTTCAATCTTAACCGATGATTTTAAAATAAATACAGTTCGTGGGGTTGGCTATCTATTGGAGATCCAGCGCCGATGAAAACTCTTTATGTGAAATTTATTGTGGTTACCATTGGAATGATGTTTATCAGCTTTATTCTTGCTTTCTTAATCTCAAATATTCATTACCAAAAAACACTGAAGCCTGTTAATGATCAAAAAAACACTAAGGTTGCACTAGACATCGCTTCCTTTGCTTCGGAGCATCCAAACCTCAACCTGAAGGAGTATTTAGAAAGTATATCTTTAGTTGGCTATCAATTGTATTTGGTAGATACCGATGGGAATGAATTCTTTTTTGGCGAGCCTTTCAGGGACAAAGGTCTTTCTGATTCAACCAAACAGTCTGTATTAAACGGCACTATTTTTCACGGCATTCTTCAATTTCCACAGAAGACATTTGTTACTGGCTTTTTTGCTAATGAACTAAAGAATACGATTGGCGTTCCATTGAAGTATAACGGAGAAAGCTTTGCACTTTTTGTTAGACCGGATATCAAATTCCTATTCAATGAGATGCACATATTATTCGGATGGATCCTTGTACTGGCAATTTCTTTGACTATCATAATGGTTATTATTAATACCAAATATTTAGTAAAGCCAATTTCTAAACTAACTAAAGCAACAAAGTTATTGGCAAATGGGAATTACAAAGTTGAATTCGGCATTGCTCGCCATGATGAGTTAGGCGAGCTTTCCCATAGTTTTTTTCGCATGGCAAGAAAGCTAGAACAAATAGATGATATGAGGAAGGAATTCATCTCGAATATTTCTCATGATATACAATCACCACTATCCAATATTAAAGGATATACGAACCTTTTGGATAACAATTCTATTAGCAAAGAAGAAACAACCAAATATATTTCAATCATTAACGGTGAAATTAGAAGACTATCTACTTTAACAGAACAATTGTTACTTCTTGCCTCATTAGATCGAGATGAGGAATTTATGGTAAAAAAACTATTCAACGTTGGACAGCAGCTAAAGGAATTGATCCGAAATTACCAATGGGCAATCAATGAAAAAGGCATCATGCTAAGCTACACCTTACCAGATATAGAATTATTAGGCGATCCATCCTTATTAGAGACTGTTTGGGACAACCTTTTATCAAATGCAATTAAATATAATAAGCCAAATGGTAGTATAGAAATCGTAATAGAAGCCAGAGAAGGGTCCATTTTCGTAACTTTTGAGGATACAGGGATTGGTATGAAAGATACGGAATTAGAAAGGATATTTGACCGCTTTTACCGGGCAGATGTTTCACGGACAAGAACGATAGAGGGAACAGGCTTAGGTCTGTCAATTGTTGCTACAATTGTAAAGCTGCATGGAGGGAATATTACCGTGAAAAGTAAAGAAAAAGAGGGAACAAGTTTTATAGTGGAATTGAGTCATGGGGACCGTTCACTTGCTTCAAAATGAAGCATAAGAATTGTCCCCATTCTTTCTCTTATTGCCTCGTTCAACTGTTTGACATAATGTTTTTACGGATTTGTGAAGGTTTCTAATATCCCCACATTGTTTACTAATTTTCTTGTATATTGATAGTGTAATCATTCATTAAATTAAATTATCAATTGAGAGGAAGTTGATTCATATGTTGGTGAATTTCTTAAGAAAAAATAAAATTGCTGCTGCTTTATTCACAGTACTTCGAATTTATTTAGGATATGCTTGGTTAAATGCTGGGATTCACAAATTGACTGGTGGCTTTGATGCAAGTGGATTTTTAAAAGGGGCTGTGGCAAATCCAGTCACTGGTCCTGATGGAATTGTGT
>NZ_CAKJTG010000062.1 GCF_917563885.1 Pseudoneobacillus rhizosphaerae
AGTCAAGTCCATTTAATTGTGTAAAAGTGTCAACAATGATTTTCAATTGATTAAAATAAAATCCGTATAATGAACTACATTTATTTCGAATTTACATTGAGGGGCGGGCATGATAGCCTGGAGGGTAAGCCAGGTGTTGTTAAACATCTGGCTTCCTGGCTTTACGTCATGCCCGCTGGAGGCTCAATGTCAATTCGAAATTAGGCCAATCGCCTCGCTAGTTTAGATTGTTATTTATATGCTTTCTTTAGATAAGGAACATTCTTTCTATTCCACTCTTCATCAATATCCATTAATACTGAACCAATAATTCTGATAGCTGACTGATCATTTGTGAAGATACGAATAACCCTTTCTCTTCTGCGAACTTCTTGGTTTAAGCGTTCGAGCATGTTTGTGGTGCGTAGATGTTTATGATACTGGACAGGTTGGGAGTGAAATTGGATAGCGTCTTCAAACCCATTTTCTAATGTTTCTGTTGCTTTTGAAAACCCTTTGGTATCGTGATACTTCTCTACAAAGTGATTTTTCAATTGTCTTACAACATTAATATCAGAATTCTGAAAAAGGTCTTTAAGTTCTTGACGAGCATCAGCTGTACCCTTTTTTGGAAGAGTATCCATAATGTTTCTTAAAAAGTGGACACTACATCTTTGCCAAGAAGTTCCTAAGAATGATTCCTTAATAGATGTAACTAACCCACCATGAGCATCAGAAATAACCACTTTGGGAGATTGAAGTCCTCTGGACTTTAAATAATCAAAGAAGGATGTCCAGCTATCAGTAGATTCAGTGTGATTAACTTTTAAGCCGATAATCTCTCTATGGCCAGTCTCATTTACTCCAACAGCAATATGAACACTTTTAGAAACTACTTTATCGTTCTCACGAACTTTAATGTACATGGCATCAACGTAAACATAGGGATAATAATGCACGTTAAGAGGGCGGTTTCTCCATTCGTTAACCACTGGATCTACTGATTTCATTAGGTTAGAAACGAGTGATTTGGACACACTTGTCCCACATAATTCCTCCACAATTTTGGTTATTTTACGTGTCGAAACCCCATTTACTACCATTTCAATCATAGAAAGAATAAGTGCCTGATCGCAGCGTTGGTATTTTTCAAAGACAGTGGTAGAGAATTCACCATCCCTCGTACGAGGAACTTTTAATGTAAGAGATCCCACGCCAGTAATCAGCTCGCGCTCATAATAGCCGTTACGATAACCTCGGCGCTCATCCGTTCTTTCATGAGAAAGAGCGTTAATATGTTCATCTCTTTCCTTCTCCATTAAAGAATTTAATATAAGTGCTAAAGATGCTTTTACAGGTGATTCTAGTGAACTATTTTCTATTTTCCCTTTGAGATCTTCTAAATTTATAGTAATATTTATTTGGGTCATCATCATGTCCTCCGTAAAATGGTTTCTTGGTCGAAAACATTGTAACACGGTCATGATGGTGACCTATTCTTTTTACACAATTATATGGGCATAATC
>NZ_CAKJTG010000063.1 GCF_917563885.1 Pseudoneobacillus rhizosphaerae
TGAACTGCACCCCAATTGTTAGACACTATCTAACAGTTGGAGGTGCAGTTTTTTGTATGTCAAAATATCCAAGTGATATTAAATTAAATATTATTCAAAGCTATAACCCAAAAGTGTTTTCCCAAAAAGAATATGCAAAACAAATTGGTGTTACCAGAGCGCAGTTCCAATATTGGTTGAAGTTATATGAATTACATGGAGAAGAAGGATTTAAAACTCCCTATACAAATTGTTCTGTCAGCTTTAAACTAGACGTACTAAACTACATGGTTCAATCTGGTGCGTCATTAATGGATACCGCAGCTCTCTTTAGACTCTCTAGTTATACAATGGTGTATGATTGGCAAAAAAAGATGGAGGATGGTGGTATGGAAGCCCTTGAACCAAAAGAAAAGGGGCGTCCATCCATGAAAAAGAAATCTACTAAACAACCAAAACAATTACCAGTAAAAGGGGCAGTTGAGGCACTTGAAGCCCGTATTAAACAACTAGAAATGGAAAATGAGTATTTAAAAAAGTTGAATGCCTTAGTTCAAAACAAGGAAAAATCACCAAACAAGACAGAGCACTAGTAGTCTATGAATTAAGGCATAAATACCCGGTGAAGGAACTCGTGAAACTCGCTGATATTCCACGTAGCACATATTATGATTTAGTAAAGAGAATGAATCAACCAGATCCAGATCGCGACTTGAAAGCTGAAATTAAGGCCATCTATGAGGAACATGAAGGTCGTTACGGTTACCGCCGTATTCGTGATGAGCTAACGAATCGTGGGCAAAAAGTAAATCACAAAAAGGTTCAACGTATCATGAAAGAACTTGGTTTAAAATGTTTGGTGCGCATGAAAAAATACAAATCTTACAAAGGTACTGTAGGTAAAATTGCCCCAAATCATTTAGATCGTCAATTTATAGCGGACGCCCCAAATCAGAAATGGGTAACGGATATTACAGAGTTTAAATTATTTGGCGAGAAGCTTTACTTATCGCCTGTATTGGATTTATTTAACGGAGAAATTATTACTTATACAATCGGCTCTAGACCAACATACTCACTTGTATCAGAGATGTTAGGGAAAGCCCTAGAGCGCTTGCCAGAAGAACATAACTTATTAATGCATTCGGATCAGGGTTGGCATTATCAAATGAAGCCATATCGTCATGCCCTCCAAGAAAGAGGAATTAAACAAAGTATGTCTCGTAAAGGAAACTGTTACGATAATTCAGTGATGGAGAATTTCTTTGGGATTATGAAATCAGAATTCCTTTATTATAAGGAATTCGAGAGTGTAGAGCATTTTAAACAAGAACTCAAAAAATATATGGAATATTATAATACGAAACGGATGAAGGCAAAATTAAAAATGAGTCCGGTACAATACCGAACTCATTTTGAGCAAGCTGCCTAATGAAATAACCGTGTCTAACTTTTAGGGGTCACTTCATT
>NZ_CAKJTG010000064.1 GCF_917563885.1 Pseudoneobacillus rhizosphaerae
GGAAAACCTCCGCTTATTTACCCCGAACAAACCCTATTCCGAAGTTTAACGGAAAAATCTCCGCTTATTTCTTACGATTAGTCAAGTGTATTTCGTTAATTCATTTATTTTTTTATTTAGATGTATTTGGGAGGGGTACCCCTCCCAAATACATCTAAATTTCCCCATGACGAAAAGACCTAACGATATTCTTTTTTTCGAAAGGTCAGTGTGCTATAGTGAATATAAACTTGGCTACGATTTCTGAGCTGGTAGTGCGGACTCATAATCGTAAAGTATGCCGTGTGTCACTAACTGAAACGTCACTTTCAGAAACTTATTGATACACGCCAAAATCGCGACCTTATGAGGCTTTCTCTGAGGTTGCGTTTTTAATTTGTAATAGTAGTCTACTAAATGATTAGGTTTCCCTTTTGCCATAAGCATCGTACAAATCATAAAAAATAAAATCTTCCGTAGCTTCTTATTTCCTCGTTTATTAATGCGATCACTGTATTGTGTATTGCCAGATTGATAGCGCATAATATCGATGCCAACGTAAGCGTTCAGTTGTTTCGCGTTTTTAAATCGGCGAATATCACCTATTTCGCCAATAAGTCTGCACGCTGTTGTTTCACCAATCCCTGGAAAAGAGCGTAATACGGTATATTCCTTTCTTCCTTCAGACATCATAACCATTTGTTTCACAAGCTGGTCTTTCTTTTCCATTAAATCCGCAATACGTCGGGCATAATCACGTACTTGATTACAACGAATATCCGTTGGTTCAATGGCAGGATATGAATTTTTCGCAGCTTCTAATAACACAGTGGCTTTTTTCTCTGCACGTTCTAGTGAAAGAATTTTACGTGTATTGTTTTTTAACCGATTTTTAATAATTGTCTTTGAATCAGCTAATAAAAGGGCAGGATGTGGATACAATTGCACAAAATTTAAAAATAGCGCTGAACTCGGTGTAATAAGTCGTTCCAACTCTGGAAATGTAAGATGTAAAATGGCATGCATACGATTGCGTAAAAGAATAAGTTCTTCATCAATCTCGTCATAATAACGAGTAATCGCCCGCATCTGTTCATAATAATCATTGTGCACATACGTCGTTTCACGTTCCAATTTAAAGTGGGTTTTCGCTAACTCATGGGCATCGCTAATATCGGTTTTGTGTCGACGCATTGAAGC
>NZ_CAKJTG010000065.1 GCF_917563885.1 Pseudoneobacillus rhizosphaerae
TACAGTCTGGTGGCGATGGCAAGAAGGTCACACCCGTTCCCATACCGAACACGGAAGTTAAGCTTCTTTGCGCCGATGGTAGTTGGGGGATTCCCCCTGTGAGAGTAGGACGTCGCCAGGCGAAATGACATTGGATTATGTCCATGTCTTTTTTTATCTCATTAATAATTGGGATTGGTAAAATCTTATAGTTGATTGGTAACACCGATGGTGTTATACTATCAATCTGTCAAACAAAACTATTAATCTTTATTTATAAAATATTAATAAGTTGTTGACAATGAAAACTATCGATGATAAGATATAAAAGTTGTCTCAATAAATTGTTCTTTGAAAACTAAACAACCAAACAATAACAAATTAAGTGAAAACTTTCTTCTAAAGGAAGTTGGAACTAAGCCAGAGTAAACTTTATGAGCTAATCAAACACTTTATTGGAGAGTTTGATCCTGGCTCAGGACGAACGCTGGCGGCGTGCCTAATACATGCAAGTCGAGCGAATCATTGGGAGCTTGCTTCCTTTGATTAGCGGCGGACGGGTGAGTAACACGTGGGCAACCTGCCTATAAGACTGGGATAACTTCGGGAAACCGGAGCTAATACCGGATAATCCTTTTCTACTCATGTAGGAAAGCTGAAAGACGGTGCAAGCTGTCACTTATAGATGGGCCCGCGGCGCATTAGCTAGTTGGTGAGGTAATGGCTCACCAAGGCGACGATGCGTAGCCGACCTGAGAGGGTGATCGGCCACACTGGGACTGAGACACGGCCCAGACTCCTACGGGAGGCAGCAGTAGGGAATCTTCCGCAATGGACGAAAGTCTGACGGAGCAACGCCGCGTGAACGATGAAGGCTTTCGGGTCGTAAAGTTCTGTTGTTAGGGAAGAACAAGTACCGGAGTAACTGCCGGTACCTTGACGGTACCTAACCAGAAAGCCACGGCTAACTACGTGCCAGCAGCCGCGGTAATACGTAG
>NZ_CAKJTG010000066.1 GCF_917563885.1 Pseudoneobacillus rhizosphaerae
GCTTGTTGGATTTTCTCACGGTTACGTGTGATTACTGCACCCGTTAAGCCGTATTCTGTGTTGTTTGCAATTTCAATTGCATGATTAAAATCATTAGCCTTGCAGATACCAACAACTGGTCCAAAAATTTCTTCTTGCATAATACGAGCTTTTGGATCAAGGTCAGCAATAATTGTTGGTTCGATGAAGAATCCTTTTGAGTTATCTCCAGTTCCACCTGCAACTAAACGGCCTTCGCCCTTACCGATTTCAATATATCCCATTATTTTATTGAAAGAACTTTGGTCAATTACTGGACCTGTGAACGTTTCTTGCAATTCAGGGTTTCCAGTTGATTTTTCCTTCGTAATTTCGATAACACGATTTAATACTTGATCGTAGACATCTTCAACAATGACTGCACGAGAACATGCAGAACATTTTTGTCCTGAGAAACCGAATGCGGAAGCAACAATCGATTGAGCAGCTAATTCTAAATCTGCTTCGCTATCCACCACGATTGTATCTTTTCCACCCATTTCCGCAATTACGCGCTTCATCCAAATTTGACCTTCGTTTAACTTAGATGCACGTTCGAAAATGCGTAATCCAACATCACGAGAACCTGTGAAGCTGATGAAACGAGTATCTTTATGGTCGACTAAGTAGTCTCCTACTTCAGCACCGCTTCCTGGAACGAAGTTAAGAACACCTTTTGGTAATCCTGCTTCTTCCATGACTTCTACAAATTTAGCTGCAACGATTGGAGTTGTTGAAGCTGGCTTTAATAAAACAGTGTTTCCTGTTACAATCGCAGCAACTGCTGTACCAGCCATGATTGCTAATGGGAAGTTCCAAGGAGAGATAATGATTCCTACTCCTAACGGAATGTAGTCATAACGATTATATTCATTCGGACGGCTGTTCACAGGAACACCATCTTTAATTTGTAGCATTTGACGAGCATAGAATTCTAAGAAATCAAT
>NZ_CAKJTG010000067.1 GCF_917563885.1 Pseudoneobacillus rhizosphaerae
GCTCGGAAGCATCCCAAGTTAATGTGACACTTGTCGTTGTTGCTGTACCAGTAAAGTTCGTGATTGCATTTGGTGGTTGCGGTAAAGTAGTTGCAGAAAGAGTTACTGTAGTACTTGCTCCTCCTGAATTTATCGCTTTTAATTCGTAGCTATACGTTGTTCCTGGAGTTAAACCAGAATCCGCAAAGCTTGTTGCTTCACCAGTATAGATTACTTCACCATTTCGTCTTAGCTCATAGCTTTCTGCTCTTTCAGCCGCATCCCAAGTTAAGCTGATGCTAGTCGTTGTAGCAGAAGTAGAGGCTAAATTTGTTGGTGCAGTTGGTGCTACTTTAATTGTTTTAACAGTAATCGTGGATGGAGTGGTTTCTCCACCTGCATTGCTTGCTACTAATTCATAGCTATAGTTTGTATCAGGAGTTAGCCCATTTTCAGTGAAAGTTAGAGCTGATCCTTCATACACGTTCACGCCATCACGTTTTACAATATAACCAGCTGCACGCTCGGAAGCATCCCAAGTTAATGTGACACTTGTCGTTGTTGCTGTACCAGTAAAGTTCGTGATTGCATTTGGTGGTTGCGGTAAAGTAGTTGCAGAAAGAGTTACTGTAGTACTTGCTCCCCCTGAATTTATCGCTTTTAATTCGTAGCTATACGTTGTTCCTGGAGTTAAATCAGAATCGGCAAAGCTTGTTGCTGCACCAGTATAGATTACTTCACCATTTCGTCTTAGCTCATAGCTTTCTGCTCTTTCAGCCGCATCCCATGTTAAGCTGATGCTAGTTGTTGTAGCAGTAGTAGAGG
>NZ_CAKJTG010000068.1 GCF_917563885.1 Pseudoneobacillus rhizosphaerae
ATATCAAGACCCATAACAACATTCACCTCATCATCAAAGGCTGTTAGAAAAATAACGGGTTTATCCGATTGGGATTTAACAAGTGCACATAAATCGTAGCCACTCCCGTCTGGTAAGTTCAGGTCAAAAAGAAATAAATCAATTTCATGCCATTTTTCTTCAATCATGCTTTTGGCCGTTTCGGCATTATGACAGAGAATGGTCTCATAGTCTTCCTGCTGCAAGGAATATTCCAGCCCAGACGCGATTGTTCGATCATCTTCTACCATTAGAATTTTCATTAAATTGCACCCTAACATTGGTTTTATTTTCCTCTATCTTATTTTATTTGGGTAGATTTAGTCAAAATATTGGGAATGGGAAGGTTAAGAACAAGTTTGAAATAATGTATTCCATTTGAAGGATATTTTTTTCTAAGTAGAGTTGTTTTTCTATCATAGTTTGGATGAAGGACAGTTCTCCCTCAGATTGAATCTGTAATGTCCTTCAAAGGTGGGATGAAGGACAGTTCTCCCTCAGATTGAATCTGTAATGTCCTTCAAAGGTGGGATGAAGGACAGTTCTCCCTCAGATTGAATCTGTAATGTCCTTCAAAGGTGGGATGAAGGACGGTTCCCCCTCA
>NZ_CAKJTG010000069.1 GCF_917563885.1 Pseudoneobacillus rhizosphaerae
GTCGCCTCAAATACGATTTCAGGGGCTTGTCCATCAAGAGCTGTTATTCCCTTAATACGAAGGTGTAGCTGCTCAAAATCATTGCGTGTATGGTACAATTCCCCTTCATATTCACATTGTCTATAACCATCATAAATGGCAATTGTGCTTTTCCCTTTACTTACATCAAGAGCGATGACATGTTTCATATAAATATTCTCCTTTTATAACCAATCATAGAAGTCTTCACAGTGCCTTATCGATTCCATTTTCTTATACACGATCTCTAGGACCCAACATACTAAACTGATTCAAACAAGGGTGTGAAGTTGGCCTGTTTTAAATACGGACTCTAACATGGTCCAATAAGCGGATTGACCTTCCTTCACTTCTACTATAAAAAAAATAGTAGCACAAACCATGGCCTTGGTCTGTACTACTAATGTTAGTATGTTTTAC
>NZ_CAKJTG010000070.1 GCF_917563885.1 Pseudoneobacillus rhizosphaerae
TTCGGACTGCTTAAGCTGGAAAAAGTTTAAACCTGTCCGAATGTGGGCCTGATTCGTACAGCTTATGCTAGAAAATATAAAAACCTGTCCGAATGAGGGCTTGATTCGGACTGCTTATGCTAGAAAATATAAAAACCTGTCCGAATGAGGGCTTGATTCGGACCGCTTATGCTGGAAAATATAAAACCTGTCCGAATGAAGCCCTGATTCGGACCTCTTATGCTAGAAAATATAAAAACCTGTCCGAATGAGGGCTTGATTCGGACCGCTTATGCTGGAAAATATAAAAACCTGTCCGAATGAGAGCTTGATTCGGAAAGCTTATGCTAGGAAAAATAAAAACCTGTCCGAATGAAGCCCTGATTCGGACCTCTTATGCTAGGAAAAATAAAAACCTGTCCGAATGAGGGCTTGATTCGGACAGGT
>NZ_CAKJTG010000071.1 GCF_917563885.1 Pseudoneobacillus rhizosphaerae
AGCCAGAGTAAACTTTATGAGCTAATCAAACACTTTATTGGAGAGTTTGATCCTGGCTCAGGACGAACGCTGGCGGCGTGCCTAATACATGCAAGTCGAGCGAATCATTGGGAGCTTGCTCCCTTTGGTTAGCGGCGGACGGGTGAGTAACACGTGGGCAACCTGCCTATAAGACTGGGATAACTTCGGGAAACCGGAGCTAATACCGGATAATCCTTTTCCTCTCATGAGGAAAAGCTGAAAGACGGTGCAAGCTGTCACTTATAGATGGGCCCGCGGCGCATTAGCTAGTTGGTGAGGTAATGGCTCACCAAGGCGACGATGCGTAGCCGACCTGAGAGGGTGATCGGCCAC
>NZ_CAKJTG010000072.1 GCF_917563885.1 Pseudoneobacillus rhizosphaerae
TCGCCCGCATCTGTTCATAATAATCATTGTGCACATACGTCGTTTCACGTTCCAATTTAAAGTGGGTTTTCGCTAACTCATGGGCATCGCTAATATCGGTTTTGTGTCGACGCATTGAAGCTATTTGTAGGTTCGCTTCCAGTGGGTTCATGCGGCAGTATGTATGTCCGTGATCCCGTAGAAACTTTTCAACTGATCTTGAATAGACACCCGTCGCCTCAAATACGATTTCAGGGGCTTGTCCATCAAGAGCTGTTATTCCCTTAATACGAAGGTGTAGCTGCTCAAAATCATTGCGTGTATGGTACAATTCCCCTTCATATTCACATTGTC